>CAWIFV010000006.1:0-165621 GCA_963835405.1 uncultured Actinomycetota bacterium
TACTTATATCTTCCTGGCTTAATATTGCTCTTTGTTCTAACGCTTCTTCTGTTATCCTGATTATCTTTTTTCTCCTTAGCTCTATCCTTCCATATTCCTGCCGTATCTCCAGATCTTCTATCCCATTATCTGTTGTTAGCCGTATCCTTTTTCTTCTCCATCTTTTCAATCGTTTTTCCTGCCCGCTCTTCAATCTCTATGGCTGTTACTTCTATCTGACCTTCTCTTAAACTGTTCTCTTTCAGTAAACATTCTTTTGCTGTCCACAATATTAGTTGACTGATTTTCGGAGAGAGTTCATATGAGTTTTCTAATTCCCAGATGAACTCTCCTTCCGAACTTTTTATTGATGCCTGTTAAGGCTCTTCTTTTGATTTTCATTTAGCACCTCAATTGTTTTATTTAATTTATCCATTTTTGAGGTGCCAAATGGCGCTCATTTCATCAAAATCATTTTCTTTGTAGAATAATAATTACCTGTTCTCAGGGTATATAAATATACACCAGAAGATAATTGCGATGCATCGAAATTAATGTCATAGGTTCCGGGACTCCTGCGTTCATTCACTAAAGATTTTACTTCATTTCCGAGAATGTCATAAACTTTTAATTGTACCAGACCTTCCTCTGTCAGAGTGAATTTGATTGTGGTAGCGGGATTGAAAGGATTAGGATAATTCTGACTCAAGGAAAATCTGTCAGGGTTAAATCTTAATTCAATTTGTTTCGAGTATTGAAAACTCCCCCTAAAATCGATCTGTTTTAATCTGTAATATATAGTATTATTAATATTAATACCCTGCAAATTATCCAGGTATATGTAATTATGATTTTGAGCAGTTGTGCCGTTTCCATTTACATAGCCGATCTGTTCCCAGCCGGCCGCTGATTTCCTTTCTATGTAGAAGCCTTTATTGTTAGTCTCTGTAGATGTAGTCCAGCTTAATTCAGCAGCGGTACCGTTCATAACAGCATTAAAAGATACCAGTTCCACCGGCACCACAGCATACTTTCCTTCGATAACCGCAACCGCGCTGGTCAGGCCGCTGGGAGGTAAAGTTATTAAAGCTGCAAGATCTTTAATCCCGTCCCCGGAGAAATCAGCAAATACAGGAGATGTTGCCCCCCAGTATACACCGACTCTCATTCTGTAATTAAAAGTTCCGTCACCATTATTGAAGTAAACAGATAAATCATTAGATGCCTCATTAGCAACCATAATATCCTTGAATCCATCGCCGTCAACATCACCCGAAGCAATGCCGGCAACATTCAGCAGGTCGGGAGAATATGCACCGTCGTAATTTTGGGCCGGTTGGAAAGTACCGTCTCCATTACCGGTTAACACAGACATTCCTGAAACATTAGAGAAAGTGCTTACGGCAATGTCCTTTATTTCATCGTTATTAAAATCTTCGATTACAATATCCTGAGGATTCAACTCTGTAGCATAAGCTGCCTGGCTCTGAAATTGTCCATTACCAATCCCGATCAGCACGTCAACTGAATTGGAATGACCCGTAACGAGATCAATAATACCATCGCCATTCAAATCTGCACCGGCAATAGTAGATGGGAAGGGATCGATGATTATATAAGTGGCCGGAGCGAAAGTGCCATCGCCATTATTTTTACTTACAAATAACCTTTTGGCAGATTCAGGTACACCAATACACCCCAGCCATTCAGTAATAACCGCATCAAGATCACCGTCGTTGTCAATATCGAATGCGTCTATGTCAGACCATCCGCAGGCACCAACCGGCCAGGTTTGAATAGTGCCGAAGGTTCCGTCACCGTTATTTATCGCAGTATGAAAATCATAAGGCGGGGAACTTATCGAGGTGGCAAATATTAAATCAGGATAACCGTCATTGTTTAAATCCCGGAATTTAGCCTGAACTCCCCCGCTTCTCTCAATATAAGTTACCGCATTCGCGAACGAACCATCTCCATTATTCTTAAGAACAGCAACCTGGGAGCCGGTAGCTGCACGACCCCAGGCAGACGTGACAACATCAAGATCACCGTCAAGGTCAATATCCGCAGCATCCAGCGAACCTGCTATGGGATTTGTGGTGTAAGGCGGCGGAGTAAAGAATATCCCATCCCCGGGATTAGGCCTAACCGTTATTTCCATAGAATAATTATCCGCAGTAAGAACATCTGTAGTCCCGTCGTTGTTTACATCCGCAAGTGCAATATTGAAAGTACCCTGACCTGCGGGATAGAGAGAAGCCGGGAGAAAACCGCCCGAACCATTGTTCTTCAACACCTGAAAGCCATCAGTATTCCTTCCGCTGTAGGAGTCACCAACAATATCTTTCCATCCGTCACCGTTCAGGTCCGAGATTTCAATATCCACAGAACCACCCGTAAAAGCTGATAATTCTATTCCTTCAGGAGATCCGAACGTCCCGTCCCCATTGTTTCTGAATAGGGCGATAGCAGAATTAAAGTTGACACCGGAGGCCGTGCTTGAATAACACGCATCAATATCTCCGTCATTGTCTATATCAGCAAGCGACACAGACTGGAAAAAATCTCCCGCAAACTGGCTGAATACATTATATTCGGTTTTATTACTAAAGTCGTTCCCGCCTGAATTAACTAATACATTCATTCTTTGATCTGCGTCGGCAACAACTATATCAGGCAGATTATCATTATTGATTAAAGCGGAAGCTATTTTATACGGTCCTGTTCCGGCGGGAAATATTAACTGATTACTGAAAGTCCCGTTTCCATTGTTTAATAGTATTGAGATTGTATTCCCCTGTCCGTTAAATCCATAATTCGCCGCTGCCAGATCATTATCTCCGTCATTGTCAAAATCAGCTGAGGTTAACCCGACAGGCCCTGTACCCACATTATAACTAACCGCAGAAGAAAATGTGCCGTCACCATTATTGATAAATACTGACACACTATTTCCCTCCGAGTTTGCACCGGTATTCGACACGACTAGATCCGGGTGGGTATCATTATTAAGATCGGAGACTAAAATATCCCTGGAAGGTTTCGGGGAGGTGTAATGCACCGGCGCACCGTAAAAACCATTGCCATCGTTGAACAAAGCGGCAAAACCATTTCCAAACGGCGCTTCGGATACCACTGCATCCGGGTCCCCGTCACTATCGAGATCCGCAGTCTTAATGGATGTGGGATATCTGCCGTTGTCAAAATTGCCTGTGTTAAAACCATACCATGTATTCTTAAATATATCAATATTTGACTGAGCATGTAAACCGGGCACTGATATAAATAAAAATAAAATTGCTAAAAGAAATGAATTAATTGCTGAACTAACTATGAAAAATTTTACACCCTGCATTTCCGTACCTTCCATTTATGTTTCTGAAAAGTTGTTTGAATATTTAGTAAAGAGTAAATCTCAAAAGTGACAATCGTGCCTGATTACTGATAAACAAAAGTGTGTTTCTGATCGATATGTTTTGTAGTGCTTAATGTTTGATAAGATCGATCCTCTAATACCTGAACTTTCCTGCCATGTCATCTTTTAAATGTACCGGTAACTATGGATTTAAACAGATACGACAGGACGAAAATGAAAAAAGCAGGAATTTTATCTTCAATCTTATTTGTACTTCTAACAACCTACTGGGGATGTTCAAGTGATAACCCGGCAGAACCTTCGCCGCCGGACGCGGGTCAGAACAACAGTCTTATTAAACTGAGTGTAATACAGACAACTGTATTCAGTCAGAGTTGTGCATTATCCGGCTGCCACGGACCAACCAACAACCAGGCAGATCTTTTACTCACCGAAGGAAGTTCTTTTTCAAACCTTGTAAATGTGCAGAGTGTACTTTTTCCGCAATACAAGAGGGTTGCTCCCGGTAATAGTTCACAAAGCTTGTTGATTAAAATTCTCAAAGGTGAAGTGTCTCCAAGGATGCCGCTTAACCGCGAACCTCTGTCTGCCGATCTGATAGATTCAATTGCTTCGTGGATAGATAAAGGTGCTTTAGACAATTAGGAATAATTTATAAACAATCATTATGGAGGTTAATATGAAAACCGACAGAAATCTTATCTTTAGATTTCCGGTAATCATCTTATTGATGTTATTCAGTACCGTTACCGGTTTTTCAAATCCCAATTCAAATGTAACCATTCATTTTACCGGAATGTCGCCTCATCTGAATCAGAATCTTTATTTGAGAGTAGTTGACAAAGGCACGATGAAAGAAACGGGAAGAACAATACAGCAGGTTACTACGGCTGATTTTGATATTGTACTTGATGCAGTCACGGCAGGAAGAAGTTATTTCATTGATTTCTTTGCTGATGTAAATTCTAATGGATTGTATGATACGCCTCCGTCGGATCATGCATGGAGATTAGAACTGGATAATGCTGCCGGTAATGATGAGCTGAATTTTTCCCACAACACAAATTTCACGGATATAAAATGGGTGTACATGTTCACGATGAATTTTTCAAATATGACACCGCATGTCGGTCAGATGCTGGAGCTCAGGGTGGAAGATAATCTCACAAATAAAGAAGTGGGCAGGATCAAAATACCTTCAATATCTTCTGCTGACTTCACTGTACAAATTCCCGGGTTAAAATTAAATAATGAATATAAAGTTGAGTTTTATGCCGATCTGAACGGCAACGGTTTATATGATACTCCTCCCACTGATCATGCCTGGAGGGTTGATTTTGCAGACAACTCCGGGGATGAGACTCTGGATTTCAGCCACAATACCAACTTCACTGACATTAACTGGAAATATTTGCTCACTGTAAATTTCTTTGCAATGACACCTCATCTAGGCCAGCTTTTTGAACTCAGGGTTGTAAGGCAGGATAACCAGGTGGAAATCGGCAGGGTGTCTTTACCAGCAATACTGGTTCAGGATTTTACGATTTACATACCTGAAATTGAACTCGAGCATGCTTACAACATTGATTTCTATGCGGATTTTAACGGTAATGGTATGTATGATGCCCCGCCTGCAGACCACGCCTGGAGACTGGCTTTCAGCTCTTCGGATGGTGATTTTGTACAGGACTTTACGCATAACACGAATTTTACCGATATACAGTGGCCGAATGCTACCGCGATAAGAGAAACAGGAAATAACAGTATTTATAATTATGAATTACGTCAGAACTATCCGAACCCATTTAATCCATCAACCAGGATAGCTTTCGCAATACGTAAAAAGGAGTTTGTAACTCTTAAAGTTTATAATCTGCTGGGGAAGGAAGTTTCAACCCTGGTAAACCAGGATCTTTCTGCCGGTTCATACGCTGTTGATTTTAATGCTGAGAACCTCGCCAGCGGAATTTATTTCTACACCATCAGTACAGCCGGTTTCAGGAGTACTCAAAAAATGATCCTGATGAAATAGTATCGTGTTATATTGTTTTCCTGTGATTTTATGGGAGCTTCGGCTCCCTATTTTTATTCTTTCCTTAGAAATAATTTTACTGGGAGGATCTATTTGATCTGTTAAATTTGTGTTCCATTTTAAATCATAATTACTTTTTAGTTATCTCCTTCTTGCATAACGAAGATAAAACATTAATCGTTTTAACGGTTTATCATTAAGTAAAGCCCCCTAAGTTTCAAGCATCAGTGCCGGTTACTCTTTTAATTTTAAGAAATCACCATCAACTATTAATAATTTCACCCCTTCTTTTGTAACTGACCGGTGAGAACTCAGTTTGTCGGATACAATGTATGACATACCCGGTTTTAACGTCACTTCCTTTCCATTTTTAAGTTCATTGGTAAAGCTTCCTTCCAGGCAATAAACAAAATGTCCTTTTTCACACCAATGATCAGCTTTGTAACCCTTGCTGTATTCAACCAGCCGGATCCTTAATCCAGGAAATTCAAAAGTCTGCCAGCAGGCAGTTCCCGTTTCACCTTTATATTCTGTTTTGGGAATTCCGGACCAATCTATTGTCTGGTACGGAATGTTCTTATTGCTCATAAATATTTCTTTTTATGTATTTAAAACTATATTTCGTACAGCATAAATATTATAAAAATAAATTACTTTGACGTACAGTTCCATTCCCTATTATTAATACACGAAAGCTATCTCAGCAAAATCATTTTGCGATTCATTACTAAACTTCCGGCCTTCAGCTGATAAAAATATACCCCTCCGGACAGCCTGCTCCCATCGAACGTCAGCGAATAACTCCCTGCCGGTTTCTCCTCATTTACCAGAGTTGCAATGTCTTTCCCCAGAACATCATAAATTTTTACTGTAACGATACCGGAATATGGAATTTCATATCTTATATTGGTTGCAGGATTAAAGGGATTCGGATAGTTCTGGCTTAAATTAAAATCATAACCCATATTAACTATGACTTTAATTTCATCCGAGAATTTAAAGCTCCCGTCAAAGTCGATTTGCCTTAACCTGTAGGAATATTTTCCTGCAGCCACATTCTTATCAATAAATGAATATGCATTCTGCTCTGATGTGGTTCCATTCCCCCCGATAAATCCAATCCTCTCCCACTGACTGCCTTCTGCATTCTGCCTGCTGCTTATTTTTCTTTCTACTTCAAATCCCTTATTATTTGTTTCCGATGCTGTCGACCAGGAGAGAATCACCTTACCGTTCAAAAAATCAGCACGGAACAAAATCAATTCTACCGGCGTAGGGTCAGGCTCAGTTGTAAAACTCCATTCTGCAGTTGTTGGATGGCAGGGTGTACCATAATTGATTACCATCCAGTAGTACGTTGTAAGATACTCAAGCGGTAAATAATTCGAAGTTATATTCCAGGATGAATCCGGCCCGCCTCCTTGTACCACAGTCAAGCTATCGGGGTTTGTTCCGAAATATAATTCGCTCACTATGTCGCCGGGACTATTGCTCCAGCTCAGCTGAACTAAATCAATCGGTACGTTTTGAGCCCAGGCAGGAGGATCAGGATTTGAAGGAGGGGCCACACTACAGTCACCGATATCATATAAAAAAAATGTATCGTCAAGTCCGGAATTACTCTGCATTATACCGCCTATTAAAAAGTTTCCGGCCACGTAATCTATTGTTGAAAATAATCCACCGGCAATGCCGTCGGTAAGGTCGATACAGGCATCGTGGGATACTCCGGTGAATGTTCCGGATAATATATCAAATTGATAAATCATCAGGCTGCCCGGACAATTCCCCCCGCCCTGATCGAACATCCAGAGATAGCTTCCGCCGGGACTTACGTTGTCAAAAGCTGCCCCGTACTGGTTTGTTAAACCGGTCGAGAAGGAGTTAAGGGTTTGTCCTGTCCTGCTTACCAATGTCGGATTATCTGCCCAGCTTCCGCACCAGAATCCGTCATTTATTTCATCGTAGGCTATAAATCTGACTGTTACAGGACTTGAAATCGTCCCGATAAGAGTTTTCGTATTAAAATCCATCTGGTAAATTGTATTTGCCGCTGCACCTCCGTACATATACGTGCCGTCAAAAGCTAAATCCCTTAATCCGGTTACACCCGGTATAGAGAATTCCTCTACAAGATTACCCGAAATATCAAATTTATGAATGAGGTTCGATGCCCACCTTGTCGTATATAAATAAGTGCCGTCAAACTCAGCACCTGCATTCCCGGAAGCACCTGTTGCATTTGTAACATTAAATGAAAACATCAGGTCCCACATAGACAGCGTATTAATTTGAATATCTCTTGCAGATTCAGTGAATGGTGATTTGTCTCCGTTGTCATTCTGCGGAAACAGAAGTGCGGCGCTCATAAGAACTGCGGACAGGGAATAGAAAAGTTTCCTGATCATAGAACTACCTCCCATAGTTTAACTATGCACACCAGGAACGGGTATTAACTTAAATTACCCTGAAAAAAATACATAAGTAAAATTCTATGCTCGTAATTTGCATTAATTATTTAACATAAGCAATAATTTGAGGGGTTACCGTTTCTGAAGATAGAACAGATGAGATGAATCAATCATCACAGATCAGTATAAGTTAAATAAGCCTCAGAAGCTGATCCGAATAATCCGGCTCTCCACCAGGCGCGCAGCAGCTTAGCCCCGGCAATTACTTCATCTCCCGTTTCACTTCAGATTTAAAATCCTTTGGTCTCCCTACGGCGGTCAATCCCAGTATTATACGTGCTCTGTCCAGTGAATCATCAATATTTCCGAATATGTTCTCTTCGCCTACTTCATCCATTATATTGTATTGCGTAAGGGCAAATAACGGCTGTGCATGAACGCCGGACAATATAAGATGGATCCCCTCCTTCTTATTCTCCTTTATAATTTCACTCAGTAAATTCAGTCCGGTTGCATCAACAGCCTGCACATTCCTCATTCGTAATATCATCACCTTTGGTCTCTTCTCAACACTCTGCATAACCTCCTTGAATTTAGTTGCTGCCCCGAAAAAGAACGGACCGTTAATTTCATAAACTTCAACACCCTCGGGCACCGTTTTATTCTGGATTGCGTTCACATCCGCTGCCTCTTCCTCATCCTTAAGCTCGCGTGTTATAATACTTACATTAGAAACCGCTGCCATCCTTCTCATAAATAATATTACCGCCAGTATCATTCCTATTTCAATAGCTACAGTCAGGTCAAAAATCACAGTCAGACTGAAAGTAGTTAATAAAACCACTATATCGCTTCGGGGACTTTTGAACAGCCTCATAAATATGCGGTACTCGCTCATATTAAAAGCTACTACAACCAGTATAGCAGCAAGCGTGGCCATCGGTATCAGCCTTGCCCATTGTCCCAGGAACAGCATTATAAGCAGTAATGTAATTGCGTGGACTATTCCCGCTACCGGTGTTCTTCCGCCGTTCTTAATATTGGTTGCCGTTCTTGCAATTGCTCCTGTTACAGGTATTCCGCCGAACAGCGGTGTTATAATATTTGCTATACCGTTGGCTACAAGTTCCATATTGGATTTATGCTTGCCGCCTATCATACCGTCCGCAACCACGGCAGACAATAAAGATTCAATAGAACCGAGAATTGCAATGGTTGTGGCCGGCAGTATAAGCTCCTTTATGACTGCCAGATTAAATGAAGGAATTGAAGGCGCCGGAATTGAAGAATTCAGTGCACCGAACCTGCTTTCTATCGTTTCCACATTCAAATGGAATAAATGAACAATCACAGTTGCAAGTAAAATAGCTACAATTGATCCGGGTATTTTCTTTGATAGTCTGGGCCATAGAATTATCACCAGGAAAGAAAATAAACCGACAAACATTGCTTCATAATTTATATTTGAAAAATGTTTAAAGTATTCAGCCCATTTCCCAAAAAAATCCGCGGGCACTCTGGGAATGTTTAATCCCAAGAAATCATTCACCTGGCTCGAAAAAATCACTACTGCAATCCCGCTTGTAAATCCCACAACAACAGGGTATGGAATAAACTTTATCATCGAACCGAACTTTGCAAATCCCATAATAATCAGTATAATACCTGCCATAATCGTTGCAAGCATCAGTCCGTTTATTCCGTAATTCTGTACAATTCCATAGACTATAATTATAAAAGCGCCTGTTGGTCCCCCTATCTGTACTCGGCTTCCCCCTAAAAATGAAACTATAAATCCGCCTATCACTGCTGTAATTATTCCCTTTTCCGGTGAAACACCTGAAGCAATTCCAAATGCAATAGAAAGAGGAAGAGCTACAATTCCTACAAGAACACCGGCTATTATATCCTTATAGATTTGTTCCTTTGTAAGGGTAGGCAGTAAAACAAAAAATTTAGGCCTGTACATAAACTCCTATAATCGAAAAATATTCAGCTTTGAAATTTATCAAAATAAATTCAATTTTAATCAATCCCATAGCTCAGATTTTTCAGCCCCAGGTTGAGTTTCTAAAAGTTACATTAACCCCGGCGCTTTAGCCCGGGGACTTTAACAATCTAAATAATAACTACCCCCCGCTCTCAGACCCGGCAGAATGAAGGGAAAAATTAAAAGCAAGGGTGGGCCAAGCCAGCCACCCCCGAGAGTTATTAGGACTGACTGCATTGAAACGTGCGCGTAGCTCAGTTCTCTGAACTGATCGCTTGAGTTTGGCGTTTAACTATATATAGACAAAAAAGGATAGAATTGATTGCATTTGGTGATAATTTTCATGATATTTCCAACTAGTTAAATAACTATGGAATGAATATGGGTTATCCAACAAAAATACAAGTTATAAAAAGGACAAACAGCGAGCAGTGGTTCATAAATTTTCCTGCAGCCATTGCCCATGCAATGGAGTTTGATAAAGGTGAGACAGTAGAATGGGTCATTGAAAATAAGAATAAGTTGATCCTTAAGAGGCAACAGCCAAAAGGTGTTGAAGTAAAAAAAAACTGAACGAACAACTTTGATGGAAGAGTTTGATAATTTATTCTCTAAATGCGGAGGTGCATTTAAGCAACCGAGAACGTTTAGACGGGCGCTTAAATTAGCATATGGATTACTCAACTGTTCCGGGCGACATACATTAAGCGGGATGATATCATCGGCTGGAGAACAATTTATAGATTGGAGTAATACCTATAGATTATTTCAGGGGGAAAGAATAAATACAGACTCACTGTTTTCAACAATATTACAATCCTTACTTGAAAAAGGAAAGTATGAAGATAGGAATATATATGTTCATATGGATGATACGCTATTATATAAATCCGGGAAAAAAATTATAGGGACAGCCTGGAGAAGGGATCCTTTGGGACCGCCATTCCATACTAATTTTATCTGGGGTCAAAGATTTATACAACTGTCAGTAGCATTGCCGGAAGAATCCGGAGCATCCAGAAGCAGAGCAATACCGGTAGACTTTTATCATTGCCCGAGTGTTAAGAAACCCAGAAAAACAGATAGCCAGGAACAATGGGATGATTATAAAGAAAAGAAAAAGAAAATAAATTTAAGTCTGCAGGGAGTAGAAAGAATAAAGCATTTACGTACTAAAATAGACAGCTTGGGAGCTGAAGATTACCAGATAGTACTAGGGGTTGATGGAAGCTATACAAATGAAAATGTATTAAAGAATAGACCTCCAAGGGTTACGCTTATAGGTAGAATCAGGAAAGATACTGCTCTTAATAAAATTCCTGGAGGAAGTGAAGACAAAGCCGGAAGAAAGAGAATTTATGGAGAAGCTCTTCCCAAGCCCGAAGAAATCAGGACATCAGATAAATACCCGTGGCAGGAAGTAAAAGCCTGGGCTGCCGGAAAAACTCATAATTTTAATCTTAAAATAGTTGACAATGTAAGGTGGAGAAAAGCAGGTAAAGAGAACTTAAAACTTATCATCATACGCCCGCTTGGATATAGGCTAACAAAAAAATCAAGACTTCTATATCGTCAACCCGCATATATAATTTGTACAGACCCTAACCTTGAAATAAAAAAAATACTTCAGGCATATTTATGGAGATGGGAAATAGAGGTGAATTTTAGAGAAGAAAAAACTCTCCTTGGATGTGGTCAGGCCCAGGTAAGGACTAAAGATCCTGTAGAAAAAGTTCCGGCTTTCACTGTAGCCATATATTCACTATTGCAATTGGCTGCCAATAGAGTAAGACAAACAGGAGGTATAAATCATTTGCCTAACGCTAAATGGTATCTGCGTAAAAATAATGAGCGTGAAACAACAGGTGATCTGCTAAATGCTATTAAAGCTCAGATGCTGACTAAAACGATGGATATTAATTTTTATGACTTCGTGAACTTACAAAACAGTTTACGAACTAAAAAATATTGTGTGGATCCTACTATCTCAGCGCATTTTTACTATAGAAATTAACCAAACTCAAGAGCTCAGTTCTCTGAACTGATCGAAAAGATTGATAACAGAACTATACTGCCGAAATCTCAGCAAGGAAAATAAGCAGGAACTGATAAAAGGTATTGGAGTATCAGCTGCTTTCTCAAATTCTGAAATTTGGGGTCTGACAGTTACATTAACCCCGGCGGGAAAAAGGAAAAAGAAGCAAGGTAAGGGACAGCTGGAGGGTTGGATGACAAGATAAAAGATAAAAGTAACAAGTAACAAGTAGGAAAAAGGAAAACAGGATAACAGATAAAAGGAACAAGGAACAGGAGGATTGGAGAGGCTGTGTGAATTAGAATGTTGGTGGATAAGGGGATTAGAAGGAGGGTTGGTGGATAAAGGAAGAAGGAACGTATGAGTCCATAAAATGTTGTGTGAATTTATCAGCCAACGCGAGAGTTTCATTTAAAAAGTCCCCTTTAAGAGCTGATCAAATTTGAAACATTGGAGTAGTATTCCTAATCGTGCAAAAGTATATCTCTATGAATCTGTCCTTAATATATATGCTATTTCAAAGTATAGATTAACAATAAATTGGATGCTTCACTTTTTATTTTTGTGTAAAATAATATCTGAGTTTACGATTTTAGTTACATTTATAAGAGGGATTAAAAATCTATTATAATCAGTATTAATAGTTTTTTGATACAAAATGCCACGAGCAGTTCCAATAGTTAGCATTAACAAATGATTTACAAAATTTTTAGGTAGTTCTAACGACTCATCTTCTTTAAGCAATGATTTCCAATCTTCAGGTTCTATCTGAAAATGACAACCTGCTTCTAAAATCAGAAAGGGTTTTTCCATTGCAATAAATGTAAAGGTTGTTAATACACCTACTGCTCTGTTATCAGGATTATACGCAAAGTTTGCTCTTGTGCTAATTTCAATTTTATGTTTTGAATCAGGCAAATCACCTAATGTGGCGAATTGTTCAGAGGTGATTTTACGAAGCAGAAAACGAATGGGTTTTGAACTTTTTGCCATTTATGCTACCAGACTTAAAATTTGACAATCACCTGATACGGTATAATGCTCCTCTTCAAAAGAAACCATTCCGGATTTTATTTGACCGTCCTGATAATCTACAGCTTCATTTACAACACCAGGCTCAAACGATATGGTAGTCTCAAATTCAGGAATATCTATTAATCTAATATTTAAAGCTTTTTCTAATTTGTTAATAGTCTCTAAAGTAAGATTTTCCTGCCCCTTAAGCACTTTGCTAATATGTTGGGGTGAAATATTTAATTTATCAGCTAGTTCTTTTTGAGTGATTTTTAAATCTCTAATTGTCCTCAATATTTTGAGTGCTATTTTAGCCGAGTTATCTAGTTAACCCTCATTTTCAATCCTCCAATTAGTTATTTCTACCCATTTTGATGGTTCTTCTACAACTATTTTATTTAGATTCTTTTTTATTTCTGACATTATTAATCTCTAATTTGTTCCTAATATTTATTCGGATATTTCCTTAATACCATCCACATCAATAATTCCATTCTCCTTAAGAAAAGCAAGACATCTATCTAATTTCTCTAATTCTTTTTGAGTGTGGGTTCTATCCGACATTCTGGGCGTGAGTTTAATAGAACCACCAGTGATCACATAAAAGTTTTCCAGAATTTTAATTGCGTATAAACGAATCCAACTTTTTTCCAAGATACCATAGGCTTTAGATTTCTCTAATCCATTTGGTTTATATGTAATGTTATCGAGTGGTTTAAAGAAATCATTAAGGAATACTTGTTCATCTTTATCATTTTTTACTCCAAGTATCTTTTTTTGAAGCTATTTTGCCTCATCCCTTGTTCGTATTACCGCTTTTTCAACAGAAATAAAATTATAAAATTCTTTTGTTAGGTCACTTTTATGTGTTTCAAAAAAAAACTACAGATACGCTATATCTTGCCATAGGTCAAATAAGCGTAAAAATTCATCAGAATCCTCATCCTGATATCATCCTTAGTGGGCCGCGAGCCCGTCGTCGTCGGGGTCGAGGTGCCGGCGCACGCCGGCGACGCCCGCGTTCGGAGCGCCGCCGCGCAGCGTCCCGGTGCTCGACCGGGAGACGACGTGCAGCTCCAGCCCGGTCCGCTCCACGACCTGCGGCCACAGGCGCAGCAGGAACTCGAGGTTCTTGCGGTGGTCGTGGCCGCCGACGAACAGGCAGTAGCCGCCGTGGCCGGCCCGGCTCCCGGCGCGGAAACCGGGCCCGACGGCCGGCGGGACGATCGCGATCCGCTGCGGGTCGAGCGACAGGACCGTGGCGAGCTCCCGGCGCGAATGCTCCGACACCGTGGCGATCGTGCACCGGCGGGCCAGCATCCGCTGCACCGCGCGCACCTGCGCGCCGTACGCCGTCGTGAACGCCGCCGGCAGCCGGAACGGCGCGACGTCGTGGATGAGCACGACCTGTTCGCGCACTCGCACCGGTCCGAGGTTGCACAGGCTCAGCAGGACCTGTGCGCGGCTCCGGCGGAATTCCTGCGGCAGCTGCAGCTGCTCCCAGGCGTGACCGCGCACGCCGTGCCCGGGGCGCTGCGGCGCCAGCTCGACCAGGTCCGCCCTGGCGACTCGGCCCAGCGCGTCCGGCAGTCTCGCCAGCAGCTCGCCCGCCACCCGCTCCACGCCGGTCACCGGCCGCTGCCGGAAGCGGGCGTTGACCGCGACGGTCGGACTCACCGGCTCCGTGACCATGCGCTCACACCGGTGCCGTGGCGAACCAGGCCGACACGTCGTTGCCGACCAGGTCGGCGAGACCGCGGTTGATGCGGCGAAGTAGCCGCGCAGGTCGCGCTCCACCCCATGGTCCAGCACCGGCCGGTGGCCGGCGTCGAGACGCGCCGGCCAGGCCGTTCGAGGCGCGGCGGGCCCGGGTCGACGGCAGCGACCGGGCGTGCCGATGCGCCCAGCCCGGTGTCGGCCCATGCTCTCGTTGACCGTGGTGGCACCGGGTCGGCGCCCGGCCGGTCGACCCCGACCGCCGCCGCGAAGCGCCGCAGGAACCCGCCGGGTCCCGCACGAGGTCGTCGTGCAGCAGCACGGTGAGCTGACTGCTGCGGGAACAGCGCCGGATAGCGGCGAAGCGACGTCCTCGTAGGCGCCGGTGAGCAGGTAGGGGACGCAGCGTCCGCGGCGACCGGGTCGACGCGCGCAGGACCGCGCCCACATCGCCTCGTCATCGCCGGCGGATCGGTCGGCGCAGCGCGTCGGCCATGGCGACATCCAGCGGACGGCGCTCGACGCCGAGGGTGCGCAGCTTCGACCAGGCCGACACCACCTGGGCCACCGGCTCTCGCAGCACCGCGACGAGGGCGACGCCGGGCAGCAACGCGGCGATCCGCGGTGCGACGTAGGGAAGGGAGAGGTACATCGGCGTGCTCTCGCCGACGACCGGTTCGCCGCGATGGTGGGCGAAGAACTGCGCGTAGAACTCCGGGCCGCGGTCGTGGTGGAGGCTGAAGAACTCCGTCTCCTTCGGTCGCGAGACGCAGCACGTCGGGGTGGCTGCCCAGCCAGCGGTGCAGTGCCGTCGTGCCGGCGCGTGGCGCGCCGATGAGAAGGAACGTCGGGAGCGTCATCGCCGGCTCCGTGTCATGTTCGGTCAACGGGGGACAACCCCCGCGCCTCGCGGGCAGCGGTGGTGAAATCCCGCGACCGCGCCGTCGGCGAGGGTGTCGAGGTCGGGGAACGCATCCGCGTCGGCGAAGAAGGAGAGGGTGAGCTCGTCGTCGTGCGACATTGCGAGGACGAGCAGGCGGTTGTCCCCTTGAAGCGGCGCGGTGGCATGGATGGACCGGATGCGACCACCACCGATCTCGTGCGGGCCGCCCAGCCGGACGTTCGTCGCCGCGACGTCGAAGCGGAAGCCCGCATTGCCGGCGGAGGAGGCGCGCTGCTTCGCGCTCGCGGTGTGATCGACGATGCGCGCCAGCCGTTCGGCCGGATCCGCCACGTCGACCGGCAGCGAGACGAACATCGACCACGTGCGGTTTCCGGTGGTGGCCGACTCCTGGGCGGTGCGGACGTCACGGGGCACGATCGCCGATGACCGGCCTGGTGGACTCGCCCCGGGCAGTCAGCAGGTCGCGCAGGCCGTCGGTGACCAGCGCGAGGTAGAGGTCGTTGAGCGTCGCCTCGGTGCAGCGGCGCAGGTCGCGGACCGCCTCGAGTGCGAGCGTCCGCAGCGCCACCGCACGCCGGGGTCCCACGGTGCCGGTGAGCAGCCCGCCGACCGGCTGGGCGGCACCACCGGGCGCCGGTGCGGGGGCGGTCGGTGCGAGCCGCGCCCGCAGCCGCGCCGCGACGCCGAGCGCCAGCAGCCGGAGGGCGGCCGGCGCCCGGGCGGGCCGCCACGGCTCGGGCTGTTCGGGCGGCTCGGGTCGGTCCGGACCGCACAGCCCGTCGAGGGCGAGGCGGAACAGCCCGCCGTCCATGAACGCGTGGTGGATCGAGAACGCGACGGGGATGCGACCGTCGGCCAGTGGCGGCGCCACCGCCAGCCGCCAGAGCGGGCGGTCGCGCGGCAGCCGCCGGAGGCTCTCGTCGGCAAGAGCGGCGGCGAGGTCGGTCTCGGTCCGGGCCGATGTCGGCCACGGCACGACCTGCCGGTCGACCCGGAACAGCGGGTCGTCGACCCAGACGGTCGGGCCGATCCCGAACGGCGCGCGACGGATCCGCCGGCGCAGCCCGGGCACCGTGTGCAGGCGCGCCTCCACCTGCGCGCGAACGGCGTCGACCGTCACCGGGCCGCCGGCGGCGGGATCGGCCAGCAGCAGGACGACGAAGTGCATCGGCTGCACCTCGCGCTCCCGGAGCAGGTAACCCTCGTCCTGGCGGGTGAGGCGGTCGATCGGCGCGGTCACGGCGCGCTTCGCAGGACCATGCGGAACGCGTCGGTCAGCAGCTGCCGGTCCGCGAGCACCAGGCGGCGCCGTACACGGCGACCCCGGCGGCCATCGTCGCAAGCAGCCGACCCAGGTGCCCGACGGCGCCGGGCAGGGCGGGTCGACGACCAGTGCGGCCGCGGCCAGGGCGACCCCTGCGCCCAGCACGGGCAGCGCGTTGGTCAGCTGGCTGCGCAGGGTGATGCCGGTCGTGATGGAGAGCGCCGGAGTGCGGGAGCAGCGCGACGTAGATCGTGATCGTGTAGGCGGCGGCCACGCCGTCGACACCGAAGTGCACGCCCACGAGGAACCCCGGGAGCAGCAGGCCAGGGCGACCGCGCTCATGCAGAGCGACATCGTCGCCCGGCCGGTCGCCTCCCACACGCTGCCGTTGAGCCGCACGAGCGCGAGTGCCGGCCCACTCAGCGCCAGGATCCGCAACGGGTGCTCGGCGGCGCTCCACTGGCTTCCGAAGACGACGGGACCAGATGCGGTGCGGTCACGGCGGCGAGGACGGAGACCGGTACGACGACGACCGCGAGGTAACGGACCGCCCTCAGGTACGCCGATCCCAGCCGGGCGTGGTCGTCCTGCATCAGCGCGAACGCCGACAGCGTCACGCTGCCGATGACGTCGGCCGCCCGTTGGATGGGGTAGAGCATCAGGCGGTAGGCGAAGCCGTAGAAGCCCAGTGCGGTGGTGCCGAGCGCGCGCCCGACGATGAGGTTGTCGACGTTGCGTGAGCCGTAATAGAGGATGCGGTTGCCGGTGACCGCGCTGCTGTAGCCGAGCACCGACCGCAGCGGCCGCAGGTCCCGCGTGAGCCGCATCCGCCACACGCCTGCCGACATGCCGAAGGCCCACGCGAGGGCGGTGGCGACGACGGCTTCGGTCAGCGCGAAGCCGACCAGCGCCCACACCTTCGCGCCGGCGAAGGCCAGGGCGATGCCGACGGCGCCGCCGGTCACCACGGCGATCGTCGATGACAGCACGTAGAGCCGGAACAGCATCTGCCGGCGCAGCAGGCTGTTGGGCACGCCCTCGATGCCCTGGAAGAGGAACACCAGAGCCAGTACTCGCAGGACCGGTTCCAGGGCGCGGTCGCCGAGCAGGGACGACGAGCGGCCCCGCCGTGGCCGCGACGGCGACCGCGAGCGTCAGGCCGAGCAGCGCGGACCCGACGAAGATGGCATCGACGAGCGGCCGGTCCAGGTCCTTGCGCTGGATGAGTGCCTGGGAGAAGCCGATGCCGGTGAGCAGCGCGCCGAAGTTGATGACGACGAACGCCAGCGCCACGAGACCGAAGGACTGCGGCGCGAGCAGCCGGGTCAGGACGACCTGCACGGCCAGCCGGGTGAGCTGCTGGACGATCTGGTTGAACGCTCCCCACCGGACGCCGGACACGACGTTCGCGCGCATGGAGACGGTGGCGGTCGCGGTCACGGGTGGCTCCGTTCGGTGACGTCACGGAGCACGGTGACGAGGGTTGCGGTGGTGACGCGCGCGTCGAACCGCTCCAGCACGGCCCCTCGCGCCGCGGCGCCGAGCCGCCGGGTGCGGGTGGGTTCTCCGAGGAGGGCCTCGAGTCCTGCCGCGAGCGCGTCCGGATCGCCCGGCGGCACCAGCAGGCCGGTCGCCCCGTCGGTGACGATCTCCGGGATCGCCGCCGCAGCCGCCGCCACGACCGGCGTTCCCATCGCCATCGCCTCGAGGGCCGCGTAGCCGAACGTGTCGCCGGTGCTGGGAAACGCGACAACGGTGGACGCGGCCAGGAGCTCGTGCAGCCGCGGGTCCCCGGGCCGGATGTCGGGCACGACCGTCAGGCCGGGCTCGGGCGGCACCGGTTCGGGGGTGACGAGGACCAGCCGGGCGTGCGGGCGCAGCCGCCGCCGCCACGCCTCGAGCAGCAGCCAGCCACCCTTGCGTGCCATCGACCGGCCGACGAAGGTCACGACGTCGTCCGCGCGGGTCACGGCGGGGACCGCCGGTACCTCGATGCCGTACGGGATGAGTCGGACCCGGTCCGGGTCGACCGCATAGTCCTCGAGCAGGGCGCGGCGGGCCCACTGCGACTTGACGACGATCGCGCCGGCCGCGTCGTACACGCGCTGCGCCAGGGCGTGCGCCGGCCGGGCCGTCCACGGGGTGAAGCGCGTCGGCGATGCGGTAGGGGAGCAGCCGCAGGCTCTGCTCGGCCGTCGCGTCGAGACCGATCACCGTGGGTCGGCGGCGGAGAGCGCCGACGGCGAGGAGCGCGGCGTTGTGCGTGTAGACGTGCAGGACGTCGTACGCCGGGGCGCGCGGCACGAGGCGGCGTCGGACGTGCGCGCTCAGGGCGAGCTGCCCGCGCAGGGCGGCGAGGTCGAGGTCGAGCCGACCGAGACCGGGAACGGCCGCGCCCGCGACCCGCCGAAGCGTGACCGCGCGGGGTGGCGTCGAGGAAGTCGGCGGCGACGTCGTCGCGTTGGGAGAGTGCCCGGCGAAGGTGCAGGTGCATCGTCGCGTTGCCGCCGATGTTCTCGTTGACGAACATCGCGCGCAACGGCCGCACACCGGTGCGGTCGGCTGGGAGGAGAGGCTGGGTCGCCACGGCGGCTACAGGTAGACGGTGCCGATGTCGAGGCTGCCGCGGATGCGGCCGAGCCGGAAGGCGATCCGCCGGAGCGTGTCGCCGCGTGCCCGGCGGGACAGCACGACGACCGGCAGCTTCGCGAGCAGCCGCAGCCACGGGCCGATGGCGGCGCGGGGTGGGCTCCCGGGCATGCCGCGGGCGCCGAAGTCGCGGTAGAGCCGCGGGCCGATGGTGCCGTAGGCGAGGTACTGGCGCAGCAGCGGGCGCAGCCCGGTGCGGTAGCGGTAGTACACGACGGCACGGGGCGCGAACGCGAACCGGTGGCCGCTGAGCTGGGCGCGCCAGGAGATCTCGACGTCCTCGCCGACGGAGTAGTCGAGGCTGAAGCCGCCGAGCGCGGCGGAACGTGCTCGTGCGGAAGCCGACATTGGCACTCAGCGCATAGGGAAGCCAGCCGTGCGAGATGGGCTCCGAGTCGTGGGCGAGGAACGGCCGCCAGCGACGGGAGAGCGGGTCGTTGAGCCGCTCGGTCTCGATCCGGCCCGCGACGATGTCGGCGGCGCCCAGGGCCGCGACGAGCTCCTCCAGCCAGCGGGGGTCGACGACGTCGTCGGAGTCGCAGAAGACGAGGGCGTCGCCGCGCGCATGCCCGGCGCCGACGTTGCGGGCATGGGCGGCGCCGGCGCGGTCGGACGCATCGACGACGCGCAGCCCGGGCAGCCGACCGCCCCACGAAAGAGCGCGTTGCACCGAACCGTCCGTGGACCCGTTGTCGGCGACGACGGCCTCCCACCGACCCCGGTAGGTCTGCCGGGACAGGGCGTCGAGCTGCTCGGTCATCAGGTCGCCGCCGTCGCGCACCGGCAGGACGACCGAGACGAGGCTGGGCTCGAACCTCATGCGGCCACGCTCGCCAGTCGGCAACGTGTCGGCTTCCCCGGCTCGACCCTTCGCCGGCGGTGCGGTAGCAGTCGACGACGGCGGCGAGGTGCGCCGGCCACCCCCGGCTGTCGTCGTCGGCGGCGGCCGGCTGGTGGTCCTGTGGGCTCCGGCTGAACCGGTCCATCGCGGCGGCGAGCGCGGGGGCGTCGCCGGGTGGGACCAGGAGCGACCGGCACCCGGCGGGCACATACTCCGGCAGCCCGCCGGCCGCGCTGGCGATGACCGGGATGCCCCGGGCAACCGCTTCGTTGACGGCCAGGCCGGCCGGCTCCTTCCACACGGACGGCACGACGAGGCAGTCGATGCGGTCGAAGAACTCCTCCCGTGCGGAGCCGTCGACCCAGCCGACGTACCGGACCGGGTCACCGGCGGCGCGCACCGTGGCCTCGAGCCGCCCGCGCCCGGCCACCACGAGCTCGGCCGGCGTCCGGCCGGATCGCGTCGAGCAGGACGGCCACGCCCTTGTTGGGGTTGAGCTGGCCCAGGTAGCCGAAGACCGCCGACCCGGGCGCCGGCGCGCCGCGGCGGCGCGGCCGCCGCTCCTCCACCGGGTGGTGCAGCACGCGAGTGGCCACGGCACCGGCCACGTTCGCGTGCTCGTCGAGCACCGCCTGCGAGATCGCGACGACGACGCCCGGCCGCTGCCGGCCGAGCATCGCCCGCCGCCAGGCCGCGATCGGCCGGCAGCCGCCGCCGCACGGCCGCCCGCCGCGCGTCGTGAGCGTCGAGCGCCAGCAGCGCAGCCAGTAGTCGTGCAGGGTGTGCACGTGCGGCACGCCGAGGCGCGCCGGGGCGGTGAGGGCCGCCACCGACATCCCCTGGGTGACGTGGGAGTGCACGACGTCGGGCCGGAACCGCTCGACGGCGGCGCGCATGACCCGGCCGACGTCGAACCGCCAGACGTCGCGGGCGTGGAAGAGCGGCCGGCGCCAGGCCGGGCCGGTGCGCAGGGTCTCGACGCGGGCGGGCCAGGCGGGCACCACGTCGACGACGTCCGCGCCGTCGACGCCGAGGGTCACCACGCCGACCTCGTGACCCTGCGCACGCAGGCCGGCGGCCAGGGTCGCGGCGTAGCGCTCCGCTCCGCCCACGACCGTCGGCGGCCACAGGCTGGACACCATGAGGACTCGCAGTGCTCAGCCCGGCGGGAGCGCACCGCTCGACCGCCGGCCGTTGGCCATCCGGCGGATCGCCGAGCCCTCCGCGCCCGGCGCGGAGGTGGTGCCGGCCGGACCGGCCGGAGCGGGTACGGCGGCCGCCGGCTGCGGCCCGGTGGGGTACGTCGCGGCGGCACCGGCGGCGGCACCGGCGGGCCGGCGCCGGGACCGGCGCCAGGCGACGAGCTGCCCGAGGACGGCCGCCGCGACTAGGAAGGCGAGTGCGCCGGTGCGGACCGGGTGCGGGGCGACCGGGTCGGTGTCGGCCGTTGCCGGGGACAGGACGTCGAGCGTGTCCGTCGGGGCGACCTGCAGCTGGGCCCGGGTGCCGAGCAGTGTCCGGTACTGCTGGGCCAGGGCGTCCCGGCGGGGCGTTCCCGGCCGGGTGTGCCGCAGCTCGGCCCGCAGGTCGGCGATCTCCGCGTCGACCGGCCCCAGCCGCGGTCGCGCGCAGCGCCTGCTGCTCGGTCTGGATCTGGTCGACGAGCATCTGCGTGAGCGCCAGGTCGAGGGCGCGCGCGTCGGTGCGGCTCGGGCCGGTGGTGGTGACGGCGATGGTGGCGTCGGTGGTCGACACGTCGGAGGTGACCCGGCTGCGGGCCTGGTCGTAGGTCCAGGCGCAGGCCGGACTGCGCGATGGCGGTGACGAGCGTCGGTCGGGTCCCAGCCGCGCGGCGTAGCTGCGGGAGAGGAAGACCGCGTTGTCGGGCCGGGTGCCGATGCCGGCGAGGGTTGCCGGCGCGGGGCTCACCGAGAGCAGCGACGACGCCGAGTAGACGCGGTCCTGGCTGTCCTGCCAGGCGCCCACCCCCACGGCGACAGCGACGGCTCCGACGATGGCGATGGCGATCTCGTGTCGGGTTCCCACGGGCCTACCTCTTTCGATGCTGGGTCGAGCGAGCAGGGATCGCCCGCGCCTTCTGTAACGGACCCGCGCGGAATTCCTCGCTGTCTCGTTGAGAAGGGCAAGATCCCACGGTGATCCCCCAGAACAGGAGCCGTTGTGCCTGTCGCCGCCCCGTCACATCCGGACGCCCTGCTGCTGGCGACGCTGGCCGTCGTCCTCGGCCTGGCGCTCGCCCGCTGGATCTGGCCGCGCCCACAGCGCGGGTTGCTGCTGCTGGCCGGGCTGGTGCCCTTCGACGGCCTGCTCCTCGTGCTTCCCCTGCCCGCGGGCGCCTCCGCGTGGAAGGAGGCGCTGCTCGGCCTGACCCTGGTTGCGGCGTTCCAGCCCGGACGGGCCCGACCGCGGGCCGCACCGGTCCCGGGTTGGGCGCGGGCGCTGGTCCTGCTCGCGGCCGTCGCGCTGGCGACCGCCACATGGGTGCCGACGATGCAGGCGGTCGTCGGGCCTGAAGGTGGCATTCTTCGGTGTGCTCACCGCGGCGGTGGCGCTGCGTTGCCCGTTCGAGCCGGCGGACCGCGACCGGCTGGTCGGCATCCTCGCCGGGACCGGCGCGGTGGTCGCGGCCTTCGGTCTCGCGCAGCAGGTGCTCGGCCCGTCCCGGCTGCACGAGCTGGGCTACGACTACAACTCGACGATCCGGTTCACCGGCTCGTTCATGCGCTCGTGGTCGACGTTCAACTCGCCGTTCCCGTTCGCGTTCTTCCTCATGCTGGTCGTGCTCGTCACCGGCGCGGTGGCGCTGGGCGACACGCAGCGGCTCCGCAACCGGCTGATCCTGGCGGCGATGCCCCTCTACGTCGCGGGGCTCGCGGTTGCGGTGGTGCGCACCGCCTGGATCGGCCTGGCCGTCGGCGTGCTGCTGCTCGCGCTGACCCGCCATCGCAGGCTGCTCGTGGCCACCCCGGTCGTGGTCGGCGCCGTCGCCGTGCTGCTCGTGGTCGGCGCCGGTGGCTTCTTCCAGTCCGCAAGTGCCGGTGACCGGCTGAGCCGGTGGCAGGAGCTGCCGGCGACGGTGGTCGCCGCGCCGTTCGGTGTCGGTGTCGGCTCGGCCGGGGCGGGCGCGGCAAAGGCTGGCGCGTTGGCCGGCGACGAGATCACGTTCAACCCCGATCGAGTGGGGTCGGCCACCCACGTCTTCCAGCCCGACAACAGCTATCTCGAGGTCCTCTACGAGGACGGCGTGGCGGGGCTGCTGTTGTTCCTGCTCGCCCTCGGACTGCTGCTGGCCCGGGCGCGGGCGGCCGCCCGGCGCGCCGGACCCGGGGGCGACTTCGGAGCGGGCGTCACGGCACTCGTGGTGGCCGCGGCCGTCGCGAGCGTCGCGGCGAACTTCTTCGAGATCTTCCCGCTCGACTACCTGT
The DNA here is from genome assembly GCA_963835405.1 of uncultured Actinomycetota bacterium. Taxonomy (GTDB): domain Bacteria; phylum Actinomycetota; class Actinomycetes; order JAFAQI01; family JAFAQI01; genus CAWIFV01. Next base: position 23,658 of record CAWIFV010000006.1, read on the forward strand.
TCTGGATGCTGGCGGGCATCGTCTCGACCGCCGGTTGCTCCGGCAGCCGGAGCACCGACGGGGCGCTGACACCCGCCAGCACCTCGTCGACCACCGCGCGGATCCTCGCGCCGAACACGTCGGTGCCGAACCCGGTCGCGTAGGTCGTCAGCACCGATGCGGAGACGGCGGGGATCCGGCCGAGCGCGGCACGAACGGCGTCGACGGTCTCGGCCTCGATGAAACAGCCGGTGACACCCTCGACGAGCGTGTCGAGGAAGCCGCCGGCGCGGAGCAGCACCGCCGGTTTGCCGAACAGGTTGCCCTCGATGGGCGTGAGCCCGAAATCCTCGCGGGACGCGCTCACGACCGCCGAGCAGTTGGCGTAGAGCCAGCGAAGCTGGGCGTCGGTGACGTGACCGACGCCGCGCAACCGGTCGCTCCAGGCGGCGTGACGCGTGGGCAGCGAGCCGATGACGGCGAGCCGCTGGTCGGGTAACCCTTCCACGGCCTCGCACACCAGCCGGACGTTCTTGTAGCCGCGAGCGCGGGAGACGGTGAGCAGGAACCCCGGCTCGAGCCCGGCGACCGGTTCCTGCTCGCCGTGCGGGTCGATCGTGACCGGCGGCGGGATGATCTCCGAGTCCCGCCCGTAGCGCAGCAGCACCCGGCCGGCGACGGCGCTGCTGTTGACGAGGTACACCGCTGCCTCGTCGGCCCGCTCGCAGTCCCACGCGATCAGGCGGTCGGCGAGCATTCGGCGTACCAGCCGGGCCGCCATCGGCGCCTTCGCGAGGTAGTCCTCGGGCTGGTAGAGCCAGCGTGCCGGGTTGTGGCAGTAGACGACCTTCGGTGCGGTCGTGCTGACGCCGTGCGCCCAGCCGCTGCTGCTGGCGACGACGACGTCGGCGTCGTCGATGACGTGGTCCTGCCAGGCCTTGGCGAGCCAGGGCAGCGCGAGCCTCGGGTCGCTCCGAAAGGCCCGGATCCGCTGCAACCAAAGGGTTTCGACATCGACGTCGGCGAACTCCGGGAAGGTCGACTCCGGTGCGTAGACCGACGTCACCACCCGGGCGCCGGGGAACGCGCGCAGCAGCCCGAGCACGGTGCGCTCGGCACCGCCGCGCTGCGTCAGGTAGTCGTGGGCGATGACGACGCGGGGGGTGATCATGGTGACCGGGACAACGGGTCAGCGTCGTGAACCTCGCGCCCGGAAGGATGAAGGACTAGTTACAACGAGCCGACATCCGACACCCGAACAGATGATTGCCAACAATGGTGCGTAACGGGCTAATAGGGACGAGCGCGACCCCCAGCACGCGCCGGTCCGGTCGTCCCTCGGAAGGTCTGCGTTCCGTGTCGTCGCGTTCGATCCCCCTCACCCGCCTGTTCCTGCTCGCTGCGCTGCTGCTCGCTGGTGCCGTCGGTGTCGTGTCCGTCGGCGGTCCGCCGTCGTCGCGCGCGGCTGCGTCCCCGACCGTCCAGCGTGCGCCGCAGTTCGGTCTCGTCACCGGGTCGAAGCTCCCGCCCGGCGCGTCGTTCAACGACCAGGTGGCCGCCTACTCGGCCACCGGCGCGGGCTGGGTCCGCACCGGCTTCAGCTGGAGCGGCATCGAGCGTTCGCCCGGTGGCTACGACTGGTCGGTGAGCGACGCGGTCGCCTCCGGGTTCGGCGCGACCGGCATGAAGGTCCTGGGAGTCCTCGCCTACACGCCGGCGTGGGCGGCCGACCCCGCTTGCGCGGCGGCGTACGGGAGCAAGTGCGCTCCGGTCGACCCGGCGGAGTTCGCGCGGTTCGCGGCCGCGGCGGCCGAGCGTTACGACGGCGACGGAGTCAACGACGCCCCCGGCTCGCCCGTCGTGAGTGCGTGGGAGATCTGGAACGAGCCGAACCTCGCGAGTTTCTGGCGCCCCGCGCCGGACCCCGTCGCCTACACCGCGCTGCTGCGGCAGGCGGACAGCGCGATCCACGCCGCCGCGCCGGCCGCGACGGTCGTGTCGGCCGGGCTGTCCCCGGCGGGTGGGATGTTCGCGCCGCTGAAGTTCCTGTCCGCCATGTACGCCGCGGGCGCGGCCGGATCGTTCGACGCGCTGGGGTTCCACCCCTACTCCTACCCCGCGCTGCCGACGAAGCTCGCGAGCTGGAACGCGTGGCAGCAGATGTTCACGGCGTTCCCGAACTTCGGACAACCGGACTCACTCCGCTCGCTGATGGTCACGAACGGCGACGCGGGCAAGAAGATCTGGGCGACGGAGTACGGCGCCCCCACCGGCGGTGACACCAACGGCGACGGCGTGTCCGTCTGCGACGACGACGGCGTGCACCTCGTCACCGAGGACAACTGCGTGACGGAGGACCGGCAGCGCGATCTGGTCACGGACGCCTACGCGCAGTGGCTGAGCTACGACTGGGCGGGCCCGCTGTTCTGGTACTCCTTCCAGGACCTCGGGACGGGCAGCCCGAGCATCGAGGGCAACTTCGGCCTGCGCCACACGGACGGCAGCGCCAAGCCGGCCCTGGCCGCCTATGTCGACGCCGCCCGGCAGTCGATGCCGACGACGACCAAGACCAAGAGCACCAGCACGTCCGGGCACCACTCCACGACGAAGGTGCGGCTGCGCAAGTAGCGTTCGGCGCCGGTCTCCTCGCGAGGTTCTCCGGGTTCGCCCGTTGAACCTGCGTCACCAGGGAGGAGCCGATGACCACCGCTGCCCCGCGCGCGCCTCGCGTCGACGCCGCCACTGCCGGAGCGCCGGCCTGGCCGGCGACCCCGTCGCGGCCGTCGAGGCCGAGCTGGCAGTCGCGCTACGTGCGCCGGCTCGTCGTCGGTGACGCGACGGTCCTCGCCGCCGCGACGAGCCTTGCCGCGCTGCTGGGGTCGCAGCGCACGCAGTCGGGTGTGTTGGGAATGTCCTACGCGCTCGTCGCGGTACTCGTCACGATCGCCTGGATGCTGGCCCTCGCCGCCGGTCGGGCGTACGAGCCGCGGTTCCTCGGCTGCGGGTCCGAGGAGTACAAGCGGGTGACCAACTCCTCGTTGCACCTCGTCGCCGCGGTTGCCCTGGTCGCCCTTGCGCTTCGGCTGCCGGTTGCGCGGTCCTTCGTCGCGCTTGCGCTGGCGTTCGGCACCGCGTTGCTTCTGGTGCACCGCTTCGGTGCCCGCCGGCTGCTCTACCGCGCGCGCCTGCGCGGGACCGCGAGCCACCGGGTGCTGGCACTCGGCGACCGCGACGCCGTCACCGGGCTGATGGCGACGCTGGAGCGCGAACCGAAGGCAGGCTTCAACGTCGTCGGCGCCTGCGCGCCGGGTGACGGTGCCGCCGTTCTCGCCCTCGTCGACGACCTCGGTGCCGATGTCATCGCCGTCACCGCGTCCGCGGGTGTCACGCCCGACGTGCTGCGCCGCCTCGCCTGGCAGCTCGAGGACCGCGGCGTCGACATCATCGTGGCCCCGGCGCTCACCGACGTCGCCGGGCCGCGGGTCGCGGTCCGCCCCGTCGCCGGGCTGCCGCTGCTGCACGTCGACCAGCCGGACATCACGGGGGCGCGCTACCTGTTCAAGGAGATCGTCGAACGCGCTCTGGCCATCGGCATCCTGGTGCTGGCGGCGCCGCTGCTCGCCGCGATCGCCGTGACCGTCCGGGCGACCTCGCCGGGGCCGGTGCTGTTCCGGCAGCGGCGGGTGAGCCGGCACGGCAAGGAGTTCGAGATCCTGAAGTTCCGCTCGATGCATGTGGACGCCGAGTCCATGCTCGACGCGCTGCGTGCCCGCAACGACTCGCGTGACGGCCTGCTGTTCAAGATTCGTGACGACCCGCGGGTGACCCGGATCGGGCGGCTGCTGCGCCGCTGGTCGCTCGACGAGCTCCCGCAGCTGGTCAACGTCGTTCGCGGCGACATGGCACTCGTCGGCCCGCGGCCCCCGCTGCCGGAGGAGGTCGCCGGCTACACCGACGGCGTCCATCGGCGGCTGCTGGTCAAGCCCGGCATGACCGGCCTCTGGCAGGTCAGCGGCCGCAGCGACCTGTCGTGGGAGGAGAGCGTCCGGCTCGACCTGTACTACGTCGAGAACTGGTCGTTCTCGCTCGACCTGCAGATCCTGTGGCGGACAATGTCCGCGGTCCTCAGCTCCGCCGGCGCCTACTGACCCGGCGTACCTCCCAGAGACCCAGGAGCGACCACACATGACACGGATAGCCGTGATCGGCACCGGCTATGTCGGCACCGTCACCGCGACCAGCTTCGCCTGGCTCGGACACGACGTCGTCGGTGTCGACGTCGATCCGGTCCGCGTCGGCCAGCTGGCGGCGGGTCAGACGCCGCTGTTCGAGCCCGGTCTCGACGAGCTGCTCACCGAGGCCATCGGCACGGGCCGGCTGAGCTTCACCGTTGACGCCCCGGCCGCGGTCGCTGCCGCCGATGTCGTCTTTCTCTGCGTCGGCACCCCACCGGGCGCCGGTGGCCTGCCGGACCTGAGCCAGGTGGAGTCGGCGGTGACCTCGCTGGCCCCGCACCTCGCGCCGGGCGCCGTCATCGTCAACAAGTCGACGGTCCCGGTCGGCTCCGGGAACTGGGTGCGCACGGTCGTCGAGGAGGCCCTGCCGCGCGACGTGACGCCCGACTTCCACGTGGTGTCCAACCCCGAGTTCCTGCGCGAGGGCGCCGCGATCGAGGACTTCCTCCATCCGGACCGGATCGTGCTCGGTGGCGAGAACGGCTCGCCGGCGCGCGTCGCCGAGCTCTACGCGGCGGTCCTGGAGCGGTCCTTCCCGGGTGCGCGGCCCAGTCCGCGACCGGAGCTCATCGTCACCGACCTCGCGTCGGCGGAGATGGTGAAGTACGCCGCCAACGCGTTCCTCGCGTCGAAGATCAGCTTTGCCAACGAGATCGCCGCGATCTGCGAGCTGGTCGGTGCCGACGCCCGCCGGGTGCTGCCCGCGATCGGTGCGGACGCCCGGATCGGGCCGCGGTTCCTCCAGCACGGTCTGGGGTGGGGCGGCTCCTGCTTCGGCAAGGACGTCGCCGCGCTCATCGCGACGGCGGCCGACTACGGCTACCACGCGTCGATGCTGCGCTCCGCGGTCGAGGTCAACACCAGCCAGCGGGCGGCGGTCATCCGCAAGCTGCAGTCCGCGCTCAAGGTGTTGAAAGGCCGGCGGATCGCCGTGCTCGGCCTCGCCTTCAAGCCTGGGACCGACGACCTGCGCGACGCACCCTCCCTGGACCTGATCCGCCGGCTGCGCGCGGCGGGTGCGGTCGTCAGCGCCTACGACCCGATCGTCAAGACGCTGCCCGACGCGGACGGGGCCGGTGTGCGGCACGGCACCGACCCCTACGACGCGGCCGCCCGCGCGGACGCCGTGCTGCTCGTCACCGAGTGGGACGAGTTCGCCGACCTGGACCTGTCCGCCCTGGCCACCGTCATGTCCGGCGACCTCGTCGTCGACGGCCGCGGCAGCGTCGACACCGTGGCGGCGGCCGCGGCCGGGCTCCGCGTCATCGGTTTCGGTTGGTGACCTCACCCGTACCATCGTCGGATGCGTCGGCTGGTGTGCGGTCTGGGCCTGGTCGCCCTGAGCGCGCTGGCCGCCTGCGAAGGCGGGAGCAGCGCCGCGCCGGTCCGGGCGAGCTATCCCGACCTGCCGACCGGCCAGGTGACCCACTCGGTGGTGCTGGCGGACACGGCGCGCTCGTTCCCCACCGCCGACACCGGCTGGACGGCCGAGTCCGGCGCACAGGTCGGGTGGACCGGCAAGCACGGGCACGACCGCGACGGCGCGTTGCGGGTCACCGCCACCGCGAGCCGTGGCTTCGCGGTCTCGCCGTCGTTCGCCGTCGTTCCGCACCAGCGCTACTCGGCGTCGTCCTGGATGCGCCGCCGCGGAACGGCCGGCAAGATCGCCATGGTCCTGCAGTTCTTCGACGCCTCCGGCGACAAGATCCACAAGGAGTCGCGGCAGGTCGGCCAGCGGACCCGCGCCACGACGTCGTGGCAGCACCTGCTGCCGGTCGTCGGCTTCGCACCCAAACGTGCGGCGACGGCGCAGGTCGGCGTGCGCGTCGCCGGCTCCGGCACGGTGACGCTCGTGGACGACGTGACCGCGACCGCGACGACCGGCACCGCCACGCCGATCGCCGGGCCACTCACCACCCGCGGACCGCACATCGTCGACGCCTCCGGCCGGCGCGTCGTCCTGCGCGGCGTCGAGATCGAGGGCATGCAGGACGTCCCGCAGCTGCCGCTGGACCTCGTCCTGACGCAGGTCGAGGCGGCGGCCAGCTGGGGCGCCAACCTCGTCCGCATCCCGCTGAACCCGGACCGGCTGGTCGGCCCGTCGTGCGTCCGTGACTCGTCGTACCTGTCGAAGGTGCGGCAGATCGTGACCGCCGTCACCCGGCACGGCATGCTCGTCGAGCTCGACCTGCACGCCTTCGCCCTCAAGCCGTGCAAGCAGGACCCCGGGCTCGTGACGATGCCGGACAAGCGCGCGGTGGGCTTCTGGCGGCAGGTGGCGAGCGCCTTCAAGGCCAACCCGCTCGTCGCGTTCGACCTCTACAACGAGCCGCACGACGTCGGCAGCCGGATCTGGCGCGACGGCGGGACCGTCAGCTACCAGGGCACCGACTACGTCGCCGTCGGCATGCAGCGCCTCTACGACACCGTGCGGGCGACCGGGGCGACCAACCTCGTCCTCGTCAGCGGCATCAACTACGCCACCCAGCCGCCCACCGTCCGGCTGGTGGGCACCAGCAACCTGGCCCTCGCGGTGCACGTCTACACCTGCCCCAACGGGCTGCCGTCGAAGACCGCGCGCTGCCCGCAGAAGGGCCCGGACGGCATCCACGACCCGAGCCTCGTCATGGGGCGGTTCGACGCGCTGGCGGACACCACTGCGCTGGTCGTCGACGAGTTCGGCTTCCCCAGCGACAAGGACGGCCGGTTCGACCGCAACGTCATCTCCTACGCCGAGAGGCACGGCTGGGACGGCTGGTCGGCGTTCACGTTCGACGGGAGCGACGCCGGCCTGTTCAACCTCGTGCGAACCGTCGGCCGGATCCAGCAGCCCGACGTCAACGGCATGTCGGTGATGACGGGCCTGTTGGCCAACTGAACCGGTCCCGCGTGTGTAGCCTGACCGCGCACATGACTCGACAGGGGTGATGATGGCGGCCACGCCACAGGGCCGGCAATGGTGGCAGTCCGCGTGGCTCATGCTCGCCGTCATCAGCCTCGCGGTCGGCATGCTCGCGGGAGCGGCTGTCGCCCTCTACGCGCACAGCCGGACGCCGACGTACGAGAGCAGTGCCGTGCTCCTCATCGACCAGCAGCCGGCGGTGTTCCAGACCGGCGACGAGGGTCTGCTCGGCAAGCTCTCCCGGCTGCGCTACAAGTACGTCGGGCTCGTGCACACGGAGGCGTTCGCACGACCGGTCGCCGACGACGCCGGGCTGCCGTTGCCGGTCGTCCAGGGCGGCCTGTTCGCGACCGCCAACCCGGACAACCTCCTGATCGTCGTGACCGCGTCCCTGCACGATGCCGCGGACGCGCGCCAGGTGGCCCAGCTCGCCGCCGACCACCTTGTCGACTACATCGAGAACGAGCAGTTCGACGCCAAGGTCCCGGCGAACGAGCAGGTCTCCCTGAGTGTCGTCAACGCCGCGACACCGCCGGTGCAGACCGAGCCGAGCACCAAGAAGGTGGTGCTCGAGGCGCTGATCACGTTCCTGGCCATCACCGTCGCGGGTGCCGTCGGCGCCGACCTGCTCCGCCGCCGGGCCTGACCGAGCATGCCGGCCGTGGCCGTCGATGCCGCCGCGCTGCTGCTCGTGGCGCTGGTGCTCCTCGGCCGACCGCCGGTCGCTCTCGCGGCGCTGCTGGGGACGGCCGTCCTGGTCCCCGCGACGTTCGTCGTGCCGCACACGCACTTCTCCTACCTGACCGTCCAGCACGTCCTGGCGCTCGCCGCCGCCGGTCGCCTGCTCCTGCACTGGCTGCACGGACGGATCCGCACCGAGCAGCTGCGGTCCGGCCCGGTGCTCGTCGCGTTGGGCCTCGTCGTCACCACGTCGTTCGTGGTCGGGCTCGTCGCCTCGCCGGGCAACCGTTACTCGATCGGGCAGACGGCCCGCATGCTCGACCTGGCGACGCAGGTCGTCTTCCTGCTGGTCTGCGTCGTGCTCATCCGCCAGCTGGGGTCGCCGTGGCGGGCGCTGCAGATCGCTGCCGGCGTCGTGACCGTGAGTGCCGGCATCGGATTCGTCGAGCATCTGAGCAACCACGCCTGGGGCCACTGGCTCTTCTCGCTGCTTCCCGACCGGGACCCGACCAACGCGGCGCAGGCGCTCGACTTCCGCGCCGGGCAGCCCCGCGTGCGCGCCGGTGCGGAGTTCGCGCTGCAGTTCGCGTGGATGTCGGCGACGCTCCTCGCTGCCGTTGTCGTCGCGGTCGCCCGGTCGAGGGGCGGCCGGTTCGCGGCGGTCGCCGCCGCCGGCTTCGTGCTCACGGCCGTGTACTGGTCCTACTCGCGGTCGGCGCTGGGCTTCGGCCTGGTCGCGCTGCTGCTGCTGGCACTGCTCCTGCGCGACACCAGGGTCGTGTCGGTGCTGCTCGTGGCCGCCGTCGCCGTCCTCGTCGCCTACCGGCTGCACCCGAGCGTCACCGCGCACCTGTCCGCCGCGACGGACGAGAACTCGCTCAGCATCCGCCTCGACCGGTTGCATCTCATCCTGCCGCACCTCGCCCGGCATCCGTTCCGGGGCGTGGGGCTCGGCAACCTCAACAGCACCGGCGTGCGGACGACGGACAACGCCCTGCTGCTCGAGTACGCCGAGGTCGGCGCGTTCGGTCTCGTCGCGCTCGCGCTGCTCTACCTCGTCGTCGTCGCCCAGACGGCGCGCGCCGCGGTGGTGGCCCGGACCGAGGACCGGCCGGTCGCCGTCGCCTGCCTGGTCGGCGCCGTCGCCTACGTCGTCGGCACGCAGTTCTACGACGCGTTCACCCTCATCCAGGGACCGCAGGTGCTGTGGTTCCTCGTCGCGCTGGCGACGGTCGTCGCCGACCGGGCGGGTGCGCCGATCCGGTTGCCGCGGCCGTCCCGAGAGCTCCTGCTCGGCGCGGCGGCCGTCGCCGTCGCTGTCGGTGGCGCGGTCGTGTCGACGGCGGCGGATCGGGTGCAGGGCGACTACGTGATGACGACGTTGCCCGTCAGTCGCGACGTCGTCACCTACGACCCGTCGGTCGCCGGCAAGCGGCTGGTCACGACCGCGTGCGCGGAGGCCGTCGCCCTGACGTCCGGCCACTCCGACGTCGACATCGGGTGCTATCCCGTCCTCTCGGCCGCGGGGGTGGCGCACCTGCACCTGGAGGCGCCGTCGCGAGACGCGCTGTCGGCCGCGGAGCACCGGATCGTCGCGGTCGTCACCGGTCGCGGCGGCGTCGGAGCGATGCGGCTGCACGGCACGACCGTGCGCGCGTTCCGCTCCCCCCTCCCGCTGTCGGCGGCGGTGCTCGTCCCCGGCGGCGTGCTGGGCCTCCTTCTTCTGGTGCCCTGGCGGCGCGAGCGCGCCGAGCCCGCCATGGCACCAGAAGAAGGAGTCGCCGGGCAGCCGAGCCGGACCGGGCGGCTGCGCCCGGTGCTGCCGTGACGCCGCCTCGCGGCGACGCCGCCCGCCCGGTCGTCGTGGTCAGCCGGTTCCTCCCCGACCCGAACGGGCCCGCCAGCGCTCGGCTGCTGCACGGCTTCGCCGTCGGTGCCCGGGCGCTCGGCCGCGACGTCCGGGTGCTGTCCTGGTGGCCGCACCCGGCCGACCCGGCCCCGCCGTCGTGGGTCGACTGGCGGCCGCTGCCGGCCGAGGCGTGGTGGCGGATGAAGGCGCGCGCCCTGCTCCGGCCGCGCAGCGACGTCGCGGCGCTGCACCTCGAGCTGGTGGCCGACGCGGTCGCGGTCGCCGAGGAGCCGTTGAGCTTCGCCGCCGTACGACGGCAGCCGCGGTCGGTCCTCACCGTGCACTACTCACCGGCGCTCGACCGGCGCGCGCTGGGCCGGCCCGTCTCGCCCGGCCACCTGCAGGACCTGCGCGCGGAGCGGGCGGCGACGCGCGGGGCGACCGTCGCTACCACCTACTCCGCACGCGTCGCGCAGTCGCTGCGCCGCGCCGCGGTCACCGTGCCCGCCGCGATCGAGGTGCCCGCGGAGCCGGTCCCTGTCGTCGACGAGCCGGTGGTGGCGCTCGTCGCCGACTGGGCCTGGCCGCCGAACCGGCAGGCCCTGTCGGCCCTGCTCGCCGCCTGGCCGGCGGTGTGCGCCGAGGTGCCGGGTGCGCGGCTGCTGCTCGCCGGTCCCGGTGAGGTCGGCTCGGCACCGGGGGTGCGCGTGCTCGGCCGGGTGCCGCGCAGCGACGAGGTGCTGGCGCAGGCGGCGGTCGTCGCCTTCCCGGTCCCGCCGACGAGCGGCCCGAAGGTCAAGGTGCTCGAGGCCGCCGCTCTCGGCGTACCGGTCGTCACCACCCCGGCCGGTGTCGAGGGGCTCGACCTCGACGACGGTTGCGCGGCGATCGTCGCCGACCACCGGGACGCCGCGGCCCTCGCCTCGACGCTCGTCTCGCTGCTCCGCGACCCGCACCGGCGGGCCGCGCTCGCCGGCGCGGCCCGGGCGGCGGTCCTCCGGTCGCACGCGCCCGAGCCGGCGGCACGGCAGCGGCTCGCCGCGATCGACGCGGCGCTCGCCGATCACTGCGTTGGCCGGCGGACGCAGTGATCGGCGACGCGGACCGCGGCGAACGCAGCGATCGCGGCGGAGGTCGGGGAGTCACCGTCGCCGTGTGCAGCCGGGACCGGCCGGACGAGCTGGCCGCGTGCCTGGCCGCGGTGCAGGCGGTCCTGACCGCCGCCGACGAGCTCCTGGTCGTCGACAGCGCGTCGGTCACCGACCGCACCGCCGAGGTGGCGGCCGCGGCCGGCGCGCGCGTGGTCCGCGAGCCGGAGCCCGGCCTCAGCCGGGCCCGCAACGCCGCCCTGCGCGCGGCGGAGCGTGACGTCGTCGCCTACACCGACGACGACTGCCGGCCCGGGCCGGCGTGGACGAGCGCGGTCGCGGCGGCGTTCGGAGCAGACGCCAACCTCGGCTTCGTCACCGGCCGGGTTCTCGGGGAGGGCGGGGGCGCGCCCGTCGTCGTCCTCGCCGACACCGAGGCGCGCACGTTCGACCCCACCACCCCCCTGGAGGGGCTCGGGCACGGCGCCAACATGGCGGTCCGGGTCGCCGCGGCCCGAGTGGTCGGTGGGTTCGACGAGCTGCTCGGGGCCGGTGCGCGGTTCCGCGCCGGTGAGGACACCGACATGTTCCGGCGGTTGCTGCACGCCGGCTGGCACGGCCGCTACGAGCCGGCCGCCGTCGTGACCCACCGGCAGTGGCGGTCGCGCCGGCAGGCGCTCGGGGCGGCGTACGGATACGGCGTCGGCTTCGGGGCGGTCGCGGCCAAGGCCCGGGTGGAAGGCGCCGGCGGCGGGCTCTACCGCCGGGGGATCGGGCCGGCCGGGCTCGGCCATGCGGTCCGCGACCTGCGCAGCGGCTATCCGTTCGGGTCGGCGGTCTGCCTGTGCTGGACCGCCGGTGTCATGGCCGGGCACGCCCGCGCCGCTCGGCTGCACGTCCGGGACGGCCGGCTCGGGGCCAGGATCCGGCTGCGATGACCGTCGTCAACGGCCGGTTCCTGCGCGCGACCCCGGTCGGGCTGCACCGCGTCGCCGCGTCGATGCTCGACGCCGCCGTCGGCGCCGGGCTCGACGCGACGGTGCTCGCGCCGCCCGGCGTGGGCGACCCCCGGGTCGACCGGCACGTGTGGGGGCCGCCGGGCCGGTTCGGCGACCACGCCTGGGAGCAGGTCTCGCTGCCGGCGGCCGCGCGCCGCCGGCTGGTGCTCTCGCTGGCCAACACCGCACCGCTGCTCGCCCGCCGGTCCGCCGTCCTTGTGCACGACCTCGCGCCCGTCGTCGGCCCGCAGTGGTTCGCGCGCTCGGTCCGCGGCTACGCCCGGCTCGTGCTCGCCGGCGCGCGCCGGGCGGAGCGGGTGCTGACCGTGAGCGAGGCGGTCCTCCGGGAGCTCGTCGACGCCGGGGTCGCGGCGGACCGGATCCGGGTGGTCCGGCCCGCGCTCGACCCGTCGTTCGCACCTGCCCCCGACGACGCGGTGACGGCGGTACGCCGGCGGCACGGGCTCGACCGGCCGTTCGCGTTGTTCGTCGGATGGGCCGACCCGCGCAAGGACGTCGCGACCGCGGTCGCGGCGCACCGGGCGGTCCGCGCCGACGTCGAGCACGACCTCGTCGTCGTCGGCCGCCCGCACGTGACGTTCGCGCAGGTGCAGCTGCCGGACGACCCGTCGATCCGGCGGCTCGGCTACGTCAGTGACGACGACTTGCGGGCGCTGCTGACCGGCGCTGTCGCATTGCTCTACCCGAGCCGCTACGAGGGCTTCGGGCTGCCGCCGCTCGAGGCGTGGGCATGTGGCACGCCGGCGATCGTCGCCGACATCCCGGTGCTGCGGGAGACGACCGAGGGGCGCGGCACTCTGCTCCCGGTCGGCGACGTCGACGCGTGGGCCCGGGCACTGCGCGCGGCACTCGCCGGCGACCTCGAGGTGCCCTCTCGACCCGGCTGGACCTGGGCAGAGGCCGGGAATGCCCTGGTCCGGGCGGTCTGAGTTAACGCGTTGTGACACGCAGTCACGAGAGTTCGCGTATCTTCGCTCTCGATGGTTTTCCAGCCGGCTGCGCGGCCGTCGACTGACAGCGTGGGGGGCGTCGTCCGGCTCCCGCGGCGTCGTCCGCTGCACATCGCGATGATCGGCCAGCGCGGCGCCCCGGCCACCTTCGGCGGGGTGGAGCACCACGTCGAGGAGCTCGGCGCGCGCCTCGCCGACCGCGGCCACATCGTGACGGTGTTCTGCCGCGACCGCTACAACGCCCAGCACCTGCCGGCCTACCGCGGCATGCACCTGCGCCACCTGCGCAGCGTCTCGACGAAGCACTTCGACGCCATCACGCACAGCGCCGCGGCCGCCGTCCGCGCCCTCGGCATGCACCCGGACGTCGTGCACTACCACGCCCTCGGCCCCGGTCTCGTCGCCCCGCTGAGCCGCGCGTTCAGCCGGGCCAAGGTCGTGCAGACCGTGCACGGGCTCGACGGTGACCGGCAGAAGTGGGGCAAGGGGGCGAGCCGCGTCCTGAAGTTCGCCGAGCGGCTCTCGGCCTGGGTCCCGGACGAGACGATCGTGGTGTCGCACGCCCTGGAGGAGCACTACCTCAACCGCTACGACCGGCGTACCTGGGTCTTCCCCAACGGCGTGCTCCCCGCGCCCCCCGCGCCGCTGGGCGACCTGCACGACCGGTTCGGGCTGGAGGCGGGCTCCTACCTGCTGTACGTCGGCCGGATCGTGCCCGAGAAGCGGCTCGACCTCCTGCTGTCGACCTACCGGCGGATGGACACCGACCTGCCGCTGGTGGTCGCGGGTGGCGACTCGTTCTGCAGCGACTACCTCGCCGACGTCCGCCGCCTCGCCGCCCGTGACGACCGGGTGCTGATGCTGGGCTACGTCTACGGCGACCGGCTGCGCGCCCTCTACAGCAACACCGCCGCCTTCGTGCTGCCGTCGGTGCTCGAAGGGATGCCACTCACGCTGCTCGAGGCGGCGTCGTTCGCGGCGCCGATCGTCGCCACCGACATCCCGCCACACCGGGAGGTGCTGGGCCACTCGCGGCCCGGCGCGCGGCTGTTCCGGCCGGACGACCCGCACTCGATGGTCGACGCGATCGAGCAGACCATTCGCGGCGGTGACGTCGGGCGGCGCGGTGCGGCGCAGGTCCGCGATCACGTCGTCAGCAACTACGACTGGGACCGGATGACCGACCAGGTGGAGGAGCTCTACTACCGGGTCGTCAGCTGACCGGACGCAGGACGACGAGCCCGGCGACGACACCCACCACGGCGCCGAGCCGCCACAGCACCGGCCCGACCCACCCTGGCCTGCTGCCGTCCTCCGGCCGATGCGTGTCGCCGGGAGGAGAGGCGCCACCGGGTGACAGCCGGGTGGCGGCCGTGCGCAGCCCGCGCAGCCGCAGCAGCTCGGGCAGCAGCCGCACCCCGGCCCGGGGCTGCCGGCGCAGCAGCAGGGCGACTCGCGCCCCCATGCCCTTGCCGTAGACCCACTGCACGTGCCGCTGCCCCCACCGGCTCCGCCACTGCTCGTGCGTCGCCACCGCGGCGGCGACGTACCGGCCCGTCAGCCCCAGCGCCAGCACCCGGTCGAGCAGCTCGACGTCCTCGCCCGCGCCGAACCACGTCCCCGGCCCGAGCCGCTCGTCGAAGCCGCCGGCCTGCTCGAGCACGGCGACCGGCACCAGCAGGTTGCCGGCGCCCACGACACCCGGCGTGCCGACCTCGATCACCGGTGGCGGCTCGACCGTCGTGACCGTCGACAGCGGCCCGCCGGCGCCCTCGGCCGGCGCCGTCACCCGCCCGGCGACGAACCCGACGCCCTCCCCGTACGCCGTCGCCAGCGCGTCGGCCCAGCCGGGCCCGACCACGACGTCGTCGTCGACGAAGGCGACCAGCCGGGTCCGCGCCGCGCGCCACCCGACGTTGCGCGCCCGGGACGCCCCTGGCACGTCGGCGAGCACCACCCGCGCCCCTCCGGCGCGCGCGACGGCGCGGACACGTTCGTCGGCCGACGCGGAGTCGGCGACCACCACAGCGTCCTCCGGCGACAGCACGGCCCGCAGCGCGGCCAGGCAGCGCTCGAGGTGCTCCGGCCGGTCCCGGCACGGCACGACGACCGTCAGCGGTGCGCGGCGCACGCGTCCCCTTCCGGTCGGTGCCTGGCCTCTCGCTCTAATCTTGCCGGATGCCGACGCCGGGGGAGCGCGCCTCCGGCACCGCCGACGGTCGGGAGCCGGGTGTCGCCGTCGACGGGCGCGCGCTCGCCCCGCCCCGCTCCGGCATCGGCGTGTTCACCGCCGCGCTGGTCGAGCGGTGGGCGACCGCCGGTCACGAGGTGACCGTCCTCGTCGCGGCCGACGACCACGTCGACACGACCACCGTGGCCGCGCCCGTCATCCCCGTCGGGTCGCCCTTCCACCTGCATGCCGCCGGCTATGCGCGGCGGCACGGTCTGCGCTACTTCTCCCCGGACAGCCTCATCGTCCCCGCCCTGCTCGGCCGCCGTGCCACCGCGACCGTGCACGACCTCGCGCCCCTGCGCCACGGGCACACCCACACCCTGCGGGTCCGCCTCGCCTACGGGCTCCTGCTCGGCGCCGCGGTACGCCGGGCCCGCGCGGTCGTCGTGCCGAGCGCGGCCACCCGGGACGAGCTGCTCGCCCGGCATCCCGGCGCCCGGGTGCGCGTCGTCGGTGCCGGGCCGCGCCCGCTCTCGCCGCCGGCGCCGTGGCCGGCCGGGGTGCGGCCACCGTACCTGCTGGCCCTCGGCTCGCTCGAGCCGCGCAAGCACCCGGCGGAGCTGGCCGAGACGTTCCTCGCGGCCGCGCCGGAGCCATGGCAGCTGGTGGTCGTCGGGCAGCTGCGCTGGCTGGGCCGCCGCGACACCGCGCGGTTGCGGACCTGCGCCCGGTCGCCGCGGGTGCGGCTGCTGGGCCATGTCGACGACGCGGTGCTCGCCGGCCTGCTCGGCGGGGCCGGCGCCATGGCCTACGTCTCGAGCTACGAGGGGTTCGGGCTGCCGGTGCTCGAGGCGATGGCCGCCGGCGTACCGGTCCTCACCTCGACCGCGCCCGCGCTCACCGAGCTCGCGGCCGACGCGGCGCTCTTCGTCGACCTCGCCGGGCCCGACCCCTATGGCGCCGGCCTGCGGGAGGCCCTCGCCCGGTTGCTCGCCGACGACGCGCTGCGTGCCGACCTGGCGGCGCGGGGCCGGGAGCGCGCCCGGTCCTACGACTGGGGCCGCGCCGCCGACCTCGCCTGGCAGGCCATCGCCGACTGACCGTTCTGCTGGCGGTGGCGGCCGTAGTGTCGAAGGCATGAGCGATCTGCCGGAGCTCGTCCGACCGTTCGCCTTCCTGCTCGGCACCTGGCGGGGGGAGGGCGTCGGCGGCTACCCGAGCCTCGACGTGGACTTCCGGTACGGCGAGGAGGTCACGTTCGCCTGTCCCGGCAGCAAGCCCGTCATCAGCTACAGCAGCAGGTCCTGGTCCGTCGATGACGGGCGGCAGCTGTCGAGCTCGACCGGCTTCTGGCGTCCGACCTCGCCGACGGACGTCGAGGTCGTGCTGAGTGTTGCTGCGGGACTCGTCGAGGTGTTCTACGGTCGGTTGGTCGCCGGGCCCGCGGGCGAGCACGTCGAGATCGAGACCGATCTGATCGGGCACACGGCGACCGCCAAGCAGGTCGACAAGGACAAGCGGCTCTACGCCGTGCGGGGAGGGAAGTTGATGTACGCGATGGAGATGTCGGCCGTGGGACAACCCCTGCAGCCGCACCTGTCCGCCGCACTCGACCGCGTCTGATGGCGATGCGACCTGCTGTCCTGCGGCTCGCGCTCTCCGCCGCCAGCGCCGCCGCCGCGGCAATCTCCGTCACCGTCGCGGCCGCACCTCGCGCCGCTGTGTCGGAGGCACCGTCCGCACCGGACGTGCTGAGCCCCCGCCCGACGGCGCAGCAGGCTCCGGTCGGCGACCACTTCCGCGGCGAGGGCTTCGACAAGGCCTCGGCCGCGTCGACCGCCGACCTGCGCTCGTGGGTCGACTCGCCCTACCGCGCCGTGAACATGTACTTCGGCGGGGTCAACCGCTACGACACCAAGCAGGTCGAGCTCACCCCGCAGTGGGTGTCGACCGTCACCGCCAACGGCTGGTCGCTCATCCCGACCTACATCGGCCTGCAGTCGCGGTGCCAGAGCTACAAGAAGCAGAAGTTCAGCGAGAGCAGCGCCAAGCAGGACGGCACCGACAACGCCGACGACGCCGTCGCGGCGATGCAGGCGCTCGGCCTCGGGGCGGGCAACCCGATCTACTTCGACCTCGAGCCGTTCAACACGAGCAACGACTCGTGCCGTCGCGCGGCGATCAAGTTCATGAACGCGTGGACGACGGAGATCCATGCGCAGGGCTACGTCTCCGGGCTGTACGCGCACCCGACCATGGGCCTCAAGCCGCTCGTGCGGCGCACCGACCCGAAGCCGGACGACCTCTGGTGGCCCCGGTACGACGGCAACGACTCGGTCGACGACGAGCCGACACTGCCCGCGGGCAGCTGGAGCGGGCACCGCATCCACCAGTACCTCGGCAACAGCACCGAGACCGTCAACGGCGTGACGTTCAACATCGATCGCGACGCGGTCGACGCCGACGTCGTCGGGGCGGTCCGCCCGACCCGGCCGGCCGGCCCGCCGTACGTCTACGCCGCGTCGCCGCCCAGCGGCGTGACGCTGAAGGAGCGGTACACGCCGACGACGCGGGTCGACAACAAGTCCGGCGTCACCTACGCCTATGGCACCGCGCTACCGATCGAGTGCCAGGCCGCGGGCGAGAAGATCGACGGCAGCTACGTCTGGGACCGGCTCACCGACGGCAACTACGTCAACGACCTCAACACGACGACGACCGGAGGGGTGTCGTTCACGGCGGGGATCCCGCGCTGCGACACGGTCGCGCCGGTGGCGGCGATGACCGCGACCCGGCCGGCGACGAAGCGCGCGCGGCTACACGTTCCGCTGGTCGGCGGTCGACTCCGCGCCCGACGGCCAGCAGATCTCCGGCATCGGCAGCTACGACCTGCGGTACCGGCGGGCGGCGTGGGACGGCGGGTTCGGCTCCTGGGCGAAGATCCGCGACCTGACCACGACCTCGACCCGGCTGCCGATGGATCCCGGCTTCCAGTACTGCGTCGAGGTCCGCGCCACCGACCGCTCGTTCAACACCGGTCACTGGAGCGACCGGGTCTGCGTCGCGCGGGCGTTCGACGACCGGGAGCTGAAGGTGAAGACCGTGGCTGGGGACCTGCGCACCGACAAGCGCTTCTTCTTCCACACCGTCACGAAGACCGAGCGGAAGAACCGCGTACTGAAGACGCACCGGGCCCACCTTCGCCAGGTCGGCATCGTCGCCCGCCGCTGCGGCGGCTGCGGGACGGTGCTGGTCTACGCCGGTCGGCCGGCGCACCGGCACCTCGTCGGGGAGGTGTCGATGCACGGCCCGCGCAAGGACCGGGTGCTGACGCTGCTGCCGGCGTTCTCCTACCGGCGCAAGCCGATCTTCCTGGTGACGTCCTCGCACGACAAGGCGTTCATCGACGGTGTGGTGGTCCTGCACCGGACCTGACCTGGCCCGGCCCTGGCAGCGGCGTCAGCGCGTGGCGGTGCGGGGCTGCGGCAGCGGAGCGTCGGCGTCGTCGTAGGCGAACATCGGCGTGACCCGGTCGCTTTCCAGCAGGCGGGAGATGTGCGCGGGTGGCTGTGGCGTGGTGAAGAAGTAGCCCTGCGCGAGGTCGCAGCCGAGCCGGCGCAACGCGTGGAGCTGGTCGAGGCTCTCGACCCCCTCGGCGATGGTCGTCAGCCGCAGCGCGCGGGCCATGCCGGAGACCGCCGCGACGATCGCCGAGTCGTCGCCGTCGATCGCCAGCCCGTCGACGAAGGAGCGGTCGATCTTGACCGCGTCGACCGGCAGCCGCTTGAGGTAGGACAGCGAGGAGTAGCCGGTGCCGAAGTCGTCGACCGCCAGCCGGACCCCGAGCTCACGCAGGGACGCCAGCGCCGTGACGGCGCCCTCGGCGTCCTCGAGCAGCGCCGACTCGGTGATCTCCAGCCCCAACACCGACGGGGCGATCCGGTGCCGGGAGAGCAGCTCCGCGACGACGGTCACGAGCCCGGGGTCGCCGAGCTGGCGGGCGGACAGGTTGACCCAGACCGCCAGCGGCCCCCCGTCGTACCGGGCCTCGCGCCACTGCGCCGCCTGCTCGAGGGCGGTGTCGAGCACCCACTCGCCGATGCCGGCGATGAGCCCGGTCTGCTCGGCCAGCGGGATGAACTCCATCGGCGGGACGAGCCCGCGCTCCGGGTGGTGCCATCGGACCAGCGCCTCGACCGCGGTGATCTGGCCGCTGCGCAGGTCGACCTCGGGCTGGTAGACGACGCGGAACTCGCCCTCGTCGAGCGCTCGGTGCAGGTCGTTGGCGGTGCGCAGCCGGTTGACCGCGTGGGCGCGGAAGTCCTCGACGAACAGCTCGCTGCGGGCGCCGCCCTTCTCCTTCGCGCGGTGCATGGCGAGGTCCGCCTCGCGCAGCAGCGTCTCCGGGGTCGCGACGGTCTCGCCGGTGCCGGACAGCGCGATGCCCGTGGACACGGACAGGAACACCTCGTCGCCGTCGAGCTGGAACGGCATGGCGAGCGCCTCGCTGATCCGGTCGGAGACGCCGAACGCGTCGGTCGGCCCCGTCGTACCGGTCGTGAGGAGGCAGAACACGTCGGCACCGAAGCGCGCGAGAAGGTCGCCCGGCCCGGTGATGCTCTCCAGCCGTTGCGCGACCATGCGCAGCATGAGGTCACCGGCGTCGTGACCGAACGAGTCGTTGACGAGCTTGAAGTGGTCGAGGTCGCAGACGAGCACCGCGACCTGGGTGGTCCCGTCGCGCAGTGCCGCGTCGATCGCGTCGCCCAGCGCCTGCACGAGGACCGGCCGGTTGGCCAGGCCGGTGACGGGGTCGTAGAGCCCGACGTTGGCGAGCTGCTCCTCCAGGCCCCGCTTCTCGGACAGGTCGCGGGTGATGGAGGAGTAGTAGTCGATCGACCCGTCCGCGCGCCGGTGCGCGACGAGGACCTGCGACACCGGCACCTCGGAACCGTCCGCCAGCAGCAGGTCGATCTCGCCGCTCCAGACGCCGTGCCGGTCGACGGTCGGCAGGGCCTCGGTGAGGAACCTCGACCGCGAGGAAGCGGCATAGACGTCGACGGCGCGGAACTCCCGCATGTGGTCGTCGTCGCGGATGCCGAACCGGGCCCGCGCCGCGGCGTTGGCGTAGGTGAAGTTCCCATCCGTCGCCACCATCGCGACGAGGTTGGGAGTCGCCTCGAGGATCTCGGAGAACCGGCGCAGGTCCGCGACGGCGGCCGTCTCCTCGGTGACGTCGACGACCGAGCCGACCCAGCCGGTGACGGCGCCGGCGTCGTCGGTGAGCGGCTGCGCCTCGACCGCCACCCAGCGCACCTCGCCGTCCTGCCTCAGGATCCGGAACCGCGTCCGGTACGGCGCGACGGCGGCGGCGGCCTCGCGCCACTCGGCCACCACCCGCTGCTCGTCGTCGGGGTGGACGAGCCAGGGGCGGTCGGTGATCTCCTCGGCGGAGGCATCGCCGGTGATCTCGGCGAGCCGCGGGTTGACGTAGAGCCGGCGACCTTCGGCGTCGGTCTGGAAGATGCCGGCGGGCACCGTCTCGGCCACCTGGCGCAGCCGGGCCTCGCTCTCCGCGAGCCGAGCACTGGTCTGCGCGAGCCGGCGGCGATCGCGGCGGTTGACGACGAGCAGCCCGACGAGGATGGCGACGGCGGCGAGGGCCACGGCGGCGACCGCCCACGACGACGTCGCGAGCGCGCCCGACGCCACGAGCGCGGGCGTCGTGCTGGCGGCCATCAGGGGTGCCTCGACGATCTCCGGGTGCAGGGGCAGCGCGGATCGCCGCCCCCACCTGCTGAGCGCCTCCCCGCCGCTGCCGAGCGTAACCGAGCCGAACGCTGTTCGGTGGGCTTCTGCGACCTGATGGTTAGGCCGGACTGGCCGCCTCGGTAAGGACGCGGCTGAGCCGGTTAGCCCGTTTGCCGCATCAGGCCGCGGCGTTCGGACCCCGACGACTCTCCTGAGGCGTTTTCTGTCACTCCGGTCCCGACCACGGCGAAAGGGGCGAACCGGCATGAACCCCAGCCCGCCGCTGCGCTTCCTTCGCGACCGCCGCGGCGGCGCCGTCGCCGTCGCGCTGGTCCTCGCCCTGGCCTTCACCTCCTTCGCCGCGGCGGGGGCCACGGCAGCCCGGCCGAAGCGCGTGTCGACCTGCGCGACCCTTGCCGCCGGCGCCGTCGGCCCGGCCGTGGTCACGGTGCAGCAACTGGTGAAGACGACACCCGACGGTGAGTTCGGCCCGCTGACGGCCGCCGCGGTGACGAAGTGGCAGCGCCGGCACGACGTCAAGCCGACGGGCGTCGTCGACGCCGCGACCTGGGACGCGATGCCCGACCGGGTCGCGCGGACCGCCTGCGCCCAGCAGGTGCACGGCAGCGGCGTCGCCGTCACCTGCGCGCACCTGCGGCTGGGCGCGACCGGGCCTGCCGTCGAGGTGCTGCAGCAGGCCGTCGGCGCCGACGTCGACGGCGAGTTCGGCCCGCTGACGGCCGCCGCGGTGCGGGCCGCCCGCGCGAAGGCGAAGCTCAAGCCGCGCCGGGTCGCCAACCTCGCGACCTGGGCCGCGCTCGGCCTGACCGGTACCCCGGCCTGTACGACGGCGCCGGTGCCGGACCAGCAGTCCGAAGGCGGCTCGACCGACCCCGCGACCGGCACCGACGGCGCTGCCGGCACCGACCCCGGCGCCGGCACCGGCGACGGCACGGCATCCCCGACGCCGTCGGCCGGTCCCACGCCTGCGCCCACGCCGAGCCCCGACCACCTCACGAAGAAGCAGCGGCGCAACCTCAAGGCCCAGCAGGCGATCGCCGACGAGGTCGCCGAGCTCGCCGCCGAGCTTCTCGACGCTGCCCCGGCCGAGCCGGACCGGGTCGCGCACGCCGCCCTGCACTTCGCCCGGCGGCAGAAGGGCAAGCCCTACGGCTACGGCACCGAGGGACCCAAGAGCTACGACTGCTCGGGCCTGGTGATGACGTCGTACCTGCACGCCGGGCTCACCCTCCCGCGCGTCGCGGCCGACCAGTACGCCGCCGGCGGCAAGCAGGTCCCCCTCGACCAGGCGCGGCCCGGCGATCTCCTCTTCTATGCCGACGACCTCACCCGCCCGGAGACCATCCACCACGTCGTCATCTACCTGGGCGACGGCCGGGTGATCGACGCGCCGTACACCGGGGCGTTCGTCGGGGTCCGGCCGATGTGGACGCACGGGCTGCTGCCGGTCGTGGTCCGGCCGGTCGGTCAGCTGACGCTGCCGCTGCGTCCGGGGGCGAGCGGCTGGGCCGTCGGGCAGCTGCAGCAGGTGCTGAACCGGCACGGAGCGGCGCTGCCGATCGACGGCGGCTACGGCCCGGGCACGCTGGCGGCGGTGCGGGCCTGGAAGGCCGGCCACGGGCTCAAGGGCAACGGAGTGGTCAACCGCAAGACCTGGCTGACCTTCGCCCACCCCAAGCGGTCCGCCGCGCCCGCGGCGCCGGGCAAGGGAACCTCGGAGGACGATACGTCGAAGGGCGAATCCGCCGGGAGTTAGAGGTTCACTCCGCGTGATCGCGGGAAGCCTACTTCTGCCTGTATGTCCACAGGTCGGACTCAACGTGCCGCGCGGTGCGGGGGGTTGGTCGGGAACCGGGCGCGGTCAGGAGCGACCAAGGGCGGTTGATCGCGCCGCGGTACGTCGGGAGACGGAGGCCGCGCGCCGTGTCGACGGGTGGCGTTCAGCAGCAGCTGCGGCTGGCGCCTGCCCCGGACAGCGCCGGCACCGCTCGTCGCCTCGTCGCCGATGTGCTGTCCGCCGCCCGCGCCGAGCCGTTCACCGACTCCGCCACCCTGCTGACCTCCGAGCTGGTCACGAACGGCATCGTCCACGCCAACACCGAGCTCCATGTCGTCGTCGAGGCCACCGCCACCTGGGTGCGCGTCGAGGTCGCCGACGGCAACCCGCACCTGCCGTCCCGGCGCGACTACGACGACGAGGCCATGACCGGTCGCGGCCTCGAGATGGTCGAGCTGCTGGCCGACGACTTCGGCGTCGAGCCCCTCGAGGGAGACGGCAAGCGCGTGTGGTTCCGCCTCGGCGCCGTCCCCGGAACGCCGCCGGGGGAGCCGGTGGCCGCCGAGCCGGAGCGCAAGAAGCTGGCGCTGGCGCTGCGAAACCTGCCGGTCGCCCTCTACTGCGCCTGGCAGCCGCACGCCGACGCACTGCTGCGCGAGGCGGTGCTCGCGGCCTACGACGAGGACGCCGAGGACCTCGGCGGCGAGCACCCGCTGGCCGCCCAGGCACTGGGCGCGCTGGCCGAGGCGGCCGGTGACATCTTCACGCTGCACGACGAGCACGACGTCGCCATCATGGATGCGACCGTGCTGATCGACCAGGACTCGGTGCCCTGGTTCCCGATCCTGCGCGAGGTGCTCAACCGGGCGGCGGCGCTGTCGCGGGCCGGCAAGCTGCTGGTGCCGCCGTCGTTGCCCGAGATCGTGGCGCTGCGCAACTGGATCTGCGACGAGGTGGCGCGGCAGTCGGCCGGGCTGCCGCCGACGCCGTGGGCGGGCATCGACGGGCACGAGGCGGCTCCGCCGCAGGTGGCGCCGGAGCTCCTGGCTCGGGTCCGGCAGTCGACCGACGCGGTCATCGCCGCGGACGTGTCCAACCGGATCGTCGCGGTGAGCGAGCCGGTCGCGGAGCTGCTGGGCTGGGACCGCGACGACCTCGAGGGTCGGCGCCTGGTCTCGATCGTGCCGCCCCGGATGCGGGATCGCCACATCGCCGGCTTCACCCGCCACCTCGTGACCGGCAGCGCGACGATCCTCGGCCGGCAGGTGGCCGTTCCCGCCTTGCGCCGGGACGGCACCGAGATCGAGGTCAACCTCCTGATCGAGCGGTGGAGCAACCCGCCGTACCACTGGGTTTTCGTCGCCACCGTCACCGTCTGAGCCGGCCGGCTGCGGGCTGGCCTTCGCCTCGGCTGGCGGCTCGGACCGACGCGTGAGCCCGACAGCCGGCCGACAGCTGGGCGGCCACCCTTCGTGACCGTTGACGGTTGTTGAGACAAACCGGCCGTTGCCGGGCTTATGCCAATCCCGTTGGCGAGCCAAGCCCGGACGTGCCGGGGCGAACCGGGCGGGTGGCCTGGTCATTGCGGGCTACCCCGTTCGCCGAACGGCTTCCCGGCCCTCCGCCGAAGCAGCACCGAGAGTGAGCGAACTCCCGATGTTGCCGAATCATGAACACGAGCAAAGTTGCCCCTACAAGCCGGCCGACCAGGCCGGCCACGGGGCGAGCGAAGATCCGCCGGGCGACATTGGTCGCCTACCGGCCCGGCGGGGAGCAGAGGCGAAACCGGCGCTCTTTCAGGGATTTCGGACTCCTGGAAGGGGAGCCATCATGATCAAGTTCAACAAGAAGGTCGCGGCCGCGCTCGGCGCCGGCGCGATCGCCGTCGCCGGCTCCGGTGTCGCCTACGCGTACTGGACCACCACCGGCTCGGGCACGGGCACCGCCACCGTGGGTACTACCACCGAGGCCGGTGACTGGGGCGTAGTGAAGGACTCGGGGACAGGCACTATGTACCCGGGCGAGGGAAACACTGTCGTGACCTTCACGATCACCAACAACAGCAATGGTGGCCTGGCGATCGAGAGTGGTCAGCTTTCGGCCGCCATGGAAGAAGACAGCAACAACGACGTGACATCGGCGGGTGTGGCGCAGGCGGGCTGTCTGGCGGCTTGGTTCACGCCAACCGTGGAGTCAGGTCTCACCTACCCCATTCACGTCGCTAAGGATGCCACCACCTCCGTGGACGTGACGGTCGTCATGAGCGACGAGGCTTCGACGAACCAGGACGACTGCAAGAACGTCACCCCTGACGTGACGCTGAGCGTCGGCTGATCCGTCGCAGGTGGAGAGGCGGTTCACCCGCCTCTCCACCTGCCCCTGCAGCTCAACCCTGACGACCCGATCCACGAGGAAGGCGACCCGACCCATGGCTAGCTGGCTCGGACGACGGCTCTGGGGCCGCGTCCCCGCGTGGTGGCTCGCCACAGCCATGGCAATCATCCTGGCGGCCGGCACCGCCCTCGTCTTCGGGACGACCGGCGGCAAGCCCGGCCCGCGGGTGCTCGGGGAGCGTTTCACCGCGAGCGGTCAGGGCTCCACCCCGTTGGCCGCGCCGCTGCCCGCCGCCGGACACGGTAATGGTGGCGGGGGAAACGGCAACGGTGGTCCCGGTGGCGGCAACAACGGCAACAGCGGGGGGCCCAACCCCGGCCACTCGATCGTGCTGGACGGTTCGGTGTCCGGCGACCTGGCGCCGGGTGCTCCGTTGACCCTCTCGGTCCATGTCAGCAATCCGAACAACCAGGACATCCGAGTCACGGACGTGAGCGTGACGGTCGGGACACCTACGAAGACCGATGACACGACCGGCGAGACGACAACTGTGCCGACTTGTGACACGACGTGGGTGTCAGTCGAGCACTACTCCAAGCCTGCGGCTACCGGGCAGCTCGTGCCTAAGCACACCACCCGCGACGTCGCCCTCGACATCGAGTTGACGGACGAGCCGGTGAATCAGGACGCTTGCAAGGGCGTCATGTTCCCGCTGAGTTTCAGCGCGACGGCGGTGCAGGCATGAACCTCACCGGCCTCCGGATCGAGCTCGCGTCGATCGCGACTGCCTACCGGCTGCGCCCGCGGCCGATGACCTCGCGGCGCTCTCGTTTCCTCGGGCGGGCGGCCGTTCTCGCTCTCGCCGGTGGCACCACCGCGGTTGCCGGCACCGGCGTCGGTTACGCGTACTGGACGAGCACCGGCCATGGCACCGGCAGCGCCACGACGGGCACTATCTCGCTGACCGCGGATGATGCGAACGTCTCGGGTCTATATCCCGACGGTTCGGTGCCCGTCAGCTTCACGGTCACCAACACCAGCGACAGCGGCTCGCTTGACATCACCGCAGTCACCGCCGGCACTGTGACCACCCCAGCCGGCGGTTGCACCGCGAGCACCGTGTCCTTCGCTCCTGACGCACCGCTCCCCACCGACATTGCCGCGTCGGGCGGAACCGCGATCGTCTCCGGCACGGCCTCGATGACGACGGCTGCGGAGAACGCCTGCCAGGGCGCGACCTTCACGATTCCACTCACTGTCACGGGACGGCTCGGATGAGGCGGCGTGGGCTGATCGCAGCGATCGCCGGACTGGCGACGGTCCTCGTGGCCGTGCCCGCGTGGGCTTTCTGGACCACTACCGCCTCGACGACCGTGTCGGCCGGCGCCACCTCACTCGCGTCGGTGACGGGCGCGTCCGCTACCGCCGTCAGCGCGAGCGAGATCGACGTCGCGTGGACGTCACCCAGCGGCCAGCCGACCGGCACGGCGTACCAGGTGGTCCGCGACACGACCACGACTGTCTGCGCGACAGCTACGTCGTCCTGCAACGACACGACCGTGTCGAGTGGCGGCCACTCCTACTCGATCACGCCGGTCCTGCCGGGCACCAACTGGCAGGGCAGTACCGTGTCCGCGTCGACCACTGCGCCAGCGCTGTCGCTGTCGCTGTCGCCGTCCACGTTCTCGACCGTCCCGAAGAATCTGAGCGGCACCGTCACCGGTCTCGAGACCGGTGCGACGATGACCTTCCGGATCGACGATGCCGCTAGCGGAGCCATCTTGACCTCGTCGCCAGCTACCGTGCCATCGAACGGATCGGTGACGAACGTGACTGTGCCCAGTGGTATCCCGACCGGCGGCCACACGATCTACGTCACCGACGGGACGAACACCACCTCGACGACGGTCACCTACACACCTGGTGGCGACACGACGGCTCCGGTGCTTCAGGCCCTCGAGATGTTCGACGTGAACGCGAATGGCAAGGTCGATCGGGTCGTGGCGACGTTCAACGAGAACCTGGCGTCCTACACCGCCGGGACCGCCCCGTGGACGCTCACCAACGTGCCATCTGGAGGCACTCTGTCCTCGGTGAGCGTGTCCGGCTCGGCCGCCACTCTGAACATCAGCGAGGGCTCGGGAGCCGCCGACACGGCCGTCGGTAGCTTCACCGTGGCGCTGGCGCAGAACGCCGCTGGCATCCGCGACGCCGCAGGCAACAAGTCCTCCTTCAGCGCGACCGCCCCCACGGACAAGGCGGCGCCGGTGCCCACATCCCTGTCCACGACGGACGGAGACGCCACACTCGCGACCGGCGACACGTTTGTGGTTGTGTTCTCGGAGCCGGTCACCGGGCTTCCCACGAATACGACGGTGACAGAGGACCGGGCCCCGTCGGCGTCTGTGGTCACGCTGAGCATTCCGGGCGTCAACGCCGGCGCAGCGTCTCTGGGCTCGAACGACTATCTCGCCAAGAGCGGAACCAAGTCGCTGGTGTTCAACGCGACTGTCGCGGTGTCCGGATCGACGGTCACGGTCACGGCGACGGATCTCCAGTCCTCGAGTAGCGACCCGGCTAATGGCTCGGGCACGGCGTTCGCCTACACGCCGGCAGCCGGGATCACCGACGCGGCCGGGAACGCGGCCGGCGGCACGAAGGCGCTCGGCACCACCGCCTTCTGACCACCTGGAGCGGGAGGGATCGACCGGTTGCCCGCGATCCGGGCATGGCTATGGGCCGACGGGCCAGGCCTCGCTCTGGTCGGCGAGGGGCGTCGGCTGTGTAGGTGAGCGGTCGTCGGTTGCCCGGTCGGAGGCGGCGGCGCTGAACGATGGTCAGGCCGCCCGGGGTGTTCGGAGTTGTCTGCCGTCGGGCGCCGGTCCATTCGTAGATGTAGCCGTCGACCCGGCGCATGGTCCAGCCACCCTCGTGGACGAGCCAGTGGTGGTAATGGCAGAGCAGCGCGCAGTTGTCGAGGTCGGAGAGTCCGTTGTCCGCCCAGTGCGCGATGTGGTGGGCCTGCTTGGGCTTGCGGCGGCAGCCGGGGAACGCGCACCGGCCGTGGTCGCGGATCCGGGCGGCGTGCACGGTCCTCGAGGAGAACGCCCGCCGGCCGCGGCCGCTGTCGAGCACGACCCGCCTGCTGCCGAGCACGTGCGGCAGGATCTTCGCGCCGCAGGCGAGGCGCCGGGCGCTCTCGGTCGGGATCCGGGTGGTGCCGCCGAAGCCGAGGGTGGCGATGGCGTCGTGGCCGCTGACCAGGTTCATCAGCGCCCGGGCGTCGACGACGACGTTGACGAACGCTGCCGGCGGCAGGTCCCGCTCGCCGGCGGCGAGGTCGGCCAGGCCGACGTCGAGTAGCTCGTCGAGCGCATCGTGGTTGCGTTGCCGGACGCTGCGGTCGTCCTCCGGGCCGACTGCGCCGGCCTTCGCCTCGAACCAGCAGCGCAGCTTCTCCTGGGTCTCCGGGGCGAGCGTGCCGCTGACCGAGCCGAACCCGCCGAACGTCGACGGGCTGACCACCCCGCGCTGGGCGTAGCGGCGCTCGTGGTCGCGGCGGGCCTTGTCCTCGTCGCCGTACTGGTCGACGATCTTCACCGCGAGGTCCTTCACGACCTCGGGCGGGTGCTTCAGCGCGATCTCCACCAGCTCCCGCTCGACGGTCTCCCGCAGCCCCGGATCCACCAGCTTGCGCAGCGCGAAGTCGATGACGAACACGTGCTCGCGGGTGATGTCGCCGGCGAGGATCGCGGCCGCGGCCAGCGGCACCCGCTCCATCGCGAAACCGAGCCGCACCGCCCGCCCGGCCTCCTTCTCGTCCAGGTGCAGCAGCTCGTGCAGCATGCTCTTCACGGTGCGCCCGACCGTGCCGTCGGTCGCCTCGGTCAGCACCGCCGCCCGGCAGCGCCGCGCCATCAGGGCATGCTCCTTGTTCAGCGCCGACGCGATCTCATACAGGTCGCTGACCTGCTGCTCCGCCCCCAGGTGCCGCCCGTCGACCGCGAGCGCCGCGTCCAGGGACGCGTTGAGCTCGACGGCGACGGACATGGGAGGTGCTCCTTCGTACGACGGACGACCGACGGCGCTCCGTCACGTGTCCATCAGCAGTACGAAGAGGCAAGTAAGCAGAGAGTCTGAGCGCCCGCCCGATCCGACTGGATCGAACGTATGTTCGAGTATAGGGGATCGCAGCCGGATGTCAAGCGCAGGGCGTTGCCTCATGAAGAAAATCCGCGAAAGCCGAGAAAGGTCCGGCAACCGGCCGGCCCCCGCCCTCACCCGCCGTTCTGATCGCACCAGTCGAGGCCCGCGTCGACGGCCGCCGACTCCTGCCCGCCCTGGACGTCGGCCCGCAGCGCCGTCGCCAGCCGGATCGCCGACTGCACCCGGGGCGGCTTCTCGAGCTGGTCGGCCGCCGCCAGCAGCATCTCGTCGGCCTGGTCGCCGATCCCCGCCGAGACGAACGTCGACGCCTGCTGGATGTTCGTGCACGCCGCGGTCACCCGCGCCTGCCCGATGACCCCGACCAGCCCACCCGGTTCGGACGCCGCCGCCGATGCGGTCGGCGAGCTCGTCTGACCGGCGCCCGACCCGCCCCCACCGCAGCCGGCGAGCAGGTACGCCGGGGGCACGACCAGCAGCAGGACCAGGCGCACGCGCATGGGCCGAGCATCTCCTTGTCGGCTTCGGCTGGCCAGCCCCGGGTCGTTGCTCGCCACCCACAACCGGCATCTGCTCCACAACCTTGCGGCGGGGGTGGTCACCCGGCACCCGTGCAGGCGATCGTCGGTGCGTTTGACCGCGGAGGAGGCCCGGCGCATGGTTGTCAGCGAGGAGAGTCGACGCACGTTGCACGGGCGTCTCGTCGAGTTGCTCGGTCGGGAGGAGGCTGATCTCTTCATGGATCACCTGCTGCCGGCCGGAGCCGAGAACTTCGCCACTCGGCAGGACCTCGACCGGCTCGGTGTGGGCTTGCGAGCCGACATGTCCGAGCTGAGGGCCGAGCTGCGCGGCGAGATGACGGAGCTGAGGGCCGAGCTGCGCGGCGAGATGACGGAGCTGAGGGCCGAGATGAGCGAGCTGCGGGGCGAGATGAGCGAGCTGCGGGGCGAGATGGCCGGCGTCGAGTCGCGCCTCGAGGCCAAGATCGCCGGCATTCATGTCCTGGTCGCGGACAAGCTGGCCGCGCAGACCCGCACCATGGTGGTCAGCATGGCGACGATGGTCGTCGCGGTCATCGCGTCGATGACGAGCCTCACCATTACCCACTGAGGGAGGGCGCACCCGACGCGCGGGAGTCGGCGCGCTCCGCCAGATTCCGCCTCAGGCACGTACGAGGGCGTGTGGCTAGCGCGGCAACGTTGCCCGCGGTGGGTTCGCCCGTTCGTCTCGTCGTACCAGCAGGGTCGGCAGGTAGGCGAGAGCCTCGGCGAGACCGAACAACAAGGTCCACACCGCGACCACCGCGGCCGGTACGACGAGGAACGCGGCACCCAGGACCGTGATGGCGATCAGCGTCGCCAGCGGGCCGGCGCCTTGCGTCCAGAGCGAGGCCCGGTCGTCCCGCACGATGCTGTGCCAGCGCACCGCCGCCCACATCAGCCAGCGGCGCAGCAGCGGTACGCCGAGCTCGCGCATCGTCCGGCGGAAGAGGCCGTCGGCGTCCACCCAGGCGAGCTCGCGCTGTTGCGCCCGGTGGCAGAGGAAGTCGTGCAGGATCGCGGCCTTGGTGTAGCGGCCGTAGCGGGGGATCAGCCAGGTGAACGCCCGGGGCACCGACGCGAAGTCGGTCTCGAACCCGGGCGGGACGGTGAAGAGCTCGTCGCGGCCGGCGTAGGTCAGCGGCTCGACCAGCTGCCAGCGGCTTCCGTCGCCGCGGTCGACCTCGCGGACGACGACCGGACCTTCGAACGGCATGAGGGCAGTCTGCCGCGGTTGGGGCCGGGCGTGCCCGCCCGGCCGACCTTCCCTCGTGCCCGACGTACCTGGAGTTCAGCGCCGGGGCCAGCCGGTCCCGTGACCGCGTCGGTCAGAAGATGACGGTGACGGGGTCCGAGCACGTAGACGTGCTGCCGGTCTTGCAGACCTTGTAGGTGTACGTCGCGCCGCCGCGGTCGACGGTGTTGTCGGTGTACGACGACGTACCCGACACCGTCTTGATGACCGAGCCGCCGCGGTAGACGTTGACGGACGAGGTGGTGCCGGACCAGCTGACAGGTCGACGGTGTTGCGGCCCTTCACCTTGTAGCCGTTGGCGTTAGGGTGATCCCGGAGGTCGACGGCGCCGTCACGGTCACCGAGTGCGCCGTGGTGTCGGTCGCTCCGTCGTTGTCGGTGACGGTGAGCGTGACGTTGTACGTGCCGCCATTGCTGTAGGTGTGGCTCGGGTTCTGCAAGGTCGAACCGCCGCCGTCGCCGAAGGTCCAGCTCCAGCCGGTGACGGTGCCGCCGGAGTCGCTGCTGGAGTCGGCGAACGTGCAGCTGAGGTCGGTGCACGTCTGGGTGAACGACGCCGTGGGCGGGCTGTTGGTGGTCCCGCCACCTCCGCCGCCGCCACCACCGCCGGTGCCGACCGTCCCGCCGAAGCCACTGGCGCCGATCGGGCTGCCCAGGCCGGTCGGGCCGTCGTACCCGATCTGTGCCTCGCACAGCGCGCCGAACCGGCAGTGGTGGGCGTTGGTGCCGCCGACAACGTCCGACCAGCCGTCGGCGTTCGCCGACAGGTACGGCGTCTCGGAAGCGGGGCTACCCACGGGGTTCGGGCCGGCCAGCGCCCAGACACCGGCGACGAGCGGGGCGGCGACGCTGGTGCCGCCGTAGACGTACCAGTTGGCGTTGCCGCTGCTGCCGAAGCTGTCGTAGACCGCCACGCCGGTGTTCGGGTCGGCCACCG
Source organism: uncultured Actinomycetota bacterium (assembly GCA_963835405.1). Classification (GTDB taxonomy): domain Bacteria; phylum Actinomycetota; class Actinomycetes; order JAFAQI01; family JAFAQI01; genus CAWIFV01. Next base: position 55,312 of record CAWIFV010000006.1, read on the forward strand.
CGGAGACGTCCGCGATTGTGCGGCGGCTGCCGCAACCGATGTCGTGGTCTGCCAGCTCGGCGCTCGGCTCGACGGCCGAGCAGCCCGATCCGGCTCCGCTCCAGGCGGTCTCGGTCCCGTCGGCGGCGAGGCTCGTGCCGCCGACGGCGGTCACGTACTGGGAGGCGGCCGGCCACTCGGCGCCGTACCCGTTGTCGCCGGAGCTCACCGTGATGCCGATGCTCGGGTGGTTGAAGTGCCCGTCGTAGCTCTTGCTCGTCTCGCTGGAGAACTCGCCGCTGCCGTAGCTGTTGCTGATGAAGTCGGCGTTCATCGCGACCGCCCGGTCGACCGCGGCCAGGATGTTGGCGTAGTTGCTGTCATCGGCCTCGACGAGCAGGATGCGGCACGACGGGCAGGCCGCCGAGACCATCTCGATGTCGAGGTCGATCTCGGTGCCCCAGCCGCTGTCATCCTTCACCGGGTCCGCCGACCCGCCGCGCTGGTTGACCTTCTTAAAGCAGCCGTTGGTGGTCGAGCACACGCCCAGACCGAACTCGGCGCGGTAGGCGGCGAGGTCGGCTTCGGCGTTCGGGTTGTCGTAGGCGTCGACGATCGCGACCAGCTGTCCGGTGCCGGGGTCAGTGTTCGGGTTGAAGCTGTCCAGCGGGAGTTGGTACGCCGCCTGCAGCTCGGCGGAGGAGTAGCCGTTCGCGTACGTCGTCGTGGCGAGCGGCTCGGCGCTGTCCTTGTGCGTGACCACGTGGGCGTGACACCTGGCGGTGCCGGCGGCCGGCGGGGCGCAGACGGGGCGCTGGCTGTGCGGCGGAAGTGCGCCGGCCCGTGCGGTGGCAGGGCTCGCCGCGTTGGGCGACCCTGCGCCGGCGCTGCTCTTCGCGGCGGCCACGCCCGTCGGGGTGAGAACGGCGGCCGTGAGACCGGCGACGGCACAGACAACGATTCGACGCATCGGTCGACCCTCCCCGAATACCACCCCCGTGCTGCCAGGCCACGGTAACGGCGGTCGCTCCGTGCTGCGACCCGTTGGGGAAATTCGCCACGATCCGTCCCCACCTTTGCACCGCAATTCGGACATCACGTGCTCGTCCTGTCCGGTTCGGCCTTCAAGGTTCCGAGGGACGGAGGGGGTGCCGGGGAGGGCCGTTCGGCTGCCCGGCTTCGTCCTATCGGTTCGCCGCCAGACCACGCCTGATCAGCCGGCTCTAGTCATATATCGGGGAGCGATAACCATCTCGTTGCGAACGGGTTGCCCTGCCGGACAGCGCACGCGCTAATGCGGCCAGCGGCCGGATCGGTCGCTGGCGAGCGTTGATCCGTCAGACAGGTAGTTGGTCGCCCACGGGGGCTGGCGGGGAGCAGTGGCGAAACCGGCGCCTCCACTCTCGAACGACGCGGAGGAGTCACATGCGAAAGATCACTGCTGGTGTCGCAATTGCCGGCACAGCACTCGGGGTGGGCCTCGCGCTGCCTGCGTCCGCCAGCGGCGGGCACGTCGACTGGAAGGGACAGACGTGGGATGTCTCGTCGAATGCCAGCGCCACCGTGGATGCCAGCGACCACGTCACCATCACGCGTAGCGGGACAGCGGATGCGACCCTGCACGTGAACCGGTTGGCCCCGGTGAACGGCAGCGGAGAGTCGTTTGTCAACCAGCACGGTACGCCGTGGGTCGAGGTGTCCTACGTCGACAACGGGGCATCACGCGGCGTCGACTTCTTCGTCGATGACGAGTCAGGGTCCGGCAACCCGCGGCTCCAGGCTGGCTCGCTGTTCAGCTGCGGCGCCATCGGCTGGGTGAGGGACAATGCCAATGAAGTCCAGGACCCGCCTGTCTTCTGTGTCGGTCACCGCGAAGCAGGCAAGTCGCACACCATCTACGTCGGCGAGCGGCTCGACGGAACCATCGACTACAACGTCGACGGGACCTGGTACTCCTCGACGGAGTTCAGGGACAACGGCGAGCACATGGACTTCCACGAGGTCTACCTGCGGCTCCGCGGCAACAGCGGCACTTCGGCGACGTTCACCGACTTCCGGTACGGCGACTCGCACGTTATGGGCAATTTCACCTGCACCGGTGCCGTGGCCAACACCATCGTCTTCGGCGACGTCAACGTTCCCGCGGGCGCGACCTGTGTCCTCGACCACGACACGATCACCGGCAAGGTCAAGGTCGACGAGGGTGGTTCGCTTGACATGAAAGCCTCCTCGACTGGGGACAACGTCGAGGCGAAGAAGCCGGCCTCGCTGGTCGTGCGGAACGGGTCCACCATCGGTCACGACTTGAAGGTCGACGGCACGACGGGGGATGCGAGTGCATTCGGATTCGGGTACAACCTGATCTGCAACACGACGATCGGCCACGACATGGTCGTGCAGAACAGCACGAGCGATGCGCCCTGGATGATCGGAACGCTGCTGAGCCACGGCGGGCCGTGCGTGAAGTCGAACGCGATCGGCAACAACGCCAAGATCCAGGAGAATGCCGCAGCCGTGGACTTCTCCGACAACAACCCGGCCGACGGCCCGGGCAGCGGCAACGGCGGGGTCGGTCACGACCTGACGGTCGCGAAGAACAGCGGCGACATCACCGCCAACAACAACCTGGTCGGCCACAACGCGGTCTTCCAGGACAACGCACACCAGGTCCTCTGACTGACCTGATCGTTCCACCGGTCAGGCGCTGGGCGGTTACCTCGCCCAGCGCCTGACCGGCCGTGCCTCGGCCGGAAGCCGGTCTCGTCGTCCCGGGTCAGCCGTTCGCCCTACACCAGGCGAGGCCGGCGTCCACCGCTGCCTTCTCGTCGCCGTTTCTCACGTCCGCCCCGGCGTCGCCGCGAGGTCGAGGGCGGGGCAGCACCGGCACGCCCAGTTCGCGCATCGTGCGCCGGAAGATGCCGCGTAGGTCAGCGGCTCGACGAGCTGCCAGCGGCTCCCGTCACCCCGATCGATCTCGCGCACCACGACGGGTCCGGGGAAGGGCATGGCCGGCAGTCTGCCCGACGGCCGACCAGCCCGGCTCTCCACAGTCAGCCGGCGAGCGATGACATCACCGCGCTCCTGGTCCACCATGGATGCGTGCTCGCGATCACCTGGGCGATGTTCGCTCTCATGGCCGCGGCGTTCGGTGTGCTCGCCACCGGACTGTTCTCGCTGCGGTCACGGATCGACGCGCAGGGCGACGCGCTCGGTGCGCGGATCGACGCGCAGGGCGACGCGCTCGGTGCGCGGATCGACGCCCAGGGCGAGGCGCTCGGTGCGCGGATCGACGCGCAGGGCGACGCGCTCGGCGCGCGGATCGACGCGCTCGGTGCGCGGATCGACGGGCAGACCGCGCGGATCGACGACCTCGCCAAGACGATGCACGAGGGGTTCCGTGACGTCGATCGGCGGATGACGGCCGCCGGCGCGTGACGCGCTCGCCGACCTCCTCGAGCACGACGACCTGACGTCCACCGTGGCGCTATCGTCGGCCGGGTGTTCGACGAGCCGGACCCCTACGACGAGGACGCGGTCGCCGCGGCGGTCGAGGACGTGGCGACGGCGTTCGCCGCGGCCCGCCGGGCGGACGACCGCCGCTGGATGGTCGAGCAGCTGCTGCAGCTCAAGTGCGGCTATCTCGACGGGTCGCTGTTCACCTGGTCGCGGGGCGCGATCGCGGAGCTGCTCACCGAGGTCTTCCCGCGCAAGGTGGTCGTCGACCGGGGCGACCCGCCGCTCATCGCCGCGGCGCTCGGCGACCTGCTGGAGTGGCTCGACGACTCCGGCGCGTTGCGTCCGGGCGGCGACGGACCACGGCTGGCGGCGTACGCACGGGAGATGGCCGGCCCGTTCACCGCGGCGATGGCCGACGAGTCGCGGTGGGGGATGGGCAAGCGGCTGCTCGGCGGATGGACCGGTGCCGGGCCGGACCCCACCGACCCGGCGCAGCTACAGGCGGCGATGGACGAGTTCAACGCGCTGCCGATCGAGATGCGTGACCAGATCCTCGGCGCGCTGCCGGGGCTGCCGCCGCTGCCGGCGCTGCCGCCGGTCGTGCTCGCGCCGCGGTCCGAGCTCGAGGCCGCGGCCCGCGCCGCCGTCCTCCTCGAGCGCGTACGCCGCTTCGTCCGCTACGTCGGCGCCGGGCGGGAGCTCACCGGCACCGGCAACCTGCGCCTCGCTGACGGCCGGGAGCTCGTGGCGCTGCTCGAGACGGGCGACGTCATCGACCCGGTGATCGGCGACCGCACCTTCAAGACCAAGTCCACGGCCGAGCTCGGCGAGATCGACCTCGTCTTCCGGCTCGCGGTCGCGGCCCGGTTCGCACGGGTCGCGAAGCAGCGGGTGCTCCCGACGAAGAGCCGCGCCGGGCGGCTCGACGGCGACGTCCTGGAGGCATGGTTCGACCTGCTGGTCGCGTTCGTGCAGGAGCTCGGCCCGGCGCAGCACCGCCGCGGCGAGGACCGGTACGGATTCGGCTGGCACGCCGAGGTCCTCGACGAGCAGCTCACCGGCATGCTGGTCGGCCTCTACGCGCAGGGCGAGACCGGCTTCGACGAGCTCGCCGACGAGGTGTGGGACGTGATCGACGAGCAGTTCGTGTTCCACGACACCTCGGAGTCCGCCACGGAGCTGCGCCGCAGCGGGGTGCGCTTCGACCTCGGCTACGTGCTGGAGCGGCTCGAAGACCTCGGCGTCGTACGGCTCGACGCCGTCACCGACGACGCGCCGTGGCCGACCGGGCTGACACGCCGGCGCCGGATCATCAAGTCGGTGGCGCTGACCGACCTCGGGACCTGGGGCGTGCAGCGGATCGCCTCCGCGCACGTGCCGGCGCCTGTCGTCGGTGCACTCGCCGACCGGGCGGCGCCCGACCTGCTCGCCCGGCTGCCCGACCTGCCCGAGGACGAGGCGTCAGCCGAGATCGACGTCTGGCTGGAGCGGAACGGCGCCGCCGCGCTCGTCGCGGCGCTGCCCGCGGCGGGTACGACGGCGCGCGGGCTCGCCTTCCGCGCGCTGCTGCGGCTCGGCCCCGACGCCGCCGACGCCGTCGCGGTGCTGAAGGACCAGCCGGCGTTGTCGGCGTACGCGCTCGTCTGGCGGGTCGACGCCGGCCTCGCCGCGCCCGACGAGGCCCGGGTGGAGGACGCGGCGGCGCTCGTCGCGGTGCTCGCGGCGGTGCTCGACCTGTGGGGCCCGCAGTCGCTGCCGCACTGGCTGGCGCTCGTCACGGACCGGCCGCTGCCGCTGATCGCGCAGGCGTGGCGGGTGGCGTCGCCGGAGGTGGAGCCGGTGCTCGTGGCGGTCGCGGCGACGGCCGGTGACAAGGTGCTGGCCAAGGAGGCCCGCAAGAGCCTGTTCAAGCTGCGCTCCCGGGGCGGCTGAGGCATCCCTTTTCGGGCGCCTGGCGGCGGCGTCTCCGTGCGGCGGACGAGTTTCTCCTGCGGCACCGTCCCTGCGCTTGACATCCCCCCGAATGCCCTTATACTCGAACATACGTTCGACTGACGACGCGGCTTGTTGACTCCCCTCTCTGCCTTTCGGATGCGTGGCTGTCCCCACCCCCTTCGCTCCGGAAGGTCTTGCCGTGCCGGCCTGCCTCAGCCCCGCCGTCGACGCGGTCGACGGTGCGGTCCGTGCGGTGTTGGCCGACGACGGGCTGGTCGCGGATCCGGAGCGGCTGGTCGGCGACGTCGAGTCGCTGCTGGACTCCCGCACCCGGCTGCTCGCCTCGACGGTACGACGGCTGCGGGCGGCGGACCGGTGCGAGGCGATCGCCCGGGTCACCGGGCGCACCACCCGCGACTGGCTGGTCCAGGAGATGCGGCTGACCCGCGCCGAGGCGTGCCGGCTGATGCTGCTGGTGGGCTTCCTCGACCAGTTCCCGGCCACCGAGGCGGCACTGCACGCGACCCGGATCGGGTTCGACCATGCGGTCGCGATCGTGCGGGCGTTGCTGCGGCTGCGCGACGTCGAGCTGCGTGGCACCGTCGAGGAGCACCTGATCGGCTACGCCGCCGAGTACCCGCCGAGCGAGCTGGCCGGTTTCGTCGACGCGCTGCTGGAGCGCCTCGGCTACGACAAGGACTCCGACCCCCGCCGGGAGCACAAGCTCGGCGACCGCGGCATCGGCCTGACCCGCACCTTCGCCGGCAACACCGTGCTGGACGGCACCCTCACCCCCGACGGCGCCGCGATCGTCGCCGAAGCGCTGCGCGTCGCCGGCGAGCAGCGCAGCGACGACGACCAGCGGACCCAACGCCAGCGCGACCACGACTCCTTCGTCGAGTTCGCCCGCGAGTGGCTCGCCCAGCGCGAGGTGCAGCCGTCGTTCGCCGGCACCCCGGTCGGGGTCATCGTCAGCGTCCCCCTCGAGGTGCTCGAGGCGAAGGTCACGGCCGCGAGCGCGCTGCTGCTGCCCTCCGGGGTGGCGATCGGACCGGACACCGCCCGGCGCCTCGCCTGCGACGCGAAACTGTTCCCCGTCGCCGTCGATCACCGCACCGACGACCCGACCGGCATCCTCCCCGGAGCCGGGTTCACCGGCATCGACGGGTTCACCGCGGTCGTCGGCGACCGCCGGCCCGGCAGCGACTTCACCGCCGACGTCCGCCGCGCCGCCTACCTCGAACAACACGGCCGGTGCGCGTTCCCCCGCTGCCGCCGCCGCGTCCTCGACTGCCACCACATCATCTGGCGCCGATGGGGCGGCGGTGGCACCCTCGACAACGCCGCCTGGCTCTGCGCCTTCCACCACTGGCTCGTCCACGAAGGCCGCTGGACACTACGCCGCAACCCCGACCGCAGCTTCACCTTCACCAGCCCCACCGGCACCGAACACACCCGACATCCCTCGGCGGCCCGACATCCCTCGGCGGCATAGCCGCCCGCACCGATCACCCACACCGCCCTCACCGTCACCGTCACCCGCACCGGCCTCGGCCGGGGCTTTGCCATGCCCACGTTGGCGGGCTGGTGGATGGCTGGGTCATCCGTGCGGCTGAGGGTGCCGTTGCGCCGAATGCCACCCGCTCCGGTCACCTTGCCGACGGTGCAGTCGGCTGCAGCATTTCGTCATCGTTCGCGCGCCCGCCAGCAGTTGATCAACACCGTGCGCAACGACGGGGTGGCGGGGGGCCTCGGGGGCGTCGTTCGCGCACGGTGCTGATCGTTGCGCCGATTCCGGCTTCGCCGCGACCTGCCTCGTGGTCGCTCGGTTGACCGGGGAGGAGGGAGATGGCCGGTGTCGAGTCGCGTCTCGAGGCCAAGATCGCCGGGATCCACGTGCTTGCTTGTCGCCGACAAGCTGGCTGCGCAGGCCGGCAGCCGTCAGCCGTCAGTCGCGGTAGCGCTCCCGGAGTTCGATGAGCTGCCGCCGCCGCGGACCGGTGAGGTACGCCGGCGAGCCGAGGTCCATCCCGCCGTAGCGTTGCGGCGCCCAGCCACCGGCCTTGAGGAACGTCGGCGCCCGCGCGCCCGGGTTGCTCCCGACGCCGAACCACTCGCCCAGCTCCTTGGCGGTCAGCCCCGAATAGCTGAGCCGCTCGTTGGCCTTGGCGACGATCCAGCAGACCGCCGCCGCACCCGTGTCGGCTCTGGCCTTGCGCCGGAAGACGGTCGGGTCGCCGGCGGCGACGCGGGCGAGCACCCGCCGGCACGCCGTCCGGATCTCGACGTCGAACAGCGCGTTGCAGCAGTCGTCGCAGCCCACGCGCATCGCGTCGACCGCGTCGTGGACGTCGTCGGGGATGCCGGACCAGTCGAACGGTTCGTCCGGCAGCGGCACGTCATCGAGCGTCTCGAGCGTCTGCTCGTCGCCGACCGCGCGGACGAGGGTCGCCCGCATGATCGCGTTGATGTCCAGGTCGTCGAGGTCGTGCGCGCCGAGGTCGAGGCCGAGGAGATCGAGGTCATCGAGATCGTCGAGGGCGACGCCGAGGGCGGCGCCGAGGGCGAGTCGCGGCCCGGGTGCGCGCAACCGCGCCCGGAACTCGCTCTCGAACTCGTCCACCGCGGCGAGTGCCTCGAGAGTCAGCGCCGGGCGGATCCCCCGCTCGGCGTGGCAGAACCGGATGAAGGCGTGCAGGAGCGCGGGCACGTCGTCGAGGTCGCGGGCGGGCCCGCCGTACTTGCGGGGCAGGAAGTCGAGGAGGAAGACCTCGACGGCGACGTTGCTCCATCGCATCGGGTCGCCCGGCCCGTAGTCGCAGCCGAACCACAGCAGCAGGTCGAGGAGGTCCGGTGTGTCCGGGGCGAGGTCGGCGGCGTACGGCGAGGCGAGAAAGCGCTCGGCCAGGGTGGCGCGCTGGTCGCCGGACCACTCCTCGCGCTCGTAGCCACGGCCACCGGTCGGCAGCGTGCGGACCAACCACTCGACGAGCGGGCGGCTGGCCGGCCAGGTGTCGTTGGTGAACGGCGGCACGGTGCGGGCGGCCATGTCGATCGCCGCATCGATGCGGGCGCGGGCGTCGGCCGGGTCGAGGTCGGTGAAGGCGACGTCGGGGTCGTCGGACTTCTCGCGCATGAACTCGACCAGGGCTTCGATCGGCTCGGCGACGACGTAGGCGTCCTTCACCAGCGTGCCGACGTTGTGATCGATGTAGACGACGGCGGTGATCGGCTGCCCGGTCGGCAGCCGCGCACCGAGGATCACGTTGTCGCCGTCGCGCAGCACGTGCGCCATCTCCACGCACCGCTCGACTGTCGGTGTGTCCAGGTAGCGCAGCCACCGGGGCAGCGTGAACGATCGCGTGTCGAGCTCGTGGCGGATCCGGGCCTGCGTAGCCGGGTCGTCGACGAGCTCGGCTGCGACCGCGAGGACGGCGGAGGTCTCCCGCCGGCGTACCTCGAGGAAGGGGCGCAGCATGTCGGCGCGGTCCATCGTCGGGCCCGACTCGTTCGGGTCGACCTCGAACGGGTTGGCGTTGCGCGGGTCGATGCCGTCGAGCAGCATGCTCACCAGATCGAGCATGGGCAGCGGCCCGGCGTCGAGGGTCCCGGCGATGCTGCGCATCAGCTCGGCCTCGCCGGGGATCGACTCGTCGTCCGGCACCACCCGCAGGTGGGTCGGTCGCTGCTGCCTCGGCTGGCCCGGTCGGCGGGAACCGCCCCGCCCGGTCCGACGTCGCTTCGCCATCCCCCCGACGTTATCTGTCTGACGTCCACCGATCTGCCCCTGTCCACCGGTCGCCCCTGCGGTCGTGACAGCGGTCGCGGCGTGGGTGACCATGAACGACGTGAGCGCGTTCACGTGGAGCCTCTTCGGGCTCATGACCACGATGGTGGCCGCCCTGCTCGGGTTGGCCGGCCTCGGCGTGACCTGGATCCGGGACGCGTTCAAGGACCTGAGCGGCGAGATCGCCGGACTGCGTTCGGAGGTGCGCCACGAGATCTCGGCGGTGCAGACGGAGGTGCGGGGGGAGATCTCGGTGGTGCGGGGAGAGATCTCGGCGGTGCGGACGGAGCTGGGTGGCGAGATCTCGGCGGTGCGGACAGAGCTGGGCGGCGAGATGGTGGGGCTGCGGAGCGAGGTCGCGCAAGGCATGGCAGCGATGAACGATCGCCTCGACGGAACGAACGCTCGCCTCGACGCGACGAACGGTCGGATCGACGTCGTCAACCGGCGGATCGACGGGCTGAGCGCGGACATGCACGCCGGTTTCGCCGCCGTTCGGGCCGACGTCGCGGTGCTCGACCGCCGTCTCGCCGCCGTCGAAAGCGCCTGAGGTCGCAGCCGCGCAACTGTGCGACGTACCAACCTCCGTTGACCGGGCATAGCGGGCTAAATACGTTCAAGCCTCCATCGAAACTCGGCTAGCGGAGGGCTGTCGCGTGCTGCACCTGCGAGCGGCGCGCTGGGTCGCGCCCGTCGCGGCACTCGCGGTGCTGCTGGTCGGCCACGTCGCGCTCGCCGGCCCGCATGCCGTCCTCGTCGCGCCCGGCTCGTACGGCGTCGTCGACTTCGGCGACCGCGTCCCCTACCGCCTCGCCGGCCCGGCCTGCCGCGCCGACCGGGTCCGGGTCGTCGTGACCGCCGGCTACCGCGAGGTCGCGGGCCGCGCCTCGACCCCGAAGCCGGACCCGTACGCCGGCGGGTGCGGCGGCGTCGTCACCGTGCCCACCCAGGCCCAGGTGGAGCGGGCCGGCTGGCGGCGCGGCGACGCGGTCGACGTCGCGGTCGTGTCCCGGCACAGCCGGGTGCCGCTGCGCTTCGTCCGGTACGACGTCGACCGCGGCAAGCCGGCCGCCGGGGGCCCGAGCGTCGTCGCCGCGGACGATCCACGCAGCCCCAAGAGCGACCTCGCGATGCTCATGTCGCCCGGCGACGCCGTCGACCTCGGCCGGGTCGACCTGACGAGGATCAACGCCGTGTCGGTCCGGGCCTGCCTCACCGGCGGCGTACCGGTCAAGGCGACCCCCGTCGTCTTCACCCTGCACGAGGACTCACCGACCGGCCCGGCGATCGTCGGCCCGCGCGACATCGCCTCGGACATGTTCGTCGGGCCGTGGAACTCCAGCAACGGCTGGGCCGGCTGCTACTTCCTCGCGCCGTCGGAGATCACCGGCACCGTGTCCGAGCGGGCGCCGCACCTCTACGCGTCGATCGACGCGGCGTCGATGCCCGTGCTCGTCAACTTCATCGACTTCAACGGCACCGGCGCCAAGCTGCCCGAGCGCCCCGGCCGGGACCCGCGCGGCACGAAGACGCTCTTCGACGGCTCGTCGTTCAAGGGCTGGACGCAGTCCGGCTGCGCGCTCAAGGACGGTGCGGTGCGCACCGCCAGCTATCCGACCGGCTGCTCGATGACCTGGACGAAGCACAAGCTGCACGACGTGCTGATCCGGCTGTCGTTCCGGTTCGAGGACTTCCACGACAACGGCGGCATCTACGTCGGCGGCACCGAGATCCAGATGCGGCAGGCGGGGGAGTGGCTCGTCGGCGGCTACTACGGCGAGACCCGCGGCCAGTCCGTCGTCCCGTCACCGGCACCCGGATGCAACTTCAACTTCGAAGTGATGTGGACCTACACGGCGTGCGGCTATCCGGCGGACATGGACAACGTCAACGTCTTCCCCGACTGGAACCAGATGGAGATCCTCCAGCTGGGCGACCACTACGTCGTCCGCGTCAACGGCCGCACCGTCACCGACACCCGCGCCGCCGGCGGCGACCCGGGCAGCTACGAGCTGCAGCTCGTGACCCAGCCCGAGTTCGCGTTCCACTACGACGTCAGCGGCAGCTTCCAGCAGCCGTGGCCGCCGGACGTCGAGCGCCCCGACAGCTGGGGCAACGTCTGGTACGACAACGTCCGCGTCTACCGGTGCCACTCGCGCACCGACCGCGTCTGCGCTGCCGCGGGCAGCGGCTGAGAGGGACTCCATGCACGCCGCGTCGATCCGCGCCGCCCTGGCCATTGCCCTCGCCCTGACCACCGTGGGCGGGGTCGCTGCGAGCGCGGCCGGCCGCCCGGCCCCGCCGCCGTGCAGCGACAAGCACTCGGCCGGCGGTGACTGGTCGACCTACGGCGCGGACCTCCAGGGCACCCAGCATCAGGTCGCCGAGGACGTGATCGACGTCGGCAACGTCGCCACGCTGACCCAGGCCTGGATCACCGACGACACCGGATACCAGTCACCGCCGCCGATCGTCGCCGACGGTTGCGTCTTCATCAACACCGGCGGGCACATCGAGGCGCTCGACCTCGCCACCGGCGCGCCGGTGTGGACCTCGACCGGCGCCGACACGACGGGCACGTTCGCCGTCACCGTCGTCCACGGCCGGGTGCACGTCGGCCTCGACAACGGTGGCCGACCGCAGGCGGCGGCGTTCGACGAGCACAGCGGTCGAGCTGCTGTGGGTCAGCGACCCGGTGTGGTTCGGCCACGACACGACGCAACAGGCGAGCGCCATCGTCTACGACGGCATCCAGGTGCTGTTCACCACCGGGCCGGACTTCGACCCGGAGGCGCGCGAGGGCTACGCACTGCTCGACGCGGCCACCGGTGCGACGCTCTACCAGTCGACGACGCTGCCGCAGGCCGAGATCGACGACGGGTACGCCGGCGGCGGGGTGTGGGGCACGCCGACCGTCGATGCGAAGACCGGCTACCTCTACGTCGGCACGTCCAACCCCGAGTCCAAGACGAAGGAGAGCGCGTACGACGACGCCGTCATCAAGCTCGACCTGGACCGGGCCCGACCGACCTTCGGGCAGATCGTCGCGTCGTACAAGGGGACGCCGGACAGCGTGACCGGCTATGACAACCCGGTCTGCCAGACCGTCGGCGGATCCGCCTGGGTCAACGGCGGGATCTACGGCGGGTCGCCGGCGTGCGGGCAGACCGACGTCGACTTCGGCGTCGGGCCGACGCTGTGGCGCAACAGTGCCGGCCGGCTGATGGGCGCGCTGACGCAGAAGTCGGGGTGGCTGCACGTGTTCTATGCCGACACGATGACCTCTGCGTGGGACGCGCAGCTGTTCGCCAGCCTCGGCCCGCTCGGCGGCAACATCGCGCGGATCGCCACCGACGGCGAGACGCTCTACGTCGCGTCGAATCCTGGCGTGCTGCATGCCTTCGATGCGGAGACCGGGCGAGGAGCGCTGGCAGGCGCCGCTCACCGGAGTCCCGACGAAGGGCGGCAACGTCGCGCTCGCCAACGGCGTCGTCTACTACGTCGACGAGCCCGCGCTCAAGGCCTGGGACGCCGCGAGCGGTGCGCCGCTGTTCGTCGGGCCGCCGCAGCCCAGCGCGTCGATCGGCAGCGGCGTGGCGGTCGCCGGGCACATGGTCGTCGCCAACCACTACGGCCGGATCGCCGCCTACCGCCTGCCCTGAATGGGGTTGATCCAGGTGAGCTCAGGAAAGCGGGCGAAGTCGGAGTCGACTGCTCACCACGGCGAGCCCGTGTTCGACGGCCAGGCGCGGCCAGCGCTGCGTCACTCACCAGGTTGCCGCGCAGGTCGAGGTCGACGACGAGCCGCTCGAGGATCGCGCGGTAGCCCGGCCCGGGGGCGGGGACCCACGCCGCGGGCGCGTCGAGCCAGTCCGTCACATATCCCCATGCGGCGGCGGCCGCGAGCGGCCGCGCGAGGGCGCGGGGGTGGGTCACGATCCGGACGAAGGCCAGCAGCGACTGCCAGGGCAGCCCGATGCGGCGCGGTCCCGTTGAGCGCCGCCTCGAGCCACTGCCGGGCCGGCTGGTGCTGGCGGGCTTCGGTCGTCGACGGCGTAGAGCAGGACGTTGGCGTCGAGGAGCATCAGCGCGCGGTGGCGCCGTCGAGCGCTTCGACCGCCTCCGCGACGTTGCTGACGTCGACGGTCAGACCCAGGCGGGCCGTCCGCTGCCGGAACCGCTTCGGTGCCGGCCGGGCCATCAGGCCGCGGCGGATGAGCTCGTTCACCGCTTCGGAGACGCCGAGGCCGCTGCTCCCGCCGTATCGCCTCGATGGCACGCGCCGTGTCGTCGTCGAACTCGACTGTCGTCCGCATCGGGCAAGGTTAGCACGGCATATGCAAGAATGCGCACGCGCGTGCGGCCCGCGACCTGCGACCTCCGCTGCGCGATCACCGGTTGGCGGGGCACAATGCCCGGTGGGAATCGGGGGCCCGAGGCTGGAGGCAGGAGCCGTGTCGACCGGCACAGATGGTGTCGTTGGCAAGACCGGCGACGACGTCTCGCCGGCGCACCCCGAAGGGACGACCCCGCAGCAGATCGCCGACGACTCCTGGTGGACCACGCGCTACGCGTCGCTGCTCGTCGTGCTCGACAGCGTCGCGATCTTCGTGGGCCTCGTCGCCGCCTACGAGATCAGGTTTGCCGAGCTCGGCTCCGGCAAGGTGCACGGGCTGTCCTACGCCGTGCTGCTCGTCGTCGCCGGGCCGGTCTGGCTCGCCGTGCTCGTCGCGCACCGCTGCTACGACCCGCGGATCTTCGGCGCCGGCCCGACCGAGCTGCGACGCGTGTTCGTCGCGAGCACGAGGCTGTTCGCGACGGTCGCGGTGATCTGCTTCGCGTTGAAGGTGCCGCTGTCCCGCGCGTTCCTGGGGATCTCGTGGGGTGTCGGGCTGGCGCTGCTCACCCTCGGCCGGTACGTCGCCCGTAAGCGGCTGCACCGCGAGCGGGCCCGCGGGCGGGCCATCCACCGCGTGCTGGCCATCGGCGACGCCGAGCACGTCGACCACCTGGCGCGCGTGCTCGCCCGTGAGCCGTGGGCCGGGTTCGCCGTGGTCGGCGCCTGCGTGCCCGGCGGGGACGGCGAGACCACGCCCGGCGGCGTACCGGCCCTCGGGCCGCTGACCGGGGCGATCGCCGCGGCGCGCGCCGCCCGCTGCGACACGATCGCGGTCACCGCCTCCCCGGGCATCAGCGCCCACACGCTGCGCCGGCTCGTGTGGGAGCTCGAGGGCAGCGGCATCTCCCTCGTCGTGGCACCGGCGCTCACCGACGTCGCCGGCCCGCGGATCTCGATCCAGCCGGTCGCGGGGCTGCCGCTGCTGCACGTCGACGAACCCGAGCCTCGGCGGGCTGCACCGGGTGGTGAAGCGCTCGATGGACATCGCGATCACCACGGTCGGGCTGGTGCTGCTGTCGCCGGTCTTCGGCGCGATCGCGCTGGCGGTCAAGCTCAGCAGCCGCGGGCCGGTGATCTTCGAGCAGGTCCGGGTGGGGCGCGACGGCGAGGAGTTCTGCGCCTACAAGTTCCGCTCGATGCGTGTGGACGCCGAGCAGCTGCTCGACGAGCTGCGGGAGCAGAACGAAGCGGCCGGGCTGCTGTTCAAGGTGCGCGAGGACCCGCGGGTCACGCGCGTCGGCCGGTTCCTGCGGCGCTACTCCCTCGACGAGCTGCCCCAGCTGTGGAACGTGCTGCGCGGCGACATGTCGCTCGTCGGCCCGCGACCGCCGCTGCCGTCGAGGTCGGCGGCGTACGAGGCGGACGTCCGGCGTCGGCTGCTCGTCAAGCCCGGCGTCACCGGCCTGTGGCAGGTCGTCCGGGCGCAGCGACCTGTCCTGGGACGACAGCGTCCGGCTCGACCTGTTCTACGTGGAGAACTGGTCGCCGGTGCTCGACCTGGTCATCCTCGCGCGCACCGTGGTGGCCGTCGCGCTCGGCCGCGGCGCCTACTGACCTGCTTGTCCGACCGCCGTGAGGGCGGCGCCGCAGGCGGGGCAGGCGTCGCGCTCGGCCGGATCGAACCGCCCGGCGCTAGGCGCCACGATCCGTCCGGCCCCGCACACGGCCTGCCGGCCGCTGACGGTCGGCCGGCTCGCGTGCACGCGGGGGTCGGCGGCGGCGTACCCGGACTCGAAGGCGCTCATCTGTCTACTCTCGCCCGGTTCGGCCGGCGAGGGAGCCGCCGGTCGACGGTTCGAGTTGCTCCATTCGGCTCACCAGCGGCGCCGGGCGCACGATTTCGCCGCTCGCAGTTGCTCGCCGTACGATCTGCGTCGTCCATGTCTGTTTCGTGATCAATGTCCGTTTCCGGCGCACGGGAGAGCAGTGAGCGACAGCGCACGCCTGGTGGGATTGGCGCGGGAGGCGCTCGCCGCCGGCGATGTCGCCCGCGCGGCCCGGCTGGCCGCCGAGGCCGACGATGATCCCAGCCCCCGCGTCCGGGCCGAGGTGCTGCGGGTCCGCGCCCAGCTCGCCCTCACCGGCACGAGCACCGGCACCGGTCGCGAGAACGTCGGTCACCGCGAGCTCGCCGGCGCCGCCGAGGCCCTGGCCGACGCCGAGCCGCTGCTCGCCGGTCTCACCCTGGCCGACTCCGCCGCGATCGCGCTCTACGCCAACGAGCCGCACGACGCGCTCCGGCTGCTCGAGCGGGCGGCGGCGCTCGTCGGCGACGACGTCGACGGCCACCGCTACGTCTCGATCCTCTCCGGCACCGTCCACACCTTCCTGGGCGACATGGAGGCCGCGACCGCTGTCCTCGAGGAGGGGATCCAGCCGTTCGGCCACACCGGGTCGCTGCTCGAGACCGCGCAGACGATGCAGTCGGTCGTGGTCGCCCTCGCCAGCCTCGAGCGGTACGACGTGGCGACGTCGGTGTCGCAGCGGGCCGTCACCGCCGCCCGCCGGGTCGGCGCGGTCGGGCTGCTGCCGCTCCTGCTGTGCCTGTTCGCGAACTCCGCCTACTTCGTCGGCGACTACGACGCGGCGCTCTTCGCCGCCGGCGAGGCGTCCGACCTCGCCGCCGCCACCGACCAGCCGGCGATGATCGTGTTCGCCGCGGCGTGCGCCGCGCTGGCGCACGCGGTCCGCGGCCACGGCGCCGAGGCCGAGCGGCACATCGCGACGGTGCGCCGGCTCGTCCCGAGCGCCGGGCTGGAGGCGTTCCTCGCCACCGCGCTCGTCGCCGAGGGGCTGCTGGCGCTCGGTGCCGGCGACGACGACCGGGCCGCCGAGATCTACGACACGCTCGGCCGCGACCTCGCGGACATCGGGCGGCGGACCGGTGTCCTGCAGTGGAGCGCCGACCAGGTCGAGGCGCTGCACCGGGTGGGCCGCACCGACGAGGCCCGGCAGGCACTCGGTGAGTTCGAGGCGGCGATCGGCAGCCTCGACCTCGGCTGGTCGCAGGCCGTCGCGGCGCGCTGCCGCGGGCTGCTCGCCGCCGCCGCCGACGCCGCCGACTCCGGGGACGAGCACTTCGCCGTCGCGGTGGCCACCTGGCCGGCGGGGATGTCGCGCTTCGAGCTCGGCCGCACCCACCTGCTGTGGGCCGAGCGGCTGTCGGCCGCCGGCCGGGTCGAGCAGGCGCGCACGCAGGCCGCGGCGGCACGGGACTGTTTCGACGTGGTCGCCGCGCCGGCCTGGCTCGCCCGCGCGGAGGCGATCCGCACCGCCTCGGTGCCCTCGCCAACCGGGTCGAGCCCAGCCCGACCGAGCCCGCCGATGCCCCGGCGCGGATCGAGATCCGCGCGTTCGGGCCGCTGACGATCGTCCGGGGCAACGTCGAGCGGCTCGTTCCGCTGGACGCCGGCGGGCGGTTGCTCCGCTACCTCGTCGTCGCGGGCGGGCGCACCGCGAGCGAGCACGTGGTCGAGGCGCTGTGGCCGGACCTCGCACCGGGTGTCGGTGCCACCCGGCTGCGCAACGTGCTGAGCCGGCTGCGCCGCCAGTGGGGCGAGCTCGTCGTCCGCGACGGCGCGCTGCTGCGCTGGGTCGACGGGGTCGAGGTCGACGTGACCTGCTTCGAGGCGGAGGCCGCCCGCGCGCTCAGCGGCGACGGCGACGCCGCGCTCGCCCGCCGGGCCCTCGGTCGCTATCGCGGCGAGCTGTTGCCGACCGTGCGTTTCGCCGACTGGTCGACGGTGCCGCGCGAGCGCACCCGGCGTACCTATGTCCGCCTGCTCCGCCTCGTCGCCGACGACGAGGCAGCCACCGGCGCGGTCGACGAGGCGATCCACCACCTCGAGCTGGCCGTCGAGGCCGACCGCTACGACGAGGGGCACTACCTGCGCGCGGTGGAGATCCTGCACGAGGCGGGGCGACCCGCCGCGGCCAGGCGCTTCCTCGACCGCGCCGCCGCGATCGCCGCCGAGCTCGGGGTGGTCAGAACGGGCCAGTGCTGACCATCCCGCGCGCGACGCACGTGGTACGCCGCCGCGACGCGGGGTCCTTAGCGTCATCGCTCGTGATGACGTCGTTCGTCGTACGAGTGCTGACCAGCGAGCTGACCACGGGGCAGCTCGCCGGCGAGGTGGAGTCGGTCGAGACCGGTGCGCGGGAGGTGTTCCGCGGCGGCGACGCGCTCCTCGCCTTCTGTCGCGGGCAGGCCGCGTTCGGCGAGCTTCCTACGCCGCTCGTGCTCTCGCCGCCGGTCGACGGTGTCGTGGGCGGGTAGCGAGCGCCCGCCCGGGGGGCGTTGGTGCCGGGCGGCTCCACGGGGGCACCGGGCCGTGCGGCTCGGTCGGAGTCGCCTGGCACCAGCGGTGGACCTGGTCGCAAGTCCGGGTCGGGCTACAGTGGCCGGCGAAGGGGAGTAGCTCCCGTCCCGGCGCCCCGGACAACCGGTGCGGCGGGTGCGGTGCGGCGTTCGTCACCACGGTCGAGCGAGCTCGGCCCGGGCGCCGCGGCCACCAGCGAGCGAGACCTTCGGTCCTTGCCACGTGCTTGACCGGAGGTCCCCGTATGCCCGCCCGCCTCGTCCGCCCGATCGCCCTCATGAGCGCGATCGCGCTGCCCGCCGTCGTACTCCGGGGGACCGGCACCCACCCGGAGCCGATCCTCGGGCTCTTCGTCTTCGGCGCCGCGGTCGTCGCCGCCAGCTTCCTGCTCGCCTGGGCGGCCGAGGCGGTGCAGGTCGACATCTCCGGCGGGCTCGCGATCGCGCTGCTGGCGTTCATCGCGGTGCTGCCCGAGTACGCCGTGGACCTCTACTTCGCCTACACCGCCGGCAGCGACCCCGAGTACGTGCACTACGCCGCCGCCAACCTGCTCGGCGCCAACCAGCTCGTGCTGGGCTTCGGCTGGCCGCTCGTCGCCTTCGTCGGCCTGCGGGCGCTCGCCAAGCGCAAGGGTCACCCGGTGCGCGAGCTGATCCTCTCCCCGCGGCGGCGGATCGAGCTCGTGTTCGTCGGCGTCGCCGGCGTACTCGCCTTCGTCATGCCGGCGAGCGGAGAGATCCACCTGGCGCTCGCGCTGGTCCTGCTCGGCGTCTTCGGCCTCTACCTCCGCCAGGTGGCCCGGCAGGGCGTCACCGAGCCCGAGCTGATGGGCACCGCGGAGCGGCTCGCGACCCTGCCGCAGCGCCGCCGCCGGCCCGTCCTCGCCGCCATCTTCGTCTTCTCCGCGCTCGCCGTCCTGGCGGCGGCGGAGCCGTTCGCCAACGCCCTCATCGACACGGGCACCGAGCTCGGCGTGAGCCAGGTGCTGCTCGTGCAGTGGCTCGCGCCGCTCGCGTCGGAGGCGCCGGAGTTCATCGTCGCCATCCTGTTGGCCCGGCGCGGCAACGCCGACGACGGCCTCGGCGCGCTGCTGTCCAGCAAGGTCAACCAGTGGACGCTGCTCGTCGGCTCGATCCCGCTCGCCTACCTCGCGGGCGGCGGGTCGGTGGCGCTCCCGCTCGACTCCCGCCAGGTCGCCGAGACCGTGCTCACCGCCGCGCAGACCGCCCTCGGGTTCGCCGTGCTGCTGCGGATGCGGTTCCACCTGAACGCCGCGGTCGCGCTGTTCGGCCTGTTCCTCCTGCAGTTCGCGGTCCCGGGGCACACCGCGCGCTACGTCATCGCCGGGATCTACGGTGCGCTCGCCGTCGCCGTGCTGGCCGTCGACCGCAAGCACATCCCCGCGCTGGCGACGCCGTTCGCGCACTGGGCCGCTCCGGCCCGGGCGGCCCGGCGCGTGGTGGTGACGGTCGCCGGTGCCGGGATCCTCGCCGTCGGCGCGGTGCTGCTCGTGGCCCCCGGCCCGGGCCTGATCGTCATCGCCGTCGGGCTGCTGGTGCTGGGCACCGAGTACGAGTGGGCCCGCCGGCGCGGGCGGACCACGTTGCGCAAGGCGCGGCAGGCGGCCGACGCGGCTGCGGCCCGGCCGGCCGCCCTGGCTGGTACGGCGGCGTTCGCGGCCGGGCTCGTCGTGCTCGGCATCGTCCTGGCGGTGGTCGACGGCCTGCCCGGCTCCGGGATCGCCTCCGGGATCAGCGTGGTGATCAGCGGCCTGGCGGTCGGCGGCACCCTCGGCTGGAGCGTGCGGAGCGGCGGCGCGGGCGGGGCGGCGCCGAGCGATCCGGCCGAACCCGCGGCGGAGGATCGCGCCTGGCCGTAACGCCGTGAGCCGCCCGGCCGGTTGAACCTGTGTCGGTGCCCGCCCCGGTCGCTTACCCCCGTGGGTGACCGGTGGCGCCCGACGGCGAGGCGCCCGCGCCGGCTCGACCGACGCGGGCGCCTTCGTCGTCGCCCGCCGTAGCGTGAGGGTCCTATGCCGCCGTTCCGGATCCTCGTCGTGTGCACCGGCAACATCTGCCGGTCCCCCATGGCCCAGGCCCTGCTCACCGACCGGCTCCGGCAGCGCCTGGGCCGGGAGGTCGCGGACGCGGCTTTCGAGGTCGCCAGCGCCGGTACGTACGGCGCTGGAGGGGCACGGATCGAGGACGCCGCGCTCGGCGTGCTGGCCGGCTATGGGGTGACGCCGCGACCCGTTCACGGCCCGCGAGCTGGTCGCGGCGCATGTCGAGGCGGCCGACCTCGTCCTCGGCGCGACGCGGGAGCATCGCGCTGCCGCGGTGACACTCGTCCCGCGCGCGGTGACGCGGACCTTCACGCTGCGCGAGTTCGCCCGGCTCGGTGGCCGCCCGCCACGACCGGTCAGACCGGTCAGCAGCTGGATGCCGCCACAGCGACGCCTGCTGCTGACACGTCGGCGGCGGAGCTGGCCGAACGGGCCCGGCAGGTCGTCGCGGCCGCCGCCGCCGACCGCGGCTACGTGCGCGCCGACGACCCGTCCGACGACGACGTCGCCGACCCCTACCGGCGCGAGGCCGCGGCGTTCGAGACCGCCGGGCGGCACATCAGCGCCGCGGTGGACGTCATCGTCGACCGGCTCGCCGGGCTCAACCCGGGTCGTCGGTGAGCTCCTCGCCGAGGGTCTCGACCGCCTCGTGCAGCGCGTCGCGCCAGTGCGACATCTCCGGCAGCGCCGCGGCCCTCCACTTGTCCAGCGACAGGACGGAGTACGCCGGCCGCGGCGCCGGGCGGGGCATCTCCGCGGTGCCGATCGGCTCGACCCGGGCCGGGTCCAGCCCAGCTCGGCGAAGACCGCCCGCGCGAAGACGTACCAGGACGCGGACCCGTCGTTGGTGCAGTGCCAGACGCCGGGCGGCGCAGTCGACACGGCGAGCGCGACGAGAGCCCGGGCGAGGTGCAGCGACCACGTCGGCGCCCCGATCTGGTCCTCGACGACGCGGACCGTCTCCTGCTGCCGGGCGAGCCGGGCCATCGTCCGGACGAAGTTCGGCCCGGCCGCGCCGTAGAGCCAGGCGGTCCGTACGACGAAGGCGTCCGCGCCCGAGGTGAGCACCGCCTGCTCGCCGGCCGCCTTGGTGCGGCCGTAGACCGTCCGCGGGTCCGGCCGCCGCGCCTCGTCGTACGGCGTCGTGGCGTCTCCGGCGAAGACGTAGTCGGTCGAGATCTGGACCAGCCGCGCACCGGTCTCGGCGCAGGCCGCGGCGAGCAGCGCCGGGCCGTGGGCGTTGACCTCGAACGCGCGATCCTCGTCGGACTCGGCGCCGTCGACGTCGGTGTAGGCGGCGCAGTTGACGACGATCGACGGGGCGGTGTCGGCGCCGGTGCCGTGGACGGCGACGTGGACGGCGGCGGGGTCGGTGACGTCGAGTCCCGCGCGGTCGACGCCGACGGCGCGCTCGCCGTAGGCGTGCAGGACGTCGACGACGTCGCTGCCGAGCTGACCGCCGGCGCCGGTGACGAGCCACCCGCTCACCCGGGCTCCACCGGCATCATCGTTGCGGCTTGAGGGGGCGCCACCACGACTCGTTGTCGCGGTACCACTGGACGGTCGCGGCCAGCCCCTCCTCGAACGACGTCGCCGGCGCGTAGCCGAGCTCGGCGCGCATCTTGTCGTCGGACAGCGAGTAGCGACGGTCGTGGCCCTTGCGGTCCTCGACGTAGTCGACGAAGCCGTCCCAGTCCCGTCCGCACGCGGCGAGCAGCCGCTCGGTCAGCTCGCGGTTGGTGAGCTCGACCCCGCCCCCGATGTTGTAGGTCTCGCCCGCTCGCCCCCGCTCCAGCACGACCTGCACCCCGCGGCAGTGGTCGGCGACGTGCAGCCAGTCGCGCACGTTGAGCCCGTCGCCGTAGAGCGGCACGCGCAACCCGTCGAGCAGGTTGGTGACGAACAGCGGGATGACCTTCTCCGGGTACTGGTACGGCCCGTAGTTGTTGGTGCAGCGGGTGATCGAGACGTTGAGCTTGTGCGTCACGAAGTAGGCGCGTGCCAGCAGGTCGCCGCCGGCCTTGGCCGCGCTGTACGGCGAGTTGGGCAGCAGCGGCGAGTCCTCGGTGAACGAGCCCGCCTCGATCGACCCGTAGACCTCGTCGGTGCTGACGTGCACCACCCGCGGTACGCCGTGGCGCAAGCACGCGTCGAGCAGCGTCTGGACGCCGACGACGTTGGTGGTGACGAAGTCCGCCGCCCCGTGGATCGACCGGTCGACGTGGGTCTCGGCCGCGAAGTTGACGACGGCGTCGTGCCCGGGGACGACCTCGTCGAGCAGGCCGCCGTCGACGATGTCGCCGTGCACGAACGTGTAGCGGTCGGAGTCGCTGACCGGTGCCAGGTTGGCCAGGTTGCCGGCGTAGGTGAGCTTGTCGAGGACGGTCACCCGCGCGTCGGCGTACGACGGGTACCCGCCGGTCAGCAACGTGCGGACGTAGTGCGAGCCGATGAACCCGGCACCGCCCGTCACCAGCACGCGCATGCGCCCAGCCTATGACCCGCCGATTGCGCGTTCTCCGCCTTCTATGGCAGGCAGCGCGCAATCGGTGCGTAGCCTCGGCAGGCGTGAAGGGGATCATCCTGGCCGGCGGCACCGGCTCGCGGCTGCACCCGATCACGCTCGGGATCAGCAAGCAGCTCATGCCGGTCTACGACAAGCCGATGATCTATTACCCGCTCGCCACCCTCATGATGGCCGGCATCCGCGAGGTGCTCGTCATCACGACCCCGGGCGACGCGCCGCAGTTCGAGCGGCTGCTCGGCGACGGCCGGGGGTGGGGGATCGAGGTCTCCTACGCCGTGCAGCCCGAGCCGAAGGGGCTCGCCCAGGCGTTCACGATCGGGGCCGGGTTCATCGGGTCGGACAAGGTGGCGCTGGTCCTCGGCGACAACATCTTCTACGGCAGCGGGCTCGGCACGCGGCTCGCGGCGTGCGCCGACGTCGACGGGGCGCACATCTTCGGCTACCACGTCGCCGAGCCCTCGGCGTACGGCGTGGTGGAGGTTGACGACTCCGGCCGCGTGGTCGCGATCGAGGAGAAACCGGCGCACCCGCGCAGCAGCCTCGCCGTCCCGGGCCTCTACTTCTACGACAACGACGTGGTGGCGATCGCGCGCGACCTGGAGCCGAGCGCCCGCGGCGAGCTCGAGATCACCTCCGTGCACGAGGTCTACCTGCGGCAGGGGCGGTTGCACGTGACCGTGCTGCCGCGCGGGACGGCCTGGCTCGACACGGGGACGTTCGCGACGCTCGTGGCGGCGGCGGAGTTCGTCCGCGTCATCGAGGAACGGCAGGGGCTGAAGGTCGGCTGCCCGGAGGAGATCGCCTGGCGGCAGGGCTGGATCGGCGACGACGAGCTGGCCCAGCACGCCGCGGACCTCGCCAAGAGCGGCTACGGCGACTACCTCTCCCGCCTCCTGTCCCGACAGTAGGCCCCACACTGGGCCCGACACTAGGGTTGCGAGGCATGCGGATCGAGAGCCTCGGCATCGCCGACGCCTGGCTCTGCACCCCCACCCAGCACGCGGACGACCGCGGCGTCTTCCTCGAGTGGTTCCGCGCCGACCGGCTCGAAGAGGCCACCGGCCGGCCGTTCATCCCCGTCCAGGCCAACCACTCGCGGTCACGCCGCGGCGTCATCCGGGGCATCCACGTCGTCGACGTGCCGCCCGGGCAGGCCAAGTACGTCTACTGCACGCGCGGTCAGGTCCTCGACGTCGTCGTCGACCTCCGCGTCGGCTCGCCGACGTTCGGCCGGCACGCCACCGCCGTGCTCGACGACACCGACCGGCGCGGTGCCTTCGTCAGCGAGGGCCTCGGCCACGGGTTCGTCGCGCTCTCCGACACCGCCGACGTCGCCTATCTCGTCTCCACCGGCTACGACCCGTCGACCGAGCACGGCATCGACCCGCTCGACCCCGACCTGAGCCTTCCCTGGGGCGTCGCCGACCCGGTGCTGTCCGACAAGGACCGTTCCGCCCCGCGGCTCGCCGAGGCCCGCGCGAGAGACCTGCTCCCGTCGTACGACGACTGCCGCGCCTGGTACGACGGCCTGCGCGGTCGACCCGTCCGCTGATGTCCCGGTTCGCCGGATGTCAAGGTTACGAACAGGTCTCGACCGTCCCTCTGGTTTGCACCCGCCACAACTCTGGTTAGGTTGCAGAGACACGGGAGGTGACTTGTGGCCCGAGTCGTGCTGGAGGACGTCGGCAAGGTCTACCCGGATGGCACTCGCGCGGTGACGTCGCTCGACCTCGAGGCGAACGACGGCGAGTTCCTCGTCCTCGTCGGACCGTCCGGCTGTGGCAAGACCACGGCGCTGCGGATGATCGCGGGTCTCGAGGACATCAGCGAGGGCAAGGTCTGCATCGGCGACCGCGTCGTCAACCAGGTCCCGTCCCGGGACCGCGACGTGGCGATGGTGTTCCAGAGCTACGCGCTCTACCCGCACCTGACGGTCGGCCAGAACATCGGCTTCGGCCTCCAGCTGCGCAAGACACCCAAGGCCGAGATCAAGAAGCGCGTCGCCGAGGCCGCCCAGGTGCTCGGGCTCGAGCCGCATCTCGGTCGCAAGCCGCGGAACCTCTCCGGCGGCCAGCGGCAGCGGGTCGCGATGGGCCGGGCGATCGTCCGCGAGCCGGCGTGCTTCCTCATGGACGAGCCACTGTCCAACCTCGACGCCAAGCTGCGGGTGCAGATGCGCGCCGAGATCGCCCGGATCCAGCAGCAGCTCGGTGTCACCACGATCTACGTCACGCACGACCAGATCGAGGCGATGACGCTCGGTGACCGGGTCGCGGTGATGAAGCAGGGCGTCCTCCAGCAGGTGGCGCCGCCGCAGGAGCTCTACGACCGGCCGGTCAACATCTTCGTCGGCGGCTTCATCGGCTCGCCGGCCATGAACATGGCCCGCGCCACGCTGGCGAAGGAGGGTCGCTCCCTGGTGCTGCACATCGGCACCAACACCTTGCCGGTCACCGCCGAGCTGCTCGAGCTCCGTCCCGGGCTGAAGGCGTACGCCGGCCGTGAGCTCGTGGTCGGCATCCGGCCGGAGGACATGGAGGACGCCGCACTCTCCCCGCAGGTCGATCCGGCGACGTGCCTCGAGTCCTCCGCCGAGCTCGTCGAGGCGATGGGCTCGGACGTCCTGGTCCACTTCAGCATCGACGCCCCGGCCGTCGTCACGGAGGACACCCGCGAGCTCGCGCGCGACGTCGGCGAGAGCGTGGACGAGACCACGCACACCACCATCGTCGCTCGCGTGAGCCCGCGCACATCGATCAAGGAGGGCGAGACGATGCGCGTCAGTGTCGACGTGCAGCGCCTGCACCTGTTCGACCTCGAGTCCGGCTTGTCCATCTGGACCGAGGACACCCCGAAGGGAGTCACATGAAACGCATCACGACTGCGGCGGTCGCCACGGCCGCCGTACTCACGATCGCCGGTTGTGGCGGGAGCAGCAGCGGAGGCGGGACCGCCGGCACCACGCCGTCGGCCGCAACCTCCGGCCTGCCCGACCTGAGCGGTCAGACGCTCGAGGTCGCCGCCGAGTGGCAGAAGGACGAGCAGAAGAACTTCGAGGCGGTGCTCAAGGGCTTCGAGGACGCCACCGGCGCCACGATCAAGTACACGTCCACCGGCGACCAGACCGCGACGATCCTCGGCACCCGGGTCGCGGGTGGCAACCCGCCGGACATCGCGCTCATCCCGCAGCCGGGCCTCATCCAGCAGTTCGTCGACAAGGGCGCCGTCCAGCCGTTGCCGCAGGAGGTCTCCGACACGGTCGCCGCGAACTACGGCCAGGCGTGGATCGACCTCGGCACGTTCAGCGGCAAGCTCTACGGCGTCTGGTTCAAGGCCGCCAACAAGTCGACGATGTGGTACCGCCCGGACGTGTTCGACCAGGCGGGCATCGAGCCGCCGCAGACCTGGGACGACTTCATCACGTCGTTGGGCACGCTGCGCGACTCCGGCGCCACGCCGCTGTCCGTCGGTGGCGGCGACGGCTGGACGCTCACCGACTGGTTCGAGAACGTCTACCTGAGCTCGGCCGGGCCGGACATGTACGACCAGCTCACGAACCACGAGATCAAGTGGACGGACCCGACCGTCAAGAAGGCCCTGCAGATGCTGGCTGAGGCGTGGCAGTCGAAGTACATCGCGCCGAACGCGCTGCAGACCGCGTTCCCCGACTCGGTCACCCAGGTCTTCGGGACCAAGAAGGCCGCACAGGTCTACGAGGGCGACTTCGTCGCGGGGGTCATCTCCGACAGCACCAAGGCCAAGGTCGGCACCGACGCGAAGTTCTACGCGTTCCCGCAGGCCGGGGACACCGTCGGTGTCGTCGGCGGCGGTGACGCGGCGGTCATGTTCAAGGACTCGCCGGCCGCGGTCGCGCTCATGCAGTACCTCGCCGGTCCGGAGGCCGCCGACATCTGGGTCAAGCTCGGTGGGTTCACCTCCCCGAACAAGAACGTGCCGGCTGCGGACTACCCGGACGACATCTCGCGCCAGGTGGCCGACCAGCTGGTGAACGCCGAGGCGTTCAAGTTCGACATGTCCGACCAGACACCGTCGCAGTTCGGCGGCACGCCGGGTCAGGGTGAGTGGAAGGACCTGCAGGACTTGCTCGGCGGCGCGTCGGTCGACGCGACGGCGAAGAAGCTGGAGAAGAACGCCGCGGCGGCGTACAAGTAGGCGCTGCGTGGCGCAGGAGGCAACGGCAGGTGGGGCGGCGGCGATCGCCGCCCCACCCGCTCCTGACCGCCGCCGCTGGGGCGGGCTCGGCATCGTGCTGCTGTTCCTGCTGCCGGCGATCGTCCTGCTCGGCGCGCTGGTCATCTATCCGACGATCGCGACGTTCGTCCGCAGCCTCTACAGCGACCACGGCGACGGGTTCGTCGGGCTGCACAACTACAAGCAGATGTTCTCCGCGGACGAGACCCTCACCGCCATCAAGAACAACGCGATCTGGGTCGTGGTCGCCCCCAGCGTCGTCACCGTGTTCGGGCTGATCTTCGCCGTCCTGTCCGAGCGGATCCGCTGGACGACGGCGTTCAAGGTCGTCGTCTTCATGCCCATGGCGATCTCGATGCTCGCCGCCGGTGTCATCTTCCGGCTCGTCTACCAGGCCGACCCGGATCAGGGCCTGGCCAACGCGATCGTGGTCGGCGTCCACGACACCTTCGCCGCGTCGTCGCACTACAACGGGGCCGGCCCACGCGATGGCGCCGGCCTTCAGACCGAGCACGGTGCCATCGTGCACAGCGCACCGGTCCAGGCCGGGCAGAGCGTCGACCTACCCGTCGTGGCGGTGAAACCGGAGCAGCTCTCCGGGGACGCGAAGCAGGCCGCGCAAGCTCCGCCACCGACCGGTACGACGATCACCGGAACCGCCTGGTTCGACTTCGTCCCCGGCGGCGGGGGCCAGCCCGGCGTCGTCGACCCCAACGAGCGAGGCCTGCCCGGGATGAAGGTTCAGGCCCTCGCCGGCGGAAAGGTCGTCGCGTCGGCCAACGCCGACAGCGACGGCACGTTCACCCTCTCCGGTCTCGACAGCGGGACGTCGTACACGGTGCAGCTCGCGGCGTCGAACTTCTCCGCGCCCTACCGGGGCGTCAGCTGGCTCGGTCCCACGGTCGTGACGCCGGCGATCATCGGCGCCTACATCTGGATGTGGGCCGGCTTCGCGATGGTGCTCATCGCGGCGGGGCTGGCCTCGATCCCGCGCGACGCGCTCGAGGCGGCCCGGGTCGACGGCGGCACCGAGTGGCAGGTGTTCCGGCGGGTGACCGTGCCGTTGCTCGCGCCGGTGCTCGTCGTGGTGCTCGTCACGTTGATGATCAACGTGCTCAAGATCTTCGACCTGGTCTTCATCATCGCCCCGGGGTCGTCGCAGGACGACGCCAACGTGCTGGCGCTCGAGATGTGGCGGGTGTCGTTCGGCGCTCAGCCCGAGCAGGGGTTGGGCAGCGCGCTGGCGATCTTCCTGTTCCTGCTGGTCATCCCGGCGATGTTGTTCAACATCCGACGGTTCCGGCGGGAGCAGCAATGACGACGGTCGACGCCGCAATGGGCAGGTCCGCCACCACGTCGGCACCGGGCTCCCGGAAGCCCTCGGTGGCGGGCCGGTTGGTGCAGGTGCTCTCCCGCAGCGCCGTGTCGGTCGTCCTGCTGGTCATCGCGGCGTTGTGGCTGGTGCCGACGTTCGGCCTGCTCATCGCGTCGCTGCGGCCGGAGGAGGCCAACACCGCGGACGGTTGGTGGCACGCGTTCGCGTCCCCGTCCCAGTTCACCGTGGACAACTACCACAACCTCATCAACGACTCCGGGCTCATCCACTCCTTCTTGAACACCATCTACATCACCGTGCCGGCGACCTTGCTCGTCGTGGTGATCGCTTCGTTGGCGGCGTACGCGTTCGCGTGGATGGAGTTCCCGGGCCGGGACTGGTGGTTCCTGCTCGTCGTCGGCCTGCTCGTCGTACCGCTGCAGGTCGGCCTCATCCCGGTGGCGAAGCTCTACGACCGGCTCGGGATCTTCGGCACGATCGAGGGCGTCATCTTCTACCACGTGGCGTTCGGACTGCCGTTCGCCATCTTCCTGCTGCGCAACTTCTTCGCCGGCATCCCGCGAGACCTGCTGGAGGCGGCGCGGATGGACGGCGCGACCGAGTTCCGCATCTTCGGCCGGGTCATCCTGCCGCTGGGCCTGCCCGCCATCGCCTCGCTCGGCATCTTCCAGTTCCTGTGGGTGTGGAACGACCTGCTCATCGCGCTGATCTTCGCCGGGCCGGACTCGCGACCGCTGACCGTGGCGATCCAGCAGCAGACCAGGCAGTTCGGCAACAACATCGACGTGCTGTCCTCGGCCGCGTTCCTGTCGATGATCGTGCCGCTGATCGTGTTCTTCGCGTTCCAGCGCTACTTCGTGCAGGGCGTGCTCGCCGGCTCGGTCAAGTAGACCGGGTCGACCCTCCCGCGGACAGCAGACGACCCCCGGGCTCTTCCTGCTCTGAAGCTCCGCGGAGCGTCCAGAGGAGGGCCGGCTGGACGGGCCGACACCCGGGGGTCCGGTGTCTGTCTGGTATTCGCCGTACGCCGTCCCTGCCCCCACATCAGGCTCGAGGGCACGACTGGCGGCGTGGGCTCACACCGAGTCCGGAGACGGCGACTAGCGGACAGTCACCTCACGTGTCCTATGGCTATACAAAGCAGGACCACCTCCCTTCTCGTGTGCGGCCAGGATAGGTCCTCACGGCGGTCGGGTCGATGATTTTGCGTCCGCCTGCGGCCCGTGGCGGCGGAGGCGGACAATGCGGGCATCGACCAGGAGGCCACGCCCATGCCCCGCCGTACGCCGCTCCTCGCCACCGCCACCGCCACCGCCACCGCCGCCATCGTCGCTGTCGCAGCGTTGGCCGCGCCCGTGCTCGCCACTCCCGACACACCGGCCGGTCCGGCGGCAGCCGCCGTCAGCGGGCGGGTGCACGTCCGGCACGGACACAACCCGCAGGTCAACGCGGTGTTCCCCAGCAACCGGTTCACCGTGCGTGACCGGCACCAGATCACCGGCCGCCGGGTCGCGCTGCCGATGCCCGACTGCACGCGCCGCACCTACTCCCTGTGCGACAGCATCAAGCTGCTCAACCGGCTCGACGGGTTCGACCTGCAACCGCGGGTCTACGTGCCGTTCTCCGGCGCCATCGACGTCAAGACCGTCACTCCGAAGACCGTCTACGTCTCCGGTCACGGCGTGCACGCGGGGATCTATGAGCTGGTCCTCGACCCGCGCCGGCACATCCTCGAGGGCACTGTGGATCGCCAGCTCGCCGAGGACACGCGCTATGCGCTGACCATCACCCGCGGGGTGCGCGACACGCACGGACGGCGGATCGCCAGGGCCGTGACCCGGCACTTCACGACGATGAGCGCCACGTGGCAGCTCGACCACCTGCGGCGCTCGCTCGACGGCGGCCGGGCCTACCGCCAGGCCGGCATCGCCGCCGACCAGCGCGGCATCGACTTCACCCAGGGCGACCTCACCACCGTCTTCGCTGCGGCCACGGCGCAGAAGGAAGGCATCTACCGCAACGACCAGGTCTTCGCCGACCCGGACAAGCCGCTGTCGTCCAGCCTGGTCCCCGACCTCGTCGACCCGGGCACGGTCGGGTGGTACGCCTTCGGCTCCTACCGGTCGCCGCAGTTCGTCACCCGGCAGGCGGTCATCCCCGCCGTACCGACCAAGCGGACCCCGAAGGCGCGACGGTCGGCGCGGCTCGGGGTGGCGATGCTGCTGCCGAACGGCACGCCGCCGACCGGCGGCTGGCCGGTCGCCATCTACGGGCCCGGCTTCACCCGGTCCTACTTCGACCTCTACGTCACCGCCGACCACAACGCCGGGCTCGGCATCGCGACGATCGCGCTCGATCCGCTCGGCCACGGCTACGGCCCGCACAGCACGATCACCGTCAACCACGGCTCCCCGACCGAGGTCAGCTTCCGCTCCTTCGGCCGCGGTCGCGACCTCGACGGCGACGGCAAGATCATCGACGACGAGGGGGTGCAGCCGACCGACCACAAGGTCTACAAGGACGGCAAGCTCGTCGCCGACCGACCGTCACACAAGATGCTCGTCGGGCTGCGGGACGGCCTGATCCAGACGACGGCCGACGTCATGGCCCTCGTCCGCGCCGTGGAGGGCGGCGTGACGGTGCCGACGGAGGCCGGCGACCTCGCGCTGTCACCGAAGAACATCGAGTACTACGGCCTGTCCTTCGGTGCCATCTACGGGACGATGTTCATGGCGACCGACCCGCACGTGAAGGTCGGGTTCCTCAACTCCGGCGGTGGCCCCATCATCGACATCGCGCGGGAGTCCGGCTTCCGGGGCCTGTTCGCGGACACGCTGAAGGTGGCGCACCCGAACCTGCTGAACGGCGGACCCGGTCTCGACGGGTTCACCGAGAGCCTGCCGGACCCGACCGACCACGCGATCGGGGACCCTGCGCGCGGCTCGTTCCGGCTGCGGCAGACGATCTCGGACGCCAACTGGCTGGAGCGCTCCGGCAGCCCGGAGGCGCTCGCGCCGCTGCTGCGCCGGCACCCGCGGTACGGCGCGAAGACGGTCGAGTACCTCAACGCGTACGGCGACGCGACGGTCCCCAACATCGAGCTCGGCAACATCATGCGGGCCGGGCACCTGCTGAGGCACCTCACCTACTACCGCAACGACAAGACGCCGACGTCCGGGACCGACCCGCACGGGTTCCTCGCCGACCCGACGCTGGCCGGTCGGGAGGGCGCCGAGCAGCAGCTCGCGACGTTCCTCGCCTCGCAGGGGCAGACGGTCATCGACCCGGACGGCGCCGGTCCGGTCTTCGAGGTGCCGATCGCCGACCCCGGCGAGCTGCAGTGCCTGCACTACGCCGAGCCGCAGACCGGGCACGAGGCCTACCCGCCGGCGGCGAGCGGCAGCTGCGGCCGGGTGCGCCACCACTAGTCCCGAGACGTCCCCCGCTGATGCGAAGTGGGCCATCCGGGTCTAGTCCGTCCGGTTTCGCAGCCGGGCTAATCACCGCCCGTCGGGGCCGCTGCCGGCCGCGGCGCGGCACCCGACCGGGTGCGGCACGAGTCCGGACATGTCCTGCGCCGCCCCGCCAGCAGGGGGTGCTTCGACGCTGCGAATAGTCAATCCGGGCCATATACAACCACCCGCGTTCGTCATGACTTCGCGGGCTAGTCAGCCGACCCTCAGTAGTGACTCGCTCACGGAGGGTTCTCGCATGACATTCGCCGACCGCCGCCGACCGTTCCTTGCCGGTGTCGCCGTCCTGGCTGCGGCCCTCAGCTGGCTGGTGGCAGTGCCCAGCGCCGGAACCCCCGCCGGTCCTGCGCCCGTCACCGCGGTCGTCGACCCCGCCCTGCGGGGGGTGCACGGCACGGTCGGCGTGATCGTCCAGGGCACCCGCTCCGTCGAGTCGTCGGTCCGCCGGATGGGCGGCAGCATCACCCACCGGCTGCCGCTCATCGGCGGGTTCTCCGCCCGCGTCCCCGCGACCGACATCCCGCGGATCGCACACCTCCCCGGCGCCCGCTCCGTCACCTTCGACGGCCCGGTGCAGGTCATGGGCACGACGGACGGTTCGGCCCCGAAGGACGTCTACAAGAAGGTCGTCCGGGCCGACACCCTGCAGAGCAGCGGTTACGCCGGGCAGGGCGTCACGGTCGCCCTCATCGACACCGGCGTCACGCCGATGGCCGACCTCGAGGGCCGGATCGTGCCCGTCGCGGTCGACGCAGCCGGCACCCTCGGCAGCTGCGTCAACTTCAGCGCCGAGCCGACCTGCGCCGACAACTACGGGCACGGCACCTTCCTCGCCGGTCTCATCGCCGGCACCGGAGCGTCCTCCGGCGGGCAGTACGTCGGCGTCGCGCCGCAGTCCCGGATCGTCTCGGTGAAGATCGCCGGGCGTAACGGCTCGGCGGACGTCTCCAACGTCATCGCCGCGCTGCAGTGGGTCGTGGCGTTCAAGGACGTCTACGGCATCAAGGTCCTCAACCTGTCGCTCGGCACCAACTCGACACAGCCCTACCAGCTGTCCCCGCTCGACTACGCCGTTGAGAAGGCCTGGCAGACCGGCATCACCGTCGTCGTCTCCGCCTCCAACCTCGGCCCGGACCCGCGGACGATCTCCAAGCCCGGGGACGACCCGTTCGTCATCACGGTCGGCGCCACCGACGACATGGGTACGCCGGGACTCGGCGACGACGCGGTGCCGAACTTCTCCTCACGCGGGCCGACGGCCGCGGACGGGCTCGCCAAGCCGGACGTCGCCGCCCCCGGTGCGCACCTGGTCTCGCTGGCCGCTCCCGGTGCGGCGATCACCACCGAGTTCCCGTCGTCGATGACCGCGCCCTACCGCAGCGGCTCCGGCACCTCGATGTCGACCGCGGTGGTCTCCGGTCTCGTCGCCGACATCCTGTCCGCCCACCCCACGTGGACGCCGAACCGGGTGAAGTTCGCGCTGACGTCGACGGCTCGACCCGACGCCTCCCCCGACCGGATGGCCGTGGGTGCCGGCGTCGTCGACGGCACGGCGGCGCTCACCGCGCCTGCCGGGGTGGCCAACGGCGGGGTCGCGCCGTCGCTCGGCACCGGCAGCCTGCAGGCCGACCGCGGCACGCTCGACGTGCAGCTGGTCGACGCCGACGGAAACGTCACCGCCGATCCGCTGTCGGGTGACTACACCGCGCAGCTGGTCACATGGGACCCGGTGGAGCTGCTCTTCGCGACGTTCACCGGCTCGAACTGGTACGGGTCGAACTGGTACGGGTCCAACTGGTACGGCTCGAACTGGTACGGCTCGAACTGGTACGGCTCGAACTGGTACGGCTCGAACTGGTACGGCTCGAACTGGTACGGCTCGAACTGGTACGGGTCCAACTGGTACGGCGCCTGGGATCAGTAGGTGCCGATGCAGAAGCACGCAGGGACGAACAACACGGGGGTCGGTTCGATGCGCCTGAGGGCTTACGTGACCGGGGTCGTCCTCGCGGCGGTGGCGGCATCCGTCGCCGTCGGCCTCCGCGTCGACACCGGACTCGCGGTGTCGTTCCCGGTCACGGTGCTGCTGACGGGGCTTGTCGTGCAGGGCGAGCTGATGACGTATCGCGGTCCGCTACCGATCGCTCGTCGAGGACATCAACCTGATCGAGGCCTCGCTCGTCCCGGTGATGTTCTACTGCTCGGGTTGGCAGGCAGTGGCCATCGTCGGAGCCGGCCAGCTCCTCGCCGGCACGCTCCGGGGCAACGAGCGGTTCAAGGTTGCGTTCAACACCAGCCAATGGCTCGTCGCCGCGTCCGTGGGCATGCTCGTGCTCGACCCGCTCCGGTCGGGTTACGACGGGACGACCCGCAACCTCGGTGCCCTGATCCTCGCCGTGGTCGTCGCCTACGCCGTCAACCAGGTGCTCTTCTCGGTCATCCTGCTCATCGCCACCGGCAGTGTCGTCGGCTCCGGCTCACCGGCGGCGACGTACACGGCCCGCGGACTCGGCGCGCTCGGCTCGATCGGGCTGGGTGTGGTCCTGGCCGCCGCCTTTGCGTGGTCGCCGTGGGCGCTGCTCGTCGCGTTCATGGTGCTGCCGCTGGTCAACTACGCGAGCCGCGGCTACGCCGCTGTCCGCGCCGACCAGGCCAGGTTGCAGGGGCTGCAGCGGGCGACGCACGCGTTGATGACACTGCACGACGCCACCGCCTTCCCCGGGTTCCTCGCCGAGGCGCGGCTGGCCTTCGAGGCCGACCTCGCCGAGCTCGTGCTCTTCGGCAGTGGCCCTCCCTCGACCTTCGCTGCCAACGGCTCTCCCGTCGACGGTCGCGTCGCCGCGGTCGGCCCGCACGAGCTGGCGGAGATCCTCGCGCCCCGGCTCACCGAGCCCGTGCACCTGTCACTGGACAAGGCGCCGGCCGAGGTCATCGACGCGCTGGATGCGACCGGCCACCAGCGGCTGCTGGCCGCACCTCTGGGACGGGACGGGCAGACCGTCGGCCTGCTGCTGTTCTACGACCGGCTGGGCATGGAGGGCTTCGAACAGGGCGAGCTCGCGATCGCGGGCGCCCTGGCCCGAGAGCTGGTCGGCTTCCTCGAGCGGGTCCAGCTCGTCCAGGCCATCGACGAGGAGCGGCGCAAGCTCACCGACGTCGTCGAGAGCACCAGCGACGGCATCCTCACCATCGACACGCGCGGCGTCATCACGTCGTGGAACAACGGCTTCGCCGCGATGACCGGCTACCAAGCCGAGGAGATGGTCGGGACGCGCCACATCGGCCTGTTGCGTGCCCGCGACACGGCCGGCCGCGACGTCATCATCGAGCACTGGCTGGACGGCGGCGTGCTCGCCACCGACCTGCCGACCGAGCTCCAGGTGGTCTCGGCGACCGGGCAGACCGTCTGGGTGTCGTGCTCCTACAGCCGGATCACCGGGACGGAAGGCAGCAACGGCGACTCGCTCGTCATCGTCGCGAGGAACGTCACCCAGGCGCGGGAGCTCGAGCGGCTGAAGGACGACTTCGTCGCCGTCGTCTCCCATGAGCTGCGCACGCCGCTCGTGCCGATCAAGGGCTGGGCGCAGACGCTGCTGAACCGCGGCGACCGCCTGAGCGACGACCAGCGCCGGACCGCCGTCCAGTCGATCCTCTCGCAGGCACAGAAGCTCGAGTCGCTCGTGCTCAACATCCTCGAGGCCTCGCGCGTCGAGTCGGGGCGGCTCGACGGGGACAGCGTCGCCGACGTCACGGCGATCACCGTGCGGATCGTCGAGGAGACCCTGTCCGCGCGTCCCGACCGCGCCGTCCGGATCCAGCCGCCGTCGGTGCCGTGCAACGTCCGCGGCTCGGCCGTGTGGGTGGAACGCGCGGTGTCGAACCTCGTCGCCAACGCGGTCAAGTACTCGCCGGACGACGAGCCCGTCGACGTGGCCGTCACCATGGAGGGCGACGACGTGGTGGTCGCCGTCACCGACCGGGGTCCGGGCATCGCGACGGACGCCCAGGACCGCATCTTCGAGCGGTTCGAGCGCCTCGAGGAGACGATGACGCAGACCGGCACCGGGCTCGGGCTCTACATCACCCGCCGGCTGGCGCGCGCCATGGGCGGTGACGTCGCGGTCTCCTCCGTGCCCGGAGCGGGGTCGACGTTCACGCTCCGGCTGCCCGGCGCGCCCGTGCCCGTGGAGCCGGTGGAGCCGCGCATGCCGCGGCAGCGGGTGCTCGACGCGCGCGACCCCAATGTCGTGAACCTCCACTGACATGGCCGGCGCACCTAGACTGCGCGCGTGGCGGAGGGCCCGGGACCGGCGTGGCACGCGGCGCTGCGTGCCCGCGGCTACCGGCTCACCCCGCAGCGGCAGCTCGTCCTCGAGGCGGTCATCTCGCTCGGGCACGCGACACCCGACGAGGTCGCCGAGCGGGTGCGGGAGACGGCGACCGGGGTCAACATCTCGACCGTCTACCGCACGCTCGAGCTGCTCGAGGAGCTCGGTCTGGTCACCCACACCCACCTCGGGCACGGCGCGCCGACCTACCACGCTGCCGAGGACGCTGATCACCTGCATCTGGTGTGCCGGGAGTGCGGCGGGATCGAGGAGATGTCGCCGGAGGTCCTCGACGGGGCGAGCCGGCGCATCGCCGCCGACCGCGGCTTCGCCGTCGACGCGACCCATTTCGCGATCTTCGGTACCTGCCGCGCGTGCCGGGAGCGCGCCTGACCGGATGGGCGGGCCGGATGGATGGGTTCGTCCCGTGGCGCGCCCGGCGGGCAAATTCGGAAAACGACGAAAGCCCCACCTCGTCGTCTGTACTGTCGGAAGGCGAGTCTGTCGATGCGGGGTGACCTACCGAGACCGTGAGGCGAAATCGGACAAACGTCTCATCATCTCGGCAGGAGTCCCAGGAGCGGCGGAGAACTAGTGCCGTGGGGGACGAGCGGGGCGGCGTCGAGATGTCACATCTCGTGTCAACCTGACGGCCTCGGCAGGCGTTGGTTCAGATCAGGAGCGAAGCAGCGTCGGTCTGCGAGACGCACACACAGGGGAGTCACCTTCATGGCCATAGTCCATGCACGTCGTACCGCCGTCGCGGTCGGCGCCGTCGTTGCCGTCCTCGCCTCGCCGCTCGCCGGAGCCGCCGTCGGCGCGCCCGCGGCGTTCGAGGCGTCCAGCATCACCACCGACCCGGCGCCCGACGGCAGCAACGTCGTCGCCGCCAACCGGCCGACGGTGGTGGCCGAGTTCAGCGACAAGCTCTCGGCCACGTCCACCATCCAGCTGGTCGAGAAGGGCACGGCGGACAACCTCTGCACGAGCTTCCAGGTCAAGGGCAAGACGGTGAGCTGCACGCCCACCTCCGACCTCGCGCTCGAGACGACGTACGACGCGGTCGGCCACGGCGTTGCCACCTCCGGCGCGAAGGCCAACACCAAGCACCTGGAGTTCACGGTCAGCTACCCGAAGCTCCAGCCCAACCAGGGCGCTCCGATCGCCGGTGGCTCGGACGTTGCCGGCGGCGAGACGCTGCTCGCGCAGTTCGACCAGCCGGTTTCCGGTGACGGCGGCTCGTTCAAGGTGTTCGAGGTCAACCTCGACGGCACCCGCGGGGTGCAGCTGCCGGGCACGGTCGCGTTCCCGAAGACGCTGCAGGGCGACTCGGACGGCTCGGTCACGTTCAAGCCGGCCAACGCCCTCCAGAAGACCGCGCCGGGCTCGTCGGGCAAGTACGAGGCCGTCCTGCTCGTCAACGGTGTCGACGGCGGGGACCCGAACCCGAAGGCGATCGGCGCCGCCGACTACTACTTCTGGGTCAACGACACCCCCCCGGCCGACCTCGCGACCCCGGACGCGCCGGCCAACAACGTCAACAGCTCGGAGTTCCCGTTCACCGGCACCGCGCCGGTCGGCACGACGGTGACGGTGACGGTCGAGGACCCCAGCGACCCCACCGGGCTGAACCCGCCCAAGGGCAGCGTGGTCGTGCCGACCTGTGACGCCGCGCCGATCTGCCCGTGGACGGTCAAGGTGGACGTCAGTGGCCTCGGCGACGCCGACGGCACCGCCGACAACGGCGCCAACTGGTCCGCGGTGGCCGCCGACCCCAACGGCAAGAAGACCGCCTCGACCGCCGGCGCGCCGTTCGTCATCGACCAGACCCCGCCCGACCAGCCCACCGTGACGGCGACCGCTCCGGACGGCTCGGACACGGTCACCACCACCGTCCGGGTGTCGGCCAGCTACGGCCCGACCGACGACTCCACCGGCGTGACGAGCTACCACGTCACGATCACCGACCAGGAGGACAACACGGTCGAGCAGGACTATCCGGCCGACGGTTCCAAGAACCTGCCGGCCACCGACGTCGACGTCACCACGCTCGACGACGGCACCCTGACCGTTCTCGCGCAGGCCGAGGACGCGGCCGGCAACCGGAGCAACTACTCGTCCAACCCGCTCGACCCCAAGGCGCCGACGGTGACGAAGAAGGCGGGGCTGCTGCCCAACCTCGGCACCAGCACGTTCACCACGGACGGCAGCGACACGACGTTCGTCGACGCGGTGGACGGTGTGCACTCGCCCGGCACGGTGACGCTGCGGTTCACCCAGACGATCAAGGAGAGCTACACCGACAACAACGACCCGAGGAATGGAACCCACCACTCGGCGCTCTGCCTCACCACGGTGCAGGGCAACTGTGTGGCCGGTGGGTCCCCGACGGTCACCGACGACCACCGCGGCCTGGTCATCAAGCCGTCGTCGTCGCTGCCGGACGGTCACTACGGCGTCAAGGCGACGACGTACTCGCAGAACAACTGCCCGAACGTCAACCCCGGCGGCACCGACACCTGCGAGAGCTTCGACGGCGTCGTCCTGGACCCGGCGACCGGGCAGCCCTACGTCTTCACGGTCGACAACACCGCGCCGACCGTCAAGATCACCGGCATCTCGCCCAACCCGATCACGTCCAAGGGCGTGGACGACGTGACCATCGCCGGCACGGTCTCCGCGGACGCGACCGGCGTGCAGCTGGTGATCCGCTCGAACGGCGGCAAGGGCGCCCGGCTCGCCGCGGCCACCGTGACCCCGCACAGCGGCGCCGCGTCGAGCTGGTCCTCGGGCTCCCTCGACCTCTCCGCCCTTCCCGACGGCCGGCTGACGATCAAGGCCAAGGCCACCGACGAGGCGGGGAACACCGGCGCCGACACCGCGCACGCCCGGTTGAAGGCGCACGAGTCGCGGCTGGCCGAGCATGCGACGGACAACCGGATCAGGTTCGGTCAGTCGGTCCGGATCGCCGGACGCCTGCGGGACCAGAACGGCGACCCCATCGTCAGCGCCACGATCACCGTGCAGCCGAGGTTCGTCCACCACCGCCTGGGCCAGCCGCAGACGGCGACGACGAACAGCAAGGGTCACTGGAGCCTGCTCGTGGCGCCGCGCCAGAACGCCCGGTTCTACGCGTCGTACGACGGCACCACGTCCAAGCCGATCCACGACCAGGTCACCACCCATCGGGCGCGGGTGTTCGTCCGCGCGCTGGTCAAGATCGCGCGGCCCGACTCCGGCGCCAGCCGCCGGCACGTCACGGTGAAGGGCAAGGTCCGGCCCAACAAGCGGCACGAGGTGGTCCGGCTCTACCGCAAGACCCGGCACGGCGCGACCTTGCTGGACCGGGACCGGCTCAACCGGCACTCGCACTTCGTGTTCCGGGTCCGGCTGCCGCACGGCAAGGTGCGCCTCTTCGTCCGGATCGGCCGGACCACGGGCAACCTGGCCGGACGCAGTGCCTACGTGGTCCTGCGCGTGCGCTGAGCCATGCACTGTGCGAGCCCCGGCCGGATCCGGCCGGGGCTCGCGCATCTCCGGGTCACTTTCCCCGCCCTCGCTCGTTGGGGCGTGTGACGCAACTTCCCCGCTCGTGCCGGCAGGTGCAAGATGGGCGTTGTCGAACGAATCCGACATACCCCTGTCGCCTGCCGCGTGGGCGGCGACCCCTGAGGAGTGAATGTGGCGGGCCCCTCCGTGTCCCAGGACCGACCCAACGCCGTCGTGGCGGCCGTCGGACCGGTCGTGCAGAAGGTCAGCCAGGCCTGGCGTGACCGGCAGCGCAAGCGGGCCGCTCGCGGTCGCAAGCGCGGTTTCAGCCGGGCCCTCGTCGCCCTGCTCGTCGTGCTCCTCGGCCTGTTCTTCTGGTCGCTGAACGGGATCTTCGACGCTCCCACCCCCGGGCGCCAGGTGAGCCTGGACGAGCTCACCGCTCTCGCGAGCAACCACCGCGTCGCCACGGCGACCTTCCACGACGTCGACAACCGCATCATCGGCTCCTACCGCGCCGGCGACGGCACGACGAACGCCGACCCGCGCCTGCCCGCGACGAGCCCGGTGAACCAGCCGGCCGCGTCGGGCCAGTTCTACGCCGACTACCCGCAGAGCGCGCCGTTGACCTCCGAGCTCTACCGGACGCTGTCCGCCGGCGACGCCACGGTGAGCGTCGACCACCAGGACGGCAAGCAGCGGCTGAAGATGGTCACGACGTTCCTGCTGCCGTTGCTGATCCTCGCCACGGTCTTCGCCCTGCTGCTGGCGCCCGGCGGCCGTGGCGGCGGGGGAGCGATCGGTGACGTCACCGACTTCTCCCAGCTCCGCAAAGGCCGGGTCCGCAAGGGCACCTCGAAGATCACCTTCGAGGACGCCGGCGGCGTCGACGAGGCGGTGGCCGAGCTGCGCGAGGTCGTCGACTACCTCAAGGACCCGACGAAGTACGAGGCGCTCGGTGCCGCGCCGCCGAAGGGCCTGCTGCTGTTCGGCCCGCCCGGGTGCGGCAAGACGCTGCTCGCCAAGGCCGTCGCCGGCGAGGCCGAGGTGCCGTTCTTCTCGGTCGCCGGTGCCGAGTTCGTCGAGGCTCTCGTCGGCGTCGGCGCCGCCCGCGTCCGCGACCTGTTCGCCCGCGTCCGCGCCGCCGCACCCGCGATCGTCTTCATCGACGAGCTCGACGCAGCCGGACGCAAGCGCGGCGCCGGCGGCGGGACCGGCGGTTCGGACGAGCGGGAGCAGACGCTCAACCAGCTGCTCGTCGAGATGGACGGCTTCGACGTCTCGCGCGGCATCGTCGTCATCGGTGCGACCAACCGCCCCGACATCCTCGACCCGGCGCTGCGGCGGCCGGGCCGGTTCGACCGGCACATCACCATCGAGCGGCCGGACAGCGAGGGCCGGGAGCGCATCCTCAAGATCCACGCCCGGGGCAAGCCGATGGCCACGAACGTGGACTGGAAGGACATCGCCAACCGCACGCCGGGCTTCACCGGCGCCGACCTCGCGAACGTGGTCAACGAGGGCGCGCTGCTCACCATCCGCGGCCAGCGCGACACGGTCACCAACGACGACATCCTCGAGGCGATCCGGCGGGTCCTGGAGGGCCCGAAGCGCCGCGGCCACCTCATGAGTGCGGAGGAGCGCCGCCGCGCCGCCTACCACGAGGCCGGGCACGTCATCGTCGCCCTCTGCCAGGAGGAGCAGCAGGCGCTGCAGCGGGTGTCGATCCTCACCCGCGGCCGGGCCGTTGCGACGACGGAGCTCCGCGCCGAGGAGGAGGAGCTGATGCTCACCGAGTCGCAGCTGCGCGGGCGGCTCGCGGTCAAGCTCGCCGGGTCGACCGCCGAGCGGCTCGCCACCGGTGAGATCTCCACCGGTGTCGAGGCCGACCTGGAGGAGGCGACGCTGCTCGCCCGCGACATGGTGGCCCGGTTCGGCATGGCCGACGAGGTCGCACCGCTGCGGCTGTACGGCGCGGACGCGTCGGCGTACCTGGGCGAGGAAACCCCGCTCGCCGACATCGCACCGGAGACCAAGGCGGCGATGGACCAGGCGATCCGCCGGCTGATGCTGGAGGCGATGACGAGCACCGAGGTGCTGCTCGAGCACCACCGGACGCTGCTCGACGA
The DNA here is from genome assembly GCA_963835405.1 of uncultured Actinomycetota bacterium. Lineage (GTDB taxonomy): Bacteria > Actinomycetota > Actinomycetes > JAFAQI01 > JAFAQI01 > CAWIFV01. The sequence goes on from CAWIFV010000006.1 coordinate 96,743, forward strand.
CTTCGCAACCACGCTCACCGAGCACGAGACGCTCGAGGGGGTCGCGCTGCAGGAGCAGCTCGACGAGCTGCAGAAGCGGATGGAGCCGCCCGCCCGCGGCGTCGTTCGTGCCAAAGGTGTCGCGGGCAAGCCGTCGGCCAACGGATCAGGCCGGCCCCGGCGTCGTACGTCGGCGTCGACGGGCTGACCGCTCGATGCGCGCCGCCCGTCTCGTTCTCGCTGCCGCCGTCGGTCTCACCGGCGTCGTCGGCACGATGACGGCGGCCGGTGCGGGCGCGGAGCAGAAGCCTGCCTGCACCGGCCGGACCGGCAGCGCCGGGCACGGCTGGTCCGCGCTGCACCCGCGGTTCCCCGACGGACCGCAACGGGTGACCCAGGCAGTCGCGCCGGCCTACGCGCCCGACCGCATCTACGCCACCAACGGCACGAGCGTGGTCGCCACGGGCGACGCGGGCTGCCACTGGAGCCCCGTGGTGGTGCCCGACCCCGGCGGCCGCCTCGGCGTGCTGCCCGAGCCGCTCGACGGGCTGCTCACGGTCCCGACCACGATGCACATCGCGGCGATCGCCGCCCCGAGCTCGGCGACGCAGTCCAACTGGATCTATGTCGCCTTCAACGACACGTCCGCCGCGACGAGCCAGCCGCGGATCGCCTCGTTCGACGGGACGCGGTGGCACGCCGCCAAGGGCCTGCCGCGGTTCGGCACGGTCACGGCGATCACGGTGTGCGCCAACATCCCGACGTCGGCCTTTGCCCTCGTCGACGTGTCCGGCTCGGTGAGTGGCGGCGGCGGGCTCTACAGCAGCAGCGACGGCGGTGTGACCTTCGAGCAGCGCAACGCCGACGTCACCGCGGCGGGCCTTCCCGATCTGCGGGTCGACCCGGCCGTCAACACCCGGCTCTACGCCCGTGGCCCGCACGGGCTGCAGGTCAGCGAGGACGGCGGGCGCTCGTTCCACGCCGGGCCGCGACCCGCGGACGACATCGAGTCCTACGACGTCACCCCGGGGGCCGGCTCGAGCCGGCTGGTCCTGGGGCACGCGAACCGCCGGAGCTTCGAGCGCAGCAGCGACGCCGGCCTGACCTTCCTGTCCGCGCCGGCGCCGGTCGACGCCAAGCGGGTCGCGATCCAGCCGATCCTCGACCGGGTGGCCGTCTCCGACGGTAAGTCCCTGTGGCTGCAGGTCGGGGACGACGCCGCCGGCGCGACCGAGGTCACGCCCCGCGACGGCCCGCCGCAGCAGCTGCAGTTCTCCGCCCCGTCCGCTGCCGGCTACGCGGTGCTCGGCGTGCGGGACGGCGTGGTGCTGCGGCGCGTGGCGACGCTCGACGACGTACTCCTGCGTCCGCCCCCGGGCGGCGGCCCGATCCTGCTCGCGTCCCACGCGCCACCGCACCAGTTCCCCTCCACGCTGCTGCCCGACCAGACGCGGGTCCACGTCCCGGCCGGCGGCCACCGGGACGTCCGCTACCGGCTGCTCCTCCCGCGCACGCCGTCGGTGGTCGACGTGATGTTCCTCGTCGACACCAGCTCGAGCACCGAGGCGACGATCAACGGGCTCAAGCACGACCTGGCGACGATCGTCAACGACCTCTCGCGGGTCGGGCTCGACACGCAGTTCGGGGTGGCGGACTTCAAGGACTACTCACCGCGGGTCGCCGACCTCGGCGACGGCGAGCTCGGCGACTACGCCTACCGGCTGGACCGGGTCATCGGGCCCGCCGACTCCTCCCTCCGCGACTCGCTCGCCGGGCTTCGCGCCAGCGGCGGCGGGGATCCCGCCGAGTCACAACTGACGGCGCTCTACCAGTCGACGACGGGGGTCGGTCAGCGCTACCCCCGCCGGCACTCCTACATCAAGGGACTGCGGCCCGGTGGCGACGCGCATTACCGACCGGGCTCGCTGCGCCTCGCCGTCCTCGCGACCGACGACCGCTTCCACCGCGAGCGTGACTACCTCACCCCGAGCTGGGACGCGACCGTCGCCGCTCTGCACCAGCACCGGGTGCACCCGATCGGGCTCGCGATGGAACACGTCGACGTGCAGACCGGTAAGAGCGGAGGCTTCCGCTCCTACCGGGTCGAGCAGGAGCTCGCGACCGCGACCGGAACGCTCGCCCCGGACGGTGGCGTCGACTGCAACGGCGACCTCGTGCCGGACGTGCCCGCCGGCGCGCCGTTCGTCTGCAAGGTGCCCGCCGAGGTGAGCCGGACGGTCGACGTCGGTCCCCTGCAGACGGACGCGCAGGTGGCGCCGGTCAAGCTCGCCGCCGCCATCTCCCGCGCCGCCGAGACGTTGCCGGACATGAGGGCGGCCGGGCTGACCTTCCGGGGGGACACTCACCACATCGCGCGCGTCGTCAGCCCGGCCCGGCCTCCGCGCGTCAACCTCAAGAACGACAACGCGCTGTCGTTCACGGTCCGCTACACCTGCCCGCGGCTGCACAAGGCGCACTCCTACGGCATGACCGTCGACGCGGCGGCCGGCAACAACGTCGTCGCCCACGCGAAGATGCGCGTCGCCTGCGACGCGATCGCCGCGAAGTCGCAGCGGATCATCCCGCCCGCCGCCGCGGCCGCCGTCGCAGCACCGGCGGCACCCGCTCCCGCGCCGCCCGCGCCGGGCAACCCGATCCCCAACCCCAACCCGAATCCCAACCCCAACCCGGCCGCCAACGCGAACGTCGGCTTCGCGAGCCAGCAGGAGGAGCAGCGCCAGCTGGCTTTCGCCGGTGCCGACGCGGGTGCCGAAGCCGAGCCGGCCAACGAGATGTCGATGAGCCGGCTGCGCGGCCGGCCGAGCGCCTTCGTGGCCGACGACGGCGGCGGATCGGCGCAGACCTGGTTGTTCGGTGCCGCCGCCCTGATGCTCACGGGCGCCGCCGGCTATGCCGCCCGCACCCGCACCCGCACCCGCCCCGCCACCTGTCAGCAGCACACGCGGCGATAGCCGCGTGCGCCGCGTCGTCAGCGCTGGCCGGGGATGCCGGGCGCCGGCGGGATGTTCTGGTTGTGGTGGAACACGTTGTCCGGGTCCCAGGCCGCCTTGATCTGCTGCAGGCGGGCGAACTTCTCCGGCCCGAACGACGCCTCGACGCGGCTCGGGCCCTCGTCGCCGAGGAAGTTGAGGTACGCCGCGCCCGTCGACCAGGGCTTCATCGATCCCGCCAGCCGCCGGGTGTAGTCGATGTTGGCGGCGGTGTCCGCGGGGTCGGCCCACAGAGACAGGTAATGGATGTTGAACGCCGCATGCCTCGAGCCGAGCGCCATCGCCTCGTCGTCGACGCGCGCGATCGCCCCGCCGCCGGGTACGACGATGATCTGCGTGAGTGGCGAGACGGGCTGGGTCGCCAGGTCGACGAGCGTGTCGACGGCCTCGTCGGGGAGGGCGTCGTAGAAGTCGCCGGTCCAGTAGTTGAGCATTCCCTTGGGGTTGCCGGGGTCGATCAGCTGCTGTACCGCGACGTACGGCATCGGTTGCAGCAGCGTCACCGCGGGCCCGAGCTCGAGCAGCGGTGCGTAGGCGGCAGGTCCGTCAGCGGGGTCGCCGGCGTAGCAGCAGATGACGCCGATCGCCGGCTTGCCCCGCGCGGGCTCGGGGACGAACTCCTCCGGCGGGGCGGTGATGAAGGCGAGGCCGCTCCCGACCTCGTCGGGAGCGACGCGGACGAAGTCGCGGTAGGCGCGGAGGATCTCCCGGCCGCGGTCGGCGGGGAAGACGATCATGCCGCCGTAGACGATCGGTCCGACCGGGTGCAAGCCGGAACGTGAACCGGGTGACCACACCGAAGTTGCCGCCCCCGCCACGGAGTGCCCAGAACAGGTCGGGATTGTCCGCCTCCGACGCGGTGACGACGGTTCCGTCGGCGGTGACCACCTCTGCCTCGAGGAGGCTGTCGCAGGTGAACCCGAGCGCCCGCTCGAGCCACCCGCTGCCGCTGCCGAGGGCAAGGCCGCCGACACCGGTGGTCGAGACCCGACCTCCGGTGACGGCCAGGCCGTGCTGCTGCGTGGCGCCGTCCAGCTCGCCCCAGGTGAGGCCGCCCCCGGCCCGGGCCAGGCGCCGCGCCGGGTCGACCTCCAGCGTCTTGATCCCGCGCAGGTCGATACACAGCCCGCCGTCGACCATGGCGGCTCCGGTCACGGCATGTCCGCCGCCGTACACGGAGATCTCGAGGTTCTGCGCACGCGCGTAGCGGATGGCCGCGGCGACGTCCTGCGCCGAGGTGCATCGGGCGATGGCGGCCGGTCGGCGGTCGATCATCGCGTTGAAGACGCGCCGCGCCTCGTCGTAGCCGCTGTCACTCGGGCGGAGCAGCGTCCCGGCGAAGCCGGGCATCTCGATGACGGTCTCGGCCATGCGGTCCCCCCACGGGTGGCGAAGCTGATCTGGCCGGACCTTACTCCCGTTGGCCTACCCTCGGTATATGGCCAGTCCGCTGCTCGACCGTCCGGGCGCCGTTCCCGCCCGGGAACCCGACCAGGGCGTGGCCGGGCACTACGGCGATCCGTTGCGGGAGCAGCGGACCCTGATCGAGACCGGCGGCGTGGTGGACCGTTCCCACCGTGGCGTCCTGACCGTTACCGGCCCGGACCGCCTGTCGTGGTTGCACTCCCTGACCTCGCAGCATCTGACCGAGCTGCCTGCGGGGGAGTGGACCGACGCTCTCGTGCTGTCGCCGCACGGTCACGTCGAACACCACCTCAGGCTCGTCGACGACGGCGCGACGACGTGGGTCCACGTCGAGCCGGGAACAGCGTCCGGCCTGGCGTCCTACCTCGACTCGATGCGGTTCATGCTGCGCGTCGAGGTGGCCGTCGCGACCGACTCGTGGGCGGTGCTGACCGTTCTCCACGGGTCTGGCGGTACGCCGGGCGAGGATCTGTTCGTGCCGCGCGGGGAGCTGGCGGCCCGCGTCGACCGGGCCGGACTTCCCCCGGCCGGCCACGACGCGTTCGAGGCGCTGCGGGTGGCGGCCGGGATCCCGAGGCTGGGGTTCGAGACCGACCATCGGAGCATTCCGCACGAGCTCGGCTGGATCGGGCCGGCGGTCCATCTGGACAAGGGCTGCTACCGCGGCCAGGAGACGGTCGCCCGCGTGCACAACCTCGGCCGGCCGCCGCGACGGCTGGTCCTCGTCCATCTCGACGGCACGCAGGAGAACCTGCCGCCGCCGCACACACCGGTCGAGGTCGACGGGCGGGCCGTGGGCTTCCTCGGCACCGCGGTGCACCACGCCGAGCTCGGTCCGATCGCCCTGGCCGTCATCAAACGGTCGACTCCGGACGACGCCCACCTCATGATTGCCGGTATGGCGGCGAAGGCGGACCGGCTCGTCGATGCCTGAGCGGCCTCGGCCGGCGAACTAACGACCGAACAGGCCGCGCTTCTTCTTCTTCGGCTCGGCTGCGGCCGGTGGCGGGCGGTGAGCGGGCGGACGGGCTGGGGGCCGTGCGGGTGCCGGGTCATCGTCCAACCCCAGCGAGGACAGCTCGCGCAGCAGCGCGGCCGTGTCGGCGCGCTCGCCGTTCGCGGCATACGCCCCGACGCTGACCCGTTCCGCGGACCGCTGGTCTTCCACCGGCTCGGAGACCGGCTCGGGCTCGGGCTCCGGCTCGGGAGTGGCGACCGAGTGGGTCGTGAGGTCGGTCAGGAGCGCCGCTGCCTCGGCCTCACGCTGAGACCGCGCCTCGACGGCGGCCGCCTCGCGCTGCCAGTACTCGGACCAGGCCTCGTCCTCGGCCTCGGCGCGCTCGGCGTCCCGCCGCCCCCGCTCCTCCTCGGCGGCGAGGCGTTCGGCTTCGAGGCGAGCTTGCTCTTCGGCGGCGAGCCGGGCTTGCTCTTCGGCGGCGAGCCGGGCGGCTTCTTCTTCCGCGGCGAGGCGTTCGGCTTCGAGGCGGGCTTGCTCTTCGGCGGCGAGGCGAGCGGCCTCTTCCTCGGCGATACGGGCGGCCTCTTCTTCGGCGGCGATGCGGGCTTGCTCTTCGGCGGCGAGGCGAGCGGCCTCTTCCTCGGCGATACGGGCGGCCTCTTCTTCGGCGGCGATGCGGGCCTGCTCTTCGGCGGCGAGGCGGGCGGCTTCTTCTTCCGCGGCGAGGCGTTCGGCTTCGAGTCGTGCTTGTTCTTCGGCGGCGAGGCGGGCGGCTTCTTCTTCGGCGGCGAGGCGTTCGGCTTCGAGCCGGGCTTGCTCTTCGGCGGCAAGCCGGGCCTGCTCCTCCTCGGCGGCGATGCGGGCCTGCTCTTCGGCGGCGAGGCGGGCGGCTTCTTCTTCCGCGGCGAGGCGTTCGGCTTCGAGTCGTGCTTGTTCTTCGGCGGCGAGTCGCTCGGCCTCCTGCTCGGCGGCGAGCCGGGCCTGCTCTTCGGCGGCGAGGCGGGCGGCCTGCTCTTCGGCGGCGAGGCGGGCGGCCTCTTCTTCGGCGGCGAAGCGGGCGGCCTCTTCTTCGGCGGCGAGGCGCTCGGCGTCGGTCGTCTCCCGCCGGACGGCGAGCTCCACGACCTCGGCGTCGCCGACATCCGTCGCGTCCGCAGTGGTACGCAGCGCCTCGGCGAGCGCGTGCGCGGCAGCGAGCTCGGCCGCGGCTGCGTTGCGCACGCGTCGCCGGCGTTCGGTCTCCGGTGTGACCGTCGGTGCGGCTTGCGGCGCGCGCTTGCGCCGGGTGCGCAGGTTTGTCGGCACCTCGAACGGGTCGGTGTCCGGCGCCGGTCCCAGCACGTCCGCGAGAGCAGACGACACCCGGGCGAGGGACGCGGCGAACGACTGCTCGCCCATCGGCTGCAGCGGCACCCGCGAGGCCTCCTCGGCGGGCGGCTCGCCACGCGCCTCGGCCGGGTCCTCGTCCCGAACACCGGAGGCGACCTCGGTGACGAGCCGGGCGAGGGCGGCGAAGCTGTCCTCCTCCTCCTCCGCCGGTGTGCTGGCGGCGAGGGCGTCGGCGGCAAGCGCCGAGCCGACGGTGCTCGCGCCGTAGAGGCCGTCCTCCGGGTCTGCGGCAGGCGGCGCGGAGAAGCTTTCGGGAGCGGCCTGGAGATCCTCCTCGATGTCGACCAGCCCGGCCGTCACCAGCGCGACGAGCACCTGGCCCGCCTCGAACATCGTGTAGCCGCAGTCCCTGGCCAACTCGGCCACGGACCGCTCCCCGTCGATCTTGCAGAGCATCGACCAGGCGTTGGGGTCGAGCGTGGTCTCCGGCGTACCGCCGCCGCGCGTCGACAGCACCGGGACGGCCGTCGGGCCATGAACGATCGCGGAGATCTGCTCCCACTCCCCGCCACGGGTGCGGAGGTTGCCCAGCAGGTCGGTGACGGGCATGGGCGGGGCCACGTCCTCGCGGGTCTTCTCGTTCTTCCGGAAGCGCCAGCGGCCGTCCGGCCAGCGGATCAAGTCCCAGATCGCGTCGTGGACCTGCTCCTTGACGAACGCCTCCACCACCGGCTGGTCGACGTAGCCCAGGTGCACGAGGAGCTCACCGAGCCGCCAGCCCTGCAGCTCGATCCGCTGGGCTTCCAGCGCCTCGGCCAGCGCCTCGGGTGCGAGCGCGCCCGAGGAGATGAGCTTCGCGCCGAGCTGCGGTCGCCGACCGGGGACGGACACGGCGTAGACCAGGCCGGCCTTGAAGTAGATGAGCGCCTCGTCGCCGGCGGCGTCGGAGATGTGCAGGCAGCCGGTGGCCGCGTCCTCGGCGAGTTGGAGCAGCAGCGGGGCGAGCGGCGTCGACACGAGGTCGCCCTTGAGCATGCCGAGACCTCCTCCGTGCCCGCCGCCCGCGATGTGGATGCCTTTCATCCATCGGCACAACGCTTGCGCACGTTGAGCCGTACGGGTCAATCCGTCCCCCCTTTCCGCGCGGCGGCGTGACACCATGGCGACCATGGCCACCGGCACGCTCCTCTCCGTCGCCCCGACCGGGGCGGAAACGGCCAAATCGGACGCGCTGGCCCTGCCCGTGACCCTCGACGAGCTCGTCAGCACCGCGAAGGCCTGCCAGGCCGCCGGCGCCGCCGTGATCCACGTGCACGTCCGCGACGCCGACGCACGTCCCACCCTCGACCCCGGCCGCGTCCAGGAGGCCCTCTCCGCCGTCCGCGAGGCGACCGACCTCGTCGTCCAGGTCTCCACCGGCGGCGCGGTCACCGACTCGGAGGAGCAGCGCCTCGCCGTCCTCGACTGCGGGCCCGATGCCGCCAGCCTGACCTGCGGCACCGTGAACTTCGGCACCGACGTGTTCCTGAACCGGTGGGAGTTCATGGAGCGGCTCTACCTCGAGATGCGAGACCGCCGGATCGTGCCGGAGTTCGAGCTGTTCGACCTCGGTCACGTGACGGCCATGAGGCGGCTTCTCGACAGGCACGGCCCGCCGTTCGGGGGGCATGTCCACTGTGACCTCGTCATGGGAGTGCCCGGCGGGATGCCCGGTACGACGCAGGCTCTGGCGGCTTGCATGGCGGCGCTGCCGGCCGACGTCACCTTCTCCGCCACCGGGGTCGGCCGGTCGACCCTGCCGGTGATGCTCGCGGCGCTGTCCGCGGGTGGTCACCTGAGGGTGGGGATGGAGGACACGTTGACGTTCGCCCCCGGCCGGCCCGTCCGCGACAACGCCCAGCTCGTCGAGCGGGCGGCGGACCTCGCCCGGCTCGCACAACGCCCACCTCTGGCGCCGGAGGAGGCGCGCGTGATGCTCGGCATCAAGACGGACCCACCCAACCCGAAGCAGACGGGGACTGAGGAATGACAAAGGACACCGGAGCACCCGAGGGCAACCGGCGCATCGACCGGGTGCTGAGGGCCGACTACCTCGCCGACCTGCCCACCCTTCCGATGGACGAGGTGCGCTCGCTGCGCCGCGACGCCGAGCAGGAGGAGACCGACCTGTCCTACCTGCGCCGGCTCATGCAAGGCCGGCTCGACATCCTCCGCGCCGAGACCGCGCGCCGGGCCGGCAACGCGAGCGACGACCTCGTCAGCTCGCTCGCGAAGATCCTCTCCGACGAGGGCAGTGCGGCGTCGCCGCGAGGCCTCGGTCGCCACATGGCGGTGGAGCCGTCGCGGGCCAACTCGCACCGGCGGCACGTCGAAGCACTCGTCGCGGACGTCGACCTGTCCAACACCGCCGCCCTGGACGACGCGGCGCTGCGCCGCACCGTCGAGACCCTGGAGCGGGAGGAGCGGAGCGTCTCGGAGAAGCGGCGGGCAGTGCAGGGCGTGATGGACGCCTGCACCGCCGAGATCACCCGGCGCTACCGCGAAGGGGATGCCGACGTCGCCGACCTGCTCCCCACCGACAGCTCGGGTTGACAACCCCCCTTCTCGTCGACGTCGTCCGCAACGGCTTCGTCGAGAGCCGGCACCGCTGCCGGACCGTCGGCCTCGACGCGGGCGGAGACCACCTCTTCGCGTTCGGCGACGCTGACCAGCCTGTGTTCCTCCGCAGCTGTGCGAAGCCCTTGCAGGCGGTGGCGATGCTCCAGGCCGGATGGCAACCGCCGGACGAGGAGCAGGTGGCGCTGGCCTGTGCGAGCCACTCGGGTGAATCTGCACACCTCGCCGTCGTACGACGCACCCTCGCCACGGCGGGTCTCGACATCGACGCGCTCGACAACACGGCCGGCCTACCGCTCGACCCTGACGCCACCCGGGAGCTGTACGCCGCCGGCGGCACTGCGAACCCGCTACAGCAGAACTGTTCCGGCAAGCACGCGGCGATGCTGGCCACCTGCATCGCCGCGGGCTGGCCGACGGCCGGCTACCGCGAGGCGGAGCACCCGCTCCAGCAGGCGGTGCGCGAGACGGTCGAGGAGCTCAGCGGCGAGCGGGTCGGCGCGGTGGCGGTCGACGGCTGCGGCGCCGCGCTGTTCGCCGTCTCACTGTCCGGCCTCGCCCGCGCGTTCGCCAGGATCGCGTCCGCGGCACCCGGCTCGGCCGAGCACCGGGTGTCGACCGCGATGCGGGCGCACCCGTTCCTCGTCGGCGGGACCGGCCGCGACGTGACGGCGCTCATGCAGGGCGTCGACGGGCTGCTGGCGAAGGACGGGGCGGAGGGCATGTACGCCGCCGCAGCCGCCGACGGTCGCGCGGTCGCGCTCAAGGTCGAGGACGGCGCCGCCCGGGCACGCATGCCGGTGCTCGCCGCCGCCCTCCGCCGGCTCGGGGTCGACGCGCCCGCGCTGGACGGCGTGGCGGCGGTGCCGGTGCTCGGGCACGGGGAGCCGGTGGGGGAGGTCCGGGTCAACCTCTAGCGCGGGGGTCAGCCGTCGCTCTCGCCGCTGTCCGACCAGCCGCTGTCCGACCAGCCGCTGTCCGACTCGCCCGAACCGACGACCGAGGCGTCACCGGAGTCGCTGTCGCCCCTGCTCGTGGTGGAGCCGGTGGCCTCGGTCGAGTCCTCGCCGGAGCCGCTGGTGTCCTCGACCGTCGTGCTCGACTCGTCGTCACCTGACGTGGCGGCGTCGGTCCCACTGTCGTCGGAGCTGTCCGAGCGGGTGCGGTCGCCGCCCCCGTCGACCGAGTCGTCGCGGCTGCCGTCGTCACCGCCGGAGCTCCCGCCGTCGCCGGACCCGGTCGAGGTGTCGTCCGCACCGCCGTCCGCGCCGTGGCGGTCGGTGGACCCGCTCTCCTGGGTGTCCTCGGATCGAGTGTTCTCGGATCCGTGGCCGCCGGAGGTCCCGCCGTGGTCGTCGCCGGGCTCGGCGGCCGGTCCGGTCGGCGCGGGCGACGGCACCGCCGCCAACCGCTCGCGCAGGTCGGAGGACCGGGCGATCAGCGCCGCCCAGCCCGGGTGGTCGCCGGCCAGCAGCGTGTCGACCCGGTCCAGCTCGCCGCTCAGCTCGGTGCGGTCGGCGTCCTCGATCGCGCCGGCCCGCTCAGCGGCACTGACCCGGTCGGCGACCCGGGTCAGGATCGCGTCAGCCCGAAGGGCGACCGCGTCCTCGGGCTCGGTTGAGCCCCCGCCGAAGATGAGCCGGTGCAGCGGCGCCAGTGGGCCGTGCGTCCCGCCGGCGGCCGCGGCGACACCGGTGGTGGCCGCGAGGGTGACGACGGCGGCGGCGGCGCCCGCGGCGTTGCGCTGCAGCCGGGACCAGCGTCGAGGGGCCGACTCGGCGGGGACAGGGACGATGGTCGCCGGGTCCAGCCGGGCGGCGGTGTCGAGCTCGGTCCGCCAGTTGGCGAGCAGCAGGGCGCCCGGCTCTTGCGAGGCGGTCGGGTGGCCGGCGGCGAGGGCGTCGAGCAGCCGGTCGTCGGCGTCGATGGCGACGAGGTCGTCGGCGTCGAATCGCTCGGTCATGACGCCTGCCCCGGAGCGGCCATCTCGCGCAGCCGGGCGAGCGCGCGGTGCTGGGCGACCCGCACCGCCCCCGCGGTCATGCCCACGACCGCGGCGGTCTCCTCGGCCGACAGCCCGGCAGCCACCCGCAACCGGACGATTTCGGCCTGCTGCTCCGGGAGGCCGGCGAGCAGCTCGGCGACCCGTCGGCTCGCGTCCAGCCGCAGCATCGCCTGCTCGGGTTCGAGCCCGCCGTCGGCGGCCCGGTCGGGCAGCAGCTCAGACGGCGTCTCGTGCCGGCGGCTCGCGGTGCGACGGGCCTCGCTCACCTTGTTGGCGGCGATGCCGAACACCCAGGCGGTGATGGGCCGACCCTGGTCGACGTAGCGGTGCAGCGACTGGGTCACGGTCACTGTCACCTCCTGCGTCACGTCGTCGGCTGCATGCGGGTCGAGCATCCGGGCGAGGACGTAGCGGTAGACCCGGGGTCGCAGTTCGGCGAGCAGGTCGCCGAGTGCGTTCGCGTCACCGGTGCGCGCCAGGGCGACCAACGACGCGAGGTCGTCCCCCTCGCTCACGGTGGTCATGGTCGCAAGCAGCCTCTTCGTTACAGCCGGACGGATGCACGCACGACGGCGCGCCACCCCGGATATCGGTCCGGGGACCTCGTGGGTTCAGTGTGCGGCCGGCATTTTCCGCGACCGGCGGCGGCTACATCTTCTCCTTCAGCCCCTTCACGACCAGCCAGTGGTTGACCGGCAGCGCGGTGAAGAAACCCAGGATCATGGCGAGCTGCATCATCATCCAGTACGTCGCCGTCGACTTCTCGAGGCCCGGCGCGAAGATCAGCTCCTGGTAGATCGCCATCCCGGCGAAGAGGCCGACCTGGAAGGCCAGGATCGACAGGGTGTCCACCTTGATGGCGGCCCAGATGCCCTTGATCGGGCCGATGTCCCGCATCGGGACGATGGTGAAGTACTGGAAGGCGATGCCGAGCGTCCACGCCCACGCGAAGTCCATCGGGATGTCGGCGAGCAGGCTCTTGCCGGCGATCATCAGGCCGAGACTCGCGACCAGCCACTCACCGGCGATGTCACCGAGGGTGCATCCGGCGCCGCAGTGGCTCACCGCCTTGCTGAGGATGTTCCATCGCGGCAGCTGGTCGGGGTCCGGTGGGCCCTGCTGCTCGATGACCGGTGTGGACTTCCTCTTGCCGTGCCGGAAGTAGAACCACAGCGCGACCGGACCCCAGTAGAGGGCGGTGACCGGGTAGACGACGTTCATGATCCACATCTTCTGGCGGTAACCCCGGCCGACGATGTCGAAGGCGATGATCAGCGCACTCGCGAAGGCGATCGACAGGCTGAACCAGCCGATCGCCTCGATCCAGCCGGACGGGTGCGCATGCGGTTCCACGAGGGTGGTCCTCCTTCGGTACGACGGCATCGGTCCGGTCTGCGGCGGGCACGCGCGGGCCCCCACGGGCCTACCCCGCGAGCCGGCGGGGATTCAGCCGCCTGCCCGGCCGTCGCACGCCGTAACGATTCGTGTCGCGGTGGCCATGTAGGGGAAGCGGAACGACGACCAGCCCCCCTCGACCTTCTGGAGGCATTCTCATGCGCACTCCCTCCCTCGGACGCCTCGCCCTGGCCGTCGGCGTCTTCGCCGCCCCGGCCCTGACGCTCGCGGCGACCGCTGCCGACGCCGCCCCCGCCCCCGCTGCGGCGACGACGGCCGGGACCGCCCCGCACAGCGTCTCGGTGGCGATCCCGGGCACCGGCGTGGTCATGACCTCCGACATCGACGACGACGGCAATGTCACGTCGACCTCCGCCGGAGACGACTCCGGCGACGAGGTGGGTGTCAGCGATCAGGGCGTGGAGCTGGGCGACGACGACGACGCGGCCGAGCCGGTGGAGTCTGCTGACGACACCGAGGGCGACGACACGTTCACCAGTCAGGGCCAGCAGTCGCTCACGGCCACGAGTGACGCCCAGGGCGACGACGCGGACGAGCAGGGTGAGGACGCGGACGAGCAGGGTGAGGACGTCGGCGACGACGCGGACGAGCAGGGTGAGGACGTCGGCGACGACAGCCAGGCCGGCGAGCAGAGCGGCGAGGACAGCCAGGCCGGCGAGCAGGACGACGGCGACAGCGAGGATGCCGGCGACAGCGAGGACGGCGGCAGCGACAGCGGCAGCGACGACTGACGGTGCCTGCGCTCACGTGGCGGACCGGTCGAGGGGCACGGCTGTGGGCCGTGCCCCTCGCGGCCGTCTCGGTGGCCCTGACCGGGTGCACCGGCTCGTCCGGCCCTGCGACACCGGCTCCCTCCGCAGTCTCGTCCGCGGCGTCGAGCGATCCGACCGCGCAGAAGGTCGTGGACCGCGCGATCTCGGCAACCAAGCACGTGTCGTCCTACGCCTTCGTGGCCGACACCACTGTCGAGGCGAAGAAGTCGGTGCACACGATCGTGCGCGGTCGCGTCGTCCGGGGTAAGGGCCTCGCCTACCGGCTCGCCACGGGTGGGCAGCGGACCGAGGTCGTGCGCACCCGACACGCCACCTACGTCCGCCGGCGCCCGGGCCACTGGTCCCGGTTGGCGCATCCGCGTTCGCTCGTCGACCCGAGCGCGACCCTGCTGGCCGTCCTTCGTGGGCTGCGGTCACCGACGACGAGCTCCGGCCCGCCCGGGACGACACGGATCAGCGCAAGCCTGCCCGCCGCCGCGGCGCGCGACGCCGGGCTCCCCGCCGAGGCCGCGGATGCGCGCGTCGCGGTATGGGTGGACCGCCGCGGCCGGGTGGTCCGGCTCATGGTGGCCAGTGGCACCCACGCCGGTGCGCAGGCCGTCGACGTCAGCGTCCGGACGTCGTACTCGCATTTCGGCCGGGTCCCGGCGGTCAAGCCCCCGGTCTGAGCAGCCCATCCGTGACGCAGGTCACGGCCCCCGTGCTTGCTCAGCGCTTGCAATAGTTAGCAGGCGGGGTTAACGTGCGGACGTGGCGAAGATCGATGTGCGCAACCTCGGGGACTACATCCGCGAGCAGCGCAGCGCCGCACAGATCTCGTTGCGCCAGCTGGCGAAGCTCGCCGGAGTGTCCAACCCCTACCTCAGCCAGATCGAGCGGGGACTGCGCAAGCCGAGCGCCGAGATCCTGCAGCAGATCGCGAAGGCGCTGCGGATCTCCGCGGAGGCGCTGTACGTGCAGGCGGGCATCCTCGACGAGCGGTACGGCGACAGCGACGTTCCCGCCGCGGTGCTCGGCGACCCCGGGCTCACCGAACGGCAGAAGCAGGTGCTTCTCGAGATCTACGACTCCTTCCGGCGCGAGAACGAGGAGCGACCGGCAGGAGAGGCGACCGACGAGGCGGAGCCCGCGGTTTCTGCGGATGCCGAGCCGACGGCCGAGGCCGACCGCACGGTCGCGACCCGGGACGCTCGCGGTGACACTGCCGTGGCCGACTCCGACTCCTGACCCCGACCAGACGACCGCAACACCTTCAGAGAGGACCACCCATGCCCACCCGTCCCACCCTGCCGAACCTCTCGGCGCTGCCCGCCCTGCCCTCGACCGAGGCGACCAAGCCGTTCTTCGCCTACGTCGGCGCGAGCGACCTCGCCCTCGAGCGGCTCCGCGACCGGGTGACCGAGTTCCCGACACGCGTGTCCGGCCTGCCGACCCGGGTTGCCGCCCGCGCCGGCCAGGTGTCCACGCTGCCCGCGCAGGTCAAGACCGCGCAGGAGCAGGTCAAGGGCCTGCCCGCGTTCGTCCAGACCCTGCCGGCGCTTGCCCAGACGCTCCCCGCCCAGGCCAAGGAGCTCCCGACGGTGCTGCGCAAGCAGGCGACCGACTTCGGCACGAAGGCGGAGAAGCTCTACGCCGAGTTCGCCGCCCGTGGCGAGCAGGTCGTCGCCGACCTGCGTGGTGAGAAGCCGGCGAAGCCCGCGGCCAAGAAGCCGACGGCCACGTCGAGCACGAGGAAGACCCCGACGGCCAAGAAGTCCGCTGCCAAGCCGGCCGCGGCCAAGGCGGCGACCCCTGCGGCGCCGGCCACGCCGAGCGCGGCGACCCCTACGGCGCCGGCCACGCCGACGACCGAGGCCGTCCCGGCGCAGCCGACCACCACGAACAACGACAGCCCGACGACGACCAGCTGACGCTGTTCTGACTCGCGCCAGCGGCGCCGCCCCGTGATCCCGGGCGGCGCCGCTGTCGTGTCAGCGGTCGAGTCGGCGACCGGCGAAGAACATCAGCTCGTCGGAGAGCAGCTCGATGCCGATGCCGTCCGGGTCGCGGAGGTAGAGCGACTCGGGGATGCCGCGCTGCGGGCCGTCGTAGGGGATGCCGCGCTCGTCCAGCCGCTTCCGCAGCATCTCGTGCCTGTCCGGTGCGACACCGATCGCGAGGTGCTGGACGCCGCCGATCCGCTCCTCCGCCGGTGGCAGGCCGAGGCCCGGGAAGTCGAAGAACCCCAGCAGCGTCGAGTTCCCGAGGTCGAAGAAGAAGTGGGTCGACCCCGGGTAGTCACGGTTCTCGGTGATCTCGACGCACGGGAAGCCGAGCAGGCCGTCGTAGAACTCGATGGTCTGCTCCACGTCACTGCAGATCAGTGCCGCGTGGTGGATGCCCCGCCCGTTCGATGCCGGGCGGTCCGCGGTCGGGCGGACGTAGTGCGCGGCCAGCGCAGCTCGTCGCTCCGCGAGCCGGGCGCGCTCGTTCTCATCCGGAGGGCTCATGTCGTTAGCCTGCCACCACATGAACGTCGTGCGCCTGCGGGCCGTCAACGTCTGGTTCGCGGAGGGACCACACGTGCTGCACGACATCGACCTCGAGGTGGCCGCCGGTGAGCACTGGGCCCTGCTCGGCTCCAACGGTGCGGGCAAGTCGACGCTGCTCGCCGTCGCCGGCGCGCAACGCCACCCGAGCAGCGGCACCGCCGAGGTGCTCGGTGCCCGACTCGGCCGGGTCGACGTGCGTGCCCTGCGGGAGCGCGTCGGTGCCGTGGACGTCCGGCTGCGCATGCCAGCCGCGTTGACGGTCCTCGACTACGTCCTCACCGGTGCGACGCAGACCGTCCAACCGCTGCCCGACCGCTACACGGACGACGACCGGGCCCGGGCGGCGGCGCTGCTGTCCGAGGTCGGGCTCGCCCCCGTCGGCGGGCGGGCGGTCGGCGTGTGCTCCCAGGGCGAGCGGGCGCGTGCGCGTCTCGCCCGCGCGCTCATGGCGACGCCGGCGCTGCTGCTGCTCGACGAGCCGGCTGCCGGGCTGGACCTCCCGGGGCGCGCCGACCTGCTGGCCGCCCTCGAGCGGTTGCCGGCGCAGGACCGAGCCCTTGCGACGGTGACCGTGGCCCACCATCTCGAGGAGCTGCCGGCGACGACGACGCACGTGGCGCTGCTCCGCGACGGGCGGCTGGTCGGCACCGGCGCGGCCGACCTCCTGCACGACGGCGCGGCGCTGTCGGCCTGCTTCGGGCGGCCGGTGCGTGCCTTCAACGTGGCCGGCCGGTGGTACGCCGCCGCCGGCCCGTCAGCCCGCCAGGACGACGCCGAAGAACAGCGCACCGAGCGAGAACACGAGCGCTCCCGCTCCGCCGGCGGCGAGCCAGGTGCGTGACGTCGCCCGCTGGTGGACCAGGGCGGCGACACCGGACAGCACGACAAGCACGAGCTTCACACTCAGCGTCGCGGCGAATCCCGGCCGGTCGGTGTCGTGGTCGACGAGGTTCCAGCCTCCGGTGGCGAGCAGCACGGCGTACGCCGTCCAGCCGACCCGTCCGAACTGCCGCGCCGCCGCCCGGGGTGCCGACGGGTCCGCCCGGCGCAGCACCGGCACGAGCGCGCCGAGCACGATCTGGCCGCCCACCCAGACGGTGGCGGCCAGCACGTGGAGGAACAGCCGGAGGCTCTCGACGTCGATCGGCAGCACGCGGTCACGCTAGCGGGGGCTGCGGACGGCGTAGCGTGGTCGCAGGGGAGGGAATGCCCATGGGACTGCTGCTCGCGCCTCTGCACGGGGCCTTCTTCGTGCTCTTCGTCGCGATCCTGGCGGTGAAGGTCTTCGCGCTCGTCGACGCCCTCAGCCGCCCGGAGTCGGCTTTCCCCGCGGTCGGCAAGCAGACCAAGACGTTCTGGACGATCGTGCTCGTGCTGGCTGCCGTCAGCAGCCTGCTGGGTTTCCTGTCACTCATCGGGCTCGTTGCCGCGATTGTCTACCTCGTCGACGTACGCCCGGCGGTCAAGGACGTGCCGCGCGGCGGGTCACAGAACACCGGCCCCTACGGCCCCTGGTGAAGGCCGGGACGCGTCAGCGGTAGCCGGGCGTGTGCGGCATGTGCAGGTGCGTCGCCGTGTGGTCCGACATCGGCTCCTGCGCTACGAACGTGTAGACGATGGCTGCGTCCTCGTTGCCACGGACGTGCTCGGTGCGGTCGGTGACGTCGTAGACGTCGACCATGCCGGGCGCCTGTGAGGCGGCGTAGAGCCGCTCGACGTGCCCGTCGACAGTGGTGGTCTCCCCGTCGCGCGAGCCTCCGTGCAGAACGATGAACGGCATGGTTGGTGCCTGCCCGCGCGCCCCGGTTGCATAACCTGCGGGCGTGGGAACTCATGCATCCGCCACCACGCGACTGGAACTGGCCGACGCCACGTTGCGCGAGTGGGACGCCACCGTCCTCGCCACCGGGCCGGACGGCATCGTCCTCGACCGGTCGGCGTTCTACCCCGGCGGAGGCGGGCAGCCGCCCGACCGCGGGGTGCTGCTCTGGGGCGGCGTGCAGACCCGGATCGAGGGCGTGCGCAAGACGCCCGACGACCTCTACCTGCTGCCCGCCGAGGGTGATCCGCTGCCGCCGCCGGGCACGGCCGTCCGCGGCGCACTCGACGACGAGCGACGCAGCGCACTGATGCGCACCCACTCCGCGCTGCATCTGCTGAACGGCGTGGTCTACCGCGACTTCGGCCTGCTGGTCACGAGCGCCGGCATGGAACCCCTCGAGGGCCGGATGGACTTCGACCTGCCGCAGGTGCCGGAGGGTTTCCGTGACCGCGTGCAGGAGGCCTGCCACGCCGAGATCGCCGCGGACCGCCAGATCGTCGTCCGGTCGATGCCGCGCGATGACGCGTTCGCGATCGAGCAGGTGGCGCGCGCCGCCCGCGACCTGGTCCCTCCGGATCTGGCCGAGGTGCGCATCGTCGACATCGTCGGTCTCGACGTCGAGGCCGACGGCGGCACCCATGTCGCGTCGACCAAGCAGATCGGTGGGCTCGAGATCGTCAAGGTCGAGAACAAGGGCAAGGGGTTTCGCCGGCTCCGGATCCGGCTCACCGATGGCTGACGAGCTGCGGCTGCGGATCCCGGCGTACGACGACGGCAGCCTGGCTGCCCTCGGCCCGTCCCTGCTCGCCGCGCTCGGCGTCGACGGGGAACGCAACGGCCTGGGTCTTCCAGAGCAACAGCGGGTGTGCCTGCTCGTCGTCGACGGCCTCGGCTGGACGCAGCTGCGGCGCAACGAAGCGGCGGCGCCGTTCCTGGCGTCGATGACCGGGCGGGAGCTGACAGCCGGTTTCCCGGCGACCACCGTCACCAGCCTGGCCTCGCTCGGCACCGGCCTGCCCCCCGGGGAGCACGGTCTCACCGGTTACTCGACGTACGTCGCGGAGGTCGACAGGGTCGTCAACTGGCTGGCCTGGCGACCGGTGGGCAGTGGTGACGACCTCCGGGACCGGCTCGTCCCCGAGGTGGTGCAGCCGCGGCCCACGGTGTGGGAGCGCGGGCACGCCGCCGGGCTGGCGACCACCGTCGCCACCTTCGACAAATTCGCCGACACCGGCCTCACCCGCGCAGCGTTGCGCGGCGGCCGGTGGGGCGGCACCGTCTCCGAGGGTGACGCGGTGGCCGTCGCGGCCGATGCCGTCGACCGTGGCCACCGCTCGCTCGTCTACGTCTACGTCGAGCGCCCTCGACCTCGTCGGCCACATGCGCGGCCCGGACACCGACGCGTGGTGCGCCCAGCTCGGCATCGTCGACCGGATCGCCGAGCAGCTCGCCGACCGGTTGCCGCCCGAGGCGGCCCTGCTCGTCACCGCCGACCACGGCATGGTCGCGGTGCCGGAGGCGGAGCGGATCGACGCCGACGGGAGCGACGCGCTGCAGGACGGTGTCGTCGCGCTGGCCGGGGAGCCACGAATGCGCCATGTGCACACCCGGCCCGGAGCGGCCGGCGACGTCGCCGCCCGCTGGCGGTCCGTGCTCGGCGACGACTGGGCCGTCCTCCACCGGTCGGGCGCGATCGACCGCGGCCTGTTCGGCCCGACCGTCACGGCCGAGGCCGCGGCGCGCATCGGCGACGTCGTGGCGCTCGCTCTCGGCACCGGCGGTGTGGTCGAGCGGCGCCGGGCGCCGCGGCTGTCGATGATGCCCGGCCAGCACGGGGCGCTCACCGATGACGAGTTGCTCGTCCCGCTGCTCTCGACCGTGCCTCTGGGGACCCCGTGACCGCGGCCATCCCGGTCGTCCGGCTGAACAACGGTGTCACGGTCCCGCAGCTCGGCTTCGGTGTCTTCCTCGTCGCGCCGGACGAGGTGGTGGCACCCGTGCGGGCCGCGCTCGACGCCGGGTACCGCCTCATCGACACCGCGACGCTCTACGGCAACGAGGAAGGCGTGGGTCGCGCGATCCGCGAGAGCGGTGTCGACCGGGACGACGTGTTCGTCACCACCAAGGTGTGGAACTCCGACCACGGACGCGACGCCACGTTACGGGCCTTCGATACCAGCATGTCCTTGCTCGGCCTCGATGTCCTCGACCTGTATCTCATCCATTGGCCCGCGCCGTCGCTCGACCGTTACGTCGAGACCTGGGGGGCGTTGGAGGAGCTCTACCGGGACCGCCGGGTGCGGGCGATCGGAGTCTCGAACTTCACTGTCGCCCATCTCGAACGGGTGCTCGCCGAGACCGACGTCGTCCCCGCCGTGAACCAGGTGGAGCTGCACCCGGGGCTTCCCCAGGACGAGCTGCGCGCCTTCCATGCCGCCCACGACATCGTCACCGAGGCCTGGAGCCCGCTGGGCCGCGGCCACGGTCTGCTGGACGACCCGGCCGTCGTCCGAGTCGCGCGAGGGCATGACCGGACGCCGGCGCAGGTGGTGCTGCGCTGGCACGTTCAGCTCGGCAACGTCGTCATCCCCAAGTCGGTGCGGCCGGCGCGCATCCGGGAGAACGCCGACGTCTTCTCCTTCCGCCTCGACGAGGCGGAGATGGAGCTGCTGTCCGGCATGACGTCGCCCGGCCGCATCGGCCCGGACCCCGACACCATGAACCGGGCATGACCCGCCTCGTGCTGGTCCGGGGCGATATCACGACCCAGGATGTCGACGCGGTCGTCAACGCCGCCAACAGTGGCCTCATGGGTGGCGGCGGCGTGGACGGCGCGATCCTCCGCGCCGGCGGTGCGGCGCAGCTTGCGGCGCGGCGCGACCTCCGCGACCGGATCGGGTCGTTGCCCACGGGCGGGGCGGCCGCGACCGACGCCGGTGACATGACCGCCCGCTGGGTCATCCACGTGGTGGCTGCGGCCACCGCGGTGGAGGAGGTGCGGTTCGTGCTCTTCACCGAGGCGGTGTACGCCGAGTTCGCCCGAGCGGTCGGCGACGACTCCTGAGGGTCAGAACCTCAGCGCTCGCAACCACCCGTCGAGCAGCCCCTCGTCGCCGTCGATCTCGAGGGAGTCCCACGGCACCCGGCCGTACGCCGCGAGCAGCAGCGCGCTCGCCGTGCCCCGGACGGCGACGTCGGCTTCCTTGACCAGGTCGAGCCGCTCGAGCCGGTGGCCGTCGAGCCGCAACGCCCACCGCGCGCCCTCGTCCGTGGCGGTCAGCAGCATGGTGCCGGTGGGCAGCTCGGTCCCGTCGCGTTCGAGGATCCGCGGCCCGATCAGGTCGACGAGCTCGTCGATCCCGTCGTGGGCGATGTCGGCGTCGATCGGCTGCGCGAGCCCCTGCGCCCGCTGGGCGTCATAGCGGTGCACGGCCGACTCGTGCGCCATCCGCCGCGCCCAGAACTGAGCCGTGTGGTCGTCCGCCGACCAGTTCCATGCCGGTGAGTCCGCGTCGGCGGACGCGAGCGCGTGCACGAGGTCCTCGAGTGCCTCCGCCAGGTATGCCGCCGGGTCGGGCAGGTCGTCCGGGGGCGACTCCCACTGCACCTGTTCGGTCGCCCGCTCCTCCACTGCGGTCGCCGCGCGCCGGTAGACCCGCGCGACGTGCGCCATGAGGTCGCGCATCGTCCAGTCGCCACAGGTCGGCACGGCGACGTCCGGGCCCTGCCGGCCGGCGGCGAGGATCGCCTCACCCTCCCGGCGGACGACCGCGACCAGCTCGGAGTATCCGGGAGTGCTCACTCGGCCACCCCCGCGGTGAGGTCCAGGTCCTCCGGTGGCGTCGGAGGCGTCACCCATCGGATCCACGGTTTGCCGAAGACCCCGTGCAGCTCGTTGGCTCGGTCGACCATCCGTTGGTACGCCGCCTCGAACGCGGCGCCGTCCGCCGCCTTGATGGCGTCGCGGACCGGGAGACAGTCGCGGTCGAGGTAGACCGCCATCTCGTCGGCGTACTTCGGCCGGCTCGTCGCGCACAGCCGCAGCTGCTTCACGATGGAGCGGTAGAAGTACTCGGCCAGCCGCCAGTTGCCCGCCCGGGCGGCGTGGTAGAGCCGGTGGGTCCGGGTGCCGACCTCGGCCATGAGCCGGTCCATCCCCGGCTGCATCAGCGCGAGCTCGTCGAGAGTGAGATCCCGTTTGCCGTTGTTGACGACGTGCGTGTGCTCGCTGTCCGCCGTCATGATTCGCGGTGCACCTTGTGCTGCGCCGCCTGGGCGCGCGGCCGGACGGTGAGCGAGTCGATGTTCACGTGCCACGGCCTGGTGACGACCCACGAGATGCAGTCGGCCACGTCGTCGGCGACGAGGACCCCGGGGACGCCGGCGTAGACCGCGTCGGCCCGCTCCTGGTCCCCGTCGAAGCGCACCAACGAGAACTCCTCCGTCTTGACCATCCCGGGCGCGATCTCGGTGACCCGCACCGGCTGACCGCACAGCTCGAGCCGAAGCGTCTCGACCAGGGCGCGCTCGGCGTGCTTCGCCGCGGTGTAGCCACCGCCGCCCTCGTAGACCCCGTGGCCGGCTGTCGACGTCACGGTGACGACGACGCCGTCGCCGCTGTCGACCAGCCGGGGGAGCAGTGCCTTGGTCATGCGCATCGTGCCGAGCACGTTCACGTCGTACATGGCCCGCCAGCGCGACTCGTCGGCGGCGGCCACCGGCTCCAGCCCGAGCGCGCCGCCGGCGTTGTTGACGAGCACCCGGCAGCTGCCGATCTCGGCGGCGAACGCCGCGACGGCGGGGGCGTCGGTCACGTCCAGGGGCACCGGCCGGCAGCCCGTCTCGCCGGCGAGCTCGTCGAGCCGGTCCGCTCTGCGGGCGACGGCGACGACCTCGAAACCCTCCCGCACCAGCCTGCGCACCGTCGCCGCGCCGATCCCGCTGCTCGCGCCGGTGACGACCGCGACCCCGTTGCCCATGACCGCGAGCCTAATCGGCGCCGGGTGACGGCCGGTTCGGGGAATCCGGCAGGATGGTCGGCGGTTGCTCCTGGGGGCGCGGCCGCTGGATCCGCTGGCGGTGTCGACCCGCGGCGAGGAGGTGCGGACAGGTGAGCCTGCCCGTCACGCGTACGGCCGGCGGTGGCGTACCCAGCCGGGTCGCCACCCTGTCGGTGCACACGTCACCACTCGACCAACCGGGTGGTGGTGACGCCGGTGGCATGAACGTCTACGTCGTCGAGGTCGCGAAACGGCTCGCCCAGCTGGGCATCGAGGTCGAGATCTTCACCCGGGCCACGTCGAGCGAGCTGCCCACCGTGGTCGAGCTCGTGCCCGGTGTCAGCGTCCGGCATGTCAACGCCGGCCCCTACGAAGGTCTCGACAAGAACGACCTCCCCGCCCAGCTCTGCGCCTTCACCAACGGCGTGCTGCGGGTCGAGGCCGCCCACGAGTCCGGTTACTACGACCTCGTGCACTCGCACTACTGGCTCTCCGGTCAGGTCGGCTGGCTCGCCAAGGAGCGGTGGGGAGTCCCGCTGGTGCACTCGATGCACACGATGGCCAGGGTCAAGAACGCCTCACTCGCCGAGGGCGACGCGCCGGAGCCCACCGCGCGCGCGATCGGTGAGGCGCAGGTGGTGGAGGCAGCCGACCGGCTGATCGCCTCCACGACGGCCGAGGCGGAGGAGCTCGTCCGCCTCTACGGTGCCGACCCGCGCCGGATCGAGACCGTCGCGCCCGGTGTCGACCTCGGCGTCTTCCGGCCCGGCGACCGGAGCGCGGCGCGGCGCCGGCTCGGGATGCCGGCGGACGCCGTGGTGCTGCTCTTCGTCGGGCGGATCCAGGCGCTCAAGGCACCGGACGTGCTGCTGCGCGCCGCCGCGGCGCTGCTCGCGCACGAGCCGCAACTGCGGGAGCGGATGGTCGTGGCCGTGGTCGGCGCGCCCAGCGGCAGCGGCCTCGCCGAGCCCGAGCATCTCCAGAAGCTCGCCGGCTCCCTGGGCATCGCCGACGTGACCAGGTTCGAGCGGCCGGTGCCGCAACCGCTGCTCGCCGACTACTACCGGGCCGCCTCCGTCACGGTCGTGCCGTCGTACACGGAGTCGTTCGGGCTGGTCGCGGTCGAGTCCCAGGCCTGCGGCACCCCGGTGATCGCCGCCGGCGTCGGCGGGCTGCGCACCGCGGTCGCGGACGGCCGGTCCGGGCTCCTCGTCGAGGGGCACGACCCGGCCGACTACGCCGCGGCGATCCGCCGTCTCGTCGTCGAGCCCGGGCTGCGCCGCCACCTTGCGCTGGGCGCCGTCCCCCACGCCGGCGGGTTCGGGTGGGGGGCCACCGCGACGAGGGTCCTCGACGTCTACACCGAGGCACTTGCCGAGCAGGGCTCCGTCACCCGGATCGCGTCCGCGTGATGACGCAGGATCTCGCCGCGGTGGTCCGTGCGGCCCTCGAGGAGCGCGAGATCGAGTTCGAGGAGGACGCGCCCGGGGCGTTCCTGTGCAAGCTCCCGGGCAGCCACAAGCTGGCGACGATGACCTGGCTCGTCGTCGGCGACCACTCCCTCCACGTCGAGGCGTTCTTCGTCCGGCAGCCGGACGAGAACCACGCGGCCTTCTACCGCTGGCTCCTCGAGCGCAACGCCCGCATGTACGGCGTGTCCTTCGCCGTCGACAACGTGGGTGACGTCTACCTTGTCGGCCGGCTGCCGCTCGCCGCGGTCAGCGCCGAGGAGGTCGACCGCATCCTCGGCAGCGTGCTCACCTACGCCGACGAGTGGTTCGACACCGCGCTCGAGCTCGGCTTCAAGTCGTCCATCCAGAAGGAGTGGGACTGGCGGGTGAAGCGGGGAGAGTCGCTGCGCAACCTGCAGGCGTTCGCCCGGTTCGCCGATCCTGCCCGGCGGGAGTAGCCGCACCCCGTGCATGGCGGCCGCCGGGGCGGCTTGCCACACTTCCCCCATGGGGAACGTGGGCACGCTCGTGCTGCTGCGGCACGGCGAGAGCGACTGGAACGCCAAGAACCTGTTCACCGGGTGGGTCGACGTCGACCTGTCGGAGAAGGGTCGGGTGGAGGCCGCCCGGGGCGGCGAGCTGCTCCGCGAGTCCGGGCTGCTGCCGGACGTCGTGCACACCTCCGTCCTCCGCCGGGCGATCACGACCGCGAACCTCGCGCTCGACGCCTGCGACCGCCACTGGGTGCCCGTCAAGCGGCACTGGCGGCTCAACGAGCGGCACTACGGTGACCTCCAGGGCAAGAACAAGGCCCAGGTCCGGGACCAGTACGGCGAGGAGCAGTTCATGACCTGGCGCCGCTCCTACGACACCCCGCCCCCGCCCATCGCCGACGACAACGAGTGGTCACAGGCGGGGGACGCCAGGTACGCCACCCTGGCTCCCGAGATCGTCCCGCGGACGGAGTGCCTCGAGGACGTCGTCGACCGGTTGCTTCCCTACTGGTACGACGCGATCGTGCCCGACCTGCGGGCCGGGCAGACGGTGCTCGTCGCCGCCCATGGCAACTCGCTGCGCGCAATGGTCAAGCACCTCGACGGGGTCAGCGACGAGGAGATCCCCGGCCTCAACATCCCCACCGGCATCCCGCTGCGCTACGACCTCGACCCGACCACGCTCGAGCCCACCCGGTCCGGGGGCGAGTACCTCGACCCCGACGCGGCCGCCGCTGCGATCGAGGCGGTCAAGAACCAGGGTCGCTGACTACTCCGTCGGCGAGCCGGTCGGCGTCGCGGTCGGCGGCACCGTCGGCGGCGGGAAGCCCGGCTCCGGTGACCCCGTGTCGAGCGGCTGTCCGGTGCTGAGCGGCACCGGCTCGGCAGTGCTGGTGGTGCCGGCGGCGGCGATGTCCTTCACCGGCACCGCCAGCCGGACCGTCCCGTGGTTGTCGAAGGACAAGGTGACCTCGACCGACGTGCCCGCCTTCGGCGGCTCGGAGAATCCGCTGACCTCCAGCGCCGGCCCGTCGTACCCGAGGTCCGGGTCACCGAACTGCAGCGCCTTCCGTGGCTCGATCGTCAGGCTGTCGGTGCCGCTGCCGGGCGCCACGGTGGCGCCGGCGACGCTTGCGCCCGTGAGCGACTCGGCGCCGGAGCCGGAGTTGACGATCGTGAGCATGAGATAGGCCTCCACCGAGGGCGACGGCGGTGGGGTCGGCTCGCCGGCCGGGGACACGGCCGGGGACGTCGACGGGCTCGGCGTGGACGCCTCGGGACTCATGACCAGTCGCGCACCGCGGATGGCGAGCGGCCCGAGGTCGGCTGTCGCGACGTTGCGGGTGGCGTTCCCGATCGCGTTGGTGAAGTTGTCCCCGCACCCGGCGACCGAGGCGGTCCCGATCAGCGCGAGGAGCGGCAGGACGAGACGGGTCTGCAGCGCACGAGAAGTCACGCGGTGGGTCACCCCTTGACGAGCTCCGGTAGGTCCGCCGCGATGTCCGACGGTGTGACGCCGGACGGGTACAACGTCGCCAGCCGGTCGTCAGCGCCGTAGGCCATCACTGCCGCGAAGTGGGCCACAGCGTAGCGGCCGGAGCCGTCCGACTTCTTCGCGGGCTCACGGCGCGAGACCTGCATGCCCATCTGCACCTCGGCGGCCGCGATCTGCTGCGGTGAGCCGGTGAGGCCGACGAACGACGGGCTGAAGCGGTCGAGCCAGCGCCGCAGCACCGGCTTCTTGTCCCGCCAGGGGTCGGTGGTGACGAACACCACGTGCACCTTCGACCGCACCGCCGGGTCGACCCGGCGCAGCGCGCTGGCGACGTCGGCCATCGCGGTCGGGCACTCGTCCGGGCAGTGGGTGTAGCCGAAGTAGAGCAGCGTCGCCTGCCCCTCGGTCCGGGCGGCGAAGTCGTACGTCGCGCCGGAGGTGTCGGTCAGCGTGAACGACGGCTTGGCGTCGTGCTGGTCGGGCACCGCTCCGTGCAGGGTCATCGTGTCCACGCCGTCGGCGGCGGATCCGGAGCTGCCACCGCATGCCGCCGTCGCGGCCGCGGACAGCAGCAGGGCCAGTGCGCTGCGTCGGATCATGACGTCATCTTCGCAGCACGGCAATCGTTCGGTTCAGTCCACCGTGAGGTGGCTGCCGCCGGTGACGACGAATGCGGCGACCAGCACGGCGACGGCGGCGATGACCAGGCGGAAGGCCGTGGCCCGACGTCCGCCGCCGGCCACGACGACAACGGCGGCGACGACGTCGAAGACCGCCGCCGCGACCGCGAGCGGCGCGGCGCCGGTGGCGAGGACCAGCAGCCCGGCCGCGACCGCGACGAACGCCGCGGCCACCGCGGTCGACGCCGAGGGACCCAGGAGCTGCGGCAGCCCCCGCACGCCGGTCAGGCTGTCCGCCTCGACGTCGCCGAGCGTGTTGGCGAAGTGAGCGGCCACGCCGCATGCGGCTCCGGCCGCCACGAGCGACAGGCGCGGGAGCGGAGCGCCGGGCAGCGCGGTCGCGACGATGACCGGCACCAGTCCGAAGGACACGACGTAGGGCAGCGCGCTGGCAGGCGTGTGCTTGAGCCGCACGTCGTAGGCCCACGCCGACCCGACCGCGACGAGGTGCGCGGCGCCCGCCCGCCAGCCGACGGCGAGCGACAGTGGTACGTCGGCGAGCAGGGCCATCGCGGCGCAGCGACCCACCAGCTCCCGGTCGAGTGCCCCGGTGGCGATCGGCTTGTCGGTGCGTCCGGCGGCCCGGTCGATGTCCGCGTCCAGGTAGTCGTTGGCCCAGCCGACGGACGCCTGCCCGACGAGGACGGCGGCGGCGAGCAAGACGCTGCGGGCGACATCGAGCCCGGCGGCCAGGGCCACCGCGGTGAAGAACGCGGTGACGGCCACGCTCGGCAGCGGATGGGTCGCCTGGACGAGGGCGAGCGGGCGCCGGAACGGGCGGGGCAGCGCGGCGGGAGTCGCCAATGTCATCCGGTGGCGCCAGTGTCATCCGGTGGCAGTCGCCATCTGCTGCAGCGGGAACTCCAGGCGCACCCCGGCCGGCACGTCCCGCTGCAGGTAGGTGACGGTCGCATCCGGGGCGACCACGAGCACGGTGACGCCGGACGCGGCGTAGGTCCGCGCGAGCTCGCCTGCGGCGTCGAAGACGGGGATCGCGCGTCCGCGGTGCAACCGGCCCGGAAGCGCGTCGACCTCCGCATCCTGGTCGGCCGGCGCGACCAGCACGAGCGGCACGGCCGACTCGTCCGCCTGCGCGGCCAGATCACCGAGGAGGTCGTTGCAGCGGCAGTGCAGGGGCACGAGAGCGACGAGAGCCGGGCGAACCTCGCGGACGGACCGCTCGACCGACCCGCTTCGCACGGTCACATCCGGCAGGAGCCCGCCGACCTCGCCGGGGCGAGCGACGGGGGCTGCCGCCACCGGCGTGCGCGCGGGCCCCGCGCCACGGGTCTCGCCGAACGTCAGCACCACGAACACGACGGTGGCCATCGACAGCGCGGTCACGGACACCAGGGCCGGGACGGCCAGCCGGCGCCAGGCCCGGCTCGTCGTGATGCGCTGGATGCGTCGGCGGCGAGCGGCGTGCCGGACCTCGCGGTGGTAGGCGTCGACCTCGGCCTGCAGGGAGCGCAGGTCGTCGGGCACGACGACCGGGTCGGTCCAGGACGCATCGTCCGGCATCGCAACAGTATGCGCGTCTGTCCCGGTGGAGGGAACCCGGCCGCCGCTGCCGCAGCAGGCGTGGAACCCGCGCGCGAGGCACGACTCGGGGACGTTGTCAAGGCCCCGCGTCGCCGTTGTTCAGGGCCCTGACCTGCGCTTTTGTTCGTCACAGCGGGTCCGAGCGGCGTAACAGCGTGGTACCCTGAACGAGGCGGAAGGGGAGCAAGGCGCATGACGTTCGAGGTCGGTGAGACGGTCGTCTACCCCCATCATGGGGCTGCACTCATAGAAGCAATCGAGACCCGCACGATCCGTGGCGAGGAGAAGATGTACCTCGTCCTCAAGGTCGCCCAGGGCGATCTGACGGTGCGGGTCCCTGCGGACAACGCCGAGTACGTCGGCGTCCGCGACGTGGTCGGTCAGGACGGTCTGGAGCGGGTCTTCGAGATCCTCAAGGCACCGCACACCGAGGAGCCGACCAACTGGTCCCGCCGCTACAAGGCCAACGTCGAGAAGATCGCGAGTGGCGACGTCAACAAGGTCGCCGAGGTCGTCCGTGACCTGTGGCGGCGCGACCGCGAGCGCGGCCTGTCCGCCGGCGAGAAGCGCATGCTGGCGAAGGCGCGGCAGATCCTCGTGAGTGAGCTGGCGCTTGCCGAGGGGACAAACGAGGACAAGGCTGAGCTCCTGCTCGACGAGGTTCTGGCCTCCTAGACGCCCCGTCGGGTCAGCCCTGTCGGGAGGTCGTTCGTGAGTCCAGGCACGTCCAGAGGTCAGCCGCCGACCGGACTCATCGAGATCCTCCGGCTCTTCACGGTCGTCTTCTTCGCCGGGCTCGGCTACGAGACGGCGCAGTTCCTCGGCGACAAGGGCCACAGCAACGTCCTCGGCCCCTTCAACGGCCTCGCGATCGCCATCATCGTCGGTTCCGGCCTCGGCTACGTGGTCGGTGGCGTGCTCGGCCGCACCGTGGCCGCGACGGCCGACCGGACCGAGGTGGTCCTGCGCGAGGTGTCCGCGGACACCCTCGTCGCCGGCGCGCTCGGGCTCGTCTGCGGGGTGCTCACGGGGGCGGGGATCGCCTGGCCGTTGTTCTTCGTGCCGCGACCCCCTCATCGCGATGCCGCTGTTCGGCCTCGTGGTCGCCGTGCTCGGCTACCTCGGCTTCCGGGTCGGGTGCGTCGAAGCGCGACGGGGTCCTCGCGCTCTTCGGCGGGCGCACCGGCGTCAACCCGCGCGCCGCCGTGGCCTCGTCCCTGCCGCAGGTGATCGACAGCTCGGTGGCCATCGACGCACGCATCCTCGACGTCGTCCGTGCCGGGTTTCTGCACGGGGAGGTCGTCGTCACCCAGCCCGTTCTCGCCGAGCTGCAGGGGCTCGCCGACTCGACGGACCCGCTGCGGCGGCAGCGCGGCCGACGCGGGCTCGAGGTCCTGCAGGCTCTCCAGCGCGAGCCGGGGATCGACGTGACGGTGGTCGACGACGAGCAGCCGGACGTCCCCGACGTCGACGGCAAGCTGCTGCGGATGTGCCTCGACGGCCAGCGCTCGCTGCTCACCCTCGACACCAACCTCGCCAAGGCGGCGGCCATCGCCGGCGCTCACGTGCTCAACCTGCACGCCCTGGCGTTGGCGTTGCGCCCACCGGTCATCGCCGGGGAGGACGTCACCGTCCAGCTGATCAAGGCGGGTCGGGAAGCCGGGCAGGCGGTGGGCTACCTCGACGACGGCACCATGGTGGTCGTGGAACGGGCCCGGAAGCTGGTCGGCCGGGAGGTGGCGGTCCGCGTGACGAGTGTCGTCACCACCGCCAACGGGCGGCTGGTGTTCGCCCACCCCGTCGAGGAGGCGGGTCTGCGGCGGGCGGCGGAGGGCGGGTGAGCGCCCCGCCGGAGCCGCCCGGCGCACCGGGCGAGCGGGACGACGTCGTCCCGCTGACCAGGGGGCTGCCGACGCTGCCCCGGATCGGTGTCGGCGTCGACGTGCACCCGTTCGCTTCCGACGGGCGGCCCCTGGCTCTCGCCTGCCTGGTCTGGCCGGGTGAGCCCGGACTGGCCGGGCACTCCGACGGTGACGTGGCGGCGCACGCGGCGTGTGACGCGCTCCTGTCCGCCGCGGGCCTCGGCGACCTCGGGGCGCAGTTCGGCACCGACGACCCGCAGTGGTCGGGCGCGGCGGGCGCGGACCTGCTCGCGGAGACGGCGCGCCGGCTCGGCGGCGAGGGCTGGGCGGCGGTCAACGTCGCGGTCCAGGTGGTCGGCGAGCGTCCGAGGCTGGGCGCGCGCAGGCTGGAGGCGCAGGCCGCGATGAGCGCCGCCCTGGGCGCTCCCGTCAGCCTCGCGGCGACCACGACCGACGGCTTGGGGCTGACCGGGCGCGGGGAAGGTCTCGCCGCGATCGCCACCGCCCTCGTCGTACGGCGCTAGCGACACCAGGTCGTGCGCGCCGCGGCGCGTCGCTCCGTAGTCTGGCCGGCGTGACACTGCGGTTGCACGACACCCGGACCCGGTCGACGCGCGAGTTCCGGCCGCTGTCGCCGGGCCGGGTCGGCGTCTACGTGTGCGGGCCCACCGTGCAGTCCGCGCCCCACGTCGGGCACGCCCGCAGCGCCGTCGCCTTCGACATCCTGCGCCGCTGGCTCCTGGCGCGCGGCTACGACGTCGTGTTCCTCCGCAACGTCACCGACATCGACGACAAGATCCTCCACAACGCCCAGCACGAGGACATCCCGTGGTGGGCGCTCGCCACCCGCAACACCCGGGTGTTCACGGCGGCGTACGACGCCCTCAACGTCCTGCCGCCGACGGGGGAGCCACGCGCCACCGGTCACATGCCGGAGATGGTCGCGCTGATGCAGCGGCTCATCGACCGCGGCCACGCCTACCCCGCGGGCGGGGACGTCTACTTCGACGTGCGGTCGTTCCCGGACTACGGCGCGCTGTCCGGCCAGCGCGTCGACGCGATGATGTCGACCGAGGCCCTGTCGGCGGATGGTGGCGGCGCCAAGCGCGATCCGCTCGACTTCGCGCTCTGGAAGGGTGCCAAGCCGGGCGAGCCGGCGTGGGAGACACCGTGGGGTCCCGGTCGACCCGGGTGGCACCTCGAGTGCTCGGCGATGGCGACCCGCTACCTCGGTGAGCGGTTCGACATCCACGGCGGCGGCATCGACCTCGTCTTCCCGCACCACGAGAACGAGGTCGCGCAGTCCGTCGCGGCCGGGGACGACTTCGCCGCCACCTGGATGCACAACGGCATGGTCAACACCGGCGGCGAGAAGATGAGCAAGTCGCTGGGCAACTCTCTCGTCGTCGCCGACGTGCTGCAGCGGGCGCGGCCGCAGGCGGTGCGCTACGTCCTCGGGGCGCCGCACTACCGGTCCGACCTGGACTGGAGCGAGGAGGGTCTCGCCGAGGCCGACGCCGCGCTACTCGCGGGTCGAGAACTTCCTGCAGCGCGCGACCGAGCTCGTGGGTCCGCCACCGGCCGGGGCGGCGACCGGCGCGTGTCGCCGTCCCGGCCGAGTTCAGCCGCCGCCATGGACGACGACCTCGCGGTGCCGCGCGCTCTGGGCGTGCTGCACGACGACCGTTCGCGACGGCAACGCGGCGCTGGCCGCCGGGGACAAGGAGGCGGTCACGGCGGCGCTCGGCGGCGCGTACCGCGATGACGAGCGTTCTGGGGCTCGCCCCGGGGGACTTCGCCACCGGCGCGTCCGCCGAGTCGGGGCTGCGGCGCGTGGTCGACGCGCTGGTCCCGGAGATGCTCCTCGACCCGGGAGTCGGCGCGCGCCCGCAAGGACTACGCCGAGGCGGACCGGTTGCGCGACGCGCTGGCGGCCGCCGGTCTCGTCATCGAGGACACCGCCGCCGGCCCGCGCTGGCAGGTCGGTCCTGATGGCCGGCGGCGGGGGTGGGTCGAAGAAGGGTCCGTCGAAGGGCACCGGCGGCCACGGCCGGCGCCGGCTGTCCGGCAAGGGCCCGACGCCCAAGGCCGAGGAGCGGCCCGGGCACCCGGCGCAGCGGCGGGCGAAGGCGGCGGCGAAGCGGGCGAAGGCGGCCACGGCCGGGCGACGCCCCACGGTCCGGACCGCGCGCGCGGTGCGGTCGCGCCCGAGGAGCTCGTCGTCGGCCGCAACGCAGTCGTCGAGGCGCTGCGCGACGGGCGTTCCGGCGGTCTCGCTGCGGGTCGCGGTCGGCCTGGAGCGCGACGAGCGGGTCGCCGAGGTGCGCGCCCTGGCCGAGCGACGTGACCTGGCCGTGCTCGAGGTCCCCCGGACCCAGCTCGACCGGCTGGTCGGGCGGCGTCCCCCACCAGGGTGTGGTCCTGCAGGTGCAGCCGTTCGGCTACGTGCATCCCGACGACCTGCTGCGCGCGGGCGCTCGAGGCACCCGGCCCACCGCTTCTCGTCGCGCTCGACGGCGTGAGCGACCCGCACAACCTCGGCGCGATCGCGCGCTCGGCGGCGGCATTCGGCGCGACACGGCCTGCTACTGCCCGAGCGCCGGGCCGCCGGGGTCACGGCCTCGGCGTGGAAGGCGAGCGCCGGTGCGCTCGCCCACCTGCCGGTCGCCCGCGCCACCAACCTGGTCCGCGCGTTGCGCGCGGCCGCCGACGCCGGGCTGATGCTCGCCGGGCTGGACGGCGGGGGCGAGCTGGACCTCGACGACCTCGAGCTCGCCGGCGGGCCGCTGGTGCTCGTCGTCGGGGCCGAGGGCAAGGGGTTGTCCCGGCTCGTCGGACAGACCTGCGACGTGCGCGTGCGCATCCCGCTGCCCGGCGCGGGGTCGAGTCCCTGAACGCCTCCGTGGCGGCCGGGATCGCCCTCGCCGAGGTCGCGCGGAGGCGCCGGTTTTCGTGATCGGCCACGAAGGCGGGCATCTCCTTCGGCCGAGCGGAGGAGGCCCGGTACTGTGACCGTTGAGCGGCAAATGTCCGATTTCGGGGTCGGCCAACCGGGCAATTCCGCCCCGTCACCCCAAGGGCGGTCGCTCGTTGTTGTGACCGAAGCCCGATGTTCAGGACTCGGGGCATCCGTTACATTTCGGAGCAAGTCATGCGCCGCATTGACACCCCCGCCGAGAGCCCCGACGGCAGTGGAGGACGAAAGCCCGTGCGTTCCGCAAGGATGCGGGCTGCCGCTCGGACGGCAGCACGCCGCGTCGCCCGTACCCGGTAGGCGAGCGTCGACGACGAGCTCGTCGCGCGCCGCCACGCGCTGGCGACGACCGCGCGCTGGCGGCCCTCCTGGACAAGTACCGCGGCTTCGCCCGGGCGAAGGCGCATTCCTACTTCCTCGTGGGCGCCGACCGCGAGGACATCATCCAGGAAGGCATGATCGGCCTCTACAAGGCCGATCCGTGACTTCAACCCGGAGATGGCAGACCTCGTTCCGCGCGTTCGCCGAGCTGTGCATCACCCGCCAGGTGATCACCGCGATCAAGACCGCCACCCGGCAAAAGCACGGCCCGCTCAACAGCTACGTGTCGTTCTCCCGGCCGGTGCTGAGCGACGAGGACGGCGAGCGGTGCCTCGGCGACATGCTGCCCGAGCTGACCGTCTCCGACCCGGCGGATCTCGTCATCTCCGCCGAGCGCATCCGGGCGCTGCAGGAGCACTTCGACACCGTGCTCTACGACCTCGAGGCCGAGGTGCTCCGGCTCTACGTCGACGGCAAGAGCTACCAGGAGATCGCCGAGGTGCTCAAGCGGCACGTCAAGTCGATCGACAACGCCCTGCAGCGCATCAAGCGCAAGCTCGACGGCCACCTCCGGGAGCGGGAGATCGCCGACGCCGGCTGAGCGGCGCCGTACGATCGGGTCGCTTCGCGCCCCGTTAGCTCAGTGGTAGAGCACTCGCCTTGTAAGCGAGCGGTCGTCCGTTCAATCCGGACACGGGGCTCCGCCCCGCGGGCAATGCGGCTCGGGCTCGGCGCCGGCTCCCGCACCGGTTAGGTTGTTGCAAAGAAGTTGCAACAACGAGCTGGTCGCGCTGGGGGTCGGTATGCCGGGGACGGGACGGTCGCCGCGCCGTGCCCGCCTCGCCACCCTGCTCAGCCGGGACGAGCGCCGCCGCCTCGGCGGCATGTTCGGCGTCATCGTCCTGCTGCACGTGGTCGGTGCCGGGCTGCTGCTCGCGGCCGTGAACGGGCACTACGAGCTGACCGCGTCGGGCAGCTTCGGCATCGGCACCGGGTTCCTCGCCTATTCGCTGGGGATGCGGCACGCCTTCGACGCCGACCACATCGCCGCCATCGACAACACCACGCGCAAGCTCATGGGCGAGGGCCGCCGACCGATGGGCGTCGGGTTCTTCTTCTCGCTCGGCCACTCCTCGGTCGTGTTCGTCCTGACCGTTCTGCTCGGGCTCGGCATCAAGGCCGTCGGCACCGGCCTGTCGGACGAGAGCTCCGGGCTGCACCGGTACGGCGGCCTCGTCGGCACCTCCGTGTCCGGCGGCGTTTCTCTACCTCATCGCGCTGCTCAACGTCATCGTGCTCGTCGGGATCGTGAGGGTCTTCGTGGAGATGCGCCGCGGGGCGTACGACGACGACGGAGCTCGAGCAGCAACTGCAGCAGCGCGGCATGCTGATGCGCTTCTTCGGACCGCTCGCCCGCCGGATCGACACGAGCTGGAAGATGTACCCGCTCGGGGTCCTGTTCGGCGTCGGGTTCGACACCGTGACCGAGATCGCCTTCCTCGTCCTCGCCGGCTCCTCGCTCGCGGCGGGATTGCCGTTCTGGGCGCTGCTGTCGCTGCCGATCCTGTTCGCGGCGGGCATGTGCCTGCTCGACACGATCGACGGCTCGTTCATGAACTTCGCCTACGGCTGGGCGTTCTCCAAGCCGGTCCGGAAGGTCTACTACAACATCGCGATCACCGGCCTGTCCGTCGCGGTGGCGCTGTTCGTCGGCGACGCTCGAGCTCGGCGCAGGTGCTGGCCAACCAGCTGCACCTCAGCGGCGGCTTCTGGTCCTACGCCGGCAACTTCGACATCAACCGTGCCGGCTTCGTCATCGCTGCGATGTTCGCCGCCATCTGGGCGCTCGCGCTCGGTATCTGGCGCTACGGGCGCATCGAGGACCGCTGGGAGGCCTCGGCCGCTCGGCACCGCGGCACCGGCGAGGAGATCGCGGCCTGACCGGGGGTCAACCGGGGCAGTTTGGCGGTCGATGTCAGGTGGCATCGAGGTAACCAGGATGAGACGTCTCCGCCAGGTCGGCCGCGGCTGGCCGGTCGTCGGCACGGCGTACGTGCTGCTGCTCGTCGGCGCCTACGTCTGGTGGGTCGCGCAGCCACCGGGCGAGCGGCTGGCCGCCGTCGCGGGCTCCAGCACCGACCTCGACCATCTGGAGCACGTCCCCTGGCTCGTCCTGCCGGCGTCCTCGCTGTGGTCGGGCCACCTCGTCGGCTACTGGGCCGCCGTCGCGCTGCTCTGCCTCGGTGGGCTCGAGCGGCTGCGCGGTCCGTTGCTGACCCTCGGCACCGGTGCGGTCGCGCACGTCGTCGGGACGCTCGTGTCCGAAGGTGTCGTCGCGATCCGCATCGCCGCGGGCACGCTGTCGTCCTCCGCCCGGCACGTGCTCGATGTCGGGCCGTCGTACGTCGTGGCGTCGTGCGCCGCCGCGGTCGTCGTCTCCTCCGGCGCCCGGACGTGGGTCCGCGTCGCCTGCGGGCTCACGCTGGTCCCGCTCGTCGTCACCGCGTTCGACCTCAGCGCCGCCGGGCAGGTGGCCGCGGTCGGCCATGCCGTCGCGGTGCTCGTCGGCGTGGCGGCGGCCCGGCTGCGCGCGCCCGCCCGGGCGGTGGCGCCGGCCCGGCCCGGCCGATTGACACCTGCCGTGCGGTGCCCGAGCGTGGTCGCATGCCGTACTACCGGGCCGTCGGGGCGATCCCGCGCAAGCGACACACCCAGTTCCGCAGGCCGGACGGGTCGCTGTACGCCGAGGAGCTGATGGGCGTCGAGGGCTTCTCCGCCGACTCGGCTCTGCTCTACCACGAGCACCCGCCGACGGCGATCGTCGACGCCGTCGCCGTGGACGAGCCCGAGCAGCGGCTCGCCCCGAACCACCCGCTGAAGCCGCGGCACCTGCGCACCCACAAGCTCGGCAGCGGCCCGGCCGATCTCGTGACCGGTCGGCAGCTGCTGCTCGGCAACGACGACGTGCGGATCTCCTACGCGGTCGCGGAACGGGCGTCGCCGCTCTACCGCAACGCCGCCGGCGACGAGGTCGTCTACGTCGAGGCTGGCGCCGCAACCGTGCAGACCGTCTTCGGCGAGCTGCACGTCGGTGCCGGCGACTACGTCGTCCTGCCGACCTCGACGACACACCGCTGGGTCCCGGCACCCGACACCAGCGCCGACGAGCCACTGCGCGCCCTGGTCGTCGAAGCGCGCGGGCACATCGGCCCGCCGAAGCGCTACCTGTCCGCGAAGGGTCAGTTCCTCGAGCACGCGCCGTACTGCGAGCGTGACCTGCACGGCCCGACCGAGCCGCACGTCGAGGAAGGGGACAACGTCGACGTCCTCGTGCGCCATCGGGCGGGCTGCACCCGCTACACCTACGCCCACCACCCGTTCGACGTCGTCGGATGGGACGGCTGCCTCTACCCCTACACGTTCTCGATCCACGACTTCGAGCCGATCACCGGCCGGCTGCACCAGCCGCCGCCCGTGCACCAGACGTTCGAGGGCCCCGGGTTCGTCGTCTGCTCGTTCGTCCCGCGGCTGTTCGACTACCACCCGCAGTCGATCCCGGCGCCGTACAACCATGCCAACGTCGACAGCGACGAGGTGCTCTTCTACGTCGGCGGGGACTTCATGTCTCGCAAGGGTGCCGGCATCGAGCTCGGGTCGATCTCGCTGCACCCCAGCGGGTTCATCCACGGCCCGCAGCCGGGCAGCGTCGAGGCGTCGATCGGCAAGGCGGCGACCGACGAGTACGCCGTGATGGTCGACACGTTCCGCCCGCTGGGGCTCGGCGAGGCCGCACTCGCCTGCGAGGACACCGGCTACGCCTGGTCCTGGGCCGGGGCGCCCAGGACCGGGGAAGACACCTCCAGCGGCTGACCGCATGCCCACACGGGTGAATCACTGCTGGGATATGGGCCTGCGGGTGAATCACTGCTGGGACCGCTGGGACAGACATGGGCCCACGGGTGAATCACTGCTGGGATATGGGCCCACGGGTGAATCACTGCTGGGATATATGGCCCACGGGTGATCACTGCTGGGCCATGGGCCCAGCAGTGATTCACCGGTGGTGGAACGCCCCGCGGGGATAGCGTGCCGGGCGTGCCGCAGCTGCATGTCACCTGGGTCACGGCCGGCGTCCTCGCTGCGGTGCTGGTCGGGTTCGGCGGGCTGCTCTCCATGCAGCTGCGCCGGCGGCAGGTCGGCGCCGCGATCCGCGAGGTCGGGGTGGTGCTCGGCCTGTTCGGCCTCTGGATGTTCGTCGGTCACCTCGTCGGCCACCATCCGGCCGGCGGCTACGAGCGCGGCCGGTGGATCTGGGACGTCGAGCAGCGGCTGCACATCGCGACGGAGGCGGGCCTGCAGGCCCCGCTGCTCGGGCACCACTGGCTCACCTCGGCGGCGAACTACTACTACGCCTACGCGCACTGGGTCTCGGTCGACGTCGTTCTCGCGTGGCTGTGGCTGCGCCATCGCGGCGAGTACGTCGTCGCGCGCGCGGGCCTCGTGCTGTTCACCGCCGGCTGCCTCGTCCTGCATCTGGTGTCGACGGCGCCGCCGCGGCTGCTCCCGCGGACCGGCCTCGTCGACACCGCCGCCGCGCTCGGGCAGTCGGTCTACCTCGACAGCCCCGGCATCTCCGACCACCTGTCGGCGATGCCGTCGATCCACGTCGGCTGGGCGGTGCTGTTCGCGGTGGCTGCCTGGCGGACGGGATCCACTCCCGGCCGGGCGCTGACGCTCGCGCACGCGGTGCTCACGTCGTACGTCGTCGTGGTCACCGGCAACCACTTCTGGCTCGACGGCGTGGTCGCGGCCGTGATGGTGGCCGTCGCGGTGCCGGTGGCGCTCCGCCTCGCCCGCTTCCGGCCGGCGGTCCCCCGCTGGTCGCGCTCGCCCGCCGAGGTGACCCCGCTGGGGTCGTGAGCGCCGCCGGTGTGCCCACGTCCGGGCGCGGGGAGGCCGTGGAAGACTGGCGACCGAGCCGGCGTGCGACGGGCCGGTGTGAGGACGAGCTCGTGAGGTGACGTGGCCCGGCAGTCGGCGTGGGACTCGGCGCAGGTGCAGCTGGCCGAGGCGGTCAAACAGCTCGGCCTCGACGACGGCACGCACCAGATGCTCGCCACGCCGCGGCGCGAGATGACGGTCGCCATCCCGTTGCGCCGCGACGACGGGCACGTCGAGGTGCTCCGCGGCTACCGGGTGCAGCACAACCTGTCCCGCGGCCCGGCCAAGGGTGGCGTGCGCTACCACCCGTCGACCGACCTCGACGAAGTGCGCGCCCTCGCGATGTGGATGACCTGGAAGTGCGCGCTGGTCGGGATCCCGTACGGCGGCGCGAAGGGCGGCGTCACCATCGACCCGCGGCTCTACTCCTCCACCGAGCTCGAACGTGTCACCCGGCGCTACGCCAGCGAGATCCTGCCCATCATCGGACCCGAGCGCGACATCCCCGCACCGGATGTCGGCACCGACGACCAGACGATGGCCTGGATGATGGACACCTACTCCGTCAACAAGGGCTACACCGTCACCGGCGTCGTCACCGGCAAGCCGGTCAGCGTCGGAGGCTCACTCGGCCGGGGCGGCGCGACCAGCCGTGGCGTCATGTTCTCCGCGTTCGCCGCGATGCGCGAGGTCGGCGTCGACCCGCGGGACGTGAGCGTCGCGGTGCAAGGCTTCGGCAAGGTCGGTGGGCTCGCCGCGCAGTTCCTCCACGACTCCGGCTGCAAGGTCGTCGCGGTCAGCGACGTCAAGGGCGGCGCCTACAACCGGATGGGCCTCAACCCGGCGGCCATGCTGCGCGACATGCGCGAGGGCGAGATCGACACGGTCGCGGGCTACCCCGGCAGCGACAACATCAGCAACGAGGAGCTGATCGAGCTCGACGTCGACGTCCTCGTGCCGGCCGCGCTCGAGGGCGTCATCCACGAGGGCAACGCCGACAAGGTCAAGGCCAGGTTCGTCGTGGAGGGCGCCAACGGCCCCACCACCCCCGACGCCGACACCGTGCTCGAGAGCCACGGTGTCGTCGTCGTCCCGGACGTCCTCGCCAACTCCGGCGGCGTCGCGGTCTCCTACTTCGAGTGGGTCCAGGACCTGCAGGCGTACTGGTGGAGCGAGGACGAGGTCAACGACCGGCTCCGGGGGATCATGGAACGGGCCTACGGCGACGTGTCCGGGCTCGCCGCCGAGCGCGGCGTGTCGCTGCGGACGGCGGCGCAGATGATCGGCGTCGGCCGGGTCGCCGAGGCCCACCGTACGCGCGGGCTCTACCCGTAGGTCTTGGGGCGAGCGGGGCCCCGCTCGGCGGCTACGGGCGGCTCTCTCGCTCGTTCCTCGCTCGCGCCGCAGCCCTTAGGCCGCTGCCGCGGGCCCCGCTCGCTTCGCTCGCATCGGGTTCCCGAGGCGTGGGTGGGGCTCGGTGGGCCGGCCTCCTTGGGGCGGGGCGGGCCGGCCTCCTTGGGGCGGGGGGAACGGGGAGTCGGCGGGAAATTGTCGGGCGGGCATGTCAGAATGACAGCGTTGTAACTCGGTCGCCCGTGACGGAGCGGGAGCAATAGCCGGGGCCAACAGGCGGGACCAACAGGCAGGACCGATAGGCGGGAGAGTCCGATGGGCGCTGCGGGGGCACTGTCCGGCCAGCCGGTCGTCACCGGCGAGCTGTCCGAGCGCGACCGGGAGATCCTGGCGTTCGAGCGCCAGTGGTGGAAGTACGCCGGCGCCAAGGAGCAGGCCATCCGTGAGCTGTTCGACATGTCGAGCACGCGCTACTACCAGGTGCTCAACGCCCTGCTCGACCGCCCCGAGGCGCTGGCGGCCGACCCGATGCTCGTGAAACGGCTGCGCCGGCTGCGCAGCGCCCGGCAGCGGGCCCGCTCGGCCCGCCGGCTCGGCATCGAGGTCTGAGTGCCGGCTGGCGACCAGCCGCCCGACCCGCCCGGCCCGCCGCCCGCATCCGGGTCGCCCACCGCATCCGGGTCGCCCACCGGGCCGCCGTCACCCGGGCCGCCGCGCAGCCACCGGGCCCCTGTTCCGACCGACGAGCGGGTCCGACGGCTGGTCCCGCCCCTGGCCGCCGTGACGGCCGTGGCTGCCGTCATCCTCCTGCTGCTTCTGCTCAACTCGCCGTCCCACCCGTCCGGGCCAGGACCGGCGCTAGAGCCTCCCCACACGTTCGCGACCAGCCCGTCGTCGTCGTCCGTCACCGAGGTCACCGAGTCGCCGTCGCCCACTGCCCGCCACCGCCGGGCGACGCCGCGGCGTACCGCCCCGGCCTCCGAGCCGCCCGCGACCCAGAAGCCGGCGGTGGCTGCGGTGCCGCTGACGGTGCTCAACAACTCCCGGCGGACCGGGCTCGCCCACCGCGCCGCCACCCAGGTGGCGGCGCGGGGCTGGCCGATCGCCGTCATCGGCAACTTCACCGGCCGGATCCCCGTCTCGACCGTCTACTTCCCGCCGGGGCGCGAGCGGCAGGCCCGGCTGCTCGCCCGGCAGTTCCCGGCCGTCCAGCGGGTGCTGCCCCGGTTCGAGGGCCTGCCCGGTCACGGGCTCACGCTGGTCGTCACCCGGGAGTGGCCGGCCTGATCAACGCTGCGAGGATCGGCGCCGTGCTTGCCGAAGCCAGGACCGCCGCCGGCCGAGCCGGCCTCGCCGCCGTCATCGCCGAGCCGGCCCGCGCCGTCGTCGCCATCGACTTCGACGGCACGCTGGCGCCGATCGTCGAACGTCCCGGGGACGCGCGGCCGGCCGCCGGTGCCGTCGCCGCCCTGCGGGCTCTCGGTGACCGGATCGGCTGCTGCGCCGTGGTGAGCGGGCGGGCCGCCACCGACGTCGTCGCGCTCGGCGGGCTCGATGACGTTCCACACCTGCACGTGCTCGGCCACTACGGGCTGCAGCGCTGGTCCGACGGCCACCTCGACTCCCCGGACCCCGAGCCCGGTGTCGACCGGGCCCGCGACGGGCTGCGCGAGCTGCTGGCGGCCGCGCCCGCCGGCGTACACGTCGAGGACAAGGAGCACTCCCTCGTCGTGCACACCCGGCCGGCGGCCGACCCCGCCGGGGCCCTGGCCGCGCTGACGCGCGGGGTCGAGCGGCTGGCCGCGGCCTGCGGCCTCGAGGTGGTCCCCGGGCGGTTCGTGCTGGAGCTGCGCCCGCCCGGCGTCGACAAGGGCCACGCCGTCCGCGCGTTGGCCTCCGAGCGCGAGGCCGCCGCGGTCGTCTACATCGGCGACGACCTCGGCGACCTCCCGGCGTACGACGCCGTCGAGGCACTGCGCCGCGACGGTGTCCCGGGGCTCACGGTCGCCAGCGTGGACCCGGCGCTCGACGACGCGCCGGCCGAGCTGGCGCGGCGGGCCGACCTCGTGCTGGCCGGCCCGCCGGCGGTCGTCGCGTTCCTCGACGCGCTCGCCGCCGCCGTCGGCCAACCCTGAC
Source organism: uncultured Actinomycetota bacterium (assembly GCA_963835405.1). GTDB lineage: Bacteria > Actinomycetota > Actinomycetes > JAFAQI01 > JAFAQI01 > CAWIFV01. The sequence goes on from CAWIFV010000006.1 coordinate 138,857, forward strand.
AGGGGTCAGAGGTCGTCGAGCTGGGCCCGCAGCCAGTCCTTCGGCGGCAGCGCCGTGGCCGCGGCTGCCAGCCGCTGCGCCCGCTCGCGGCGGACGTCCGCCGGCATGAGGAGCGCCTCGTGCATCGCCCGGGCCGTACCGCTGATGTCGAACGGGTTGACGAGGAGCGCGTCGCGCGCCCATCTCGTCGGCGGCGCCGGCCTCGCGGGACAGCACCAGCGCCGGCCCGCGCTCGGACAGGACCGGCCCCTCCTTCGCGACCAGGTTCATCCCGTCGCGCAGCGGGTTGACGACGAGGACCTCGGCGAGCTGCAACGCGGCGAGCGAGCGCGGGTAGTCGTCGTTGACCTCGAGCACCAGCGGTGACCAGCCGTCGGTGGCGAACTCGTCGTCGATCTCGCGCGCCACGCGCTGCACGTCGGCCGTGTAGGCGCGGTAGTCGGGCAGGTCGTGCCGGGAGGGGTAGGCGAGGACCACGTGGACGACGCGCCCGCGATGTTCGGCGTGGTTGCGCAACAGCTCGCGGTAGGCGAGCAGGCCGCGGACGATGTTCTTCGACAGCTCGGTGCGGTCGACCCGGATGATGACCCGGCGGTCGCCCGTCCGCCGCAGCAGCGCCTCCCGCCGGGCACGGACGTCCGGCTGGGACGCGCGCGCGCGCAGCTCGTCCGCCGTCGACCCCGAGCGGATGCACGTTGATCGCGCGTCGACCGGCCGCCGACGTGCACGGTGTTCGCCGCCGGCGTCCGCCCCGAGCAGCCGGACCGCGCAGTCGCACGAACGACGCCGCCCACCGGGGGGAGAGGAAGCCCGACCGTGTCGGCGCCGAGCATGCCGTGCAGGACGGCTTCGCGCGACGTCGTCGGGCAGGACGCGAGAAGTACGACGGCTCGGCCCACGGGGTGTGCGTGAAGTGCGCGATCCGCACGTCGGGCCGCCGTTCGCGCAGCAGCCGCCGGGGCGAGCATGAGGTGGTAGTCCTGGACGAGCACCTGTGCGCCGTGGCGCCGCCTCCTCGGCGAGCGCCTCGGCGAACGCGCGTGTTGTAGTCGACGTAGGCCTGCCAGTAGCAGCATCCAGCGGCGCGTCGAACGTGGGGGTCCGCGGGGTGTCGAACAGCGTGTGGTTGACGTACCAGAGCGTCGGAGTTGGCGACGGCGTTGTAGGCGCGGCGGAACGTCGTCTCGTCGATCGGCAGCATCCGCACCGCGGCGCCGCCGGTGTCGTGGCCGGCCGCGTCGAGGCGGCCGCCGGGGGCCGCGGCGCCGGCGCGTGCGGTCGGCGTCGCGAGAGCGCCGCGCAGACCCAGACCGCGCCCGCGCTCGGTCGCCGCCGGAGACTGCCGGACACCAGCCCGCCGCCGCCGCGGGACGATGTGCAGCGACGCCGTCGTCGCCCAGCCGGAAGGCGACCGGGCCGCGGTTCGACGCCACCAGCACTTGCCTCCCGCACGCGCGGGAGCGTAGACGGTCCGTGATCGGGCACGTACGGACGTCGTGGCGAGAAGAGCAGAACGAGAGCACCCTCACCGTCCTCGTCGCGGTCGGCGTCAACCTCGGCATCGCGCATCGCCAAAGGGCTCGCCGGTGTCCTCAGCGGCTCGGCGGCGATGCTCTCCGAGTCGGCTCACTCCCTCGCCGACACCACCAACGAGGTCATGCTGCTCGCCGCGGTCAAGCGCAGCGAGCGTCCGCCCGACGACCGCGCACCCCTTCGGCTACGGCCGGGAGCGCTACTTCTGGTCGCTGCTGGCCGCGGTCGGCATCTTCGTCGGCGGTGGTGTCTTCGCCATGCAGGAGGGCATCCGCCAGCTCCTCGGGTCGCGGCGCCGAGGGCGGTCACTGGGTGCTCACCTACGCCGTCCTCGGCGCTCGCGTTCCTGCTCGAGGGCACGTCGTGGCTGCGGGCCATCCAGCAGCTACGCGCAGATCCGCCCGGCGGCAACCACCGCAGCTTCCGCGAGCAGGTGTGGGACGACCACGGACCCGACGGCGACGACCGTCTTCTTCGAGGACTCCGCCGCGCTCGCTCGGCCTGCTGCTCGCCGCGGCCGGCGTCGGGCTGCACCAGCTGACCGGCAACCCCTACTGGGACTCGATGGCCTCGATCGCGATCGGCGTGCTGCTGACCGTGGCGGCGTACTTGCTCGGCGCGGGAGAACCGCAGCCTGATCATCGGCGAGGCGGCGGATGCCCGGCTTGTCGAGGCGGTGACCGAGCTGATCGACTCCTACGACGAGGTCACGCGCGTCGACGAGCTCTGACGTCCGTGATCGGCAGCGGCCAGGTGCTCGTCGCCGCCCGCATCGATCTCAAGGACGACCTGCGCGCGCGACGAGGTGGAGGGCTCTGGCCCGGCGGATGGAGCACCAGGTCACCGAGGAGAACCCGAAGGTTCGCCACTTCTTCCTCGACGTGACCGCTGACCGCGTCTCGCCCGGCTGACCCGACCGTTCGGCCAGCGGCGGAAAAAGGTGCCGGCCGACCCGTCGGAGTTCGGGGCCGCGCGACGATAACCGGTTATGGCGAGCCGTGAGCCGGCTGCGGGCGACCACCCGCTGCTCGCGCTGTACGACGAGGCCCTGCCCGTCGTCTACGGCTACCTGCTGTCCCGCTGCCGCAACCGGACCGTTGCGGAGGATCTGACGGCGGAGACGTTCCTGGCCGCGGTCACCGCCGTCCGCACCACGACGGCCCCGGCCCTGTCGACCGGCTGGCTCGTCACCGTCGCCCGCAACAAGCTCGTCGACCACTGGCGGCGCCGCGCGCGTGAGGAGGCCGCGCTGACGACCCTCGCAGTCGAGACCGCCGACGCGTCCTGGGACGCCGTCCTCGAGCCGGGCCCGGCCGAGGAGGCCCTCGGCCGGCTCGGCCCGCACCACCGCGCCGCGCTCGTCCTGCGTTACGTCGACGGGCTGTCCGTGCCGGAAGTCGCCGGTGCGCTCGGCCGGACCCGCCACGCGACGGAGGCGCTCATCGTGCGCGCTCGCGCGGCGTTCCGGCGTACCTACGAGGAGGCAGAGCGCCATGGCTGACGCGTTCGACTCCCTGCGTCGGCCGGTCGACCCGGTCGACCCCGATCCCGGTTTCGCGGCACGGCTGCGGGAGCAGCTCGCCGCCGCGCTCGACCTACCCCGAGGAGTGGTTCCGATGACCAGCACGACCGTGCCGACGGCCAGCACCGATCTGGTCGCGCAGCAGCGCAGCGTCTCGGCATACCTCGCCGTCGACGACGCCCGCCGCGCCCTCGACTTCTACACCGAGGTCTTCGCCGCCCGGCGCGTGGGCGAGCCGATCGTCATGCCGGACGGCCGGGTCGGCCACGCCGAGCTCGACCTCGGCGACTCCCGGCTGATGCTCTCCGACGCGCACCCCGAGCTCGGGTTGCTCTCGCCGCGTACGCGCGGCGGGGTGAGCACCACTCTCGTCGTTCTCGTCGACGATGTCGACGCCACGATCAACCGGGCGGTCGCCGCCGGCGCGGAGCTCGAGCGACCGGCGCGGGACGAGCCCTACGGCCGGACTGGTGTCGTCCGTGACGTCTTCGGCCATCGCTGGATGGTGCAGCAGCGCAGCGAACCGGCTGCTCCGCCGCCCGACCCGGCTCGTCCGCGGCAGGGTGACGTCGAGTACTTCACGATGCGGGTGCCCGACGAGGTGAAGGCAGCCGCGTTCTACGGCGCGCTGTTGGGCTGGGAGACGGCGCCCGGCAACGTCCCCCGTGGTCGCCAGATCACCAACGTGCGGCCACTCGGCGGGCTGTGGGGCGGCGCGGACCAGCCCAACGTGCAGCTCATGTACCGCGTCGCCGACATCGCCGCTGCCGTGTCCCGGGTCCGCGAGCTCGGGGGGACCGCCGAGGAACCCACGCGGATGCCCTACGGCCTGTCCGCGGACTGTGTCGACGACCAGGGGCAGCCGTTCTGGCTGTTGCAGGCGGACTAGGGGCGCAGGCCGCGGAGCTCGGCCATCGGGGGGCGCTCGGGCTCGGTCATGTCGGTGTCGACGAAGCGGTAGCCGGCGCCGTCCCGATCGAACTGCGTCAGCACGACCGGTTGCTCCGGGCGCCGCCCGAGCCGGGCCTCGGCGACCTGCAGGATCTCCGCCGCCATCCGCCCGAGCTTGTGCAGGTCGGCGTTGCGGTGCTTGCGCCGGGCCAGGTCGACCTGCGCCATCGCGTCGAGCCCGACGCGCGCGCAGGCGTCGACGAGCAGCCCGAACTCCACGCCGTACCCGCACGGGAACGGCAGCGACTCGAGCAGCGTCGCGGCGGCCGGCGTACTCGCCGCCGAGCGGCTGCACGAAGCCGGCCAGCTCCGGCCAGTGCAGGGCGAGCAGCGGGCGCGCGACGAGCTCGGTCACCCGGCCGCCGCCGGTCGGCAGCACCTGCGTCGCCGGCCTGCAGCGGCGCGGTCGTAGGTCGCCTTCACGAACTGCACCGTCGGGTCGGTCGAGCAGCGGCCCCAGCAGGCCGGTGACGAACGCGGGGGAGAAGTCGCGAAGGTCGCTGTCGACGAACACGACGACGTCGCCGGTGGTGGCGGCCAGCGACCGCCACAGCACCTCGCCCTTGCCGGGCACGGCCGGGACGTCGGGCAGGACGTCCTCGCGCCGTACGACGGTCGCGCCGGCCTCCCGCGGCGACCTGCGAGCGGTGCGGTCGCGTCGAGCCGGAGTCCACGACCACGAGCTCGTCCACGAGCGGCCGGTCCGGTCGACGAGGTCGCGCCGGACCCGACGCACGATGCGCCCGACGGTCGCCTGCCTCGTCGAGGCCCGGCAGCACGACGCTGACCGTCGTCGACCCCTTGGCCGCGACCAGCTCGGGCGACCGGCCAGTCGGCCGCCGCGAGGTGTCCGGCGGTCGAACCAGCGCTCGCGCGCCGCGGGATCCACGTGTGCGACACTGGCACATGCGTGGCTACCGGTCAGTGCTGACGGCCGGCGCACTCATCCAGAGGGGCAGAGGGACCGGCCCGGTGAAGCCCCGGCAACCATCCGACTCTCGCGACGCGAGGCCCGTCCGGACAGGTGCCAACTCCGGCCCGCGGCGCAGAGTGGCGTCCGCGGGGAAGATGAGGAGAAAGGCCTCGCCGCTGATGACACTCTGTGCTCGACCGCCCTACGGCGTCGCCGTTCGGCGCCGCCGCGAACCTCGTCTGCCGCGAGTGCGGCGCGCACGTACGACCTCGGCCCCGGCAACGCCTGCGAGCAGTGCTTCGGCCCGCTCGAGGTCGGCTACGACGAGGCGCTGCTCGCCGCGCGTCACCCGCGAGTCGATCGAGGCCGGGCCCGCAGACGATGTGGCGCTACGGCGGCCTGCTGCCGGCCGACGCCCCGTGCGTCGACCTCCAGGTCGGCCTGACCCGGCTGGTCCGCGCCGACAACCTGGCCGCGCGAGCTCGGCATGAAGGCGCTGTGGGTCAAGGACGACAGCGGCAACCCGACGCACTCGTTCAAGGACCGCGTCGTCGCGGTCGCCGCCTCGGCCGGCGAGGCGCTCGGCTTCACCGTCCTGTCGCTGCGCCTCGACCGGCAACCTCGCCAACGCGGTCGCCGCCGCAGCCGCGCGCGCCGGGCATGCGCTCGGTCGTGTTCATCCCGCACGACCTCGAGCCGGGCAAGGTCGTCACGACCGCGGTGTACGGCGGCACGCTCGTCGCCATCGAGGGCAACTACGACGACGTCAACCGGCTCTGCGCCGAGGTCGCCGGTGACAGGAGCCCTGGGCGTTCGTCAACGTCAACGTCCGGCCGTTCTACGCCGAGGGCTCGAAGACCGTCGGCTACGAGATCGCCGAGCAGCTCGGCTGGCGGCTGCCGGAGCAGGTCGTCGTCCCGGTCGCGTCCGGCGTCGCTGCTCACCAAGGTCGACAAGGGCTGGCGGCGAGCTCGTCCCGGCTGGGGCTCGTCGAGCGGCACGCCGTACAAGGTCTTCGGCGCGCAGGCGACCGGCTGCTCGCCGGTGTCGGCCGCGTTCGCGGCCGGGCACGACGTCGTCCAGCCCGGTGCGGCCGTCGACGATCGCCAAGTCGCTCGCGATCGGCAACCCGGCCGACGGCCCCTACGCGCTCGACGTGGTCCGGCGCACCGGCGGTGGCGGTCGCCGACGTCAGCGACGACGAGATCGTCGACGGCATCCGGCTGCTCGCGCGGACCGAGGGCATCTTCGCGCGAGACCGCCGGCGGGGTGACGGTGGCGACGCTGCGCAAGCTGCTCGCGGAGGGGCGGCTCGACCCCGAGGCCGAGACGGTGATCCTCAACACCGGCGACGGGCTCAAGACCCTCGACGCGGTCGCGCCGGTGGCGCGGCCCACCGCGACGATCGCCCCGTCGCTCGAGGCGTTCCGCGAGGCCGGGCTGGCATGATGGCTGTCACGTGCGGGTGCCGACGATCCTGCGCGCACTGACCGGCGGCGGCGTCCGAGGTGGCCGTCGACGGCGCGCGACGCTGGCCGAGGTCTCGACAAGGTCGACGCGGAGCACCCGGGCGTCCGGGCGCGGGTGCTCGACGACGACGGCAAGCTGCGCCGGTTCGTCAACGTCTACGTCGGCGAGCGACGACGTGCGGTTCGCCGCAGGGGCTCGCGACGCCGACGCCGGACGGCGTGACCGTGTCGATCATCCCGGCCGTCGCCGGCGGCTGAGCGGCGTCACGCTTCCCGCAACACAATCGTGACGTCGGTGACTGTCGTGAGGCGAGCGCCGTCACCTCAGCAGTTGCCCCCGTCACGAATGTGTGCAGGAAGCCGGCGGACCGGTGTCGTGAGCAGGTCGCGGACGAGGGCGACGACGTAGCCGGGTCGTCGACGACGTCGAACCAGGTCACGACGCCGCTGCGCCAGCCGGCGCGGTTGAGGGCGCTCCACCGTCGCCGGTCCTTCTGGAACGGCTCGCGGGCGGCGTGGAACTCGTAGCCGTCGCACTCGAGGGCGACGCGCCGGCTCGGGCCAGGCGAAGTCGAGATAGCCGATCCATCCTGTGTGCGGGTGCTTCAGCGGGAACTGCGTCCGCTCAGGTGCGGACGTGATGACGCCAGAGGAGGATCCGCGTGCGTGACTCCAGGATCGGATCCGCTTCCCGGGTCGGACAGCATGGCGACGAGCTGCAGCCGGGCCCGCCCCCGGCCCCGTGCGGCCGAAACCGCGGCGTCGAACTCCGCCGGCGTGAGGAGCCCGGCCCGGTAGAACGAGTCGACGACCGCCACGGCGTGCTCGAGCGGATTCCGCCGGGCGATGTCGAGCGCCGTCCGCAGTGGGGTCGTGACGCGGACGCCGCGAACCGTCACCACCTCTCCGGCGCGAAGGGTCGCGCGGTGCACGCGGATCCCGGGGACGGCGTCGCGGCCGCGATGTCGGTTGCGAGGGGCCGTCACGTGCAGCCGTCCCACCGGAGCCGGCAGATCGACACCCCACCAGGCGGCAGCCGACTCGTCGCTGAGGACGACGAGCCACCCGATCGTGATCGCCGCGCGGATCGATCGTCGCCTGCGCGCGGTCGGCAACGGCGTACACGCCGCGGGCGATCCGGGCGATCACACCGTGCCGGACGAGGTCCGTGAGGCTGCGACCGTGCACTCCGGCGAGGCGCGCCTGCCGCCGCGTGATCAGCCCGCGGTTCTCCGCAGCAATCGGCTGGAGACGGTCGAGAACACCCATGCCCGCGCAGCCTGCGGGTGAGGAAGGCCGATCGGGCTCGCTCCGGGCAGCTTGTGGATGGGCCCGCGTTGTCCCCAGCCCCGTGCCGCACACATTCGTGACGGCAGCGGCGTCGTGAGGCGATGCCGTCGCCTCACGAGTTGCCCCTGGTCACGAATGTGTGCGGAAAGGGGAGAGCTCAGGTGCGGATGATGCGGCCGAAGCGCCAGTGCGAGGGGTACATCCGCTCCTTCTTCACGTGGCTGCCCGAGTGCGGCGAGTGCCAGAAGTACCCGTGCCCGGCGTAGATGCCCACGTGGTAGGCGTAGCCGCTGCCGTTCACCTGGAAGACGAGATCGCCCGGCCGCAGGTTGCGCCGGTGCCAGATCCGCTTCGACGCCCGCTTCTGGTCGTTGGCGACCCGCGGGATGGATCGGCCGAGGGCCTTGCGGAAGACGAAGTAGGTGAGGCCGGAGCAGTCGAAGGCGTTGGGCCCGGTCGCGCCGTAGCGGTAGGGGTCGCCCTTCTGGTTGGCGGTGACATGCAGCACGCGCTCGGCCTTCGCGGCGAAGCGCTCGCGGGCCGTCATGTGCGAGCCGCTGTCCTGCTGGGTGGCACCGGCAGGCGAGGCGTGGGCGTCCGGAGCGGTGGCGACGGTGAGGCTCCCGGTGGCGAGAGCACAGCCGACCAGGACGACTCCGAGGCGGCTGAGGAGGGAGGTGCGGGCACGCGAAAGCAGGCTGGGGGCGAGGGGCATGCGGGTCTCCGACGCCTGCCGGGTTAGCTGTCGGGTTCGGGCGGAAGACTTGCCCGGCCGGACCATTGCGGTCCGGCTTCACCCCAAGGGGCCTGCGTCGTGCAGGCTCCGCTGTGCTCGGGTCCCCGGTCCCGTCCCTGGTTGCAGCGCGGCTGCCGGGACGGACTCGGCGAGGACAGCCACGGCCCCCGCGGTTGGCGGGGGCAGGTGAACATTACGACGAGATGACATCGACCTCCTGCCGGGCTCGCTGAAGTCACGGGTTTGTGTCGTCCGGGTCAGAGCCTCGACGTCCGGTTTGCCCTGCCGGCTCCTCCGGCCCCGGTGCCGGCCCCGGGCGCCGGGGCGCTCACCCTGTCTTGCACTCTCGGGGGGCGAGTGCTAATACTGGGTTAGCACTCGGAACAGGCGAGTGACAGACCGGTACGACGAGATGCCGGGCCGTGGCCAAACAGGTGGCCCCGGGCCGGGATCGTCCGTCGCGGGCGTCGTACGGCGGTCAACATCCGTTCGTCCGCGGGAGGAAAAGACCGCATGGCCAAGATCATCGCGTTCGACGAGGACGCGCGTCGCGCCCTCGAGCGTGGCATGAACCAGCTCGCCGATGCCGTCAAGGTGACGCTCGGGCCCAAGGGCCGCAACGTCGTGCTGGAGAAGAAGTGGGGCGCTCCCACGATCACCAACGACGGCGTGACCATCGCCAAGGAGATCGAGCTCGAGGACCCCTACGAGAAGATCGGCGCCGAGCTCGTCAAAGAGGTCGCCAAGAAGACCAACGACGTCGCGGGTGACGGCACCACCACCGCGACCATCCTCGCCCAGGCGCTCGTCCGCGAGGGCCTGCGCAACGTCGCCGCCGGCGCCAACCCGATGTCGCTGAAGCGCGGCATCGAGGCGGCCGTCGAGCGGGTCAGCGAGGAGCTCTCCAAGCAGGCGAAGGACGTCGAGACCAAGGAGCAGATCGCGTCGACGGCGGCCATCTCGGCCGGCGACAAGGCGATCGGCGAGATCATCGCCGAGGCGATGGACAAGGTCGGCAAGGAAGGCGTCATCACCGTCGAGGAGAGCAACACCTTCGGCCTCGAGCTCGAGCTCGTCGAGGGCATGCGCTTCGACAAGGGCTACATCTCGCCGTACTTCGTCACCGACCCGGAGCGGATGGAAGCGGTCATCGACGACCCCTACATCCTCTTCGTCAACGGCAAGATCAGCGCCGTCAAGGACATGCTGCCGGTCCTCGAGAAGGTCATGCAGGGCGGCAAGCAGCTCGTCATCATCGGCGAGGACGTCGAGGGCGAGGCTCTCGCGACGCTGGTCGTCAACAAGATCCGCGGCACCTTCAAGAGCGTCGCGGTCAAGGCACCCGGCTTCGGCGACCGCCGCAAGGCGATGCTGCAGGACATGGCCATCCTCACCGGGGGCCAGGTCATCAGCGAGGAGGTCGGCCTCAAGCTCGAGAACACGACCCTCGACCTGCTCGGCAAGGCCCGCAAGGTCGTCGTCACCAAGGACGAGACGACGATCGTCGAGGGTGCCGGCGACACCGACCAGATCGCCGGTCGGGTCAACCAGATCAAGGCCGAGATCGAGAAGTCGGACAGCGACTACGACCGGGAGAAGCTGCAGGAGCGTCTGGCCAAGCTGGCCGGCGGGGTGGCGGTCCTCAAGGTCGGCGCCGCGACCGAGGTCGAGCTCAAGGAGAAGAAGCACCGCATCGAGGACGCCGTCTCCAACGCCAAGGCTGCGGTGGAGGAGGGCATCGTCGCCGGTGGTGGTGTCGCGCTCCTGCACGCGAGCAAGACCGCGTTCGAGAAGATCGACCTCACCGGTGACGAGCTGACCGGCGCCAAGATCGTGCAGATCGCGCTCGAGGCCCCGATCAAGCAGATCGCGTTCAACGCCGGCCTCGAGGGCGGCGTCGTGGTCGAGAAGGTGCGTTCGCTCGAGATCGGTCACGGCCTCGACGCCGCGACCGGCAACTACGTCGACATGCTCAAGGAAGGCATCATCGACCCGGCGAAGGTCACGCGCTCCGCGCTGCAGAACGCCGCGTCGATCGCTGCGCTCTTCCTCACCACCGAGGCCGTCATCGCGGAGAAGCCGGAGAAGAACCCGCCGCCGATGCCGGGTGGCGACGGTGGCATGGGCGGCATGGACTTCTGAGTCCAGCCCCACGCCTGGTACGACGCGAAGGGCCCCGGCGCGAGCCGGGGTCCTTCGCCGTTTCCGATCCGGGCAGAAAAATGACGAATCCCCCGCGAGGAATTTCGCCCGGTCCCGTTGAACCTTGCGCCGGGCACTCCCTAGGGGTGCCCGACGTGAGGGCCCGTGGCCGGCTGGGCGGCCACGGGCCCTCTCTTCGCTCCGACCGGTCCGTCCGCCCCGCGGCGGGCACGGGTGCATAGGCTCGGCGGGTGACCGACGAGCTCGCCGCCAAGCTCCAGGCGCTGGACGGACGCCTCCGCAGCACCGGCTCGTTGCTCGTCGCGTTCAGCGGCGGTGTCGACTCGGCGTTCCTGCTCGCTGCCGCCGTCCGTGCTCTCGACCCGGCGCGGGTGACGGCGGCCACCGCCGTCTCCGCCAGCCTTCCCGCGGCCGAGCTGGAGTCCGCCCGCGCGTTCGCCACGGGACTCGGGGTCACTCACCTCATCCCGCCCACCGACGAGATGGCCCGCGACGGCTACCGCGCCAACGCCGGCGACCGCTGTTACTTCTGCAAGGCCGAGCTGCTCGACGTCCTCTGGCCGCTGGCCGCCGAGCGCGGCGTGGCGGCCGTCGCGACCGGCACGAACGCCGACGACGCCCGGGCGGGCTTCCGGCCGGGCATCCGCGCGGCGGCCGAGCGCGGCGCGATCACGCCGCTGCTCGACGCGGGCCTGACCAAGGACGACGTACGCCGTGCGTCCCGCGGCTGGGGGCTGTCGACGTGGGACAAGCCGGCGGCGGCCTGCCTGTCCAGCCGGATCGCCTTCGGTGTCGAGGTGACGCCCGGCCGGCTCGCCCGGGTGGAGCGGGCCGAGGTGGCGCTGCGGCACGCGCTGAGCGACGCGGGCATCGCCGTCCGCGACCTGCGGGTGCGCGACCTCGGCGACCGCGCGCGCGTCGAGCTCGACCGGGAGCTGGTCGACGCCGTCACCTCCCGGCCGGACGTGCTCGCCGCGGTCGAGGGGTTCGCGGCGGTCGAGGTGGACCCGCGCGGGTTCCGGTCCGGCGCGATGAACGAGCTGCTTGCCGAGCCGGAGCGCTGGCGCTAGCCCACCACCAGCCGCAGCTGCAGGTGCTGGATATCGCCGGTGGAGGTCGCCCAGAAGCCGACCGCCTTCAGGTGCCGTACGTCGGCAGGGACGCCGGAGCCGAAGACCGGCCAGATCCGGTCGAGGTCCGCATAGCCGGCCACGCTCACCTCGTCGGGCAGGTCACCGAGCGCGGTCCGCACCTGCGGCTGGTCGCCGAGGTCGCCCGCCGCGGCGACCCGGCCGGCGTAGTCGGCGGAGGTGGCGACCACCAGGTCGCCGCCCGTCGTCTGCACGCCGAGGTCCGCGATCGAGGCGTCGGAGAGGTGGCTGCGCAGGGTCTCGGCAACCGCCTGGGCGGCCGCCAGATCGCCCGGGTGGGTCCGGACCGCGACGTCGGGCAGGCCGTCGACACGCAGCCCGCCGTACGCGACCACCGCGCGGTCGCCGAGCAGCGTGGCGAGGTCGGCGGGGAGGTCGAGGCCGGTCACCGACGTGACGGTGTCGAGCGGGTCCGTCGGGGCCGGGGAGGAGGGCACGTCGCACCGAAGTCGGTGGAGCCCTGGTTGCTGCGGGACTCGCGCAGTCGTTGCGCGGCGCGGTGGCGGGCGCGCCGGAGCTTGCGCAGGATCGCCCGACGGTGCGGCGTGCCGGGCGGCACGGCGAGCCGGGCGTGCATCCGCGGCATGGCGGGGGTCACGAAGCACGCCGTGGCACCGCTGGCCGCGCCGAAGCCGCCGAACGAGCGCAGCATGGTGGTGAGGCCGGCGGAGACCTTGGTGGCGTCTCCGAGCTCCAGGCCGGCGACGGTGTCTCCCGGAAGCCCGGTCAGCAGCGCGGAGGAGCTGGCCGCCGCGGCCGTCCCGCCGTACTCGAGGAGGTCGACCTGCACGTAGTCGTCGCTCACGTGCGCCCCGGCGGCGATGCGCTCATCCAGAAGCGTCTGGCCCATGGGGAGCCCGAACGGTGTCCCGAACAGCGCGCCCGGAGGCATGTCCCCACCCAGCTGGGCGCGGATCGCGCGGCTGAGCGCCGGGCCGTCGAGCCAGCCGATCACGGCCTGGTCGTCGGGCAGGCCGTCGACGTCACCGGCGAACCGGCCGCTGTCCGCGAGCGACTTGCTCGCCGCCGCCGCCAGCGCCGCGTCGGTCAAGCGGCGGGAGTCGCTGATCACGGCGTACCCGGAGTGGAACTCGACGGAGCCGGCGGCGCCCTTGTCGTCGGTCATCAGGTCGGCGAGGTGTTGCCGGGCGGAGCCGTCGTCCGTCGACTCGAGGAGGGCCTCCATGCGCGGGTCGCCGTCGCTGTCGATCCATCCGGCGATCGCCACGTGGTCGCCCAGCCACGGCTTGATGTCGGCGTCGTAGTCGATGGGTGACGGGTCGCTGCGGAAGAGCGCCCGCAGCAACCGGTCGAGGGCGGAGCCGTCCCCGCGGTGGGTGGGCGAGCCGGGGAAGTGGTCGGCGAACGTCCGCAGCGCGTCGTCCTGCCCGCCGGGGAGGCCGAGGTCGGCGACCGCGACCGCGAACGCCGAGGCCGGGATCAGCGTCGTCGGGTCGGCGGCGCCCTGTGCGGAGCGGTACGTCGCCGTGGCGACGCCCCCGAGGAGCACCAGGGAGACCGCGGTGCCGAGCGCGGTGGCCCGCACCCCGCGGGACGGCGTCGGGAGCGCGGGCAGCCGTCGTCCCGGCTCGAAGCCCTCGTCGCTGGAGATCGTCTCTGCGGCCGGGTCCGGCGCCTGTTCGCTCACCCTGCGTCACTTCCCTTCTCGGGCATGGTGGCAGAAATCAGTGCTTCCGTCCCCCGCCCCGGCGGATAGCCTTTGTCGGTCACACCCCGACGACGACGGAGCAGACGGTGCCCAGCGGCAAGGTCAAGTGGTTCGACGTGGACAAGGGCTTCGGCTTCCTGTCCCGCGACGACGGCGGCGACGTCTACGTGCACGCCTCGGCGCTGCCGGCCGGTGTCGCTCTCAAGCCGGGGCAGCGGGTGGAGTTCGGGGTGGCCGAGGGCCGCCGGGGCGAGCAGGCCCTCTCCGTGCGGGTCCTCGACCCGCTGCCGTCGCTGGCGCACTCCGCCCGCCGGCCGGCCGAGGAGCTGCACGGGCTCGTCGACGACATGATCAAGCTGCTCGAGGCCAAGGTGCAGCCCGACCTTCGTCGCGGCCGCTATCCGGACAAGAAGGTCGCGCACCGGATCGCCGAGGTGGTACGCGCGGTCGCCAACGAGCTCGAGGCCTGACCGCGCCGCTAACCCGCTGGTGCCGGGTGCGCGGGGGGCCTTCGCCCGCGCACGAACTGGATCGCCACGACCAGCCCGAGTACGACGACGGCCGTGGCGACGGCGAAGCCGACGATCGGTCTCGTGGGCAGCAGGATGCCGACGAACCCGCCGACGACCCACGACAGCTGCATCGCCGTCTCCGACCGGGCGAAGGTCGACGTCCGGGCATGCTCGTCGACCCGGCGCTGGATGGTCGCGTCCAGCCCGAGCTTGGAGATGGCGGCAGTGGCCGCGGACACGATCGCGACCCCGAACACCGTCAGCAGGCCGAAGTTGAGCGCGGTGAAGAACGTCGTCAGAGCAGTGACCGACAGCAGGGCGACCGCGAGCCGCGGCGCGGCGACCCCGGCCGTGCGGGCACCCACGACGGTGCCGAGGAAGTTGCCGCCGCCGAGCCCGACCGCGAGGGCGCCCAACGCGACGGCTTTCGGCATGCCGCCGATCGAGTGCTCCTGGACCACGAACGCGCCGTAGAAGAGCAGGAACCCGGCCAGCCAGCGCAACGTCACGGCAGACCGCAGCACCCCGGCGATCTGGGCGTCGACCTGGCCCAGCCGCATGACGCTCCCGAGCGCGGGTCGCATCTCGTGCGCGCGCAGGCCCGGGCCGCCGTCGGCGTGGCGCGGGAGCCGCAGCGACAGCACCCCGGCCGCGACGTAGACGAGTGCGCCCAGCCGCAGCGCCCACAGGTGACCCGCCGCCTTGGTGACGAGGATCGCCAGCCCCCCGGCGACCGCGGAGGCGAAGACGCCGGTGACGGTCAGCCGGGAGTTGGCCTGCACCAGTGACATCTGGGGCAGCAGCCGGGGGACGGTGGCGCTCCGGGCGATCGTGTAGGTCTTCTGGCCGACGAGCACCCCGAGCGCGGCCGGGTAGAGCGCGAAGGTCTCCGCAAGCGTCAGGCCGCCGCCGGCCAGGGCGTGGCCGATCGTCAGGGCGAGGGCCGCCCGGGCGAACATCGTCGCCGCGATCGCGTACCGGCGTCCGTGCCGGAACCGGTCCAGCAGCGGCCCGAGCACCGGGGCGAGCACCGCGAACGGCGTCATCGCGACGATGAGGTAGAGCGCGATCCGGGAGCGGGCCGCGTCGGGGGACACGGAGAAAAACAGCGAGCCGGCCAGCGCGACGGTGACGAACGCGTCGCCACCGGTCTGCAGCGCGTGCACCTCCACCAACCGCGCCAGACCCGACTCACCGGCCCCGCCGCTGCGGTTCCAGCGATGCAGGCGGCGGACCCCGCGACGGCCGGCGCGACCGGTCGCGCGCACCACGCCCCAGGCGGCGGCACCGACCGTCGGCCCGTCGGCCTCGTGCTCGCGCTCGGTCACCACCCGGACAGTCTCTACGAACCTGTGGTGGATCCCCGGCCGCCATGGGCCAGACTGTGGGGGTGCCAACGACGACGGCCGCTGCCGACCGGGTGACCGCTGACGCGGTCGACCTCGCCCGCTCCGCCGCCGAGGAGGAGGCTCCGGGCCTCGTCGGTGAGCACCTCGGCGTCGAGGCCGAGGCGGAGCGCCTCTGCATGCACTCCTTCGCGTGCCTGGATCCTGCCTACCGCGGATGGCGGTGGGCGGTCACCCTCACCCGAGCCTCCCGTGCCCGGGTGGCGACCGTCGACGAGGTCGTGCTGCTGCCCGGAGACGACTCCCTGCTCCCACCGGCCTGGGTGCCGTGGAGCGAGCGGCTGCGGCCGGGAGACCTCGGTGTGGGCGACCTGCTGCCGACACAGGCGGACGACCCGCGGCTGGTCCCGTCGTACCTGGCCACCGACGACGAGGAGGCGCAGGCCGCCGCCTTCGAGCTGGGCCTCGGGCGCTCCCGGGTCCTCTCGTTCGACGGGCGGCTGGTGGCGGTCGAACGCTGGTACGACGGCGACCCCGGGCCGGAGGCGGCCATCGCCAGGTCGGCGCCGGCCGCGTGCGCGACCTGCGGGTTCTTCGTCCCGCTCGCCGGCGCCCTGAAGCAGGCGTTCGGTGCGTGCGCCAACGAGTACGCGCCCGACGACGGCAAGGTCGTCTCCGTCGACCACGGCTGTGGCGCCCATTCGGAGGCGATCGTCGTACCGTCCGGTCCGGCGACCGCGCCGACGGTCGTCGACGAGTTCCGCATCGACATGGTCGGCGGGCCGCTCGGTCACGAGCCGGGGTCGGTCGAGGACAGCGACACCGGGGAGCCGCTGGGCCACTCGTGAGGCCACTCGCGACGCACCGTCAGCGACGGCGACGCGACACGAAGCGCAGCCCGTAGAGCCCGAGCCCGACGCCGATGACACATGACCACAACCACCAGGTCGTGTGATGCCGGCGTAGGTCGTCACGGAAGAAGACGACCAGGACCACGAAGGTGACCACCCACAGCGCGATGCCGACGAGCACGGTCCGCCGGTCGTCGGTCTCGAGCGGCTCGGGGTCCGGCCGGCGGGCCGCCTTCGGCATGCCACCAACCATAGGCACCGGCACGTCTGGCACGCTGTCCGCGGCATCCGCGGCAGTTCACCGGGAGACGGGAGACCCTCGATGACCGCGACCGCGACCACGACAGGCGGTGGTCTGGACGGTTTCTTCAAGCTCGAGGAGCGTGGCACGACCGTCGGGCGCGAGCTGCGCGGCGGACTCGCGACGTTCTTCACGATGGCCTACATCATCGTGCTCAACCCGATCATCCTGTCTCTCGGCGTGGACAAGTTCGGCCACCACCTGAGCTTCCCGCAGCTGTCCGCGGCGACCGCCCTGGTGGCGGCGGTGATGACCTTCATCATGGGCGTCGGGGGAAACCTGCCGCTCGCCATCGCCGCCGGACTCGGGCTCAACAGCGTCGTCGCCTTCCAGATCGCGCCGACGATGTCGTGGCCGGACGCCATGGGGCTGGTGGTCATCGAGGGCCTCGGCATCTGCCTGCTCGTCGTCACCGGGCTGCGGCAGGCCATCATGGACGCCATCCCGCTGCCGCTGAAGCAGGCCATCAGCGTGGGCATCGGCCTGTTCATCGTCTTCATCGGGCTGGTCGACTCCGGCTTCGTCCACACGCCGCAAGGTGCACCGACGCCGGTGGCCCTCGGCTCGACCGGCACCGGCACGCTGACCGGCTGGCCCGTGGTCGTCTTCGTCGTCGGGCTGCTGCTGACGATCATGCTGCTCACGCGCAAGGTGCCCGGGGCGATCCTGCTGTCGATCATCGGAGCGACGGGGCTGGCGCTGCTCATCAACGCGGCCGCGGCGATCCCCGACCGGAGCTGGGGCACGCAGGTGCCGGCCATCCCGGACGAGGTCACGTCGACCCCGGACCTCGGCCTGCTGGGGAAGTTCTCGATCGGCGGCGGGTTCGTGCACGCCGGGATCATCACCTCGATCGTGTTCATCTTCACGCTGGTCCTCAGCGACTTTTTCGACGCGATGGGGACGATCGTCGGCATCTCGAACGAGGCCGGGCTCCTGGACGAGAAGGGGCGGCTGCCCAACATCGGCCGAGTGCTCTTCATCGACGGGGCCGCGGCGATCGCCGGTGGTGCCGGGTCGGTGTCGTCCAACACCGCGTTCATCGAGTCGGCGGCCGGCGTCGGCGAGGGCGCACGGACCGGTCTCGCCAGCGTCTTCACCGCGGCGTTCTTCGTGGTCGCGCTGTTCTTCACACCGATCTATTCCATGGTCCCCGCTGCGGCGGCGACGCCGGCGCTCGTCGCGGTGGGCTTCCTCCTCATGACGCAGGTGAAGGGGATCCCCTGGGACGACTGGGAGATCGCGATTCCGGCGTTCCTCACGATCGTGCTCATGCCGTTCACCTACTCGATCACCAACGGCATCGGTGCCGGCTTCATCGCCTTCGTGGCGCTCAAGAGCGTCCGCGGGGCGTGGCGGGAGCCGGGCTGGCTGCTGTGGGCGATCTCGATCCTGTTCGCCGCCTACTTCGCGCTGCACCCGATCAAGGTCGCGCTCGGCATCGACTGACCCTCGTGTTGAGCGCGCGTCAGACGTCGATGATCCGCTGCCCGTCGGGCGGCTGCGGCGGTCTCGGGGAGGTGAACCGACGCCACCAGGTCCGGGCGCGGATGGCGGCGACGACCAGCGCGGCCAGCCAGAGGAGCACTCCGGTGAACACCCCGGCGAGATAGCCGGGGGCCTGCTGGTCGAACACCTCAACGGTGGCGTGGTGGCTCAGGAACTGCGCCGGTGACGGCGACAGCAGGTAGGTGACGACGAAGCCGGTCGAGCCGAACCAGATCATGCGCAGCACGCGGGCAATGCCGTTGCGCTTCTTCCGCCCGATTGCCCCGGCGACCACGCCGGCGACGGGCAGCAGGCCGACGACGAGACCGAGGACGTAGTCGGCCGGTCGGGACGCGCCGGTCACGTCGTGCAGGCGGTGCGCCCACCAGGACCGGATCGATCCGCTGCTGGTGAGGATCAGCACGACGACGAGGAGCGCACCGAAGACCGCCACCCGGGCGGGCAGCCGGCGCCGCGGCCCCGCGGCCGGACCACCGCCGGACGGGGGCAGGGGTTGCGTCACCGGCCCATCGTCGCAAACGCGATCCCGTTAGCGAAGGTAATGAGTTAGGCTAAGGATATGCCGACGCCGCCCGGAGATCTGCGGTCCGAGGCGCTCGCCGGTCTGCTGCGCGACGCGATCGGTCGCCTGGGCCGGCGGATGCGCGCGGACCGGGCCGCGACCGACCTGTCGTTGGGTCAGTGGGCCGCGCTACGCGCGCTCGACATCCACGGACCGATGACGCCGAGCGAGCTCGCGGCGCACGAGAGGGTGCAGCCGCCCTCGATGACACGGATCCTCGCCCGGCTCGAGGAGCAGGGCTACGTCACGCGCACCCCGGACCCGGTCGACCGACGACAGGTCGTCCTCGCTGCCAGCAAGCAGGGCCGCACGCTGCTCGGCGAGGACCGCCGCCGCAAGGACAAGTGGCTGTCCCAGCGCATGCGGGGGCTCGACGCCGACGAGGTCGCCGCGCTCGCGGCGGCACTGCCGGTCCTGGAGAAGCTCTCCCGCGCATGACGACCTTCGCCTCCCTCCGCGTCCGCAACTACCGCCTCTTCGCGTCCGGTCAGGTGGTGTCGCTGACGGGCACCTGGATGCAGCGGGTCGCGCAGGACTGGCTCGTCCTCGAGCTGTCGCACAACTCCGGCACCGCGGTCGGCATCACCACCGGACTGCAGTTCGCGCCCATCCTCTTGTTCGGTCTGTACGGCGGCGTCATCGCGGACCGGTTCAGCAAGCGGCGCATCCTGCTCGCCACCCAGGCAGCGATGGGACTGCTCGCGCTCACCCTCGGCGTCCTCGACGTCACCGGGGCCGTGCAGCTGTGGCACGTCTACGCCCTCGCGTTCGGTCTCGGCCTCGCGACCGCCGTCGACACCCCGGCCCGGCAGGCCTTCGTCAGCGAGCTGGTCGGGCCGACGCTGCTGCCCAACGCGGTGAGCCTCAACTCCGCAACCTTCAACACCGCCCGGGTCATGGGCCCCGCGGTCGCCGGCGTCATGATCGCCGCCACCGGCACCGGCTGGGTCTTCCTGGTGAACACCGCCTCCTTCGTCGCCGTCCTCAGCGGGCTGCTGCTGATGCGGGACGAGGACCTGTTCGTCGGCAAGCGGATCCAGCGGCGGCCGGGAGCGATCCGCGAGGGCCTCGCCTACGTGCGGACGCGGCCGGACCTGCTGGCGCTCGTCACGCTCGTCGGCATCATCGGGACGCTGGGCTTCAACTTCCAGCTGACGACGGCCCTCATCGCCAAGGCGACCTTCCACCGCGGTCCCGGCTCCTACGGGTTGCTGGGCACCGCGTTCGCGGCCGGATCATTGCTCGGCGCGCTCGCGTCCGCACGCCGTGGCCGCCCCCGGCAGCGGCTCGTCCTCGGTGCCGCGTTCGCGTTCGGGCTGTGCGAGATGGCGGTCGGCCTCATGCCGACGTACTGGTCGTTCTTCGCGCTGCTCATCCCGACCGGGTTCGTGACACTGACCTTCACCACGGCGGCCAACACCACCGTGCAGCTCAGGCACCTCGGCGGCGATGCGCGGTCGGGTCATGGCGCTCTACCTCCTCGTCTTCCTGGGCGGTACGCCGGTCGGCGCCCCGCTGATCGGGTGGATCGCCGAGGTGGCCGGCCCGCGCTGGTCCCTGCTCGTCGGGGGGATCTCGTCGTCCGCCGCGGCCGCGACGATCACGCTCCTGCTCGCCCGGCGCAAGCAGCTCCGGCTGGAGCCGCACCTGCTGCGCAGGCGTCCTTACGTGAACGTCACCGCGATCCCGCAGAGTGAGGACGCCGTGGTTGGCTGAGCGCATGGATGCCGCCGCCATGCTCGCCCGGCTCGCCGCCGACGGTGCTGCGCTGCGCGCCGCCGCGACCGACCTGGACACCGCCGTGCCGACCTGCCCGGGCTGGACCGTCCGCGACGCCGTCGAGCACACCGCTGTGGTCTACGCGCACAAGTCGACCATCGTCGAGGAGGATCTCGACAAGCCGCCCGCGGGCTGGCCGCCCACGTTCGCCTACGTCGACGTGCGGGACTTCTTCGACGAGCAGCTGCACCGGCTGATCGAGGCGCTGCGCACGCGCGACCCGGCGACGCGGGTGTGGACCTGGTACCCGCCGGAGCAGAACGTCGGCTTCTGGGTGCGGCGGATGATGCAGGAGACGGTCGTGCACCGCGCCGACGTCGAGTCGGCGATCGGGCAGGTCCCGTCGATCCCGGACGAGGTGGCGGTGGATGGCATCGACGAGCTCGTCGAGCTGATGCTGTGCAACGACGACGAGGACTACTACGAGGGCCACGTGCCCGGGAGCGGTGAGCGGGTCGCGATCCGGGCGGCCGGGTCGGCGTGGACCATCACGCTCGGCAGCACGATCGCGTCGTTCACCCGCGAAGCCGATGGAGACGCCGACGCGACCCTGGAGGGCGAGGCGGGCGCCGTGCTGCTCGCGCTGTGGAACCGGCTGCCCTACTCGGCGGTGACCGCCTCGGGCGACCCGACGGCTCTGGCCTCGTTGCGGGCCTTGGCGGCCGAAGCCACGCAGTGAGGCTGTTCGCCGCCTTCGACCCGCCGGACGAGCAGCTCGACACGTTGGCGCGGGTGCTGGACGCGGTCGACCTGAGCCGGTTGCGGACGGTGCCGCGAGACCAGTGGCACGTGACGCTGGCGTTCTACGGCGAAGTCCCGGAAGGAGTGGTGCCGGCGCTGACCGAGCGGTTGCGGCGGGCATCGGGGCGCGTGTCGCCGCTGCGGCTACGGCTGTCGGGCGCCGGGACCTTCCCGCGCCAGGCACGACGGGCGCGTCAGGTGTGGATCGGTGTCGACGGTGACGTCGCTGTGTTGAGCCGGCTCGCCGACCGCTGTGTCGCGGCCGGCCGGCGCGAAGGCCTGCCGACGCAGGACCGTCCCTACCGCCCGCACCTGACGCTGGGGCGGGCCCGCCGCGACACCCTCGATGCCACCGATCTGCTGGAGCGCCTGTCCTCGTACGAGAGCGACGAGTGGACCCTGACCGACTTCCGCCTCGTGCAGAGCACCCTGGGCGCCCGCGTGACCCACAGACCCTGCAGGAGTTCCCGCTGACCTAGTCGCGGGGCGTGGTGCGCCGCACCGCCGAGCGAGGCGTGTCTTCGCGCGCACAGCGGCGAAGCGTGTACCGCACTGCGCCGAGCGAGGGTGCTCGTTCGGAGCACTAGCGCGACCGGTGCGAGCGAGGCGCCCAGGCGCCGATGCGAGAGAGGTCGCGCGAGGCGAGGAACGAGTGCCGAGCGTCACCAGGCGTAGTCCTCCGGCGCGGTCTTGTGGCCGGGCCAGATCTCGTCGAGCCGCGCCAGCGTCTTGTCGTCGAGGGTGATCTCGAGCGCGGTCATGGCGTCGTCGAGCTGTTGGAGCGTGCGCGGGCCGATGATCGGCCCGGTGACGCCGGGGCGGGTCAGGAGCCATGCCAAGCGCGACCTGCGCCGGCTCGTGGCCGAGGTCGGCGCACAGGTCCTCGTAGGCCTGCACCTGCTCGCGGTTCGCCTCGACGTACTCCTTCGCCCGGCCTTGCAGTCGCCGGCTGCCTTCGGCCTCCTTGCTCAGTACGCCGCCGAGCAGGCCGCCGCGCAGCGGGCTCCACGGGATGACCCCGATGCCGTAGTGCTGCGCGGCCGGGAGCACCTCGCGCTCGATGTCGCGGACCGAGAGGTTGTAGAACGACTGCTCGCTGACGAGGCCGAGGAAGTGTCGACGCGCCGCCGCCTCCTGCGCGGCGGCGAGGTGCCAGCCGGCGAAGTTGCTGCTGCCGACGTACAGGATCTTTCCCTGCGCCCGCAGCGTCTCCATGGCCTCCCAGATCTCGTCCCACGGCGTGTTCCGGTCGACGTGGTGCATCTGGTAGAGGTCGAGGTAGTCGGTCTGCAGCCGCTTCAGCGAGTCGTCGCAGGCGAGCCGGATGTTGCGCGCGGACAGGAAGGTGTCGTTGGGCCAGTCGCTCATCGAGCCGTAGAGCTTGGTGCCGATGACGACCTTCTCGCGCCGTCCGCCGCCCTGGGCGAACCACCGGCCGATGATCTGCTCGGTGATGCCTTCGCCCTGCTTCCAGCCGTAGACGTTGGCGGAGTCGAAGAAGTTGATGCCGTGCTCGAGGGCGCGGTCCATGATGCGGTGTGCGTCCGGCTCCTCGGTCTCGGGGCCGAAGTTCATGGTGCCGAGCACGAGCCGGGAGACCTGGAGTCCGGTGCGGCCGAGATGGGTGTAGTCCATGACCGGCACGCTACGCCGTCGGGACGGGCCGCCTTCGGGTGGTTGACCGCGGCGAGTGTTGTCGATCCGAGCGTCCCGACGCTCGGACCGACATCATTGGGGTCGGTCAGCGGTGCAGGTCGGGCGCGGCTTTCTGGTAGGCGCGGCGCCACGAGCGCTGGGTGAGGAACCGGACCGGCGGCGGGAGCCGGTGCAGCGCCTGCCGGGCTGTCGTCCTTGGTCATCCCGTCGACGAGCCAGGGGAAGAACGTGGCGCCGGCTCGCATGCCGCCGCCGCGCTTCATCTGCAGCCGGCTGAACTGGCGCAGGTCCTTCTCGTCGAGCACCCGGGCGATGATCGGTACGGCGGTCGCGCTCCTCGTCGGCGAGGTGGTCGCGCAGCGCGGCGTCGCAGGGCGCGCAGCGCAGCGGCGGTGTCGGCCGGCTGGCAGCGCCCGGCCTGGAGGTCGGCGAACGACGCCCGCACCGCGGCGAGGGCCGGCTCGATCACACCGTGCTGCTCCTGCATCCGGTCGAGGACGGCCGCCGAGTCGGTCGTCGCCGCCGAGCTTGGCCTTGCACCATCGGCCAGAGGTCCTCGTCCTCGCCGGTGTGGTGGTGGTGCAGCTGGCCGCGCGACGAACTCGAACGCGTGCCCGAGCGCGGTCGCGCGGCCGGTGTCGCCCGGCGGGCAGGCGGCGACCTGCTCGGCGAGGAAGGCGAAGTCACGGCGTAGCGCGTCGTGGATGAGCAGCATCATCGAGGTGTCGGCGGCCATGGGTCCCCCCGGATGTTCCGTCGGATAGCGACGTAGCCAACGTAGCGGCCGAGCGGAGTTCGGGTGCCGGCTTCGGACCTATGCGCCGCCGCGGTAGTAGTTGCGCCAGATGAGCCGGTGCACCGGGATCCAGCGCGGGATGGAACGTACGCCGGGGAGGAACGGCACGAGGACGAATCCGAGCGTGAGCAGCATCATCAGCGCCCACACCAGCACGTCGCCGTTGCCGGAGGTGGAGAACGGCTTGACCTGGTACCAGAACGTGTAGAGCCACAGCCACGCCTGGCCGGGGTAGTTGCCGGTCTCGTTCATCATTCCCCACTGGTCGCCGCCGAGGTGCTGGGCGACCGCCTGGTCCTCCAGGTAGGTGCCGTCGGCGATGAACAGCACGGGCTTGGTGTAGTCGGTCTGGTAGAACTCGCCCTGCGACAGCAGCGCTCCGTCGAGGCCGCCGGACTGCGCCATCCGCAACAGCGCCTCGACCATGACCGGCACCGGCCCGTAGTCGCCGGTCGCGACCTTCGCGGGGTCGTTGTCGGGCGCCGCCTGCAGGGCCTCGTCGTAGGCGCTCGCCCATCCGGCCTGCGTGTCCGACGGCGCCGCGTTCCACGTCGACAGGGCCGCGGTCAGCTCCGCGTCGCCGGGGACGCCCGACAAGGGGCCGACGACGAAGTCCTGGGCCGGGTGGATCCGGTGGGTGACGCCGGCGATGTGCTGCAGCGAGATCGGGCCGAGCTTCATCGCGGCGTCCGGGGTGTCGGTGTACGGCGCGCCGTACGTCGCGGTGCCACTGGTCCCGTCGAGCTCGGCGACCGCCGTGGCCACGAAGTCGTTGGGCGTGGCGCGGCTCCACGTGGAGATCGTGATCTGCTTCTCGTCCGGTGAGGAGAAGACGGCCGCGAGGCCGACCGACAGGAGCTGACACGACGACCAGGGCGATGACGAACTCCTTGACGAGGTCGTAGTCGCGGTAGCGGCCGCTCCACTTCCCGGCCGCCGGATCCGTGGTCACCGGTCGGGGGCGGGCGTGCGTGCCCAGGGCCGTCATGACGGCACCTGCTCGGTGGCGCGGTCCGCCTCGTCGATCTCGAACGGCGGCACCACGCCGCGATGGCGCACCTGCAGGACGTGGATGACGACGACGACTCCGACAGCCAGCGGCAGCAGCACGATGTGCCACATGAGCATCTGCCCGAAGTCGAGGACGTTGAAGAAGGCGCCGACGCCGGCCGAGTTGAGGCCGTCCTTGGCCTCGCTGCTGATCCACTGCGCGTCGAAGTTGGACTGCACGAGGTAGCCGGTGAACGCCGTCCCGATCGAGCCGAGGAAGCAGACCGCTCCGGTGATCCAGGTCATCGCGCGCTTGCCGCGCCACGCGGCCATGCAGAACTTGCCCCAGAGGTGGATGACCATGAAGGCCATGAACAGCTCGACGCTCCACAGGTGCACGCTGTTGACGTAATGGCCCGTGCTGGACCGGTGCCACCACTGCGGCCCCTTGAGCGACAGCACGCCGCCGGAGACGAGGACGACGATCAGGGCGGCGAGGGTGAGCACGCCGAAGACGTAGATCCAGGACGAGACGTAGACCGGCTGCCGGTCGGGCAGCAGCTGGCCGGCGGGGAAGGCCTTCTCGGCGCGGCCCCGCAGCCGGCCGGTCCAGACGCGGTGCGGCGGGCGCGGTCATTTCCGGCCTCCGCCCCGCGGGAAGGGGAGCAGCAGGGCCAGCACGAACAGCGCGATCATCACCAGGATGACCACGAGGTTCGCGACCGAGATCTGGATGACGCCCCAGTGCAGGTAATGACCCGGGTGGTTGAGGTTGACCGGCGCTGCCCAGAGGGCTGCTGCTGTCGGACTCATATCGGCCACGGTGAGCCGGAAGTACCCGACCGGACAGGGTCTTTCGACCCTGTTTCGGCCCTGATCGGTGAGCGGCCGCGGTGTCAGCGGCGGTAGGTCGTGGTGCCGAGCGTCGGCGCGTAGTCGTTGCTCGCCTTGTTGCCGGTGAGGCCGCTGCCGCGTCCGCGACCAGTCGACGAACGCGCTGAACCGTCCCGTGCGTGGCGAGCCCACGCTCGAGAGCGGCACGGTGAAGACCAGGCGACTCGAGCCGAGGCCGAAGGTGCCGGGATAGCGGACGAAGCCGCGCGGGGTGTCGAGGTAGGCGAACCAGCCGTCCGGCTCACCGTCGACGAAGAGCTGGTAGTCGCTCTCCCGCTGTCGCTGCGGAGGGTAGAGGTCGACACCGATGCCGATGGTCTCCCCGTCGTCGGTGCGGTCGGGCAGTGCGCCGTCCACCGTCACGGTCACCCGGAGGTCGGTGCCGTTGGCGGCCAGGGTGACCGACCGCAGGTCCGCGTACGGCGGGGTGTCGAGCCCGGCGTCGCCGCCGGGGTCGGACTGGGTGGCAAGGCTGCGGAACGGCGCCGCCGGCGTCGACGTACCGCCCGTGGTCCGCGTCCTCGCTTGACGAGCCTGCGCGCGAGGTGGGGCTCGCGTCGTTCGATCCGCTGCCTGGGGTAGTCGTGCCGGAGGGAGCGGACGAGCGTCCGTGCCGGCCACCGGCACCGGTCGTCCCGCCGCTGTCCGCGGGCGGCAGAGGGCTCGGCCGCGCGGCCAGGTCGCGCCGCGGGGTGTCGCTCGTCTCCGGTACGCCGCCGGCGGCCGCGCAGGCGCTGGCCGCCAGCCCGCAGGCGGTGACGAGGGACAACAGGCGTCGAGTCATCGGTGGGGGAAAGCGTAGGGCCCGGCCGGTTCCCCGGCCGGGCCCGTTGCGCTGGGTCTCACCTATTCCTTGATTGCCTTGCCGTGGGGGAAGTCGGCGCCACCGCGCATGTCGTGCGGCACGGTGATGACGAACGCGTCGTGGGATCCGTCCTCGGACGTGCAGGAGCGCTCACCGAACGTGGCCGTCCACTGGAGCGTGTAGGTGCGGCCGTCGCCCTTGCCGGAGCGCTCGGCGCGCAACTGCACGCCCGCCACGGCCGAGCCGGTGCCCGAGCCCTCGACCGTGTCGCCGCCCGAGGTGGTCGGGTTGAAGTCCGGGTCGTGCTGCGGCCCGCCGTCGCCGCCCGTTGCGTCGTCGATGACCGGTCGGACGGAGATCGTGACGCCGTCCGTGTTGGTGCCGGAGGTCGCGGTCACTGGCTCATCGATCATCTTGTGGTTCGGCGGCCACAGCTTAGCGGGCCGTTCAGGGCGACCGTGTCGCCACTGTCGTTGGTGGCAGTATCGTCGCTGCAGTGGAACGTGACCGACGAGGCGGCGTACTTGTTGCCGCTGCCGGCCATGGTCGGCAGTGCGATCCCGGTGGCGAGCGCGAGGCCCGCGACGCCGGCAAGAGGCTTGGCGTACTTCATCCGTCCTCCGAAG
>CAWIFV010000007.1:0-115764 GCA_963835405.1 uncultured Actinomycetota bacterium
GTCATGCCGACGACGCCGCCCTTGGACGCGGAGTACGCCGCCTGCCCGATCTGCCCGTCGAACGCCGGCGACCGACGCCGTGTTGATGATCGCCCCACGCTCGCCCTCGACCGGCTCGTTCTGACCATCGCGGCGACCGCGAGCCGGATCACGTTGAACGTGCCGATCAGGTTGACCCGCACGACCTGCTCGAACTGCTCGAGCGGCAGCGCCCCTGCTTGCCGAGCGACGCGGCCGGGGGTGCCGATGCCGGCGCAGTTGACGAGGATGCGCAGCGGCGCCGAGCCCGGCCGCCGCGTCGACCGCGGCCTGCACCGCCGCCTCGTCGGTGACGTCCGCGGCGCGAACCGGCCGCCGATCTCCTGGGCCCGCTCCTCCCCCGCCGACGAGGGCAGGTCGAGGATGACCACCTGCGCCCCGGCCTTGGCGAGTTCGGTCGCGGTCGCAAGCCCGAGCCCACTGGCGCCGCCGGTGACGATCGCCGCGCTTCGTCAATCCGCATGTCCGGTCTCCTCCTCGACCACGACCAGCACGGTGCCCGCGTCGACCTGCTGACCGGCGCGACACGCTTGAGCTCGGCGACCGTCCCGGGCGCCGGGCGCCTTGACGGTGTGCTCCATCTTCATCGCCTCGAGCACGACCAGCGGCTGCCGGCGTCGCACCGTCGCGCCGGCCTCGACCAGCACGCGCACGACCGAGCCCGGCATCGGGGCGACGAGCGAACCGGCGGCGACGTCGGAGCCCGGCGGCGGGGGACGCGCGGCACCAGCGGGACGAGCGCGCCCAGCGGCGAGTCGACGTCGACGGCTCGCCGCGGCGGCCACCCGCACCGGCGGCGCAGCCGTCGACGCTCGGGGTCGAGCACGGTCGGCGTCGGCGGTGCGCGCGACGACCTCGCGCGAGCACCGTCGACCTCGACGGCTCGACCGCGACGCCGCGGCCGGCCGTGTAGCGGTACGGCGAGTCTCCGGTCGCCGGCGCGCGAGCCGGACCACCTGCGGCTGCGAGCGGGTTGTTGCGCCAGCCGCGACGGCAGCCGGCCGAGCACCGGGGCGGTCGCCGCGGCGCGCGGCCGCACCGGCCAGGGCGGCGGCGACGGCGTGCACCGCCGCGCCGGCGTCGTCGAGCAGCGGGGCGGCCAGCTCGGCCGGGTCGTGCCGGTCGAGGTAAGCCGGTGTCGGTGCCGCCGGCGAGGAACTCCGGCTCGCGCGAGGACGCGCACCAGCAGGTCGCGGTTGGTCGTCACGCCGTGGAGCCGGGCGCCGGCGCAGCGCGCCGGCCAGCGCGCGCGGCGGCCTCGGCCCGGGTCGGGGCCTGGGCGACGACCTTGGCGAGCATCGGGTCGTAGTGCGGCGATGACGACGCTGAGCCGGCCTCGACGCCGGCGTCGACCCGGACGTCCGCGTGCCGCCGACGTCGAACGCGCGCAAGCGTGCCGGTCGACGGGCAGGAAGCCGCTGGCCGCGTCCTCGGCGTAGAGGCGCACCTCGATCGCGTGGCCGCGTCAGGCGACGCGTGCCGCAGCCTCGGACGGCAGCGGCTCGCCCGGCGGCGACGAGCAGCTGCAGCCGCACCAGGTCGAGTCCGGTGACCAGCTCGGTGACCGGGATGCTCGACCTGCAGCCGGGTGTTCATCTCCAGGAAGAAGCTCCGCCGTCGGCGTCGAGCAGGAACTCGACCGTGCCCGCGCCGACGTAGCCGACGGCCTCGCGCGGCGGCGACCGCGGCCTCCCCCATCCGCGTCGCGCAGGCCGGCGTCGACCGCCGGGGACGGCGCCTCCTCGACGACCTTCTGGTGCCGGCGCTGGATGGAGCACTCCCGCTCGAACAGCGACACGACGTTGCCGTGCGGGTCGCCGAACACCTGGACCTCGACGTGCCGCGGCGCGCTCGAGGTAGCGCTCGAGGAAGACGGTGCCGTCGCCGAACGCCGCCCGCCGCCTCGCGGCGCGCGCCCTCGACCGCGGCGGCGAGCTCGGCGGCGGTCGCGGACGATCGCGCATGCCGCGGCCGCCGCCGCCGGCGGAAGCCTTGACGAGCAGCGGGAAGCCGACCTCGTGCCGCCGCCTGCGGGGTCGGTCGCCCAGGGCAGGGTCGGCACGCCGGCGGTGCGCATCAGCTCCTTGGCGGCGAGCTTGACGCCCATCGCCTCGATCGCCGCCGGCGGCGGGCCGACCCACACCAGCCCGGCGTCGAGCACGGCCCGGGCGAAGCCCGCGTTCTCGGACAGGAAGCCGTAGCCGGGGTGCACGGCGTCCGCGCCGGCGCGCAGCGCCGCCGCGACGACGAGGTCGCCGCGCAGGTAGGTCTCGGCCGGGGTCACGCCGGGCAGCCGGACCGCCACGTCGGCCTCGCCGACGAACGGCGCGCCGGCGTCGGCGTCGGAGTACACCGCGACGGTCGCGATCCCCATCGCACGCGCGGTGCCGGAAGACCCGGCGGGCGATCTCGCCCCGGTTGGCGACCAGCAGTTTCGCGATGAGTCTCACCTCCCTCCGTGGGGTTCCACATGCGGAAGACGCCGTAGCCGCGGCGCCCTTCCACCGGCCGGTTGTGAACGACGGACAGGGCCAGGCCGAGGACCGTGCGGGTGTCGCGCGGGTCGATGATGCCGTCGTCGTAGAGCCGGGCGGTGAGGAACAGCGCCAGGGACTCGGCCTCGATCTGGTTCTCGACCAGCTCGCGCATCTGCCGGTCCGCTCCTCGTCGTAGTCCTGGCCGCGTGCGATCGCCGACTGCCGGGCGACGATCGACAGCACGCCGGCGAGCTGCGCCGGTCCCATCACCGCCGACTTGGCGTTGGGCCAGGTGAACAGGAACCGCGGGTCGTAGGCGCGACCGCACATGCCGTAGTTGCCGGCGCCGTACGACGCGCCCATGATGACCGTGAGGTGCGGCACCGCGCTGTTGGACACCGCGTTGATCATCTGCGCGCCGGCCTTGATGATGCCGCGCTGCTCGTAGTCCTTGCCGACCATGTAGCCGGTCGTGTTCTGCAGGAACAGCAGCGGGGTGTCGCTGGAGTTGGCGAGCTGGATGAACTGCGCGGCCTTCTCCGACTCCTCGGCGAACAGCACGCCGCGCGCGTTGGCCAGGACGCCGATCGGGTAGCCGTGGAGCTGGCCCAGCCGGTCACCAGCGACGAGCCGTAGAGCGGCTTGAACTCGTCGAACTCGCTGCCGTCGAGGATGCGGGCCAGCACGTCGCGCGGGTCGAACGGCTCGCGCAGGTCCGTCGGGATGATGCCGAGCAGGTCCTCGGCGTCGTACAGCGGCTCGGAGTACGACGGCGCCGGCGCCGGCCCGAGCTTGCGCCAGTTGAGCCGGCGGACGATCTGCCGGCCGAGCCGGATCGCGTCGAGCTCGTCGGCGGCGAGGTAGTCGGCCAGGCCGGACACCCGCGCGTGCATCTCCGCGCCGCCGAGCTCCTCGTCGTCGCTCTCCTCGCCGGTCGCCATCTTCACCAGCGGCGGGCCGCCGAGGAAGACCTTCGCCCGCTCCTCGACCATCACGACGTAGTCGCACATGCCGGGGATGTAGGCGCCGCCCGCGGTGGAGTTGCCGAAGACCAGCGCGATCGTCGGGATCGCCATCGACGACTTGCGGGTCAGGTCGCGGAACCCGCGGCCGCCCGGGATGAAGATCTCGCTCTGGGTCGGCAGGTCGGCGCCGCCGGACTCGACCAGGTTGATGACCGGCAGCCGGTTCTCCTCGGCGATCTGCGCGGCCCGGCCGCCCTTCTTCGCCCCGAACGGGTTGGTCGCCCCGCCGCGCACGGTCGGGTCGTTCGCCACCACGAGCACCTCGACGCCCTCGACGACGCCGACGCCGGTGACGACGCGACGCGCCGACCGTGTAGTTGGTGCCCCACGCCGCCAGCGGCGACAGCTCGAGGAACGGCGAGTCCGGGTCGAGCAGCAGCTCGATCCGCTCGCGCGCGAGCAGCTTGCCGCGCCCGCGGTGCCGCTCGACGTACTTCTCCCCGCCTCCGGCCCGGGCGAGCGCGAGCTGCGCGTCGACCTCGGCCAGCTGGTCGAGGATGGCCGCGCGGCGTGCGGCGTACTCCGGCGCGTCCCGGTCGACGCGGTCGGGCAGCACTGGCACGCGCCGAAGCCTACGGTGTGGGCACCTGCGCCCTCGACGAGGTGCTGGCCGAAACCGGGTCAGCGACGGCGCGGAGCCGGGGCATGGCGGCGAGCGACAGCGGCAGCGGCAGCGGCAGCGTGACCACCCGGTAGGCGAACGCCGCGACGACGCTGACCGCGAACGGAGCGCCGCTGTGCCAGATCGTCGCCGGCAGCACGAGCATGAGAAGCCCGGCGCCGCCGAGTGGCGCGGTCCGCCGGGTGAAGAGCATGCCGGTGGCATAACCGACCACCAGCGCGGCGACCGGCATACCGAAGCCGAACGCTCGCAGCGCCGCCCACATCGCGAACGCCTCCGCCGCCCAGAACAGCGCCATCCCGGCGACGGCCGTCTCGCCGCGCAGCGACCGCCGGAAAAGCGCCCGCACGAACATGGCGGTGTCGAGGAAGACCGAGAGCCGACCGCGCCAGCCGTCGCGGCCCCGGAGCCGGTCACCCCAGCGCGAGGACGCCCTGCTCGAGACCGGCGAGCGCGGCGACCCGGACGGCGGCTTCCCGGTCGTCGGTGCCGGGCGCCAGCAGGGCATCGCGGTCGAGCCCGGCGCCACCGTGGGTGAGAAAGCCCACCCAGGCGGCGAGGATGACGGCGGGGAAGCTGCAGCGCCGCCGCCAGGAGGAGCAGCGTCGCGATGGACAGCGGATGACGGCCGACGTGGTGGCCCGACATCCAGCGCAGGGGTGACCGCACGAACCCTCCTTGTCTCGCGGCGGGTGGTACCCGAGCGATCCCGGTCGCACCCCTTGACCGGTTTGGCACGATGCACCGGTGACACGCATCTACCTCGAGACCGGGGCGAGGTGGACGTTCGCGTGCGCCGTCGACCACCCCGGCTGGTGCCGCCGCGGCAAGGGCGAGGAAGCGGCGATCGAGGCCCTGCTCGCCTATGGAACCCGGTACGCCGAGGTGGTGGGGCACGACGTCCCCGCGGACGAGGTGGAGGTGATCGGGCGGGTCGGCGGCGACGCCACGACGGATTTCGGCGCCCCGGCGGCGGTGGGTGAGTGGGACATCGACGAGCCGGACGCGACCGAGCGCGCGGACCACCTCCGGGTCCTGGACCGGTGCTGGGGCTACTTCGACGCGGTGGTGCGCAGCGCGCCCGCGGAACTGCGGAAGGGACCGCGCGGCGGCGGCCGGGACCGGGACAAGGTGGCCGACCACGTCCGGGAGGCGGAGCGCGCCTACGGCCGCAAGGCCGGCGTCGCGGTGCCGCCGCGGATCCCGTGGCCGCAGCAGCGGGAGATGCTGCGGGCCGCGCTGCCGGACGACACGACCGAACGGACGTGGCCGACCCGCTATGCCGTCCGGCGCATCGCCTGGCACGTGCTGGACCACGCCTGGGAGATCCAGGACCGCCGGCAATGACGGCGCCGGGGGCCTGGTAGGCGGCCCGGCGGATCGGCACGCCACCGGGCAATCCGCCGAAATCCCTCGAACCTCCCGGCGTCAGGTGAGAATCCGTCCGTGCTCCGCGTTCGCCGTACCGCCGCCCTGGTCGCCACCGTGACCACCGCGGCGGCCCTGCTGCTCCCGGCGGCGTCCGGTCGCGCCGCCCCGACTCCGGGCCACCCGGTCGACCTCGGCACGTTCGGCGGCACCCACAGCGCCGCCGTGGCCGTCGACGGCAGCACCGTCGTGGGCTGGGCCGAGGTGCCGGACGCGGGACCGGTGCGGCATGCCTTCGCCTACGACGCCGACGGAACCGCCGGGCTGCACGACCTGGGGACGCTGGGCGGAGCCGAAAGCGCTGCCACTGGCGTCTCCGGACATCGGGTCGTGGGCTGGGCCGACACGGCAGGCGGGCGCCGGCACGCGTTCGTCTACGACCTCGACCACCCGGGGATGGTCGACCTCGGGACCCTCGGCGGCGACAGCAGCGCGGCGACCGCCGTGGACGGTGCCACCGTGGTCGGCTGGTCGGAGTTCCAGCCCGGCGACGACGCGCACCGCGCCTTCGCGGTCGACACCGGCACGGCGCGTCGCGCCCTGCAGGACGTCGGCGCGGGCGACGCAACCGACGTGTCCGCCGACCTGGTCACCGTCGACGACGGCACCAGCGGGACGCTTTACCGGCTCGGCGGGGCGACCGCCGGACCGATACAGGTGCTGCCAAGTGACGAGTCCGGCCACGACGCGCGATCACTCGCCGTGGACGCCGGGATCGCGGTCGGCGTCGTGACGTCCGGCACCGGCAGCGAGCCGGTGGCGTTCTCCTTCGCCGCCGACTCGCCGTCCGGCGGGTTGCGCATGCCGCTGTTCCCCGCTCCCAGCGCCGCCCTCGACGTGTCGGGCGGCTATGCGCTCGGGTGGGTCGGAGCCGGAGCCGACCGACGCGCGGTGGCCACCGACGTCAGGGACCCGGCGGGCGCCACGGTCGACCTAGGCGCGTGGACGCCGATCTCGCTGGACGGGACTGTCGCCGTGGGGCAGGCCGCGACCGGCGACGCCGTGGTCGCCAACCTCGCGTGGCGGGCTCCGAGACCGGTGCCGCTGCCCGGGCTCGGCGGCCGGTCGACCGCCGTCGACGTCTCGGCGGGCCTGGTCGCCGGCAGCTCCGACACCCGCGACGGTGCGACGCACGCCACGATCTGGCGCGTCTTCCAGGACGGCGTGCTGACGAACCGCCTGGCCCGGTCGTCGATCGTCGTGGGCCGTTCCACGCGTCTGGTCGCGAAGTTCGCCGTCGCGGGCGCCGAGCCGATCGCCGACCGGCTGCTGTCGCTCTACTACCGCGCGTCCGGGCGGGCGGCCTGGCGCTACCTGCACTCCGAGCGAACCGGCTACAACGGCCGCGCGACATTCCGGGTGGCGCCGCGGCGCAACACCGACTACCAGGTCCGATTCGACGGGGACGCCGGCTGGGGGCCCACCCGGGCCCGCCCTGTCGCCCTCAGCGTCCAACCGCGGATCGGCGCGTGGTTGTCCTCGACACATGTCCGACCCGGCACGGTCGTGCGTCTGTCCGGGCGGGTCAGTCCGGCCAGCAGGGTGTGGCTGCAGACCTTCACCGACGACGGCTGGCGGGAGCTACGGTCGCAGCGACCCTCGCGCCGGGGCCTGGTCTCGTTCCGGATCGAGCGGCGCGACCGCGGGTCCTTCTACTACCGCCTCGTCACCCACCCGACCACTGCCCGCATCGCCGGCACCTCGTCGTTGCGGACGATCCACGTGCGCGTGCCGAAGCCGGTAACCCGCGAGCTGTCGAGGCTTCCGAACATCGTCATGGTCCTCACCGACGACCAGCGGCTCGACACGTTGGCCCAGATGCCCAACGTGCAGTCCCTGCTGGTCGACCGTGGCCGCACGTTCACCTCAGCGTTCACGCCCGTGCCGATCTGTTGCCCGTCCCGGTCGACGATCCTGACCGGTCGGTACGCGCACGACACCGGTGTCTACGGCAACTATGGGGTCAACGGCGGCTGGGCGGCGTTCCGTCGAAACGGAAACGAGGAGCGGACGATCGCCGTCGCCCTGCAGCGCCACGGGTACCGGACCGCGCTGATCGGGAAGTATCTCAACGGTTACGAGAGCTCGCCCATGGGCTTCGCCCCTGATGGATGGGACCGCTTCCTCGGGCTCCGTGACGGCCATCGCGGCTATTACTACAACTACATGCTCGCCGACGGCGAGACCTTCGGATCGAAACCGCGCGACTACAGCACGCTTGTCTACCGGCGCCGGGCAACCGCCTTCATCAACGCGACGCCGCCCGGCCGGCCGCTGTTCCTCTACCTCTCGTTGCCGGCACCGCATCCGCCGTACCTTGCCGCCCCTCACGACGTCGGGACCTGGGAGGGCCAGCTGCCGAGCTATCACCCGCCGTCGGTCGACGACGACCTCAGCGGCAAACCGCAGTGGATGAGCGCGCTGGAGCCCATCCCGCAGGAGGAGATCGACCGCGTGCGGAGTGCGCAGCAGGATGCGCTCATCGCCGTCGATCAGACGGTCGCGGCACTGGTCACCGCGCTCGGCGACACCGGCCGGCTGCGCAACACGATGCTGGTCTTCACGTCCGACAACGGCTTCCTGTGGGGTGACCACCGGCTGACCGGCAAGGCCGTCCCGTACACGCCAGCCATGGCAGTGCCACTGATCGTCCGGTGGGACGGCCTGGTGGACGCCGGGTCGGTCGACGACCGCATCGCGCTCAACGCCGACTTCGCGCGGACGATGGCGCACGCGGCCGGCATCCGGTTCCCGTCCGACGGCCGCGATCTTCTCGGCGACAGGCACCGCAGCGGCATGCTGCTGGAAGGCGCGGACTGGGCGGGCCGCCGGCGTACTGCGGGTTCCGCACCCACCGCTGGTCGTTCGTGCGCTACGCGACGGGTGAGAGCGAGCTTTACGACCTGGCGTCCGACCCGTGGCAGCTCACGAACCTTGCCGGCGACCCACAGGTCGCCGAGGTCGAGGCCGACCTTGAGCAGCGCACCCGTGACGCCTGCACGCCGACCCCGCCCGGCTTCGCCTGGTAACGATCCGCCCGCGGGCCGCCGTCAGTGGGCGGCGGCCCCGATGGCGTCGTACTCCTCGTCGGACAGCTCGATCTCGGCGGCCGCACAGTTGTCCTCGAGGTGCGCCACCGACGACGTGCCCGGGATCGGCAGCATCACCGGCGACCGGCGGAGCAGCCACGCGAGCGCCAGCTGGGAGGGCGCGCGGTCGTGCTGCTCGGCGGCGCGGTCGAGCGGGCCGCCCTGGCGGGCCAGCTTGCCGGTGGCGAGCGGGAACCACGGGATGAACCCGATGCCGTGCTCGGTGCAGTAGTCGAGGACGTCCTCGTGCTGGCGGTCGGCGACGTTGTAGAGGTTCTGCACCGACGCGACCTCGATGACCTCGCGCATCCGCTTCAGGGTGGGCAGGTCGACCTCGCTCACGCCGACGTGGCGGATCTTTCCCTCGGCCTGCATCTTGCCGAGCTCGCCGAGCGAGTCTTCCATCGGCGTGTCCGGGTCGACGCGGTGCAGCTGGTAGAGGTCGAGGCGCTCGAGACCGAGCCGCCGCAGTGACATCTCGACCTGCTGGCGGAGATACATCGGGCGGCCGACCGGGTGCCACTCCCCCGGCCCGGTGCGCACCAGCCCGCCCTTCGTCGCGATGACGAGTCCCTCCG
The DNA here is from genome assembly GCA_963835405.1 of uncultured Actinomycetota bacterium. Classification (GTDB taxonomy): domain Bacteria; phylum Actinomycetota; class Actinomycetes; order JAFAQI01; family JAFAQI01; genus CAWIFV01. The sequence goes on from CAWIFV010000007.1 coordinate 9,259, forward strand.
GATAGGGGTGCAGCGCGGTCCGGATCAGGTCCTCGGAGACGTGCGGGCCGTAGGAGTCGGCGGTGTCGACGAAGTCGACGCCCAGCTCGAGGGAGCGCCGCAGGACGCGGATGCACTCGTCCCGGTCACGGGGTTCGCCCCAGACCCCCTGCCCGGTGATCTGCATCGCGCCGTATCCCAGCCGATGGACCGGCAGGTCGCCGCCGAGGGAGAAGGTGCCACTGTGCTCGATGGGTCGATCGCTCATGTGTCCCGCCCTACCCAGGACGCCGGCCCAGCACCCAGAACGCCACGGCCGCGGCCGCCGCGACGTTGAGCGAGTCGACGCCGCCGGACATCGGGATCCGCACCCGGACGTCCGACCGGGCGACGGCGTCCGGGCTCAGCCCGGGACCCTCCGTCCCGAGCAGCACGGCGACGGGTGCCTCGCGCGGATGGGACACGGCGTCGAGGGGGACGGCGTCCTCGGCGGGGGTGAGAGCGACGAGCCGGAACCCCACGTGCCGCAGCGTCGTCCAGCACGCCGGGCCACTGCGTCGCACCGCGCGTAGGGGATCGCGAAGACCTCACCCATCGACACCCGCACCGAGCGCCGGTAGAGCGGGTCGCTGCACGACGGCGAGAGGACCACGGCGTCCATGCCGAGCGCGGCCGCGCAGCGGAAGACCGCGCCGAGGTTCGTGTGGCTGACGATGTCCTCGAGGACGACGACGCGCGCGGCGTCGACCACCACGTCCTCGACCGACGGCAGCGGCTTGCGGTGGAACGACGCGAGCGCCCCGCGGTGCACGTTGAACCCGGTCAGCTCGCGAAGCACGTCGTACGACGCGGCGTAGACGGGCGCGTCGACCTCGTCGACGAGGCCCGCCATGCGCTCCAGCCACTCCGGCGCCATGACCATCGACCGCGGTCGGTAGCCGGCGGCAAGCGCGCGCCGGATGACCTGCTCGCTCTCGGCGATGAACAGGCCGTTCGGCGGCTCGATGCGGGTCCGCAGCGCGACGTCGGTCAGGCCGCGGTAGTCGGCGAGCCGCTCGTCGCCGGCCGACCCGATCTCGACGGGGTTCAGTCCAACAGGTCCGGCTGCTCGCGGGTGATCTTCGCCCACAGCGGCTGGAAGGAGAGCCAGCCGGCGAACTCGGTGCCGACGTACTCGTGCGTCTTCTGCGCCTGGTCGGGGTCGATGTGCACGACGTCGCCGGCGGCCTTCGCCACGAGCTGCACCTGGCAGGACCGCTCCATGGTGATGAACCAGAAGACCGCCGAGTCGACCGACTGGCCGACGGTCAGCAGGCCGTGGTTGCGCAGGATGACCGCCTTGTTGTCGCCGAGGGCGTGCGCGATCCGCTTGCCCTCCTCCACGTCGGTGACGACGCCCGTGTAGTCGTCGAACAGGGCATGGTCGTTGTAGAACGCGGACACGTCCTGCGTGATGGGCTCGAGCGTCTTACCCAGCGTCGACAGCGCCCGACCGAAGGTCGAGTGGGTGTGCGCGGCGCCCACGACGTCGGGCCGGGCGGCGTGCACCTGCGAGTGGATGGCGAAGGCCGCCTCGTTGACGTGGTAGTCGCCCTCGACGACGTCGCCGCCGTGGTTGACCCGGATCAGGTCCGACGTCCGCATGTGCGCGAACGGCACACCGAACGGGTTGACCCAGAACGTGTCGGGCTCGATCGGGTCGCGGGCGGTGATGTGGCCGGCCACGCCCTCCTCGAAGCCGAACTTCGCGAACAGCCGGAAGCCGGCGGCCAGCCGCTGCTTGCGGTGCAGCCGCTCCTCCTCCGGCGAGGAGAACTCGGGCATCGTCGGGAACCACTTCTCAGCCATGGGAGAAGACTACGACGCGGCCGCCGTCACTCCTGGCTCGCCCGCTCCTGCCATTCCCGGCTCCGGCCCTCGGGCCCGAGCTCGTAGAGCCGCTGGCACTCCGGGCAGACCGGGAACTTCTCCGGGTCCCGGCTGGGCACCCAGACCTTGCCGCAGAGCGCGACGACGGGCGTACCCATGACCATCGACTCCGTGATCTTGTCGCGCTCGGCGTAGTGCGCGAACCGCTCGTGGTCGCCCCCGTCCGTGGTGAGAGGTCGGGGCGGCCGGTGGTGCGGGTGTCGGGCTCGGTACGCGTCGAGGTCACCCGCCCAGGGTACGTAGCGCGCGTGTCCGTCGCCACGACCCGCCCGGAACGACGCCGCGGGAGGCCACCGTCCCCGCGGCAGCACGAGCACCGAGACGTCAGCGGCGGCTGGCTGCGCCCGACGGTCTTCGGCGCGATGGACGGCCTGGTCACCAACGTCGAGCCTCATCGCCGGCGTCGGCGGCGGCGGCCTGGACCGCGGCAGCATCATCCTGACCGGACTCGCCGGGCTCGTCGCCGGCGCGTTCTCCATGGCAACCGGTGAGTTCACGTCGGTGACGAGCCAGAACGAGCTCGTCCGCGCGGAGGTGGAGGTCGAGCGCCGCCAGCTGTCGGCCTACCCGGAGGAGGAGCGGCGCGAGCTCGCCGCCGCCTTCGTCGACAAGGGGGTGGACGCCGAGCTCGCCGACCGCGTCGCGGCGCAGGTCTCCCGGGACCACGACGAGGCGCTGCGGCTGCACGCCCAGGAGGAGCTCGGCGTGGACCCGTGCGAGCTCCCGTCGCCCATGGTCGCGGCCGTGTCGTCGTTCTTCGCCTTCGCCGTCGGCGCGGTCGTCCCGCTCCTGTCCTACCTGGCGGGCTCCGCGAGCCTGCTCCTCGCGCTGGGCATCGCCGCAGCGGCCCTGTTCGTCGCCGGCGCGGTGGTGGCGGCCCTGACCGACCGGCCGCTCTGGTACGGCGGCGTGCGGCAGCTGCTGCTGGCCGCGCTCGCCGCCGGCGTCACCTACGGCGTCGGCCGGGCGATCGGCACCTCCGTCAGCTGACCTGGGTCGTCGGCACCGGGGACCGGCCCCGGCGGGGTGACCGGGATCGACGCGTCGACGTCGACGTGGGGCAGCCACCGGTCGAGCCAGCGCGGCAGCCACCAGTTCAGGTCGCCGAGCAGCGCCATCGTCGCGGGCACGAGCACCAGCCGGATCACGGTGGCGTCGAGGAACACCGCCACCGCCAGCCCGAGGCCCATCATCTTGACGATCGACGTCGCTCGACAGCGTGAAGGCGAGGAAGACCGCCACCATGATCGCGGCGGCGGCCGAGATGACCCGGGCGGTCGAGGTCAGCCCGCGCACGACGCTCCCCCGGCCGTCTCCGCCGATGCATCCACTCCTCGCGGACCCGCGACAGCAGGAAGACCTCGTAGTCCATCGACAGCCCGAAGACGATGGCGAACATCATCATCGGGACCACGTCGACGAGCGGGACCGTCTCGGTGACGCCGACGACCTGCCGCAGCCATCCCCAGGTGAAGACCGCGACCACCACGCCGAGCGCCGCGGCGATGGACAGGAGGTTGAGCAGGACCGCCTTCAGCGGCACCAGGAGCGAGCGGAACACCAGCATCAGCAGCAGGAACGACAGCGCGAGCACCGCGCCGACGAACCACGGCAGCCGGTGCACCACCCGCTGCGCGACGTCGTAACGGCCGGCCGGGAGCCCGGTCACGTATGCCGTCGCACCCGTCGCCCGCTCGACGGGCGGAAGCACGGTGTTCCGCAGCCGGGGCACGAGGTCGCGCGGTGCGCTGCGACTGAGGCGCGCTGCGAGGCGTCACGGTGATGACCTGGGTCGTGCCGTCCGGGCTCGTCGTCGGCGGCGCGGCCGAGGCGACGTCCGGATCGGCCCGCACCGCGGCCCGGACCCGGGCGGCGACGTCACCGGCCGGCGCCCCGGGGCCGGCAGGGCGACCACCACGCGCAGCGGCGCGTTCCCGCCCGGCCCGAACGCCTCGGACATGAGGGTGAACGCCCGCCTGGCCTCGCTCCCGCGCCGGTGCGGCGCTGTCGTCGGGCATGCCCAGCCGGATGCTGCCGACCGGGATGGCGAGGATGACGAGCAGCAGCGGCGGCGCCGACGACGTAGCGGACCGGCCGGCGCTCGATGGCTCGTGCCCACCGCGCCCAGCCGCCCGCCGACCGGACCGCGCCCGTTCCCAGCACGCGCCCGACCCGCTCCGCCGCAGGTGGGGCAGCGGCACGTGCAGATGGTCGATGTGGCCGTCGGTCAGCGACGAGGAGCGCGGGCAGCACGGTGAGGGCGCCGATCACGGAGACCGCGACGACGATCGCGCTGGCGAAGCCGAGGCTGGTCATCAGCGGGATGCCGGCGAAGGCCAGACCGCAGATCGCGACGACGACCGTGACGCCGGCCCACAGCACCGAGCTGCCGGCCGACGGCGGTCGCGGCGGCGGCGGCCTCCGGCGGTGACAGGCCGGCGCGCATGCCCTCCCGGTGGCGGGTGACGATGAACAGCGCGTAGTCGATGCCGGCGCCCAGCCCGAGCATCGTCGCGAGGGCCGGCGCCGAGTCGCTGATCGAGTACACCGACGCGAGGAGGCTGCACGAGAGAGAGCCCGGTGACGATCGCGAGGGCGGCGGTCGCCACCGGCATGAGCGCGGCGATGACGGACCCGAACGCCACGAGCAGCACCACGACCGCGGCACCGATGCCGACCTTCTCCCCCAGCCCGCTGCCGCGGGTGGTGACGTCGGTGCGCAGGGTTCCGGTGACCGCGGTGTCGGTGCCTGCGCTGTGGACCGCACGCTCGAGCCGGTCGAGATCGGCCGAGGAGAGGCTGAACCGCGGCACGTCGTACTGAACGTGCAGAGCGCGGTGCGCGCGTCCGGCGCCCAGCGGACCCGCTCGACCGATGCCGGGACGACGTGCGGCAGCGCCGCGACCCGCTGCGCGGATCCCGGGCAGCGCGGCGCGGACCGCCTGCCTGTCGCCGGCGTGGACGAGGACGTCGGCAGACTCGTCGGCCGCCACCGGGAAGTGCTCGACGAGCCGGGCCTCGGCGGCCGCGACCTCGGTGCCCGGCAGGGACTGCCCCGAGCTGAAGCTGCCCCCGACCGTGAGCGCCAGCGTCGTGCTGACGGTCGCGAGGCCCAGCCAGACCGCGATGACGACGAGGGGATGCGCCGCGCACACCCGCCCGAGCCGGTGCAAGAGGCGAGTCATCGACGTCGAGGTTAGGCCGGACGGACACTCAATGTTCATGGGGCGCGACCCGACATCCCGGGTATGCCCCCGGCGATGCCTCCCCCCTCCCGCGCGCCCAGGGCGCCGCGGCTTCGCCGTGCCCTCGTCGTTCTCGTGAAGCTGGTCCCGCTGCTGGGAATCGCCGTCGCCGTGACGACGTGGTCGCACCTGCCACGGATGCGGCTCGAGCCGGCCATGCTCGGGCTCGTCTGCTGGACGGTGGGCAACTACCTGTTCTCCCCACTACGGTGGCGGGCCGTCTCGGGCCGACGCCGCGGCTGGGGCTGGTACGCCCGCGTGTTCGCGGAGGGCGAGCTGCTGGGCCTGCTCACGCCCGCCCACTCGGGCGCCTACATCTGGCGGGTGCGGCAGCTGACCCGCGACGGCACCGACCGGGGGTCGGCGGTCGTGGAGATCGCCGCCGACCGCCTGGCGAGCGGCGTCATGGTGCTCGCCTTCGCCGTTCTCGCCGGAGCCGCGCTTCCGGCTTCGCTGCTGCCCGACCTCGGGCTGGGCCTGGTGGCACTGGCCGGCGTCGGATTCCTGACCAGGCGCTGGTGGCGCCCGCAGTTGGCCGCCGCCTCGCGTCCGGACCCCCGCGCCTTCGCCCGGGCCGCCCTGCTGTCCGGTGCCTACCAGCTCGGTTACCTCGGCTTCATGCTCGGCCTCATCGCCGCGGTCGGCCACCACGTCGACCCGCTGGCGACCGCGAGCGTCCTCGGCCTGAGCCAGGCCGCCGGAATGGTCCCGGGCATCCACGGGGCCGGACCGCGCGAGGGTGCGATGGCCGGTGGCCTCGTCGCCCTCGGCATGCCGCTCACCGCGGCGGTGGCCGCCGTCGCCCTGGGCGCGGCCCTCGCCTGGTTGCCCGCGGTCGCCGTCGGCGGTCCCGCGCTGGCGCTGCGCGGCGTCCGGCGCCGCTCGCACGCGATCTGACCCGACCGGGTGAGTCCCTGTTCACCCGATAAGCCCAGTCAACACGCTGCGTGTTCCTGCCGACGTTCTTGGTGACAGACAGTCACCCCCGCAGGAGCCGCACCCCATGCGCCGTACCGCTCGACTCGCCGTGACCACCGCCCTCGCGGCGGCCCCGCTGCTCGGGCTCGCGGCACCCGCCGCCCTCGTCGCCCCCGCTGCTGCCGCGACGACGACCATGGACAGCGTCCGGCTGAACGGCTTCGAGGCCCGGCTGGTCACCCAGATCAACGACGCCCGGCGCTCGGCCGGCCTGCGCGCCCTCCAGGTCGTGCCGGGCACGACCGACGTGGCCCGCCGCTGGTCCTGGCGGATGGCCGACGCCATGAACCTGTGGCACAACCCGTCGATCATCAGCGACCTGGAGCACGCCGGCTCCGGCGCCTGGGGCAATATCGCCGAGAACGTCGGCTACGGCCCCGCCGGGCAGCCGCACACCCTCTTCGAGGCCTACATGCACAGCCCCGAGCACCGGGCCAACATCCTCGACCACACGGTGCGCTACCTCGGTGTGGGCGTGGTTGAGCGGGATGGGACGGCGTTCAACACACTGGACTTCACCGACGCCTACTCCACGTCCTACGGCGGCACCCGGGTCCCGGCGGCCGGGCTCGCGATGGACGAGTGGGCCATCACCGCGACGACCGACGTGGCGATGTTCGAGTCGCACACCGACCAGCGGGTGGTCAGCCAGGGCGCCGGCAGCGTGCACGCCCGCCGCATCGCGTTCACCGGTCCCAGCGGCCGCAACGACTCGGCCTACACGGTGATGCGAAGTCCCCCGGCAGCGGCAAGGGCCACGGCGCCATCGTCATGCGCGACTCCCTGGACCTCAGCGAGCGCGACCGGCCTGTCCCTGCAGATGGCGGCGCACGACCCGCGACACAACGCGGTGACCGCGAAGATCCTGCTGCGCCGCTCGTTCGGCAGCACGGTACGCGTCGGCAAGGTGTCCGTTCCCCGTCACGGGCGGTGGCTGCACCTGGCCCTGCCGGACAGCGCCCGCAGCTACCGGGACGTGCTCGTCGTCAAGCTCTCGGCGAGGTCCGTGCGAGGGGCCGGCGGGCGGGTCCGGCTCGACGTCTTCGACGTGCGGGCCACCACCGGCTGACCTCGCCGGTCGAGCTCACGCACCGACCGCGTGGACGCCGCCGTCGACGTGGACGATCTCGCCGGTCGTCGCCGGGAACCAGTCCGACAGCAGCGCCACGCAGGCCCGGGCGGCAGGCTCGGTGTCCGTGACGTCCCAGCCGAGCGGCGCTCGTGCGGTCCAGACCTCCTCAAACGTGTCGAAACCGGGGATGCTCTTGGCGGCCATGGTGCGCAGCGGTCCGGCGGCCACGAGGTTGACCCTGACCCGGCGCGCGCCGAGCTCCCGGGCGAGGTAGCGCGAGCACGACTCGAGCCCGGCCTTGGCGACACCCATCCAGTCGTAGGCCGGCCACGCGACGCTCGCGTCGAAGTCGAGGCCCACGATCGACCCGCCGTCGTCCATCGCCGGTACGACGGCCCGGGCGAGCGCCGCCAGGGAGTAGGTCGACACCTGCACTGCCGTCGCGACGTCCGGCCAGGACGCGGTCAGGAAGTTGCCGCCCAGCGCCGCCTCGGGCGCGAACCCGATCGCGTGCAGGACGCCGTCGCACCCGCCGAGGCGGTCCCGCATGGTGTCCGCCAACGCGTCCAGGTGCGCCTCGTCGGTGACGTCGAGCTCGAGGACCTCCGCGGGCGACGGCAGCCGCCCGGCGATCCGCTGCGTGATCGACAGGCCGCGGCCGAACCCGGACAGGACCACCCGGGCCCCCTGCTCCTGGGCGAGCCGGGCGACCCCGAAGGCGATCGAGGCCTCGGTCAGCACACCGGTCACTAGCAGCCGCTTGCCCTCGAGCACACCCGTCACGGCGACAATCCTGTCATCAGTGGCCTGCCATCGTGGCCTGTCATCAGTGGCCCATGCCGAGCCCGCCGTCGACCGGGATGACCGCACCGGTGACGTAGCCGCCACCGTCCCCGGCGAGCCACAGGACCGTCGCGGCCACCTCGCGCGGGTCGGCGTATCGCCCGAGCGGGATCTGTGCGAGCACCTCGTCGCGGCGTTCCGCGGGCAGCGCCGCCGTCATGTCGGTCTCCACGAAGCCAGGGGCGACCACGTTGGCCGTGATGCCGCGGCTGCCGAGCTCGCGAGCGACCGACCGGGCCAGCCCCACCAGCCCCGCCTTGGACGCGGCGTAGTTCACCTGCCCGGCGGAGCCGGTCAGGCCGACCACGCTCGAGACGAAGACCATCCGCCCCCGGCGCAACCGCAGCATGCTCCGGGCGGCCCGCTTCGCGACCCGGAACGCGGCCGAGAGGTTGGTGTCGATGACGTCCTGCCAGTCCGCCTCGCTCATCCGCAGCAGCAGCGTGTCGCGCGTGATCCCCGCGTTCGAGACGACGACCTCGACCGGGCCGTGGGCCTCCTCGGCCGCGGCGAAGGCGACGTCGACCTGGTCGGGGTCGGTGACGTCGCAGCGGACCCCCAGGAGCCCGGCGGGCACGTCGCTACCGCGGTGCGTGACGGCCACGGCGTCGCCCGCGGCGCGGAACGCCTCGGCGATCGCGAGCCCGATGCCGCGGTTGCCGCCGGTGACCAGAACCGATCGGGCCATACGGGCATCCTGCCGTATCCGCTGATCGGCCCAACCGGTCCAGACCCGACAGCGGGGACGAGAACGGTCCCGACGGCCGTCCGCGCGGCCGTGGGACACGCCGATGCATGGAGGGAGACAGCAGCCGCGAGAGGAGTCGACGATGACGACGCAGCCGGTGCTCGAGACCGAGGCCACGGTGGGCTCGGCCGAGCTGGCCGACGGCCGCATGGTGCGGATCGCGGGAGAGGTGGACGGGACCCACCTCGTTGCGCTGCGCTCGGCGCTGCTCAGCCCCCTGCCGCCGGGATGCCGGGACGTCGTGGTCGACGCGGGGGGCGTCCGGGCGATCTGCGACGACGCGATCGCGGTGCTGCTCGCCGCTCCGATGTGGGCGGAGAGCTGCGGCGGCCGGCTGCTGCTCTCGCAGAGCAGCCCGGCGCTCGACGGAGCGCTCGCGGAGCTCGAGCTGTTCGATCTGCTGCCGCGGCTGGAGTCGCTCCCTGCCGGCCGGACCCGGGACCTCGTCCCTGTCCCGCGTCCTTCCGCCGACTGACCGACGACGGCGCCGCGGGCCAGTAGGGTCCGACGCGTGCCCGTGGATCCGACCTTCACCGCCCTCCCGCTCGCCGCGCTCGCCGACGCCGCGCTGTCCCGTGCCCGCGAGCTCGGTGCCGAGCACGCCGACCTGAGGGTCGAGCGCATCCGCACCGCCGCGCTGGGGCTGCACGACGCGCGGCTCGAGACGAGCTACGACGACGACGAGCACGGGCTGTGCGTCCGGGTCGTGCACGACGGCGTGTGGGGCTTCGCGGCCGGCGTCGAGCTGAACCGAGCGGGCAGCGGTCGGCTTGGCCGAGGAGGCGGTGGCGATCGCCCGGGCGTCCCGGCCGGTGGCTACCGAACGGGTCGAGCTCGCGGCGGAGCCGACGTACGCCGACGCGACGCTGGGTGTCGTCGTACGAGGTCGACCCGTTCGACGTCCCGCTCCCGGAGCGCGTGGAGCTGCTCGAGAGCTGGTCCCGCCGGCTGCTCGCCAGCCCCACCGTCGCGCACACCGACGCGTCCCTGCAGCAGGTGCGGGAGAACAAGTACTACGCCGACACGGCCGGGACCACGACCACCCAGCAACGGGTCCGACTGCAGTGCCAGCTGACGGGCCGGTGGGTGGACGAGCGGACCGGCCGGTTCGAGTCGATGCGGACGCTGGCGGCGCCGGTCGGGCGCGGCTGGGAGTGGCTGACCGGGGACCTGCACGACTGGGACGCCGAGATCGACGAGCTCCCCGAGCTGCTCGCCGAGAAGGCGGCCGGCGCCCTCGGTCGAGGCCGGCGACTACGACCTCGTCATCGACCCGTCGAACCTGTGGCTCACCATCCACGAGTCGATCGGGCACGCCACGGAGCTCGACCGTGCGCTGGGCTACGAGGCCAACTACGCCGGCACCTCGTTCGCCACCCCCGACAAGCTGGGCACGCTGCGCTACGGCTCCCCGATCATGCACGTCACCGGCGACCGGCAGGTCGAGCACGGGCTGGCGACGACCGGCTGGGACGACGAGGGGGTGGCGGCGCAGACGTGGGACCTCGTCCGGGACGGCACGCTGGTCGGCTACCAGCTCGACCGCCGCATCGCCGCAGCGACCGGCGCCGGCCGGTCGAACGGCTGCGCCTTCGGCGACTCGCCCCTGCACGTGCCGATCCAACGGATGGCCAATGTCTCGCTGCAACCGGCCGCGGACGGACCGGACACCGCCGGGCTGATCACCGGCGTCGAGGACGGCATCTTCGTCGTCGGTGACAAGTCGTGGTCGATCGACATGCAGCGCTACAACTTCCAGTTCACCGGTCAGCGCTTCTACCGGATCAAGGGCGGCCGGCTCGCCGGGATGCTGCGCGACGTCGCCTACCAGGCCACCACCACCGACTTCTGGGGCTCGATGGACGCCGTCGGCGGCCCGCAGACCTACGTCCTCGGCGGCGCCATCAACTGCGGGAAGGGCCAGCCCGGCGCAGACGGCGCCGGTGAGCCACGGGTGCCCGTCGGCGCGGTTCCGGTCGGTACGGATCCTCAACACCGTCGCGGAGGCCGGGGCATGACGCCGCAGGAGGCCGTCGAGCGAGCACTTGCCGCGTCCGGGACGGACGACTGCGTCGTCATCGCATCCGTGACCCACGCCGCCAACGTCCGCTGGGCCAACAACACCCTGACGACCAACGGCGTCACCCGGTCAAACGACGTCACGGTGGTGAGCATCACCGGCGGCAGGGAACCGCGGGTCGCGTCGCTGTCGCGCACCGGCGTCGACGCCGACGCTCTCGACGAGCTGGTCGCCGCCAGCGCCCGGGCCGCGGCCGACAGCCCCCCGGCCGACGACGCGGCCCCGCTGGTCGCCGCCGAGCAGTCAGCTGACTGGGCCGAGCCTCCCGGGGAGACTGCCGTCGCCGCCCTCGGGTCGCTCGCCGCCGGGCTGGCCGCGTCGTTCGAGCAGGCTCGCTCGCGCGGCGAGGGTCGGTACGGCTACGCGCAGCACGCGGTCACGACGACGTACGTCGGCTCCTCGACCGGCCTGCGGCTGCGCGACGTCCAGGGGGACGGGCGGGTGGAGCTCACCGGACGTTCCGACGACGGCAGCCGGTCGGCATGGGCCGGCGCCCGGCTCGCCCGGGCAGAGGAACACGACGTCGCCTCGCTGGAGAGCGACGTCGCCCAGCGGCTCGACTGGAGCCGGCGACGCGTCGAGGTCGACGCCGGACGCTACGACACGATCCTGCCGCCGTCGGCCGTCGCCGACCTGATGATCGACGCCTACTGGTCGATGGGCGCCCTCGACGCACACGAGGGGCGCACCGTCTACTCGCGCCCGGGCGGCGGCACCCGGGTCGGTGAGACGCTGACCGACGTACCACTGACGTTGCGCAGCGACCCGGCGCTGCCGGGGCAGGAGTGCACGCCGTTCGTCGTCGCCGGCGCGTCGAGCCGGCTGTCCTCGGTCTTCGACAACGGCCTGGCGCTGCCGCCGGTCAGCTGGATCGACAGCGGCAGGCTCGCCGCGCTGCTGCAGACCAGGCACTCCGCGGCGGTGACGGGCCTGGCGACGACGCCGTTCGTCGACAACCTGGTGCTCGAGTCCCCGGACGGCGCCGGCGACGGCACGGACCTCGTCCGCGGCACCGACCGGGGGCTCCTGCTCACCTGCCTCTGGTACATCCGCGAGGTCGATCCGCAGACGCTGCTGCTGACCGGTCTCACCCGCGACGGCGTCTTCCTCGTCGAGGGCGGTGAGGTCGTCGGCGCCGCTACGAACTTCCGCTTCAACGAGAGTCCCGTCGGCCTGCTGCGGCGCGTGACGGCAGTCGGTGCCACCCAGGATGCGTTGGCACGCGAGTTCGGCGACTACTTCACCATGACCCGCATGCCGGCACTGCGGGTCCACGACTTCAACATGTCGTCGGTCAGCCAGGCGAGCTGACCTGCGTCAGTCCCGGCCCTCGATCCGGAAGCCGACCTTCATCTGCACCTGGATGTGCGCGACGTCGCCGTTGACGATCTGGCCGCGGATCCCGGACACCTCGAACCAGTCGAGGTTGCGCACGGTCTGGGAGGCCCGGCTGATGCCGTTGCGGATCGCCTGGTGCACGCTGTCCGGGCTCGTCCCGACGATCTCGGTGATGCCGTAGGTGTGGTCAGCCACTTGGTGTCCCTTTCCACTCCGTCGATGCCGGTGTCGGTGTCGGTGTCGGTCGTCTGGACGTGACTAGGTAATGATCGTCTGGACGTCCGGCGCTCGGGCTGGCACCCTCACTGGCAGCGCCTGGGCCACTGCGTACGGGGGGCAGGGCGCGGACGCTCCGCGGACGCGGTGCCGGGTGGCTGCCCCCGTGGTCGCCCGGCACCGCCCGGAGCACGGACCAGGGACGGGTGACAGCGTCACTCGCCGTCCGGCGCCGTGTAACCGGCTGCCAGCGCGGCCACCTTCTTCGCCGCCTCCCGAACGGCGTCGGCGCCGCCGCCGGCGCGACCCGCGGCCAGCCCGACGAGGAACGCCGCCACCGGCGCCGCCGGCCGGGCCACGTCATGGGCGACGTCCTTGGTGAGGTCGAGGACGAGGTCCACGTCGACGGCGGACTCGTCCAGGCCGAGCGCGCGGGCGGCCGTCCGGACGAACTCGTCGAGCACGTTCACGCGTTCTCCCTCGCTCTCTGCAGGTCTGCCGGAGTGTCGCAGTCGAGCCACGGCGGCGGACCACCGGTCCGGTCCGGCACGGCCACGAACGGCAGCGCGCCGAGCGCGCGCCGCGCCGGCGCACCTGCGGCGAGCGGGGCGACCCGCAGCGCAGCAGTCGCCCAGGCGCTGCACAGCCACTGCTCGTGGCCCGTGTCGTCGACGAGGACGGCGCCGGGAGCGCCGGTGGCACCGACCGCCTGCACGAGCCGGCCCACGACCGCGGCGGTGACGAACGGCAGGTCGGCGGCAAGCACCACGACCACCGGTGCCGTGACGTGGACCAGGCCGGCCGCGAGGCCGGCCGCCGGCCCTCCGCCCGGAGGCTCCTCGCGGGCCCAGACCACGTCGACGGGCACCGGGCGCGGCTCCCCCACCACGATCACGCGGCCGGCTCCGCCGACGGATCCCACCACCCGGTCGAGCAGCGCCCGGCCGCCGACGGGCAGCACCGTCTTGTCGACCCCCTGCATGCGCCTGGCCCGCCCGCCGGCCAGCACCACCGCGTCGTACGCCGACGGGCTCACCCGCCGATGGCGGACATCGGCCGGTCCGGCTGCAGGAACGACGGGTCGTCGATGTCGTGCCCGGCCCGCTTGACCGCGATGCTCGCCCGCCACCGGGCGGCCAGCTCGACGTCGGTGGCGCCGGAGCGCAGCGGACCGCGCAGGTCGGACTCGGCGCGGGCGAACAGGCAGTTGCGCAGCTGACCGTCGGCGGTGAGGCGCACCCGGTCGCAGGTACCGCAGAACGGCCGGGTGACGCTCGCGATGACGCCGACCGTGGCCGGCCCGCCGTCGACGAGGAACTCCTCCGCGGGAGCGCTGCCGCGGGTGTCGACCGGCGTGAGGTCGTGGACGGCCTCGATCGCCGCGAAGATCTCCGCCGCGGTCACCATCGCGGCCCGGTCCCAGCCGTGCTGGGCGTCGAGCGGCATCTGCTCGATGAAACGCAGCGCAAGCCCGCGCTCCAGGCAGAAGCCGAGAAGCTCGAGCACCTCGTCGTCGTTGACGCCGCGAAGGAGCACGGCGTTGACCTTCACCGGCGTCAGGCCGACGGCGCGGGCCGCCTCCAGGCCGGCGACGACGTCGTCGAGCCGGTCGCGGCGGGCCAGCGACCGGAAGGTGTCGGGGCGCACCGTGTCGAGGCTGACGTTGACCCGGTCGAGGCCGGCCGCGGCCAGCGAGCCGGCCATCCGGGCCAGCCCGATCCCGTTGGTGGTCATCGACAGCTCGAGCTCGGGCGACAGCCCGCGGAGCCGGGCCACCAGTCCGGCAAGGCCGCGACGCAGCAACGGCTCGCCACCGGTGAGCCGGACGCTGCGGATGCCCAGGTCGCGGACACCGATGCCGACGAGGCGGACGAGCTCGTCGTCGGTCAGCACCTCGGGCGCCGGCAGCCAGTCGAGACCCTCCGGCGGCATGCAGTAGGTGCAGCGCAGGTTGCAGCGGTCGGTCAGCGACACGCGCAGGTCGGTGTGCACCCGACCGAAGCGATCCACCAACGCGCCCATGAGTGTGAGGTTAACCCCGTGGCGGGGCCAGCACCCGCCGTCCGTCCTCCAGCCGGCGGGTGACCCGGGCGGCGTCCAGGTGCTCCAGGAGCGGGATGGCGACGCGGCGGGTGACGCCCAGCGCTGTCCTCGCGTCACCGGCCGTGAACGGCTGCGGCAACGCGGCCAGGCGGTCCGCGGCGTGCCGCGGCGCGTCGGGCGCGACGTAGACGCCGGCGCCCAGGTGCAGCACGAGGCCGGTGCGCACCCCGTGCGCGAGGACCCGGGGGTCCAGGGCCCGCAGCTCGGTCGCGTCCGGGGCGTCGAGCGGGTCGGCGGCGAGCCGCGCGGTGAGGGTGACCAGCTCGGCCGGCACCGGGGGGCCGTCGGCGGCCGCGCGGACGTGGCCCTTCGACACGACGAGGCCGGGAGCCTCGGCGGCGAGCGCCAGGACCAGCTCGGGGTCGGCCAGCCCCAGCCGGTGCCGCAGGTCCTCGACGGACACGCCCGGTGAGAGCTCGTCGGCCCCCGCGCGCACGGCCTCCTCGAGGGCGCTGCGCCAGGTGGCCCACGGCTGCGGGGCGACCCACCACTTCCCCACGCGACGCGCCTCGCCGGGGTCGTCCGGGCAGCCCCAGACATGCAGCTGCCGGTCGCTCACGACGCCGTGCCGGGCCACGACCTCGTCGGCGGTGGGTGCCGCGCGTAGCCCGGCGCCGACACGACGGGCGTCGCCGCGGCGGCGCAGCGGCAGCGGAGCCAGGTCGGCGACATCGGCACCGGCGACTGCCCGCCGGCCGGGGTCGCGCAGCAGCAGCCGGTCACCGAGGCGCAGGGGCAGCGGCCGGGCGAGCCGAAGGCGCAGCGCGCCGTCGTGCAGCCGCCGGACCCGCGCCGGCACGGACGCCGACCCCACGTGGACGACGAGCTGCTCGGCCGCGGGCGGGTCGGCCACGATGACGTCGACCTCCTCCACCGTGACCGAAGGCGCCGGGGGTCGTCAGCACCGCCCCCCGGGCGACGTCGGCCCGGTCGACGCCGCGCAGGTTGACCGCGACCCGGGCAGCGGCCGTGACGTCGGTCGACGGGCTGCTTGAGCGACTGCAGCGCCGCGGACGACGACCCCGCGTCCCGGCGGCCGGAGCTCGAGCGCGTCCCCACGCGCAGCCGGCCGGCGGTGAGCGTGCCCGTGACGACCGTGCCGGCGCCGCCGATCGTGAAGGCGCGGTCGACCCACAGCCGCACCGGCGCCTGCGCGTCGGGCACCGGCAGCCGCGTCACCAGGTCACCGATACCGCGGCGCAGCGTGTCGAGCCCGGCGCCGGTGCGGGCGCTGACGGCCACGGCGCCGACCGCCCCCAGGGACGTGCTCGCGAGGCGTTCGACGCCGGCGCGAAGCGCCGGACCGGGGCCGGCGAGGTCGCTCTTGGTGACCACGAGCAGGCCGTGCCGGACGCCGAGCGCGTCGATCGCGCGGACGTGCTCCTCGGTCTGGGGCTGCCAGCCCTCGTCGGCCGCGACGACGACGAGAACCGCCGGGACACGGGCCGACGCCGGCGAGCATGTTGGTGACGAACCGCTCGTGCCCCGGCACGTCGACGAAGGCGACATCGCCGACCCCGGCCGCAGGCGACCCACGCGAAGCCGAGGTCGATCGTCATCCCCCGGCGCTGCTCCTCGGACCACCGGTCCGGCTCCATCCCGGTCAGGGCGCGGACGAGAGCCGACTTGCCGTGGTCGACGTGCCCGGCGGTCGCGACCACGTGCATCACACCGCCAGCACCGCCTTGACGAGGTCGGCGTCGTGCTCCGGAGGGACGCAGCGCAGGTCGAGCAGGCAGCGGCCGGACTCCACCCGTCCGACCACGCACGGGGTGCCGGCGCGCAGCGCCGCGGCGTACCGCTCGGGCAGTGCGACCGCCCAGCCGGGCAGCTCCCGGCCCGGCGCGCCACCACCGCCGACCACGCCCGCACTCGGTACGACGTCGGCGGCGAGCCCGCTCGGCCGGAGCCCGGCCGCGAGGGCGTCCGCGCGGGCACGCAACGACCGCGGGTCGGCCCGGAGCGCAGCGTGGATCGGCGGGCGTGGCCCGCGAAGCGTGGCCTCGAGGGCGGCGAGGGTGAGCTTGTCGACGCGGAGCGCGCGTGCCAGGGGGTGGCGCCGGAGCCGGTCGACGATGTCCCGGCGGCCCAGCAGCAGCCCGGCTTGCGGGCCACCGAGCAGCTTGTCGCCGCTGGCGGTCACGAGCGCGGCGCCCGCGCGCAGCGCCGCAGCGGCGTCCGGCTCGTCCGGCAGCGCCGGGTCGGGCTCGAGCAGGCCGGACCCGATGTCGACGACCAACGGCACCGGCAACGTCGCGCAGCTCGGCGGCGCCGACCGCGGAGGTGAAGCCGCGGACGACGAAGTTGGACGGATGCACCTTCAGCACGAAGCCGGTGTCGGGGCCGACGGCCTCGGCGTAGTCGCGCAGGCGCGGTGCGGTTCGTCGTACCGACCTCGCGCAACCGCGCGCCGGTGGCGGTCAGGAGGTCGGGGAGGCGGAACCCGTCGCCGATCTCCACGAGCTCCCCGCGGCTCACGACGATCTCGCGACCCGCGGCGAGGGCGGTCGCGACGAGCGCGAGCGCGGCGGCGCCGTTGTTGACGACGTGCACCGCCTCCGCGGCCGGCACCGCGTCGGCGAGCGCGTCGAGCGTCCCGCGGCCGCGGGCGGCTCGCTCGCCGGTGCCGGCGTCGTACTCCACGTCGACGTAGCCGGCAGCGAGCCGGACCGCGTCGACCGCGGCGGCGGACAGCGGCGCCCGGCCCAGGTTCGTGTGCAGCACCACCCCGGTCGCGTTGAGCACCGGGCGCAGCGTCGTCGCGGCCGGCGGCAGCAGGCTCACCGCGAGGTCGGCCGCGGCCGCGGGGTCGACGTGCCCGGCCCGCACCGCGTCGAGCGCGCCCGTCACCGTCGCCTTCACGAGCCCGGGCCCGAGCCGCTCGGCAGCGGCGATCAGCCGCGGGTCGGCGAGCACCACGTCGGTGCGGGGCACGTTGCGCCGCGGGTCGCCGCTCACGACGTCACGATAGGTCCGGGACGGGCGGCCGGGTGGGCGGACTTCTATGGTGTCGCCATGACCGACTCCCGACCGCTCGCGGTCGTCACCGGCGCCTCCGCGGGCCTCGGCCGCGAGTTCGCCCGCGTCCTCGCCCGCGAGGGCCACGACCTCGTGCTGGTCGCGCGCCGCGAACCGGAGCTCAGCGCGCTCGCGACGGAGCTGAAGGAGCAGTTCGGCGCCGACTGCAGGGTGGCGCCGGTCGACCTGGCCGGCCCGGACGCCGCCGAGCAGGTGGTCGAGGCGATCGGGTCGGCACCGGTCGACGTCCTGGTCAACAACGCCGGGTTCGGCGGCCACGGCTCGTTCGTCTCTCGCGAGCGCGACACCGACCTTCGGATGGTCGCGGTCAACGTGACGGCGCTCACCGACCTCACGAAGCTGCTGCTGCCCGGGATGGTGGAGCGCGGCCGCGGCCGGATCCTCAACGTCGCATCGACCGCGGCCTTCCAGCCGGGTCCGTTCATGGCCGTCTACTACGCCACCAAGGCCTACGTCCTCTCCCTCTCGCAGGCGCTGGCCGAAGAGGTGTCCGGGACGGGCGTGACCGTGACGTGCCTGTGTCCGGGGGTGACCGACACCGAGTTCCAGCAGGTCGCCGGGGTGGCGCACATCCCGTTGACGAAGGGGCCGCTGTCGATGTCGGCGCAGCGCGTCGCGGAGGCCGGCTACCGCGGCATGCAACGCGGGCGGCTGCTCGTCGTGCCGGGGCCGCACAACAAGGCGGGGGCGCAGGCCACGAGGTTCGCGCCCCGGCGGCTGATCCTCAAGGTCGTCCGTCGGCTCCACTAGCCGGGGCGACCTCCCCGGCCACCTCGCCGACGACGACGATGGCCGGTGGGACCACGTTCTCGCGCGCCACGTCGGCGGCCAGCGCTGCCAGCGTCGTGCGGACGACCCGCTGCGCGGGCAGCGATGCGTTCTCCACGACGACCGCCGGTGTCGTCGCGGGCCGCCCACCCGCCATGAGGGCGTCCGCGATGGGACCGACGTTGGCCACCGCCATGAGCAGCACGAGCGTGGCCGGGCTCGCGCCGAGGGCGGGCCAGTCCACGCTCGACCGGTCGTCACCCGGCGGCACGTGGCCGCTGGCGACCACGAAGGCCTGCGCGGTGCCGCGGCGGGTGAGCGGCACACCGGCGAGCGCGGGCGCGGCGGTGACGCTGCTCACCCCCGGAACCACCTCGACCATGACGCCCTGCTCGACGCAGGCCGCGACCTCCTCCGACCCGCGCCCCAGGACGAACGGGTCGCCACCCTTGAGCCGGACGACCGTCCGGCCGGCGCGGGCCTGGTCGACGAGCAGGGCGTTGATGTCGTCCTGCGACGTCGCCGGGCCGCGCGGGGTCTTGCCGACGTCGACGACCTCGACCTCGGGGGGCAGCGCGGCGACGAGGTCGGTCGGGCCGAGCCGGTCGGTCACCACGACATCGGCCTCGAGCAGGGCGCGGTAGCCGCGCAACGTCAGCAGCCCGGGGTCGCCGGGCCCGCCTCCCACCAGGATCACCCGCCCGCCCGGCGAGCGGCCGCGCCGCGCGGTCCACTCACCGGAGTGCAGCGCCCGCACCGCCGCGTCCCGCAAGCCCCGCGCCCGACCCGGGTCACCACCCGCCGTGACCGCGACCTGCACGTCGTCGACAGCACCGGTCGCCGGGTGCCAGACCGCGGACTCCGCCGCGTCGTCCGCGCGGGAGCACCAGACACCGCGGTCGGCGGCCACCCGGGCGACCGTCGCGTTAACATCCGCGTCATCGGTGCAGGCGAGCACCAGCCAAGCGCCATCGACGTCCGCCGGCTCGAACGCCCGGCGGTGGACCGTCACCTGCGGGGGCAGGTCGGGCGAGGCCTGCGGGGCCACGACGACGACGTCCGCTCCCGCGTCAACCAGCGCCCGGCTGCGGCGTACGGCGACCGGCCCGCCGCCGACGACGAGGACCCGCCGGCCGCTGATCTGGAGGAACACGGGGTAGCGCACCGAATCATGTTCGCAGCATCAGGAACAATGGGACGACGACGAGCACGGGAGAGACCTTGACGACCGAGCACTTCGACGTACTGATCGTGGGTGCGGGCCTGTCCGGCATCGGTGCCGCCTGCCACCTCCAGGCGGACGCCCCCGGCAAGTCGTTCACCATCCTCGAGGCGCGCGACGCCGTCGGCGGGACCTGGGACCTCTTCCGCTATCCGGGGATCCGGTCCGACTCGGACATGTACACCCTGGGCTACTCGTTCCGGCCGTGGCCGAGCGCGCGGTCGATCGCGGACGGCCCGGCGATCCTCGACTACATCAAGGACACCGCACGCGAGCACGGCGTCGAGGACAAGATCCGGCTCCGGCACCGGGTGGTGCGCGCGGAGTGGTCGACGCCGGACGCCCGGTGGACCGTCGACGTGGAGCGCACCGACACCGGGGACACCCTGCGGTTCACGTGCGGGTTCCTCTTCATGTGCGCCGGCTACTACCGCTACGACGAGGGCTACACCCCCGAGTTCGCCGGGACCGACCGGTTCGCCGGGCAGATCGTGCACCCGCAGCACTGGCCGGAGGACCTCGACTACGCCGGCAAGCGTGTCGTCGTCGTCGGCAGCGGCGCGACCGCGGTGACCCTCGTGCCGGCGATGGCGGAGAAGGCCGCGCACGTCACCATGCTGCAACGGTCGCCGACGTACGTCGTGGCGCTGCCGGCGGAGGACCCGCTGGCCAAGCGGCTGCGCCGGTTCCTGCCGGCGAAGATGGCCTATCCGGTGCTGCGCTGGAAGAACGTGCTGCTGTCGATGCTGAGCTTCCAGCGTGAGCCGCCGCCGGCCGCACTGGATGAAGGCGCTGATCCGCAAGGGGCAGGAGCGGCTGCTGCCGCCGGACTACGACATCGACACGCACTTCAAGCCGCGCTACAACCCGTGGGACCAGCGGCTGTGCCTGGTCCCGGACGGCGACCTCTTCCGGGTCCTCGGCAAGGGAACGGCCTCGATCGTCACCGACCAGATCGAGACGTTCACCGAGAAGGGGCTGCGGCTCGCGTCCGGCGACGGAGCTCGAGGCCGACGTCATCATCACGGCGACCGGGCTCAACATGCTCGCCCTCGGCGGCCTGTCCGTCACGGTCGACGGATCACCGGTCACGCTCTCCGAGACCGTCGGCTACAAGGGAATGATGTTCAGCGGCGTGCCCAACCTCGCCGCTGCGGTCGGCTACACCAACGCCTCGTGGACGCTGAAGTGCGACCTGGTCTGCCGGTACGTGACCCGGCTGCTCGCGCACATGGACGAGACGGGCATGCGGCAGGTGACGCCGCGCTGGACCCGGCCGACACTGCCGACGCGCCCGTTCGTGGACCTGTCGTCGGGCTACGTGCTGCGCGCGGTGCAGAACTTCCCCAAGCAGGGCGAGCGCGCGCCGTGGCGGCTCTACCAGAACTACATCCGCGACCTGCTCCTGCTGCGCTACGGATCGCTCCAGGACGAGGCGATCGAGTTCAGCAACCCCGCGACCGCGAGCACGGCACCGCCGGTGGTCGCCGCGGTCGCGCACCGACGAGCGCCGGACGGAGCGATCGGGGCGGGCGAGAGCACGAGCCGCCAGGCGGTGTGACTGCGCGGGCTGTGACGCGTTGCGCGGCGTGGCTCAGCGGCCCGGTCGCACGGTCTCCTCGGACACTTCCTGGGACTGGGGTCGCTGGTGGGGAAGACCGCTGAGGGCGGCATCGGTCAGGTCGACGATCTCAGGATGGTCGGGCGCCGCCGCGCGCCCGCTGCGGCTCCCCCGCCGTCCCTGGACGGCGTTCGCCACCAGGGCGGCGATCAGCAGCAGGCTGTAGAGGCCGACGATGAACAGCCTGGTCCCGGGTGTAGCCGGCATCCGGTCCCCCCTCTCGCGCTGGTGACCATTGGACCAACCGGAGCCGCTTCCGTCCAGCAAAAACCGCATCCGTCGGCATTCGGTGAATTGCCGCAGGTCGTAGGGTTTGCCCATGGCCTACGTCGAGGGGCGGCTCGTCTACGACGCCGATTCGCACATCCACGAGCCACCGGGTTACGCCGAGAGCTACGCCGATCCGTCGGTGCGGGCGGAGCTGGCGGAGCGGTTGGCGACGTTCCGCAAGCCGCCCGGGGTCGAGGAGGCGATCGCGAAGCAACAGGACCCGGCGTTCCGGGCCAACGACGCCGAGGAGATCTTGCTGCGGAAGAACTCCCTCGCCGTCGGTGCCGTGATCCGTGAGGACCGCTCGCGGGCTCTGGACCTGCTGGGCTTCGCCGCCCAGCTCGTCTTCACGACCACCTACCTCGATCCCGCTGCGCGAGTTCGACGTCAACGCCGAGGTGGACCTGGCCTGCGCGATGGCGCGGGCCCACAACCGCGGCCATCGTCGACTTCTGCAGCGTCGACCCCCGCCTGCTGCCCGTCTGCTACGTGCCGTTCGCCGACATCGACCTGGCCGCCCAGCTGACCCGCGAGGCCATCGAGCTCGGGGCCGCGGCGATCAAGATCGCCTCGCCACCCACCGCGCGACCACTCGCCCAGCCACGTCGGCTTCGACGCCGGTGTGGGCGCAGGCGCAGGAGGCGGGGATCCCGATCGTGTTCCACGTCGGTGGCGAGCGGCGAGCTGCTCAACCCCGTCTACAAGACAACGGCCTGCCGCCGGTGCCCGACTTCCACGGCGGCGACGCCAACTTCCGCTCGGTCGCCTACATGGCCATCCCCTACACGCCGATGCAGACGCTGGCGACGCTGATCATCGACGGGGTGCTCGACCGGTTCCCGACCCTGCGGTCGGGCTGATCGAGCAGGGCGCGTCGTGGCTACCCGGGCTCATGCGCAACGCTGGACTCCGCCGCCGAGGCGTTCCGCCGGAACGAGGAGCGGCTGCAGCGGCTCAGCGCTGCGGCCGAGCGAGTTCGTCCACCGGCAGGTCCGGGTGACCCCGTACCCGCACGAACCCGCCGACTGGATCATCCGCACACCGGCCCGGAGATTGCCATGTTCTCCTCCGACTACCCGCACGTCGAAGGCGGCCGCAACCCGGTGAAGCGGTTCGACACCAGCCTTGCCGGCTGCGACGAGGACATCCGTGCGGCCTTCTACGCCGGCAACTTCGCCGACCTGATGGGGCCCACGCTCGCGCGCGTCCAGCAACCCGCGCCGGCGTGACAACCGTCGGCGCTCTTGCGGAGGCGGATGGGAATCGAACCCACCAGCGACAGTGACTGCCGCTCAACGGTTTTGAAACTTGGTAAACGGACATCGCCAGCCTGCGCGGATTCAGCGTTTCCGCAGGTCAGCGGCCCGGTGCGCTGTCCGCTGCTCTCCCCTGCTGACCCCTCCGTTCCGTGCCATTGCTAATGGCACGCGAATGGCACGCGAAGGTCACCTACGACGACTTCGCGACGCTCGGCGACGATCGAATTGCCGCTTCGACAACGGCGTTCCACCCGTGCCGCCCGACCAAGCAATGCGGAGTTGCTGCCCGTATTAACACCGCATTGAGTCGGGCGGCGAAGATGTGCCTTCCAGCGCTCCCGGTGATAGCAATGGCGACGCCGGCACCGCAAGTAGGGGCTACCTGTTCCGGCAGACGGGCATGATGTTGGCGTGAGCGGTTGAGCATGTCCCGGGTCCCGTGGAACTTCGGTGGCGATCCGAGGTGAACACTAGGCGGCGGTACCGACAGTTTCGGTGGCCGCTGCGGTTCGGGGTGGGCGTGCCGGTTCAGCGCGGCGATGAGCTGAGGCATCTGCTTGTAGCCCTTGATCCGGCGGAACGAGCGCTCGGCGTTCAGCATGCCGGCGGCGGTCCAACGCAGCACCATGTGACCGTCGCGCCAGTTCGTGACGTTGCGGTTGGTGGTCCGGGCGATGCTGATCATCGAGTCGACCGGGGTGGAGGTCGTCAGGGTCTTGGCGAGCCGACCGTCGATGCCGAGCCGGCTGACGGTGAACATCTCCTCCAGGGCCTCACGCAGCGAGGCTGCCGCGCCCGGGTAGCGGTCTCGAGCAGCCCCGCCAGGTGCCGGGCGTTACGCAGTCCCTGGTCGGGATCAGGATGGTTGAACGCCTTCACGAGCTTCGCGTCGACCCACGCCTTTTCCTTGTCCGGCAAGTGATCTGCCACGTTGCGACGCTTGTGCAAAGTACAGCGCTGGACCGCCGCGTGGCCCCGAAGACCGCGCTGACCGCCGCCGCAGCGCCTTCGCGCCGTCGAACACGACCAGCAGCCCATCCTGGCGACCAGGCCCCGGGAGACCAAGTCGGCGAGCAACGCGGTGACGACCGTCGTGTTCTCGGTGGCGCCTTCCCACAGCCCGACCGGCAGCTTGGTCCCGTCGGCGGTGATCGCCAGCGCGACCACCACGCACCGGTCAGCGAGGTGCTCCCCGTCGATCATCAAGACCTTGATGTCGTGTTCGGTCAGGTCGCGGGCGAGCAGATCGGCGAACGCGGTCTTGGTCGGCCTGACGAACCGGCGTGACACCGCCGAACTCGACGTCGCGGTGGCGGTCGCCAGGAGGTCTTTGCCGACCGGCTCGGCGATCCGGGCATGCCGGCGGGTCGCGACCCCGGCCAGCATCCGCTCCATCACCACCTGCGAGAGCAGGTCATCCGCGGCGAAGTGCGCGTAGGACGCCAGCGGAACCTCATGGCCATCCAGCGTCCTGGCCCGCGGGCGGCTGACCTCCACCCGCCGGCCCCCCAGGACCACCGAACCCCTCCCGCTACCGTGCCGAACGGCGCTGCGGTCCGGGTTGTGCTTGCCCTTCGGGCCAGCGATCGCGGCGATCTCGTCTTCGAACATCGCCTGCATCACGGCCAGACCGGTAGCGACGCTCATCGCCAGCAGGCCTTCCCGGGCCGTGTCGGTGATCTCGGCGAGGGCGAGTTGCAGCGTCGACGACAGGCCGGCCTCGGCAGCCTGCTCCTGCGTCACGATCTGGACCTTGCTCGGTACGGTCTTCATGGCGGTCCCCTTCTTGTTGGTCGACTTGGCGGTCGCCCAACACCTACCGCAAGGCAGGCATCAGGCGGGGGACCGCCACCTCAACTTCCACTACGAGCGGGACAACCTCGAGCGGTTGGAATGTGTGTTTTTGGAAGGCCGGTGAGGGTGATCCCAAGGAGATTGGCGGTCGTCTACTGCTCGACGAGGACGTGGAAGGTGTCACCCCCCATCCGGATGTTCGGCGCTTTCGTGAGGTCGTGCTCGGCCGCTGGCCAGACTTGGCCGACGGGATCAGCCCGTGGGGGAGTGATCTAGCGCCCCGGCAGTCCTGGTCGGATGGCGACTTGACCAGTCACTTTGTCGCCGTAGAGCTGAGAGGGGAAGAGGGCGAGCGGATCGAGGCCGAACTCGTGCGACTGGCGATGGACAGAGAACTCGTCGGGTACGAAGATCTACAGGACGAGGTGCTCGGATCGCCTCCCGCCGTTTCACGGCAAGCGCCGACCCCAGATGCCGAGCTGCGCTCGGCTTGGCACGCCACCCGCAAGTGTCGCTGAGTGCGAGAACACCAGGCACGTGTGGGCGGGTAGACCATCGTCTTGGCGTGAGCGTCCCAAAGCGTCCACATCGCGCACCTATCGCAGATAGTGGCCTCGAAGGGAGCCCATAGTTGGTGACGCCGGCGTCAAATTTCATAGCCTGGCCAAGGGATGCTGCGTGGCGGGCCGGCGCTGCGGATCGCGAGCGGCTTACGGAGCGGTTAGCCTCGCGACGTGAATCGCTGGAACTTTCCTGTGACACCGACAGCAGACGCGTATTTCAGTGAGATCGCCGCGTCGCTGGTGCGCATGTTCGGCATCGACGAGGCCGAGGCGGTAGGACGAATCAACTCGCGCTTCCAACGGTCTAGCGGATTCTCCACGTCAGCCCAGGTGCGGAGTCTCAAGCAGGAATCACCTGACGATTGGGCCACCATCGTCTACTACGGCGGAGACGTGCTGTTCTGGCCTGATGACGGCGACGACAAAACCCAGCCCTATTCGATGGCCGTAACTAGTCCTAAATTAGGTACCGGGAACTTGAGCATGTCCCGGGTCTCGTGGAACTTCGGTGACGATCCATGTGCATTCTAGGCTGCGGTACCGACAGTTTCGGTGGTGCGCGGTGTTTGGGTGGGCGTGTCGGTACAGCGCGGCGATGAGTTGGGGCATCTGCTTGTAGCCCTTGACGCGGCGGAAGGAGCGTTGGGCGTTGAGCATCCCGGCGGCGGTCCAGCGCAGCACCATCTGCCCGTCGCGCCAGTGCGTGACGTTGCGGTTGGTGGTCCGGGCGATGGAGATCATCGACTCGATCGGGTTCGAGGTGGTCAGCGTGCGGGCCAGGCCGGTGATGCCCAGCCGGGTGACGGTGAACATCTCCTCCAGACCCTCGCGCAGCGACGCGGCGGCACCCGGGTGCTTGCGGGCCAGGGCGGTCGCGAGGGCCTTCGCGTCGCGTAGCCCGGTCGCGGGTCCGGGTTGGCGAAGATCCGGCCCAGTTTGGTGTCGACCCAGCCGCGCTCACGCTCGGGCAGGTGGTCGGCAACATTTCGTCTCTTGTGGACAGTGCAACGCTGGATGGCCGCGCTGGCACCAAAAACAGCCCTCACCGCTGCGGACAGCGCCTTCGCGCCGTCGATGACGATCAGCAACCCGTCGCCGGCGTCCAACCCGCGGGCGACCAGATCCGCCAGCAGCGCCTTGACCACGGTGGCGTTCTCGGTGGAGCCCTCCCACAGCCCGACCGGCACCTTCGTGCCGTCCGCGGTGATGGCCAGGGCGACCACGGCCAGGTGCTCGGCGAGGTGTTCCCCGTCGACCATCAACACCTTGATGTCAACGGGGCCAGGTCGCGGGCCAGCAGCTCGGCCAGGGCGGTCTTGGTCGCGGCGATGAACCGGCGCGACACCGCCGAACGGCTCGTGGCCGTCGCCTGCTCCGCCACGGCCTGGCCGACCGGTTCACCGGCCTTGACGTGCCGGCGGGTCGCCAACCCGGCCAGCATCCGCTCCAGCACCACCGCCGTGAGCTGATCCTCCGCGGCGAACAGCCGATAAGCGCCCAACGGCACCTCAGCCCCGTCGGTGGTCCGCGCCCGCGGCCGGGTCACCGGCACCCGCCGCCCGCCCAACACCACCGAACCCCGCCCGGCCCCGTGACGCACCGCGGCCCGGTCCGGGTCGTGGCGGCCCTTCGGCCCGCACGCCGCGGCGATCTCCGCGTCGAACATCGCCTGCATCACCGCCATCCCAGCGGCCACACTCATCGCCAACAGCCCTTCCCGGGCCGCCCCAGCGATCTCGGTCAGCGCGAGCCGCACCTCGGCCGGCAGACCGCGCCCATTCGTCCAGCCTGCAGGTGCGGCAGGTTTCGACACCACACGCATTGTCGGTACGGTCTTCATGGCGGTCCCTTCCTCTTGGGTGTCCTTGGCGGGTCACCCGAGACCTACCACCAGGCAGGACTCAGGCGGGGGACCGCCACCCAAGTTCCACGAAGATCGCGACATCCTCGGGAACTTCGGGTTCGCAGTCAGCCGATACCAGGTCTGGCCTGTGAAGGCGCCGCAGTGAGGGCAATCGAACGTCTTGCGGTCGGTGCTCGGCACTGCGCTCGGATCCGTCTTCGCTCACAACCTTGTTGATACCGCATGCGGCGGACACTTTCGTGACCCCGCGGAATGGCACAATGCGGGAGCCGCTCGGCACGTGACAGGTTCAGGCTGCGCCGCGTCGTCTCCGGCCAGCGCGCCGGGCGAACGCGTCGACAGCGCTAAGGACCTCGGCTGACCGCCAAACGCGGTCGCGCTGTCGACCAGTCGAGACCAGAATGTCGGCATCGACCAACGGTGCGAGACTGCGGTAGACGTTCTGTGGGGCAATGCTCAGCTCGTCGCTGACAAGGCCCACATTGATGACGGGATGGCGCATAACAGGTCGGCCACTCGCCACACCGCAGCATCACGGCGCGCCCGCACGCGATCGTTCCACGAAGCGCGGATGGCACGCAGGTCACCGACGAGTTGACGACCATTCGAGACTGCGGCGTACGACGCGTCTGCCACTCGGTCGATGATGGGTGCAGGGTCACCGGCGCGGTACGCGGTAAGCGCGTCGAAGTAGCGGTCCACGTCGACGAGTAGTCCAGCGGAGATCGGCACGGTGACGTTGCGGACCAGCCCCGCGTGTCTCAGCATCGCGTGCATCAGGGCGCGACCAGTGCGGCCATTGCCGTCGGGGAATGGGTGAATGGTTTCGAATTGGGCATGCGCGAGTGCCACGTGAGCGAGGACCGGAAGATCCTCGCGCCGAATAAAGGAGACAAGGTCGTCGATAGCGGCGGGAACGCGCGCGTAGTACGGCGGTACAAACGCTGCCTGGTGTGGGCCGAGATCTGATCCACCGACCCACACCTGTTCCGTCCGCCACTTGCCAGCGATGTCTGGGTCGGTGTGCTCCAGCAGAGCCTTATGCATCGTCAGGATTGAGTCAGCGCTCATGTCATCGGCGAGGGCGAGCGCCGCCTTCATCGCCTCCACGTTCCCGACGACCTGGCGCGCGTTCGTGCCCGTTGGCTCGCCCAGCGTTGCCTCTGCGATCGCGCGAGCTGAGGCAGTCAGATTCTCGATCTGTGAACTGGCTGCGGATTCGGAACGGAGGAGGACTGCCGCGAAGGGTGCGATCTCGCCACCCAGTTCGGCATCGAAGCGTGCCACTTCTTGAGCCGCATCACTGCTAGCGGTCAGGGTCTCCGAGGGCAAATGGAGTGGCACGGCCGCGATCTCAGGCACGACCGCTGCCTTGTACGGACCCTGGTGTCGCCGAATCGCGGCGCGAGAAGCCATGCCCTGGGCGTAGCGACTTTCCCAGTTATGCTCCTCGTAAGTGACTGGCGGCCACAGGGGGACGGGCTCCACGCGGGCCTCCAAGTTCTGATACTCCGGGCCGGACTTGTTATCGGATCCTAACACAACTGATAACAACCCCGGCCACGACGAATCAGTTCTGGAGCCTGCTCGCACCCGCGTTCGGCGTGTCGAAGCGTCAACGCGAAGCTCCCTCCGAGGGGTCGAGGGGCCGGCTCGAGGGAGCCCACAGCGCGGCGATACGCCCCGTACAAAGCAGAACCGCAGGTGGCGGAGGCGGATGGGAATCGAACCCACCAGCGACAGTGACTGCCGCTCAACGGTTTTGAAGCTTGATAAACGGACATCGCCGACCTGGGCCGAAACAGCGTTTTCGCAGGTCAGAGGCCTAGTGCGTTGTCCGCAGCTATCCCCTGTTGACCCCTCCGTGCCATTGCTAATGGCACGCGAATGGCACGCGAAGATCAACTGCAGCCCGCCAATGGTGCTCCTAGCGACGTCGGACCATGCAGCGACTTAACGACGGCCGCGGGTCACGGCAGCGTCTATGCCCGCACCAGCGCCGGCTGACGACGCGACCCGGATTCCGTCATGATCATCTCGCCAATGGTGGTGTCTCTAGTCCAACCCCAGTCATCGACGGATCTCCAGTCGAGTTGGTCGACGCCGGACGCGAAGTAGGCGCTGTAGATGAGGTCCTCGGCCACGCACGTGACAGCGGCGGCAACTTCCCCCCGGGGGTCGAGTTGATCCATGACCCACCCGAGCGTGTCCGTCGACACGCAGCAGATGAATAGCGCGCTTCCAGCTCGGCCGCGCGGCGCAGAGAGCATGTCGTCCAACTGCTCTGGAACGGCCAAGGCGCGCGAAAGGCGCTCAGCGACCTCGATGCGAGCCGCGGCGTGTTCGTCCTGAGCCCAGCGCACAAGGATGTCGCCATCGTGGCGAACGATCTCGTTGTGCTGAACCAACCGGCCGCCCCGTTGCCAGCCAGCCCACTCAAGCGCCTCGTTCAAGTCCTTCTTTACTGCCTTGGTCGTGCTGTAGACGGCCATCAACTCTGGAAGCTGGGGGGAATAGATCGCGTAGCCGTCTTCCTGCCTCATGATCAAGTGCGTCGATGCCACTTCAGCCACCGCGAACCACCTCCTCCGCCTCTTCTAAGGTCAACCCCACCTGCTTCACGAGTATGTCCCGTACGAGAGTCGGGCCGATAGTCACGCTCGGGTGAAAGGCGAAAATAAGCCGCGGTCGACCTGGCGCCTCGAGCTTCCGATGAGAGCCCCTCTGCGACACCGTCTGGTACCCGAGACCCTCAAGAATGCGCAGGAGTTCTCGTGGCCGCAATGACCGGAATGCCCGCTTTCCCATCGTCCGCTGACCGTACCCGGATCAGCCGACATTCCCGCACGCAGAGTGACGTGTTCGGCGTCTGTGCCGAGGGAGGCCCCGTGCAGGAACACGGCACCTACGCGGTGGTGCCATCGCTGGTGTCGACGATGCGGACGACGACGGCGTCAGGGTGCTGCCGCAACGCGTCCAGGATGATCTGCCCGGTGGCCGCGGAAGCTCCCTGATCGAGTAGTCCCGTGTCGAGCTTCAACTCGGCCGACGCGGAGTTGATGTAGCCCCCTCGATCCGGAGACGACGTGTCGAAGGCGATGCCCTGGGTGGGGGGTACCGGCGGATAAGCGCTTACCTTCCACCCCAGTCGCTTCATTGCGATGTCCGTTACCGTTCGCCTGAGCGCTGCGTTGCTGGTGTCGGCACCCGGGTCGATGACGACATAGCGATTACAGGGGGTCGGCGTCGGATCGCAGATCACCTTGTCCACCACGACCGTGCCGCCATCCACACCCGATGCATAAGGATCGGCCACGTGATGGTGGCTGCTGCAAGCCGCAACTGGTGCTGCGGCGAGCAGCACCACTACAACCGACCACCTCACGTCGTGCACGGTAACCAAGATCGCTCGGGTACGCAGGCGCCTCCGGACCTGAAGCCCGGGGCGCGTGACCACTGCCGCGGTACGCCCTGCCCGCTGTCCGTGAGCTATCAGAACCCACTCGGGAACGCCGGTGTCGAAGCGGCAAATTGGACGCTTCCTGACGGGCCGCGGGGGTTGCCTGAGGCGGGCGCGGCGACGTGCCCTGTCGATTACGTCCCAGCTGGAGGGACCT
This sequence comes from uncultured Actinomycetota bacterium, assembly GCA_963835405.1. Taxonomy (GTDB): domain Bacteria; phylum Actinomycetota; class Actinomycetes; order JAFAQI01; family JAFAQI01; genus CAWIFV01. The sequence goes on from CAWIFV010000007.1 coordinate 39,807, forward strand.
GGGCGGCGGCGATGAAGGCGTCCAAGTCCGATCGCGCGATCCGCACGTACTTGCCGATCTTGTGAAAGCGGATGCGTCGCTCATGGATCAGCCGACGGACGAACCGCACGGGTGTGCCGAGCTCCTCGGCGGCGTCCTCAACGGTGAGCAGAGCTGGCATGGGACCTCCCCGGACGGCTTTGCCGAAGGATCGGCGCCGACCGAACCACAACCGTGACCACGGCCCCCACCCAACGGGGTAGCGGCTGGGCAGTCTGGATGCACATTCCGGGTGCTGGTCGGCTCCCCCGCAACTACCGCCGCAGGACCGTGGCGCCATGTACTCCGCGCATCTGCCAGAAATGCCGCTGGTCGCCGTCCGGCGCCCTGCCGCCACGACCGTCGTCAGTGGCGTCCGGTTCGGCCATCACCCGCCGTCCTCATCAGCCGCCAGACACCAGGACCACACACTTGTCTCTCTATCCGGAGACCCGGATAGTGAGACCTATGCCGATCACGCGACTATCTGGGACTGCCGGGTAGGGGACGACGTGGTGGCTGGTCAGGGCGGTCGGCTCGCCGAGTTGCCCGGGATAGTCACAACTCTTCCAGGAAGGCCAGCAGCCGGTCCGGCGGCCGGTAGCGCGGCCCGGCGGTGACGGTCGGCGCGACCCGAGCGAGTGCGCGTTCCTTGAGCTTCATGTCCGCGTGTAGGTAGGGCTGCGTCGAGCGGCTGCTGGCGTGGCCGAGCCAAAGCGCGATCGACGAGGTGTCGACACCGGCGTGTAGCAGGTTCATCGCGCAGGTGTGCCGCAGCGTGTGCGGAGTGACGCTCTTGCCGTCCAGCGACGGGCAGCGCCGGCCGCGGTCGCGACGTGCTTCTCGAGCAAATCGGTCGACGGTGTCTGGTGCGAGCGGACCGCCGCCGCGGTTCGGGAACAGCGGATCGTCCGGTCGGCGTGCCGGTCGTGGACCCAGTCCGCGAGCAGCCGGGCGAGCTGCTTGGTGATCGGGGTGCAGCGCTCCCTTCTGCCCTTGCCGATGCAACGGACGTGCGCGCCGGCCCCGAACGCGACATCGCCGCAGCGGACGGCAGTGAGCTCGGAGACCCGTAGTCCGGTGTGAACGGCGAACGCGAGCAACAGGTAGTCACGGCGACCGAGCGTCGTGCAGCGGTCCGGGGCAGCGAGCAGCGCGTCGACTTCGTCGGCGGTGAGGAAGGTGACCTCACGGACGTCGCGCCGCTTGTTCGGCATCGCTAGCACCCGTTGGATCAGGCCGGCGTGTTCCGGGCAGCGCAACGCGGCGTAACGGAACAGCGAGTGGATCGCGGTCAGCCGCAGGTTGCGGGTGACCACTCCGTTGCCACGGTCGGTTTCCAGATGGTTCAGGAAGGCGCCGATGGTCGCCGCGTCCAGTTGCGCCAGATCCAACCGAGACGGTGGTGTTCCAGTGTGGACCTGCGTGAACTTCAGCAGCAGCCGGAACGTGTCCCGGTAGGACATGACGGTCGCTGGGCTGGCGCGACGTCCGCCGAGGTGTTCGGTGAAGAACCCTTCCAGGATCGGCGCGAGCGCGCTCACCACGCACCGCCGTTCAGGTAGCGGTCGACCCGGTCACCGAGCACGGTCATCAGCTCGGGCACCGCCTGCAGATACCAATACGTGTAGGCGGGGTTGAGATGGCCGAGATAGGTGGACAGCACCGCGAGCTGTCCTTCGACGTCGATCCCGGCGGCGTGCCACTCCCGCAGGGTGGTGACCGCGAAGGTGTGTCGCAGGTCGTGCAGTCGCGGTGGCCGACGATCACCGGTCACGCAGATCCCGACGTCGGTAAGCAGGCGGCGGAAGGTGGCCGCCGGCTCACCGTTGCGGTGCAGAGGCGTGCGATCGATACCGACGAACAGCAACGGCGTTGAGCATCCGCCGCGCTCAGCGAGGTAGCCCTCGAGCGCCGCAAGCGTCGACGGATGCAGTGGCAGGTGCCGGGTCTTGCCGAACTTTGAGCACCGCACCAACAGCAGCTCGCCGGTGACATCGACGTCGGTGACCTCAAGCCGGAACGCTTCGCTGGTGCGCAGGCCTGTCGCGGCCATCAACCCGATCAGCGTGGCGAACGTCGCCGCCCGCAACTTCGGCGACAGCCTTGCCGCCGCCGCAATCAGCGCGGCGACCTGCTCCGCCTGGAAGATGTAAGGCACTCGCCGGACGATCTGCGAAGGACACAGTTCCTTCGGTGGGATCTCGGTCGCCGCGTCGAACGCGGCGAGATAATGGGCGAACCCACGGATCAGCGTCAGGCGGTGCGCGACCGAGCCGGCGGCGCCGGTGGTGCTGGCCGCGCTCCACGCCAATGCGTCGGCCGTCGTGAGCCGGGTAACGCCACGCTCGTCGAGATGACTGGTGAACTGGGTCAACAGGCGTCCGTCCCATGCCAGCTGGTGACCGAGCGCGCGCCGCAGCCGCAGGTAGTCCTGAGCCGCGGCGGTCATCGTCGCCATCACCGACTCACCGGCCACGGCCGAACCACCGTCGACAATGCAGCGATATCGACGAGTGCGTAAAGAGCGGTCTGTTGATCGCTGTGATGGCGCAGCACCTGCCCGACCTCACGCAACGAGGCGCCGGCGCGGAGCAGGTTCGTCGCTGCCGTGTGCCGCAGCCGGTGCGCACCGACCATCGGGACTCCGGCGCGTTGGGAGGCTTCTCGGGGCACCATCACCACGCCGTTGCGACCCAGCGGCCCTATCGGTCGCAGCACCCGCAGGAACACCTCACGGGACGGCGACGCCGGGCGGCCGTGACGCAGATAGTCGACGATGGCTTCACCGACGTCGGGCAGCAGCGGCAGCTGATCGCGGTAGCCGCCCTTGCCGAGCACGGTGATCTGGCCGGTGCGCCAATCGATGTCGTCCAGGCGTAGCCGCGCGACCTCGACCGCGCGCAAACCCATCCGCACCATCAGCAGCAGCACGGCGTAGTCGCGGCGCCCGACCAGCGTGGTCCGGTCGCACGACCCCAGCAGGGCCCGGACGGTGGCGGCGTCCACGATCCGCGGCGGTCCGGTATGCCGGTAGCCGGCGACGCTCGGCGCAGCACCAGACAGATCGGTTGCCGTGACGCCGGTGACGAAAAGGAACCGTAGGAAACATCGCAGGGCTTCGATCGCGGTCCGGGTCGAGCTCACCGCTAGCCGCTCACCCTCGTTGACTACGAAGCTGCGGACATCTGCCGCGGTCAGCTCTGCGAGATCCAGCTCACCGTGATCCGCGAGCCGGAACCGGAGAAACCGGCTGATCACGTCGCACCGCGTCCGGATCGTCAGCGGCGCCAACCGCCGCTCGACCCCCAGGAACTGTTGATAGGCCGCGAGAACCTCCGCGGTCTCACCAGCAACCTCGACCTTGACTGCCATGACCCGCTCCCTCCTGAAGACGACAGGAGAAGCGTGATCACCGACCGCCCTTCTCGGGCACGCCATGAAGCCCTAGATTGGGCAGATGGTGCTGGTGTTCCTGATCATCGGTCTGCTTCTGGCAGCGTTTCCCAGAGCCGTCGTCCGGATTGCCGGCCCCCATGAAGCACCGGGCCGCTCGGCGACGATGCTCCGCGCAGCAGGCGTCGCCCTTGCCCTCGCCGCTCTGGGAATTGCGCTGCTACTCGGACCCTGACCACCCCAGGCCAAGGATCGTCCGCTAACAGTCACCGACAGCCTCAGAACGCTTTCGCGGCCAGGGGCTCAACCGGGTTCAGGCGCCTACCGAGGACGCACCCGCGGAGCGCCGGTCGAGCCGGCTTCGGCCAGGGGTTCACTTATGCCGGGTCGGACCAAACGCATAGCCAGGCCGACCAGCAACGACGCCGTCCGCTACCTGGCAATCCCGGATAGTCGCGTGATCGGCATAGGTCTCATCCGAGACGGAGGCCGACCGCTGACGTCAGGAGCGGCCGGGAAGGGCGCTCAACCAGGCAGCGCAGCCGTCCATATCGTCGGGCGGCCCGACGTGCGTCATCTCAGCCCGCACCAGGGCGCGACCGCCGGCGCCACAGCTGACGACGAGGTGCTCGACCACGATCCAGTCAGTCGTCCGCGCCAGAGCCTCCAGCGAGTGCGCGTCCGCCGCACGCCAGGCCGCCTGCTCTGAGGCGAATGCACCGAGGAACTCAGCCGTGACGCCGTCGTATAGCCGGTAGCTGCCCACCCGAGCAGGCTCGCTCGAAGCGGCCGCTGCAGAGCCGGATGTGGTTTCCCTTGTGGACGGCGAACCAGGTGGTTCGCCTCATGGTCACGGTTGTGGTTCGCCGGCACAGTAACCGAACCACCGCGTGGTCACGGTTCTGGTTCGCCTTCTGGACACGCTCCGCCCATCCACAACTTGCCCTCGATCGGCAGCCCACGCCGACCAGCCGGGTGACCGTTGAGCGGATCTCAGGAGGTGGCATGGCGCGGCGGAGCTTCGGCACTATCCGACGCCTGCCCTCGGGCCGGTACCAAGCCCGCTACCCCGGCCCGGACGGCCAGCTGCGAACGGCGCCGGACACATTCGAGTCGCGTCCCGACGCTGCCCGCTTCCTCGCGGCGGTCGAGACCGACATGCAGCGAAGCCTCTGGAGTGATCCGAAGACCGGCGACACGACGCTGCGCGCATACGCCGACGCGTGGCTCGCAGAGCGGCGGGTGAGAGGCCGCCCTCTTGCACCGCGCACTGTCGACACCTACCGACACAGCCTCGACATGTGGATCCTGCCGTTCCTCGGCGAGACGCCGCTGCGAACTCTCACACCCGCAGTCGTCCGTCGATGGCACGCGGAGGTTGCTGAGTCCACCGGTACGACAGCCACCCGCCAGGCCTACGCGCTTTTGCGTGCGATCTTGAACACCGCCGTCGCCGACGATGCCATCGCCCGCAACCCCTGCCGCATCCGCGGCGCCGGTCAGCCGCACACGCCCGAACGACCGCTCATCGATCCGGCCGATGTCGAACGAGCGGCCGCCGCGATGCCGGCGGGGCTCGAGACGACCGTCCTGCTCGCCCTCTGGGCGCACCTGCGCATCGGCGAGGTCCTCGGACTTCAACGCGGCGACATCGATCTCGACGCCGGCACGCTCGCGATCCAGCGCCAGGTCGTCGAGATCCGCGGCCGCGGTCCCATCGTCGTTGAGCCGAAGATGGGCAGCCGCCGCGTCGTGCATCTCCCCCAGCCAGCGATCGACGCCTTGCGCAGCCATTTCGACGCGATGGGCCCGATGCTGCCGAACGCACGTCTCTTTCGTCGTCCCGATGGCAGCGAGCTGCGCCTCATGCATCTTGAGTGGTACTGGCGGAAGGCACGCAAGGTGGCGGGCATCGAGCACGCCCACTTCCACGACCTGCGCCACGCCGGGCTCACCCTGTCCGCTCAGGTTGGCGCCACACTCGCTGAGGTCATGCGTCGCGCCGGCCACTCGTCCGCCGCAGCAGCGATCCGCTACCAGCACGCCGCTGACAAGCGCGACCGCGAGATCGCACGCCGGTTGAGCGGGCTCGCAGTCGCTCAAGCCCGCGAGGATGACGGGCTCCCTCAAAGCGACACGACTCTGGGCGCAGAGGACCCAGGACACGCCTGATTCCGGCCACCGGGCTGTCAGCTCAAAAACTCATAGAAACCGAGGTCGGACCAACTCAGGCTTCGCACTGGCGCAACCGGCGGCACGGGCGTTACCGGACGCACGGGTGTCACGGGGTGTACCGGAGGAACTGGCGCTACCGACGGGACTGGTGGCACAGGCCCACCTTGAGCACCGTCGACAAAAGCAACCGCTCGACCGTGGCGATCCCAGAAAAACCCGTCCGCGAACTCGCCCACATAACCCGCGCTCGGCGTGAACACGTTGCCTCGCTCGACGAAACCGCGGTCACGATTCTGCAGGTCGAAAATGTCAATGCCGTTCTCAAGCCATGCAGTGACTCTGCCTGCTCGGTCGTAGATCGGTTGGTCCATAGCTCACCTCTCGGTGATTCATCCGACTTGCCTCACCCAGTCCATCAGGTACATCTTGATTCGGTCCACCTCGCGCGGTTCGAGCAAGTTGTTGTGAGCGACGATGTTCCGCGATGCCTCGAGTTCGGTAAAGCGGCTGAGCACCCAGTTCACGTCGGGAAAGAGATCCTCGAAGTCTTCCCAGTTGTTTCGAATGAGAGAGGCCAGATCACCGAAATCCGTGTAGTAGATCTCGCTAGCGCCACGGCGAACATGCCACCTATTGTTTCCCTCAGCCTCTTGTCGTCGGGTGACCTTCTCCTGGACGGGTCGGGAGGCGCAGCTCGACCACCAATCAGAGCCATGTCGTTCCGCAAGACGTTCAACGATCACCTCGCGGGCGCTGTTCTCGAGGCAGAAGAAAGCAAGGTAGGCGGGCAGCGCTCTGATCGAAGCCGAACGGATTTCCGGCGAGAAGTCTTCAAGCGGAAGCACACGCTGTAGCGCCTGCGGGTCGGTCGGCGCACGGACAGAGAGGCCTGTGCGCTCCAGTTCGTTCAGCGCGTACTCAACGGATAGGCCCTTAAAGAGCCAATCGCGGATCGTGCCCTCCCTAGTCAATCAACTCTGCCTTCATCGCCTGGAAGATCGCGCGGTACACGCCGACGTCAGAAGTCGGTGGGAGGTGAATGTGGATGTCGTGATGGAGTCGCAGCGATTGCGGAGCCGCCGGCTGGGTCTCCGGAACTTCGACTTCAGCGTTCGGCTCGCCCGCATCGGCCACCGGTTGGACCGTTGTCGTTTCGACCGGCGAAGTGGTCCATTCGGCACGTTCCGCCAATGCCTTGAAGGTCGTCGCGATCTTCTTGGCGACGGCGTCCCCGGTGCCCGTGGTGTTCTTGACCACGCCGAGCAACACGTCTCCTGAGCGTTTGTGGATTGCCTCATCACTCAGAAACAGCGGCGCCCACCCCTCGCGCAGTCCGTCGGCGAGCGCGCGCCCGCCGGCGGAGCCACGAAACTCGTTGTACCGCGGCGTAGGTGTGCCATCGTTCGAGAGGAAACCCAGCTGTCGAAGCACTTTGATCACCGAACGGTCGTTCGATGACGCGAACCCCAGGTTGGCCTTCAGAAACTCGTGCGTGAACTTCGGCGGCGTCGCCGCTGCCCTGATCCGGTCCAAGATCGCGGGCAGATTCGTCACGGAATGCATGTAGGGCAGTTCCGCTGGCATCTTGTACCTCCCCGTGCCTGCTCGCCTCTGAGGCTAAGGCGTACCCCCGACAGAAATGGCACGCGAATGGCACGCGGAGATCATTTGGGCCTTGGACGGCAGCTGCCGGCATGCGCCGTACATTGCAAAACCGCAGGTGGCGGAGGCGGATGGGAATCGAACCCACCAGCGACAGTGACTGCCGCTCAACGGTTTTGAAGACCGCGGCGCCCACCAGGACACAGACGCCTCCGCCGGCGACCCTACCGGCGACGGCGCGCGGCTCTGGAGGCCGATCATGGAGCACTACGTGTTATGCCGGCCTCATAACGCGCGCTTCGCCATGATCGGCGGAGGCTCGATGGTGGCGGCGGTCGGTCACACCAGCTCACCCGCTCCCGCCCCGACGTAAAGTCCGGTCATGACCGCGCACGCCCCGCCGCTGCGGCTCACGCAGTTCGCCCAGGGCGGCGGCTGCGCGTGCAAGATCCCGCCGGGCGAGCTCGAGGACGTGCTGGCCGGCCTGTCCGCAGCCGGTACGACGAGCCCGCACGAACTCCTCGTCGGGCTCGACTCCGGCGACGACGCCGCTGCCGTCCGCATCGACGGCGATCGCGCGATCCTCGCCACCGCCGACTTCTTCACGCCGGTCGTCGACGACCCGTACGACTGGGGCCGGATCGCCGCCGCCAACGCGCTGTCCGACATCTACGCGATGGGCGGCACACCGCTCGTCGCGGTCAACCTGCTCGCCTGGCCGCGCGACCTGCTGCCGTTCGATCTCGCCCGCGAGGTGCTGCGCGGCGGGTACGACGTCGCCGCGGCAGCCGGCTGCCACGTCGCCGGCGGCCACAGCATCGACGACGCGGAGCCGAAGTACGGCATGGCCGTCACCGGCCTCGCCCCCGCCGGCAGCCTGCTGCGCAACGACGCCGCCGTCCCCGGTATGCCGCTGTCCCTCAGCAAGCCGCTCGGCGTCGGCATCCTCAACAACCGGCACAAGGCGACCGGCGAGACGTTCCCGCACGCCGTCGAGTCGATGACCAGCCTCAACCGGGACGTCGCGCAGGCCGCGGTCGCCGCCGGTGTCCGCGCCGCGACCGACGTCACCGGCTTCGGCCTGCTCGGCCACCTGCACAAGCTCGCCCGCGCCTCCGGCGTCACCGCCGTCGTCCACGCGGCCGCGGTGCCCTACCTGGACGTCGGCCCGGCAGTCCGCGGCCGACGGCTTCGTCTCCGGCGGCACCCGCCGCAACCTCGACTGGGTGCTCCCCCACCTCGATCCCGGCGACCACGACGAGACCGAGCTGTTGCTGCTGGCCGACGCGCAGACCTCCGGCGGCCTGCTCCTGGCCGGGGAGGTGCCGGGCGCCACCGTCATCGGCGAGATCGTCCCCCGCCGCGCCGACGGCCGCACCGTCGTCCTGCGCTGACTCCTGCCGCCCGACCTTTGAACGTCGAAACGGACAGGGCACGCTCATGATGTCCGAGTCGATGTTCAAAGTTCGGCGGAGACGGCGGAGTTGGGGGACGCGGAGACGGAGGAGGTGGGGCCAGGTGGGGCGGATGACCGATCGGCGGCCCGTCGTACGCGTCGACGACGACCGCACCGTGCGCCGCCCGGACACCCTCGCCGTCGAGGAGCCGCTCGAGATCCGCGTCGACGGCCGCGCCGTCAGCGTGACCATGCGCACACCCGGTGACGACCTCGACCTCGCGCTCGGCTTCCTCCTCACCGAGGGTGTCGTCGCCGCTCCGCCGACGACGTCCACGGTGCGATCGCCGCGCCGACAACGTCGTCGACGTCACCCTCGCGCCCGGGCGTGCCGACCCGGAGGCTGACCCGCAACTTCTACACGTCATCGTCCTGCGGCATGTGCGGCAAGGCGAGCATCGACGCCGTCCGCACCGTCACGCCGTACGACGTCGCGGCCGACAGCCGCGCCGATCGACGCCCGCCCTGCTCGCCCTCCCGGAGCGGCTGCGAGCCGCGCAGAAGGTCTTCGACCGCACCGGCGGGCTGCACGCCGCCGGGCTGTTCGACGCCGACGGCGACCTGCGGTCTGCCTCCGCGAGGACGTCGGCCGGCACAACGCGGTCGACAAGGTCGTGGGATGGGCGGCCCAGCGAGGGGCGCCTCCCACTCGGCCGGGTCCTCCAGGTCAGCGGTCGCGCGTCGTTCGAGCTCGTCCAGAAGGCCGCGATGGCCGGCATCCCGCTGCCTCGCCGCGGTCTCCGCGCCGAGCTCGCTGGCGGTCGACCTGGCGAGCGAGGTCGGCATGACCCTCGTCGGGTTCCTGCGCGGCGCGAGCTACAACGTCTACACGTGCCCGGCGCGGATCACCGGCGGCCGTGCAGGCGCGAGCGGAGGTCAGTCCCGGGCGGTGTCCTGCGTCCCGAGCACGCCGGGCTGCCTCGACAGGCACGCCTGCAGCCTGCGCGAGGTCGCGGTCGCTCGCGTGGTCGATCCGGAAGCGCACGTCGTAGACCCGGGTGCTGGCGAACGAGTTGTGCACGATCGGCTCCGGGCTGGTGTGCGCGGCCACGCCGGTGCAGTTCTCCAGGGCGGCCCGATGCTGGTCGGGCGTGGCCTCGTGGTCGAAGACCACGACCAGCTCCCGCCGGTAGGCGTTCGCGCACCCGGCGACGAGCGCCCCCGGCAGGACCACCGCGAGGACCGTCGCCAGGCAGGTGATCATGCGCCGGCCCACCACGGATGAAAGCCTACGTGGCATGAGCACGCAGCGGACCGACGCGGGAGCGGCGGGATGAGCGACGTCCCCATCGAGAGCTACGCCCTGCTCGGCGACATGCAGACCGTCGCGCTGGTCAGCCGGGCCGGGTCGGTCGACTGGCTGTGCTTCCCGCACTCGGACTCCGCCGCCTGCTTCGCCGCCCTGCTCGGCTCCCCCGACAACGGCCGCTGGTGGCTCGGCCCGGCCGGCGCCGACCCGCAGCGCACGACCGAGTGCAGCCGCCGCCGCTACCGCGACGAGACGCTCATCCTCGAGACGGAGTGGGACACCGACACCGGAACGGTCCGCGTCATCGACTTCATGCCGCCCCGCGGCCGCGCGCCCGACATCGTGCGCATCGTCGAAGGCGTCAGCGGCCGGGTCGAGGTCCGCACCGAGATGAGGATCCGGTTCGACTACGGCGTCGATCGTGCCCTGGGTGCGGCAGCTCGACGGTGGCCTGCACGCCATCGCCGGGCCCGACTCGCTGCACCTGCGCACCCCGGTCGAGATGACCGCGGACGACTACGCGCACGTTTCCCACTTCACCGTCGAGGCCGGCGACCGCGTGCCGTTCGTGCTCACCTGGAACCCCTCCCACGAGCCGCCGCCGGAGCCGGTGGACGCCGAGAAGGCGCTCGCGGCCACCGAGGGCTACTGGCGCGAGTGGATCGAGGAGTGCCCGTACGACGGCGACTGGCGCGAGGCCGTCGTACGGTCCCTGATCACGCTCAAGGCGCTCACCTTCGCGCCGACCGGCGGCATCGCGGCGGCGGCCACGACGAGCCTGCCCGAGGCCCTCGGCGGCGAGCGCAACTGGGACTACCGGTTCTGCTGGCTGCGCGACGCGTCGATGACCCTGCAGGCCCTGCTCTACACCGGCTTCCTGGAGGAGGCGAAGGCGTGGCGGGAGTGGCTGCTGCGCGCCATCGCCGGCGACCCGCGCGAGCTGCGCATCATGTACGGGCTGTCCGGCGAGCGCCGGATCCCCGAGTACGAGCTGCCCTGGCTGTCCGGGTACGCCGACTCCAAGCCGGTCCGGGTCGGCAACGCCGCCTCGGACCAGTTCCAGCTCGACGTCTACGGCGAGGTCCTCGACGCGTTGCACCTCGACCGCTGCTCGGGGCTGTCGGCCTCCGCCGAGGCGTGGGCGGCGCAGGTGGCCATCCTCGATGTGCTCGAGAGCCGGTGGCGGCAGCCGGACCGCGGCATCTGGGAGGTCCGCGGCGACCCCCGGCACTTCGTCCACTCGAAGGTCATGGCCTGGGTCGGCTTCGACCGGGCGGTCCGCGGGGTCGAGCGGTTCGGGCTCGAGGGGCCGGTGGACCGCTGGCGCGCCCTCCGCGACGAGGTGCACGCCGAGGTGTGCGAGAAGGGGTACGACGCCGACCGGGCGACGTTCACCCAGTCCTACGGGTCGACCGGGCTCGACGCGGCCACGCTGCTCATCCCCCAGGTCGGGTTCCTCCCCCCCGACGACCCACGCGTCGTCGGGACCGTCGACGCCGTCTACCGGCAGCTGACCACCGACGGCTTCGTCGCGCGCTACGAGATCGAGCACGCCGACGACGGCTTCGCCAGCACCGAGGGGGCGTTCGTCGCGTGCACCCTCTGGCTCGCCGACGCGCTGCAACTGGTGGGCCGCGACGACGAGGCGCGCGAGGTCTTCGAGCGGGTGCTCGCCGTCCGCAACGACGTCGGCCTCCTCGCCGAGGAGTTCGACCCGCGGACGGGGCGGCAGCTCGGCAACTTCCCGCAGGCCTACAGCCACGTCGCGATCGTCAACGCCGCCCGCGCCATCTCCTCGCGCGGCCGCCACGTCGGCCGGGTGAATCGCGACGAGCCGCTGGCACCCGGCAAGGACAGTGGTTAGTAGGCTGCACGCGTGGATCTCGAGGAGCAGTACGCGATCGCCCTGGCCGTCCTCTGCCTCGTGCTCTGGGCGGCGAGCTTCGTCGTGGGCAAGGCGCTCGGCGCCGCCCCCGCCCGCGTCACCCGAACCGTCGTTCCCGTCATGGGTCTCGTCACCTTCGCGCTGTTCGCCGTCTTCGTCGCCATCGCCCGCCTCAACGTCAAGGGGTGACGGCCCGCTACTCCCTCGCCCGCGCGGCGGGCGCGGCCACCGCCGGACTGTCCCGGCTCACCGGACGCGGCAGCGGCACCCACGTCGGCGGCCGGGTGACGCTGCTCCTCGACCCGGGCGCGCTCGCCCACGCGGCGGCCGGCCGCGAGCTCGCCCTGGTCAGCGGCACCAACGGCAAGACCACCACCCGCACCCTGCTGGTCGCCGCCCTGCAAACCGTCCAGCCGGTGGTGTCCAACGGCGGCGGCGCCAACCTGCCGCCGGGCCTCACCCTGGCGCTCGCCGCCGACCCCCGCAGCCGGATCGGCGTGCTGGAGGTCGACGAGCCGTTCCTGCCCCGGGTCGCCGCCGCCGTGCACCCGCGCGCCGTGGTGCTGCTCAACCTCAGCCGCGACCAGCTCGACCGCTACGCGGAGGTGCGCCGACTCGCCGGCATCTGGCGTGACGCCGTCTCCGGGCCGGCGCCGCCGTACGTCGTCGCCAACGCCGACGACCCCCTGGTCGACGTGGGCGGCCTCCGCCGCCACCGACGTCGTATGGGTCGCGGCCGGCCAGCGCTGGACCTTCGACTCGACGTCCTGCCCCGCCTGCGGCGAGGTCCTCGACCGCGCCGCCGACGGCCGCGGCTGGAGCTGCCCGGGCTGCGGCCTGGCCCGGCCGACCCCGGACTGGACGGTCACGGACCGGACGGTGCAGACCCCGGACGGGACGTCGTACGACGTGGAGCTGGCCATCCCCGGCGACATCAACGTCGGCAACGCCGCCCTCGCCGCGGCCGCCGCGGGGCTGTGGGGAGTGCCGCCGGCCGCCGCGTTCGAGGCGATGCGCGCCATCCCGTCGGTGGAGGGCCGCTACCTGCAGACGGTGTTCGCGCGGGCGGCCGGTGCGGCTGCTCCTGGCGAAGAACCCGGCCGGCTGGGTCGAGGCGCTCGGCATGTCCCGGCCCGGACGTGCCGGCCGTCGTGTCGGTGAACGCGCGGGCCGCCGACGGCCGCGACCCGTCGTGGCTGTGGGACGTGCCGTTCGAGCTGCTGCGCGGGCGGTTCGCGGTCGCGACCGGCGAGCGGTCGCGCGACGTCGCGGTCCGGCTGCGGTACGCCGGCGTCGACCACACGCGGGTCGACGACCCTGCCGACGCGCTGCGGGCCGCACCGGGAGACGGGCCGGTCGAGGTGCTCGCGAACTACACCGCGTTCCAGGTCTACCGGCGGGTGGTCGGCGATGGCTGAGCGGCGCCGCGACCCGGTCCGGATCGCGCTCGTCTTCCCGTCGCTGCTCGGGACGTACGGCGACGGCGGCAACGCCGGCGTGCTCGCCCAGCGGCTGCGGTGGCGCGGCATCGACGCGGAGACCGTCGAGGTCGCCGTCGACGAGGCGGTCCCGGACCAGGCCGACGTCTACGTCCTCGGCGGCGGCGAGGACACCGCGCAGACCCTCGCCGTGTCCCGGCTGGCCGGCGGCGCGCTGCAGCGGGCGGTCGACGCGGGCAAGCCGGTGTTCGCGGTCTGCGCGGGCTTCCAGATCCTCGGCGAGACCTTCCTCGACGGCCGCGGCGACACCCATCCCGGGCTGGGGTTGATCGACTGCCGCACCGACCGGCTCCCCGGCCCGCGGGCGGTCGGCGAGCTCCTCGGCGAGCCCGCGATCACCGGGCTCGCCGGGCCGCTCACCGGCTACGAGAACCACGGCGGCCGCACCGCTGCTCGGCCCGGACGCCCGGCCGCTCGCCCGGGTCCGCTCCGGGGTCGGCAACGGCGACGGCGCGGACGGCGCCGTGCAGGGCAGCGTCGTCGCGACCTACCTGCACGGCCCGGCGCTCGCCCGCAACCCGGCCCTCGCCGACCTGCTCCTGACCCGGGTGGTGGGCGACCTCGACCCCCTCGACGACAGCGAGGAGCAGGAGCTGCGCCGGGAGCGCCTCGCCTTCCTCCGCCGGCAGCGCGCGGCCTGGTGGCGGCGGCAGTGGCGGCCCGCCGGCCCGCGACGCCTGAGCTCAGCCGTCGTCGAGCTGCAGGAGCCCGGCCGCGCCCGCGCCGGCGAGCGAGCGCAGCCCCACCTTCGCGGTCAGCGTCACCGGTCCGGGCGCGCTGATCCGGACCCGGGTCCACCCCTTCGCGGTCGGCTCGACACAGGCCGAACCCGCGGTCACCCGCCAGAACCGCGTCCAGCGGACCAGGATCCGGGCGGTGCCGGCACGAGGAGCGTCCAGCTCGATGGTCGAGATGCCGAGCCGGACCAGCACCGCCGCGCCGGACACGAGCGGCTGCGCGTCGCGCACCTGCCACAGCTGCCAGTGCTCGTCCCGCCAGACCGGCTCCAGGTACGACGGCACCGCGCCGGTCAGCAGGGCCTGCTCACCGGTCTCGGAGTCGTCCAGCGGGACGTCGGGCAGGGCGACGAAGCGCACGCCCGTGTCGAGCAGCCACCGGTGGTAGTCCGCCGCGGTCAGGTCCGGGTCGTAGAGCACGCTGTTGAGCCGCAGGTCGAGCTGGCGTTCCCAGCCGCGGGCCAGGGCGAACTCCGTCGCCAGGTAGTCGGCCTCCCACCGGCCGTCGGTGAGCGGCACCTCGACCCGGCTGGACCGGCCGCCGTGCGCGTCGAGGTAGCGGACCAGCCCGGCGTAGTAGTCGGCGTGGGCGGACGGGTTGTCGTGGCCGGTCGCGAACGACGACGGGCAGCGGCGCCAGCTCCCAGATGAGCAGGGGGACCGCGGCGACCGCGAGCAGCGCCCGGCGCCGGGACCGCCACAGCTCGTAGGCGATCACCGGCCCGCCGACGATGGCGCCGAGCCGCACCATGTTGCCGCCGATCGGGTTCGGGACCGGGAACAGCACGATGGACACGACCCCGTAGGCGAGCAGGCCACGGCGGACGAGCACGCTCGAGCGCGGGACGACGACGAGCCCGCCGAAGGCGAGCAGCAGGATGATGAGCAGCGTCGTCCACGGGAACGGGAACCAGCCGCCCTCCCCGAACACGGCGGCGGCCGCGATGCCGATGCCGGCGGCGGCGAACGGCGCCGTGCGGCGCCAGCCGGCGGACGGCAGCCAGGCGACCGCCAGCAGGAGCAGGAAGGCCCCGGCGAGCGGGCTCGCGCACCCTGTCGCGGCGGCGAGGACGACGGTCCAGACGCGCCGGTCCTCCCGCGCGGCCGCGAGAGCCCCCACGCCGGCGGCGACCCCGAGCGCGAACGGAAGCCGGCCCACGACGAGGTTGACGACGCTGATGACGGCGAACCAGACGACGGCGACGTCGTGGCCGGTGCGGCGGTTGCCGCGCAGCAGCCGGGTGAAGGCCGCGGTGGCCGCGATGCACGACAGCGCGCCGAGCAGCCGGGCCCCGATGACCGCGGCCATCGGCGGGAAGAGCAGCGAGTAGCCGGGCAGCGAGTGGCCGGCGTACCAGTGGCTGTCGAACGCGAGCAGCCCGTGCTCCCGGATGAGGAACACGCGGTAGGCCTGGGCGGGCAGGTCCGGCCCCCGCTGGCCGACCGCCAGCACGACGAGGCACAGCGCCGCGGTGACCACCTCGGGCCGGGCACGGACGACGTCGGCCGTCCGCCGCAGCCAGCCGCCGCGCCACAGGGGCACGCGCGGGTGGACGGCGGTCACGGTCACGGTCGTCTCCGTCGCAGCGCGGGTTCCGGAACGTCACCATTGTCCCCCGGCACCGGCGCGGGGCAGAGATCCGCGCCTGCGAACGCCAGCACGGCGAGGATGACCGCGCTCGCACCGACCACGACCCCGCGAGTCGTTGAGGAACGTCCCGAGCACGGCCAGCACCGCGGTCGCGACCGCCCCGGGAAGCAGCCCGGGGACCCGACGCAACGCCCGGACGAGCCCGGGCGAGAACGTCACGGCGGCCGCGATCGTCACGATGACGAGGCTCGTCAGCGCCGCGTTGCCGAACGAGCCCAGGCTGGCGTTGATCTTGCGGTGCACGACCGGGCCGGCGCCGCCGTGCAGCACCTGGCCGACGAACCGGCCGACGTGCGTCTGGTCGGCCGCGGGACGCGCGTAGTCGGCGAGCGCGACGGCCACCGCGAGCCACGGCGGCACCGACCGCGACGAGCAGGACCCGGCGGCCATGACAGCCGGACGCCCGCCAGCAGGAGCAGGAGGATCGCCGTGACGGGGACGAGGGTGAGCACGCCGCCGAAGTCGTCCCCGAGCGGGGGCGCGGCGTCGACGACCACGGCGGCCAGGCAGACCGTCGCGGCCGCAGCCAGCGCCAGGCGCGGCCGCCCCCGCGCCTGCAGCCACCCCGCCAGAAGCGCGGCGAGCAGCACCATCGCGGTGCCCATCAACGCGAAGGCGGTGTTGCCCATGCCGTGGAAGCGGCCCGCCACGATCGGGTTGTCGCCGAGCGGCGCCGACAGCTGAAGGGGGGCGCCGACGAACTGGTCGACCACGAGGATGACGGCGGTGACCGCCAGGCCCACGGCCAGCGCCGACGGCCGGCGCGCGCCGCGCCGCCAGCACGACCAGGCCACCGATGGCGGCCGACCCGGCGGCGACGAGGACGGCGTAGGTCCACGTCGGCCACTGCCACCACGGCAGCACCTGGACGCAGAAGCTGCACACCGGCGCGCCCACGGCGAGGCGGCCGAGCCAGGTCGCCGCCGTACGTGCGCGCCCGCGCCACCGGCCGGCGACGAGGAGGAGCACCACCACGAGGGCGATCTGGGCCAGGATCGACCGGAGCAGGCGGCCCACCGAGCGGGCGGTGACCGCGTGGTCGTCGTCAGAGGCGTAGTCGGCGACCGTCCCGGCCGGCCGGGACGACTCGTACGCCGGGGCACCGACCATCGCGTCGGGCACGGGCACGCCCAGGATGGACAGGATCGTCGGCGCCAGGTCGCGCAGCTGCACGTAAGGGGCCCGGGTCGACGGCGACCGGAGAGCGACGTGGTCCCAGCCCGGTCCGTGGATGGCCAGCACGTGCAGGTGCATCCGGCTGATGTCGCCGTCGCTGGTCCCGGCCAGGACGACGGTCGTCCCCGGCGGGATGGCGGCCAGCCAGCCGGCGACGGTCGCGTCGACGGTTGCCGCCACGCGTTCCCGCACGTCGCCGTCGCCGTAGTAGAGCGCGTCGTCGACGACGGCCACCACGTCCGCCCGCGGCAGCGCCTCCGTCAGCGAGCCGGCGCGCACGTCGACCTGACCGGAGTCGTCGGCGACGAGCGGGACCGCTTCCGGTCCGCACCGCGGCAGTGGTCAGCCCGGCGTCGTGCAGGGCGGTGCCGAACGCGCCGACGTGGGCCGCGAACTTGCTGTCCAGCGCCTCGGCACGGATGCTCGCCAGCAGCGAGTCCGAGAGCGCGCACGAGACAGAGGCGCCGGTGGCGTTGGCGCGCGTGCCGGCGGAGAAGGTCACGCTGCCGTCCGGGCAGCGGGGCGTGCCGGACGCCGTCTTCACCGACAGCTCGGCGACCGCGGAGTCGGCCGCCAGCCGACGGACCGCCGGCATCACCTCCAGGTCGGCCCAGCGCAGGTCGGGGACGGCGATGACGACGACGTCCGCGGTGCCGTCCGGCCCGGCCGCGGCCGCGGTCGCGGGAGCGGCGGCGGCGGCGGCACCGAGCACCAGCCCGCCGGCGACGGCGGCCACCGCCAGCAGCCGGCCGGCCGCGCCCTGCACGCCGCTGATCGTCAGACCTCGTCGGGGACGACCTCGACCGGGCCCAGGCCCGCGTCACGCAACGCGTCACCGACCACGCTCGCGTCACCGACGACGACCGCTGTCAGCTCCGCGGGACGCAGCCGGGCGGCCGCGGCCGCGTTGACCTCGGCCGTGGTGACGGCGAGGATCTCCGCGCGCAGCCGGTCGAAGTGGTCGTCGGGATGGCCGTGCACCACGAGATCCCCGAGCCCGGACGCGACCGCCCCGGGCGAGGCGAAGCTGATCGGGAAGATGCCCGCGCGATAGCTGCGCGCGCGGTCCAGCTCGGCGTCGTCCAGCCCGGCGTCGTGCATCTTCTCCAGCTCGGCGACGAGGTCGGTCAGTGCGGCGGCGGTCACCTGGGTGTGCACCGCGCTGCGGGAGACGAAGACGCCGCCGTGTCGACGGCAGTCGAAGCTGCCGAAGGCCCCGTAGGTGTAGCCCTTCTCCTCCCGCAACCGGTAGTTGAGCCGGGAGTTGAACATGCCGCCGAGCGCGAGCGCCATCGTCGTCATCGGCACGTAGTCGGCGTGTCCGGCGCGGGCGCGTCGTGGCCGACGTACAGCATCGACTGCACCGACCCCGGACGGTCGACGAGCACGATGCGACGGCCGGCGGCACGGGTGCGGGTGACCGGCTCGACCGGCTGCGGTGCGGCCCCGCTCCAGCCGTCGAAGACCGCCCGGCCGACCTGCTCGACGTCGACCTGCGACAGGTCGCCGGCGACGACCAGCGTGGCGGCGGACGGACCGAACCGCGCGGCGTGGAAGGCCCGGACGTCGTCGGGCGTCACGGTGCCGACCGTCGCGACGTCGCCGCCGTCGGAGCGCGCGTAGCGGCTCTCGGGGACGAACAGCTCGCCCAGGAACGCGGCACGGGCGCGGGGGCCGGGCTGGCTGAGGTCGATGCGCAGCTCGTCGAGCCGCTCGGCGTGGACCCGCGCCAGGGTGGCGTCGTCGAACGCCGGCTCCCGGGCGGCCTCGGCGAGCAGCTCGGCCGCGGCGACCAGCTCGCCCGCCGGCACCTCGAACCCGCAGCGCAGCGAGTCCCAGTCGATGTCCGAGTGCCAGGAGGCGCCGAGCCGCTCCCCCGCGACACCGAACGCGTAGGCGTCGCGGGTGCGGGTCCCCTCGCCGAGCGCCCTGGCGCACAGCAGCCCCACGCCCTCCTTGCCGGCGGGCTCGGTGACCGCGCCGGCGTCGAGCACCAGCGAGAGGACGGCCAGCGGCTGGCCGGGCAGGTGGCAGGCGAGCACGCGCCCGCCCGCGACCTCACGCCGCTCGAACGCCGGGAACCGCCACGGCCGCGGCGGCCCGACCGGCGGTCGCTCGGCGACGAGGTCGGTCGTGGCAGCCGGGTTCATGCCGCCTCCTCGTCGGTGGGCTCGTCGGCGGGCTCGTAGACGAGCACCACCCGGTTGTCCGGCCGGATGACCTCGGCGGCGACGCGGCAGACGTCGTCGGCGGTCACGGCGAGCATCCGCGGCAGCATGTCGTTGACGAGGCCGGGGTCGTCGAACAGCGTCGTGAACTGGCTGAACATGTCCGCCCGGCCGTCGACGGTCGCCAGGTGGTGCAGCCAGTCGCTGGTGATGAGCGCGCGGGCGCGTTCGAGCTCGTCCTCGGTGACACCGTCCGGCACCGCCGCGGCGATCTCGTGGAAGGCGGCCTCGAGCTCGGCCGGGTCGACGCCCTCGCGGGCGGGAAGGTCGGCGACGAGCAGCGCCGCGCCGCCGACGAACGGCCACGGCGACAGGATGTTGTCGTCGGGCGGCTGCAGCAGCGGGCGGTCGAGCACGAGCGCCTTGTAGAGACGGCTCCCCCGCCCGCCGCCCGAGCACCATCGACAGGACCTCGAGAGCGTCGAACTCCGGCGTGCCGAACGGCGGGCAGCGGTAGCCGATGAAGGTGCGCGGCAGCGGCACGCGGTCGGGGACGGTACGACGGACCTCGCCGCCGATCCGCGTCGGCACGTCGCCCGGCGGCGGGTCGGGGAAACCGCCCTTCGCGGGGATGCCGCCGAAGAAGCGCCGGACGGCGGCGAGCGCCTCCTCCGTGTCGACGTCGCCCACGATCGACAGGACCGCGTTGTCCGGCGCGTACCAGGTGGCGTAGAAGGCCCGCGCGTCCTCGAGCGAGGCCGCGTCGAGATCGGCCATCGAGCCGATCGTCGAGTGCTGGTAGGGGTGGCCCTCCGGGTAGCCGAGCTGGTGCAGCAGCTCGAGCCAGCTGCCGTAGGGCTGGTTGTCCCGCGTCTGGCGCTTCTCGTTCTTCACGACCTCGCGCTGGTTGTCGAGGTTGTCCTGGTCGAGCGCGTCGAGCAGGCCGCCCATGCGGTCGGCCTCCAGCCACAGGGCCGTCTCGAGGTGGTTCGCCGGGACGGTCTCGTAGTAGTTCGTCCGGTCGCACCAGGTCGTGCCGTTGAGCGTCCCGCCCGCGGCCGAGATGAGGCCGAAGTGGTCGCTGCGCCCGACGTTGCGCGACCCCTGGAACATGAGGTGCTCGAAGAGATGGGCGAAACCGGTCCGGCCGGGCGTCTCGTGCCGGGAGCCGACGTCGTACCAGACGTTCACGGCGACGACGGGCGCGAGATGGTCCTCGCTGATGACCACTCGCAGGCCGTTGTCGAGCTCGTGCAGGGTGAAGGGGTAGTGCGGCAGCGTGGGCACCCGGACAGGTTAGTTGACCGGGGTACTGATCACTGCGTTAGTTCACCTGTCGCGGGCGGTCGGACCAGTAGGGGTCGCGCAGCTTGAACTTCTGGACCTTGCCGGTCGCCGTGCGCGGGATCACCTCGACGAAGTCCACGCTGGTCGGGGCCTTGAAGCCGGCGATCCGCCCCTTGCAGTGCGCGATCACCGTGGCGGCGTCGAGGTCCGCGCCGGGCGCCGGAACGACGATCGCCTTGATCGTCTCGCCCCACTTCTCGTCCGGGACCCCGATGACCGCGCACTCGGCAACGCCGTCGAGGGCGTAGATGGCGTCCTCGACCTCGATCGAGGACACGTTCTCGCCGCCGGTGATGATGACGTCCTTCTTGCGGTCGGAGATCGTCAGGTAGCCCTCGTCGTCGATCGACCCGCCGTCGCCGGTGTGGAACCAGCCGCCCTCCAGGGCGGCAGCGGTCGCGTCCGGCTGCTGCCAGTAACCCTCGAGCACGACGTTGCTGCGCGTGAGGACCTCACCCGCGTCGCTGACCCGAAGACGTACGCCGAGGGCCGGGGCGCCGGCGCGGACGAGTCGCTGCGCCGCCTCGTCGATCGGCAGGTCGTCCCACTCCCGCTTGCGCCGGTTGATGGTGAGCAGCGGCGAGGTCTCGGTGAGCCCGTAGATCTGGATGAACTCCCAGCCGAGCTCGGTCTCGATGCGCTCGATGGTCTTCGACGGCGGCGGCGCGCCGGCGCAGATGACCCGGGCCACCCGGTCGGTGCCCGGCACCGGAGCGTCGGTGCGCTCGGTCCAGTCCCGGCCGGCGTCGAGCACGGCGTTGACGACGGCGGGCGCGGCGCACATGTAGGTCACGCCGTGCTCGTCGACCCGGCGCAGGATGTCACCGCCGTCCACCTTGCGCAGCACGACCTGCGGGACACCTGCACCGGCCGCGGTGTAGAGCATCCCCCAGCCGTTGGCGTGGAACATCGGCAGCGTGTGCAGGTAGACGTCGCGGTCGCCGACGCCGGCGTGCCAGCCGAACGTCAGCGCGTTCATGTGGATGTTGCGGTGCGTGATCTGGACGCCCTTGGGTCGCGCCGTCGTCCCGCTCGTGTAGTTGATGGTCGCGGTCGCGTCCTCGTCGGCCGCGGACCACGGCTGCGGCTCGCGGTCGGGCCGGAGCAGCACCTCGTCGCTCTCCCGGCCGAGCAGGAAGCGGTGCTTGGCGGTGACGGTGTCGAGGTCCTCCAGCGTCGGGTCGACGAGCAGCACGGACGCCCCGGAGTGCTCGACGATGTAGGCGACCTCCTCCGCACGCAGCCGGAAGTTGATCGGCACGAGGATCCGGCCCGAGCCGGGCACGGCGTAGAAGAGCTCGAGCAGCCGGCCTGCGTTCGGCGAGATGACGGCGACCCGCTCCCCGGCATCGACACCCAGCTCGTCCAACCCCGCCTGCAGGGCGCGGACACGGCGGGCGACGTCGCCGTAGGTCAGCTCACCGAGGCCGTCCGGCCCGTCCGGCTCGTCGATGACACCCACGCGGTCGCGGTAGACCGCCTCCGCGCGATCGAGGAAGTCGGTGACGAGCAGCGGGACCTTCACGGCCACTCCTTCTAGAGGTCGGCGACGAGTGCAGGCAGGATCTCACCGATCGGCGCGCGCAGCACAGCCGCCGCCATACCGTCGTACGGCGTCGGCTCGGCGTTGAGGACGACGAGCCGCGCCCCCGAGCGGACGGCCACCTCGCACAGCCCGGCGGCGGGCTGCACGGTGCAGCGACGAGCCGATCGCGAGGAACAGGTCGCAGTCGGCCGCAGCACGGGCCGCGGCGTCCAGCACGTCCGGGTCGAGCTGCTGGCCGAAGGAGATGGTCGCGGACTTGAGGATGCCGCCGCACATGGTGCACGCGGGGTCGGGCTCGTCGTCGCTCACCCGGGCCAGCTCGTCGGCCATCGGGGTGCGCACCTCGCAGCTCAGGCACTGGGCCCACCAGACGGTGCCGTGCACCTCGACCACCTTGTCCCGCCCGGAGCCGGCGCGCTGGTGCAGCTCGTCGATGTTCTGGGTGACGAGTGCGCGCAGCCGGCCGGACTTCTCCAGATCGACGAGGGCCCGGTGGCCGTCGTTCGGCTCGGCGGACCAGGCCGGGTGGCTCTTGCGCGACAGCCACGCCCGGCGCCGTACCTCGGGGTCGGCGACGTAGTCCTGCAGCGTCGCCATCCGCTCGGCGCCGGGGTTGCGGGTCCACACGCCGTTCGGGCCGCGGAAGTCGGGGATGCCCGAGTCGGTGGAGATGCCCGCGCCGGTGAGGACCGTCACGCGCTCGGCGGCCGCCAACCAGCCCCGCACCTGCTCCCAGGTCGTCCACTGCCTCCGAGGTTGCGGCTCGCGGCCGCACCTCTCCCGTTGATCATGAGCACTCGGACGGGACACGCCGGCGTGTCCTGTCCGATCGCTCATGATCAACGCTGCAGGGGGTGCGGCAGCGGGTCGGCGTGGACGACCGTGAGCCGCTGGGTAGGGCGGGTCAGCGCGACGTAGAGGTCTCGCAGCCCGTTGCCGCCGGCGGCGACGACGGCCGCGGGTTCCACGAGCACCACGCTGTCGAACTCGAGCCCCTTCGCCGCGGTGACCGACAGCACGCTGACCGGCGCCTCCAGCGGCTCCCCGGACGCCTGCTCCGGAAGCCGCTCGGTGACCGCGGCGTGCACCGCGTCGACCAGAGCGTCCGGAGCGAGGACGCCGACCGTGCCACCGGCCGCCAGGCGCAGCTCGGCCTCGGTGACCTCCCCGACCGTCTTGACGAGCAGCTCCCGGTCCGTGGGCACCCAGCGCGGCGGCTCGCCGGTCTCGCGGACCGAGGACGGCGCGGTGGCGGCGGGGTCGACCGCGCGCAGCACCTCCGCCGCCACCGCCATCACCTCGGCCGGCGTGCGGTAGTTCACCGTCAGCTCCGCCGCGCGCCAGCGGCCCGGCACCAGGTCGTCGAACACCTCCGCCCAGGACCGGGCGCCCCAGGCCGCGGAGGTCTGCGCGATGTCCCCGACGACGGTCATCGACCGGCTGGGGCAGCGGCGCATGAGCATCCGCCATGCCATCGGTGACAGCTCCTGCGCCTCGTCGACGATGACGTGGCCGTACTGCCAGGCGGCGTCCCGGCCGGCGCGGGCGGCCACCGACTCCGACCCCGACGCGGCGGCATAGCGGGCGGCGAGCGTCGCGGCGTCGACCCGGTCGGAGAGCCCGGTCGCGGACAGCACCTCCCGGGCGTACTGCACGTCCTCCCGCTGCTGCCGGCGCCGGGCGGCGATCTCGAGCACCTCGGCGGGGTCCCCGAGCATCGCCCAGGCCTCGTCGA
This sequence comes from uncultured Actinomycetota bacterium, assembly GCA_963835405.1. Lineage (GTDB taxonomy): Bacteria > Actinomycetota > Actinomycetes > JAFAQI01 > JAFAQI01 > CAWIFV01. The sequence goes on from CAWIFV010000007.1 coordinate 63,447, forward strand.
GGACAGGTACGTCGGCGGCCGTCCAGCCGGATCCGCGCTCGCGCCGCAGCGGCCCGCGCGCCTCGGCGTACACGGTCTCGACCAGCTCCGCGGCACCCACGAGCGGCCACAGGGCGTTGACGACGTCGCGGAACTCGTCGCTGCGCAGCAGCGCTCGCACCACCCACTTCTTGCCGGCGAGCTCCGGGTCCGCGGCGACGACCTGGCCGACGAGCATCCGCAGGATCTGCTTGGCGAAGGTGTAGCGCGCCCGGTTGTGCCGCTTGCCGGATCGGCGGGCCCGCGAGCGGGCGGTCGCCACCTGCTGGGGGGTGAGCACGAGGTCGTGCTCGTCCCACTGGACGGTCACCGGCTCGGCGGGCACCCGCTCGTGGGACGCCACCACCGACGCGAGCCGATCGGCCATCCGCGGCATCTGCCTTGGCAGCGGCCGCCTCGGGCGGGTCGACGGCGGTGACGGCGATGCCGGGCACGAGCGTCTCGAGCGTGGCCAGCACGACACCGCTCTCACCCAGCGACGGCAGCACCCGCTCGATGTAGCGGAGGAAGACCGGGTTGGGGCCGAGCACGAGCACGCCCGTCTTGGCGAGCTTGTCCCGGTGCGAGTAGAGCAGGTACGCCGCCCGGTGCAGCGCGACCGCGGTCTTGCCGGTGCCCGGACCGCCCTGGACGACGAGGACACCGCCGAGGTCCGCCCGGATGACCTCGTCCTGCTCGGCCTGGATGGTCTCGACGATGTCGCGCATGCGGCCGGTCCGGCGCGCGGACAGCGCGGCGAGCAGGGCGCCCTCGCCGCCCAGGGTGGACAGCTCCTCGGCGGACAGCGCGTCGAGGTCGAAGACGTCGTCCTCGACGTCGAGGAGGCGCCGGCCGCGGGTGCGCAGGTGCCGGCGGCGTACGACGCCGCGGGGGTCGGTCGCGGTCGCCCGGTAGAACGGCTCGGCGACCGGGGCCCGCCAGTCGACGAGAAGCGTGTCGTGCCCCTCGTCGGTGAGCCCGAGCCGGCCGATGTGGTGCCGCTCGCCGGTCGTCATGTCCAGCCGGCCGAACGCGAGCCCGGCCTCCACGGCGTTGAGCTGGGCCAGCCGGTCCTCGTACAGGGTGGCGAAGGCGTCCCGCTCGCTGCGGTTCTGGGGAGTGCCCGAGGCGCCGCGCCGTCGTACCTCCGCCAGGCGGGCCCGGGTCTGGTCCCGGAGCGTGTCGAGCCGGTCGTAGAGCCGGGTGAGATGGGCCTGCTCCCGCTCGAGCTCCGCCTGCCGGCCCGCGCCGTTCTGCTCCGCCACATCGTCCTCTCGCCGCCGCGGGCCTCCGCCCAGCGGCGAAAACCGGCGGTCCAGCCTACGCGAGCCGGCGCGCTCAGTGGCCGCGGCGGCGGGCCCGACGCACGCCGTCGCGGACCCGGCCGGCCCCCCGCCGCGCGCGTCGCTCGGCGCCGGCGGCGGCGGTGACCAGCCCGGCGGCGCGCGACTTGCGCGCCCAGCCCCACCATCCGTCCATGTCGACGTAGGTCTGCCCGAACCCCGGATGTGCGCGTACGACGTGGTCGAACACGGCACGGAGCTGCGGGGCAGCCAGCTGCTCGGCCGAGAGCTCGTAGCGGGACCCGTCCGGGTGCACCGTGGACGGCGCGAAGTGCGGGTGGTCACCGTAGGTCCAGCGCAGGTCGTCCATGAGCAGCCAGCCGCCCGGGTGCAGCAGCTGCTCGATCAGCACCACCGACGCGGCGTTGAGAGCGAAGGTCTTGGCGCCGTCCAGGTAGACGAAGTCGAACCGCGGCCGGTCCCGACGCCGGACGGCGTCCAGCAGCCACCAGGCGTAGTCGCTGTGCGGGATCCGCACCATCTCGACGCGGTCGGCGACGCCCACCCGCTCGAACAGCTGCCTGGCCATTCCCGCGGCGGGGCTGCGGTCGTCGAACTGCGCGCTGTCGACCGTGACCACCCGCCCGCGCCCGAGGAAGGCCAGCGCCCCGGCGAGGTAGGCGGCGGACGCGCCGTGGGCGGTGCCGATGTCGAGGACGTCGACCGGCCGGTGCCGGGCCGCGTGCTCCCAGATCCGCCCGCCCTGCTCCCGGGTCATCACCGGCGTCCCGTCGATGGCGGCGGCCACCCGGTCGAACGCCTCGCGCATCTCGGTCACGGCGGCACCGTACCCGGCTATTGCAAGACGGACGTACGGTTTGCTACCCTCCCGGGAGCAACCACCGACGGGCGGGTGACCGAGTGCCGAAGATCAGCGCGGAGCGGCTCGCGGCGACCCGGCGCGCGGATCCTCGACGGCGCGCGGCGCGCGTTCGCCCGGCACGGCTACGAGGGCGCGACGGTGCGCCTGCTCGAGGAGGAGACCGGGCTGTCGCGCGGCGCGATCTTCCACCACTTCGCCGACAAGGACGCGCTGTTCCTCGCCCTCGCCCAGGAGGACGCCGAGGAGGTGGCCGCGGTCGTCGACGAGGCCGGCCTGGTCGAGGTCATGCGCCGGCTGCGCGAGCAGCGACGCCGGCTGGCTGGGCGTGCAGCTCGAGGTGCGCCGGCGGCTGCGCACCGATCCCGACTTCCGCGCCACCTGGCAGCGGCACCTGCGCGGGCATCGCCAGCGCGACGCAGGCCCGCCTCGCGCCGCCAGCGCGACGCCGGCGTCGTCCGCCGGGACGTGCCGGTCGAGACCCTCGCGGCCTTCCTCGCGCTCGTCTACGACGGCCTCGTCGCGCACCTCGCCACCGGGATGCCGCTCGCCCATCTCGACGGGGTGCTCGATCTCGTCGAGACAAGCCGTACGCGAGACTTCCGACAGCACCGTCGACAACCGGAGGACGTCGAACATGAGTGCAGCTCAGCGAGCCAGAACAGCTTCGACGCCCGCGCCACCCTCAGCGTCGGCGGCCGCGACCGTCGACGATCTACCGGCTCGACGCGGTCGAGGGAAGCGACCGGCTGCCGTTCAGCCTGAAGGTGCTGCTGGAGAACCTGCTGCGCAACGAGGACGGGCACAACGTCACCGCCGACCAGGTGCGCGCGCTCGCCGGCTGGGACCCCGACGCCGAGCCCGACACCGAGATCCAGTTCACGCCCGCGCGCGTGGTCATGCAGGACTTCACCGGCGTGCCGTGCGTCGTCGACCTCGCCGCGATGCGCGAGGCGATGGCCGCAGCTCGGCGGCGACCCGACGAAGATCAACCCGCTCGTGCCGACGGAGCTGGTCATCGACCACTCGGTCATCGTCGACGTCTTCGGCGCGCCCGGACGCGTTCGAGCGCAACGCCGCGCTGGAGTTCGAGCGCAACAAGGAGCGCTACCAGTTCCTGCGCTGGGGCCAGGACGCGTTCGCCGACTTCAAGGTCGTCCCGCCGGACACGGGCATCGTGCACCAGGTCAACCTGGAGTACCTCGCGCGCGTCGTGTTCGAGAAGGACGGCGTGGCCTACCCGGACACGCTCGTCGGCACCGACTCGCACACCACGATGATCAACGGCCTCGGCGTGCTCGGCTGGGGCGTCGGCGGCATCGAGGCCGAGGCGGCGATGCTCGGCCAGCCGGTGTCGATGCTCATCCCGCGGGTCGTCGGCTTCAAGCTGTCCGGCGAGCTGCCGGAGGGCGCGACCGCCACCGACCTGGTGCTCACCATCACCGAGATGCTGCGCAAGCACGGCGTGGTCGGGAAGTTCGTCGAGTTCTACGGCCCCGGCGTCTCGGCGGTGCCGCTGGCCAACCGCGCCACGATCGGCAACATGAGCCCGGAGTACGGCTCCACCTGCGCGATCTTCCCGGTCGACGACGAGACGCTGACCTACCTGCGGCTGACCGGCCGCGACCCGCACGACCTGGTCGCGCTCGTCGAGGCCTACTGCCAAGGAGCAGGGGCTCTGGCACGACGCCTGCCGCCGAGCCGGACTTACTCCGAGCGGCTCGAGCTCGACCTGTCCACCGTCGAGCCGTCGCTCGCCGGCCCGAAGCGGCCGCAGGACCGGGTGCCGCTGCGCGACGCCAAGGCCGTGCTTCCGGACGGCGCTGGCCGACTACGTCGCCTCCGACGAGACCGGCGGGGACGCGCGCAAGCGCGGCGGTGCCCTCGCAGGATGAGCCCTACGGCGTCGACGAGAGCGCCGACGAGGCGTCGAGCGAGTCCTTCCCGGCGAGCGACCCCCCCGCGATCGGGCACGAGACCGCCGCGGACAAGCCAGGGTGGCGTCGGCGGCGCCCGCGCGACGGCGGCCGCCCGAGCCGCCCGACCAGGTGACCGCTCGAGGACGGCACGGAGTTCGAGCTCGACCACGGCGCCGTCGTCATCGCCGCGATCACGTCGTGCACCAACACGTCCAACCCGTCCGTCATGGTCGGCGCCGGGCTGCTGGCGAAGAAGGCCGTCGAGCGGGGCCTGCAGCGCAAGCCGTGGGTGAAGACCTCGCTCGCGCCCGGCTCGAAGGTGGTCATCGGACTACTACGACAGCGCCGGGCTGACGCCCTACCTCGACAAGCTCGGCTTCGACCTCGTCGGCTACGGCTGCACGACCTGCATCGGCAACTCCGGCCCGCTGATCCCCGAGGTCTCGCGCCGCGGTCAACGAGTCACGACCTGGCGGTCGTCTCGGTGCTGTCGGGCAACCGCAACTTCGAGGGCCGGATCAACCCGGACGTGAAGATGAACTACCTCGCCTCGCCGCCGCTCGTCGTCGCCTACGCGCTCGCCGGCTCGATGGACGTCGACCTCGTCACCGACCCGCTCGGCACGGACAGCGACGGCAACGACGTGCTACCTCGCCGACATCTGGCCGTCGCCGAAGGAGGTGCAGGAGGTCGTCGCTGCCTCGTGCGGGCGAGCGGGTTCTCGTCGTCGTACGCCGACGTGTTCGCCGGCGACGACCGGTGGCAGTCGCTCGAGGTGCCCAGCGGCGACTCGTTCGCCTGGGCCGACGCGTCGACCTACGTCCGCCGCCCGCCGTACTTCGACGGGATGGACCGCGAGCCGACCGGGATCGAGGACATCCACGGCGCCGGGTGCTGGCGATGCTCGGCGACTCCGTGACGACCGACCACATCTCCCCCGCCGGCTCGATCAAGAAGGACTCACCGGCCGGCCGCTACCTCACCGAGCACGGCGTCGAGCGCAAGGACTTCAACTCCTACGGCTCGCGCCGCGGCAACCACGAGGTGATGATCCGCGGCACCTTCGCCAACATCCGGCTGCGCAACCAGCTGGCGCCCGGCACCGAGGGCGGCGTCACCCGGCACCTGCCCGACGGCGAGGAGATGTAGCATCTACGACGCGGCGCAGCGGTACGCCGACGACGGCGTCCCCCTGGTCGTGCTCGCCGGCAAGGAGTACGGCTCCGGGTCGTCGCGCGACTGGGCGGCCAAGGGCACCATGCTGCTCGGGGTCAAGGCGGTCATCGCGGAGTCCTACGAGCGGATCCACCGCTCGAACCTGATCGGGATGGGCGTGCTGCCGCTGCAGTTCCCGGCGGGCGAGAACCGCGAGTCGCTCGGCCTGACCGGCGAGGAGGTCTTCGAGATCACCGGGCTCGAGGGCGCCGACACCGACTGGCGGCAAGTCCCCCGCGAGGTCACGGTCAAGGCCGGGGACAAGGAGTTCGCCGCGGTCGTCCGCATCGACACCCCCGGCGAGGCGGGTACTACCGCCACGGCGGCATCCTGCAGTACGTCCTGCGCTCGCTGCTCTGACAGCCGTTGATCAGGACCTCGGACGCGACACGCCAGCGTGTCGCGTCCGGCTGCTCATGATCAACGCGAGGGGGCGGATGGATCTCGGGCTGAGCGGCCGCGTCTACGTCGTCACCGGGGCAGCGGGGGCTCGGGCGCGCGAGCGCCGAGGCCCTCGTGGTCGACGGTGCCCGCGTGGTCGTGTCGTCCCGGTCGCAGGAGTCGGTCGACGCGACGGTCGCCGGCGCTGGCGAGCCGGCTCGCGGCGCCCGTGATCGGCGCGGTCGCGGACAACGCCGACCCGGACGCCGGCGAGCGGCTGGCCGCGCCTGGCGCTCGCGAGCTGGGGCCGGGTGGACGGGGCGCTGGTCAGCGTGGGCGGACCACCCGCCACGGCCGTTCTGGACGCGACCGACGAGCAGTGGCGTGCGCGTTCGAGTCGGTGTTCCTCGGCGCCGTCCGGCTGGTCGCGCGCCGATCGCGCCGCACCTGCCGCCCGGGCGGGTGATCGGGCTGGTGCTGTCGACGCTCGGTCAAGACGCCGCTCGCCGGGCTCGCGATCAGCAACGGGCTGCGACCCGGCCTGGCGATGTGGGCCAAGCAGCTCGCCGACGAGCTCGGCCCGCGCGGCATCGCGGGTCGTCGGCCTGCTGCCCGGGCCGGGTGCTCACGGGGCGCATCCTCGAGCTGACGCCGGACCGCCGAGTCGCGCGACCGGATGGCGCAGACGATCCCGTTGCGGCGGCTCGGCGACTCCGCGAGTTCGGCCGGGTGGCGGCGTTCCTGCTGTCGCCGGCCGCGTCGTACGTCACCGGGCCGTGGTGCCGGTCGACGGCGGCGCGCTGCGCGGGCTCTGAGCTTCCCTGAGCGGTCCTGAGCGGCGCTGCGCCGTCCTGGGCGGTTCGGTGCCGTTCGGTACGGTTCGGGCGCGACACGAGGGTAGGAGCAGGAGATGAGCGACGACAGGCCCGGCGAGATGCCCGAGGACGCACCGGAGCTCGGGGAGGCGACCGATGTGCGGATCGGCGACGAGACCGCGGTGCTGCTGATGCGCGGCGGCAAGCTGGTCGAGCGCGAGCCACCGCCCCGCAAGCAGCCGCAGTCGACCGAGACGCCGGACGACCTCGGCGGCACCGGTGGGGAGCAGCCCGGCGGAGCCGGCTGAGGCGCCCTATCCTCGGCCCGTGTCCGCGCCGGAGGTGCTCGAGCGGGTCGAGACCGACCGCGGTGAGCTGGTCCTCCGCCTGGTCGACGGGCACGTCGAGGTCGTCAGCAACGGCGTGTTCCTCATGGACACCCGCGACGGCAGGTCCGAACGGCTGCTGGCACGGGCGGCGCTCGCCGCGCACCCCGACCCGCGCCGGGTGCTCGTCGGCGGGCTCGGCGTCGGCTTCTCCCTCGCCGCGGTCGGCTCCGACGAGCGGGTCCGCTCCATCACCGTGGTCGAGATCGAGCCAGCCCTCCTCGACTGGCACCGGACCCACCTGCGCCCCTACTCCGCGGGCGCTCTCGACGACCCTCGCGTCGACGTCGTGGTCGCCGACCTCGCCGACGTGCTCACGGGTGACGAACGGTGGGACGTCGTCTGCGTCGACGTCGACAACGGTCCGGACTGGACGGTGACCCCCGCGAACACCGCCCTGTACGACGACGAGGGCGTCCGGCGGATGCTCGGCCGGCTGTCCCCCGGCGGTGTCCTCGCGGTCTGGAGCTCACACCCGGTGCCGTCGTACGAGCAACGGCTGCGGCGGCAGGCGGCGAGCGTCGAGGTCCTGGCGGTCGAGGTCCCGCGCGGCGAGCCGGACGTCGTGTACGTCGCCCGCCGCGCCCCCTGAGCACCGATGGGTCAGTCGGCGACGGCGAGGACGGACGACGCGTCCGGACCCTGGCCGGCGAACTGCGTGCGGTGCAGCTCGGCGTAGAGACCGCCGGCGGCGAGGAGCTCGTCGTGGGTGCCGCGCTCGACGATGCGCCCCTCGTCGACGACGAGGATCTGGTCGGCGTCACGCACGGTCGACAGCCGGTGCGCGATGACGAGCGAGGTGCGGCCGGACAGGGCCGTCTTGAGCGCGCGCTGCACGGCGACCTCGGACTCGCTGTCGAGGTGGGCCGTCGCCTCGTCGAGGACGACGATGGACGGCGCCTTCAGCAGCAGCCGGGCGATGGCGAGCCGCTGCTTCTCCCCGCCGGACATGCGGTAGCCGCGGTCACCCACGAGGGTGTCGAGGCCGTCCGGCAGCGAGCGGACGAGCTCGCCGATGTGGGCCGCGTCCAGCGACCCCCAGAGCGCGTCCTCGGACGCGTCCGGCCGCGCGTAGAGCAGGTTGTCGCGGATCGTCTCGTGGAACATGTGTGCGTCCTGGGTGACCACGCCGACCGCGTCGCGCAACGACAGCAGCGTGACGTCGCGGACGTCATGGCCGCCGACGCGGACCGCGCCCTGCTGCACGTCGTACATGCGCGTGACCAGCTGGGAGATCGTCGTCTTACCGGCGCCGGACGGCCCGACGAGCGCCACCAGCTGGCCCGGCTCGGCCCGGAAGGACACGTCGTGCAGCACCTGCTTTGGCCGGGGTGTTGTCCAGGACGGCCACCGACTCGAGCGAGGCCAGCGACACCTCCGCTGCGGTCGGGTAGCGGAACGACACGTGGTCGAACTCGATCGTGGCGTCACCGTCGAGCGCCTTGCGGAGCACCACGGCGTCGTCCTTGTCGGTGATGGACGGCGGGAGGTCCATCACCTCGAAGACGCGGTCGAAGGACACGAGTGCGGTCATGACGTCGACCTGCACGTTGGACAGCGCGGTGATCGGGCCGTAGAGCCGGTTGAGGTACGCCGCGAGCGCCACCACCGTGCCGAGCATCTCCGGGTCGGTCGCGGCCTGGTAGCCGCCCATGCCGTAGACCAGCGCGGTGCCGAACGCGGCGACGAGCGTGAAGCTGACGAACAGGACGCGCGCGAACATCGCCTGCTGGACGCCGATGTCGGCGACCCGGCGTGCCTTGCTGCGGAACATCCCGTCTTCGTCGTCGGGCCGGCCGAACAGCTTGACCAGCAGCGCGCCCGAGACGTTGAACCGCTCCGTCATCTGGGTCGACATCTCCGCGTTGAGCGCGTAGGCCTCACGGGTCAGGCGCTGCAGCCGCTTGGACATCAGCCGGGCCGGGATGATGAACAACGGGATCATCCCGAGCGCCAGCAGGGTGATCTGCCAGGAGAGCAGCAGCATCGCGACCAGCACGAGCGTGACGCTGATGGCGTTACTGACGACGTTGGACAGCGTCCCGGTGAACGCCTGCTGGGCGCCCAGCACGTCGTTGTTGATCCGGCTGATGAGCGCGCCGGTCTGGGTGCGGGTGAAGAACGCGATCGGCATCCGCTGGATGTGCCGGAACACGCCGGAGCGCATGTCGTAGATCAGGCCTTCGCCGATGCGGGCGGAGAACCACCGGTTGGCGAGGTTGATCACGGCCGCCAGCAGCGCGAGCCCGACCATGAGCAGCGCGAGCCCGATGACCAGCCCCCGCCGGTGCTGGCGGATGCCCTCGTCGATGATGATCTTGACGATCCACGGGTTGGCGGCGCCGATGACCGCGTCGACGATGACCAGGCCGAGGAACCACACCAGCTGGCGCTTGTACGGCGCCGCGAACCGCGCGATCCGGCGCACGGTGCCGGGCGGAAGCTGCTTCTGGGTCACCGACGAGTCGCGCCGGTAGGAGTGCATCAGCTGCCAGCCGGCCGGACCACCCATGGACACGCGCGATCAACCCTCCCTCGGGCACTGCAACGCCCGCCGCCCGCTGTTGCTTCCCGCCACCTCAATCGCGGCTGGCCTGCCCTCTGGGGCAGAGAATCCGCGATTGGGGTCAGGTGAAGGCGGAGACGCCGGTGAGGGCGCGGCCGATGAGCAGCTTCTGGACCTGCGACGTGCCCTCGTAGAGCGTCGTCACCCGGGCGTCGCGGAGCAGCTTGCCGACGACGAACTCGTCGACGTAGCCGTAGCCGCCGTGCACCTGCACGGCCGCGTTGGCGGCCCGGACGCACACCTCGGAGGCGTAGAACTTCGCCTTCGACGCGGCCAGCGTGTAGTTCTCGCCGCGCGTCTTCAGGTCGGCCACCCGCCAGGTGAGCAGCCGGGCGGCCTCGACCTCGACCGCGGTGTCGGCGATGAGCTCCTGCACGAGCTGGAAACCGGCGATCGGCCGGCCGAACTGCTCGCGCTGCTTCGAGTAGCCGGTCATCGAGTCGACCGCCGCCTGCCCGAGGCCGGTGCAGGAGGCGGCGAGCGACATCCGGCCGTCGTCGAGCGCGGACAGCGCGACCTTGATGCCGTCGCCCTCCTGCCCCAGCAGGGCCGAGGCCGGTACGACGACGTCGTCGAGGGCGATCTCGGCGGTGTCGCACGAGCGCAGCCCGAGCTTGCCGTGGATCGGCTTGGGGGTGAAGCCGTCGGTGTCGGTCGGCACGAGGAAGGCGGAGACGCCCCTGGCTCCGTCGCCGCCGGTGCGGGCCATGACGAGGGCGACGCCTGCGATGTCACCGTTGGTGATGAAGATCTTCGACCCGTTGATGCGGTAGCAGTCGCCCTCGCTTGACCGCGGTCGACTCCAGCGACGGCCGGGTCCGAGCCGTGGTCGGGCTCGGTGAGGCAGAAGCAGCCGAGCACCTCGCCGGAGGCCATCCGCGGCAGCCACTGCTGCTTCTGCTCCTCGGTCCCCCAGCGGTCGATCGAGCCGGCGACCAGCCCGAGGTGCACCGAGAGCAGCGAGCGGACGTTGGCGTCCCCGCGGCCGAGCTCCTCGATGACGAGGCAGTAGGTCAGCGGGTCGGCGCCGCCGCCGCCGTACTCCTCGGGGATGGTCAGCCCGACCCAGCCGTCGCGGCACGAGGCCGTCGAGCGCCTCCTGCGGGAACCGCTCCTCGCGGTCGTTGCGGATGGCGACGGGCGCGACCACCTCGTCGACCCACTCGGCGACCGTGCGGCGGGTCGCCTCCTGCTCAGGGCTGAGTGCGAGGTCCATCGAGCTCCTGTCCCCCCTCGATCTGGGCGAGCGCCTTGATGCGGGCCATCTGGGCCGTTCGTTCGGCCAGCAGCTGGTCAGCGTATGCGCGGTCGCGGGAGTCCATGAGCAGGGCCTTGGTCTTCGACACGGCGTCGTGCGGCGGCGCGCACAGGGCGGCGGCCAGGTCGTCGACCGCGGCGCCCAGCTCGTCGGGCGGGACGACGACGTTGACCAGGCCCATCGACCGCGCCTCGTCGGCACCGACCCGACGCCCGGTGGCGCAGATCTCCAGCGCCCGGGAGTAGCCGACCAGGTCGACGAGCACCTGCGTGCCGCCGAGGTCCGGCACCAGGCCGAGCGACGTCTCCGCCATCGTGAACTGTGCGTCGGTTGCGGCCACCCGGAGGTCGCAGGCCAGCGCGAGCTGGAAGCCGGCGCCGATGGCGTGCCCCTGCACGGCGGCGATGCTCACGAACTCCGGCCGGCGCAGCCAGGAGAAGCCGGCCTGGAAGCTGCCGATCAGGTCGAGGAAGGCATCGTCGCCCTCGGCGAGCTGGCTGGGCAGGGTTCCGAACATGCTGCGGTCGAGGCCGGCGCTGAACGACGAGCCCTCGCCGGCGACGACCACCACCCGCACCGAGGCAGGCAGCGACGCGCCGATGGCGGCGAGACGCTTCCAGGTGTCGGGGGTCTGGGCGTTGCGCTTGTCCGGGCGCGCGAGTGTGAGGCGGGCGAGCCGGTCGTCGTGCTCGAACCGGACACCACCCCCGGCCGGATCGTCAGCGTCGGTCAGGACGCCCTCTTGCCCCGGGTGGCACCACCGCGGCTTCGCAGGCTGGCCCCGGACTCGCTCAACATGCGATGGACGAAGCCGTACGAGCGACCTGTGGACGCGGCGAGGGAACGGATACTCTCCCCCGAGTCGTACTTGCGCCGCAGGTCGTCGGCCAGCCGGTCACGCTCAGACCCGGTGACCCGGCTGCCCTTCTTCAGGTCCGCCACGTCGGCACCTCCATCTCAGTGCACGCCCCCGTCAAAGATCACTCCTATCACCTTTGCCCGGGTCGCGGAACCGCCGCCCCCGGACCGCGTCCCTAGCCGGTCAGCTCGCCGACCGTCATGAACGAGCCCTCGGGGGCGATCGCCATGAAGTCCTTGCCCGCCTCGCGACCGGCGTCGGAGCCCAGTGCCGCGTTCAACGCGGCAGCGTCGGCGAAGTAGATCTCGGCGATCTGGTGGTACGGCGACGGGGATCCACCCGGCCCGCCGATGACCGTCGCCAGCTCCACCCGCTCCACGCCCGGCCATCGCGCGACGATCGGCATGTGCACGTCGCGGTAGTGCGCGTCGAACGCGTCGGGGTCGTCGGGCTTTCCGTACACCACAGTCAGCTTCACCGTCATGAGCGAACCGTACCGGCGTCGCCCCTAGGCCAGCGCGACGAGGTCGGCGAGCTCCGGACTCCAGTGGTCCTCGACGCCGTCCGGCAGCAGCAGGACCCGCTCGGGCGCCAGGGCCTGGACCGCCCCCTCGTCGTGGGTGACGAGCACGATCGCGCCGGCGTAGGAGCGCAGGGCCGACAGCACCTGCTCCCGGCTGGCCGGGTCGAGGTTGTTCGTCGGCTCGTCGAGGAGCAGCACGTTGGCGCTCGAGACCACCAGCCGGGCGAGCGCGAGCCGGGTCTTCTCGCCGCCGGAGAGGGTGCCGGCCGGCTGGGCGACGGTGTCGCCGCTGAAGTTGAACGAGCCGAGCACCCGGCGCTGCTCGACCTCGGGGAGGTCCGGGGCGACGGTCGCCAGGTTGGCCAGGACGGTCGCGTCCGCGTCCAGGGTCTCGTGCTCCTGGGCGTAGTAGCCGAGCACCAGCCCGTGGCCGGGATGCACCTCGCCGGTGTCCGGCGGCTCCAGCCCGGACAGGAGGCGCAGCAGCGTCGTCTTGCCGGCGCCGTTGAGCCCCAGGACGACCACCCGGCTCCCCCGGTCGACGGCCAGGTCGACGTCGGTGAAGACCTCGAGGCTGCCGTAGGACTTCGACAGGCCGGTCGCGGTCAGCGGCACCCGCCCGCACGGCGCCGGGTCGGGGAACCGGATGCGCGCGACCCGGTCCTGCCGGCGCTCGGCCTCCAGGCCGGCCAGCAGCCGCTCGGCCCGCCGCGCCATGTTCTGCGCGGCCACCGCCTTGGTCGCCTTGGCGCGCATCCGGTCGGCCTGCTGCATCAGCGCCGCGGCCTTCTTCTCGGCGTTGGCCCGCTCCCGGTGCCGGCGGCGCTCGTCGACCTCGCGCTGCTGCAGGTAGGCCTTCCACCCGACGTTGTAGAGGTCGAGCTCCGCCCGGTTGGCGTCGAGGTGGAAGACCTTGTTGACGACGTGCTCGAGCAGCTCGACGTCGTGGCTGATGACGACCAGCCCGCCGTCGTACGAGCGGAGGAAGTCACGCAGCCACAGGATCGAGTCGGCGTCGAGATGGTTGGTGGGCTCGTCGAGCAACAACGTCCTGGCGTCCGAGAAGAGGATCCGGGCGAGCTCGACCCGGCGGCGCTGCCCGCCGGACAGCGTGCGCAGCGGCTGCCCGAGGACGCGCTCCGGCAGGCCGAGGTTGGAGCAGATGCGGTCGGCCTCCGCCTCGGCGCTGTAGCCGCCGAGCGCCGTGAACCGCTCCTCCAGCCGGCCGTAGCGACGGATCAGCGCCTCGTCGTCCGGGCGCTCGCCGAGCTCGACCTGCGCCTTCTCCATGTCGCGCATGAGGGCGTCGATCCCGCGGGCGGACAGCACCCGGTCGCGGGCGATCGTGTCGAGGTCGCCCGTGCGGGGGTCCTGCGGCAGGTAACCGACGGTGGCCGAGCGTTCGACGGTGCCCGCGGCCGCGGGTCCCCTCGCCGGCGAGGACGCGGCAGAGCGTGGTCTTGCCGGCGCCGTTGCGGCCGACGAGGCCGATCCGGTCGCCGGGGCCGACCCGAAAGGTGGCGGTCTCGAGCAGCAGGCGCGCGCCGGCGCGCAGCTCCAGACCGGTGACGGTCAACATGGGATCTCCTGGTGGTTGGCGGCGGGCACGGCGAAACTGCCCGCCGCAGAACCGGTACGGCGGGCGGCCGGGCTCTCAGCTCGCCAACATCACGACGGCAAGTCTACGGTCCCCGGACAGCCGGGTGCCCCCGGCCGACGACCGGGGGCACACGAGGTGGGTGACTCAGCCGGTGCTGCCGACACCGACGACGCCGTCGATGCCGGCGTCGGTGACGCCGCTGTCGGTCGTGCACTGCGACGGGTCGGCGACCTCAAAGGTCAGCAGGCCCTGCGCACCGTCACCCACGGGGAACGCCGTGCTCGTCGTACTGACCGTGTAGGTGGCGGGTGCGCTGGAGCCCGAGATGCTCTCGCTGCCCGGCACAAGCGTGAGAGTCACGTCCGGGACGACGGTGCCCTGCAGCTGCACGCCCGCGCCGACGGACTGGGTGGTGTAGTCGATGACGTCGACCGTCCCGTCCGACCAGTTGGTGATCGCGGTGCCCGACGTGGTGCCTGCCGCACAGGAAGCTCCCGGGATGCTGCCGGTGCCGGTCGCGGGCGGCTCCTGGTACTGCGCGGTGCCCTGCTGGGTCGTCGTTGTGCCGTCGGGGTTGGTGACCGTCAGCGGCACCGACTCGGTGACGACCTGCCCGGCGCCGATGGTGCCGTCGGAAGGCGCACCGTCGACGCTGGACTGGCAGCTCGACAGGGCGCCGGTGAAGCTGTAGCCGAAGGTGTCGGCCGTCCCGGGCCCGTTCGGCGAGAATGTCGCCGTACCGGACAGCTGGCACCCCCCGCCGCCCGCCGCCGCGGCCGGTGGAACGAGAACCCCCGTCGCGATCAGTCCGGTCAGCCCGGTCAGGCCCCAGCGCGCAAGCCAGCGACGTGCCATCGAACAGCCCTCCTCCGGTCAGGACACGCACCAAGCGCACACCTCGGCATGCAGGTTGCGTGCTTTGCCCGGATTCAAGCCGTTCTGTCGTGATTCGGCAAGGCCGCGGTTACCCCAGCGCTTGACCCGACCTCAACGGGTCAGGCGTCAGACGTTGAAGCCGAGCGCGCGGAGCTGCTCCCGGCCGTCGTCGGTGATCTTGTCCGGCCCCCACGGCGGCATCCAGACCCAGTTGATCGCGACGCCGGCGGTGATGCCGTCGAGGGCACTGGTGGTCTGGTCCTCGATGACGTCGGTGAGCGGGCAGGCCGCCGAGGTCAGGGTCATGTCGAGCACGACCTTGTTGTCGTCGTCGATCGTCACGCCGTAGAGCAGGCCGAGATCGACCACGTTGATGCCGAGCTCGGGGTCGACGACGTCCTTCATGGCCTCGACGACGTCGTCGACGGTGGGTGCGGTCATCTCGGTCATGCGCTCGATCCTTCCGTTGCTTGCGCGCCGGTCGCCTGGGTGACGGCGTCCCGCCATGCCATCCAGGCCAGCAGGGCGCACTTCACGCGGGCCGGGTAACGGGCGACGCCGATGAACGCCACGGCGTCCTCGAGGACGTCCTCGTCCGGCTCGGTCTGGCCCTTGGACTGCATGAGGGCGAGGAAGTCGTCGTAGATCGCGTCGGCCGCGGTCAGGTCCTTGCCGATGACGAGGTCGGCCAGCACGGAGGCCGACGCCTGGCTGATGGAGCAACCGATGCTGTCGTAGGAGACGTCGCCGACCCGGTCACCGTCGAGGTGGACACGCAAGGTGATCTCGTCGCCGCAGGTGGGGTTGAGGTGGCGCACCTCGGCCTCGTAGGGCTCCCGCAGCCCACGGTGATGCGGGTGCTTGTAGTGGTCCAGGATGATCTCCTGGTACATCGACTCGGTGCTCGCGTCGGCTGTCACCCGAAGAACCTCTTGACGTGCTCCAGGCCGGTCACCAGCGCGTCGACGTCGGCGGTGGTGCTGTAGAGGTGCAGCGACGCGCGGGTCGTCGCCGGTACGCCGTAGCGCAGGCAGGCGGGACGCGCGCAGTGATGACCGACCCGGACGGCGACCCCGACCTCGTCGAGCAGCTGCCCGACGTCGTGCGGGTGGATCCCTTCGAGGGCGAACGAGATCGCGCCGCCGCGGTCGTCGGCCGTCGCGGGCCCGATGATCCGCAGCCCGTCGACGGCCTGCAGCGCCTCGAGTGCGTACGCCGTCAACGCGTGCTCATGCTCGCGGACCGCGGCCATGCCGATGTCGGTGAGGTAGTCGACGGCGGCGGCCAGCCCGACCGCTTCAGCGATCGGCGGCGTGCCCGCCTCGTACTTGTGCGGGAGCTCGGCCCATGTCGAGCCGGCCATCGTGACCTCGTCGATCATCTCGCCGCCGCCGAGGAACGGCGGCAGCTCCTCGAGCAGGCCGGCCCGCCCCCACAGCACACCGATGCCGGTCGGACCGAGCATCTTGTGGCCGGTGAAGGCGACGGCGTCGACGTCGAGCTGCTGCACGTCGATGCCCATGTGCGGCACCGACTGGGAGGCGTCGAGGACCACGAAGGCGCCGACCGACCGCGCTTTGGCGGCGACGACGTCGACGGGGTTGACCGTGCCGAGCAGGTTGGACTGGTGGACGAAGGCGACGACCCTGGTCCGCGGCGTGATCACCCGGTCGAGGTCGGCGAGGTCGAGCCGGCCGTCGTCGGTGAGCCCGAGCCAGCGCAGGGTCGCGCCGGTCCGGCCGCACGCGAGCTGCCAGGGCACGAGGTTGGAGTGATGCTCCATCTCGGTGACGACGACCTCGTCGCCGGGGCCGAGCGGCAGCACCTGTGCCATCAGGTTGAGCGCCTCGGTGGAGTTCTTGGTGAAGACGACCTCGCGGGTCTCAGCGGCGTTGACGAACCGCGCGACCTTGTCCCGCGCCCCCTCGTAGAGAGCCGTCGCCTCCTCCGCCAGCGTGTGGATCCCGCGGTGCACGTTGGCGTTGTGCTGCTCGTAGTAGTCGCGCATGGCGTCGAGCACCTGCGTCGGCTTCTGCGACGTGGCCGCGTTGTCGAGGTAGACGAGCGGCACGCCCGGGCGGACCTCCCGGTCCAGGATCGGGAAGTCCTTGCGGACCCGCCCGACGTCGAACGCCGGAGACTGCTGGGTCATTCGGCACCCTCGGGCGGCGCCTCGTCGGCCGTTGCGGGGCCGGCGCCCTTGACCCACTTGTCGTAGCCCTCGCTCTCGAGCACGTCGGCGAGCTCCGGGCCGCCCTCCTCGACGATGCGGCCGCCGACGAAGACGTGGACGTAGTCGGGCTCGATGTAGCGGAGGATGCGCGTGTAGTGGGTGATGAGCAGCGTCCCCGTCGTACCGGTCTCGCGGACCCGGTTGACGCCCGCCGACACGACCTTGAGCGCGTCGACGTCGAGACCGGAGTCGGTCTCGTCGAGGATCGCGATCTTCGGCTTCAGCAGCTCGAGCTGCAGCACCTCGAAGCGCTTCTTCTCCCCACCGGAGAAGCCCTCGTTGACCGAGCGGTCCTTGAACGACGCGTCGATGTTGAGCCGTTCGAACGCGCCGCGCAGGTCCTTGACCCAGGTGCGCAGCTTGGGCGCCTCGCCCTGCACGGAGGTGACCGCCGTGCGAAGGAAGTTGGTCACACTGACGCCGGGGACCTCGACCGGGTACTGCATGGCGAGGAAGAGGCCGGCGCGGGCGCGCTCGTCGACACCCATCGCGAGGACGTCCTCGCCGTCGAGCGTGACGCTGCCTCTGGTGACCGTGTAGCGCGGGTGCCCGGCCACCGAGTAGGCGAGCGTGGACTTGCCCGAGCCGTTGGGCCCCATGATGGCGTGGGTCTCGCCCTGCTTGATGGTCAGGTCGACGCCGCGCAGGATCTCCCGGCTGTCGCCGGCAGGCGCGTTGACGGTGACGTGCAGGTCCTTGATCTCCAGGGTTGCCACGGGGCGTCTACTCCTTCACGGCGACGAGCACGTCGTCGCCGTCGATTTTCACGGGATAGGTGGGAACGGGCCGGTTGGCCGGCAGGCCGGTCGGGTGGCCGGTGCGCAGGTCGAACCGCGACCCGTGCAGCCAGCACTCCACGGTGCCGTCCTCGACCTCGCCCTCGGACAGCGGTACGTCGGCGTGGGAGCAGACGTCGTAGATCGCGAAGACCTCGCCCTCGGTCTTCGCGAGGCACACCGGGATGCCGTCGATCTCGACACCAACAGCCTTGTCGTCCGCGAGCTCTTCGAGCCGGCACGCCAACACATAGGGAAGAGTTCGAGCCGCGTCGGTCATGTCGTTCCTCGCGCGGAGTCGTGAGCGAAGCGAGCGACTTCGTGCGAATTGAGTTCTTCGTCGACTGCGGCGAGGAGGCGCTCCTCGAGGTCGGGGATACCGATGCGCGCGATGATGTCGGCGAAGAATCCCCGCACCACGAGCCGGCGGGCCGTGGTGGCGTCGATGCCCCGCGCCATCAGGTAGAACAGCTGCTCGTCGTCGAACCGGCCGGTCGCGCTGGCGTGTCCGGCGCCGACGACCTCACCGGTCTCGATCTCGAGGTTGGGCACCGAGTCGGCCCGGGCCCCGTCGGTCAGCAGCAGGTTGCGGTTGAGCTCGTAGGTGTCGGTGCCGACGGCGTCCGCGCGGATGACGACGTCGCCGATCCACACCGTGTGCGCCTTGTCGCCCTGCAGCGCGCCCTTGTAGGTGACGCGGCTCTTGCAGTGCGGCTGGTCGTGGTCGACGAGCAGCCGGTGCTCGAGGTGCTGCCCGTCGTCGGCGTAGAACAGGCCGAGCAGCTCGGCGTCGCCGCCCGGGCCGGCGAAGCACACCCGCGGGTTGATCCTGACCAGGTCGCCGCCGAGCGTGATCACGACCGACTTGAAGCCGGCGTCCCGGCCGACGCAGGCGACCTGGTGCTCGAGATGCACCGTGTCGTCGGCCCAGTCCTGGATGCTGACCAGCGTGAGCCGGGCGCCGTCCCCGACCCGGATCTCGAGGTTCGACGCGAGCGTCGTGGAGCCGGTGTGGTCGATGATGACGGTGGCCTCGGCGAGCGGGCCGACGTCGACCGTGAGGTGCCCGTAGGCCCTGTTGTCCTCGGCCGGTCCCCCCTCGCCACGGACCGCGATGGACACCGGCTGGTCGGGCCGGGCCTCCGCGGGGATCGAGACCACGAGCGCCTGCTCGGTGCCCTCGAACGCGAGCGCGCTGACCCGCTCGTTGGGGGTGAAGACGCTGCCGACGCGCTCGTCCGACCGCGGGTCGACGTGCTCGACCGCCACGCCGGCGGGTGCGTCGACATCGACGACGACCTTGCCGTCGCCGCCGTCGGTCAGGGGCTCGAACAGGCCGCGCAGCCGGCGCGTGGGGGTGAACCGCCAGGCCTCCTCGCGGCCCGTCGGGATGGGGAATGTCCGTCATTCGCGCTAGCCGACCGAACCTTCCATCTGCAGCTCGATCGAGCCGGTTGAGCTCGAGGGCGTACTCCATCGGCAGCTCACGCGCGATCGGCTCGACGAATCCGCGCACGATCATCGCCATCGCCTCGTCCTCGGACAGGCCGCGGCTCATCAGGTAGAAGAGCTGGTCCTCGCTGACCTTGCTGACGGTCGCCTCGTGCCCCATCTGCACGTCGTCCTCGCGGACGTCGACGTAGGGGTAGGTGTCCGACCGGCTGATCGCGTCGACGAGCAGCGCGTCGCACTTCACCGTGCTCTTGCTGTGGTGCGACCCCGGCTGGATCTGCACGAGCCCGCGGTACGACGTGCGCCCGCCGCCGCGCGCGACGGACTTGCTGATGATGTTGCTGGACGTATACGGCGCGGCGTGGACCATCTTGGCACCCGCGTCCTGGTGCTGACCCTCACCGGCGAAGGCGATGGACAGCGTCTCGCCCTTGGCGTGCTCGCCGACCATCCAGACAGCCGGGTACTTCATCGTGACCTTCGAGCCGATGTTGCCGTCGACCCATTCCATCGTCGCGCCCTCGTGCGCCAGTGCCCGCTTCGTCACGAGGTTGTAGACGTTGTTGGACCAGTTCTGGATCGTCGTGTAGCGAACGCGCGCGTTCTTCTTGACGATGATCTCGACGACTGCGCTGTGCAGCGAGTCGCTGCTGTAGATGGGGGCAGTGCAGTTGTGCACGGCGAACCCGTAGGCGAGGTAGGAGTCCGGCTCCTCGACGTCGAGGTTGAACACCGGCTCGTGCGCCTCACGCACGGTCCGCTTCTTGATCGGGACGAGGAAGTAGTCACCACAGTCGCGCGCCTGCTTCGGCCCACCGCCGCCTTCGGTCCACTGGACCTGGTAGAGGTCCTTGCGATGCACCGTCCGGCCGAGGATCTCGCCAGTACCCGCCGGACGCCGAAGCTCCACGGTCGCGTAGTGGTCGAGCCGAGCCATGATCGACTGCAGCTGGAACGCCCAGACTCGTGACGTGGTGTGCGCGCGGTGCCAGAGGCCGCCGCTGCGCGAGATGACGTTGCCGTCGCCGTTGATGTAGCACCGGACGAGCTCCCGCAGGAACACTTCGTCCTGAGCAAGAACATCGCCGGAGAGCTGCTTCGTCGCAGAGCCGGTGCCGGCGTGCTGCATGACTGCGGCGTACGCGGTCTTGCTGTAGACGAGAACGCGCGCCTCGTGCTTGTCCTCGTCGTAGCGGACCGAGCCCTCGGCGTCGTAGAGCTGCTTGCACGCGCGCC
The DNA here is from genome assembly GCA_963835405.1 of uncultured Actinomycetota bacterium. GTDB lineage: Bacteria > Actinomycetota > Actinomycetes > JAFAQI01 > JAFAQI01 > CAWIFV01. The sequence goes on from CAWIFV010000007.1 coordinate 83,723, forward strand.
GCACCTCGTCGACGTAGTCCGCCTCGTCGATGTGGAACGAGAAGACCAGCGACTCGCAGCCGTTCGTGAGCGCCGCGTGACCCTCGGCGAGGTAGTAGCCGAGGAGCCGGGCGAACTCGAGCGGGAGCACGGTGGAGGGCGCCTCCGGCTTCGGCTTCGGGTAGACGAGGAAGTCGCCTTCCCGTACCTCCTTTGCAGCCACGAACCGCGGCTCGGCCGCGCAGAGCTTCCTCGTGTCGACCTCGGGCTTCCAGCCGTTGCGCGGCGCCCGCTTCACGAGCACCTCGTCGCGCGGAACCACCAGCACCGGGTGCTCGGAGGTGACGCTGAACGCATTGGCAGGCGACATCGGCGTGAAGGTGAACAGCTCACCGTTCAGGTCGCGCATCTGCACCGCGGTCACGCGGTGCGGCCGACCGTCGTGCCCGAGGACGCGGTCTCCGACGCGGATCGTCTCGATCGGTCGCAGGTCACCGTCCGCGGTGGTGACGAGCTCCCCCGCGGGCAGGCAGCCCTCCACGTAGTGCACGTACGAGTCCTCGTCGGCGATGATCAGCGTCCGCTCGAACTGGCCCATGTTCTCGGTGTTGATCCGGAAGTAGGCCTGCAACGGGATGTCGACGTGGACGCCCGGCGGCACGTAGATGAACGAGCCACCGGACCACACGGCGGTGTTCAGTGCCGCGAACTTGTTGTCACCGGCGGGGATGACCGACCCGAAGTACTCCTTGAACAGGTCGCCGTGCTCCCTGAGGCCGGTGTCGGTGTCGAGGAAGAGCACGCCCTTCTGCTCGAGGTCCTCGCGGATGGAGTGGTAGACAACCTCCGAGTTGTGGACGATCAGTCCCTCGGCGATGAAGTTGTGCGGACCGTCGACCTCGATGTCGTAGACCGGCTCGACCGCGTGAGCGGCGATATCGGTCACGGCACTCCACGTCGGGCCGGGCTGCCCGACTGGCGCCGAGGGGGCGGGTGCGCCGGCTGTGACGAGCTCCTCAGCAGCGATCTGAGCGACGACCTCGAGGTCCACCGTCGCGACCTGCACGCCGGGCGTCAGCTCAGCGACTGTCAGCCAACGCAATCCGCCGTCAACCAAACACAGGACCGGGTGGTTGTCGGTCGCGCGGATCTCACGCGTCCCGACGCGGACGCGGTAGGTCTGCCGGACGTCGGTCTGCGCGGCCGCCTTGACCGGCACGACCCGCAGCCGCTCCGCCTCCTCGTCGTAGGCGAAGACGCGGTCGCCCGGCTCGATCTCCTTGATCCGCACCTGCCCGCGGTTCGCGGTCCAGACGAGCGTGTCCGCGCTGAGGCATTCATACTGCGCGGCCACACCGGCGATGAGGCGCTGCTTCTCCGCCTCCGGGATGCCGAGCTTGTCGTAGGTGTTCCTGATGTCGGCGGGCAGGTCGTCCCAGGTGGCCGCCTGCTTCTCCGAGGACCGGACGAAGTACTTGATGTTGTCGAAGTCGATGCCGGACAGGTCCGAGCCCCAGTTGGGCATGGGCTTCTTGTCGAACAGGCGCAGCCCCTTGAGCCGGAAGTTGAGCATCCACTCCGGCTCGTTCTTGAGCACGCTGATCTCGCGGACGACGGCCTCGGACAACCCGCGCTTGGCGGTCGCGCCCGCGACGTCGGGGTCGGCCCAGCCGAAGGCGTAGCGACCGAGACCTTCGAGGTCGGGGCGGTCGACAGTCGTCATGAAGAAGCCTTTCCGGAAGAGGGCGCCGACACCGTGCTTGTCGAAACCGGGGTCAGCGGGATGTGCGTCGTGCAGACTCCGTCGCCGTGGGCGATCGTCGCCAGGCGCTGGACATGGTGGCCGACCAGGCGGCCGATCGCCTCGGTCTCCGCCTCGCAGAGCGCGGGGAACTCCTCGGCGACGTGCTGGACCGGGCAGTGGTGCTGGCAGACCTGGACCCCGCAACCGCCCTCGTGGACGGTGGCGGCGTAGCCGTCGGCGCACAGCGCCTCCGCCAGGGCGGCGGGCCGGTCCTCGAGCGGGCAGTCGTCGGCCATGCGGGCGGCGTAGCGCGTCCTCCCACCGGCAACCCGCCGGCGGGCGAAGTCCTCGACGGCGTGCTCCCCCGCCGTCTCGCGCAGGAAGCGCAGCGCCTCGACCGCGACCGCGTCGTACGCCGAGGGCCCGGCGCTGCGGTGACCTTCGTCGGACAGGGCGAACAGCTTCGCCGGCCGGCCGCGGCCGCGGCGCCCGCGCACCGGCGCGTCCCGGGCGACGAGCGTGCCGTCGGCGAGCATCGCGTCGAGGTGCTCGCCGGACTGCGGCCGCCGTGAGCCCCAGGCTCTGCGCCCAGCGCGCTCGCGGTCGACGGGCCGAGCTCGAGCAGCAGCCGTGCGACCCGCTCCCGGGTGCGGGTCGGCGAGCGCGCCACGCGCACGGCGGTGCTCGGGCGAGCTCTGTATTTCACAACGACATTGTCGCGTAATTACCGGCGAGCGGATCAAACCCGGCCTCCCCGGGCCGCGGACCGGCGGGTCACCGGCTCTTGCTCACCCGCCGGTAGCGCGCCTCCAGCACCGAGTACACCGCGAACACCACCAGCCCCAGGGCCACCGCCGCCAGCACGGCCGGGCCCCACCACGACTGGCGGGCGAGCGTCGCCACCTCCTGGTCGAGCCCGACCGACTGCCGGGGGTCGGACTGGACCGCGAACACGACGAGGAACACCGCGACGGGCACGAAGACCAGGGCCCGAGCCGCGATCCCGACGGTCCCCGCGCCGCGGACGAGCCAGCCCACCCAGCGCGGGGCGCGCGCAGGTCCATGCCCTCGGTGAAGTCCTGCGTCAGCGCGGTCTTGATCTGGTAGCCGCTGATGCCGAGGAAGATCAGCCCGAGCCACCACGAGCAGGACCCGCCCGCCCGGCCAGGCCCAGGACCGTGGCGGCCTCCTGCTGCTGCGGACCGCTCCGAGCCGGTGCTCCGGCTGACCGGACAGGAACGACCAGGGCACGTAGGTGAGGCCGACGTAGAAGATGCCCTGCGCGGCAGTCAGGAGCCGCTGCCTCGCCGCCGCACCGTGATCGCGGACCGCACCCGCGATCCGCACGAGCCCGAGGAGCAGGAACCCCAGACCGGCCGCGGCGATCGCCGCCTTGCCCGGCCAGCCCTGCGAGACCACCTCGAGGGCGCCGTGGCTGTTGGCCTGCCGGCCGGTCGGGCCCGGCTCGACCACCACCCGCACGGCCAGGTAGGCCAGCACCAGGTAGAAGCCCGCCCGAGCCACGAAACCGGCCCGGGCCATGGCCCGGGCCGTGCCGTTCCCGCCGACCGCGTGGGCGGCCCCGCGTGCGGCGTCTCGGGCCGCCTCGGCGGTCGCGGTGGCTTTCATGATCGGGTGATGCCCACGAACCTATGCTCGATCACGTGCCGCCCGCCGTTGCCGTCCGCGACCTCGTCAAGCGGTACGGCGACACCCAGGCGGTCGGCCGGGCTGTCGTTCACGGCCGCGGCCGGGGCGGTCACCGCCGTGCTCGGTCCCAACGGCGCCGGCAAGACCACGACCGTGGAGATCTGCGCCGGGCTCCGGCGCCGGGACGGCGGCGAGGTGTCGGTGCTCGGCCGCGACCCGGCCCGTGACCCGGCCGGCGTGCGCACGCGGGTCGGGGTGATGCCGCAGACCGGCGGCTCGGGCGCGGCCGGCATCTACCCGTCGGCCCGCCCGGCCGAGGTGCTGGCGCTGTTCGCCGCGCTCTACGCCGACCCCCTCGATCCACGGGCCCTGCTGGACCGGCTGGACCTCGGGCGGGTCGCGCGCACGCCCTGGCGGCGGTTGTCGGGTGGGGAGCAGCAGCGGCTGTCCCTGGCACTGGCCGTCGTCGGCCGCCCGGAGCTCGTCTTCCTCGACGAGCCGACCGCCGGGCTCGACCTGCACGCCCGCCGGCAGACCTGGTCGCTGGTCGAGGAGCTGCGCGCGGCCGGGGTACTCGATCGTCCTCACCACCCACGCGATGGACGAGGCCGAGCGGCTCGCCGACCACGTCGTCATCGTCGACCGAGGGCGGGTGGTCGCCGCCGGCGCGCCGGCCGAGCTCGCCGCCGACGGCCGCAGCCTGGAAGACGTCTTCCTGTCCGTGACCGGGACCGGGACCGGCGCGAGGGTCGGGCGGATGACCGCCCCGACCTTCGCCCCCGGCGGCGGCGCCGCGCCGCTGCGGCGCATGCTCGCCGCCCAGTCGCGCATGGAGGTGGGGCTGCTCGCCCGCAACGGCGAGCAGCTGCTGCTCACCATCGTCATCCCGACCGTCGTCCTGGTCCTGTTCGCCACCGCCCCGGTGGCGGACCTCCCGTCGCCGCGGGTGGACTTCCTGGTGCCCGGCGTTCTCGCGCTCGCGGTGATGTCCACGGCGTTCACCGGGCAGGCCATCGCGACCGGCTTCGAACGGCGCTACGGCGTGCTCCGCCGCCTGGGCACGACGCCGATGCCGCGCTGGGTGCTCCTCGCCGCCAAGACCGCCGCGGTGGCCGTCGTCGAGGTCGCCCAGGTGGCGCTGCTCGCCGCCGTCGGGCTCGCCCTCGGCTGGTCGCCGCACGGCTCGCCGCTCGCCGTGGCCGGGCTGCTGCTCCTCGGCACGCTGGCGTTCAGCGCCCTGGGCCTGCTGCTGGCCGGCGTGCTCCGCGCCGAGGCCACCCTCGCCGCCGCCAACCTCGTCTACCTGCTCCTGCTCGTGCTCGGCGGCGTGGTCTTCCCGCTGAGCGACTTCTCCCCGGGGGTCCGGCACGCGCTCGAGCTGCTGCCGATCAGCGCGCTGACCGACGGGCTGCGGACGGTCCTGCGGCACGGCGCCGACGCTCCGCTGCACGACTGGGTGACGCTGCTCGTGCTGGTGCGCCGGCGCGGGAGTGCTCGCGGCCCGCACGTTCCGCTGGAGCTGACACCTAGAATCGGGTCCACATGCGCACCCCGACCGTCTCCCCACGCGCCTTCCGGCTGCTCGCCGTCGGCGCCGCGGTCGCGATGGGGCTGATCGTGGTCACCGGGGCGGCGGTCCGCCTGACCGGCTCCGGCCTCGGGTGCGACACCTGGCCGCGGTGCACCGACACCTCGCTGGTCGCCCCGGCGTCGTACCACCCGCTCGTCGAGTTCATCAACCGGCTGATCTCCTCGGCCGTGGGCGTCTACGTCGGCCTGGTCGCGGTCGCCGCGCTGCTGCGCCGGCCGCGGCGGCGCGACCTGACGTGGCTGGCCTGGAGCCTGGTCGCCGGGTTCCTGGGCCAGGCGGTCATCGGTGGGCTGTCGGTGCTGTTCGACCTTGCCCCGCCGTGGGTGATGGCGCACTTCCTGCTGTCGATGCTCATGCTGTGGGCGTCCCTGGTGCTCGCGCACCGCGCCGACCCGGCCTGGACGCCCGGGCCGCCGCGGGCCCGGCCGGGAGCTGCTGCTGCTCGGCCGGGTCCTGGTCGCCGTGGCCGGCGGGGTCGTCGTGCTCGGCACGGTGACGACGGGAACCGGCCCGCACGCCGGCGACGCCTCCAAGGACATCGTGCGCTTCGACCTGCCCCTCGACCGGGTGACGCAGCTACACGCCGACGCCGCCCTGCTGCTGACCGGGCTCGTCGTCGCGACGCTGTTCGCGGTGCGCCTGACCGACACCACCTCGGTCGTACGACGGCGGGCCGGGCTCCTGGCCGCGGCGGTCGGCCTGCAGGTCGTGATCGGCTACACGCAGTACTTCCTCGACCTGCCCGCCGGTGTCGTCGAGCTCCACGTGGCCGGCGCGACACTGCTGTGGGCGGCCACGCTGTGGCTGCAGCTCGGGTTCACCGCGCCGGTTCGGACCGCGGTCCTGCCGAGCCAGCACCACCCGGAGACGCTCGCCGCGGCAACGCTCGAGTGACTACAGCAGCTGGCTGACCGCGAGGGCGGCGAACAGCAGCGACAGGTAGGTGATCGACAGGTGGAACAGCGGGAGTGGCCGGGCCGGCTCTCCCCTGCGCACCCGGGCGTGCAGCCGGTGCGCCTCGACCAGGAACACCGCGCCCAGCCCGGCCGCCGCGACGCCGTAGAGCCACCCCGCACCGAACGGCAGCAGGAGCAGCGAGACACCCACCATCGCCCACGAGTAGAGGACGATCTGACGCGTCACCTGCGCCGGGGACGCGACCACCGGCAGCATCGGGACGCCGGCGGCGGCGTAGTCGTCCTTGAACCGCATGGCGAGCGACCAGAAGTGCGGCGGCGTCCACAGGAACACGACGGCGAAGAGCACCACCGCCGGCCAGCCCACGCTCCCCCGCACCGCCGACCACCCGATGAGGACCGGGAAGCAGCCGGCCGCACCGCCGATCACGATGTTGGACGGGGTGCGCCGCTTGAGCCCCAGCGTGTAGACGAAGACGTAGAAGGCGATCGCCGCGTCGGCGAGAACCGCCGACAGCCAGTTGACCGACACGGCCAGCAGCAGCGTCGCGGCCATGCCCAGCACGATCCCGAAGCGCAGCGCGGCCGCGGGCGCGATCTGCTCCTGCGCCATCGGCCGGCGGCGGGTCCGGGCCATCACCGAGTCGATGTCGCGGTCGACGACGCAGTTGATCGTGTTGGCGCTGCCGGCGGCGAGCGTGCCCCCGACCAGGGTGGCCACGAGCGTCCACCAGCGTGGCCAGCCGTGGGCGGCCAGCATCATGACCGGCACCGTGGTGACCAGCAGCAGCTCGATGATCCGCGGCTTGGTCAGGGCGACGTAGGCACGGGCGACGGCCAGCCGCGAACGGCCATTGCCCGGATACCCCGGACGGCGCAGCACCCGCGGCCGTCACCGAGACGCTGCTCACCGGAAAGGGGCTCCCTGACGGGTAGGAATGGCCGAGTTTCGCCGCGCTGAAGTCTAGCGGGGCAGCGCCGCGGACAGACCCTCTGGGTAGGCTCCGGATCGATCGCGAGGAGGAGGCCACGTGGCCCAAACCAAGACGTCCGGGTCCGCGCAACCTCTGGAGTGGACCGACACCGACGCGCTCGCCGTCGACGTCATCCGTGGGCTGGCGATGGACGCGGTGGAGGCCGCGGGCTCGGGTCACCCGGGCACCGCGATGAGCCTCGCGCCGGCGGCGTACCTGCTGTTCCAGCGGCTGTTGCGGCACGACCCGACCGACCCGCAGTGGCTCGGACGGGACCGGTTCGTCCTGTCCTGCGGGCACTCCAGCCTGACGCTCTACATCCAGCTCTTCCTGTCCGGCTACGGGCTGACCCTCGACGACCTCAAGCTGCTCCGGCAGTGGGGCAGCCGGACGCCGGGGCACCCCGAGCACGGCCACACCGTCGGCGTCGAGACGACGACCGGCCCGCTGGGGCAGGGCGTCGGCAACGCGGTCGGCATGGCGATGGCCGCTCGCTACGAGCGCGGGCTGTTCGACCCCGACGCCAAGCCGGGCGCGAGCGTGTTCGACCACACGATCTGGTGCTTCGCCTCCGACGGCGACATCGAGGAAGGGGTCCAGGCCGAGGCCGCCTCCATCGCCGGGCACCAGCAGCTCGGCAACCTCGTCCTGCTCTACGACGACAACCACATCTCCATCGAGGGCGACACCCGCGTCGCGCTCAGCGAGGACGTGCTCGCCCGCTACGCCGCCTACGGCTGGCACACGCTGCAGGTCGACGACGTGAACGACGTGCAGGCGATGTACGACGCCTACGTCGCGGCGCGGGCGGAGCGGGACCGTCCGACGATCATCCGGGTGCGCAGCATCATCGGCTGGCCGGCACCGAACAAGCAGAACACCGGCAAGGCGCACGGCTCCGCGCTGGGCGCCGACGAGGTTCGCGCGACGAAGGAGATCCTCGGGTTCCCGCCGGCCGAGAGCTTCCACTGCCCTGACGAGGTGCTCGCGCACACCCGCCAGGTCGTCGACCGCGGCCGGGAGCTGCACGCGGAGTGGCAGCAGCGGTTCGACGCGTGGGCGGCCGCGCACGGCGACAAGGCGCAGGAGCTTGAGCGGATCCGGAGCCGGCGGCTGCCGGAGGGCTGGGACGCGAAGCTCCCTGACTTCGCGGGCGAGAAGTCCATGGCGACGCGCAAGGCGTCCGGCGCCTGCATCAACGCGATCGCGCCTGCCGTGCCGGAGCTGTGGGGCGGCTCGGCCGACCTGGCCGAGAGCAACAACACCGAGATCGACGGGGCCGACTCGTTCCTGCCGGACAGCCACGGCGGGTCGCCGTACGGCCGGATCCTCCACTTCGGCGTCCGCGAGCACGCCATGGGCGCGATCATGAACGGGATCGCGCTGCACGGCGGCACCCGCGTGTTCGGCGGCACCTTCCTCGTGTTCAGCGACTACATGCGTCCCTCGGTCCGTCTCGCCGCGCTCATGGGGCTGCCGGTCACCTACGTGTGGACCCACGACTCGATCGGCCTCGGCGAGGACGGCCCGACCCACCAGCCGATCGAGCACCTGGCCGCGCTCCGGGCGATCCCCGGGCTCGACGTGGTCCGGCCGGCCGATGCGACCGAGACCGCGGTCGCCTGGCGGACGATCCTCGGGCACACCGACCGCCCGGCGGCGCTGGCGCTCACCCGGCAGAACGTGCCGGTCATCGACCGGAGCACGCACGCCCCGGCCGAGGGCACCGCGCACGGCGGCTACGTCCTCGCCGAGGCCGGCAGCGGCACCCCGCAGGTCATCCTGGTCGCGACCGGCAGCGAGGTGGCGATCGCGCTCGCGGCGCGCGACCTGCTGGAGCAGGAGGGCACCCCGACCCGGGTCGTGTCGATGCCGTGCCGGGAGTGGTTCGAGGCCGCAGGACGCCGCCTACCGGCAGCAGGTGCTCCCGCCCGAGGTGCGCGCCCGCGTCTCGGTGGAGGCGGCCGTCGTGATGGGGTGGCGGGACGTCGTCGGCGACGACGGCGAGACCGTCGGGCTGGACCACTTCGGCGCCAGCGCGCCGTACCAGGTCCTCTACGAGCAGTTCGGCCTCACCGCCGAGCGCGTCGTCGCCGCGGCGCACTCGTCGCTGTCGAAGGTCGGCGCGACCAGCGGCCACACAACCGGCAACTGAGAGGAGCCGACGTGAGCGACCAGACACTGAAGCAGCTGACCGACGCGGGCGTCGCGATCTGGCTGGACGACCTGTCACGGGAACGGCTCGTGACCGGAAGCCTCGCCGAGCTCGTCCGGGACCGGCACGTGGTCGGCGTCACGACCAACCCGAGCATCTTCCAGAAGGCGATCACCGGCAGCTCGATCTACGACGAGCAGGTCCGCGACCTGGCCCGGCGCGGCGTCGACGTCGGTGAGGCGCTGCGCGCCGTCACGACCTACGACGTGCGCTGGGGGTGCGACGTCCTGCGCCCCTGCTACGACGCCAGCGACGGCGTCGACGGCCGGGTGTCGATCGAGGTCGACCCGCGCATCTCCGCGGACACCGCCCGAACGGTCGCCGAGGCCCGGGCGCTGTGGTGGCTCGTCGACCGGCCCAACCTCTTCGTCAAGATCCCGGCCACCGTCGAAGGGCTGCCGGCGATCGCGCAGTGCCTCGCCGAGGGCATCAGCATCAACGTGACCCTGATCTTCTCGCTCGAGCGCTACGCCGACGTCATCGAGGCGTTCTTCGACGGGATGGAGCGGGCCCGCTCGGCCGGCCACGACCTGTCCCGCATCGGCTCGGTCGCGTCGTTCTTCGTCTCCCGCGTCGACAGCGAGGTCGACAAGCGGCTCGACAAGGCCGGCGGCGACGACGCCAAGGCGCAGCGCGGCAAAGCCGCGATCGCCAACGCCCGCCTCGCCTACCAGCTCTACGAGGAGAAGTTCTCGAGCGACCGGTGGCAGGCGCTGGCCGCCGCCGGTGCCAAGCCGCAGCGACCGCTGTGGGCATCGACGTCGACGAAGGACCCGGCGTACGACGACACGATGTACGTCGTCGACCTCGTCGCACCCGGCACCGTCAACACGATGCCCGAGCCGACCCTGCACGCCCTCGTCGACCACGGCGAGCTGCGCGGCGAGACGGTCCGGCCCATGTACGCCGACGCCCGGGCCGTCCTCGACGCCCTGGCCGACCTGGGCATCGACTACGACGACGTGGTGCAGTTGCTCGAGGTCGAGGGCATCGAGAAGTTCGAGGCGTCGTGGAACGAGCTCATCGAGTCGATCCAGGGCGAGCTCGAACGACTGGCCAACGGGTGAGCCGCCCCGCCACCGTCGCCGCCGGCGGCGTCAGCGTCACCTGCGCGGGTGACCCCCTGCTCGGCGCGCGCGACGCCGCGCTGCACGAGGCCGGCACGGACGGGCTGGCCGCGGCGATCGTCGCCAAGGACGCCACGCTGTGGGGGCCGGAAGCCACGGCCGAGGCGTCGGTGCGGCTCGGCTGGCTCGACTGCGTCGAGGTGTCCCGCCCGCTCGTGCCGGAGATCGAGGCGTTGCGCGACGAGCTGCGCGCGCAGGGGGTGGACCGGGTCGTCCTCGCCGGCATGGGCGGCTCGTCCCTCGCCCCGGAGGTCATCACCGCGACCTACGGCGTCCCCCTGACGGTGCTCGACACCACCGACCCCGGCCAGGTCGGAGCGGCGATGCGCGACCTCGACCGCACCGTCGTCGTCGTGTCGAGCAAGAGCGGCGGGACGGTCGAGACCGACAGCCACCGGCGGGCGTTCGAGCAGGCCTACCGCGACGCCGGGCTCGAGCCCCGGATCGTTGTCGTCACCGACCCCGGCTCGCCGTTGGAGAAGGCGGCCCGGGAGGCGTCGTACCGCGTGTTCACGGCCGACCCGGACGTCGGCGGGCGGTACAGCGCCCTGACCGCCTTCGGGCTCGTCCCGAGCGGGCTGGCGGGCGTTCCCGTCGGCGAGCTGCTCGACCAGGCCGCGGCGGTCGCGCCGAGCCTCAGCGGTGACGCCGACAACCCGGCGCTGGCGCTCGGTGCCGCACTCGGCGGCTTCGGCGCCGCCGGGCATGACAAGGTCGTCGTCGCCGCCCGCTCCGGCCGCGTCCGGGGCTTCGCCGCATGGGCCGAGCAGCTCGTCGCCGAGTCGACGGGCAAGAGCGGCCGCGGCCTGCTGCCGGTGGAGGTGGAGGGCACCGACGCGCCCGGCTTCGCCGAGGCGGCCGACACCCATCTGGTCGTGCTCGGCGACAAGCCGCCCGCCACCGGGACCGCCGTGGAGGGGCCGCTGGGCGCGCTGTTCCTGGTGTGGGAGTTCGCCACCGCGGTCGCCGGCCGACTCCTGCGGATCAACCCGTTCGACCAGCCGAATGTCCAGGAGTCCAAGGACAACACCAAGGCGGTCCTCGACGCGGCCGGCGATGGCCCGCTCCCCGAGGGGGAGCCCGCGTTCGTCGACGGGGCGGTCGAGGTGCACGGCGATCCCGGGCTGCTGGCCGGGGCGACCGACGTCCGCGGCGCTGTCGAGTCGCTGCTGCGCGCGGTACCCACCCACGGCTACCTCGCCGTGATGGCCTACCTAGACCGCATCGCGGACGCGGCGGCCGTGGAGCTGCGCCCGGCCCTCGCCCGGCGCATCGCGGCCGCGGTCACCTTCGGGTGGGCCCCCCGGTTCCTGCACTCGACCGGCCAGTTCCACAAGGGTGGCCCGCAGGTAGGGGCGTTCCTCCAGGTCACCGGGGCGCACGGCACCGACATCGACGTTCCCGGCATGCCCTACACGTTCGGCCGGTTGCAGCTGGCCCAGGCGCTCGGCGACCTGCAAGCGCTCGAGTCGCGGTCCCGGCCGGTGCTGCGGCTGCACCTCACCGACCGGGCGGCCGGGCTCCGCCAGCTCCTCGACGCCGCCGCCGGCGACCCCGTCTAGCGAGGCTGCCCGGCGATGGCCAACGCGCTGCGCGACCCCCGGGACCGGCGGCTGCCGCGGGTCCCGGACCCGTGCGCGCTCGTCGTCTTCGGCGTCACCGGCGATCTAGCGCGCAAGAAGCTGATCCCGGCGATCTACGACCTCGGCAACAGGGGGCTGCTGCCGCCGGGGTTCGTCCTGCTCGGGTTCGCCCGCCGGGACTGGGGCGTCGGGGAGTTCGAGGCGGTCGCCCGCGAAGCCGCCGAGGAGCACTCCCGGACGGAGTTCCGCGAGGATGTGTGGCGGCAGATCGCCGACGCCCTGTGCTTCCTGCCGGGGTCGTTCGACGACGCGGAGGCGTTCGACGCTCTCGCCGCCAAGCTCGTCGAGCTCGAGGACAGCCACGGCATCAAGGGCAACGCCGCGTTCTACCTGTCGATCCCGCCGGGCGCGTTCCCGACCGTGCTGGAGCAGCTCGCCCGGACCCGCATGGCCGACAACAGCGAGCGCGGCGGCTGGCGGCGGGTCGTGGTGGAGAAGCCCTTCGGGCACGACCTGCAGTCCGCGCGCGAGCTCAACACGCTGGTCGACAAGGTCTTCACCGCGCGCGACGTGTTCCGCATCGACCACTACCTCGGCAAGGAGACGGTGCAGAACCTCCTGGCACTGCGCTTCGCCAACACGCTGTTCGAGCCGATCTGGAACTCCCACTTCGTCGACTCGGTCCAGATCACCATGGCCGAGGACGTCGGCATCGCCGGCCGGGCCGGCTTCTACGACCGCGCCGGTGCCGCTCGCGACGTGCTGCAGAACCACCTGCTCCAGCTGCTCGCGCTGACCGCCATGGAGGAGCCGGTCTCCTTCGACGCGGAGGCGATCCGCATCGAGAAGCTCAAGGTGCTGGGCGCCATCTCGTTGCCGACGGACCTCGAGACCTACGCCGTGCGGGGCCAGTACGACCAGGGCTGGCTCGCGGGACAGCGGGTGCCGTCGTACCTCGCCGAGAAGGACGTCCCCGACGACTCGCGAACGGAGACGTACGCCGCGGTGCGGCTCGGGGTCGAGACCAGGCGCTGGGGCGGCGTGCCCTTCTACCTGCGCACCGGCAAGCGGCTGCCCCGACGGGTGACCGAGATCGCCATCGTGTTCAAGACGGCCCCGCACCTGCCGTTCGATGCCACCGACACCGTCGAGCTCGGGCACAACCAGCTCGTCGTCCGGGTGCAGCCGGACGAGGGAGTGACGCTCCGGTTCGGTTCCAAGGTGCCCGGGTCGGCGATGGAGGTGCGTGACGTGTCGATGGACTTCCTCTACGGCGAGTCGTTCACCGAGTCCTCGCCGGAGGCCTACGAGCGGCTCATCCTCGACGTCCTGCTGGGCGATCAGACGCTCTTCCCCCGCAACGAGGAGGTCGACGCCTCGTGGCGCGTGATCGACCCGCTCGAGGAGTTCTGGGCCGATCGCGCACCGCAGACCTACCGCGCGGGAGAGTGGGGCCCCCGGGCGGCCGACGAGATGCTCGGACGCGACGGACGGGTGTGGAGGCGACCGTGAGCGAGCCGACATGACCACCACGTTGTGGGACACGAACGGCGGCGACATCGTGCAGGCGCTGCTGACCGAACGCCGGGCGGCCGGCGCCCTCGCCAGCGGCCTCGCCCTGTCACTCGTCGTCGTCGTGGACGAGAAGCATGTGGCCGAGGCCGAGAGCGCGGCAACCGTCGCCGCCGCGGCCCACCCCTGCCGCCTTCTCGTCGTCATCCGCCGCTCGCTGGAGTCCGACAACCGCCTCGACGCCGAGGTGCAGGTCGGCGGGCGGCTCGGGCCCACCGAGGCCATCGTCATGCGCATGTACGGCCGGCTGGCACTGCACGCGGAGTCGGTCGTCCTGCCCCTCCTGGCTCCGGACGCTCCCGTCGTGACGTGGTGGCACGGCGTGCCGCCGGAGGAGATCGCGACGGACGCGCTGGGCGTTCTCGCCAACCGCCGCATCACCGACACGGCGCAGGCTGCGGACCCGGTCGCCGCGCTGCGCCGGCGGGCCGAGGACTTCGCCCCGGGCGACACCGACCTGGCCTGGAGCCGATGCACCCCGTGGCGTGCGCTGCTGGCCTCCGCCATGGACGCGGTGACGGAGCAGCCGGCGGAAGCCGTGGTGCACGCCGAGGCCGGCAACCCGAGCGCCCGGCTGCTGGCCGGCTGGCTGACATCCCGGCTCGGGGTGAGCGCCCGGGTCGAGGACGACAACGGTCCGGGCATCACCGCGGCAGAGGTCACCGCCGCGAGCGGCTACCGCATCACCGTGTCGCGGCCCGACGGCCGGTTGGCCACGCTCGGCCGTGGCGACGAGCCGGAACGCCAGCTGCCGCTCCCCCGGCGACAGCTCGGAGACCTGCTCGCCGAGGAGCTGCGCCGGATGGATCCCGACTACGTGTACGCCGAGGCCCTGTCCGCCGCGACCGGGGCGACCGGCCTGGACGAGCGACCGGCCACCCGCAAGCACGTGTGGCGCGACCCGGCCTGGCAGGCGTCGTGACGCCGCCGCTGGTGGTCGTCCACCACGACGCGCAGCTCCTCGCGCGGGCGGTCGCCGCCCGGCTCGTCACCGCCCTCGTCGACGCCCAGGCGGCACGTGGCACCGCCTCGGTCGTGCTGACCGGCGGCGGCATCGGCATCGCCTCCCTGCACGAGCTCGCGGCCGCACCGGCCCGCGACGCCATCGACTGGGACGCGCTGGACGTCTGGTGGGGAGACGAGCGCTTCCTTCCCGCCGGGCACCCGGAGCGCAACGAGACCCAGGCCCGGGGGGCACTGCTCGACGCGGTCGCCGTCGACCCCGAGCGGGTCCGGGCGATGGGGGCCAGTGACGGACCGGACGGCGACGACGTGGACGCGGCGGCGGAGCGCTACGCCGCTCAGCTCGCGGCGGCGGCCAGACCCGAGGACCACGGACCGGTGCCGACGTTCGACGTGCTGCTGCTCGGGCTCGGAGCGGACGGCCACGTGGCCTCGCTGTTCCCGGAGAGCCCGGCGCTGTTCGACGACCGTGTCGTCGTCCCGGTGCGCGGAGCACCGAAGCCGCCCTCGACGAGGTTGTCCCTGTCGCTGTCGGCGATCAACTCCGCCCACGAGGTGTGGCTCGTCGCCGCCGGCGAGGAGAAGGCGGGCGCCGCCCGGCTGGCACTGGCCGGCGCCGGCCAGACCGCGGTGCCCGCGGCCGGTGCGCACGGCCGCAGCGGGACGCGGTGGCTGCTCGACCGCGCAGCGGCGAGCCGGCTGCCGGCGTCGCTCGCCCGGATCGCCTCCCCGTAGGAGGGGCTACTTGCCGCGCGCCTTCAGCGCGTCCAGCGCCTCCGCGAGGATCGCCTCGCCGTCCTTGTCGTCGCGGCGCTCGCGCACGTAGGCGAGGTGGGTCTTGTAGGGCTCGATCCTCGGCGGCGCGGGCGGGTTGTCGCGGTCCCGGCTCGCCGGGAAGCCGCACCGGGGACAGTCCCACACCTCGGGGACCTGCGCGTCGACGGCGAACGAGGGCCGGCACTCATGCCCGTTGGCGCACCAGAAGGCCACCCGCTGGCGCGGCGCGGACTCGCCCCGCTCGGCCTCACCCATCGGGCCGGCACCGACCCGGCTGCCACGGATGGCGTTGCCACCTGCCACGGAAGAGCTCCCTGTTCGAGAAGTGCGGACCGAGAGGTTGTCGGTCGGCTCAGATGTTGTGCTTGAGGACCAGACCCTCGGCGATCACGGCGGCGAACCAGACGATGCCCACGAAGATCGTGATGCGATCGAGGTTCTTCTCGACGACGGAGGAGCCCGACAGCGTGGAGGACACGCCGCCGCCGAACAGGTCCGAGAGCCCACCGCCCTTCCCGCGGTGCAGGAGGATCAGCAGCATCATCAGGAGGCTGGTGATGATCAGCACGATGGAGACGAGCACGGACACGGCGTCAGTGTAGCCGGACCCGTGGGTCGAGGACGGCGTAGAGCATGTCCACGACGATGTTGGCGGTGATGATCGCGGCGGACGCGAGCACCGTGATGCCGATGATCACCGGCAGGTCCTGGAAGGTGATCGCGTTGACGGCCGTGTAGCCGAGGCCGGGCAGGCTGAACACCTGCTCGGTGATGATCGCGCCGCCCAAGAGGGCGCCGAGGTCGATGCCGAACTGCGTGACGACGGGGGTCAGCGCCGCGCGCAAGCCATGCTTGAACACCACCCGGCGCTCGGACAGACCCTTCGCCCGGGCGGTGCGGATGTAGTCCTCCCCCAGCACGTCGAGCATCGAGCCGCGGCTGAGCCGGGTGTAGGCCGCCGCGATCACCATGGCAAGGGTGACCCAGGGCAGGAGCAGGTGGTGGGCCCACTCCACCGGGTCGTCAGTGATCCCCACGTAGTTGCTGGCCGGGAACCACGCGAACCCGGCCTTGGTCAATCGGAAGTAGAGGAAGAGCAGCAGCAACAGACCTAAGACGAACGACGGCATCGAGTAGAAGAACAGCGCCATCGCCGTGAACGACCGGTCCAACAGCGACCTGGGTCGCACGGCGGACAGGACTCCCGTCGCCAGGCCGAGGCCGAGCCAGAGTATCGAGGCGCCCAGCGCCAGCGACAGGGTGATGGGGAAGGCCTCCTCGATCTGCTTGTTGACCGAGGTCCCGTTGTAGAAGTCGTAGCCGAGGTCGGGCGTGTGGAGGCGGAACGGCGTGCCGCCGATCGGCGACAGCCCTTGCGCCTTGGGGACGCTGGGGTCCTGCGGCCCGGGGTGGCCGAACAGGAAGTACCAGTACTGCTTGTAGATCGGCTTGTCGAGGTCGAGCCGCTGGGTCACCAGCGCCAACGTCTGCACGGTCGCCTGCTTGCCGGCGATCTTGCGCGCGACCGCGGCCTTGCCAGCCGGGTTCACGAAGAACAGGCCGAAGACGATCATCGTCACGATCCACATGACGAACAGGCCGAGGAGGACCCGGCGGATCAGGAAGCGAAGCACGTCGAGCTCCTCAGTCGAACAACCGGTCGCCGCGCGGGTCGAACGCGTCGCGGACGCCGTCGCCGAAGATGTTGAAGGCCAGGGTGGTGATGAGCAGCGCGAGGCTCGGGAACACGAGCAACCACCACGCCACGCGGTAGTACTGCTGTGCTTCGGCGATCATCGCGCCCCAGTCGGCGGTCGGCGGCTGGACGCCGATGCCGAGGAAGGACAGCGAAGCCAAACCGACGATGCTCAGCGGAATCAGGAGCGTCGTGTAGACGATGATCGGCGCGATGACGTTGGGCAGGATGTCGATGAACATGATCCGCCACGACCCGGCACCGAGCGAGCGCGCTGCCTCGATGTACTCGCGCTCGCGGATCGAGAGCACCTGGCCGCGAACGATACGGGCCACGGACGACCAGCTGAAGATCGCCAGAACGACGATGACGATCGTCAGGCTCGGCCCGACCACCGACGCGAGACTGATCGCGAACAGCAGGAACGGGATCGACAGCATCACGTCGATGAGCCGGGAGAGGACCGTGTCGACGACCTTCCCGAAGTAGCCGGCGGCCAGGCCCACGATCGTCCCGATCGTCACCGTCAGCACCGTCGCCACCACACCCACCAGGAGCGAGATGCGGGCGCCGTAGACGATGCGAATCAGCACGTCGCGTCCGGACTCGTCGGCGCCCAGCAGGAAGGTGCCGTTGGGCCCCGTGGGCAGACCGTCGAGCGACAGGCCCGTCTCCCGGAACTGCTCGTAGACGCCGTGGCCGATCAGCTTGGAGATGAGCGGCGCGGCCAGCGCCATGATCACGACGAGCAGGATGACGATGACGGAGATGACCGAGGCACGGTCGTTGCGGAGCCGCTCGAAGGCCAGCTGCCAGGGACTGCGGCCCTCGATCTTCCTCGCGGCCGGCTCACCCCCGAGCGGCTCGGTCTCCGTGGAGGTGGTGGCGACGACGTCGCTGGAGGTCATGGTCCGACCCCTTCGACTCGGGGACTCTTGTTGTCAGCCATTGCCCACCAGGCCCTCCTCGACGACGCGCTCGCCGGCGCTGATCTGGGGCTGGGAGTCGGCGATGTTCTCGCCGTCCGCGACCGGGTAGTGGCAGGCGGCGACGTGCAGCGGCGGGTCGTCGAGCCGAGGGATCAGCTCGGGGTCGTCGTGCACGCAGTTGTCCCGCGCCTTGGGGCAGCGCGGGTGGAACCGGCAACCGCTCGGCGGCATGATCGGCGACGGGACGTCACCGACGAGGATGATGCGCTCGCGCTGCGAGGCACCCTCCGGGTCCGGGATGGGGACCGCGGACATCAGGGCGTTGGTGTAGGGGTGCCGGGCGTGCCCGTAGACGTCCTCGACCGCGCCGAGCTCCGCCACCTTGCCGAGGTACATCACCGCGACCCGGTCGCTGACGTGACGGATGACCGACAGGTCGTGCGCGATGAAGATGTAGGTGAGGTTGAGCTCCTGCTGCAGGTCGGCCAGGAGGTTGATGATCTGGGCCTGGATGGACACGTCGAGGGCCGAGACGGGCTCGTCGCAGACGATGAGCTTCGGCCGCAGCGCCAGTGCCCGCGCGACGCCGATGCGCTGCCGCTGACCGCCGGAGAACTCGGCCGGGAAGCGGTTGTAGTGCTCGGGGTTGAGCCCGACGAGCTCCATGACCTCCTGCACGCGCCGCTTGCGGTCCTTGCCGTCCGCAACGCCGTGGATGGTGAAGGGGTCGCCGATGATGGAGCCGACGCGGCGGCGCGGGTTGAGCGACCCGTAGGGGTCCTGGAAGATCATCTGCATGTCGCGGCGGATGGGCCGCAACCGCCGGCTCGACAGGGAGCTGATGTCCTCGCCCTCGAACTCCACCTGCCCGTCGGTGACGTCGTAGAGCCGCGTGATGCAGCGCGCCAGCGTCGACTTGCCGCAGCCGGTCTCCCCGACGATGCCGAGCGTCTCCCCGCGGCGGAGGTCGAAGCTCACCCCGTCGACCGCGTGCACGAACTCCCGGGACCGGCGCAGGAGGCTCGTCGACTTCACCGGGAAGTGCTTCTTGACGTCGCGCACCCGCAGCAGGACGTCGCCGTCGTCGGTCGAGGCCGTCGCCGCGGTGCTCATGCCGACTTCTCCGTCTTCCCGACGACCTCACGACGGACCTTTTCCCGCTGCTTGCGCTCCGTCGGGAGCCAGCATGCGGACCGGTGGGTGGTGTTACCCGGGACGTCGATCAGCGGGGGCTCCTCGACGCACTTGTCGAACGCGTAGGGGCAGCGCGGCCGGAACGGGCAGCCGGCCGGCAGCGTCACGAGGCTGGGCGGCTGCCCCGAGATCGGTCGGAGCCGCTCGCGCTCCCCGCCGTAGCCGGGCAGCGACAGCAGCAGCCCCTCGGTGTAGGGGTTGTGCTGCTGGTAGAAGATCGTGTTGAGGTCGCCCTTCTCCATCGCCTGCCCGGCGTACATGACCACCACGTCGTCGGCGACCTCGGCGATCACGCCGAGGTCGTGGGTGATCATGATGATCGCGGTGCCGAACTCCTCCTGAAGCCGGTTCATGACCTGCAGCACCTGCGCCTGGACGGTCACGTCGAGGGCGGTGGTCGGCTCGTCCGCGATGAGCAGCTTGGGGTTGAGGGCCATCGCCATGGCGATCATCGCGCGCTGCCGCATGCCGCCGGAGAACTGGTGCGGATACTCGTCGACCCGCCGGTCCGGCATGCGGGATGCCCACGAGGCGGAGCAGCTCCACGGCACGCGCGCGGGCCCGCTGCTTGGAGACCGACTTGTCGTGGTTGCGAATCATCTCGACGATCTGCCAGCCGACCCGGTAGTAGGGGTGCAGGCTGGACAGCGGGTCCTGGAAGATCATGCCGACCTGCGAGCCGCGGACGCGGCGCAGCTGGTCCTCCTTCATGGCCAGCAGGTCGTGGCCGTCGAACAGCGCCTCGCCGCTGACGCGCGCGCCCCGGGTGAGGCCCATGATGGTCTGGGTCGAGACGCTCTTGCCGGAGCCGGACTCGCCGACGATGCCGAGGGTCTTCCCCTCCTCGACCGAGAAGCTGAGCCCGCGGACGGCCTTGAGCACGCCGTCGGGAGTGGAGAACGACACGTGCAGGTCGTTCACCTCGAGCAGCGCCACAGGCTCCTCCATCGGTGTCCGGACGGGCACGGGCCCGCGAAGCGTCATCACTGTAATGGGCCGGCGGCTCCCTCGGAGTCGATCCCCCGAGAGAGCCGCCGGCCCGCTTACTGCGCCGTCAGCTGACTGGCGACATCGCGGCGGCTATCCGCCGTTCTTCGCCGGGTCGAGCCAGAGGTTCGTCATGTCGAACATCTGGAACTGCGGCATGTACACCGTGTTGTGCACCTGCTGGCCGTGCAGCAGCGCACTGTTCGGGTCGGTGATCGGGAAGAACACGGCGTCCTCCATCACCTGGTGGTCGGCCTGGCCCCAGAGGTCGAGCGAGGTCTGCAGGTCGGGCTCGGTCGACGCCTGGTCGATCAGGTCGTTGACCTTCGGGTCGTTGAACAGACCGTAGTTGCTCGACGACGGCGGCAGGTGCCGACCGTCGTACAGCGGGGCGAAGAAGGACAGTGCGGCGTTGCCGTACCAGTCCGGACCCCAGCCGGCGAGCGAGAGGTCCCAGACGCCGTCCTTGGCCTTCTGCGGGTCGAACAGGTACTTCGTGTAGAAGTCCGCGTTCGGCACGCCGCGACCCTTGACGGTGATGCCCACCTGGGACAGGTCGTTCTGGATCGTCTGGAACATCTTCTTCGAGGTGTCCGACTCGGGCCGGTAGAGGAACACCAGCTTCATGTTGTCGGCACCGGCGTCGGCCAGCATCTGCTTGGCCTTGTCGATGTCGTGCGGGTAGAGGTCGAACTCCTTCGAGCCCTGGATCTCCGGCGGCAGCACGTGCGTGAGAGCCGGAGCCAGCTTCGGGCCACCCGCGTCCTGGATCAGGTGATCGCGGTTCAGCGCGTAGTTGATCGCCTGACGAACCTCGACCTTCTCGAGCGCCTTGTTGTTGCTCGGGGACACCGTGTTGTAGACGACATAGGGGTTGCTGGAGATCGAACCCTGGACGTTGAGCCGCGGGTTGTCCTGCGCGATGAGCTGGATCGTGTCCGTCGGGTTCGGGCCCGTGTCGAACGAGATGTCAGCACTCGGCGTGTCGGTCTGCAGCTGCTGCGTGATCGAGTCCTGGTTGCCGGTCTCGCTGATCACGATCTTGTCGACGTAGGCGGCCCGGAGGTCGTCCGTCGCCGGGTCCCACGAGTCGTTGCGAACGAGCGTGAGGGTGTGCGCCGGGTTGTAGGACGACACCTGGTACGGGCCGTCGGAGATGGTGTGCTGGGCCTCCTGCGCACTGGCCGGAACGTAGTCGTTCATCTCCTCCGCGCGCGGCGAGAACGCCGGCAGGGCGAGCATGTCCGGGAAGTACGACGCGGCACGGGTCAGCTTGAACACCACGGTCAGCGGGTCGTTCGGGTCCGCCGAGACGCCCTCGATCGAGTTGCTGGTCATGTACTTCGCGATCGCGCCCGCATTCGGCTGGACCTTGGCGAAGCCGTCGCAGAAGTCCTGGTAGCCGGCGATGAGGTCCGAGTAGTTGGAGTTACCACCGAACGGCGTCGACGGGTTGCAGGTGACCATCACACCGCGGACGACGTCCTCGGCGTTGACCTGGCGCGGCGGCGAGGTGTTCCACTTCACGCCGTCCTTGAGCGTGACCTTGACGGTCTTGCCGTCGGAGCTGATGTCCGGGTCGCCGGTGGCGAGGTCCGGCTGCAGGTCGGTCTGCACGCCCTGCTCAGCCTTGAAGCTGTAGAGCTGCCGGCTGTAGAGCCGGGCGACCGAGTAGCCGATCGTGTAGTAGATGACGTTGGGGTCGAGGTAGTCGACGTCGCCGACGCCGAGCACGTTGAGGGTGCCACCCTTCTGCGGCGTCCCACCGTCGTTCGTGGAGATCTTCTGGAAGCCAGAGCCCTCGCTCCCGCTACTCGACGATGCGCCCGGTGTCGGGCCCCCGCCGCTGCTGCTGCCACCACACGCGGTGGCCAGGATGGCGAGGGTGGCCACGCCCGAAAGGGCTGCCACTCTCCGTTTGCGTGTCTGCATCGACACTCTCCTCTTCTCTGCGGAAACGATCCGCGCTGCGTTGAGGCCGCCGGTGCGCCGTGGCATCCGCACACGTTCGAACGGCCGAGCGCCCCCAAAACTAGGGGCGGTGAGCCGCCGATGTGAACCATTGGGGCGGTCATGATCGCAAATCGTGACCAGACGGTGACCTCCCGCGCCGGCCACCCCAAGCCCCGCTCAATGCGCCTCGAAGCGCACAATCGCGGCAAAGTCCTCCACCGACAGGCTGGCGCCCCCCACCAACGCGCCGTCGACGTCCGGCTGCGCCATGATCGCGGCGGCGTTGTCCGGCTTGACCGACCCGCCGTAGAGGATCCGCACGGCGTCGGCGACGTCCCCCGGGCACAGGTCCGCCACGGTGCTCCGCAGCGCGGCGCACACCTCCTGAGCATCGTCGGGCGTCGCCACCTCCCCGGTCCCGATCGCCCAGACCGGCTCGTAGGCCACGACCGCCGTGCGCACCTTGTCGGCCGGCACGTCCGCGAGCGCGGCCCGCAGCTGGCTCGTCGCATGCTCGACGTGCCCGCCCGCCTGCCGCACCTCGAGCGGCTCACCGACGCAGAGGATCGGCACGATCCCGTTGCGGACGGCAGCCTGCACCTTGGCGCTCACGACATCGTCGCTCTCGTGGTGGTGCTCGCGTCGCTCGCTGTGGCCGACGACGACGTAGCTGCAGCCCAGCTTGGCCAGCATCGGGCCGCCGATGTCGCCCGTGTGGGCGCCGGCGTCGAACGGCGAGAGGTCCTGGGCGCCGTAGCCGACCCGCAACCGGTCGCCGTCGACGAGCGTCTGGACGCTGCGCAGGTCCGTGAAGGGCGGCAGCACCACCACCTCGACCGCGTCGTAGTCCTTGTCGCTGAGCGTGTAGGCCAGCTTCTGGACGAGGGCGATCGCCTCGAGATGGTTGAGGTTCATCTTCCAGTTACCCGCCATGAGCGGGGTACGGCCGGCCATCAGCCCTCCAGTACGGTCAGGCCCGGGAGCTGCTTGCCCTCGAGGTACTCCAGGCTCGCCCCGCCACCGGTCGAGATGTGCGTGAACCGCTCCTCGCCGACACCGAGCTGCCGAACCGCCGCGGCGGAGTCGCCACCACCGACAACCGTAAGCGCCGCCGCAGGGTCGGCGGCCCGCAACGACGCGATGGCCTCCGCCACGCCGCGGGTGCCGGCGGCGAACGGCGGCAGCTCGAACACGCCCATCGGCCCGTTCCAGAACACGGTGCGGGCGCCCGCCAGGGCCGCCGCGAAACCGGCGACGGTGCGGGGACCGATGTCCAGCCCCTTGTGGCCGGCCGGGATCCCGTCCGCGGCCACCGTCCGCGTCGCGGCGCCGGCCGCGACCTCCGTGGCGGTGACGACGTCGACCGGCAGGAGCACCTTGCCGGAGTCGAGGAACCCCCGGCATGCGTCGACCTGATCCGCCTCCAGCAGCGAGTCACCGACGTCGTGCCCCTGAGCGCGCAGGAACGTGAAGCACATGCCGCCGCCCACGAGGAGGCGGTCCACGCGAGGCAGCAGGCTCTCGATGACGGCGAGCTTGTCCGACACCTTCGAACCGCCGAGCACGACGACGTACGGCCGGTCCGGGTCCTCCGTGAGTCGACGCAACACCTCGACCTCGCGCCGGACCAGCCCGCCGGCCGCGTGGGGCAGCCGCGTCGCGACGTCGTAGACGCTCGCATGCTTGCGGTGGACGGCACCGAACGCGTCGTCGACGTAGGCATCGGCGAGGGCGGCCAGTCGGTCCGCGAACGCCCCGCGGACGGCGTCGTCCTTGCTGGTCTCGCCGGGATCGAAGCGGACGTTCTCGAGCAGCGCGACGTCGGCCGCCCCCTCGTCGGCGGAAAGGTCGGGAACGAAGGTGACCTTGCGCCCGAGCAGCTCCCCCAGCCGCACCGCGACCGGCGCGAGCGAGTACGCCGGGTCGGGGGCCCCCTTCGGCCGGCCGAGGTGGGCGCAGACGACCACCCGGGCTCCCGCGTCGAGCAGCTCGCGGATCTGGGGGACGCTCGCGCGGATCCGGCCGTCGTCGGCGATCCGCCGACCCTCGTCGACAGAGCCCTCGAGCGGCACGTTCAGGTCCGACCGGACGAGCACGCGCCTGCCGGCGACGTCACCCAGGCTCGCGACGTCGGGAAGTCTCGCTGTCATCTGGTGGGGCGGCTAGGAGAGCCGGCCCGCGACCACGGCCGCCAGGTCGACCAGGCGGCAGGAGTAGCCCCACTCGTTGTCGTACCAGCCGACGACCTTGACCTGGTTGCCCTGTGTCATGGTGAGCTGGGAGTCGAACGTGCAGGAGGCGGGCGAGCCGACGATGTCGCTGGAGACCAGCGGGGCGTCGGTGTAGTGCAGGAAGCCCTTCAGCTCGCCCTCGGCCGCCTGCTTGTAGGCCGCGTTGACCTCGTCCGTCCCGACCTCGCGGGAGACCTCGACCACGAGGTCGGTCACGGATCCGTCCGGCACGGGGACCCGCATGGCGAAGCCGTCGAGCTTGCCCTTGAGCTCGGGCAGCACGAGCGCGACGGCCTTGGCCGCCCCCGTGGTCGTCGGGATGATGTTCTGCGCGGCGGCGCGGGCGCGGCGCAGGTCCTTGTGCGGGAAGTCCAGGATGACCTGGTCGTTGGTGTAGGCGTGGATCGTCGTCATGAAGCCCCTGACGATCCCGAAGCTGTCGTTGAGCACCTTCGCGAGCGGGGCGACGCAGTTGGTCGTGCACGAGGCGTTGCTGATCACGTGGTGCTTGGCCGGGTCGTAGTCGCCCTCGTTGACACCCATGACGAAGGTGGCGTCCTCGCCCTTCGCCGGTGCCGAGATGATGACCTTCTTGGCACCCCCGCCGTCGATGTGCTTCCGGGCGTCCTCCGCCTTGGTGAACCGGCCCGTCGACTCGATGACGACGTCGACCCCGAGGTCACCCCACGGCAGCGCCGCCGGGTCCTTCTCGGACAGGACCTTCACCTCGTGACCGCCGATCGTGATGCGGCCCTCGCCGGCGGCGACGTCCTCGCCGAGGGTGCCCAGCACCGTGTCGTACTTCAGCAGGTGGGCCAGCGTCTTGGTGTCGGTCAGGTCGTTGACGGCGACGATCTCAAGCTCGCCCGGGCGGCTGGACGCCACCGCGCGGTAGAAGTTCCGGCCGATCCGGCCGAACCCGTTGATACCTACTCGAGTGGCCACGCTGCTCACTCCCCGTCGTCCGGATGATCTCTGCACCGCGAGGCTATCGCCCGCTCCGGCGAGCTCGACCGGGCCCTACGTCCCGCGATCAGGGAGCGTCGGCCAGCATCTCCGGCGTCAGCGAGGCCTCGGTGCCCGCGATCCCCAGCTCTTCGGCGCGCTTGTCGGCCATCGCCAGCAGCCGCCGGATCCGGCCGGCGATCGCATCCTTGGTGAGCGGTGGGTCGCCGAGCGCGCCAAGCTCCTCGAGCGAGGCCTGGGAGTGCTCGAGCCGCAGCCGCCCGGCGGACAGCAGGTGCTCGGGCGCCTCGTCACCGAGGATCTCCAGCGCGCGGGAGACGCGCGCACCGGCCGCCACCGCCGCGCGCGCGGACCGGCGCAGGTTGGCGTCGTCGAAGTTCGCCAGCCGGTTGGCGGTCGCGCGCACCTCGCGCCGCATCCGGCGCTCCTCCCAGGCGAGCACGCTGTCGTGCGCCCCCAGCTTGGTGAGCATCATGCCGATGGCGTCACCGTCACGGATGACGACCCGGTCGACGCCGCGCACCTCGCGGGTCTTGGCCTGGACACCCAGCCGGCGGGCGGCGCCGACGAGGGCCAGCGCCGACTCCGGGCCGGGACAGGTGATCTCGAGGGACGACGACCGGCCGGGCTCGGTGAGGGAGCCGTGGGCCAGGAAGGCGCCGCGCCAGGCGGCGGCCGCGTCGCAGGTCGCCCCGGACACCACCTGGGGCGGGAGCCCGCGCACCGGCCGACCCCGGCCGTCGACGAGGCCCGTCTGCCGGGCCAGCGCGTCCCCGTCCTTCGTCACCCGGACCAGGTAACGCGAACCCTTGCGCAGCCCGCCTGCGGAGACCACGGCCAGCTCGGAGGCGTGGCCGTAGACCTCCGCGAGGTCCTTGCGCAGCCGCCGGGCGATCGCTCCGGCGTCGAGCTCGACCTCGACCAGAAGATGTCCCTCGTTGATGTGCAGGCCGCCCGCGAACCGCAGCAGGGAGGCGATCTCCGCCTTCCGGCAACAGGGTTTGGTGACCGGCAGCCGGGCCAGCTCGTCCTTGACCGCCGCCGTCATCGCCATCCTGAACCGCCTCCGTCTGTGCTGAAGATCTCTCGGTAGACCGCCGCGAGCCGGGCCGGGTCGTGGCGGGGGGTTCCGTCGTCCCGGGCGACCCGCGCGACGACGAGCTCCGCGCCGAACCCGGCCGCTGCCTCACGCAGCGCCGTCGTACCGGACGTCACGGTGCTCTCGTCGGCGATCACCACGGCCAGCTCCAGGTCGGGCGCATGCGCGGCCAGGACCTCCAGATGGTTCTCCGGCGAGAAGCCGTCCGTCTCGCCCGGCTGCGGCGAGAGGTTGAGCGCGACGACGATCCGCGCCGGGGTCGCAGCGAGCGCCTTGGCCAGGTCCGGGACAAGCAGGTGCGGGATCACGCTGGTGAACCATGACCCGGGCCCGAGGACGGCCCACTCGGCGTCGCCGACCGCCTGCAGCGCCTCGAGGCAGGCCGCCGGCTGCGGCGGCTCCAGGCGGACCGCGACGACCCGGCCGGTGGTCGTGGCCACGGCCACCTGGCCGCGCACCTCGGTCGGGGCGCCCGGGTCGTCGGGGTCGAGACCGACGACGTCGGCGACGATCTCCAGGGGCTCGGTGGCGAGCGGCAGAACCCGCCCCGCCGACCCGAGCAACCGGCCGACCATGTCCAGGGCCGCGACCGGGTCACCGAGCTGCTCGGCGAGGGCGGTGATGATGAGGTTGCCGACGGGATGCCCGGACAAGGACCCGTCACCGCCGAAGCGGTGCTGGACCAGCTCCGCCCAGCGGCGGCCCCACTCCTCGTTGTCCGCGAGGGCGGCCAGAGCCATCCGGAGGTCGCCCGGGGGCAGGGCGCCGTGCTCGGTACGCAACCGCCCGCTCGAGCCGCCGTCGTCGGCGACCGTCACGACGGCGGTCAGCTCCCCGGCCGCCTGCCGCAGAGCCAGCAGCGACGCGGCCAGGCCGTGGCCGCCGCCGAACGCGACGACACGGGGCCCGGCCACGTGCGGTGCAGCCTGCTGCCGGCGCGTCACTCGCGCCCCAGGTCTCGGTGCACGATGCGGACGTCGACCCCGTCGCGCCGCAGCCGCTCGGCGAGCTCCTCCGCCACGACCACGCTGCGGTGCTTGCCGCCGGTGCAGCCGACGGCGACGGTCGCGAAGTGCTTGCCCTCCCGCTGGTAGCCCACCTCGTAGCGGCGGAGCAGCTCGGAGTAGGCGTCGACGAACTCCGTCGCGCCCTCCTGCTCGAAGACGTAGTCGCGGACGGCCGGGTCGAGGCCGTTCTGCGGCCGCAGCTCGGGCACCCAGTGGGGGTTCGGCAGCAACCGGCAATCGACGACGATGTCCGCATCGACCGGCAAGCCGTACTTGTACCCGAACGACATCACGGTCGCGTGCAGGGTCGCGGCCGTGGGACCGGCGAACGCCGCCGCGACCTTCGCCCGGAGCTCGTGGACGTTCAGCACCGTGGTGTCGATCACGAGGTCGGCCTCACCGCGCAGGTCACGCAGCAGGCTCCGCTCGCGGGTGATGCCGTCGATCAGCGTGCCGTCGTCCTGCAGCGGGTGCGGGCGGCGCACGCTCTCGAAGCGCCGGACCAGTGCGTCGTCGCCCGCCTCCAGGAAGACGACACGCGGCCGGAGCCCCTTCGTGTCGAGCTCGGTCAACGCGGCGTGCACATCGGAGGTGAACCCGCGGCTGCGGACGTCGACGACGACGGCGACCCGGTCGACCGAGCCCTGCGAGCGGCCGGCGAGGTCCACCATGGTGCCGAGCAGGGACGGCGGCAGGTTGTCGACGACGAACCAGCCGAGGTCCTCCAGGCACTTCGCCGCCGTGCTGCGGCCGGCGCCGGACAGGCCGGTGATGACGACGAGGTCCATCGCAGCGGGGCTGGGGGTCGGGTTGGCAGTAGTCATGGGCTCGGCTCGTAGCCTCCCACCCGGACCTCGCCCGTGTCCTCGGGTCGGGCCTCGTCCGCCGCGATGATCTCCCCCGTCCGGGGGTCGACGGCCGGCCCGCCCGGCGCGGCGGTGAGTGCGCCGTGCACCGCCTCCGCCGTCCGGCGGCCCACGCCGGGCACCTCGGCGATCTCCTCGACGGTCGCCGCGCGCAGTCGCTTCACCGACCCGAACACGCGAAGCAGCGCCTTGCGCCTGGTCTCCCCCAGCCCGGGCACGTCGTCGAGCAGGCTCCGCGCCACCGACCGGGACCGCTTCTGCCGGTGGTAGGTGATCGCGAACCGGTGTGCCTCGTCGCGGACCCGCTGCAGCAGGTAGAGCGCCTCGCTGGTGCGCGGGAGGACGACGGGTTCGGAACGGCCGGGCAACCACACCTCCTCCAAGCGCTTCGCCAGGCCGCAGACCGCCACGTCGTCGACGCCGAGCCGGGTCATGGCCGTCGCTGCCGCGCGGACCTGCGGCGCCCCACCGTCGACGACGACGAGCTGTGGCGGGTAGGCGAACTTCTTGGGCTTGCCGGTCACCGGGTCGATCGGCTGCGGCCGGTCCCGCTCGTCGTCGTCGGCGGGCGCCTCGTCGATCTGGTCGCTGTCGATCCGCTCGTCGAGGTAGCGGCGGAAGCGCCGCGCGATGACCTCGTGGATCGCCCGGGTGTCGTCCGGGCCGCGCCCCCCGGGAGCCGGCTGCTCGCCACCGCCACGAATGGCGAACCGGCGGTACTCCGCCTTGCGCGGCAGGCCGTCTTCGAAGACGACCATCGACGCGACGACGTCGCTGCCCTGCAGGTTGGAGACGTCGTAGCACTCGATCCGCAGCGGCGCCTCGGACAGGCCCAGGGCGTCCTGGAGCTCCTGCAGGGCGCGCGAGCGGGAGGTGATGTCCGACGACCGCTTGAGCTTGTGTCGCACGAACGCCTCGCTCGCGTTGCGCTGCACCGTGTCGAAGAGAGCCTTCTTGTCGCCGCGCTGCGGCACCCGCAGCTGCACCCGGCCGCCCCGGACGAGCTCGAGCAGCTCGACCACGGTCTCGCAGTCCTCGGGCAGCACCGGGACGAGGATCTCGCGCGGCACCTCCCCGTAGGCGGCGGAGTCCTCGTCGAGATAGGCCTGGGTGAGGAACTGCTCGACCAGCCCGGCCGTCGTCGTCGGCTCGACCTTGTCGACGACCCAGCCGCGCTGCCCGCGCACCCGGCCGCCGCGAACGTAGAAGACCTGGACCGCGGCCTCGAGCTCGTCCTCGGCAAAGGCCACGACGTCGGCGTCGGTGCCGTCCCGCAGGACGACGGCCTGCTTCTCCATCGCGCGCGTCAGCGCACCGATGTCGTCGCGCAGCCGCGCCGCCCGCTCGTACTCCTGCATCCGACGCCGCGACGCGCATCTCGCGCTCGAGGCGCTTGACGAACTTCTGCGTCTGCCCGGACATGAAGTCGACGAAGTCGGACGCGATCTCGCGATGCTCCTCCTCGCTGACCCGCCCGACGCACGGAGCGCTGCACTTGCCGATGTAACCCAGCAGGCACGGCCGGCCCACCTGGCCGGCGCGCTTGAACACACCGGCACTGCAGGTGCGCATGGGGAACACCCGCAGCAGCGCGTCGAGGGTCTCGCGGATGGCCCAGGCGTGCGCGTACGGCCCGAAGTACTTCGTCCCGCGGCGCTTCGCCCCGCGCATGACCTGCGCGCGCGGGAACTGCTCGTCCAGCGTGACAGCGAGCCACGGATAGGACTTGTCGTCGCGGTAACGGACGTTGAACCGGGGGTCGAACTCCTTGATCCAGCTGTACTCAAGCTGGAGAGCCTCGACCTCGGTGCTGACGACGGTCCACTCGACCGACGCGGCGGTGCGGACCATCGTCTGCGTCCGCGGGTGCAGGTTGGTGAGGTCCTGGAAGTACGACGACAGCCGGCTGCGCAGGCTCTTCGCCTTGCCGACATAGACGACCCGCCCGTGCTCGTCACGGAACTTGTAGACGCCGGGCTCATCCGGGATGGTGCCAGGCGCCGGTCGGTAGATCGCCGGGTCTGCCACGGCCCAAGGCTAGCCCGCGTGTCACCCCTTGCGCCGCGGTCTGGCAGGCTCCTCCGACAGCGCCTACGCCACTCCCGGGCCGGACGGAGGGGGAATGGTCGACGCGGTGATCTCCGCGCATGTCGTCGTCGACGACGCCGGGATGAGCGGCCACGGTCACATGACCGTGCTCGGCCTGACGTGGGACCCGCAGGACCCCTTGACGGTGCGGCTCACGCTCTCCGCCCAACCGGACCACCCGGCACTCCCCCGCGGCTCCTGGATGGTCCTGCGCGACTTCCTCCGGTACGGCCTGGAGGAGCCCACCGGTGACGGCATCGTGCGCATCGGCCCCTGCGACGACGGGCTCCTGGAGTTCATGCTCATCGGGGACGCCAAGCCGTACCGCATGCGGGTCCCCGCCTCCGTCGTCGCCCAGTTCCTCGATGCCGCGGAGGCCGTCGTACCGGCCGGCGCCGAGGCGCCCGACGAGATGATCGACGCCCTCATCGCGCGCCTGCTCGAATACTGACCGGCGGTCGCGCGGTGCAGGAGTCCGGCGGCGTGCGGCGAATCGCAGCGGCGTGTACCCCCGAGCCGCGCTGACCGCGACCGCACTGCTGGCGGGGGTGCTCGCGGTGCCCGCGAGCGGCGCCGTCGGCGACAGCCCGGTGATCGACGGGTCCGTGACGAGGTCCTACATCGTCCCGGCCCGGGACGCGCAGATCTACCTCGAGGTCGTCGAGCCGACCGCCGGCGGCACGATCGTCCCGGCACCGGTCATCCTCACCTACTCGCCGTACTCCGCGCTGGGCCGCAACGGTGACGCCGACCATTGGGTGCCGCAGGGCTACGCGCGGGCCTACGCCGACGTCATCGGCACCGGCAACTCCGGCGGCTGCTACGACTACGGCGGCAACCGCGAGAAGCGCACCGGCCACGACGTCGTCGAGTGGATCGCCCGGCAGCGCTGGACGACCGGCAAGGTCGGGATGCTCGGCGGCTCCTACGACGGCACCACCCAGTACGCGACCGCGGTGACGCACCCGCGCGGCCTCGCCACGATCGTGCCGGAGGCGGCGATCAGCCGCTGGTACGACTACGCGTACGCCGGTGGCATCCGCTACACCGACACGTCCGAGGAGCTCTACCACCAGGGCCCGGGCGCGGTGACCGACGAAGGCGCGGACACCCCGCTCGGCTTCGACTTCGGCTTCGCCATCCCGCCGCCGCTCGACCCGCAGGACGCCGGCTGGCAGGAGCGGGTCGCGTCGACGATCACGCCGTGCGACGAGCTGCAGCACACCGGGGCGGCGTACAACCTGACCCCGGACTACGACGGGTTCTGGATGGACCGCGACTACGTGCACCGGCTGCCCTCGGTGCGGATCCCGGTGCTCGTCGCGAGCAACTGGGGCGACTGGAACGTCAAGCAGAAGAACGGCTGGGACGCCTACCACGCGCTGACCGGGTCGGTGTGCCGCAAGATGTACTTCGGCACCCGCTGGGAAGGCCACGGCACCCCTCCGGGCGAGGACTACGACAAGACCGTCGACAACTGGTTCGCGCACTGGCTTCAGGGCGCCCACAACGGCGTGCAGCGGATGCCGGACGTCACGTCCCAGACCTCGGACAGCGACGGCGCGATGCGCTACGTCGCGGGCGCCGAGCCGCACCCGAAACGGCTTCGCCTGCACCTCGGGTTCGACGGGACCGGCTGGGCCCTGTCGACCCGCCCGCTGCACGGAAAGCGGGCCGCGATGTTCACTCAGACCGGGCTCAACACCGAGTCGGAAGCCGCCACGAGCCCGCTGCTGACCGGCACCGTCTACCTCGGCTTCGAGACACCGAAGCCGTTGCGGCACGACATCCGCCTCTTCGGCCGGCCCGCCCTGCACCTGTGGTCGACCGTGCAGCGCCGATGGGTGACGATCACGCCCTCGCTGCTGGATGTCGACCAGGACGGGAACGCGACGCCGGTCACGCGGGGGTGGCTCGACTCGCGCTACCGCGGC
>CAWIFV010000008.1:0-90365 GCA_963835405.1 uncultured Actinomycetota bacterium
TGACTGTCCTACTGGACGAGTGCGATTCGGATCGCGTCACCTGGTCCGGGGTCCCCGGCGAGGGGAGTGCCACCTGCCAAAAGCGGCTCCCCGAGGAACTTGGCACATATGGTCGCACTGCTGCCACTGATGAACGTGCAGGAGGAGTCGTTGTTGTTCTGGTCGCCGGGGGACAGGAAGAACTCGCCGAACGCGACGCAGTGGAGTTGGCCGTTGGTACCGGTGTCGCCGTTGCTGCTGTCGCAGACCGGAAGCACCATCGCACATGGCTGGAACGTCGTTGGTCCGTTAAGACCGCTGAACGTGCTGGCTTGGCACGTGGGATAGCCAGCCATCGTGGCAAGGGTTGGCCCCACGTGAGCACCGGTGCTGATCGCCAGCCAGTTCGGCAGAGTAATCGGTTGTCCACACGGAGGATCTGCAAGGCCACAGATAAGTCCGTCGAACGACGCGGACTGAAGCCCGCAGCGACTGAGATTGGAGTTGCCTCCTGCGTTCGACCAGACCACGTACTTGTGGCCGACTGCGGTCGGCGTGCCGCTGGCGGTCGCCTGTCCCGTGTTGAGCACAAGCTGCCCGCTGCCGCCGTCCACCAGTAGCGGGATCCACGACGGGTCGGGCTGGCTGTTGTGGCCGTTTCCGGTGTCATCGTAGGCGCACATCGCGAAGATGGCGTTGCCGAGGTCGGGATCGTAGGCCCGCTGGATCGTCGCGGTTGCGGAGGCTCCGGCGGACGTGCTGGACGCTGGGTCGATGATCGCTCGGGCGAAGAACGTGTCAATCGTTCGCTGTGTGTGCACTGTGACGGCGTTGTATGCCCCATCGCCGGCCCAGTCCGCACAGGCGGGCCCGGTGTCAACCTGAATCGGGTCGTACTGGACCGTTGCGACGTTGCAGGAGTAGTAGGGGCTGATCGTGTCGGCGCCATTCTTTGCGGCGACATCCTTGACCAGTGTGTCGAGTGCGCTCGCCTGTGCCGTTCCCTGGAATACCGACTGCATCACCTGCACGCCCGCCTGGGCCGACGCGTCAGCGGCGTTCTGCATCTGCCGTCGGTTCGAGAAGGCGCTGCTGACATCGATGGAGATGGCGGATACCGGGATTAGTAGGAAGATCACGAACAGGCTGACGAGGATGGCGCTCACGCCGTCATCGTCGTGCGTTCGATGGATGACCGTCCCTGTACGCGCGCGTTTCATGGCAACCCCACAACCGTTCTGGTCGAAGTTCCGGAGACAGTGTCGATCGCGCCCACGAAGCTCAGCGGATCGCGGTGCCACTGGACCGTGATGGTGACGAGGTCACCGGTGAGACATTGGGTTGGGTCGGAGATGGCGGTCCCAGCTGTGTCCGCGCACGAGACACTCACGGTGAACTGAGGCATATTCGACTCGACCTCGGCCACGGCGGCGTCATACACGGCGCCGGACGTCACGGCGCCGAGCGTCGACGGGGGGTCGATCATCGCGACGCGTGAGGCTTCGCGTGCCGCCTGAGACGCTTCCGACTTCTGGAACATCCAGAGTCCGAAGTCGACACCTCCAAGGGCGACGATGAGGATGATGAGCACGACCAGCGCGAACTCGACGGCCGTCACACCGTCGTCCTCCCGGAATCTCGCCGTCATACCGGTCGCCCCTGGATCTGCACGGTCTCCTGACCGATGACATGCATGGTCTGCGGCACGCCGAACACGCCGAGGAAAGTGCCTGTGATCAGGTTGTACGGCGCCGCCACCGTTACCTCGACGCGACTTGCTGTGGTGCATGCGTCGCCGCTGGTTACCGCTGATCCGCTGTTGTCGGTAAACGTCGTGGTTACGGTGACATCGGTCGGATCTGGCTTGAGAACGCTGACGTGCTCGAGCTCGGCCAGGGCCTGGAAGTTGATGCCACTAGTGCTGTCGCCCAGGTCGCACGGCTGCACAGCGGCGTATGCCGCCGCATTGCTGGCGGCGTTGCGGAGCATGATCTGCTGGCGGAATGCCAACGCGAAGTCGATTGCTCCAAGTGTGATCGCGAGGAAGACGGGCAGCACGATGGCAAGCTCTACCGCGGCGACCCCCTCGTCGTCGCGCCCATGCCGTCTGAGCGTGGCCCGTACCCCCCATCTGGTCATCGCTACAAGACGCCCTTACCGCTGAAGTTGTGGATCACCTGGATGACGCCTGGCCCGATCACGACGATGAAAAGAACCGGGAAGATGAAGAGGACGAGAGGTACCATGATCTTGACGGGGACCTTTTGGGCCTTCTCCTCGGCCAGCTGCCGTCGCTTGATACGGGCCTCCTTCGACTGCCCACGCAGAACATTGGCAATAGGGATGCCGAACGCGTCCGCCTGCGTGAGCGAGGACACGAATGCCTTCAGCTCGGGTACGGACGTCCGGCCCGCGAGTGCCCGGAAAGCATCGTTCCGTGTCTTGCCGATGGCCATCTCCTGGAGCACACGCTGGAACTCGCCCGCGATAGGCCCCGGAATGCGCGTGGAGACGTTTGACAACGCAGCATCGAAACCCAGCCCGGCCTCGACGCAGATGGTGAGCAGATCCATGGCGTCGGGCAGCCCGCGGCGGATATCCGCCTGCCGCTTCAGTCCGACGTTGTAGATGAACAGGTCGGCTAGGTAGAACCCCACGGCGCCGAGTGCGACGGCGAGGACGAGCCGGAGGGCGATCGAACTGTGCCAGAGAAGGCCGACGGCAGCGCCGACGGCCAGGCCGAGACCTTTGAACGCCAGCACTCGGTCGACATTCCATTTCTCGGGATTTCCCGCAAGGTCGAGTCGCTGTTGGATCCGGGTGGCGATCCCTCCTGGAGAGAGTGCGCGCGCCATAAGCGCGAAGCGCGCCGATACCGGTCCGACGACGCGATCCCCGAAGGACACCTCACGTTCCTCGAGGACCGGAGCGCCGGTGAGCCGAGTCGCTGCGACGGCAGCAACGGAGCGGCGGACTCGCTGGCGCTCCTCGCTTCCGACGGCAAGGGTGGCGAGTGCCAGAGCGAGCGCGGCGCAGATGGCGCAGAGGCCGAGCAGCAGCAGAGCGTGGTCGGTCATGTCAGACCTCCACCCTGACCATCTTCTTCATTACAAGGGAACCGATGCTCATCAGGACGACGGCGAGCACGATCATGGCGATGCCGATCTTGGTCGTGTAGAGCGGACGCAAGTACGTCCCGCGAACGGTCGCGAGATACAGGGTGAAGAAGATGGGAAGACCGACGAGGATGTAGGCGGAGAGTCGTCCCTCGGCGGAGAGCGCCTTGACGTGCCGGTGGAGTTGAACCCGCTCCCGCATCGTCTGAGCAACAGTCAGAAGTACTTCGGCGAGGTTTCCGCCCACCTGGTGTTGGATGTGGATGGCGAGCACCACCCACCGGAAGTCCTCACTGTCCATCCGCTCGGCGATCCCCTCCAGCGTTTGCTCGATCGGCACGCCCAGCCTTGACTCCGCGAGAGCGCGGCCGAACTCACCGGCGATTGGCTGCGCCCCCTCGCTGACTACTCCGTTGAGCGATTGGGCGAGCGAGTAGCCAGCGGAAAGGCTGCCGGCGATGAGTTGGAGCGTGTCCGGTAGCGCTGCGACGAATGCCGCGCGTCGCCGGGACGCGCGGAGCCCGAGGAACAGATGGCCCAGCAACGGCCCCACGATCACACCGACAGCCACCGCGACGAGCGGCGACATTCCGAAGACGACGAGCACGAAACCGGTCGCACCCGCGATGCCGGCTTGCAGCAGCAACCATTCGCTGGGCGTCAGGCTGACGCCGGCTCGGGTCAGCCGCATTGTCAGACGTTCGTGCAGTCCCCGCGACTGCGCGACGCGTTCTGCGATGCCCAAGGCAGTCCGGGTGGCAGAGCTGACGTCCACCTTCCTTTGCGGCTGGGTTTCTGGTGTCACGCTGTAACGGCCAACGAGCCTTCGTGCCCGGCGCTTTGTGCGCACGTCGCCGCCGAACAGCGCGAGGGCCCCCAACAGAACGGCGATCGCGATCGCGAACAAGCCTGCCCAGAGCAGTCGCCTCGAGTCGGCTGCTGCGGTGTCGGCGCGACCACTGGCGGTCGTCGCCACGGCTCCGACGGTTACTGTCGCGGCGCCAGCGACGCGCCCGGCGCTACTTTCCAGTACGACCTTGATGTGCTGGTCGGTGCCCCACAGGGCGGTGGGCACTTGGGCGTGAACGGATAGTCGCGTGGCATATGAGCGTGCGGACGACCGGAGCGCATCGGCGAGCGCCGAATCATCACCGGCCAGCACGAACCGACCGTTCGTGCCGTCCGCGATTCGCCGTAGCGCTGTGTTGTCCTTGGCGCCGGTGCGCAAGGCGACGACCTCAACGGCGACATGTCGCGCCCGAAGATATTCGATCGCGGCTGTCTCGGACGCGTCGCTCACAGTGTCCGCTCCATCGCTCACGACTACGAGCCGCCGTGACCCGCGGTGGCCAGCGGCATCGCCGGCCGCCATGAGGGCGTCGAACAGGGCCGTCCGACCCGTGGGGAGCAGGTCGGACACTGCGGACAGGACGGAGTCGCGGGTGGTGGTCGGGGCCACGACGAGCCGAGGATGCTCGGCAAAGGTGACCAGCCCGACCCGTACATTCGACGGTGCTGCGGTGACGAACTCTCGTACGGCGTCCTCCGCGGCCGCGATGCCGCTGCCCCGCATCGAGCCGCTGGCGTCGACGACGAGCATGGCGGTTGTCGGGGCAGTTGGCGCCTTGCGGGAGGCGATCGTCGTCGCTGTTGTCGACACCCGCTGGCCGTTCACGGACACCTGTGCAGTGGACGGATCGAGCCCGGCTCCTGGGGGTAGCCCGGGAGCGGTCAGTGTGAACGTGACGTTGCCTGAAGAATCTGCCTGGACATCGGTCAGGTTGGCGATCGAACTGGCGCTCGCCGGGGCCGCCCAGGCGGTGAGAATCGTGCCACCGATGAGTACGGCGGCGAGGCGCGCTTTCATCGACCGCCCACCATAAAGGTCTCGGGCGGGATGACGACCCCATGGTCAGCAAGCTTCTCCAGCACGCGGGGCCTCAGTCCGGCTGTTTTGAGTACGCCCTGGTTGCCGACAGAAGCGTCGAAGCCCATGCGGAAGTCGTAGGTGAAGATGTCCTGCATCGTGATGACATCGCCCTCCATCCCGAGGACCTCGGAGATCTGGAGGATGCGACGGGAGCCGTCTTTGAACCGTGCCTGTTGGATGACGAGGTCGATCGCGCTGCTGACCTGCTCGCGAATGGCGCGGACCGGGAGATCGACCCCCGCCATGAGGACCATGGTCTCGAGTCGGGATAGTGCATCGCGAGGGGCGTTCGCGTGTACGGTGCTCAACGAGCCGTCGTGACCGGTGTTCATGGCCTGGAGCATGTCCAGTGCTGCACCGTCGCGGACCTCACCGACGATGATCCGGTCCGGCCGCATCCGCAGCGAGTTGCGGACGAGTTCGCGAATCGCGACCTGACCGCGTCCCTCGATGTTCGGTGGCCGGGCCTCCAGGCGCAGCACGTGTCCTGGTGCAGTTGAAGCTCCGCGGCGTCCTCGATCGTGACGATGCGTTCGTCCTCCGGGATGGCGGAGGAGAGCACGTTCAGCGTCGTGGTCTTCCCGGAGCCGGTGCCGCCGCTGATCGAGGATGTTGAGTCGGCCTCGGACGCAGGCCGAGATGAACTCCCAGGCGGTGCCGTCATGGTCCCGAAGTCGATGAGGTCTTCGAGCGTGAATGGGTCGGCGGCGAACTTGCGGATGGTCAGCACCGATCCGTCGAGGGCGATCGGGGGGACGACAGCGTTGACCCGGCTGCCGTCGGGCAGTCGGGCGTCGACCATTGGGCTCGCCTCGTCGACCCGGCGGCCGACCCGGGCGACGATCTTGTCGATCGTCCGCCGGAGGTGGTTCTCGTCACCGAACCGTGCCGGAACCAACGAGATCTGCCCGCGGCGCTCGACATAGATCTGGTCCGGTCCGTTGACCATGACTTCGGTGATGTCGGGGTCGTGGAGAATGGTTCGAGCGGACCGTATCCGAGAATGTCGTCCGCGATCTCCCGCGGCCAGCCGGACGCGGTCGGCGTTGGACAAAGGCGTGTCCTCATGCTCCAGGACGACCTGCAAGGTCTGCTTGACCTTCTGCTCCAGGGCGGACTGGCTCATGTGCGGGTCGTAGAGCGTCGGTCCGAGATTCTCGATGAGCGTTTGGTGGACGCTGCGCTTTACGTTCCCGAATGGGTCCGGTCCTTGGATGGGCGTGGCTTCGCCTTTGCCGGCTCAGTGTCCTTGCCTTGTGTTCGCCGCCTGTCGGCGAGGGTTCGGGTTTCTTGGCGGGCGTCTGAGTCTGTCTGGCCTGGGCGAGTCGTTCGGCGAGGGTCATGCCGAAGCCGTTCGTTCGCGCCGGAAGGGCAACCGGCTGTTACGCACGCCCGGGGCCGACCACCTTGTCGCTGGGCGGATGCGGGCTCGAGTTCCTTCGGCCAGCTTGCGCGATGGCCTCGCTTACGGCATGGCCAGGGGCGTCGAGCGCGAGCGGCACCCCTCGGTTGATGGAAGCGGGGACGGCGCGGCTCGACGGGATCTGGGCGGCGATGGGGAGATTGAGCATCTTGCTCCACGTCATCCATTGAAAGGCCGACCTTGGATCCGCCCGGTTGAGGACGATGTGCCAGTGCTCGCGTGGATAGCCCAACAACTGAAGCATCTCGAGCGTGAGCTTGAGATTCTTGATGGCCGGAACGTCGAGTGTCGCCACCAGCAGAAACCGGTCGGTGACGTCGAATGCGGCCAATGCCTGGTCGCTGAATGCTGCCGGGGTGTCGACGACGACGAAGTCGTACAGCTGCTTCAGGGCGAGATCAGATCGCCAACGAGACTCGCGGACACGTTCTCGGCCACGCCGGGTTCCACGGGTGCCAGTAGCGCGTCGAGTCGCTCACTGTGATGTGTGACCAGTCCGTGTACGGCCGACTCGTCGAGGCGCCGAAGTGCGACTGCATCGCCGATCGTGTGCGTCGGTAACAGTTGCAGGGAGATGGCGACGTCCCCGAATGTCAGGTCGAGGTCGATCAGACAGGCCGACTTCCCCGACCTGGCCAGGCTGGCGGCAAGGTTCGTCGCCAGCGTCGTCTTGCCGCAACCGCCCTTAGCGGAGAACACTGTGACGACCTGACCGACGACGTCGCCGCGCCTCGACGTCGTGACGGCCGCGCCGCGGAGCTGTCGGCCCAGCTCCTCGAGCTCGCGACATGCTCCGGCAGCGCAGCGACGTCATCCATCTTCACGACTTCGCGGACGCCTGCCCGCAACGCGTTCTTGAGCACGCTGCTGTCGACCCGAGGTCGGACGAGCACGACGCTGACGTGGGGCCGGGTGACTCGCTCGCTGGCCGCAAGGTCGAGAGCCGTGTCCAGCGCTACGCAGGGACCCACGACGATGACGGAGTGGCGCGACTGCTCGTAGAGAATCTGACGCAGTTCGACATCACTGGAGGCGACGGGCATAGTCTCGCCGATCGCTGGGTGCAGCGTTGCGATTGCCAACGCGTCCGTCTCGAGCAAGATCGTCATGGGGTCCGTCCTCAGTGGTAGAGCTGTTTGGCGGTCACGCCCGTGCCGACTTTGACGTCCGACTTCTCGGATAGCAGGCCGAGATAAAGCTTGCCGGTCTCCTGCGCGAGGACGACCTTCTCCGCCTGCGTCCTGGGTCAGGGCGAGCGTGAGGATCGCGGTCGAGGTCTGTTGCTGGCCGGCCCCGGTGGAACCGTTCGTCTGAAGGGCGGTCGGTCCGACGGCGATCACCGGGACCCGGGGCAGGATGACGCCGGTGTGGGTCTCTCCATCGCCTTGGGCTGCACTACCGCTTTGCTTCGTGTCGGCGTCGGACGTGTCGAAGATGGCGACCTGTGAGCCGGGCACGACGAAGCCGGCCACGCGCTGCGGATCGGCTAGCTGGACCGATACGGCGAGCTTGTTGTCGGGGATGGTTAGCGCCCCCGTCCGCGCCTGGTGGCGATCGGCGAACTTTGCGCCCAGAAGGATCTCGCCTGGAAAGACCTCAGTGGACAGCTGCTTGTCGGCAACCCCGCTCAGAGTCGTGAGCGCTCCGGGGGGGACGTTGCGTTGCGGCACCGATTGAATCTCGGCCAGCGCACTCTGAGCCACGAGAGAGCCCGTAGTGCCCGCCGGAATGTTTGCGGTCGCCACGACGACGTTGACGGGAGAGTTCGCGTCGACCGTCTTCGCCTCGACGCGGTTGACGTAGGCGTAGACCGCGCCGGTACCGAACAATGCCACGAGGAGCGCCGCGAGCAGTAACCCGAGTCGTCGTTTCATCGGTGCTTCCTTCTCGTTTCTCGCTAGTGGCGAAGGAACGTGTCGCTCGTTGCCGACGGCCGGGCGTCAGCCGACCGTCGGTCGATGGATGTCAGGAGAAGAAGCGGCGGGGCCTTCGGCGACCGAGAGGTCTCGAAGGCCCCGCCATCAGGCTCCAGGGGTCAGCTCCGCCCATGAGCGTGTTGCCCTGGTCGACCTTCCCGGTCGTGGAGCCGAACAGGGTGCTCAGGTGGCTGCCGAGCGTGAAGACGGCCACGACGATGACGCCGGCGATGAGCGCGACCATCAGGCCGTACTCGACAGCGGTCGCACCCTCGTCGTTGCGGTGAACCTGGAGCCACATCTGGAGCTGCTTGGCAAAGGTGAGCATTGGAAGCTCCCCCCTTCTGCCGGCTGGGCCGGCGGTAGCTGTTGACCTTCGGCTTGCCGCCGACCTGGTCTGGTGCGACCCCCGTGGTCGCTGTGCGAGGCATACGGTGCCGACTCGCGAAGCCCGACAACATCGGATGAACGTTCAGAGCCGTCTAAACGGTCGGTCAGCAGGTAGCCCCCGCCGCGGCGACTTCCATCGACGTAACTCCCCGTGACGAGGGCGGTCGCGGCCGGACCGCGAATCCCTCGCGAACGGGACATGATCGGACAGGTCGTGTGTCGAGGTGTCGACCGGACGGCCCACCACACAGGACGCCGAACGGCCGACCGTCCCGGCCCGGAACGACTAGACGGTGTGGCTCGTCCGGGCCGGTCGGCCCTGGTCACGGCGTTGAGCCGACTCAACGCTCTTCACGCAGAGTCACCGGCAAGATTCGGCGCTTCGACCCCGCTCGACCCCGCCTTGGTCCCTACAGTGACGCCATGCGCGGCCTTCCGCGCCCGCTTCCCGGGCCCGCGATGCCGGCCGCGGTGGCGGCCGCACTCGGCCTGGTCGTCACCTTGCTCGTCGCCTTCGTCCCGGACCTGGGCTTCGCCTACCGCAGCGCGCCGGGGCACCTGGCCATGGAGAACGTCGACGCGAGCGTGGCGGCGGTCGTCGCCGTGCTGTTCCACGGCCGCTACCAGCGGAGCGGGACGACGAGCGACCTGCTCGTCAGCGTCGCGTTCGCCCTGCTCTCGGCCTGCGGGTACATGCTCGTCGTCCTGCCGGCCGTCGACAGCGACCCCGGAGTCGCGTGGACCAGTTGGATCCCGCTGGTGGCGCGGCTGTTCGCGGCGGGCCTGATCGCGCTGGCGGCCGCCGATCCGCGGCGTCGCGTCGTGGACCGGACCGGCCTGCGGTGGTTCCTCGCCGGCTCCCTCGCCGTCCTGGCCGCCGTGCTCGTCGTCGGTGTCGTCATCGGGGACCAGCTGCCGACACCGCTCGACCCCACCGTCTCTCCGGAGTCCTCGCACCGGCCCGTACTCATCGGTGACCCGGCGGTGCTCGCGGCCCAGGCCACGCACGCCTTCCTCTACGGCTTCGCCGCGGTGTCGTTCGCGCGCTGGGCGAGCCGGACAGGCGACGACCTCACCCGCTGGCTCGCCGCGGGCTGTGCCTTCGGCGCCTTCGCCCGGCTCAACTACTTCCTCTTCCCCTCGCTGTACTCCCAGTGGCTCTACACCGGCGACTTCCTCCGCACCGCCTTCTACGTCACCCTCGGCCTCGGCGCGGCCCGCGAACTGCGCCGCTACTGGGCGCTGCAGGCCGAGGCGGCCGTGTTCGCCGAGCGCCGGCGGATCGCCCGCGACCTGCACGACGGCACCGTGCAGGAGCTCGGCTACATCCGATCGGTGGCGCGCCAGGCGGCCCGCACCGCCGACGACCCCGCCACCGCCGACCGGATCGCCGCAGCCGCCGAGCGGGCACTCGCCGAGGCGCGCCAGGCCATCGCCGCGCTCACCCAACCGCTCGACGAGCCACTGGGCGACGTCGTACGCCGGGTGGCGGGCGAGATCGCCGACCGCTACGACGTCCAGGTGCGGGTCGAGGCGGAGGACCTGCGTGACCTCGATCGCGACCGGAGGGAGGCCGTCGTCCGGATCGTGCGGGAGGCGGTGTCCAACGCGGCACGTCACTCCGGCGCCGGCAGCGTCGACGTGCGCGTCATGGCCGGCGAGCTCGAGGTGCACGACGACGGAAGCGGCTTCGACCCGACCGCATCGACCGACGGCGGCTTCGGCCTCGTCAGCATGCGCGAACGCGCCGAGGCGGTCGGTGGCACGCTGCACGTCCGGTCGGTGCCAGGATCGGGGACGACGGTGAGGATGGTGTGGGATGGCGTCGCGGGCTGACCGGCCGGTCAGGGTGCTGGTGGCCGACGACCATGCGCACACCCGGGCAGGCATCCGCGCCGCCCTCGTGGGCGACGGTTTCGACGTCTGTGCCGAGGCGGCGACGGGCCGGCGGGCCGTGGAGCTCGCCGTCGAGCACAAGCCTGACGTCGCGTTGCTCGACATCCAGATGCCCGACGGCACCGGTGTGTGGGCGGCGTACGAGATCACCGAGGCGCTCCCGGGCACGGTGGTCGTGATGCTCACCTACTCGCGCGACGAGGACGACCTCTTCGCCTCGCTGCGCGCCGGCGCCTCCGGCTACCTCCTCAAGGACACCGACCCCGACCGCCTGGCCCCGGCGCTGCGCGCCGCGCTCGCCGGAGAGGTGACCTTCCCGCGCTCGCTCATGTCCCGCGTCGTCGGTGCCTTCGCCGGCGACCGGCGCACGGGCTCGGCCGACCTGACGTCGGGCCTCACCGACCGGGAACGGGAGGTGGCCGATCTGCTTCGTCAGGGCGCGGCCACCGACGCCATCGCCGACGCTCTCGGGATGTCCACCACCACGGTGCGCGTGCACATCTCCAACATCGTCAAGAAATTGCGCGTGGGCAGCCGGGACGAGGCGGCCCGTCTCCTGCAGGGCAGGTAGCAGCCGACTGCTCCGAACGGCGGCAGCCGATGACCGAACGTCGGATACCGGGGCGCTCCCGCGTCGTGCTCCGATGGTTCACATGGCATTCGCTCCTGATGCCGCTGCCTTCCGGGTCGCCCGTAGCGGCGTTGCCGTGCGCCTGCGTGCGTCGCTGTCCACGGCCGCCTCCGACCGGCGCGCCTGGCTGGCGGTCTTCCTCCTCTGCCTGCCGGTCTACCTGCTTACCGCCCACTACGGGTTCACGTCGGGCGACACACGCAGCAGCGTCCTGCCTGCCTGGCAGCTCGTCCACCACGGCAACCTGTGGGTCGAGCACCTGCAGCCGCGTCCCTACTGGTCGGTGCCGGCCATCCACGACCACCTGGTCAGCAACCGCACTCCCGGTGTCGAATTCGTCAACGTGCCGATGGTGGCCCTGCTGTTCTGGCTCGGGCCATCGGTCACCCCGATGGCGATTACAGCGGCTCTGATGACGGCGGCGACCGCCGGCTTCCTCTTCCTCGCCTTCCGGCGGCTGGCCACGGCACGAACCGCACTCGTGGCGACCGGGGTGATGGCGTTCGGCACCTCACTGTGGAGCGTGGCCTCCGCCGAGGTCTTCCCGCATACCGTCGACGCCCTGTGCTTGTCGGCCGCCTTCTACGCACTGTCTCGACAGCGGACGGCGCTCGCCGCCCTCGCCGTGGCTGCAGCGATCCCGGCCCGGCCTCACGTCGCGACGGTGGCGCTCGTGCTGGGAGTCGGCCTCGCCTGGTCGCATCGATCCTGGCGGCCGCTCTTCGTCGTCGGCATCCCGGCAACCATCGCGCTTGCCGGCGTCGTCGCATGGAACCACCTGCTGTATGGCCACGCATCCGTCGGTGGTGGCTACGCGTCGTACGTCGAGAACAACCTCACCTCCACGTCGAGCAGCGGTGTTCGGTTCCTCGCCACCAACCTCGCCGGCTTCCTTTTCTCCCCGCAACGCGGCCTGTTCGTCTTCCTGCCCGTCGGACTCGTGCTCCTGCTTGGCGTGCGGGCGGCGTGGCGCGAGGCACCACCCTGGGTGCGCCTCGCGGCGCTCGGCGGTGTCGCTTACACACTCGTCCAGCTCAAGCTCAACCTCTTCGACGGCGGCCGCAACTTCTACGCCTACCGGCTGGCCACCGAGCTCGTCGTGTGTGCCGCGCCGCTGGGGGTGGTCGCCGTCACGGCTTGGGTCCGCAAAGCTGACTGGCGGCTGCGTCTGACCCGCTCGGCTGCGGCCGCGTCGGTCGGACTCCAGGCGATCGGTGCGTTCGCTTTCCGGTTGTTGTACGCCTCACCTAGCGAACCCTGGCACCGGTGGCCGGTGCGGGACGCGCTCGCGTCT
This sequence comes from uncultured Actinomycetota bacterium, assembly GCA_963835405.1. Lineage (GTDB taxonomy): Bacteria > Actinomycetota > Actinomycetes > JAFAQI01 > JAFAQI01 > CAWIFV01. Next base: position 12,576 of record CAWIFV010000008.1, read on the forward strand.
CGGCCGGCGGTCGCGCTGTTCCTGCTGCTGCTGACAGCGGTGGTCTGCGGCTGGTTGCTGCAACGGCAACCGACCGGGCTGGTCCGACGTTCGGCTCCCGTCGCGCATGCCCCGGGACGCTCGCTCACCTCCACGGGCTGACCGCCGGGCTTCGGTACCGCCGACGCAGGAGTCCCAGGACTGGACCGGTGACTGGCCGCGTTGGCGCCGCCCGCGGCTACATCCGGAAAGCCATCACCGGGCCGTTCGTCAACGGGCTCTTCCTCGCCGACGATCGGCGACCACGTGATGTGCGCCGGCGTCCGGTTCGCGGCCGACGTCGGCTATCCGTCCGACCTCACGCCCGACTGCGCGGCGTACGACGTCGAGGACGCTCCGGGTGACCCGCTGGCGGCCGCGCCCATCGGGGGCGTGGCGCTGCCCTGAGGCGTCCCCAGGAGGCCTGAGCCGAGCTCAGGGGGCGAGGGCGGCGGCCGTCATGTCGACGACGCGGGCGACGACGGCCCGGTTGATCGGGCGCCCGGTCACGAGCAGCCGGGTCCAGAGCGGTCCGGTGAACAGGTCGATTGCGAGTTCGACGTCGGTGCCCGCCTCGGCCTCGCCGCGGGCGATCGCGCGACGGATGACGGCGCGCAGAGCCGCCCGGCGCGGGGCGGTCGCCTTGCGCACCGCTGCGATCAGCTCGGCGTCGCCTTCCGCACCGGCGAGGACCGCCCCCAGCAGCTGGCCGTGCACGCCGGTGAAGAACCGCAGGATCTCGGTGCCCATCTCCTGCAGGTCCCCGCGCAGCGACCCGGTGTCGACCGGAACCGGCGGCCCCAGGACATCCCGGTAGGCGGCCGCCACCAGCGCGGCTTTCGCGGGCCAGCGGCGATAGACGCTCGCCGACGAGACACCCGCCTGGCGGGCGACGGCGTCCACGGTCAGTCGTCGCAACCCGACCTTGCGGAGCAGGTCGGCCGTGGCCGCGAGGATCGCCTCGTCGGCTCCCTGGGTCCGGGGGCGGCCGGCACCGGTTCGCCGGCCACCGTGGGACTGCCGGGGCAGGTGGGAGACGGCTTGTTTCGTCATCTTCACTACTCCTCGTCCCCCCCCCCGCACGGCCAGTTGAATTTGATAGCGTAACTCTCACATCAGTGGCTGAGCAGCAAGCCCATCGTTACGGCAATCGTCGTCGCGAGGCTTGCCCCTCTTTGCGGCGACGAGATCGACCGCAAGGGAGGGAACCGACATGTCCGGGCGTTCCGGTCATCTCGACAGACTGCCACGTTGCTGCGACACCCACTCCGACTGGCCCACCCTCGCCGAACATCTCGTGCGGGACTTCACCCAGATCGACAGTGGTGACGTGCTGCGCGAGCTCCACCAGGCCAGGCAGGCGGCGGAGGTGACTCAGCTCACCTCGACCGAGGCCTTGTTCATCGCCGAGCTCATCGCGCGGCACCAGCTGATGCTGCTCGGCGGCCAGGTCGTCGACGCGGCCCGGCTGGATCCGGAGCGGCACGCCAAGCGCGCCTGACTCAGCGGCCGTCTCGCCCGCGCCGGCGTCCGCGGGAGCGCGGCGCCGCCACGCGGCGTCGCATCAGCGACGCCGCCCCGACCGCCGCGATGGTGGCGAGCAGCACCACCAGCCGGTCCGCCGGTTGCCGCCGGCTGGCGCCGGACAGGGCGAAGTCGACCATCCGCTGTGCTTCCGGGGACACCGCGCCGGCCGGGTCGGTCCGGGCGTGCAGCCGGCCGGCCTTCGCCGACCGGGCGATGCGCGCCTTGACGTGCATCGCGTGCCGAGCCGCCCTCGCCGCCTCCTGCCGCGCCTTCCGCTTCGCGGCGCGCTCGGCACGCAGCCGCTCGAGATAGTGCGGGTCGTACGGCTGAGCCTTGTCCGCGACGACGGCGAGCGCGTTGACCACACCCCGCTCCCGGCCGTCACTCGGCCGGTTGACCACCTTGCCGCGCACCACGAAGGTCGTCGACCCGCCGCCGTCGAGGTTCACGGCGTCGGTCGCACCCAGCCGCCTGGCCAGGCCCGCCGCTTGCGGGAGGGTCATGCCGGCGCTGTGGCCGGGCCAGCGCCCGTCGACGGCGATCAACAGCACGGCCCCGTCGGGTTTGGATGCCAGCAGGGTCCGGGGGTGCCGGCCGTGCACGAGGTCCCAGTCGGGGTGGGACACCACCGTGTGCCGATCGCGCAGCAGCCGGAACGACGTGCCGATCGTCTGCGGCGACGGGGCGGGCGATGTCGACGTCAGCACCAGCGGGCGCCGGCGGTCGCGGTGGCGCAACAGCCGGCGGAGATCGTGGGCTGCCTGCCCTTGGCGACGACGACCGGACGGTCGGACTCGTGCAGCGCGCGGGACCGGTGATCTGCCGTTCCGGCTCGGACGCGGTAGGTGTGGCCGACCCGGAAGTGGGCCGCCGACCGCAGCCGGAGGGGCAGCGTCAGCCCACGAGGACTGTGGGTGCCGAAGTGGGAGGTGAACATGGTCGCGCCGTGGTGGCCCGGCACGACGTTGACGCCCCCGATCCGCACCCAGCCGACACCGGGCTGGCCGAGCCGGATGCGGATCTGGAGCCGGCCGACCTGCACCGGCCGGCGGGAGGAGAACACGGCCTGCCGCCACTCCTGGGCGCGCAGCTGCACCGGGACACCCCCGACGACCTCACCGCCGCGCGGAAGTCGGCTGGGGATGTCGCGGAAGGAGCCGTTCACCGCAAGCAGGCAGTCGACCCGTCGGCACATCGAGCTGGTCGGGACCAGGCGTCCGCTTTTGGAGCGGGACGCTTGCCGGGATGGCGCGGAACCGCACCGGAGCGCCGGGACGGATCTCCGCGACGTGGACGACGCTACGCGTGCGACCGTCGAAGAAGGTATGGACGGCGACGCCGTGCGGCAGCTTGCGCGCGTGCCGGGGGTGATGACCCGCAGCGAGGGCGGGGGCGCAGGTGCCGACGAGGGCAACCGTCGTGACCGCTCCGGCGACCAGGGTCCGGGCTCTACCGCGGGCGGACATGCAGCAGGTACTCCACTCATCGGGTCGGGTACGGCAGCGGGCGATCGGCCCGTACCACTGATAGCCCACATCGGCGCGCGGCCGCCCGAAGCTGAGTGTTTTCAGGCGATTCGACAGGAGACCGTCACCGAACCGTCACAGCCGAAACGGTCAGGGAGCGACGGTGTTGGAAGGGTTCCGGGTCGCGGGAACGACGGCGGCCGTCTTGGTCACCGTGTCGCCCAGCCGCACGACCCCGCCGGTCACGATCTGCGCGTTCATGCCGCGCAGCCGCAGGGACCGGCCGACGGCGGAGTTGACGAACCGCATCGACTCCGCGCCGAAACGCGCGACGAACTTCTTGCAGCCCAGGTGCGGCGCCGCGCTGACGAGCAGGACGGCGTCACCGAGGGCGAGGAGCGTCCCGGCCGGGAGGTTGTCGACGCTCAGGTCGAGGTCCACGAAGATCTGGTCACCGGCGAGCGACATGGCGTCCCGGCCGCCGGCGACGAGCTCGGCGACCCGCGCGTTCATGACGGTGATCTGACGCTCCGGGTCCGCGGATCCGTCGGCGGTGCTGCGGCTGCCCCGCGCGAGCCAGTTGTCGCCGACCAGCCCGGTGGTCGGGTCGAGCGTCGCCTCGGCGACGAGCTCGCGCTCCTCGGTCCGAGGTCGGCGGACGAGCAGGTCGACCCGTCCGAGGTCCGCGGGCGACCGGCGAATGTGGTCGAGCCCGGCTTCCAGCTCGGCGCGGGAGAGATGCGGCACGGCACGATCATGCCGTACGGACCCGGGTGAGCCAACGCCATTCGAACTCCCTTGCACTATGCAAGAATGTCTCTGTGCAAGGAAATCGGCCGAAACAGGTGGCCCCCGAGCAGGTCACCCCCGACCGGTCACCCGACCGGTCACCCCCGAGCCGGTCACCCAGGGTGAAGTGGTCGACAGCGTTCTCGCCGCCAGCCGGGCCCTGGTGGCGGTCGCGGCCCGATCGTTGGCCGCCGCGGCCGAGGAGATCACCCTCCCGCAGTACCGCGCTCTGGTCGTGCTCGCCTCCCGCGGGCCGCAGCGGGTGCTCGAGCTGGCGGAGGCGCTCGACGTCAACCAGTCGACCGCGACCCGGATGTGCGACCGCCTGGAGCGCAAGGAGCTCATCGACCGCGAACGGCCCGACGACGACCGTCGTACGGTCATCGTCACGATCACCCCCACGGGCAGGCAGCTCGTCGCGGCGGTCACCCGTCGGCGGCGGAGCGAGATCAACGCCATCCTGCGGAAGATGGCACCCGAGGCGCAGGAGGCGCTCGTGCCCGCCCTGCGTGCGTTCGCCGAGGCCGCCGGCGAGGCTCCGGAGCAGGCCTGGTCGCTGGGGTGGACGCGCTGATGGGCTCAGCCGCGGCGCAGCGACGCCGGACCTGGGGCTGGGCGCTGCGGGTGCCGTCCGGCCGCCTGATGCGCATCCACGACTGGCTGCGCGGGTCGGCCGCCGGCCTCATCGCCCTCGCCGTGCTCACCGGCGCGGGCGCGGGTGCCGGCGCCGTCGCGTTCCGCTACCTGATCCTCGCCGTCACGCATCTGTTCACCGGCCGGGACGACTACAGCGACGCCGGCCACGCCGCCAGCCCGCACTTCCCCGGCCTCGGCATGTTGTTCGTCCTGGTCGTGCCCGTGATCGGCGGGCTCGTCTACGGCGTCCTCGTCGACCGGTTCGCCCGGGAGGCGCGCGGGCACGGCGTCCCCGAGGTGATGCTCGCGGTCGCCGAGAAGGGCGGCCGCATCCGCCCCCACGTCGCGGTGGTCAAGTCGCTGGCTTCGGCGATCTGCATCGGGTCGGGTGGCTCGGTCGGGCGCGAGGGGCCGATCGTGCAGATCGGTTCCGCGCTCGGGTCGACGATCGGCCAGGTGCTGCGCATCCCGGAGAGCCGGCTGCGGCTGCTCGTCGCGTGCGGGGCCGCCGGCGGCATCTCGGCGACGTTCAACGCGCCCATCGCCGGTGTGTTCTTCGCGCTCGAGCTGATCCTGCGCGACTTCGAGACGGACTCGTTCGGTGCGGTCGTGCTCGCCTCGGTGACCGCCGCCGTCATCGGCCGGGCCGCCTTCGGCGACCAGCCGTTCCTCGCGCTGCCGGCGTTCCACGTCGCGTCTCCGGTGGAGTTCGCGTTCTACGCCGTGCTGGGCGTCCTCGCGGCGACCGCCGGCGTCGGGTTCACGCGCGTGCTCTACGGGGTCGAGGACGTCTGCGACCGGCTCTGGCACGGGCCCGAGTGGCTGCGTCCCGCGGCGGGGGGACTCCTGCTCGGTGCGCTGCTCCTGCTGCTGCCCGAGATGTACGGCGTCGGCTACCCGGTGCTCCAGAACGGCGTGACCGGTCACTACGCCGTCTGGTTCCTCCTCGTCCTGCTCGTCGGCAAGATGTTCGCCACCAGCCTCACGATCGGCATCGGCGGCTCGGGTGGCGTCTTCGCTCCGGCGCTGTTCATGGGGGCCATGCTCGGGACGGCGTTCGGCGACGGCGCGCACGCGCTGTTCCCCGGGCTGACCGCGCCTGCAGGCGCGTACGGGCTGGTGGGGATGGGGGCGCTGTTCGCGGGCGCAGCCCGCGCGCCGATCACCGCCGTGCTCATCATCTTCGAGCTGACCGGCGACTACTCCATCGTCCTGCCCCTCATGACGGCGATCGTGCTCGCCGCCGGCCTGAGCAGCCGGTTGGGCAAGGACACGATCTACACGCTGAAGCTGCGCCGCCGCGGCATCGACGTCCTGCGCGGCCGCAGCGCCAACCTGATGGAGATCCTCACCGTCGCCGACGCCATGCAGCCGGTGCCGGCGGCGCTGTCCCAGGACGACCTCGCTCGACTCCGTCATCGAGCGGCTGGCCGACGAGGGCCGGGAGGCGTTGCCGGTGGTCGACGCCGACGGCGCCTACCGGGGCTCGGTCACCTCCCGCGAGGCGGAGGAGAGCGCCCGGGACAACACGCTCGACGCGACCGCCGGTGAGCTGGCGCGGGGGCTCCCCGTCGCTGCATCCGGGGTCGTCCCTGCACCAGGCGCTCGGCGTTCTCGCCGGCCACGAGGGAAGCGGCCTCCCGGTGCTGTCCGCCGACGACCGGCGCATCATCGGCTGGCTCAACCATCGCGACGTGCTGCGTGCGTACAGCGCCCGGCTGCGTACGGGCGCACAGCAGGCGGCGGCAGCTGCGCCGGTCAGCGTCGCCACCCGGGCGAGTCGTCGGCGCCAACCTCAGCCCGCTCCCGGCAACGCGGCGGACAACCTCGGCCGGTTCCGCCTTCTCGACCTGGAGCTGACCGACACCCAGCCGCCGGTGGGGCTGACCGTCACCCAGGTCGCCTGGCCGCCGTCGTCGCATCTGCTCGCGCTGCGCCGCGACGGCGAGACCATCCCGGTGGCGGCGCAGACCGTGCTCGCCAAGGGCGATCGGTTGACCCTGCTGGTGGCCGCGGAGTACGCCGACGGCGCTGCCGAGCGCTGCGCCGGGGCAGCCTCACGGGCGCTGGCGGGGGCCGATGACGGGTAGGTTGCGCGTACGTCGATGCGTCGTCCGGACGGCGTGGCGGCCAGACCTCGGCGGGTCAGCCAATACCTGCCGAGGTCGCTTGTTCGGTAATCTTGGTCCTTGAGCGGCCGGTTCAGCAGCGATCGCGGTGCTCCGGCGCCGGCAACCGCCGGCGCCTGACAAGACCGTGATCGCAAAGGACACCCGACGCTCATGCGGGACGAGCGCGACGAGCCCTCTCGGCATGCCCGAGGCGCTGCTCGGCTCTTGCCGGCACCGTCCTCGGCGACAGCAGCCTCGACGCGGTCCTGCGGCGCACGTGTGACATCACGAAGGGCCGTGATCCCCGGGGCGGCGGAGGTTTCCGTGACCCTGGTCGAGCGGGCCGTTGGCCGCACCGCCGCCAGCAGCGGCAGCCTCGCGTCCGAGGTGGACCACATCCAGTACTCGGCCGACGCCGGGCCCATGCCTCGACGCGGCCCGGGCCGGACAGCCGGTCCTCGTGGGCGACCTGCGGGTCGAGTCCCGATGGCCGGAGTACGTGCCGGCCGCCCTGGAGGCCGGGCGTCCGCGGCTCGCTGTCCGTGCCGCTGCGGGTGGAGGAGGAGTTGATCGGCGCGCTCAACATCTACGCGACCGATGTCGACGCCATCGGTCCGGACGGGGTGCGAGGCGGCTCTCGACCTCGCGCGGTACGCCGGGCGTCGTCCTCGGCCGTCGCCGACCACTACTTCCGGGCGACGTTGCTGCGCGCAGCAGATGGAGCAGGCGATGGAGTCGCGGGCGGTCATCGAGCAGGCCAAGGGGATCCTCATGGCCCAGCGTCGGTGCGGTGCCGACGAGGCGTTCGACGTCCTGGTCCGGCTGTCCCAGGAGACCCACCGCAAGCTGCGCGAGATCGCCGAGGCGATCGTGCGGCAGACTGCGGAGCACTGACCCGAGGACGCGGCTTTCGGGACGCGCCGGGAGGCTGATGCCCGCCTGACCCGCACGCCGCGTGCCAGGCTGTCGTCGTACGACCCCGAGATCCGTCCTGAGGAGCGCTGGTAGATGGGTCTCGCCGGTGGCCGGAGGCGACGGGCGCGCCCGGCCGAGCGTGGCTTCCGGCACCCGGGCCGGGTCATCGCCGGCGCCTTCGCCGCCGCGATCGCCGTCGGCACGGCACTGCTGTCGCTGCCCATCGCCACCGCCTCCGGGCATCGCGTGCCGTTCGAGGACGCGCTCTTCACCGGGACGTCCGCGGTCTGCGTCACCGGTCTGATCACGGTGGACACCGGGACCTACTGGTCGAGCTTCGGGCAGACGGTGATCCTGCTGCTCATCCAGGTGGGCGGGCTGGGGATCATGACGCTGGCGACCCTCTTCGCCCTGCTGGTCTCGGGCCGGCTGGGGCTGCGGGCCCGGCTCATCGCCCAGGCCGAGACCAGGGCGCTGACGCCGGCCGACGTGCGGCGCGTGATCCGCAACGTCGTGGTCTTCAGCCTCGGTTTCGAGCTCGTCGCCGCGACCATCCTGACTGCGCGGTTCGCCACGGCGTACGACGAGCCGCTCCGGCATGCGAGCTACGACGGCGTCTTCCACGCGGTGTCGTCGTTCAACAATGCCGGGTTCTCGCTCAACGCGAACAGCCTGGTCCGCTACGTGAGCGACCCGTGGATCAGCCTCACCGTCGCGGTCGCGGTCATCGTCGGTGGGCTGGGCTTCCCGGTGGTGTTCGAGCTCGCCCGCTCCTGGCGGCGCCCGAAGACGTGGTCGGTGCTCACCCGGGTCACCGTCCTGGTCACGCTGTCCCTCCTGGCGGTGGGCACGGTCGTGATCCTGGCCGCGGAGCACAGCAATCCGGAGACGCTGGGCCCCTGAGCGGTGGCGGCAAGGCGATGGCGGCGTTCTTCGCTGCGGTGATGCCGCGCACGGCCGGGTTCAACAGCATCGACATCTCGGCGCTTCGGCCGGAGACCTTGCTGTTCAACGACGGCCTCATGTTCATCGGTGGTGGCAGCGCGAGCACTGCCGGCGGCATCAAGGTGACGACCTTCGGCCTGCTCGCGTACGTGCTCTGGGCCGAGATGCGCGGCGACCCCGACGTCGAGGTGGGGCGGCGCCAGGTGCCGCAGGGCAACCAGCGGCAGGCGCTCGCGGTGGCGCTGCTCGGCATCGGCCTGGTCGTGTCCTGCACCTTCGCGATGCTGGCCCTGACCGACTTCGGCATCGACGCGGTGCTCTTCGAGACGGTGTCGGCGTTCGGCACGGTGGGGCTCTCGACCGGCATCACGCCGCACCTTCCGATGCCGGCGCACCTGTTGGTCGTGGCCTTGATGTACGTCGGCCGGATCGGACCACTCACACTGGCCTCCGGGCTCGCGCTCCGTGAGCGAGCCCGCCGGCACCGGCTCCCGGAGGAGAGAATGATCGTTGGCTAGCTACAAGGAGCCCGTCGCTGTCATCGGGCTGGGACGCTTCGGCAGCGCGCTCGCGCTGGAACTCACCCGCGGCGGCACCGAGGTGCTGGGCGTGGACAACCGGGCGAACGTCGTGCAGCGGCTCGCCGGGCAGCTCGGGCACGTGGTGGTCGCCGACACGACCGACGTGGAGGCGCTCCGGGAGATCGGCATCCCGGCGTTCTCCCGGGCCGTGGTGGCCATCGGCACCGACCAGCAGGCGAGCATCCTCACCACAGCACTGCTGGCGGAGCTGGGGGTCGACGACATCTGGGCGAAGGCGCTCGACCGGCAGCACGCGAACATCCTCGAGCGGATCGGCGCGCACCACGTCGTGCAGCCCGAGCACGAGATGGGGGAGCGCGTCGCCCACCTCGTGTCCGGTCAGCTGCTCGACTACCTCGAGATCGACCCGGACTGGGTGTTCGTCCGGACCCAGCCGCCGCGCGACGCCGTCGGGGTGCCGCTGGGCGAGTCGGGACTGCGGTCCAAGTACGCCGTGACCGTGGTGTCGGTGAAGCCGCAGGGCCAGGAGAGCTACACGCACGCCGGCACGGACACCGTCCTGTCCTACGGCGACCAGATCGTCGTGGCGGGGCGTCCGTCCGACGTGGAGCGGTTCACCGAGTCCAGCTGACCCGCCCGCTCGCCCGTTCCCAAGATCGAGAACCCCTGGGTGGTCACGAAGGCGGTCACAGAGCTTCGGGCGGTGTCGCAACGCGACGGGCCTCCCGCGCAGCACTGCGAGGTTGCGGCCAACGCTGTTTGCGGGGAATGCTGGCCGCGGCGGGAGGGGGCTCTGATGCCGGTCGCACCGGCGCTCGGCCGTGACGGCGAGCTCGCACTGCTGGGCCGCGTCGGTCGCCCCGACGGCCCGGCAGGCGTGGCCATCACCGGCGCCGCCGGCGTCGGCAAGACCCATCTGCTCCGGGCAGCGGTGGCCGCGGCGGCCGAGCGAGGGCTGGCAGTCGAGCACCTGGTCGGCGGCCCCGCGATCCGAGCCATCCCGTTCGGTGCCGCCTCACATCTGCTGCCCGCCGAGCTCGGCACCGACCTGACCACCCTCCTGAACGCCGTACGCCGTGCGCTCCGCCGTCGGGCGGGTGGACGCACGCTGCTGCTCGCGGTGGACGACGCCCACGAGCTCGACGACATGTCGGCGGCCCTCGTTCGGCAGTTCGTCGTACGGGAGGAAGCCAACCTCCTCATGACCACGCGGTCCGGGGCCGCCGTTCCGGAACCGTTGGCGCTGCTCGGGCGGGACAACATCCTCGAGCGGTTGACGCTGGGTCCGCTGCCCCGCGCGGCGGCGGAGCAGCTGGCCGCCACGGTGCTGGGTGATTCGGTCACCACCGACCTCGCCGATGCGCTCTGGGAGCTCACCCGCGGCCACCCGCTCTACGTCGTGGTCGGGTTGCGCGCCGCGCAGGAGGAGGACCGGCTGGTCCACGACGACGGGCAGTGGGGGCTCGGCAGCACGCTCGTCACCGCACGCCTGGAAGAGCTGGTCAACCAGCAGCTGGAGCGGCTGCCACCGCAGGCGCGATCGGCACTGGCGACCATCGCGGTCGCCGAACCCGTCCCGCGCCGCCACCTCGCGGGCATCGCCGCGCCCGCCGACCTCGACCTCCTCACCCAACGGCAGCTCGTCGCCTGCCACGTCGGCGCGGACGGCGAGGTGCTCACGACCAGCCATCCGGTGTACGCCGAGGTCGTCGGTGCGGCACTGCCGCGCGAGGCCCGGGCCGAGATCCTCGGGCGGCTCGTCGACGCGGTCGCGGCCGATGCCCGGGCCGACGACGCCGACCGGCTGCGCGCGGCGGTGTGGATGCTCGATGCCGACCGGCCGATCGACCCGGCGCTCGCGCTCGCCGGCGCGCGGCAGGCACTGCACCGACTCGAGTACCCGCTCGCGCAGCAGCTCGCCACGGCCGCGAGCGACGCCGGCGCACCAGCCACGGAGACCGCGCTGACGCTCGCTCGTGCGCTCGCGTTCCAGGGGCGCGGTGACGACGCCCTCCATGCGCTGGAGGGGGTTGGCGCGGCCGACCCGTCCGACACCGCGGCGCTCGCCATGGAGCGCGGCCACGTGCTGGCCTTCGTCCTCGGCCGGCCGGCAGCCGCGGTCGACGAACTGGCGCGAGCGGAGGCCGGGCTGCCGGCCCAATGGCAGGGCGTGCTGCAAGCGCAGCGGTCGCTCTACGCGGCGATCGCCGGCGACTTCACGGCCGCCCGCGACGCCGCGGCGCAGACGCTGGCCAACCCGGAGTCGCCGGGACCGGCACGGACGACGGCGTACGTCAACGTGACCCTCGCCGACGCGATGACCGGCCGGCTCGCCGGCATCGACGCGACCGCGCGCGACGGCCGCGAGCTGGCCCGAGCGCATTCCGCCGAACTCCCACTGGCGCTCACCCAGATAGACATCAACCTGGCCACCGCCCACACCGCGGCAGGCCGTCTCGCCGATCTCGACGCGAGGCTGCACTCTGCCGTCGACCCCGCCGAGGGTCGGCCACCCGACCCGATGTCGCTCGTCTGGCTCGGGATCGTCCTCGGCATGCGCGGTCTCCTGGGCGAGGCCGCCGCGGCCGTCGACCGGGCGCTGGAGGTCTACACGCTCGGCGACCCGTTCCGGTTGCGCCCGCAAGGGGTGGGCATCGGGGTCATGCTCCGAGCGCAGGCCGGCGGCGTCGGGCCCGCCGACGAGGAGCTGCTGCACCAGGCCGCGGCGCAGGCGGGAGACGAGACCCGGCTCGCCGTGTGGATCGAGCGTGGGCGCGCGTGGCTCACCGCCGGAACCGACCCCGCGGCCGGGGCAGCATTGGCGGTAGCCGCGGGCGTTCGGGCGGTCGAGCGTGATCACGTCACCTGGGGCATCTGGGCGCTGCACGACGCGGTCCGGATGGGGTTCGCCGACGCCGCGGCGGCGGCCCTCGGGGAGGCGGTGGCGGCCACGACGGGCGCACCGATGCTCGCGGCGATGCTCGACCACGCGGCGGCGCTGGTGGCCCGGAATCCGGAGCAGCTCACGGCGGTCGCCGCGCGGCTGGCCGGGTTCGGGTCGCCGCTCTTCGCCGCGGAGGCCCTCGCACAGGCGGCCCGGCTGTCCGCCGACGAGCCGGCGCGGCACCGCGCCGCGGTTCGCGCCCAGCTGCGGCTCCGCGACTGCGTCGGCGCCGCCACACCCGAGGTGCGGGCACTGGCGGGCGGTCTCACCGGGCGGGAGCTCGAGATCGCCCAACTCGCGCCGCGGCATACCAGCCGCGACATCGCGGAGCGGATGTTCCTGTCCGCGCGCACCGTCGACAACCACCTGCGGGGCGTCTACGTCAAGCTCGGCGTCGGCAGCCGCGCCGAGCTCGCGGAGCTGCTCGACTCCCCCGCGGAGCTTGAGTAACCGCCACGTGCTCATTGAGTAGCTCGAAAGGTTTCCCGCGCCGGGCAGGTCTGCCAGCGTCCCTCGCACCACGACTCGCCACCCGTCTCGGCGCGACGTCGAGCGGGTCCGTGGGGGGGAGACCAGATGAAGACCGAGGCACTCGCTCGCCCGTCCGGCGCTCGTCGACAGGAGCGCGGCGGTTCCGTGGCCGTGCGGACGGTGGCCGTCGCGGCTGCGGTCCTGGCGTCGCTGCTCGCGGCGGTGACGACGCCGGTTGCCGCGCGCGCCGCCGGCATCCCGGCGGCGACCACCCAGGTCCTCGACATCGGGTCCGGCACCTTCAACGGCAATCCCTCGGGGCTGATCGCCTGGAACGGTGACCTCTACTTCTCCGCCCAGACGATCGCCAGCGGCCGCGAGGTGTACGTCGCCGCACCCGGCGGCGCGTACGCGGACCTCGGCCTGAGCGCGTCGAACCTGTTCGAGGAGCACGCCGCCGTCGCCGGCAACCGGCTGATCTTCGACGCGGGCACCGGGCTCCAGCTCGCGCAGGGCTTCGCCGACCCGCTGCTGATCACCGACACCAACGGAGGGCAGTACCTCGCCGCGGTGCTCGGCGGCACCTCGGTGGCGTTCTCGCAGGACAGTCCTTCCTGGCCGGAACCGTGGATCACCGACGGGACGGCGGCCGGCACGCACCAGGTCGCGGACATCGTTGCTGGGTCCAGCGGGTCGTTCCCCGACCAGTTCACGCCCCTGAGTGACACCCTCTTCGTCTTCGCCGCCGGGCAGGACTCCAGCGACAGCCAGCTCTACCGCTCCGACGGCTCGTCGGCGACGCAGGTGGCCGTCATCAACCCGACCGCGAGCGGGTCGGCCGAGATCGAGCATCTGACGGAGTTCGCCGGCGCGGGCAAGGTCGTCTTCAGCGCCTATGACGGCAACGCGACCGCTGCCTGGGCGAGCGACGGCGACACGGTGACGAAACTCGCCGACGTCGTCCCCACGGACTTCTGGCAGGTCGGCGACCGCATGTTCTTCAGCGGGACGACCCTGGGCGAGGGCAAGGAGCTGTGGGTGACCGATGGCACCCCCGCCGGCACTCAGCTCGTCAAGGACATCAGGCCCGGAACCGCGGGGTCGGGTCCGACGTTCGGCGTCGACTACCAGGGACAGCTCTTCTTCGCCGCCAACGACGGGGTCGCGGGCAGCGAGCTCTGGGTCAGCGACGGCACGGAGGCCGGGACGCATCTGTTCGCCGACCTCGCACCCGGCGCGGCGCACCTGTTCCCGGGATGGCTCACGACCGTCGGCAACCACCTGTTCTTCACCGCCACCGGCCCCTCGATCTGGGTCAGCGACGGCACGCCCGAGGGCACCGGCCAGGTCGCGTCCGGCTTCACGAACGCCGCGAACCTCACCGCGGTGAACGGCCGCACCTTGGCTTTCATCGCCACTGACTCGGCGACGGGCCGCGAAGTCCACCTCCTGAGACTCACGAACCTGCCGCCACAGGTCGCGCCGATCGCCGATTTGACCCGAGACGAGCAGACCCTCGTGGAGGTGACGCCGGCCGTCACCGATCCGGAAGGCGACCCGTTCAGCCTCACCTGGGCCGGCCTGCCGGCGGGTGCCCAGACGGATGGCGGCGTGCTCTCCTGGACGCCGGCCGAGGACCAGGGCCCGGGCAGCTACCCCGTGACGGTCACCGCTACCCAGGACGACGACCCGACGCTGTCCGACAGCCAGTCGTTCACCATCACCGTCCAGGAGGTGCACGAGCCACCGGTGCTGTCCCCCATCGGCCCGCAGTCGGGAGTCGACGGCTCGCCGGTCGAGTTCACCGCGAGCGCGACCGATCCCGACGTCCCGGGCGACACGCTGACCTTCTCCATGACGACCATCTCCGGCGACCTGAGCGCAGCGTCGCTCGATCCCGACACCGGCCACTTCTCCTGCGCGTGCGCGGCCGGCCAGTACACCGCCCACATCGTGGTTTCGGACGGCGAGCTCACGGACTCCGAGGACGTCGACATCACGGTGGCGGCCGATGTCGCCTCCACCGACCTCCAGGTCTCGCTGGAGCCGACCACCGCCGGGCAGTACTTCGTGGGTGACCCGGTGGGCTACACCGCGACCGTTCACAACGCCGGCACCGATGCGGTGAACGCCGATCTGACCGTCGCGCCCCAGCACCACGACCAGACGTCCTGGGGGACGGTCCCGGCGGAGGCGGTCATCAACGGCGTGTTCTTCCTGCCGCTCGGTGAGATCACACCGGGGGCGACCGTCAGCGTCTCGTTCGAGGCGGTCTACGGCGCCTTCGGCTTCCACGACCTGACCGCCACGGTGTCCGGCGGCTACGACGAGCTCGCCCCCGCGGACAACACCACGGTGTACGAGCAGGTGGTCGACCTCGCCCTGGACACCCCCGGCATACGGACCGGCGGGCTGGCACTCGACGGCGCCGACACGACGGACGGAGAGCCGTTGGCGGTCTTCGGCGTCAGCGTGCCGAGCGCGCTGGTGGCCGGCGACCCGGGATGGGACATGTTCGTTCCCGCCGATCTCACCCCGCACCAGCTGATCCCGGGCGACCAGTTCATCCCGGGCGACCAGTTCATCCCGGGCGACCAGTTCATCCCGGGCGACCAGTTCATCCCGGGCGACCAGTTCATCCCGGGCGACCAGTTCCTTCCCGGTGACCAGTGGCTGCCCGGTGACCAGTGGCTCCGGGGGGTCGTCACGGTCCCCGCGCTCAATGACGCCACTCCGATTCCCGCTGGTCGGCTGCTCTTCTCCGACGGCGGCGGGACGGACCTCCAGGTGACGGCCCGCGGCGACACCAACCTGCGCGTCGCGAACGGATGGTCGTCGAAGGTCGAACCGGGCGGCCTCTCGGTCGTCCGGGCAGGCGGCGGCATGTTCGACGCCTCGGTCGGGCTCTGCGCCGGCGCCTTCCACGCCCACCTCGGATCCGGCGACGGCGCCGGCTTCCAGTGCGGGTCGCTCACCACCGAGGTGCTGACCGGTGAGATCTCGATCGAGGTCGGCGACGCGCTGCTCGAGGCACCTCAAGGGTCCACGACGTACGTCGTCCAGACCGCCGACGGCGGCTGGGACGTGACCGTCACCGCGGGCGGGCCGGCGACCCTGACCGATGCAAGCGGCAGTGTCGTGCTCGACGTCGACGAGACGGTGCACGTGGTCTCGGCCGGTGCTCCGGTGGCCGACGCCGGCGGGCCTTACCTGGGTGCCGTGAACACCCAGATCGCGCTCGACGGGTCGGGCTCGTCCGACCCGGACGGCGACGTCCTCAGCTATCTGTGGTCCGCCGATGGCGCCGTCCTCGACGACACCTCCGCCACGCCGGGGTTCGAGGTGGCCGGCGCCGGCATCTACCCCGTCACGCTCGAGGTGTGCGATCCGTCCGGCGCCTGCGACACCGCGACCACGTCTGTCGTGGTCTACGACCCGTCGGCCGGCTTCGTCACCGGCGGGGGCTGGATCGACTCGCAGCCCGGTTCCTGCGGCCCGGCGGCGCCGCAGGGCAGCTGCCTGGGCGACCCCAGCGGCCGGGCGAGCTTCGGCTTCGTCTCGCGGTACAAGAAGGGGGCGGCGGTCCCCGACGGGCGGACGAGGTTCGAGTTCGCGGCCGGCGGTCTGCAGTTCGAGAGCGAAAGCTACGAGTGGCTGGTCGTGGCCGGCAGGGATCGGGCGCAGTTCAAGGGCAGCGGCTCGGTCAACGGCCAGGCGGGATACCAGTTCATGCTCACCGCCTACGACAGCGGAGGGAGCGGGCCCGACGGTTTCCGGATCAAGATCTGGGACGAGACGGGTGTCGTCTACGACAGCCGGCATGGCGCCGACGACGACCTCACCACGGCCAACACACAGGCGATCGGCGGCGGCAGCATCGTGATCCACAAGAGGTAGGGAACTCACCCTGCGAAGGGGCGCCCGAGTGGGCTGTCCCGGCGGACCGAGCCAACCAGCGTGACCAACCGGCGAGCCGGGACCGAACCACCCGGCTTGCGCGCGCTGATCTTCGCCGCTGTGACCACTTTCAGGTGCGACACGCCGTACAGCTGGTCACTGAGGCGAAGATCTGCGCATCGTGGCGGCGCCGTTCCGCCAACGGCGTACTGTCCAGCGTGTGGGTCGTGGCCGTCGGCGGTCATCTCCGCTATCAGGGGGCTTGTGATGCTGGATTTGTCGTCCCGGCTGTCCCAGCTACCTGCCGTCCGGGGGCGGGCACCGTGGCCCGGGCACGAATACGTCAAGGGCTGGGGTGTGTTCGGGCTGCCCTTCGACTCGGGCCACGTGCTCGCCCTGCGGGTGTTCCCGGAGAACGATTTCGGGCCCTACCGCACGTTGTGGCATCGCAACCCGAGCGGCAGTTGGTCGATTTTCGTCGATGGACCACGACTGGACACGGCCTGTCCGCGGTATTACGGCCCGGCTTGTGATCGGACGGATTACGCGCAGATCACGCTCGACTGGACCGGCCCAGCAACGTTACGAGTGGTGATGGACTCGCCGTCACTGGACTGGACTCTCACCGCGGCCAGTACGCCGTTACTCGGCATCCTCAATGCCATGAGCGCGCGACTGCCCTTGGCCACTTGGCGGCCGGCGCCCCTCGTGCACGCGCGAGAGCGGCTGGCTCATGCGCTGGGGATGGGGCGACTGCAAATGTCGGGTCTGATGCCCAGCGGCCATACGGGAACGCTCATGCCGCAGCAGATGTACTTCATCAGCGAATCGCGAGCGACGCTCGACGGCAGCGAGCTGGGAAGGCCGGTTCGGGCAACGGAGAATCCATGCATCGGTACGGTGCCGCTCCCGGCTCGCGGCGTCCTGGCGATCGGCCAGGGTGTCTGGAAGATCTTGGATCCCGCTGAATACGAGCGCACTCGTTCCGAGACTTCAATCGCCCCCAGCGGTAGATAGGTGATGCTCCTCGGTACTGTCGCCGGTGTCCTCGGTGCTGGGCTGGACCGTGGTGGCCGTGGCCGATAGGTCTGCTACCAGAGTGACAAGTACTGCGGGTCGGCGAAGCGCACGCGGCTGGTTCGCGATCTGGGCGGGGGTCGGTGCCGTCACAAGCTTCGGAGTCATCTCGCTCCTGACGATCGGGCTGCCCCTCCTGGTCATTAGCGGCGGAACCACAGCGTGGCTGCTGGCCAAGCATCCCGAATCTCGACTCGGAGCCTGGGGACTCCTCAGCGGAGCGTCGACTGCCGCCGCCTTCCTCGCCTGGTCCAACCGCGGCGGTCCAGGTGATGTCTGCCACAACACTGCCACCGAACAAAGCTGCCAGCAGGAATGGAACCCGATCCCGTTCGCAGTGGTAGCCGTTCTCCTGCTCGCTGCCGGCGTCGTGCTGTTCGTGACGACGCAGCGCCGAACCCCTCCGCTTTAGGGCCCTTCAGCTCCCGAGATGCCCTCTGAATGTGCCGCTCCTCAGCGGCGAAGACCGCCGGTGCGCCGCCGGCCCACGGCGAAACCGTCCGGGAGACCGAACCACAACCGTGACCACGCGGCGAACCAGGACGGAACTACGGAGCGCGAGCAGCGGCTCGCCCAAAGCTGCGCTTCCAATCGGAGCGGGCGATGGGAGTCGAACCCGCACCACCAGCTTGGAAGCACGCCCCCGCAGAGCTGCCGACGAGGTCGGATTCGATGAACTTGCAGGTCATCGCATCCGTCCTTCCATCCAGTGCCATCAACGTACAGCCGCTGCCGGTACCTGCAGTGGCACGTGCGTGGCACGTGGTGCACGGGCCGCGGACGCTTGGGGATGTGGTTACGAAATTGGTACGCCGGACTGATAGCGGGTCGTGTGGCAGCCGTTGGTCAGGACGCGTGCTGTTCGTTCTCGAGGCGGTCGAGTAGCCAGGCTCGGGCCATCGTCGACACAGGCAGGTGCTTGGCCCGGGCGACCTCTTCCAGCTGCTGGTACTGATCGTCGGTGAGGCGCAGGTTGAACATGCGCGACGGTCCCTGTCCGCGGCGGACGGCGGTGCCGGCGGGGTATTCACCTTTCGCGTCGGCGTGCTTTTCGAGGTCGCGGGCATCAGCACGCAACTTGGCAGCAGTGCCGGCGTCGAGTCGCTTACTCATCCGCTGATCCCTCCAGATACGTAGCCAAGTCCCGGCCGGACGCGGGCCAGGCGTTCATCCCATGCCAGTCGCCGTCCAGATCCTGGTAGGCGATGACCACCAGTACCCGATCCGCAGCCGGCGAGTACCCGATGAACCCGGACGCACCGACGCGGGATCGCGGGTACGGGGTCACCACGACGAGTCGAGGGTCGGACAGCGCCTCCTCTGCCCAGTCGAGTTCGATGTCGAGCGAGCCGGGATAGCGCGTCGACCGGGAGCCGATGTAGGCGATGTCCTCATCCGCTCACTCCATCTCCACCGGCCAAGTGTAAGACAATGACTTACATCAGCCAAGCTCTGAGCCGCCGCACGCATTAGAGGCCGGCGACGCCGTGATCCGGCGGTCACGGTTCCGGTCACGGGAGGTGGGCGAACACGAATGCCAGGCCGCGTGGTATCAACAGTGGTATCATCGGCCTATGGCGATGACACTGCGACTGGACGAGCAGGAGACCGAGGCGCTGCGCAAGCGAGCCGATCACGAGGGTCGCTCGATGCAGGACGTCGCGCGTCAAGCCGTCCGTGACTACATCGAGCGGACGAGCAAGCGGGAGCTGCTCGACTCGGTGCTCGATGAGGAGTTGCCGCGGTACGCCGAGGCGCTCGAGCGACTCGGCAAGTGATCTTCCTGGACGTCGAGGACCTGCTCTACATCGCTGAACGGGCCACCGGTACGCCGGTCGAGGTCCGCGATATCGGACTACTGGAGTCTGCCGCTGCTCGTCCGCGTGCGTCAGCGTTCGGCGAAGACGCCTATCCGAGCTTGCACGACAAGGCCGCCGCGCTGCTGCACTCGATCGTGCGAAACCACGCCCTTGTCGACGGCAACAAGAGGCTGGGACTGGCCGCCCTCGTCGCCTTCTACGGCTTGAATGGTCGCCGGCTGACGATGACGAACGACGAGGCCTATGACTTCGTCATGGCCGTGGCCAGCGGCGAGCTGGCCGACATCACCGACATCGCCCGGCGGCTCGAGAGTGGCAGCGACACCCACTAAGGGCGCACCGACCGTGCATGCCGAGTAATGACCACTACCCGCTCCGTCGCCGCCACGACGCGCTGACGCGTAGCCGGCGTTCCATGACGTCAAATCGGGCACGAGAAAGTGCTGGCGCCGGAGTTTGTGCCCTGCAATAATGGGCGGGTGCGGCGGGTCAAGTTCACCCAGTCGGCACGCAAGCGCCGGATCGGCAAGGCACACGTCCTCGCCGCCATGGCCGACGCGGGTGAGCCGATCCGCCTGCCGGCAGATGCGGAACTGGATGAGCGACTGGTGTGGATCGGCCGAGACGACCGAGGTGTGATGTTGGAAGTCATTGCGGTCGAGCAGCCGGACTATCTGCTGGTCATTCACGTCATGCCTTACTCGTACCGGAGGCGGCCATGAGCTCGAAGAAGAAGCCGGAACAGTACGAACTCGCCCCCGGTCCCGACATCGACCTCAAGCGCCAGGTGGTCCGCGACCGGCAGGGTCGCCGCATCACTGAGGGCTACGTTCGCCGACTGGTCGAGGAGAGCGAAAAGCAGCTCGGACGCGGGCGACCATCGCTATCTGGTGAGGCGACACGTTCGCCGCAGGTCACCTTCCGGCTCCCTGCGGAACTGCGAGCCGAGACTGAGGAGCTCGCTGCACGCGAAGGCAAACGAGTGTCGGAGGTCGCCCGCGCTGCGCTCGAGGAATACGTCAAGCGGCGCAAGGTCTCGTCCCTAGCGCATCCGCGGCGTGGAGGTGCCGTTAGGCGCTGCCACTGCCCGTCGATCCAGTCCAGCTCCAACGGCCGTCTTCATCGCGAGCGCATGTGACTAGATCGCAGTTGTACATGGGATCGCCATCGACTTCGATCGTCACCAGTGCCTCGCTTTCTCCGCGAGGTTCGACTTTGACCACTCGGGCGTTGGCGCTCGGCGTATGAGACCAGGCCGAGAGTGCGGCTTCCTCTGGCGAGGCGAACGTATTGTCCACGGCACGAGGATGACACCGCCCGAGATCGCGAGGAAGAACTGCCGTGTTCAGTCGCGTCGACCAGACTGTAGGCATGCCCTGGCAGGTACGGACTCACTGTGAACACGGTTGGGACGAACGTAACCGGGACCAAGCTGACGCGATCCTCGCGGCTGCTCCGCTCATCGGCCGGGCGTCATGGTTGCTGTCGAACCCACCACAGCTGATGGCACCGGTAACGAACGAGGAAGCGGCAACGGCTCTGGCCGAGGTGCTCGCGAACGTGCCGCACATCGGCGAGCCTCGTGCGCTTTGGACGCCTGACGTGGAGCCGACCGACGGACCGCCCGCCGTCAAGCCTCGCGAGCTTGACGGCTAATACGTGCCGCTCCGACCTTCCTGGCGGATTCAGCCGCCGGCAACGACAATCTCTCCATGGAAGCCAGCCTGTGGCGGTGTGTTCTGATCGCCGCAGCACTGACGGCCGGGGCCCTGCTCGCCATGTACCCAGAGAGCGATCGCGGCGTCGCTGGCTTCTGGTGGGGCGTGGACACGCTCCTCCTTCTAATGGCCATCCGTGGCCGGGCATGGGCACGCACGGTTCTGATGCTTACGACGGCGTTCGGAGCCGCCCTATTCGTGGTAGCCGGCGCGGGTCAGTTGTCCGCGGAACCTCGCTACTTCGAGCGGGGCATCGCGCTGACCGTCGCTGCTGTGCTGTTGATTCAGTCTCGTCGCGCGTCGACAGAATCCGCCTTGTAAGTGCCGTGTGTTCCTGCATCCGATCCTGTCGGGACAGAAGGTGCGGCTGCGCCCTAGACCTGGTGACGCCGGAGCGCCTGCTGACGTGCGGCTTGCCGACTGACCCCGAGCGCATCCGCGATGGCCGGCCATCCCACGCCGGCTGCCCGCAACTGATCGACCGACGCGGCAACAGCTCGCTCCAGCTGATTGCGACGACCCACGAGCTCGCGGAGGTCCTCCACGCCAGCAGCCGGAGCGACGGGCGGTGCCACAGCAGTCGTGGCTCGTTCGCGTCGTCGACGGCGTTCACGCTTGCCCATCAGCAGCTTTCGCCGGGCGTAGTGGAATCGGGGCGACGAGCTGGCTCATCGCGTCGGCGATCGCACGGTCGCGATCACTCGTCGCGTGCTGGTAGATCATCGCGGCGCGTGGGCTGGAGTGACCGATGCGCAGCATGAGCTCACGTGTCGTCGCGCCGCTGACGGCGGCCAGGGTCGCCGCAAGATGCCGAAGGTCATGGAAGCGGCAATGCGTGACGCCCGCCGCCTCCAGCGCAGCCAACCAAACGGTCCGGAAGTTCGATCGCTCGAGAGTCGCGCCCTTCGCGCCCGTGAAGACCATCGACTGGGGGGACAGTCTACGAAGGCATCGAAGTGTGCCTCGATCTCCGGCAAGAGGTGCGGGGGAAGCGCGACCGTCCGAACCCCGGCCGCCGTCTTGGGCGCCGAGAGGAAACGCTTGCCGTCCTTCGTCTGGATCAACTGCTCGCGAACATCGACCGCGCCATGCAGCAGATCGATGCGCTGCCGTGTCAGTCCGGCGAGCTCGCCGTAGCGCAGCCCGGACCAGGCGCCGAGCAGCACGAGCGCACGGAAGCGCGGCTCGATGGCGTCGGCGATCGCCTCGACCTCCGCCAGGGACGGCGGCCGGCGCTCCTCAGGCCGCTCCGCGCCGGCGTGACGGATCCGGCACGGGTTGCGGGCGAGCAGGTCGTCCTCGACCGCGGGATTGAGGATGCCCTTCAGCAGCCGGTAGGCCTTCGCGACCGTCGACTCGCCGACACCACCCCGACGCAGGCCGGCGTGCCACGACCGCACCGCGGCGCTCGTGATCCGGTTCAGATGCACCGGTCCGAACGTCGGCAAGATGTGCAGCCGCAGCAGTCCTTCGTACAGCTCGAGCGTCCGCGGCCGTAGTGCCACCGGCCGCTCGAGCAGCCACTGGGCCGCATAGTCGGCCAGCGCGATCGCGCCCGCGTCCGGGTCGATCGCGCCGCCGCGGGCGCGGTCGATGTCGAGCTGGGCCAGGAACCGCTCGGCGTCGACCCGGCTCGCAAACGTCGTTGGCACCGTCCGCGTCCGGCCGTCGTCACCCGGATAGCGCGCCTGCCACCGTCCGGACGGCAGCGGCCGCACCGCCCCGAAACTCCGCCGCCGGCTCACGCCGCAACCGTCCCGACGGACCGAACCACAACCGTGACCACGCGGCGAACCAGGACCGAACCAGCGAGCGCAAGAAGTGGTTCGCCCAGTGGCACGAAGTGGCACGCGAATGGCACGGCGCCGTGGGAGAAGAGGTCCGGCCACCGCCGGCAACCGCCTGACCTGGGCTTCCAACCAGAGCGGGCGACGGGAGTCGAACCCGCACCAGCTTGGAAGCGTCCTCAGGCGTAGTCGCTGACCAGATGCTGCGCGATATCGCGCGGCTGGTCACGGCAGATGGACTCCTTCTCGGTCGATGGACGGCCCGAGTATGCCCGCGCTGGGGCACGCAGTGAACATGCACGGGACGTCTGTGGGGATGTTCGTGGGGACGTCCGGCTAGGTCGCGACCTACGGTGTGACCGAGGCCCATGCGGGGGAGTCGCCGATGACTGAGTTGCCCGAGCACGAAGAGCGGCGCATTCAGCAGTACGTCGATGGACAGTTGCGCGATCCTGACGACCTAGTGACGCTCGTGCAGAAGGTTGGTGAGCGGCGGGTACTCACGGGGAAGCACGAGCTGTACGACGTTCACACGGCCAAAGGCCGATGGTGGGTGATCACCAACCTGACGAACCTGTACTCCCAAGAGGACTTCCCCCAGCTGGACATGGCGTTCACCTACCACTTGGGTGTCTGCGCGGTCCTGTCCGATCGCGCCAGGCGCGAGCCCGAGGACGAATCTGCCTATGCCGCTCAGGCATGGCGCAAATTCAAGAGTGCGGCTGACGCGATGGACACGGCTGGTGAGGCCGAGGATTTCCAAGCCGTTGGTGTCATGTGTCGAGAGACGTTGTTGGCGCTGACGCGTGAGTACGCGAGTGCAGAATGGGTGCGCATCCCCGGTGAGCGGCCGCAGAGCGCCAATTTCAAGGAGTGGGCTTCTCTACTCGCAGAGTCACTCGCTGAGGGTCGACTACGGGCGTACCTCAAGTCCCTGAGCGACAAGACCTGGGATCTGTGCGTGTGGCTTCAGCACTATGCAGACGCCACGCCGTGGGATGCGGAACTGGCGGTCGACGCGACCGCGCACGTTCTCGGCGTCTTTTCTGACTCTCCTGACCGATCCGTGGGTGGTCATGCGCGGCCGGGGAGGTCGGGTCGGTAGCCGCCGAGGCTGAGCATCGCGAGGGCGATGAGGGCTTCGGCGGAGTGGAACCCGAAGGCGACCCGGGTCAGGACGCGGATCTTGGTGTTGGTCGACTCGACGAGGGCGTTGGACAGGTCTTCACGGATCGCGGCTTCGATCTGCGGTCGGTGTCGGCGGATCTTGCGGCCGAGCTCGACGAAGGCCGGGATGCGGCTGCGGGCGGCCCAGGCGAGCCACCGGTCCAGGGCCTCGATGCCGGCGTCGGGTCCGTCGCTGTGGCCGAGCACGAACACGGTCCGGAGGCCTTCTTTGAGCAGGTAGGCGCGGTGCAGCACCGGGTCGGTCGTGGCGACCCAGTCCAGCTTCGTCTGCTGCTTGGCGGTGAGGTTCTCGGGGTTCTTCCACAACGCGTAGCGGGCGTGCTTGCAGCGCCCTGGCCCGGTCGTGTCCTGGACGCGGCGCCGGAGGCTTGGGTCGCCGTCCTTGCGGGGCCGGCCTGGCCGTCCCTTCGGTTCGGTCCGCGCGATCGCTCGCGCGTCGTTCCAGGCCTGCCGACGCACCACGTCCAGCGCCTCGGTCGCCCAGGCGACGACGTGGAAGGCGTCGGCGCAGCGGATCGCGTGTGGGGCGCGTTTGCCGACCACGTAGCCGATCCAGTCGGCACCGTCGGCCGAGACGTGCGTCAGCAGGCCGGCTGCGTTCGGACCGAGGGCGTCGAAGAACGCTCCGACGGTCGCCCGGTCTCGGCCCGGGGCGGCCCAGACCAGCCGCTTGGTGTCGTGGTCGATGACGACGGTGATGTAGCGGTGGCCCTTCTTGTAGCTGATCTCATCGATCCCGATCCGGCGCAGCCCCTCGAGCCGATCGACGGTGGCGTCGATGTCCGCGACCACGCGGGTGATGATCGCCCCGACCGTGCGCCACGCGATCCGCATCAGCTTCGTCACGGCCGTCTTGGAGGTCTGGACCGCCAGCCAGGCGACCTGATCGTCGAAGAACCGGGTGTGCCCGGCGTGATGCCGAGCCCACGGCACCGCCGCGACCAGCACCCCATGCTCCGGACACGCAGATCCGGGGCGCGTCGGCCTCCAGCTCCGCGACCATCGTCCCGAGGTCCAGCGCTCGCCAGCGCCGCCGGCCCTCACCCCGGTCATAGACCGGGCACCGCCGACGGCAGGTCGGACAGCGCCTGCGCTCCCGCTCGTGCGGCTTCACATGCGCCGACCAGCACCGCCTGTCCTCGTCGTACTCGACCCTCACAACCGTGGTCTTCTCGATCCCGAGCAGCCCAGCCCATAGCCTGCCGTGCGCACGCCGTTCCCCCGCCACCTTGCAGTTCCAGTCTCGACAACCGGAACCGTAGGCGGAGAACGGCGTGTCGCGCGTCAGGGGCCCTCAGGCACCCACGGAAGCGTCAGGGGAGCCTCTTTTCTCGAGCTATTCGCCGTCACGAAGACGGAGCGCCAGCGCGGTGCACTGTGTGCGGTTCTTACCTCCTGCACGACGATGGCGAGGTGGCAGACCAGGACGGGCGGAGTGGCTATCGGTCGTGGCGGGTGTGCGGTGGATGTGGGTGGCAGTCCGAGCCGGACTTTGAGGTGTGGGACGACATTGACCCGACGCCCCACTCCTGACTACCGGCCCCGGTAGATATCGCGACGATGGTCGACGTCGAGGACGGTCACAGTCTTCGCTTCGTCGTCGATCTCGTAGACGACCCGGTACTCGCCACGCCGGGCCGCATACGCGCCGGCGAGATCCTGACCCAGCGCCTTTCCTACGCGGCGCGGCTCCTCGAGCAGGTCGCCGGTGATGAAGTTCATCACGGCAGCGGCAACGGCTTCGGGGAGACGTTCGGCGATCTGACGAGCGGCCGTTCGCGCAACGCCGAGCGTGTAGCGGTGCTGGCTACCGCTTGGCACGCGCAGACCGGTTGGCGACTAGGGCGCGGAGTTGCTCCTCGTCGAGAACGTCGCCCTGCTCTACCTCCCTCTGCGACTTCCGGATGCGCTTCATTGCCGCCGGGTCCGAGAGGATCTCTAGCGTCTCCTCGAGGGACTCCAGCTCTTCCGGGCTGATCAGAACCGCAGCCGGCTTGCCATTCCGCGTTATGAGCACGCGGTCGTGCGTGTCCTCAACCTGGTCCACCAGGTTGGACAGCTGCGCCTTGACCGTAGCGAGCGGCAGCGTCTCCATGACCAGAATTCTCAGTCATCTTATTCACGGCGTGGCAAGACCTGGGTCGGCGCGGGGTCGGCGCCCAGCTTGCCGACGGCCCTAGTCGCGCGGCCTCTGCTGAGATGCCTGCCATTAAGGCTCGGCTCGCCACATGCCGAAATGCTCCATGTGTCTGTTGGCGCGGCTTCCTACTCGAGCCCGCGGATCCAGCGGTCCTATCTGCTGCTGCTTGCGATCGTTCTTGTGTTCGCGGCGGTGGCTGTGACCTGGCCGCGGGTTCAGAGTTGGCGCGCGCACCGTCACGCTGCTGATGTGGTCAGCTCCGAGCACTTGTTGTACGGACTGACGCAGGTTCCGTCCGGTCTCGTGATCGACGAGACGGGTACGGCCTGTCATGGCCAGGGCGATCTCTGCGTGCAATCCAAACTCGACCCTCAGCAGACGCTGGCGGCGCTCTTCTCTGCACTTGCGGCCAGGGGGTTCTCCTTCGGTGCCGTCGACTGCAAGAGCAGGGCCCTCAGTGTCTTCCCGGGCGGTGGCGCTGCGTGTCAGGCGACCGGATCTCGACGCACGGCCAAGGTCTGGGCGGTCACCGGTTCGCATCACAACGCTTATTGGAAATTGCCGACCTGGGCAGCAGTCGTCGTTCAGGACCCGAACTACATCTCGAACCGTCCGCCGGCTGTTGCGGCGGCGGCTGTCGATCCGCGGTCAGTACTGCCCAGCGGCTGGCACGCGACGCAGAAATGCCTGGCGAACGAGGCGCCTCCCTGCGGCTGGTTCGACGTGCGGCTCACGGGAAAGGCGGAGGCAGCCATCGACACAGTGTCCAGGCGGCTTGAGGCATTGGGCTACGGCGTCGAAGACCCGCCGCTCTCCAGCGCAGGAGACATGTGCCGTACAAGCCCCGTCGACGCCACGGTGACGTGTAGCACCTTCGCGTTTCGCTATCTGGCCGCGCACGGCCAGGACATGGCTTCGGTGGGAGTCGTGTTGCAGCAGCAGTCGCCGAGCCTCGTCACCGGCCGCGTTTACGTCAGGAGCTAAGCCGGAGTGCCACCACGCACGTGGTCACAAGAACAAGATCAACAAGCCGCAGACACACTTGCACCCTCGGGTGCGCGGACAACGCCGGTTGTCGACGTCGGGGCGGCTCGGTCTCGTGAGACAAGTGTGTAATGGCTTAATTGATCTTGAACTGAATCACTTGCCGCACTGAGAAACCGAGCCTCAACAACAGCAGATCCGAGCGCCTCAATCGCTCGTGTGACCCGGTGACCCGTTGACCGGGTGACCCCTGACCCCCTCGCCCCGCCGGCCGAACGACCCCGTGGACCGAATTGACGTGGGACCACTAGCGCTAGACCGCCGCCGTAAGGCGGCTTGGCGGGCCGCCTGTCGGCTGACGCCGAGCGCTGCCGCGATCTGCGGCCACCCGATGCCCGCTTCGGCCAATCGGTCGATCTCGCCGCTGATGGTCCGCTCGAGTCGGTCGCGGCGCGCGACGAGTCGACGCAGCGTGTCAGTCGTTGGGGCGGCGGGTGGGGCGACCGCGGGCGCTGCGGCGAGAGCCGCAGCCTCGCGACGTCGGCGACGTTCACGCTTGCCCATCGTTGACCGATCGCATTGGCGGGAGTGATTGCGGTTCGACCAGCCGGCTCATCGCCTCAGCGACAGCTCGGTCGCGGTCTTCCGTCGCGTGCTGATAGATCAGTGCCGCGCGCTGGCTCGCGTGGCCCATGCGACGCATCAGCTCGCGGGTTGTCGCGCCGCTGACCGCAGCCATGGTCGCGGCCAGGTGCCGTAGGTCGTGGAAGTGGTAGTCGGCGACGGCGGCCTTACGCGTGGCCCGCCGCCACATCGTGTGAAAGTTGCGCCGGTCGAGCATCGACCCGTTCGCCTTGGTGAACATCAGCGCATCCGGAGTCGCCTCGACGTAGTCCTCGAGGTGCGTCTCGACCGCTGGCAACAGATGCGGCGGCACGGCGACCGTTCGGCGACCGGCCGCGGACTTCGGCGGACCGATCCAACGTCGCCCGTCGCCTGTCTCGACCAGCGCCTCGACGACGTGCAGGACTCCGTGAAGGCTGTCGACCCGCTGCCGCGTCAGACCGGCCAGCTCGCCCCATCGCAGACCCGACCAGGCGCCGAGCAGCACGAGCACCCTGTACCGCGGCTCGATCGCCTCGACGATCAGGTCGACCTCGGCCAGCGACGGCGGCTTTCGCTCAGGTGATCGCTCGACGCCCGCCGCCTTCAGCCGGACACGGGTTGCGCGGAATCAGGTCGTCCTCGGCGGCGGTCGCGAGGATCGCCTTCAGCAATCGGTACGCCTTCGCAGCAGTGACTGCGCCGACGCCGCTCTCGCGCAGCGACGCGCTCCAGCTGCGGACCGCCGCGGACGTGATCCGGTTCAGCGCAGTGCCGCCGAACGTCGGGTAGATGTGCCGGCGAAGCAGGTGCTCGTAGATCTCGGCGGTCCGCGGCTGCAGCTCGACTGGCCGCTCTACGAGCCAGCGCGGCGCGTAGACATCGAGGCGGATATCCCCTGCGTCCGGGTCGAACCACGTCCCTCGCGCCATCTCCGTCTCGACCATGGCCAGGTAGCGGTCGGCCTCTGCTTCCGTCGTGAACGTCGTCGGCGCACAGCGCAGACGTCCGTCGTCGAGCGAGTACCTCGCCTGGAATCGGCCGGACGGCAGCCGACGGATGCGGCCGAACCGGCGTCGCTTCGCACTCATGGCGCGAAAGCTGGTGGTGCAGCGTCCCCACGAACGTCCCCGCAAACGCCCCGGTCATTGGTGGGGACGTTCGTGGGGACGTCTGTGTGCCAATTCGACAAGCGCCACGAAGGGGCACGTGAGGGGCACGAGGCTGTCGTCGTACGGCAGCGAGCCAAGTCAGCAACCGCCTGACCTGCGCTTCCAGCTGGAGCGGGCGACGGGAATCGAACCCGCACCACCAGCTTGGAAGGCTGGGGCTCTGCCGTTGAGCTACGCCCGCGCGAGCGGTCGCACCTCTAGACTTCCGGCGGACGCCGCGGGGCGTAGCGTAGTGGCTAGCGCGCCTGCTTTGGGAGCAGGAGATCGGGAGTTCGAGTCTCCCCGCCCCGACTCCGACCGCCGACTGCCCCACCGACACCTGGAAGACCCGACAGCCCGATGAAGAGCGCCGTCGAGACCCTGAGCCCCACCCGGGTGAAGCTGACCGTCGAGGTCCCGTTCGACGAGCTCAAGCCGGCGCTGGACGCGGCGTACAAGAAGATCGGCCAGCAGGTGCGGCTCAAGGGGTTCCGCCCCGGCAAGGTGCCGCCGCGCGATGATCGACCAGCACGTCGGCCGCGGCGCGGTGCTCGAGGAGGCGGTCAACGAGGCCCTGCCCCGGCTCTACAGCGAGGCGGTCCGCGAGAACGACGTCGACATCCTCGGCCACCCCGAGATCGAGGTCACCGAGTTCGCCGACGGCGACCAGCTGGTCTTCACCGCCGAGGTCGACGTCCGGCCGGAGATCGAGCTGCCCGACTACGACGGGCTGCCGGTCACCGTCGACGACGCCGAGGTCGACGACGACGACGGTCGACGAGCAGATCGTCGGCCTGCGCGAGCGGTTCGCCACCCTCAAGGGCGTCGAGCGGCCGGCGCAGACCGGCGACTACGTCTCGATCGACCTGGCCGCCACGGTCGACGGCGAGCCGGTCGAGGACGCCACCGCCAGCGAACCTGTCCTACGAGGTCGGCACCGACTCCCTGGTCAGCGGCCTGGACGACGCGATCGCCGGGCTGTCCGCGGGCGAGTCGAAGGAGTTCGAGACCCAGCTCCGCTCCGGTGACCACGGCGGCGCGCCGGCGGTCGCCACCGTGACCGTGCGGTCGGTCAAGGAGAAGGAGCTGCCGGAGCTCGACGACGACTTCGCCGCAGACGGCGAGCGAGTTCGACACCATCGCCGAGCTGCGCGACGACGTTCGCGAGCGGCTCGAGCCGGGTCGGCCGGCTGCAGCAGGGGTGTCCAGGCCCGCGACAGGGCGCTCGAGGTCGCTGCTCGAGCGGGTCGAGGTGCCGATGCCCGAGCACGTCCTGGACGACGAGATCAACTACCGCAGGCAGCGATGGAGCAGCAGCTGCAGCCGGCCGGGATGACCAAGGAGGCGTACGCCGAGCTCGAGGGCAAGTCGGCCGAGCGAGGTCGACAAGGAGATCGAGGACGGCGCGCGGCAGGCGATCAGGGCGCAGTTCGTGCTCGACGCGATCGCCCGCAAGGAGGAGCTCCGGGTCGGCGAGGCCGAGCTCACCGAGCAGATCGTGCGCCGCGCGCAGCAGGCCGGCATGCGCGCCGACGAGTACGCCCAGCAGGTGGTCAGCTCCGGCCAGCTCGGCTCGCTCATGGGCGAGGTGCTCCGCGGCAAGGCGCTGGCGCTGGTCCTCGAGCACGCGACGATCACCGACGCCAGCGGCCGGCCGGTCGACCTCGACGAGCTCGACCAAGGAGCACGAGCGGCCATGGCGCCGCGGCCGCGGACGCCGCGGACGACGGCCGCACGCC
Source organism: uncultured Actinomycetota bacterium (assembly GCA_963835405.1). Lineage (GTDB taxonomy): Bacteria > Actinomycetota > Actinomycetes > JAFAQI01 > JAFAQI01 > CAWIFV01. The sequence goes on from CAWIFV010000008.1 coordinate 43,044, forward strand.
GACGAGGCCGGCCGGACGGGCCGACGGCCGACCGACGCGGCGCGAGACCGAGGCGGCCGACGAGCCGGACGCGGCCCCGGCAGACGACGACGGAGACCGACGCCGCCGCGCCGGGCGCGGCGCTACTCCGCTGAGCGAACAGCCGCCGGGACGCGCGGTCTGCGCCCACCGGGCGCCGGGCTAGGGTCGCTGTCATGAGCGAGATCACGATGCGTGCCCCGTCGGGGATGAACCTCAACGACTCGGTCTACGAGCGGCTGCTGCGCGAGCGCATCGTCTTCCTGGGCAGCCAGGTCGACGACCCGATCGCCAACCAGATCTGCGCCCAGCTGCTGCTGCTCGCCGCGGAGGACCCCGAGCGCGACATCTACCTCTACATCAACTCGCCGGGCGGCTCCGTCTCCGCCGGCATGGCGATCTACGACACGATGCAGTACGTCGAGAACGACGTCGCCACCGTCGCGATGGGCCTGGCCGCGTGCATGGGGCAGTTCCTGCTCTGCGCCGGCGCCAAGGGCAAGCGCTACGCCCCGCCGCACGCGCGGATCATGATGCACCAGCCGTCCGGCGGCATCGGCGGCACCGCGAGCGACATCGCGATCCAGGCCGAGCAGATGCTCTACACGAAGCGGACGATGCAGGAGCGCATCGCCTTCCACACCGGCCAGACGGTCGAGCAGATCGAGAGCGACTCCGACCGCGACCGCTGGTTCACCGCCGAGGAGGCCCAGGAGTACGGCTTCATCGACCACGTGGTCGACCCGGGCCGACCAGGTGCCTTCCGTCGGGCGCGGTCTCCTGACCGCCCGATCGACGAAGGAGACCGACATGGACCTCACCGCCCGGGCCGGCCAGCTGGCCGAGATCACCGGCCGCTACATCGCTCCCGAAGTTCACGCGAGCGCACGTCGTACGGGTTCAAGGAGCATCGACCCGTACACGAAGCTGTTCGAGGAGCGCATCATCTTCCTCGGCGCGCCGATCGACGACACGTCGGCCAACGACGTGATGGCGCAGCTGCTGACCCTGGAGTCGATGGACCCCGACCGCGACATCTACATCTACATCAACTCGCCCGGGCGGCTCGTTCACCGCGCTGACGGCGATCTACGACACGATGCAGTTCGTCCGCCCCGACATCCAGACCGTCTGCATGGGCCAGGCGGCCTCGGCCGCCGCCGTGCTGCTCGCCGCCGGGACGCCAAGGGAAGCGCTTCGCGCTGCCGAACGCGCGGATCCTCATCCACCAGCCCTACAGCGAGGGCGGCGGCCAGGGCAGCGACATCGAGATCCAGGCCCGCGAGATCCTGCGGATGCGCAGCCTGCTCGAGACGCTGATCGCCCGGCACACCGGCCGCAGCCGCCGAGCAGGTCCGCAAGGACATCGAGCGCGACAAGATCCTCACCGCGGACGAGGCCGTGGAGTACGGCCTGATCGACGAGGTCATCCAGAGCCGCAAGCTGTCGGCGCTGGCGGCTGAGCCGGTGCGTTACGCCGACTGGGTGACGCGGTGCCGCCGATCGGGTGACGGACCGTCACAGATCGGGGGCGACACGCCGGACGCGGCCCGCGTCGGCTTCGGCAAAGGCAGCGCGGAGCCGATGAAGGCGGTACGGTCGTACTCGATCCGCCGGCAGCGGCCGGTCGACGTCCGGCGTCCTGCAGAGGAGAGCGAGTGGCACGCATCGGTGACGGTGGCGACCTGCTCAAGTGCTCCTTCTGCGGGAAGAGCCAGAAGCAGGTCAAGAAGCTCATCGCGGGCCCCGGCGTCTACATCTGCGACGAGTGCATCGACCTGTGCAACGAGATCATCGAGGAGGAGCTCACCGAGAGCTCCGACGTCAAGTTCGACGAGCTGCCCAAGCCGAGGGAGATCTACGAGTTCCTCGACGGCTACGTCATCGGCCAGGACAACGCGAAGAAGACGCTCTCGGTCGCGGTCTACAACCACTACAAGCGGGTGCAGGCCGGCGCGACCGACAAGGACCCGGTCGAGCTGCAGAAGTCCAACATCATGCTGCTCGGGCCGACCGGCTGCGGGAAGACGCTGCTGGCGCAGACCCTCGCCAAGATGCTCAACGTCCCGTTCGCGATCGCCGACGCCACCGCGCTGACCGAGGCCGGCTACGTCGGCGAGGACGTCGAGAACATCCTGCTCAAGCTGATCCAGGCCGCCGACTACGACGTCAAGAAGGCCGAGACCGGCATCATCTACATCGACGAGATCGACAAGATCGCCCGCAAGAGCGAGAACCCGTCGATCACCCGCGACGTCTCCGGCGAGGGCGTGCAGCAGGCGCTGCTGAAGATCCTGGAGGGCACGACGGCGAGCGTGCCGCCGCAGGGCGGCCGCAAGCACCCGCACCAGGAGTTCATCCAGATCGACACCACCAACGTGCTGTTCATCGTGGGTGGCGCGTTCGCCGGGCTGGACAAGGTCATCGAGTCGCGGGTCGGCAAGAAGGGCATCGGCTTCGGCGCCTCGCTGCGCGGCAAGTCCGAGTCGAGACCGCCGACGTCTTCGCCGACGTCATGCCGGAGGACCTGCTCAAGTACGGCATGATCCCCGAGTTCATCGGCCGGCTGCCGGTCATCACGAGCGTGCACAACCTCGACCGCGAGGCGCTGATCCGCATCCTCACCGAGCCCAAGAACGCGCTCGTCCGGCAGTACAAGCGGCTGTTCGAGCTCGACGGCGTCGAGCTCGAGTTCAGCGACGACGCGCTCGAGGCGATCGCCGACCAGGCGATCCTGCGCGGCACCGGCGCCCGCGGCCTGCGCGCGATCATGGAAGAGGTCCTGCTCTCGGTGATGTACGACGTCCCGAGCTCGCGCAAGGACGTCGCGAAGGTCGTCATCACCGCGCGAGGTCGTGCTCGAGCACGTCAACCCGACGCTCGTGCCGCGCGACGCGACCCCGGCCAAGCGCGAGCGCCGCGAGAAGTCGGCGTAGCCGCCACTTGCCGGACTCGCCGCGACGCCTCGCTCGGCCAGCCGCTGACGGCTCCGCCGTCGCGCTGCAGGTGCGCGGGCTCGTCAAGCGCTACGGACGGCGGACTGCGCTGCGCGGCGTGGACGTCGACGTCGCAGCCGGGCGAGCTGGTCGGGCTCCTCGGCCCGAACGGCGCCGGCAAGTCGACGCTGGTCAAGACCGTCTGCGGGCTGGTCCGGCGCCAGCGCCGGCGACGTCGAGGTGTTCGGTGCAGCGCGCCGGCAGCCGGCCCGCCCGGCGGATGATCGGCTACCTGGCCGAGACCTTCCGCTACCCGGCCTGGTGCACCGCGGACGAGCTGCTCGACCCTGCACCAGCGGCTCGCCGGCTCCGACGGTGGCGCCGCGGAGCGCGGCCCGGCTGCTCGGACACGGTCGGCCTGCGAGACGGCCGCCCGGCTGCGGGTCGACGCGATGAGCAAGGGCATGCAGCAGCGGCTGGGGCTGGCGCAGTCGCTCGTCGGCGCGCCGCGGCTGCTGCTGCTCGACGAGCCGACCAGTGCGCTCGACCCGGCCGGCCGGCGGCTGGTCCGTGACGTGCTCGCCGACCTGCGGCGGACGGGCTCGACGGTGCTGCTCAACAGCCATCTGCTCAGCGAGGTCGAGCTGGTCTGCGACCGCGTGGTGATCCTCCGCAAGGGCGAGGTGGTCACCCAGGGGGCGCCCGCCGACCTCGTCCGGCCGCGCGGCGTCCGGGTGGAGACCGACCGGGGCGAGCGGGTGCTCGACGGGGTGACGCGCGAGCAGGTCCCGGAGATCGTCGCGGCGCTGGTCGCCGACGGCGAGCAGGTGTTCGCCGTCACGCCGTTGCAGGGGACGCTGGAGGAGGTCTACCTCGAGGCCGTGGCGGGGGAGACGTCGTGACGGCCCTCGTGGCGGCGACCCGACCGGTCGCGGTCCTCGCCGTCTGGGCGGTGCGGGAGTCGTTACGCCGCCGGGTGTTCGCGATCGTCGCGCTGCTGACGCCGGGTTCATCGTGCTCTACGCGCTGGGGTGCAGCGCGGCGTTCGGCCAGATCACCGGCGTCCGCGGCCCTGGCGGGGTGGACGCGCACGAGTTCGCCGGCGCGACGCTCAACGGCCTGGCGATGTTCGCCATCCTGTTCCTCGGCAGCGTGCTGGCCGCGTTCCTCACGCTGACGACCGTCCGCGGCGACGCGGAGAACGGCCTGCTCCAGCCGCTGGTGGTCCGGCCGGTCGGCCGCGCCCAGGTGCTGATCGCCCGCTGGCTCGCGGCGACGGTCGTGTGCGCGGCGTACGTCGCCGTGCGTCTACCTCGCGGTCCTGCTCGTGCTCCACGTGTCGGGCGGCTGGTCGCCCGACCGCATCGTCGGCCCGGGCGTGCGGCTGGCGTTCGCGGTGTCGGTGCTGGCGGCGCTCTGCGTCCTCGGCTCGGTCGCCTTCACCGCGACCGCCAACGGCATCGCGACGTTCATGGTCCTGGGCAGCGGCCTGTTCGCCGGGCTGCTCGGCCAGGTCGGCCACGGCATCGGCAACCGCACCTTGGAGCACAGCGCGCACATCGTGAGCTGGGTGCTGCCGTTCGAGGCGCTCTACCAGGACGCACTCTCGCTCACCACGGCCGACCAGGTCGGACTGACCCGCTTCCTCGTGCGGCTCGGACCGCTCGGTGGCGGGGACCCGGGCGGGCGCTGGTTGCTCGGGTACGGCGTGGCCTACCTGGTCGCCGTGGCCGTCGTGGCGCTTGCTGCCACCGTCCGCCGCGACCTGTAGGTACGTCGGACATGTCGGGCGCGGACTAGTCCGATGTGACTATGGACCCTCCGTCTTTCGGGCGGTGTCATGGCTAGATGCCGCCGGACGACGAGGGCACGCGTGCCGCCCTGCTGTTGCGACTCGCGCGGCACGTCACGGCCCGCCACGACCTCGACGACGTCCTCGCCGAGGTCTTCACGTGCCTGCGACCCCTGGTCGAGTTCGGGGGCGGGTCGATCCAGCTGCTCGACGACGAGGGCTGGATCCAGATGGCGGCGTGCGACCCGGTCGCGCCCCGAGTCACGTGATGGCGCAGCGGGTGCCGCTCGCGGGGTCGGTCGCCGGCCGCGTGATCCTCACCGAGCAGCCCGTCTACCTCGCCGACGTGGGCGATCGCAGCGGGGCTGTGTCGAGCGGCGTGCGGAGCTATTTCGGGATGCCGCTGGTCGCCGACGGCGGGGCGATCGGCCTGCTCCAGGTCGACTCGCCGGTCGTCGACGCGTGGTCGGAGGAGGAGCGCTCGATGTTCCTCGCCGTGGCGCCGATCGTCGCCGCGGCCATCCAGAACGCCCGCGCACATGCCCGCGCCGGGCTGGCGGAGCTGCGGGCCCGGGCGCTGGAGCGGCGGCTCGACGAGGCGGCGGGCATCATCGCGTCGCTTCGCGCGGTCACCGGTCCCTCGCCCGAGGCGGAAGCGATGCTGTCCCGGCTGGACGACCTCGTCCGGGCTCGCGGCAACGACGACGCGCTCGGCGACGTTCCGCGGCAACGCCGGACAAGGCCCGCCGTCACCACCCTCGCCGCTACCCCGTCCCGACCTTTGAATGTCGATCCGGACATCGCGAGCGTCGGGTGTCCGGTTCCGCGTTCAATGTTCAGCGTGGGCGGGTGCCGGGGGTGGTGGGCTACAGCGTGACGGTCACCGCGAGCTGGGGGCCACCGCTGTCGTCCAGCTCCAGGTCCGCGATCCGCCCGGCGCTGCGCAGGTCGTCCGCGGCCGTCGCGAGCACGGTGAGGTCGTCGGTCGTCCCGCTGATGACCGCGCGCGCGACGTCGGTGCGCATCGACAGCTTGGCCTCGGACTTCGCCTTGCGGACCTGCGACAGCGCGTCGCCGACCAGCGCCAGCAGCCGCACCTCGCCCTCGTCGACCGCGACCTCGGCCACCGATGGCCAGCTCTGCCGGTGGACCGATCCGTCCTGCCACCACGACCAGACCTCTTCGGTGACGAACGGCAGGAACGGCGCGAACAGCCGCAGCTGCACGGACAGCGCGACCGCCAGGGTCGCCTTCGCCGAGGACTCCTCGGCGCTGCCGCGTTCGCCGTAGGCGCGCTCCTTGACCAGCTCGACGTAGTCGTCGCAGAACGTCCAGAAGAACGTCTCTGCCACCTCGAGCGCCCGGGTGTGGTCGTAGTCGTCGAAGGCGGTGGTCGCCGACTGCACGACGTCGGCGAGGCGGGCGAGCAGCGAGCGGTCGAGCGGGTCGGTGACGTCGGCGAGGCCGCCACCGGTCGCACCGAGGCTGAGCGCGAACTTCGACGCGTTGAGCAGCTTGATCGCCAGCCGGCGGCCGATCTTCATCTGGCCGGCGTCGAACGCCGCGTCGGTGCCGAGCCGCGCGGTCGCCGCCCAGTAGCGCACCGCGTCGCTGCCGAACTCCTCGAACAGTGCGATCGGGGTGACGACGGTACCCTTGGACTTCGACATCTTCTTGCGGTCGGGGTCGAGGATCCAGCCGCTGATGCCGGCGTTGCTCCAGGGGGCGGTCCCGAACTCGAAGTGCGACCGGACGACGGTGGAGAACAGCCAGGTGCGGATGATGTCCTGCCCCTGCGGGCGCAGGTCCATCGGGAAGACGCGTCCGAACAGATCGTCGTCGAAGGTCCAGCCGCCGGCGATCTGCGGCGTCAGCGACGACGTGGCCCAGGTGTCCATGACGTCGGGGTCGCCGACGAACCCGCCCGGCTTGCCGCGCTGCTCCTCGTCGTACCCGGGCGGTGGCTCGCTGGAGGGGTCGACGGGCAGGGTCGCCTCGTCGGCCGCGATCGGCGCGTCGAAGTCCGGGTTGCCGTCGGCGTCGAGCGCGTACCAGACCGGGAACGGCACGCCGAAGAACCGCTGCCGGGAGATCAGCCAGTCGCCGGTCAGCCCCTCGACCCAGTGCTCGTAGCGCACGCGCATGTGCGGCGGGTGCCAGTCGATCTCCTTGCCGCGCGCGACGCAGCGCGTCGCGGATCGCGGTGTCGCGGCCGCCGTTGCGGATGTACCACTGCCGGGTCGTGACGATCTCGAGCGGGCGCTCGCCCCGCTCGTAGAACTTGACCGGGTGGGTGATCGGCTTCGGCTCGCCCTCGAGGTCGCCCGACTCCCGCAGCATCGCGACGACCTCCTCCCGGGCGGAGTGCACGGTCTTGCCGGCGATCCGCGCGTACGCCGTGGCGTCGACCTCCGCGGGTGGGTCCGGCAGCAGCCGCCCGTCGACCCCGACGATCGCCCGGGTGGGCAGCTGCAGCTCGCGCCACCAGGTGACGTCGGTGAGGTCGCCGAAGGTGCAGATCATGGCGATGCCCGAGCCCTTGTCCGGCTCCGCGAGCCGGTGCGCCACGACCGGCACCTCGGCGTCGAACAGCGGCGTGCGGACGGTCGTGCCGAACAGCGGCTGGTAGCGCTCGTCGTCCGGGTGGGCCACGAGCGCGACGCACGCCGGCAGCAGCTCGGGCCGGGTCGTCTCGATGTGGACCCGGCGCACCGGCGGCCCCGGCCCGGTCGGCCGAGCCGTGGCTGCGCGCGAACGCGATCCGGTGGTAGGCGCCGGGGCGCTCGCGATCCTCGAGCTCGGCCTGCGCGACCGCGGTGCGGAACGTCGTGTCCCACAGCGACGGCGCCTCCGCCTGGTAGGCCTCGCCCCGGGCGAGGTTGCGCAGGAAGGCCTTCTGCGAGATGGCGGTCGAGCGCCGGTCGATGGTCCGGTAGGGCCCGGACCAGTCGACCGAGAGCGCCAGCCGCCGCCAGACGTCGGCGTACGCCTTCTCGTCCTCCGCCGTCAGCCGGTCGCAGAGCTCGACGAAGTTGCCGCGCGAGATCGGGGTCTGGTCCTGCACCCGGGTCTTGGCGCCGGTGCCCCCCTCGGGCGGCTGGTAGTCCGGCTCGTAGGGCAGCGACGGGTCGCAGCGGACGCCGTAGTAGTTCTGCACCCGCCGCTCGCTCGGCAGCCCGTTGTCGTCCCACCCCATCGGGTAGAAGACCTCCCGCCCGCGCATCCGCTGGTAGCGCGCGACGAGGTCGGTGTGGGTGTAGGAGAAGACGTGGCCCACGTGCAGCGAGCCGCTCGCGGTGATGGGCGGCGTGTCGATCGAGTAGATCTCCGCGCGGCTCTTCGTGCGGTCGAACCGGTAGGTGCCCTGCTCCTGCCATACCGAGGTCCACTTGTCCTCGAGGCCGTCGAGCGACGGTTTCTCGGGCACCTGCGGGGTCTCGGTCATGTCGGCCATCGTAGGAGGCACCCGTAACCTCTCTCGCGTGGACAACGCCGGTGTCGCCGAGGCCGCGCTCGCGCGGGTCGAGCAGGCGCTCGAGAGCCGGTTCCCCGCGCGGATGGTGCCCGACCTGACCCGGATCCGGGACCTGCTCGAGCTGCTCGGGTCGCCGCAGCGCGGTTACCCCTCGATCCACATCACCGGGACGAACGGCAAGACCACGACGGCGCGGATGATCGACGCGCTGCTGTGCGAGTTCGGGATCCGCACGGGTCGCTACACGAGCCCGCACCTGCAGAGCGTGGTCGAGCGGATCGCCCTGTCCGGTACGCCGCTCGACGCCGAGCGGTTCGCCGCGTCGTACGACGACGTCGCGCCGTACGTCGAGATGGTCGACGGCCGGCACGACCAGCGGATGTCGTTCTTCGAGGTCCTCACCGGGATGGCGTTCGCGACGTTCGCCGACGCGCCGGTCGACGTCGCCGTGGTCGAGGTCGGTCTGGGCGGGCGGTGGGACGCGACCAACGTCGTCGACGCTCCCGTGGCGGTGGTGACGCCGATCGGCCTGGACCACATCGGCATCCTCGGCGACACCGTGGAGGCGATCGCCGCGGAGAAGTCCGAGATCGTCCACGCGGGCGCGATGCTGGTCAGCGCGCCCCAGCCGCCGCCGGCCGCCGCGGTGCTCGCGCAGCGGGCGGTCGAGGTGGGCGCGACGACGGCCTGGGCCGGGCGGGACTTCGGTGTCCGCGAGCGGTCGGTGGCGGTCGGGGGGCAGCTCGTCGAGCTCGAGGGGCTCGCGGGCGGCTACCCGGAGATCTTCCTGCCGATGCACGGAGCGCACCAGGCCGGTAACGCCGCGTGTGCACTCGCCGCGGTGGAGGCCTTCTTCGGGGCGGGCGCGGACCGCGGCACGCTCGACCTCGACGTGGTGCGGGCGGCGTTCGCCGGCGTGACCTCGCCCGGTCGCATGGAGGTGGTGCGGCGCAGCCCGACGGTCATCCTCGACGGCGCCCACAACCCGGCCGGTGCGGTCGCGCTGGCGACGGCACTGGCGGAGGCGTTCACGTTCGACCGGCTGGTCGCGGTCGTCGCCGTGCTCGACGACAAGGACGTGGCGGGCCTGCTGGAGGAGCTCGAGCCCGTCGTCACCAGCGTGGTCGTGACGACCAACACCTCGCCGCGGGCGCTGCCGGCGGCGGCGCTCGCCGAGGTGGCCCGCGACGTGCTGGGGGAGGACCGGGTGGAGGTCGCCGACCGGCTCGACGACGCGATCGAGACGGCGGTCACCGCGGCCGAGGTGGGACCGCTCGGGGGTGGCGGGGTGCTCGTGACCGGGTCCATCGTCACCGTGGGTGACGCCCGCGCGCTGCTGGTGGGCCGCGGGTGACCGCCGGTCCGGCGCGGTCCGGCGCCGGCCGGAGGGGACGCGGCGCCGGCCGGACCGCCGCGCGGGCTGGTGGGTGTCGGCATCGGCGCGCTCGTCCTCGAGGCGCTGGTGCTCCTGCTCGCCACGCCCGCGGTCGTGACGGCCGAGCGTGGGCACGTGGTCGGGTGGCACGTCGGCTACCTGCTGGGCCTGGTCGTGCTCGCCGCGCTCGCCGCCGTCGTCCTCGGGCGCCGCCGCGGCGGGGTCGCGGGGCTGGCTCCCGGCACCGCGGTGCAGCCGCTCGCGGTCGCCGCCGGCCTCGTCACCTGGCCGATGTACGTCGTCGGGGTCCTCTTCGCCGCGATCTGGGCCTACTACCTGCGGCTGTGGCGGTTGGGGCGACAGTAGGCTTGCCGATCGTGCCCACCTCGACCAACGCAGAGCGGACCCTCGTCCTCGTCAAGCCCGACGCCGTCGCCCGCGGCCTGATCGGGGAGATCGTCGGCCGGATCGAGCGCAAGGGGCTGCGGATCGCCGCCCTGGAGCTGCGGACCCTGGACCGGGCGACCGCCGAGGAGCACTACGGCGAGCACCAGGGCAAGCCGTTCTTCGCCGACCTCGTCGACTTCATCACCGGCGGGCCGCTCGTGGCGCTCGTCGCGGAGGGGCACCGGGCGCACGAGGCGGTGCGAGCGCTCATGGGCGTCACCGACCCGGTGGCCTCGGCGCCCGGCTCGATCCGCGGCGACTTCGCGCTGGAGATCGGCCAGAACCTCGTGCACGGTTCGGACTCGCCCGAGTCGGCCGCGCGCGAGGTGAAGCTGTTCTTCCCGAACCTCGCCTAGCCCCCGTCGTACCGGCTCGGGCGGACGCGGCGGGGAGACGCCGGGATTTCGGCAATTCGCTTGTCGCCACTAGCATCTGACGCTGTCGGACTCCCGCCCGGAAGGCCTCCCTCCCCTCATGGCGAACAATCTTGCGTTCCTCGGTCGTGACATGGCCGTGGACCTCGGCACCGCCAACACGCTCGTCTACGTCCGCGGCAAGGGCATCGTCCTCAACGAGCCCAGCGTCGTCGCGATCAACACCACCACCTCGGGCATCCTCGCGGTCGGCACCGAGGCCAAGCGGATGATCGGCCGTACGCCGGGCAACATCGTCGCCATCCGCCCGCTCAAGGACGGCGTGATCGCCGACTTCGAGACGACCGAGCGGATGCTGCGCTACTTCATCCAGAAGGTGCACCGCCGCCGCCACTTCGCCAAGCCGCGGGTCGTCGTCTGCGTGCCCTCCGGCATCACCGGCGTCGAGCAGCGGGCGGTCAAGGACGCCGGCTACCAGGCCGGTGCGCGCAAGGTCTACATCATCGAGGAGCCCATGGCCGCCGCGATCGGCGCCGGGCTCCCCGTGCACGAGCCGACCGGCAACATGGTCGTCGACATCGGCGGCGGCACCACCGAGGTCGCGGTGATCTCCCTCGGCGGCATCGTCACGAGCCAGTCGATCCGGATCGGCGGCGACGAGCTGGACAACTCGATCATCCAGTACGTCAAGAAGGAGTACAGCCTGATGCTCGGTGAGCGGACGGCTGAGGAGATCAAGATGGCGATCGGGTCGGCGTTCCCGGCCCCGGACGAGCCGCACGCGGAGATCCGCGGCCGCGACCTCGTCACCGGCCTTCCCAAGACGATCGTGGTGAGCTCCGAGGAGATCCGCAAGGCGATCGAGGAGCCGGTCAACCAGATCGTCGACGCGGTCAAGACCACGCTCGACAAGACCCCGCCGGAGCTCTCCGGTGACGTGATGGACCGCGGGATCGTCCTCACCGGCGGTGGTGCGCTGCTGCGCGGCCTCGACGAGCGGCTGAAGCACGAGACCGGCATGCCGATCCACATCACCGACAACCCGCTGCACTCGGTCGCGATGGGTGCCGGCAAGTGCGTCGAGGAGTTCGAGGCACTCCAGCAGGTCCTCATCTCCGAGCCCCGCCATTGATCGTCGCCTGACCACGCCCGCCCCCACCATCCCCCGGCGTTGATCATGAGCGATCGGACCCGACACGCCGGTGTCCCAGTCCGAGTGCTCATGATCAACAGCAGAGGGGTCGGCGAAATACGTAGATGAGGGACTCCCGTCGGGCCCGGCTGATCCTCGCCCTGCTCCTGCTGACGGCGTTCACGCTGATCACGCTCGACTACCGCTCCGGCAGCGGCGGCCCGTTCCGCAAGGCCGGCAACGTCGTCTTCGGGCCGATCGAGCGAGCCGTGAGCGCCGTCGTCGACCCCATCGGCTCGTTCTTCGGCAGTCTCGGCCACCTCAACAGCTACAAGTCCGAGAACGCCCGGCTCAAGAAGCAGAACCAGGACCTCCTCGAGCAGCTGCGGCTCACCGACGCCGACCGCGCCCACCTGGCCGCTGCCGAGAAGCTGCTCAACCTCGCCGGGCGCGCGCAGTTCCGCATCGTCGCCGCGCACGTCGTCGGTGTCGGCAGTGGGTTCGGGTTCGAGTGGACCGCGACCATCGACGTCGGCAGCCAGGACGGCGTCCGACGCAACCAGACCGTGATCGACGGCGACGGCCTCGTCGGCAAGACCATCGAGGTGGGCCCGACGACTTCGACGATCCTGCTGGCCGACGACCCGACGTTCACCGCCGGCGCCCGGCTGGAGGGCAGCAGCCAGCAGATCGGCACGCTCGACGGTGCGCGGCCACGACCCCATGACGTTCACGCTGCTCAACGCCCAGGCGCGGATGAAGGTCGGCGACCGGCTGGTCACCTTCCCCTCGTTGCACGATCGGCCGTTCGTGCCCGAGGTCCCGATCGGGCGGGTGACGCGGATCATCCCGACACCGGGGCAGCTCTACAGCAAGGGCGTGGTGACCCCCTACGTCGACTACGGGTCGGTGGACATCGTCGGCGTCGTGATCGACCGGCCCCGCACGATCCCGCGTGACTCGCTGCTGCCGCCCTCGCCGTCGCCGTCGCCGTCCCCGTCGGCATCGCCCAGCGGGTCGGCCAGCGGGTCGCCCAGCGGGTCGCCCGGCGGATCCCGGAGCCCGGCACCGTCCGGGGGCGAAGGATCGCCCGCGACCGAGACCTCGTCGCCCACCGGAAGTCCGTGACGTGCGGCGGGCGCTTCTTGCCGTCGCCGTCATCGGCACCTCGCTGGTGCTGCAAGCGGCGCTGATCAACCGGTTGCCGCTGCCGGGCGGCTGGCCCGACCTGACCGTCGTCTGCGTGGTGGCCTTCGCCTTCACCGGCGGCCCCGTGTACGGCGCCGTGCTGGGCTTCTGCGCCGGTCTCGCAGCCGACGTCCTGCCGCCGGCCGACCACACGTTCGCCCGGCTGGCTCTGGCCTACGCCGTCGTCGGCTACCTGGCCGGGCTGCTCGAGGACGCCGAGGAGCGGTCGGTGGCCGCCTCGGTCGTCATCGTGGCGTTCGCCAGCGCGGTCGCGGTTGCGCTGTTCGCCGGCGCCGGGATCCTCGTGGGCGACCAGCGGGTGACCGGTCTCGCCGTGACCCGTTCACTTATCGCCACAGTTATCTACGATGTGGTTCTCGCCCCGTTCGTCGTACCTCTTGTGGCCGCAGCCGTACGACGGACGGAGCCGACCGGATAACAGCGCCCGGCCGCCGCCGGGCGACGGGCAGACGAGCAGGAGTGCCAGGGTGAGCGACCGGTCGCGGCTGCGGATCGTCGTGCTGCGCGTGCTCGTCGTCTCGCTGCTGCTGACGCTGTTCGGGCGCCTGTGGTACCTGCAGGTCTACGCCGGCTCGGACTACCGCCGGGCCGCGGCCGAGAACCAGGTCCGGGACATCATCACACCGGCCCCCCGCGGCGAGATCGTCGACGACCGCGGTCGCAGCTTCGCGCGCAACAAGACCGCACTCGTCGTCTCCGTCGACCGGGTCGCGCTGCTGCGCCAGCGCGACGACGGCGAGACCGTCCTGCGCCGGCTCTCCCGGGTGCTCCACGTCCCCTACCGGGACCTCTACGACCGCATCCAGCTGTGTGGGGAGGGCGCTCCTGCCGGCTGCTGGAACGGCTCTCCCTACGAACCGATCCCGGTCACGCGGCTGAAGGACGACACCAGGTCGACCCGGCTCGCCCTGCAGATCCTCGAGCGCAAGGAGGACTTCCCGGGGGTCTCGGCGGAGCTCGCCGCGGTCCGGCACTACGTGAAGCCGGCGGGGGCCTATGCCACCCACCTGCTGGGCAACCTGGCGCCGATCAGCGCCGAGGAGCTGGCGAGGCTTCCGGAGGCCCAGCAGGACGCCCGGCGGCGCGACCTCGTCGGCAAGCAGGGGCTGGAGGAGCAGTACGACCGGTGGCTCCGGGGGCAGCCGGGCATCAAGCAGGTCGCCGTCGACCACGTAGGCGGGGTGACCGGAACGCTGCGGGAGACCGCACCCCGGCCCGGCGACACACTCGTGACGAGCCTGGACGCGCGCGTTCAGGTGGCCCTGGAGAAGGCGCTCGCCGGCGCCGTTGCCCACGCCCGGGACCTCGGGTTGTCCAACTACGGCGGTCCCGCCGACTTCGCCGCAGGCGTCGTCCTCGACGCCAAGACCGGCCACGTGGTCGCGATGGGCTCCTACCCGACGTACGACCCGTCCCTGTGGGACGCCGGCCACATCGACGGCAAGGACTACGCCCGGCTGCAGAAGCGCCCGGGCAGCCCGCTCGTCGACAAGGCCTACAGCAGCGCCTACTCGCCGGGATCGACGTTCAAGCTCATCTCGACCGCCGGTCTGCTCCACGACGGGATGGCCTCGCTCAACGGCAGCTACAACTGCAGCTCGGCCTTCGACGTGAACGGCACGCTGTTCCACAACTTCGAGAGCGAATCGCTCGGCGCGATCGACCTGCGGACGACGATCGTGAAGTCGTGCGACACCGTCTACTACCAGCTCGCCTACAACGACTGGCTGCGCGACAACCGGCTGGTGCAGCAGGACAAGAAGCCGGTCGAGGGGGTGCAGCACATCGCGCGCCAGTTCGGGATCGGCGTGGCGCCCGGGATCGACCTGCCCAACGCCACCGTCGGCCACATCGCCGACCGCCGCAACCAGATGCTGCGGTGGAAGGAGCGCAAGCGCGACTACTGCATCGGCGCGAAGCGGCGGCCGCCGGGCGACCCGATCAAGGCCTTCGACAAGGAGTACTGCGAGGAGGGCTGGCGGTTCAACCCCGGTGACCAGCTGATCGAGGACATCGGTCAGGGCTCCGTGCTCGTCTCGCCGTTGCAGCTCGCCGTGGCCTACGCCGCGCTCGCCAACGGCGGGAAGGTCTTCGAGCCCCGCGTCGGCAAGGCGATCGTGAGTGCCGACGGGCAGGTCGTGAAGCGACTGAAGGCGCCGCTGCGGGGGCGGCTGCCGCTGTCGAAGACCGAGCTCGACTACATCCGCAGCGCGATGTACGCCGTCCCCCACCAGGGCGGGACGGCGGCGGGGGCGTTCTACGGGTTCCCGCACCGCAAGGTCCGGGTCGGCGGCAAGACCGGGACGGCGGAGATCGGGCTCAACCGGCGCTACACCTCGGCGTGGTTCGCCTCGTTCGCCGGGCTTCCGGACCGGCCCAAGCCGCGCTTCGTCACGGTCATCATGGTCGACAAGGGCGGCATCGGTGGCGTCGTCGCCGCGCCCGCGGTCCGGCAGGTCTGGGACGCGGTCTTCGGCATCGAGGGGCACAAGGCGGCGTTCCCCGACGGGCGCCCGCCCGCGAAGTTGCCGCACATCGGCATGCGAACGACGGCAGCGCGGTGAGCCTGTGATGACCGACTGGACCACCCCGCGCGGGTCGCCGTACGCGGTCCGGCGCCGGGAGACGCTGCGCGAGCGGGCGCTCGACCGGGAGTCGCCGCTGCGCCGCATCGACTGGGTCCTGCTCGTGGCGGTCGCGTCGCTGGCCACCCTCGGTGCGCTGCTGGTGTGGGGGGCGACCAAGCCCAACAACGTCGCGCACGGGTGGGACCCCAACGGCGACCTCAAGCGGGACCTGCTCAACATCTCGATCGGCGTCGCCCTCGGCGGGGTCGCGGCGATGGTCGACTACCGCACGGTGCGGGCCTACACGCCCGTGGTCTACCTCGCCTCGCTGGTGGGGCTCGTGGCGGTGCTGGTGCACGGCGAGACGGTCAACGGGTCGCACTCGTGGATCAAGCTGGGGCCGGGGTTCGAGGTGCAGCCCTCGGAGTTCGCCAAGATCGCGCTCATCGTGCTGGCGGCCATGCTGCTGGGGGAGCGGCGCGACGGCGAGGTGGCTCCGGACGGGCGTGACGTCTGGCTCACCCTCGCCGCCTCGGCGGTGCCGATCCTGCTCATCCTCAAGCAGCCCGACGTCGGGACCGTCATGGTCATCGGCTTCGTCGTCTTCGGGATGATCGCGATCAGCGGCGTCTCCGCCCGGTGGATCGTCGGGATGCTGCTGGTGGCCGTCGTCGGCGCCCTCGTGATCACGCACCTGCACCTGCTGAAGGAGTACCAGATCGACCGGTTCACCTCCTTCACCAACCCGACGGCGGACACGCAGGGCGCCGGCTACAACACCCACCAGGCACGGATCGCGATCGGCTCCGGCGGCCTGTTCGGCAAGGGCCTGTTCCACGGGACGCAGACGAACGGCCAGTTCGTGCCCGAGCAGAACACCGACTTCGTCTTCACGGTCGCGGGGGAGGAGCTGGGGCTGGTCGGTGCCAGCCTCATCGTGCTGCTCGTCGGGGTGGTGCTCTGGCGCGGGCTGTCGATCGCCGCGCGCGCCGAGGACGCGTTCGGGACGCTGGTCGCGGTCGGGGTGGTCTGCTGGTTCGGCTTCCAGGCCTTCGAGAACATCGGGATGACCATCGGGATCATGCCGGTGACCGGGTTGCCGCTGCCGTTCGTGTCCTACGGGGGGTCGTCGATGTTCGCGTCGATGCTCGCCGTGGGCCTGTTACAGAACGTGCACATGCGCTCACGCTCCTAACCCCAACCCTCAACCCCCAACCCCCGCCTTGTTGATCATGAGCACTCGGACGTGACACACCGGCGAGCCGGTCCGAATGCTCATGATCAACGTGGCGGGGCGGGGCGGGGCAGGTCAGGTCAGGGCGGGGCAGGGCAGGTCAGGTCAGGACGCCAGGGCGCGCCGGACCGTCTGCCGGATGTACGCCGGCCGGAGCGAGTCCGCCCACGTGAAGCGGACGATGTCGCAGCAGCCGATGACGAACTCGTTGGCCCGCCGCCGGTCGTGCAGCACGGCCTCCGGCAGGCTGTGCGGTTCCCGGCCGTCCGCCTCGCCGATGAGCGGCCGGTGCCGCTGCAGCCAGGCGAGGTCGCCGTAACCGACGATCCGACCGGAGGCATCGCGGACGGGGTACTGCAGCTCGTCCGGCGCCAGCTGACCGTCGACACAGGCCAGGCGCACCCGCGACTCGAGCGGGGATGCGGCGCGCCCGTCGGCGAGCGCCGCAGCCTGCCGGACGTGGATCACACCCGGGCGGCGACGGCAGCTGCCCGTCATCGCGATCAGCTCGGCCGGCGTGAAGACTCCGGCGTGCAGGCCCCAGTCGAACAGGCAGAGCGCGTGGACCCGGTCGAGGCACAGCGCCGCGTCCACCAGTGTCAACGGCGGCCGTCGTACTCGCAGCCCCTGCACCATCTCGACCTCGTCGGCGCGGACCGGCCACTGCCGGACGACGATCGGCGGTCCGTCGACGACGTTGAGGAAGGGCGCCTCGGTGGGCCGCCGATGCCGCGATCCGACTCCCACGACCGCGACGTCGATGCTCGGGTCGGCGGGAGGCAGGCCGGCCGCACCGATCGCCCGGGCACCGGTCCATCCGACGAGACACGATCGTGGCCCGTGCGCCATCAACGCAGCTGACCACCAGGTCCGCAGGGGCGCCTCGCCGGCCAGGTCGGGATCGAGCAGATAGACGCCCGGATAGAGGCTGGCGAGGCCTCGGTTCCGCAGCGCGACGCGGATCTGGTGGGGGGTGAGCCCGGCGGCGCGGGCCTGCCCGGCGCAGAGCAGCCATCCCTGCTTGCCCGCCACCTCGCGGGCGCGGACCCAGGACTCGTCGACGACCATGAACGACGACGGTGGCCGCCGCCGACGCCGATGGCAGCGTCCTCAGGCGGTTCCGTGGACGCTCCACGCCCTGTGGACACCCCTCCCCCCGTTGATCATGAGCACTCGGACCGACACGCCGGCGTGTCCGGTCCGACTGCTCATGATCAACAACGGAGGGTCAGGCGCGGCGGCCGAACAGGGCCAGCATCTTCGTCTGCCGGTCCGCGTCGTCCGCGACGTCCACCGGCGGGTCGAACAGCCCCGATGCGGCGAGCTGGTCCGCGTGCGGCTTGGTGTTGTCGTAGACGACGTCGACCAGCTCGGGGTCGAGCCGCTCGTCGGCGCCGATCGCGCGGGCGAGGTCCCACGAGTGCACGACGAAGTCGCCGGTCAGCTGCATCAGGTAGCCCGGCGCCGGGCTCTCGCCGTAGGACAGGTGCACCGTCCGGTCGAGCGCGCCCGGCGCCTGCACGGCCGCCATCGCCCCCGCGGCCGCGTCGTCGTACGTCGCCGCGGGTTTCTCGCCGAGGATGTCGCCGTCGAAGCGGTCCCCGACCTCCTCGATCGTCTTGCCCTCGAGCAGCAGCGGCGCCCAGCGGGCTTCGTAGACCAGATGGTTGACCAACGTGCGCACGTCCCACTCCGAGCACGGCGTGGCGGCGTCCCACTGGTCGCCACGCACCTCGTGCACGAGCTCGCCGAAGCGCCGCTGCGCGCGGTCGAACAGCTCGGGCAGTTCGCTACTCATGCCTGCACCGTAGACGCCAGGGAGCCCGGTGGCGACAGTCCGCCGTCGGCCGGCCATCGACACCCGCCCGTAGTCTGGACCCATGCCCGTCGAGCCCGCCGCCGCCGCCAGCGTCTGGGCGCGCCTGGAGCCGCATCTGCCCGGCGTGCAGAAGCCGATCCAGTACGTCGGCGGCGAGCAGCACGCGACCGTCAAGGACTGGGACCTCGCCCCGGACGGTACGACGGTCCGCTGGGCACTCATGTACCCGGACGCCTACGAGGTCGGCCTCCCCAACCAGGGCGTGCAGATCCTCTACGAGGTCCTCAACGAGCGCGCCGACACGCTCGCCGAGCGCACCTACAGCGTGTGGCCGGACATGGAAGCGGTCATGCGCGAGCACGGCATCCCGCAGTTCACCGTCGACGCGCACCGCCCGGTCGCGGCCTTCGACCTGCTCGGCGTGAGCTTCGCCACCGAGCTCGGCTACACCAACCTGCTCACCGCACTGGACCTCGCCGGGATCCCGCTCGAGGCGCGCGACCGCACCGACGACCACCCGCTCGTGGTCGCCGGCGGGCACGCCGCGTTCAACCCGGAGCCGATCGCCGACTTCCTCGACGCCGCGGTCATCGGTGACGGCGAGGAGGCGGCGCTGCGGATCACCGACATCGTCCGCGGCTGGAAGCGACGCCGGCCGCCCGGGCGGCCGCGACGGGCTGCTCACGACCCTCGCCACCGACGGCGTCGCCTACGTCCCGGCGTTCTACGACGTCGACTACCTGCCCGACGGCAGGATCCGCCGGGTCGCCCCCAACCGCCCCGGCGTCCCGTGGCGCGTCTCCAAGCACACGGTCATGGATCTCGACGCCTGGCCCTACCCCAAGAAGCCGCTCGTCCCGCTGGCCGAGACCGTGCACGAGCGCTACAGCGTCGAGATCTTCCGCGGCTGCACCCGCGGCTGCCGCTTCTGCCAGGCCGGCATGATCACCCGGCCGGTCCGGGAGCGCTCGATCACCACGGTCGGCGACATGGTGCAGCGCGGCGTCGAGGCCACCGGCTTCGAGGAGGTCGGGCTGCTGTCGCTGTCCAGCGCCGACCACAGCGAGATCGGTGAGATCGCCAAGGGCCTCGCCGACACCTACGACGGCGACAACGTCAGCCTGTCGCTCCCGTCCACGCGGGTCGACGCGTTCAACATCACGCTCGCGAACGAGCTCAGTCGCAACGGCCGCCGTACCGGCCTCACGTTCGCCCCCGAGGGGGGCAGCGAGCGGATGCGCAAGGTGATCAACAAGATGGTCACCGAGGACGACCTCATCCGGACCGTCGCGACCGCCTACGGCAACGGGTGGCGGCAGGTGAAGCTCTACTTCATGTGCGGGCTCCCGACCGAGACCGACGACGACGTGATGCAGATCGCCGACATGGCCAAGCGGGTCATCAAGACCGGCCGCGAGGCCGCCGGCCGCAAGGACATCCGCTGCACGGTGTCCATCGGGGCGTTCGTGCCCAAGCCGCACACGCCGTTCCAGTGGGCCGCCCAGCTCGACCACGAGACGGTCGACAAGCGGCTCAAGGCGCTCAAGGCCGCCGTCATGAACGACCGCGACTACGGGCGCGCCATCGGCATCCGCTACCACGACGGCCGCCCCTCGATCATCGAAGGCCTGCTCTCCCGTGGTGACCGCCGGGTCGGTGCCGTCATCCGGCGGGTGTGGGAGGACGGCGGCCGGTTCGACGGGTGGAGCGAGCACTTCTCGTTCGACCGCTGGGAGCGCTGCGCCGCCGAGGCCTTCGCCGGCACGCCGGTCTCGCTCGACTGGTTCACCACCCGCGAGCGCGACCACGCCGAGGTGCTGCCGTGGGACCACCTCGACTCCGGGCTGGACAAGGACTGGCTGTGGGAGGACTGGCAGGACGCCGTCGGCGAGGTCGAGGTCGACGACTGCCGCTGGACGCCCTGCTACGACTGCGGCGTCTGCCCCACGATGGGCACCGAGATCCAGATCGGTCCCACCGGCCGCACCATCCTGCCGCTCACGCCGGTCTAGGTCCGCGGGTAGCGGTGCGCAGGTCCTCCGTCGCCACGCGCGATCTCTCTCGCTCGTTCCTCGCTCGCGCCGAGCGCGCTAGTGCTCCTCCGCACCCGCACACCGCCGGCTGTGCCCGTGGCTAGGCAACCGGACGGGCCGCCGCCGCCGCCGGTCGTGCAGCGGCTGCGCGTCCGGTATGCGAAGCGGGGTCGGCTCAGGTTCACCAGCCACCGCGACTTCGCCCGGGCGTTCGAGCGGGCCCTGCGGCGCGCAGCGGTGCCGATGGCCTACAGCGCGGGCTTCAGCCCGCACCCCAAGATCTCCTACGTGGGGGCGGCGCCGACCGGGGTGGCGTCGGAGGCCGAGTACCTCGAGATCGGGCTCGCCGAGGCCCGCGATCCAGCCGAGGTACGGCGGGCGCTCGACGCCGCCCTGCCGCCCGGGCTCGACGTCGTCGACGTAGTGGAGGCGAGCGGCCCGAGCCTCCCCGACCGGGTCGAGGCGTCCTGGTGGCGGGTCGAGCTGGCGGGCATCCCGGCCGGGGAGGCGCGGGCGGCGGTCGAGCGGTTCCTCGCCTTGGCGGAGGCGCCGGTGCAGCGGGCCACCAAGGACGGCACGCGCACCGTGGATGCCCGGGCCGCGGTGGTCGCGGCGGTCGTCGCCGACGCGCCGGAGGTCGATCCGGCCGGTGATGCGGGCCCCTGTGCGATACTCGACATGGTCGTTCGGCACACCACACCCGCTGTTCGACCCGACGACGTCTTGACCGCGTTACGTCAGGCGGCGGCCCTTTCGACACGGGCGACCCCGATGGTCACCCGCCTGGCGCAGGGTCGTCTCGACCAGACGGGGCCGGTCGCCGCTTCGTCAGTCGTCGGAGAGCCCACGCAGCCGACCCGGTTGCAGGTGCGGCTCACCGATCCGCTGGCGCGCGACGCCGCCGCGACCATGCCGCACTAGCGCGCGGCACGGCCGACCTAGGACTTCCGCCGGCGCGGGCCCCGCGTCCGCACACCGGCGGCACGAACCGGCTCCCGAGCGCTGAGGCGCAGGAGCGCCGCCACGGCGGCGTGTCGGGAGCGGACGGGAGTTTCCCCGCATGCTCGACGAGACCGACGAGACCACCGGCGGCCCAGCCGCCACGAACGACCCCGGCGCCACCAGCAGTACCGGCGCCGGCTCCGGCACCGACCCGGGTGCCGACGCCGCGAGCGCCGCACCGCCCCGCAAGCGCACCCGCCGCCCGGCGAAGGCCGCCGCGAGCGAGCCGGCCGGCGACTCGGGCGAGTCCGGCAGCGCTGGACGCTCTGGCGGCGGCGAGCCGGACGCTGCCGCCGAGGCGACCGGCGAGACGACCGGGACCACCCCCCGCCGCCGGACCCGAAAGACCGCGGCCACCAAGCCTGCACGTGAGGTCGAGACCAAAGACGCGGCGCCGTCCGGAGCGGAGAGCTCCGGCGGGTCGGGCGACGAGGGCGGCGCCGCTGCCACGGCCGTCATCTTCCAGCCCCCGGACCCGGCCAAGGCCCGACCCACACGGGCGCGCAAGACCACGGCCGCCGCGAAGTCGGCGGGCGCAGGGGCCGACGGCGACCGGGCCGACGCCGGCGCCGCCGAGCCGGGTGCGCCCGGATCGGAGGGGGCTTCCGGGCCGGAGGGGGCTTCCGGACCGGACGCCGAGGGCGGCGACCGACCGGCCCGCCGCCGCCGCGGTCGCCGCGGCCGCGGCGGCAAGGGCGGCGACGCCGACACCGGCGGTCCGGATGAGGGGGACGGGACGCCGGACTCGACCGACAAACCGGCCCGGCCCGCCAAGGCCACCCCGGCCAAGGACAGCGCCGCCAAGGACGGCGCCGCCAAGGACAGCGCCGCCAAGGACAGCGCCGGCAAGACCGCGGGCGGGGACACCGGCGTCCGACGACGACGGTGACACCGACACCGGCGAGGGCGGCGAGGGCGGCGAAGGCGGTACGACGGCCGCGCGCCGGCGGCGCCGGCGGCGGCGCCGCCGCGGCGGCGAGGGCTCCGACGGTGGCGACGCCCCCGACACCGACAGCGACGAGAGCGTCGAGACCGTCGTCCACGTCCGCGAGTCCCGCCCGGCGAAGAGCACCGGCGGCCGCAGCCGTGGCAGTGGCAGTGGCAGTGGCAGTGGCAGGAGTGGCGGTGGCAGTGGCGGTGGCAGTGGCGGTGGCAGTGGCGGTGGCAGTGGCGGTGGTGGTGGTGAGGCCGACGGCGACGGCGTACGCGGCGTCAAGGGCTCGACCCGGCTCGAGGCGAAGCGGCAGCGTCGCCGCGAGGGCCGGGACAGCGGCCGGCGCCGCCCGCCGATCATCACCGAGGCCGAGTTCCTGGCCCGGCGCGAGTCGGTCGAGCGGGTCATGGTCGTGCGGCAGAACGCCGAGCGCACCCAGATCGGCGTGCTCGAGGACGGCGTGCTCGTCGAGCACTACGTCGCCCGCAAGGACCAGGCCTCGATGATCGGCAACGTCTACCTCGGCAAGGTGCAGAACGTCCTGCCGAGCATGGAGGCGGCGTTCGTCGACATCGGCCGCGGTCGCAACGCCGTCCTGTACGCCGGCGAGGTCAACTACGACGCGAGCGCCCTCGAGGGGCGCCCGCCGCGGATCGAGCAGGCGCTGAAGAGCGGCCAGACGGTCCTCGTCCAGGTGACGAAGGACCCGATCGGCCACAAGGGCGCCCGGCTCACGAGCCAGGTCAGCCTGCCCGGCCGCTACATGGTCTACGTGCCCGACGGGCGGCTGTCCGGCATCAGCCGCAAGCTGCCGGACACCGAGCGCAGCCGGCTCAAGGGCATCCTCAAGCGGCTCACTCCCGAGGACGCCGGCGTCATCATCCGGACCGCGGCCGAGGGTGCGAGCGAGGAGGACCTCGAGCGCGACCTCAATCGCCTGCACGCGCAGTGGCAGGACATCGAGAAGAAGGCCCAGACCGGCAGCGCGCCCTCGCTGATCTACGGCGAGCCGGACGTGGTCATCCGCGTGATCCGCGACATCTTCAACGAGGACTTCAAGGAGCTCGTCGTCTCCGGCGACGAGGAGTGGGACACGGTCGACAACTACGTCCGCTGGGTCGCGCCGGACCTCGCCGAGCGGACCCGCAAGTGGACCGACGACGAGGACGTCTTCGCGGCGTACCGGGTCGACGAGCAGCTGGCGAAGGCGCTCGACCGCAAGGTGCGCCTGCCCTCGCGGCGGGTACGCTCGTCATCGACCGCACCGAGGCGATGGTCGTGGTCGACGTCAACACCGGGAAGTTCACCGGCAAGGGCGGCAACCTCGAGGAGACCGTCACCAAGAACAACATCGAGGCGGCCGAGGAGATCGTTCGCCAGCTGCGGCTGCGCGACCTCGGCGGGATCATCGTCATCGACTTCATCGACATGGTGCTCGAGAGCAACCGCGACCTCGTTCTCCGGCGGCTGATGGAGTGCCTCGGGCGCGACCGCACCCGCCACCAGGTGGCCGAGGTCACCTCGCTCGGGCTCGTCCAGATGACCCGCAAGCGGGTCGGCCAGGGGCTGCTCGAGGCGTTCAGCGAGACCTGCAAGGAGTGCAACGGCCGCGGGGTCATGCTCACCGACGACCCGGTCGCGACCAAGCGCCCGCCCAAGCCCAAGCCCAGGCCCAGGCCCCAGGCGGCGGCCGGGGCCACCGACGGCGAGACCGCGGGCGCCGGACGGCCGGGCAGGGGAGGCGACCTCGGAGGACGCGAGGTCCGGCGACGGTACGGCGGAGGAGGACTCGGCCAAGCCGCGCTCCCGGCGTTCGCGCGGTGGCCGCGGTCGCGGCGGCGGCAGCCGGACGGCGCAGCGGACGGCGCCCGAGCGCCGAGGGCAGCGGTTCCGACGGCGCCGGTACCGAGAACAGCGGTTCCGACGGCGCCGGTACCGAGAACAGCGGTTCCGGCGGCGGCGAGCGGCGGCGCCGGCTGCCCGACCAGTCCCCGACCGAGGTGCGACCGGCTAGGCCCGGGCGGGCGAGCCGCGCTTTGTCGCGTCCGCCGAGCCGGTCCGGTAGCCTGATTCGAGTCCCCTGAACGCCGAGGAGCCGTGCCGTGTACGCGATCGTCCGCAGCGGCGGCCACCAGCACAAGGTCGCCGTCGGCGACACGCTTCGAGGTCGACCGCGTGGACCGCCGAGCCCGGCGAGTCCGTCGACGCTGCCCGCCGTGCTGCTCGTCGACGACGGCGCGTCGGTCACCACCGACGCCGCCGGCGCTCGGCGAAGGCCACGCGTCACCGCCGAGGTCGTCGACCACCGCAAGGGCCCGAAGATCGAGATCCACAAGTTCCGCAACAAGACCGGCTACCACAAGCGCCAGGGCCACCGCCAGCAGCTGACCGACGCTGCAGGTCACCGGCATCGAGACCGGGAAGTAGGCCGCCATGGCTCACAAGAAGGGCGCGTCGTCCTCGCCGCAACGGCCGCGACTCCAACGCCAGCGGCTCGGCGTCAAGCGGTTCGGCGGCCAGGTCGTGAAGGCCGGCGAGATCCTCGTCCGCCAGCGCGGCACCCACTTCCACCCCGGCGACGACGTCGGCCGCGGCGGCGACGACACGCTGTTCGCGACCGTCCGCCGGCGCGGTGGAGTTCGGCACCAAGCGCGGCCGCAGGGTCGTCAACGTCGTGGCCGGAAGCGCCGAGGCCGAGCAGCGGCTCGCGGGCCGACTCGGCGCCGACCGGCCCGAGCGGCCCGGCCCGCGTCTCAGCGCAGGACCGGACCCGGCATGGCCGCGACCTTCGTCGACCACGCCGTCCTGCACGTCGCCGGTGGCAACGGCGGGCACGGCTGCGCCTCGGTCCACCGGGAGAAGTTCAAGCCGCTCGGCGGCCCGGACGGCGGCAACGGCGGCAACGGCGGCGACGTCGTCCTCGTCGTCGACCCGAGCGTGACGACGCTGCTCGACCTACCACCGCCACCCCCACCGCAAGGCCGGCAGCGGCCGGCCCGGGCAGGGCTCGATGCGCAACGGCGGCAACGGCGGGGACGTCGGTCGTCCCGGTCCCGGACGGCACCGTCGTGCATGACGCCGAGACGGGCGAGGTGCTCGCCGACCTCGTCGGCGCCGGCTCGTCGTACGTCGTCGCCCGCGGCGGCCGCGGCGGGCTCGGCAACGCCGCGCTGGCCTCGCCGCGGCGCAAGGCGCCCGGGTTCGCCCTGCTCGGCGAGCCCGGCGAGGTGCGCGACGTCGTGCTCGAGCTCAAGACGGTCGCCGACGTCGCGCTCGTCGGCTTCCCGAACGCCGGCAAGTCCTCGCTGATCGCGGCGCTGTCCGCGGCCCGGCCGAAGATCGCCGACTACCCGTTCACCACGCTGGTGCCCAACCTCGGGGTGGTCGAGGCGGGCGAGGTCGTCTTCACCGTCGCCGACGTGCCCGGGCTGGTCGCCGGCGCCCGGCCGGGCGCGGGCTGGGGCTGGAGTTCCTCCGCCACGTCGAGCGGTGCCCCGTGCTCGTGCACGTCGTCGACTGCGCGACCGCTCGAGCCCGACCGGGACCCGGTGAGCGACCTCGAGACGATCGAGGCCGAGCTCGCGGCCTACGCCGCGCTCGGCACCGACCTGCCGACCGGCCCCGGCTCGTCGCGCTCAACAAGGTCGACGTGCCCGAGGCCCGCGACCTCGCCGAGATCGTCGCCGGGACGTCGCGGAGCGGTTCGGCTGGCCGGTGTTCGAGGTGTCGGCGGCGACGCACGAGGGGCTGCGCGAGCTGCGTTCGCGCTGGCGAGCGCGTCGCTCGCCGCGCGCGCCGCCGCGCCGCCGGCCGAGCCGACCCGGATCGTGCTGCGGCCGGCGCGCGCTGAAGGACGCCGGGTTCACCGTCGAGCAGACCGGCGAGCAGGCGTTCACCGTGCGCGGCGAGAAGCCGGAGCGCTGGGTGCGGCAGACCGAGTTCGGCAACGACGAGGCCGTCGGCTACCTCGCCGACCGGCTGGCGCGGCTCGGCGTCGAGGACGCGCTGGCCGAGGCCGGCGCGCAGGCCGGCGCGGAGGTGACGATCGGCGAGGTGACCTTCGACTGGGTGCCCACGCTGCGGGCGGGCGCCCGACTGCTGGGCGGCGCGGCACCGACGAGCGGCTCGAGACCGGGCACCGGGTCGGCGCGGACGAGCGGAAGGCGTCGCGGCGGGCCCGCCGCCGACGTACGCAAGGCGGACGAGGAGGACTCGACAGGGGCCGGACCGGCTTGCCCGGCGGTCGCGCCGACGCTCATGATCGACAGGAACGGCGGGGGCACGCGGTGGCGGGGGGAGGGACGCGGGGCATGAGGCGGCTGGTCTCCGATGCCGCGAAGCGGCTCGTGGTCAAGGTGGGCTCGTCGTCTCTGGCGAGCCCGGCCGGCGGCGTCGACGAGGCGCGGTCGACGCGCTCGTCGACGCTCTCGCCGGGCGGGCGGCCGGCGGGCGCGCAGGTCGATGCTCGTCTCCTCCGGGGCGATCGCCGCTGGGCTCAAGCCGCTCGGGCTCGCCCGGCGTCCCGCGCGACCTCGCCACCCAGCAGGCGGCCGCGAGCGTCGGCCAGGGGCTGCTGGTCGCCCGCTACACCGCCTCGTTCGCCCGGCACGGCCGCACCGTCGGGCAGGTGCTGCTCACCGCCGACGACGTCGTCCGGCGCGCCCACTACCGCAACGCCCAGCGCACCTTGGAACGGCTGCTCGCGCTCGGCGTCGTCCCGATCGTCAACGAGAACGACACCGTCGCCACCGAGGAGATCCGGTTCGGCGACAACGACCGGCTCGCGGCGCTCGTCACCCACCTCGTGCGCGCCGACGCGCTCGTGCTGCTCTCCGACGTCGACGGGGTGTACGACGACGACCCGGCGCGCGGCGGGTCGGCCCGCGTCGCCGACGTCCGCAGCGACGACGACCTCGCCCACGTTCGGCTCGGCCGGTCGGGAGGGCGCGGCGTCGGCAGCGGCGGCATGGCGGCCAAGCTCGCCGCGGCGCGGATCGCCGCCGGCGCCGGCGTACCGACCCTGCTCGCGCACTGCCGGGACGCCGCCGCCGCGCTGGCCGGCGCGGACGTCGGGACCTGCTTCCACCCCACCGGGTCGCGCGCCCCGGCGCGGCTGCTCTGGCTCGCGCACGCGACGACCCCGCGGGGGCGGTTGGCCCTCGACGCGGGGGCGGTGCGCGCGGTCGTCGAGCGCCGGGCGTCGTTGCTGCCCGCCGGCATCGTCGGGGTGGACGGGCAGTTCGGCGCCGGCGAGCCGGTGGAGCTGATCGACGAAAACGGCCACGCGGTGGCCCGCGGGCTGGTCAACTACGACGCAGCGGAGCTTCCCGCGCTGCTGGGCCGCTCGACGCAGGACCTGACGGCGTCGCTTCGGCGCGGGGTACCACCGCGAGGTCGTCCACCGCGACGACCTGATCGTCGTCCGCCGCTGACGGGGGCGACCCGGACCCCGGAGGCGCCGCGTGAATGCGTCCGGGCTGTGGCACGTGACCCTCAGCCTCGCCGGCGAGGAGTGGCCGGCGCCCGACGTGCTCGCCGCGCTCGAGCGGCTCGCCGCGGAGCGGCCGTTCTTCCTCTCCGGCCGCTACAGCGCCGAGCCGGGCCGAGATCCGCTACTGGGACGAGGCGCAGGACTGCGCCGACGCCTGCGCGATGGCGCTGCGGGTCTGGCCCGACCACCGGCAGTCCGCCGCCCTGCCGCCGTGGGAGGTCGTCGCGCTCGAGGTGGTGGCGCGCGACGAGCACCAGCGCCGCGACGGTGCCGCGCTCACGCCGGCCGGTGGCTGGCAGTACGACGGCTAGACTGGCTCACTCGTGCGCTTCCTCACCGAGCCGGCCCCCAGCTGGGACCTCACCTACGACGACGTCTTCATGGTGCCGTCGCGGTCCGACGTCGCCTCCCGGCTCGACGTCGACCTGAGCACCGCCGACGGGAGCGGCACCACCATCCCGATCGTCGCCGCGAACATGACGGCGGTGTCCGGCCGGCGGATGGCCGAGACGCTCGCCCGGCGCGGCGGGCTCGCCGTCATCCCGCAGGACATCCCGATCGACGTGGTCGCCGACGTCGTGGCCTTCGTCAAGAGCCGGCAACCTGGTCTTCGACACCCCGCTCACGATGACGCTCTCGGACACGGTCGGGGAGGCGCTCAACCTGCTGCCGAAGCGGGCGCACGGCGCGGTCGTGGTGGTCGACGTCGACAAGCCGGTCGGGGTCGTCACCGAGGCGGACTGCGTCGGGGTCGACCGGTTCACCCAGCTCCGGCGGGTGATGTCGAGCGAGCTGCTGACGCTGCCGGACACGGTCGACCCGCGGCAGGCGTTCGACCGGCTGCACGGGCGGCCGGCACCGGCTGGCGCCGGTCGTCGACGACGCGGGCGAGCTGGTCGGCATCCTGACGCGCACCGCGGCGCTGCGCGCCACGCTCTACGAGCCGGCGGTGGACGCCGCCGGTCGGCTGCGCATCGCCGCCGCGCTCGGCGTGAACGGCGACGTCGCGGCCAAGGCCGAGGCGCTGCTCGCCGCCGGTGTCGACCTGCTCGTCGTCGACACCGCGCACGGGCACCAGGAGCGGATGCTCGAGGCGCTGCGGCTGGTGCGCAAGCTCGACCCGGCGGTCCCGGTCGCCGCCGGCAACGTGGTGTCGCCGGCCGGGGTCCGGGACCTGGTCGAGGCCGGCGCCGACATCGTCAAGGTCGGCGTCGGGCCGGGGGCGATGTGCACGACCCGGATGATGACCGGGGTCGGGCGGCCGCAGTTCTCCGCCGTTCTCGAGTGCGCGGCCGAGGCGCGCCGGCTGGGCCGGCACGTGTGGGCCGACGGCGGCGTCCGGCACCCGCGGGACGTCGCGCTCGCGCTCGCCGCCGGGGCGTCCAACGTCATGATCGGGTCGTGGTTCGCCGGCACGCACGAGTCGCCCGGCGACGTGCACCGCGACCCTGACGGGCGGCTGTTCAAGGAGTCGTTCGGGATGGCCTCGGCGCGCGCGGTCCGCGGCCGCACCGAGACCGACTCGGCGTTCGACCGGGCGCGCAAGGCGTTGTTCGACGAGGGCATCTCGACCGCCCGGATGTACCTCGACGACGACCGCCCCGGGGTCGAGGACCTCGTCGACCGCATCGTCGCCGGCCTGCGCAGCGCCTGCTCGTACGCCGGCGCCCGCACCCTCGCCGACTTCCACGAGCGGTCGTCGTCGGAGTGCAGAGCGCGGCCGGGTACGCCGAGGGCCAGCCCCTGTCCGCCAGCTGGTAGGGCTCGGGCGCCGTACGCTTGCTGCATGACGACGGCTGAGGAGGTGCTCGCGGTCGCGCGCCGGTCGCGGGCCGCCGCCGCTGCGCTCGCGCCGATGCCGCGCGCCGCCAAGGACGCCGCCCTGCACGCGATGGCGGACGCGCTCGTCGAGCGGACCGCCGAGGTCCTCACCGCCAACGCCGACGACCTCGAGCGGGGCCGCGCCGGCGGGATGGCGGCAGGGATGCTCGACCGGCTCGCCCTCGACGAGCAGCGGGTGGCCGCGATGGCCGACGGACTCCGCCAGGTCGCCTCGCTGCCGGACCCCGTCGGCGAGGTGGTCCGCGGTTCGACGCTGCCCAACGGCCTGCAGCTGCGGCAGGTGCGGGTGCCGCTCGGCGTCGTCGGCATCATCTACGAGGCGCGGCCCAACGTGACCGTCGACGCGGCCGGGCTGTGCGTGAAGAGCGGCAACGCCGTCCTGCTGCGCGGCTCGTCCAGCGCCCGGTCGAGCAACGCCGCGCTCGTCGCGGTGCTCGCCGAGGCCGGCACCGCGGCCGGCCTGCCCGCCGACGCGGTGCAGCTCGTCCCGGGCGTCGACCACGACTCCACCAAGCACCTCATGCGCGCCCGCGGGTACGTCGACGTGCTCATCCCGCGCGGCGGCGCGGGCCTCATCCGCAGCGTCGTCGAGGAGTCGACGGTCCCGGTCATCGAGACCGGGGTCGGCAACTGCCACGTCTACGTCGACGCCGACGCCGACCTCGACCTGGCGCTGCCGCTCGTCATGAACGCCAAGACACAGCGGCCCAGCGTCTGCAACGCGGCGGAGACGCTGCTCGTGCACCGCTCGGTCGCCGACGAGTTCCTGCCGCCGGTCCTGGGGGCGCTGCACGACGCCGGCGTGACCGTCCACGGCGACACCGTCGTCGCGTCGTACGACGACCAGGTCGTGCCGGCGACCGACGAGGACTGGGCCACCGAGTACAACTCCCTGGACCTCGCCGTCGGTGTCGTCGACTCGCTGGAGGAGGCGATCGCGCACATCCGGCGGTGGGGCAGCGGCCACACCGAGGCGATCGTGACCAGGTCGCTGCCCGCCTCGCAGGCGTTCGTCCTGGGCTGCGACTCGGCCGCGGTGATGGTCAACGCGTCGACGCGGTTCACCGACGGGGAGCAGTTCGGGTTCGGCGCCGAGATCGGCATCTCCACGCAGAAGCTCCACGCCCGGGGACCGATGGGGCTGCCGGAGCTCACCAGCACGACCTGGGTCGTGCACGGCGACGGCCACCTCCGCCCCTGACCCGCCTGATCTTCGCCGCTGTGACCACCGGCACGGCGTGTCGCGGCCGAATCCGGTCACAGCCGCGAAGATCACGCGGGGGGGCAAGTAGAATCGCGTTCTAGTCGACCCGCCGCCGGGAGCCTCCTCATGCCGCTGTTCTCCTCACCCGCCGACGTCCGCACCCGTCTGGCGGAGACCGGCTACCTCGCCGACGACGCGATCGCCACGACCGTCTTCCTCGCCGACGCGCTCGGCAAGCCGCTGCTCGTCGAGGGCCCGGCCGGCACCGGCAAGACCGAGCTCGCGAAGGCGGTCGCCACCGCCGCGGGGGCCGGGCTGGTGCGGCTGCAGTGCTACGAGGGGCTCGATGAGGCCCGCGCGCTCTACGAGTGGAACTACCGCAAGCAGCTGCTCGCGATCCAGGTCAGCAAGGAGGAGGCCACGGAAGCGGCGACCGCGAGCAGCGAGGCCGAGCGGTGGCAAGAGGTCAGCCACAACATCTTCAGCGAGGAGTTCCTGCTGTCCCGGCCGCTGCTCACCGCGATCCGGCAGGACGAGCCGACGGTCCTCCTCGTGGACGAGACGGACAAGGCGGACGTCGAGGTCGAAGGCCTCCTCCTCGAGGTGCTCTCGGACTTCCAGGTCACCGTGCCCGAGCTCGGGACGATCGTGGCGACCCGCAAGCCGTTCGTGGTCCTGACCTCCAACGCGACCCGCGAGCTGTCCGAGGCGCTCAAGCGCCGGTGCCTGTTCCTGCACGTCGACTACCCCGACGCCGAGCGGGAGAAGGAGATCGTGCTCACGCGGGTGCCGGAGGTGCCGGCCGCGCTCGCCGACCAGCTGGTGCGCACGGTGCGCACGCTGCGCTCGCTCGAGCTGAAGAAGTCGCCGAGCATCGCGGAGAGCATCGACTGGGCCCGCACCCTCGTCGCGCTCGGCCTGGACACGCTCGACGAGGAGGGCGTCGCCGCGACGCTGGGCGTGGTTCTCAAGCACGCGTCCGACCACACGCGCGCCGCCAAGGAGCTGGGGCTCAACTAGTGGCGGGTACCGGGCTGATCGACCGGCACGTGGCCTTCGTCGGCGCGTTGCGCGCCGCCGGGCTGCCGGTGTCGCTGGTCGAGTCGCTCGACGCGACGCAGGCCATGGCCACCATCGACCTGCGCGAGCGCGAGCAGCTGCGCGCCGGGTACGCCGCGGCGGTGGTGAAGCGGGCCAGCCATCGCGCCACGTTCGACCGGCTCTTCGACCTGTGGTGGCCACCCGCGATGGGGGACGGCGAGCTGGGCGACGACGAGGTCGCGGACGGCGAGACACCGGAGGAGGTCGACCCCGAGGATCTCGACGCGATGCGCACGATGATGCGTGACGCCCTGCGCGACGTGCTGCTCTCCGGCGACGACGAGGCGATCCGGCGGCTGGCGCGCCAGGCGGTGTCGACGCTCGGGCGCGCCGACACCCAGCCCGGCCGGCAGTCGTGGTTCACCTACCGCGTGCTGCGGGCGCTGTCACCGGAGACGCTGATGGCGTCGCTGCTCGAGGCGGTGCTGGCCGGCGAGGAACGCGGCGGGCTCGCCGAGAAGGTCGCCCGGCAGATGTTGTCGGAGCGGATCCGGCAGTTCGAGGAGGCCGTCGAGGCGGAGGTACGCCGCCGGCTCGCCGAGGACCGCGGCGTCGAGAACATCGCCAAGACCGCCGTCAAGCCCCTCATCGACCAGGTCGACTTCCTGCGCGCCTCCCGGGACGAGATCGCTGAGCTGCGCCGGCAGGTCTACCCGCTGGCCCGGCGGCTCGCGACCCGGCTGACCGCGAAGCGCCGGCTCGGTCGGGCCGGCCGCCTCGACGTCCGTCGTACCGTCCGGGCCTCGCTGTCGAGCGGCGGGGTGCCGCTGACAACGGTGCACAAGCCGCACAAGCCGCACAAGCCGGAGCTCGTCGTGCTCTGCGACGTCAGCGGGTCGGTCGCGGCGTTCGCCCACTTCACCGTGCTGCTCGCGTTCGCGCTGCGCGAGCAGTTCGCGAAGGTGCGGGTCTTCGCCTTCGTCGACACCTGTGACGAGGTGACCCGTTTCTTCGACCGCAGCGGCGACGTGGTCGACGCGCTGGCGCGGATGTCGCAGGAGGCCGACGTCGTGTGGTTCGACGGGCACAGCGACTACGGGCACTCCTTCGAGGTGTTCGCGCAGAAGTGGTCCGATGCCGTCACGCCGAAGACGTCGCTGCTGATCCTGGGCGACGCCCGCAACAACTACCGCGCCGCCGCGCTGCCCGCCCTGCGCTCGACGGTCCGGCACGCCCGGCACGCGTTCTGGCTCAACCCCGAGCCGCGGCAGTACTGGGGGTCCGGCGACTCGGCCGCGCACACCTACGGCGAGGTCGTGCCGATGATCGAGTGCCGCAACGCCGGGCAGCTGCAGGAGTTCGTCGAGTCGCTGCTCCCGGTCTGAGCGAGCACGCATCTTGGGTGGCGGGCGCGGGGCCGGGCGGCTGATCGCCGGTAGCCTTTCGTCGTGACGGCACGGCGTATCGGGGTGATGGGTGGCACCTTCGACCCGATCCATCACGGGCACCTGGTGGCGGCCAGCGAGGTCGCCAGCCGGTTCGACCTCGACGAGGTCGTGTTCGTGCCGACCGGCGAGCCCTGGCAGAAGACCGAGCGCGTCGTGTCGCCGGCGGAGGACCGCTACCTCATGACCGTCATCGCGACCGCCTCGAACCCGCGCTTCACGGTGAGCCGGGTCGACATCGACCGCGCCGGGCCGACGTACACGACGGACACGCTGACCGACCTGCGCAAGCACTACGGCGCCGACAGCGAGCTGTTCTTCATCACCGGCGCCGACGCCCTGGCGCAGATCCTCGGCTGGCGCCGGCCGGAGGAGCTGTTCGAGCTCGCGCACTTCATCGGCGTGACCCGCCCGGGTCATCACCTGTCCGACCCGGGGTTCCCGGCCGGGCGGGTGACGCTCATCGAGGTGCCGGCGCTGGCCATCAGCTCGACCGAGTGCCGGGACCGGGTCGCGGCCGGCGAGCCGGTCTGGTACCTCGTGCCGGACGGGGTCGTGCAGTACATCTCCAAGCGCCGGCTCTACGGGAGTCCCGGTGGCCGGTAAGCGGCGGATGGGGCGGGACCCCGATCCCCGGGGCCCGTCCCGGCCGCCGATCATCGTGGCGCCGGGGGCCACGCGCCGCGAGCAGCGCGCCGAGCGGCGGCGGCAGAAGCGGCGTCGCCTCGGGGCCATGGGCATCGCCGGGCTCGTCCTCGCCGGGCTCGTCGCGGCCGCGGCGATCGGCTTCGGCGTCAACCGCGCGACCTCCGGCGGTGGTGACAAGAAGCCGCTGGGGCAGACGACGGTGCTGCTGTCCGTCACCGGCGCGGACGGCAATGCGGTGGAGAGCGTCCTGCTCGCCCACGACAGCCGGACCAAGGCCGGGGTAGAGCTGCTCGTGCCGGCCGGTGTGCGCACCGAGGTCTGCGGCTTCGGCAACCAGGAGCTCGGCGAGATCTTCGCGCTGCCGGAGGGTCAACGGTTGTCGCGGGTGGCGGTGAGTGACCTGCTCGGCGGGGTCACCGTCGACGGGTCGTGGACGCTGACGACCGCCCAGCTCGCCCGGCTCGTCGACAAGGCGGGCGGCATCACCGTCGACGTCGACGCCAACGTCGTCCAGCGTCGCGGTGACAGCCGGGTCGTCGTCCTCACCAAGGGCCCGAACCAGCATCTGACGGGCGCGCACGCCGTCTCCTACGCGACCTACACCGGGCCGGGCGAGGAAGCCGCCGCGAACCTCGTCCGGCTGCAGGCCGTCGTCGAGGGTTTGCTCGCCGCGCTGCCCACGTCGCCGACGGCCGTGGCGGACACGCTCAGGTCACTGGGGCGGGGGGCGACGTCGACGCTCGGCGCGGACCGGCTCGCCGACGTCCTGGTGGGGCTGAAGTCCGACGACCTGTTCCCGACCGTGCTGCCGGTGCACAAGCTCGACACGGGCAGCGGCCCGTCGTCGTACCGCGTCGACGCGGAGCAGACCCGGACGTTCGTCCGGTCCAACCTCGCGGCGTCGCTGCCCGCGAACGCGACCGTGAAGCGCACGCGGGTGTTCGTCGAGAACGGCGTCGGCACGCCCGGGCTCGTGGGGACCGCCTGCACGAGACTGGTCGACGCGGGCTACGAGTTCGCCGGCAGTGGCAACGCGTCCCACTTCGGCTACCAGACCTCGAAGGTGCTCGTCTTCGACAGCAGCGTCGCTTCCGCGGAGATCGGTAACTCCATCGCCCGGGCGCTGCGGCTGCCGACCGGAGACGTGGCCGTGTCCGACGCGGGCCAGAACATCGCCGATGTCGTCGTCATCCTGGGAAAGGACTACAAGCCGTGAGCGCGTCCGCGCGAAGCGTCGAGCTGGCGGAGGCGGTCGCCTCGGCCGCCGCCGACAAGCTCGCCACCGATCTCGTCATCCTCGACGTCAGCGACCAGTTGGTGATCACGGACTGCTTCGTCCTCGCGGCGGCGCCGAACGACCGGCAGGTGCGGGCGATCGTCGACGCGATCGAGGAGCGGTTGCTCGCGATGGGGGTGAAGCCGGTACGCCGGGAAGGCGAGCGCGACGGCCGGTGGGTGCTCCTCGACTACGTCGACATCGTCGTTCACGTCCAGCACGCCGAGGAGCGGACCTACTACTCGCTCGAGCGGCTCTGGAAGGACTGCCCGACGCTGCCGCTGCCGGCCGACGCCGCAGCCGCCGGCCGCACCGGCGACCGGGGAATCGAGGGCGTGACCATGCACTCCCGGCGGGTGGTGCTGCTGCGGCACGGTCGCACGCAGTGGAACGCGACCGGTCGGTTCCAGGGCCAGCTCGACTCGCCGCTGGACGGGATCGGCCAGGCGCAGGCGCGCGACGCCGGCATCGCGGTCGCCCCGATGCGTCCGGACGCGATCGTCAGCTCAGACCTGGCCCGGGCGGCCGACACGGCTGCCGCGGTCGGTGCCGAGGCGGGGCTGGACGTCGTACCGGATCCGCGGCTGCGCGAGATCGACCTGGGGGAGTGGCAGGGGCTGACCCGAACCGAGGCGCGCGACCGGTTCCCGGAGGAGTACGCCGCCTGGCAGACCGGCGAGGACCGCCGTCGGGGAGGCGGGGAGACCTACGCCGAGGTCGGGGCGCGGGCGGCCGAGTGCGTGGTGGAGTGGCTCGACAAGCTCGGCGGCAGCGCCACGCTGGTGGCGGTCACGCACGGCGGCACCGCGCGCGCGACGATCGGGACCATGCTCGGGCTGCCGCCGGACACCTGGTGGCGCCTGGCGCCGCTGGGCAACTGCCGGTGGTCGCTGCTGGGGGACATCGGGCGGGGCTGGCGGCTGGAGGAGCACAACGCGGGCAGCCCGCCGGAGGAGGAGACCGGCGACGACGCCCGGTGAGGCCGGCGCCGGGTAGACTGATCGGCGGTTCCGGGGCTGTGGCGCAGTTGGTAGCGCACTTGCATGGCATGCAAGGGGTCAGGGGTTCGAGTCCCCTCAGCTCCACTTCCGTTTCCGCAGGTCAGCGGCTTCGCCGGCCCTCGTTGGTCGCGCTCAGATTGACGTGGGGTGCCGGTCGGGGCGCCATCCAGCGGCGATGGTGTCTCGACCTAACGCTCCGGTCCTCGCGAAAGTCGAGCAATGGCAGCAATTTCCAGCCGCGGCCTTGTTCTACGCGCTCATTCGCGTTGCCGCGTCGGCAAGGGGTCGTCGGCCATGGAGGGGAAGGGGAGTCGTCGCGGCCTGAGACGCAATGCTGTAACTGTCTAGAGCATTGACAGTTGCTGTCTAGCCAGTTTACAGTTCCGAGGTGACGGCTCGACAGGTCATCCGGCGGATTCGGGACCTTGCCGACACCGCCGCGAAGGTGCACCAGGTCGGATCACATGAGAGATGGCAGGTAAACAACCACTGCAAGATCACCATCCCGGTTCACGGCGGCGACATCCCGCTGGGGACGCTGTCGAGCATTCAACGGCAAGGCGCGCACTGCCTCGGGGAAGGGTGGTTGAGGTAGCGCGCACCCGGGACCCTCATACCGGAGCAAACGACGGAGACGGAATGACGAAGCAGCGAGAGCACGCCGCATACGTGGCTCGATACACGTACGACGGCCAGAACTGGATCGTGCAGTTCGATGATCTTGACATCTCGACGTATGCGCGAACCTTGGACAAGGCGATGCATGCCGCCCGCGAGGCACTGGCTGTCACCCTGGACTATCCAGGCATCGAGGAGCTTCTTCATGCGGTGAACATCGAGGATCGAATTCACGCGGACAGCGTCGACGAGGACGAACTCGTTGAGCTTCGTCGTACTCGCCAGCAGATCGAGGCACAACTGGATGTCGTCACGGTGAAGACGAGTCAGATCGCCGAGCAGTTGGTCAGGTCAGGTTGGTCGTATCGGGACACCGGAACGGCTGTCGGCCTGTCGCATCAGCGCGTCGCGCAGTTAGTCAAGGAGCGGCAACCGACTTAGTGATGAGGGTTCCTCGGATCTCGCCTTTGAAATCGGCCGGCGCTTGCGAGCCGCTGCGGTTTGCCGCGCGACCGTCCTGGTAGCTCACGACCCGTTAGCGCAGAGCGGACCATCTGAGCACCTACGCGGGCGGCCATGTCGGGTTGGTTTATCCGCGCCAGTGCCTCCTCGACGGTGAACAGGCCGCGGCCCAGGCAGTCTCGGATGATCCGCTCAAGTTCCGTGGAGGGCATGTCCGGCGCGATGTCAATCACTGTGCGAATGGGTGTGGTGACGCGAAGACCACGGACGGTGGTGATGTCGGATTCCGGGATGTCGTCGTAGTGCACGACGACCTCTTGGTCGCCGACTCGAATCCTCTCGGTCGGGCGGCCATTGGCGTCGATGTAGATGTCGTCGCGCGCTTCATCGGTTGGCATGTCCGGAACCTAGCCGGGTTGATCCGGGCACGAGTTGCGTCGTCCACAGGTGCGTGCGCCGATCCCTGCCCGACCGTCGTGATCCCTGCGCGAGGCCGGCACTCTCAGCGCGGCGGCGCTTGTCGACGGGCCCGTGTCAGGGCGACAGGTGGGTCTGGATGGGCGTGCCGTGGAAGCAGCCGAGGGTGTACGGGTACTCCAGTGTGGCGTCGTAGTGGTAGATCCTCTGCTCCTTGCCGTTCCATCTGACGGTGGTTGTGCGGCCGTGGCAGGCGTCGAGGTCGGTATTGGTGAGCAGGTCGCCATTGCCGTCGCGCTCGACGTAGATGCCGTAGCCGTCGGCCGCGTAGCCCACCCGCGTCGACGCGCTCGTCGCCTGCGACGTGATGCACGAGGGCACGAAGTGGTGGTGCAGCGCGCCCTGACGCTCCGGATGCTCACCGCAGGAGTCCTGCACCTCGCGCGCCCCGGCGTCTCTGCCGGCGGCGTCCAGCGCATTGAACAGCAGCACACCGTCGTCCAGCACGCCGATCGGGCCGAGGTCCAGGCATTGCGGCGCGTCCGCCGCGGCCGGTTGCAGCGGCAGCGTCCAGGTAATCGACTGCGCCTGGATGGCATTGGGGTTCGTGTCGTACTGGTACGCCGGGTCGGACCGGGCGATGGGAAACACGCCGGTCGGGTGGTCGACAGGCAGGTCGGCGGTGTCGACGACGCGAGAGTCCCCGGAGGTGGTGACGGAGTTAAAGAGCCTTCGGTAATAGCCTAGCAACTGAGTCATAGAGAAAGACCGGTGTGCTCGAGGAAGTTGAAGCAGAGCTGGTAGTCGGTTCCGGCGCGCTGTAGACCGGCTTCCGCTGCGGTGCGGGCCTCGTCGATGGTGTCCGGACACAGGTTGGCGGAGCTCGACACCCTTCACGTTGCCCCACAGCAGTTCGACCGGATTGAGGTCGGGCGCGTAGCCGGGAAGTCGCTCGACAACCAGCCAGGAGCGTTGCTTGGCGATCCAGGCTTTCATCGCCTTGGACCGGTGGGAGGGCAGGCCGTCCCAGATCAGGGTGATCTTCTCCCCGGCGAAGTGGTGGTGAAAGTCCTCCAGGAACTCGATCAGGGACTCGGTGTTGTAGCTGCCGGCCTTGAGATACGAAGACCAGGGCGGCCTGGCTGCGGTCGGGTTCGGTAGGCCAGTGCCGCTGACATCGACATCCGCGACCAGCGGAAGTGGTGGCGCAACACCGGGGTCTGCCCGCGCGGCGCCCAGGTCGCTCTTACCGACGGGAGGAGCGAGACGCCGGACTCGTCCTGGAAGACGATCCAGGCCCGCCGGCGGCGGGCGCTTTTTTTATGCGCGGCCAGTCCTTTTCAATCCAGTCGATGATCGCCTGGTCGTTGCGCTCCAAGGCCCGCCGCGCCGGGCGCTGCCGGCTCCAGTTCAGCTTGCGGCGCAGGATCTGCCAGGTCTGGGTCTGCGAGTACCGCACGCCGGTGACACGCTCGATCACCTCCGCCACCCGGCCCAGCGTCCACAGCCCGTTGTCGTAACCGTTGGCCTGCGGGCCCTGCAGCAACTGCTCGACCACCGCGCCCAGCTGCTCGTCGGTCAGCCGCGGACGCCGTCCCGCCCGTCCCGCGCCGGCCAGCGCCGCCTTCCCACCCCGGCTCCACGCCTGGTACCAGCCGGACACCGTCGCTGAAGACACCTCGAGCCGCCGGGCCACCTCCGCCTGACGCTCACCGCGCGCGAACATCGCCGCCGCCCGCATCCGCCGACGCTTCAACGCCTCGAAGTCACGACGAGGACGAACCCGCTTGGCAGCCGCCTTCCTGTTCCGGCGAGCGACCGTCGACTTCGACGAGGCAGCCACACCGAAATCATCCCACCCGCACCTGCAGAACTATGGCATTGTCCTAGGGTATTTCCGAAGATCCTTTAGTGGGCCGCAGACCAGGAGACCGAACCCTGCACCGCCACCTTGGTCAGCGAGTCCCACGTGCCCGCGGCGCTGCCCAGCCAGGGACCAACGTGCTCGGCACCGCCGCCGCGGAAGGTGGTGGTGCACGAGTCGACATAGCCGGCCCGGGGGGAGCTTGACACGTGGCCATCGCCGATGGGGATGGCCGCCGGACCGACCGCGCCGGCACCCTTCGTGCTCGACGGTGAGGACGACGCGGACGCCGACGTGGCGGGACGGCTCGAGGCGGTCGGCTGCGCCGCCGGGGTCGCCGAACCCCCGCAACCGGTCAACGCGCCGCCGAGCAACACCGCGACGAGTATGGATCCCGAGCCGGATGACACGGGCGCACGATACTGCGGCAGGTCCCTTCCGGCTCCCGACGAGCAGTGCCGTCAGTCCATCGCCGGACGGTGCCCGCCGTACGACGCCATCAGCGCGTCCGCCACGCTGCCGGCGTCGGCGGCAGCTAATTCCGTTGCGGCCGCACCTCCTGCCCGCCACCATGACCGGGAGTCGGCGGTACGACGTGGCCGCGCGTGCCGGCGTACCAGGAGGAGAAGGGGGTGGGTCGGATGGCTGTCTCGGTGCTGCCTGTCCACGTTCCCGCCCCTCCCGCCGACTGAGCGATGCGTCGCTGGCGATCGCCCGGCGGGCCACCGCCTTGGAGCCTTCGTTGTCCTCTTTCTTCGCGGCGCTCGGTGCCGCTGACCCACTCGCCACCCAGCTCGACCGCCTGACCGCCGGCGGACGGACCGTAGGCCGCGTCACCCGCGCCGAGCGTTCCGCCGTCACCGTCGCCGTTCCCGTCGGAGCGACCACCGCGTCCTTGCGGCACCGCACCGAGGTCGTCCCGACCGTCGGCGACTGGGTCGTCGTCGACGAGGGACTCGTCACCGAGGTCCTGCCTCGGTCGTCGACCGTGGCGCGCGGCGACGTCCGCGGACGGTCGGTCGAGCACGTCCTCGCGGCGAACGTCGACCTGCTGCTCGTCTGCGTCCCGTTGGAGCCGCGAGCCCGGCTCGGTCGAGCCGAGCGGCTGCTCGCGCTGGCCTGGTCCTCGGGGGCCACGCCCGTCCTGGTGGCCACCAAGGCGGACCTCTGCCCGCCGGGCGAGCGCGACGCCGCCCTCGAGCTGCTCGCCGGTGCGGCGCCGGGCGTGGAGGTGCGTGCGGTGTCCACGTACGACGGCTCGGCGGCGGGCGTGCGCGGGCTGGCCGGCCCCGGCCGCACCCTGGCGATGCTGGGCGCGAGCGGTGTCGGCAAGTCCACGTTGGCCAACACGCTGCTCGGCTCCGACGAGCTGGTCACGGCCGAGATCCGCGGCGACGGCAAGGGCCGCCACACCACCGCCTGGCGCGAGCTCGTCGTCCTGCCGGGCGGCGGGGCGCTCATCGACACACCCGGCCTGCGTGCGGTCGGCCTGCACGCGTCGGCTGACGGCGTCGAGCGCGTGTTCGCCGACGTCGTCGAGCTCGCCGAACGATGCCGGTTCGCCGACTGCCGGCACGAGACCGAGCCGGGATGCGCCGTCAGCGAGGCACTGGACGCCGGTGAGCTCGACGTCGACCGGCTGGAGAGCCATCGCAAGCTGCAGCGCGAGCTTGTCTGGCAGCAGGCCAAGACCGACGCCCGGCTGCGCGCGGAACGGACACGGGAGTGGAAGGCTCGCGCCCGCCAACAGCGGGCGCGCCCCTTCCACTCCTAGAAGACGCAGCTCTTGGCGACCTCGCCCCGGGGGGCGCCGGTCTCCTGCCCGCGCTTCTCGATGAACTGCTGGAAGCGCTCGAGGTCCGACTTGGCGTTGCTTCCGGTCAGCCCGATGGCGACCTCGCGCCAGGTGTCGGCCCACCTTCGGTCGGGGGCGACGCTAGGGCAGCCGGAACCAGAGTGTCTTGCCGTCGTCGTCGGTTTCGACCCCGAACCGGTTCGCGAGCGCGCCGAGCAGGAACAGCCCCCGGCCGCCCTCCTGCTCCGGTGGGGGAGGAGCGCTCTCGGTCACCTCCGGTACGACGGGGTCGTCGTCGTGCACCGCGACGGAGACGTGTTCGCGGTCGGTGGCGATGGCCACGGTGACGGTCGTCTGCGCATGGCGGTAGGCGTTGGTCACCAGCTCGCTGACGAGCAGGCATGCGGTGTCGACGACGTCTCCCGGCAGGCCGGAGCATGACGCCCGGAGGGCCGACCTGGCCTCGCCGGGGGCTTCGGCGGATGGCCACAGCCGTAGGACCGTGGCGGCCACAGCACTCCTCACCGTGGAAGGTGGGCGACGTGCGTGCGCA
Source organism: uncultured Actinomycetota bacterium (assembly GCA_963835405.1). GTDB lineage: Bacteria > Actinomycetota > Actinomycetes > JAFAQI01 > JAFAQI01 > CAWIFV01. The sequence continues at coordinate 85,048 of CAWIFV010000008.1, forward strand.
CGCCGTCGACTCGGACGTGCCCGTTGCGGGCCGGGTCGCACGCCAGGGTTCGCTTCCCGGCAGGTAAGTGGACGGCAGGTAAGTGGTGTAGGTAAGTGGCCGTAGGTAGGTGGACTGCCCGACCGGCCCGGATCCCCGCTGCGGTGACCGACGGTCACTGCGCGACCACCCCACGTCGGACGGTCGTCGCCCGCTGCCCCGCATCTGCTGATTTCCCGACGAGGACGCCGGGGGAGCATGGACCGGTGCCGACCACACTGTCCGACCCCGACGCCGTCGTCATCGGCGCCGGTCCCAACGGCCTCGTCGCCGCGAACGTCCTTGCCGACGCCGGCTGGGACGTCGTCGTGCTGGAGGAGCAGCCCGAGCCCGGTGGCGGCGTTCGGTCCGCACCGGGGCCGGCGGCCGGGTTCGTCTCCGACGTGTGCAGCGCGTTCTACCCGCTCGGTGCCGCGTCGCCGGTGCTCGCCGCGCTGGACCTGCCCGCCTACGGGCTGCGCTGGCGGCATGCGCCCGCGGTCCTGGCCCATCCGCTGACCGACGGCCGGACCGCCGTGCTGCACCGCGACCTCGACCGCACCGTCGCGGGGGTCGACGCCTTTGCACCGGGGGACGGCGATGCGTGGCGCCGGCTCTACGCGTTGTGGGAGCGGTTGGGGGACGCGCTCATCGCCTCGCTGTTCACGCCGTTCCCGCCGGTGCGGGCGGGGGCGGCGCTCGTGCGGCGGCTCGGCCCGGCCGGGCTGCTGCGGTTCGCGCGGTTCGGGCTGCTGCCCGTGCGCCGGCTGGCCGAGGAGGAGTTCGGCGGGGAAGGCGCGGCGCTGCTGCTCGCCGGCTGCGCGCTGCACGCCGACCTGATGCCGGAGTCGGCGGGCAGCGCGACGTTCGGCTGGCTGCTCGCGATGCTCGGGCAGCAGGTGGGATTCCCGGTCGCCGAGGGTGGCGCGGGTGAGCTGACCGCGGCGCTCGTGCGCCGGCTGGAGAGCAGGGGTGGCCAGGTGCGCTGCAACACCCCCGTCCGCGAGGTGGTGGTCTCCGGAGGTCGTGCCGTCGGTGTCCGCATCGCCGACGGAGGCACCGTCACCGCCCGTCGTGCGGTGCTCGCCGACGTCGTCGCGACCCAGCTCTACGGCGGGCTCGTGGGCTGGGACCACCTGCCGCCGAGGTTGCGCCAGGACATGCAGCGGTTCCAGTGGGACTTCTCGACGTTCAAGGTCGACTGGGCCATGAGCGAGCCGGTGCCGTGGTCGGCCACCGAGACATCGACGGCGGGGACGGTGCACGTCTCCGGGGGCCTGGACGAGATGACCGACTACACGGCGCAGATCGCCACCGGCCGGATCCCGTCCCATCCCTTCCTGCTGGCCGGGCAGATGACGACGGCCGACCCCAGCCGTTCGCCGGCGGGCACGGAGTCCCTGTGGGCATACACGCACGTGCCGCGGCGGGTGCGTGGTGACGCCGGGGGCGAGCTCGCCGGCGACTGGGGATCGTCCGACCGCGAGCGTTTCGCCGACCGCATCGAGGCACAGCTCGAACGCTTCGCCCCCGGTTTCCGGGATCGGATCATCGCCCGACGTACGACGGCGCCCGAGGGCCTGCAGCAGCACAACGCCAACCTGGTCGGTGGTGCGATCAACGGCGGCACCACCGCGGTGCACCAGCAGCTCGTCTTCCGCCCGGTGCCCGGGCTGGGCCGACCGGAGACACCGGTCGCCGGTCTCTACCTCGCGTCCTCCTCCGCCCACCCGGGCGGTGGCGTGCACGGCGCGTGCGGGTCCAACGCGGCCCGGGCCGCTCTCGCCGGCAGCCGGCTGCACAGCCAGCGGGTGGCCGCCCGCGCCGTACGCGGTGTCATCGGTCGCTGAGCCTCGCGCCGATCATGGCGAAGTGCGGGTTATGAAGGCCGGATAACAAGCACTTCGGCATGATCGCGGGGATGTCCGGGCGGGGGTCAGCGACGGCGCGCGGGAAGGCGGCGGCGTGAACGCCGGCGGCGGCGGCTGAGCACGACCACGGCGGCCACCGCCGCCAGCGCGAGGGCAGGCGCGACGATCGCGATCTCGGCACGTCGGCGCATGACGGCGGAGTCGTCGGCCGCCCAGCCGTCGTGGGGCGCGGCCTCCAGCGGCGAGGCCAGGACCACCGGCGGGTTGGGTCCGTCGGCCCGCGGCGGCGCTGCCGACGGGGTCCCGGGCCGGGGGGCCGGGGTGGTCTTGCGGGGGCGGGCGCCGTCGACCGCGGTTCGCTCCTCGACGGTGCCGTCCGGTCCGTGCACGACGACCTCGCCCCCGCCCCGGCGCGCGACGATCTCGCGGGCGCGCCGGATCGCGTCGCGCTTGGTCTCCTCGTGCGCTCCCACCCGGCCGGAGCCGTCGGTCCGGACGTCCCAGCCACCGCGGTCGCTCGGGTGCACGTGGCGTGTTGTCGCCATCTGCCCTCCGCGGGGTCTCGGCTGCAGGCACGTGCCGGCCGCCTGTGGGTCATGCGTCCCCGGCGCGTTCCCGGCTGATCGGTTACCAAACGGAAGCCTTTCACAGACCGCGTGCATGCCCGCCGGCCCGAGCGGGAAGCGCAGGCTGCGGAGGTGGAGCCGTGCGTGCCGTCGCCCGGTTGGCACCGGATGTCGGGAAGATGCCGACGACGTGGCACCGGCGCCGGCCCGACCGCTCGCACGGATACGGTTCAGGTCCTGGCCCAGCGGGTCCGCCGGGACCGAGGCGGTCGGAGCGGCGGAAGGAAGTGTGCTGATGGGGGTCCGCACGTTCATCGAGGGCTGGCCGGTCCTCCGCCAGCTGCGCGGGACCGACCCGCTCGGACGCGGCGAAGCGGTCATGACCGACCGCAGCAAGGGGCTCACCGCGCGGACCGAGCAGGCGGACACGGTGGTCAAGTCGGTCTGCCCCTACTGCGCCGTCGGCTGCGGCCAGAACGTCTACGTCCGTGACGGCGAGGTCGTCCAGATCGAGGGCGACCCGGACTCGCCCGTCAGTCGCGGCCGGCTGTGCCCGAAGGGCGCGGCAAGCCTGCAGCTGACGACCGGATCGTCCCGGCTGCACCACGTGCTCTACCGCCGGCCGCGGGCGACCGAGTGGGAGGAGCTCGATCTCGACACCGCGATGGACATGATCGCCGACCGGGTCATCAAGTCCCGGCGCGAGGGCTGGCAGTGGGAGGTGGACGGCAAGCGGACCCGCCGTACCCTCGGCTTCGCCTCGCTCGGCGGCGCGACGCTGGACAACGAGGAGAACTACCTCATCAAGAAGCTGTTCACCGCGCTCGGTGCCGTCCAGATCGAGAACCAGGCGCGAATATGACACAGCTCGACGGTGCCCAGTTTGGGGACCACGTTCGGTCGCGGCGGCGCCACGACGTTCCAGCAGGACCTCCAGAACTCCGACTGCATCGTCATCGAGGGCTCCAACATGGCCGAGTGCCATCCGGTCGGGTTCCAGTGGGTGATGGAGGCGAAGGCGCGGGGCGCGAAGGTGATCCACGTCGACCCGCGGTTCACCCGCACGAGTGCGCTGGCCGACATCCACGTGCCGCTGCGCGCCGGCAGCGACATCGCGTTCCTCGGCGGCATCATCAACTACGTCCTGCGAGAACGAGAAGTAGTTCCGCGACTACGTCGTCGCCTACACAAACGCGCCGACGATCCTGCGCGAGGACTTCAAGCGACACCGAGGACCTGGACGGCGTCTTCTCCGGGCTGGACACCGAGAATCGCAGCTACGACTTCCACAGCTGGCAGTACGAGGGGGTGGAGGTGCAGGCCGCCTCCGGCGAGCGCGACCAGGAGTACGAGGACCGCACCCGCGGCGGCGCGCGGTCCGCAGAGGCCGGCCGCGGCGAGTCCGCCGGGTCCGGCGGGGCGCGCGTGGGTGCGGGCGAGCCGCGAGCGGGACGAGACACTGCAGCATCCGCGCTGCGTGTTCCAGGTCCTCAAGCGGCACTTCGCCCGCTACACGCCGGAGGTGGTCGAGCAGGTCTGCGGCGTGTCGCAGGACACCTTCCGGAAGGTGTGCGAGCTGATCACGAGCAACTCGGGCCGCGACCGCACGACGGCCTTCTGCTACGCCGTGGGATGGACGCAGCACACGCGTCGGCGTCCAGTACATCCGCACCGCCGCCATCCTCCAGGCGCTGCTGGGCAACATCGGCCGCCCCGGTGGCGGGATCATCGCGCTGCGGGGACACGCCTCGATCCAGGGGTCGACGGACATCCCGACGCTGTTCAACATCCTGCCCGGCTACATCCCCATGCCCCACGCGCACAAGGACGAGGACCTCGACTCGTTCGTACAGGCCGAGGCCGCCGAGAGGGGCTACTGGGGTGACATGCGCTCCTACATGGTGAGCCTGCTCAAGGCATGGTGGGGAGCCGCGGCGACGCCGGAGAACGACTTCTGCTTCGACTACCTGCCGCGGCTGACCGGCAGCCACAGCACCTACGAGACCGTCTCGCCCAGCAGCGGGGCACGTGCAAGGGCTACTTCCTGATGGGCGAGAACCCTGCCGTCGGTTCCGCGAACAGAGAGATGCAGCGGTTCGGCATGGCCAACCTCGACTGGCTGGTCGTCCGGGACTTCTCGCTCATCGAGAGCGCCACCTGGTGGAAGGACGGGCCGGAGGTCGAGACCGGCGAGCTGAAGACCGAGGACATCGAGACCGAGGTGTTCTTCCTGCCCGCCGCCGCGCACACCGAGAAGGACGGGAGCTTCACCAACACCCAGCGGATGCTGCAGTGGCACCACGCGGCCAAGGAACCGGACGGCGATGCGCGCAGCGACCTGTGGTTCATGTTCCATCTCGGCCGGATCATCCGCGACAAGCTCGCCGGGTCCGCGAGAACCGACGACGAGGTCGAGATGGACCGGCCGGTGCTCGAGCTGACCTGGGACTACCCGACCAAGGGAGGGATCCAGGAGCCGGACGCTGAGGCGGTGCTCGCCGAGATCAACGGCTGGGACGCCGACGGGCAGCCGTTGCCGTCGTACACGGAGCTGAAGGAGGACGGTACGACGGCGTGCGGGTGCTGGATCTACTGCGGCTGTTACGCCGAGGGCGTCAACCAGCCGGCCCGTCGCAAGCCCGGCCGGGAGCAGTCATGGGTCGCGCCAGAGTGGGGGTGGGCCTGGCCCGCCAACCGGCGCATGCTCTACAACCGCGCGTCGGCCGACCCGGACGGCAGGCCGTGGAGCGAGCGCAAGGCCTACGTGTGGTGGGACGAGAGCGAGGAGAAGTGGGCCGGCCACGACGTGCCCGACTTCGCCGCCGACAAGGCGCCGTCGTACGAGCCGCCTGACGACGCGACC
>CAWIFV010000009.1:0-328511 GCA_963835405.1 uncultured Actinomycetota bacterium
GGACCGGCCCCCAGCCGGCGACGCTGGTGGCGTTGTCCTGCACGCTCGAGACGGCGTAGATGACGTAGAGCTCGCCGGACTCCTGGTCGACGAGCATCGGGCCCTGCATCGTGTTGTAGTCCTGGTCGACCAGGTTCGGCGTGTCACCCGGTTGCGCGGCGGCGTTGGGCATCCCGGCGACCTGGTCCGGCGAGTTGACGAGGATCGGGTCGGACCACGTCGCGCCCTGGTCGGTGCTCCGGACGAACCACTCCGCCTCCTCGGCGATGCCGTGGTAGACGAGGTACTGCTCCTTGTCGCCCCAGTGCGCGAGCCACTGCCGGTCCTGCTCGCCGCCGGCCGGTGCGCGTTCCTCCCAGGTGAGACCGCCGTCGGTCGACCGCTGGATCACCGAGTCGGTGATCGCGAGGTCGGCGCTCAGCAAGGTGCCGTCGGGCAGGAAGTAAAGCTCCGAGTCGCCGCCCCCACCCCGCGTTGCCGTGTGGGTGAACGTCGCGCCGCCGTCCTTGGTCACCCAGTACTGGACGCCGCCGCCGCCCGGCGCCGACACGACCGTCGTCGTACCGTCCGGGCTGATGGCAACGGACGGCTCGGTGAAGCTCGAGCCGTCGGCAACGGGGCGCTGCGCCCAGCCGAACGAGGGGCCGTGATGGCCACCACCGGGCGAGGCGAGCACGGTGGTCGCCGGGAGGGCGACGGCCGTGGCGGCGGCGGCGAGAAGCAGCGGGCGGCGAGGTCGAGGCATGGGCTTTCCTCTCTGGGTCCGCCCCTGCTTCGCCGCGGGCCGCCGGAATCCTGCCCGCCAGGCCCATGGGAATGGCGGTCCGCCGCGGGGAGTCCTGTGCGCGGTCTCGCACGGATGAATCACCACTGGGCTGTAGCAACAGCGGTGATTCACCGGTGGGGGGTGCGGTCTCGCACGGATGAATCACTGCTGGGCTATAGCAACAGCGGTGATTCACCGGTGGGGGGGTGCGATCTCGCAGAGCGATCGCGCACGTCGTGCTGCAGCGTGTCCGGGCTCCACGGCACGGCCATCGCGACGGCAAGGAGGGCGGCGACCGCCCGGAACCGGTGCACCCTGACGGGTTCGCCGTGACCGGCCGCCGCCCCTGCCGCCCTCCGGCGCCGGCAGGAGCGGCGGTCGCCGCGTCGAAGCACGCGGCCATGTCGCGAAGCCGCAAGCTCCTGGCCGCCCTTCAGGCGCTCGTGCTCGCTGGAGGTGGGGCGGCAGCCGCGACCGGGACCGGCGCAGGCCCCACGCCCCCCGCGGGTGCGATCTCGGCCAACGTGGCGTTCGTCGCCAACCTGCCCGAGGCGGCGTCCGCGATCAGCGTCAACTTCATCGGCGACACGATGTTCGTCAGCAAGGTCGACGGCCTGGCGTCGTACGACGTGAGCGACCCGGCGCACCCGCAGCTGCTCGGCGCACTGCCCTACTACATCTGGGAGAACGAGGACGTCGACGTCGACACGAGGCGGCACCTGCTCTTCGTCTCCCGCGACCCGCGCGGCTTCACCTCCCCGGCGTCGAGCGCGTTCCCCAGCGGCGCGGTCGAGGTCTATGACGTCTCGAACCCCGCGGTCTTCCGGCCGCTCTCGGTGACGGCCCTGCCCACCGGGCACACGACGACCTGCGTCGCGGGTTGCCGCTGGACGTGGACCGGCGGCCCGGCCACGAGCCCGGTCGACGCGCACGACTGGGGCTTCGGCCGGCCGATCTTCGCGGTCGACATGCGCGACCCGTCGAACCCGGTCCCGTGCCCGCGCCCCATCGACACCGGCCGCAGCGACGGCGAGACGTCGTACGCCCACGACGTGCAGGTCGACGCACGAGGGATCGCGTGGGTCTCCGGTGACGGCGGCGTCCGCGGCTACTGGGTGACCGGCCACCACCGGGACCCCGTCACAGGGAAGCGTCGCCACGCCACCGGTTGCCACCCGGTCCCGTACGCCGGCGGCGGCACCCGGCTCGGCCGGTTCGCGACCCGCGGCGGGCTCATGCACAACGCCTGGCGGGACATGGACGCTTCCGTCGACGGTCACCGCGGTGACGTGCTCTACGCCACCGAGGAGGTCACCGGGGCCTCGGCATGCAAGGGCTACGGCCGCTTCGCGATCTACGACCTGCGCGGCTCCTTCCACGGCGAGGGCTGGCGCGACATCGCACGCACGCACTTCCGGATGCGCCGGCTCGCGGCGTGGACACCGGAGAAGCAGCCCGGCAGCGACGGCTGCGACTCGGCGCACTACTTCACCGACCGCGGCGACCAGCTGCTCGCGGGCGCGTACTACACGCAGGGCACGCGCTTCCTCGACGTGTCCAACCCTCGGCACCCGCGGCAGGTTGCCTACTATCGGCCCGATGACGCGGACACCTGGGCGGCTTACTGGCACGCGGGCTACGTCTACGTCGCCGACTTCCAGCGCGGTGTCGACGTGATCCGGCTCACCGGAGCGGCGGCCCGGCCCGGCGCTGCCGCAGCCGCGCCGCGCACGGTCGCACCGGCGCTGCCACCGGGCCGCTCGCTCGCCGACATCGGCGTGCGGCCGGACCGGCACTGGCACTGGCTGTGCGTCCGGCCGACGCGCACCGGATGACGGCCGGCCCGTGCGCTGCCGACGAGCCGGTCGAGCTCGTCGACCACAGCTACGACGGCGTCCGCCTCGAGGCGGCGGAGCTGCGGGAGAACTCCGCGCTGACCGGTCTCACCATCACCCGGTGCGACGTCGCCGGGCTGCTCGCGCACGGCAGCCGCGCCGACCGCGTCACGGTCTCCGACAGCCGGCTCCGCGGCGTCACCTGGACCGCCGGCATCCTGCGCGACGTGACGCTCGACACCGTGACCGGCAGCGACGTGTCGTTCCGGTTCTCCACCCTGCGGCGGGTGGTGCTGCGCGACTGCCGGCTGCCCGGCCTGGACCTCACCGAGGCGACCCTCGACGCGGTGCTGCTGGAGCGCTGCGACCTGCGGGGCGCGCGCTTCGACCACGCCCGGGTGAAGGGGCTGCGGATCGCGGGCTGCGACCTGGCGGGCGCGACCGGGGCGGCCGGGCTCGCGGGTGCGTCGCTGCAGCTCGACGACCTGCTCTCGCTCGCACCGAGCCTCGCGGCGGACCTGGGGCTCACGGTCGAGGACTGACCCCCGCCTCTGGTCAGGCGGAACCGCGCAGCGGCAGGCCGGCGGCACGGTAGATGTCGTCGATCAGCCGCATCGTGACGACCGCGTCCCGCGCCGTGGTGGGGAAGGGCGCACCGTCGCGTACGGCGGCGACAAAGGCGCGCAGCTGGGCGTCGTACGACGGCTCGCCGCGCACCCGTTCACGTGTTGTGGTGCCGTCGACGGTGACGGTCAGGAGGTTGCCGTACTGCGGCGCCACAAAGTTGAGGACACGCATCCGCCCGCGCGTGCCGTCGACGCGCGCCGCGACCTTGAGCACCCGCCGGGACCACATCGAGGCGTCGGTGCGGCCGACCGCGCCCGCCGGGAACCGGTACCGCGCGGTCATGGCGCGGTCGACGGGACCACCGCGCAACCGCTTGGCGGTCGCCGACACCACCGACGGCTCGCCCGGGCCGAGCAGCCGCAGCGCATGCACCGGGTAGCAGCAGTCCATCGAGGCGCCGCCGCCGAGGTCGAAGTCATAGCGGATGTCGGAGAACTTCGGCAGCGGGAAGCAGAGCGCGGTGCGCACCGACCGGATCTCCCCGAGCGCTCCGTCGTGCGCCACCGCCCGCATCCGCTCGGCGAGCGCGTGGTAGCGGTAGTGGAACGCCTCCATGACGACGAGACCCGACGCCTCGGCGGCGTCGGCGACCTGCACCGCCTCGGCCTCGTTGGAGGTGAACGGCTTCTCGCACAGCACGTGCTTGCCGGCAGCCAACGCCTTGAGCGTCCACGTCGCGTGCAGCCCGTTGGGCAGGGGGTTGTACACCGCGTCGATGTCCGGGTCGGCCAGCAGGTCGTCGTACGACGCGTGCGTGCGCGGGACGTCGTGCTTCGCCGCGAACGCCCGGGCCCGGGCCTGGTCGCGCGCGGCTACCGCGGTCACCCTGGCGCCGGGCACCCGGCGGGCCGGGCGGACCAGCGCGAGCGGCGCGATCCGCGCCGCGCCGAGGATGCCGAGCCGCAGCTCGGTCACGGCGACCAGAGGGCTCTGACCTCGGCCAGTACGTCATCCGCCTGCGCGCGGCCGGCGCGCGCGGACGGGCCGGCCGTCGTGGGGTCGAGTGGGTTCGGCCCGAACGCCGCGAGCGACGCCTGATCCGGTCGCACGGTGAGCACCGACGAGTTCTTCTCGACCTCCGCCGCGGCCGTCGTCACCTCGGGGTCCGTCGGCTCCAGGTCTCCGCTCGGCGCAAGGACGAGCACGACGTCGTGGCCGCCGGCGACGTCGAGGTTGATCGGCGAGCGGACGCCTCCGTCGATGTAGCGCCGGTCGCCGATCGTCACCGGTGGCCAGACGCCCGGGACGGCGCAGCTCGCCGCAACCGCGTCGACCAGCGGGACCCCGTCGGCGGCGACGAAGACCCGCACCTCGCCCGTGCCCGCGTCGACCGCGACGATGCCGACCGGCTTCTCCGGCCAGTCGTGTGAGGGCAGCCGCGCCGCGATGACCTCCCGGCGACGGCGTTCGGTGGGTGTCGCGGCCGCGAGCGCGAAGCCACCTATCGCCGCGCGCAGCTGCGCGCCCGGCTCGTGCGCGTCCAGCAGCGCGCCCCACTCGGCGATCATCCGGTCGACGTCGAAGTCGACCTCCATCTCGGTCGACTCCTCCGCCGGGCGCAACTGCCGGTCATAGAGCGTTCCCAGCGGCACGCCGGCTGTCATCTGGGCGGCGACCGCGGCTCCGGCCGAGGTGCCGACGATCAGGTCGGCCGCCAGCACGTCGACGTCGTGCTCGGCGAGGCCGAAGAGCAGCCCGGTCTCCCAGGCGATGCCGGCGACCCCGCCACCGCCGAGGACGAGGGCGCGGGAGGCGCCCATCACCGCACCTTCCCGGCGATGTCGCGCAGCGCGGCGACCGCGTCACCGCGGGTCGGCAGGAGAAAGACCACTCGTTCCACTCCCATGTCGGCATAGTGCGCCACGACGCCGCGGTCCGGCCGGGCGAGGTAGACCGTGACGGGCGGCACCGGCCGACCGGCCGCCGCGGCGACCTGGGCCAGCGTGGCGAGCCGGTCGGCGAACTTCGCGGTCGAGGGCATCGGCATCCAACCGCCGTCGTAGTCGACGGCGTGCTGCATGGCCCGCCGGCCGCCGCCGCCGACGAGCACGGGCACCGTCCGGCGGACCGGCTTCGGCCACTGCCACGACGGCGGCAGCGTGGCGTGCTTGCCGTCGTACCACGCGACGTCGTCGGCCCACAGCGCCTGCATGAGCTGCACCCGGTCGCGCAGCACGTCCCAGCGATCGCCGAACGCCACGCCGTGATCGGCGAGCTCCTCGACGTTCCAGCCGGCGCCGACGCCGAGCAGCATCCGGCCGCCGGAGAGCACGTCGAGCGTCGCCACCTCCTTGGCGAGCACGATCGGGTCGCGTTCGACGACCAGGCAGACACCCGTGCCGAGCATGAGCCGCTCGGTGACCGCCGCGGCAGCGGTGAGGGCGACGAACGGGTCATAGGTCCGGGAGTACTCGTCGGGCAGCTCGCCGCCCATCGGGTACGGCGTCTCGCGCGAGGTGGGAATGTGTGTGTGCTCGGCGACGAACAGCGACTCGAAGCCCGAGTCCTCGGCGGCACGAGCGACGTCGCGGATGTCGCTCGTGAGGTCGGTCGCGAACAGCGCGACGCCGAGATGCATACCTGGCTGCTAGTCGAAGGTGATGACTTGACGGATGACCTCGCCGGACGACAGCGCGGTGAACGCGTCGTTGACGTCGTCGAGAGCGAGGCGACGGGTGATCATCCCCTCGAGGTCGAGCTGGCCCGACCGCCACAGCGCGAGCAACCGGGGGAAGTCACGGCGGATGTTCGCCGAGCCGTAGTAGGTGCCGCGCAGGTTCTTTTCGTCGTAGAAGAGGTCGAACGCCGACAGCTCGACCATGTCCTCGGCCCTCCCGACCCCGACGACGACGGTGGTGCCCCCGCGACGGGTGGCGCCGTACGCCGCCTTGATGGTCTGCGACCGGCCGACGACCTCCAGCGCGTAGTCGAAGCCCATGCCGCCGGTGAGCTCGTTCTTGGCGGCGGGCAGGTCCTCCGGCGTGACCGCGTGCGTGGCGCCGAACTGCTTGGCCCACTCGAGCTTGCGGTCGACCATGTCGACGGCGAGGATCGTCGCCGCGCCGGCGATGCGTGCGCCCTGGATCGCGCTGATGCCCACGCCGCCGCAGCCGAAGACGACGACCGACGACCCGGGTTCGATGCGGGCGGCGTTGATGGACGCACCGACGCCGGTCATCACTCCGCAGCCGAGCAGCGAGGCGACGTCGTACGGGACGTCCGGGTCGATCTTCACTGCACCCTGCTCGAGGAGGATGAGCTCCTCGGCGAACGTGCCGGCGCCGGCCATGCCGAACATCGGCGTGCTGGCGTCGAGCTGGAAGTGGGCGTCGCTGAACGCGTTGATCATGTAGGCCATGCACAGCTGCGGCTGGCCGTTGACGCAGTCCCGACACGCACCGCACTGCGGCGACCAGCAGACGACGACGTGGTCGCCCTCGGCGAGCGCCGTCACGCCGGCACCGACCTCGACGACCTCGCCCGCGCCCTCGTGCCCGAGGACCGCCGGGACGGCGACCGGGATGGTGCCGTTCATCGCCGACAGGTCGGAGTGGCAGACGCCCGTGGCCTTGAGTCGGATGCGCACCTTGCCGGCCCCGACCGGGGTCGTCGTGACATCGTCGCGGACGTCGAGCTTGTCGTCGCCGACCTGGTGCAGGACCGCGGCCTTCACTCCTCGACCTCCTTGAGAGCAAGTGCGCGCTTGGGGCAGGAGTCGACCGCCTCGCGCACCTTGCCGAGGATGTCGTCCGGGGGGAACTCCTGGTGCACCCACAGGTTGTCCTCGTCGTCCACCTCGAAGACATCCGGCAGGATGCCGACGCAGACGGCGTTGGCCTCGCACTCGTCGTAGTCGACGACGATCTTCATCCGACCCACGCGTCGAAGTAGAACACGTTCCACCGCGGCCCTTCAAGGCCGGGTCGGCGTTTTCTGACGGGGCGTCATATGTTGCTCGGGTGATCCGGATGGAACCGGTCGAGCCGGAGTCGGACTGGATGCTGCGGCTGTCGGTCGACGACGGCATCGCGACCCTCACCCTCGACCGGCCGGACAAGCTCAACGCCTGGTCGTGGGAGGCGTCGCGCCAGCTCGGCAAGCGGGCGGACGAGATCCGCTTCGCCGACGGCGTACGTGTCGTGGTCGTCCGGGCCGAGGGCCGGGCGTTCTGCGCCGGGGTCGACCTCGGCATGCCGGAGGACCGGGTCACCGGCCGGTCGCCCGCGGAGAAGGTGCGCAACTACTACGAGGGCATCCGCTGGGTGCACGAGCGGTTCCACGCCTTCGCCGACCTGCCGCAGCCGATCGTGATGGCCGTGCACGGCTACTGCCTCGGCTTCGGGTTCGAGCTCGCGCTCATGGGTGACATCCGGGTGTGCAGCGACGACGCCGTGTTCTCGCTGCCGGAGGCCTCGGTCGGGGTGTCGGTCGACGCCGGCGGCGACCTGCGGCTCGCCCGGGAGGTGGGCGCGGGATGGGCGAAGCTGCTCGCCCTCACCGGTCGGCGCATCGACGCCGCGACCGCTGAGCGGCTGGGCATCGTGCAACAGGTCACGACGCGCGCCGAGCTCGACGCGACGGCGTACGGCATCGCTCGGGAGATCCGCGACAACGCGCCCCTGGCGGTGCAGAGCATCAAGCGGACGGTCAACGCGTTCGCCGATCGCGGGCTGTCCGAGGCGCTGCGCTTCGAGGCGCTGAGCGCATCGGTGGAGTTCGTGTCCGAGGACATGCCCAAGGGCTACGCCGCGAAAGCGGCGAAGCAGCCGGTCGAGTTCGAGGGCCGGTAGGTGCCCCTCCCCCCGCCGCCTCCGGCCGGCGCGCCGATGCTGCCGGCCGGGACGTACGACGGGCAGGTCGCGCTCGTCACGGGCGGCGGCACCGGGCTGGGCAAGGCGATGGCGGTCGAGTTCGGCCGGTTGGGCGCCGCGGTCGCGGTCGCGAGCCGGTCGGCGGAGCACCGCGCGGCCGGGGTGGCGGCGGTCGAGGTCGGCGGGCGGGTCCGCCTGTGGCGTCGAGCTCGACGTCCGCGAGCCGGAGGCGGTGGCGGCGGCGTTCGACGCCGCCGAGGCTGTGCTCGGCCCGGTCGGTGTGCTCGTCAACAACGCCGCGGCCAACTTCCCGGTCGTGGCGGCCGACCTGTCCCCGAACGGCTGGCGGGCGGTCGAGCGGATCGTGCTCGACGGGACGTTCTTCTGCTCGACCGAGCTGCACCGACGATTCGTCGCCCGAGCGCAGCGCGACGGGTCGGACGGCAACGGGGCGGCGATCGTCAACGTCGTCACGACGGCCGCGCTCACCGGCGGCCCGGGCATGGCGCACTCCGCCGCCGCGAAGGCGGGCGTGGTCTCGCTGACCAAGACGCTCGCGGCCGAGTGGGCACCCGACGGGGTGCGCGTCAACGCCGTCGCGCCCGGGCTGTTCCCCCACGACGACCTGCCCGAGGCGATCCGCACCGCCCGGGACGAGACGGTCGACGCCACCCGCCAGCCGGCCGGCCGGGTGGGCGAGCCCCACGAGCTGGGCTGGGCCGTGACCTGGCTGGCGTCGCCTTACGCGTCCTTCGTCACCGGGCACGTGCTCGTCGTCGACGGCGGCAACTGGTTGCGCCGCGAGTTCGCGATGCCGCCGGTCACGCCGATCCGCGACCAGCTGCCCCCACGGCCGGCCCCGCGTTAACCGCTGGTGGCGACGGTCGCGGTGTCGCGGCCGGAGCGCAGCAGCGTCCCCGGCTTGTCGCCGGTGGCCTTGCCGTCTCGGATCGTCTCGACGCCGTTGACCAGCACCCGCTTCGACGCCATTCGATCCGGCGGTCAGCCGTGGGGCATCACCCGGTAGGTCGAACACGAGCGTCGCATCCTCCGAGGCGATCGTCTCGGGATCGAAGACCACGACGTCGGCGTGGTAGCCCTCCCGCAGGTAGCCGCGCTCCTTCAGCCCGAACACGTCGGCCTGCGCGCCGGTCAGCATCCGCACCGCCTGCTCCAGCGGACACCAGCTTGCGGCCCCGGATCATGTCGCCGAGGAACCGCGTCGGGAACGGCGCGCCGGCCATGCGGTCGAGATGCGCGCCGGCGTCCGAGCCGCCGAGCATGATGTCGTCCTCGGCCCACGCCTGCTGCCGTAGCGCCCAGGTGTCCGGGTCGCTGTCGGTCGGCATCGGCCACAGGATCGTCTTGAGCTCGTCGTTGATGCAGACGTCGACGAGTGCGTCGAACGGCTCCTGCCCGCGCTCGGCCGCGATGTCCTTGACCGATGCGGCCCTTCAGCCCCTCGTTCTCCTTGCTGTAGGTGTCGCCGATGACATAGCGGCCGAAGTTGCCGAGGCGGCGGAAGACGCCGGCCTCCTTGCTGTTGGCCCGCTCGATCAGGTGCGCGCGCACCTCCGGGTCGCGCAGCTTCTCGATCCGCTCCGGCACCGGGCGGTTGAGCACCTCGCCCCAGCCGGGGATCAGCCACAGCCCGCAGAAGTTGCGCAGGCTCATGTTCATCGGCACGAGCACCGGCATCGTCAGCGCGATGACGCGGCCGCCGAGCTCGCGCGCCCGGGCCGACGCCTCCAGCTGGCGCGGGATGCGGTCCGGCTCGCGCGAGTCGATGGTGAGCAGGTTCCAGTTGATCGACCGCTTCGCCGCCGCGGACATCTGCGCGAGCAGCTCGATCTCGTCGTCGTCGAACTTGTCCAGGCAACCGGGGACGATGCCCTCGAGGAAGGTGCCCTCGTGCTCCCCCACCGCCGTGCAGAGCGCCAGCAGCTCGTCCTTGCCCGCCTTGCGGGACGCGACCGGCTTGCCGTCGCCGTCGGAGTGCGTGTTGGACAACGTGGTCGAGAAGCCCAGCCCGCCGGCCTCGATCGACTCGTGCAGCAGCGCGACGATCTGCTTGACCTCGTCGTCGGTCGCCTCGCGGTCGGTCGCCTCCGCGCCCATGACGTAGCGACGGATGGCACAGTGCCCGACGAGGAAGCCCGCGTTGAGCGAGAGCCCGGACTGCTCGACTGCGTCGAGGTAGTCGCCGAAGGACTCCCAGCCCCAGGGCACGCCCTGCTCGAGCGCCTCGAGCGGCATGCCCTCGACCTTCTGCATCATCCGCCGGACGTAGTCGGCGTCCTCCGGCTTGAGCGGCGCGAGAGTGAAGCCGCAGTTGCCACCCAGCACGGTCGTGACGCCGTGCACGTTGGACGGCGTCATCATCGGGTCCCAGAACAGCTGCGCGTCGTAGTGCGTGTGGTTGTCGATGAACCCCGGCGCGACGACCATGCCGTCCGCGTCGTACGTCGTCGTCGCCTCGGCACCGTTCACCTGGCCGACAGCGGCGATGCGGCCGTTCTGGACCGCGATGTCACCGGCGTACGGCGCGCCGCCGGTGCCGTCGACGATGGTTGCGCCCTTGATGACGTAGTCGTAAGCCACTGCTCGCCTTTCTCGGGGTCTAGCCCTTCCACCGGCCGTCGGGAGACAGCTCGTACCACTCGATCGCGTTGCCACGCACGATCTTCTCGACCACGCCACGATCGAGGTGCTTCATCTGCTCCTCGGCGACCGCCCGGGTGTTGGGCCAGGTCGAGTCGGAGTGCGGGTAGTCGCTCTCGTAGGCGACGTTGCGGACACCGATGTGGTCGAGGTTCAGCAGTCCGTGGGGGTCGTCGAAGAAGCAACCGAGGACGTGCTCGTAGTAGTACTCGCTCGGCGGCCGCTTCACCTTGTCGGCGACGCCGCCCCAGCCTCGGTTCTCCTCCCACACCACGTCGGCGCGGTGGATCACGTAGGGGATCCAGCCGATCGAGCCCTCGCTGTAGGCGATCTTCAGCTTCGGGAACCGCTCGAAGATGCCGCTCATCAACCAGTCGACGAGGGAGAAGCACGAGTTGGCGAACGTCAGCGTCGAGCCGACCGCGGCGGGCGCGTCCTTCGACGTCGACGGCATCTGCGACGAAGACCCGATGTGCATGTTGATGACCGTGCCGGTCTCGTCGCAGGCGGCGAGGAACGGGTCCCAGTGGTCGGTGTGGACGCTCGGCAGGTTGAGCCGCGGGGGGATCTCGCTGAAGCACACCGCCCGGACCCCGCGCGCGGCGTTGCGGCGTACCTCCTCGGCCATCAGCTGCGGGTCCCACAGCGGCACGATGATGAGCGGGATCAGCCGGCCGTCCGACTGCTTGCCGAGCACGTCGACCTGGAAGTCGTTGTAGGCCTTGACGCACTCGAGGGCAACGTCCTTGTCCTTGGCCTCGTAGAAGGTCTGGCCGCAGAACCGCGGGAAGGTCGGGAAGCACATCTGGGCGTCGGTCCAGTTGGCGTCCATGTCCTCCAGACGCTCCGTGACCGACCACGCGCCCTTGCGCATCTGGTCGTAGTTGACGAGCCGCAGGTCGACCTCGTCGCGGTCGTATCCGACCGACGCGTCGAGCCGCATCAGCGGCCGCTTGAGCTCCTCGTAGATCCACCAGGCGACGTCCGGGCCGCTGCCGGGCTCGCCCATGTTGACGGTGAGCCGGCCGCCGACGAACGTCACGTCGCCCTTCGGCGCGAACACGACCTTCGGGCCCCGCTCCTTCATCGCGGCGGGCAGCCGCTCCTGCCACAGGTCGGGCGGCTCGACGATGTGGTCGTCGACCGAGATGATCCGCGGGAACTCGTCCATCCCGCGAGCGTAACCCAGACCTGACGACCCGTCAGGAAAGCCCTCGCCGTTCGCCCGCTACGCCCGCAAGCGCCGTGAGCACACCGAAAGTGCTCCGGGTTTACGGTGCCCTCATGACAACCCAAACGCTGCCCGTCGCCGTGCACGTCGGCCGCGACGACCTGCCGTTCGTCGACATCGGCGAGGGAAACCTGCTGAAGGTGATCCGGGTCGACGAGGCGGAGGCGCTCTGGATCGTCGAGAACGTCTTCCAGGCCGGCTTCGCCGTGCAGACCCACCGGCACACCGGGCCGGTGTTCGGCTACACCACCGCCGGGGCGTGGAAGTACCGCGAGTACGACGACGTCAACCGCGCGGGGTCGTTCCTCTACGAGCCGGCCGGGTCGGTGCACACCCTCGAGGTGCGTCGAGGACGACACGCGCGTGTGGTTCCACATGTACGGCGCGAACCTCAACCTCCGCGAGGACGGCACGATCGAGTCGGTCACCGACGGGCCCGGCACGCTGGCCGCCTACTACGCCCTGTGCGAGGCGCAGGGGCACGGCCGGCCGAACGTCCTCGTCAGCTGACCGCTGCGATGACGACGGACGTCGCCACCCCCGACCCGTCCGACCCCGACCCGTCCGACCCCGACCTGTCCGACCCGGACCTGTACGTCGACGGGCCCCCGCACGAGCTGTTCGCACGGTTGCGCCGCGACGACCCGGTCCACTGGCAGCCGACCCCGCGCCCGGGCGATCGCGAGGCGGGATACTGGGCGGTGCTGCGGCACGCCGACGTCGAGGAGGTCGCCCGAGCGCCGCTGCTGTTCTCCTCCGAGCGCGGCGGCGTGGTCCTGGAGGACCTGCCGCCGGACCGGCTGGAGCAGATGCGCGGGATGCTGCTGGCGATGGACCCGCCACGGCACCGCGAGGTCCGCCGGCCGGTCGTCGCGCGACTGACGCCGCGGGCGATCGCCGCGCTCGAGGCCGACATCACCACCATCTGCCACGACGTGTTGGCGGTGGACGGTGCGGTCGACTTCGTCACCACGATCGCCGCCAAGCTGCCGACGCGGGTCATCGGGCAGGTGATGGGGCTGCCGGCTGCCGACTGGGACCACCTGCACACCCTCGCCGAGCGCATCACCCGCGGCCAGGACCCGGCGTTCACGGACTCCGCGGAGACAGCGGGCGAGGCCAGCCGGGAGATGGGGGTCTACGCCTACCAGTTCGCGGTCGACCGGCAGGCGCTCGACGACCCGCCGGACGACCTCACCACCGTGCTCCTGGCATCGCACGACCCGGCCGCCTTCGCGTCGCTGTTCGTGCAGCTCGTGACCGCCGGGCAGGACACCACCGCGACGCTGCTCGCCGCCGGGCTGCTGGCGCTGCTCGAGCACCCCGACCAGCTCAGGCTCCTGCGGGACGACCCGCCGTCGGTGCTGCCGACCGCGGTCGAGGAGATGCTGCGTTTCGCGAACCCGCTGCACTACTTCCGTCGTACGACGACCGCTGACACCACCCTGCGCGGCGTCCCGATCAAGGCCGGGGACAAGGTCGCCACCTACTACACGTCCGCCAACCGGGACGAGGAGGTCTTCACCGACCCACACCGGTTCGACGTCCGGCGCTCCCCCAACCGGCACCTGTCGTTCGGCGTCGGCGAGCACTTCTGTGTCGGCGCCCACCTCGCCCGGCTCGAGGCTCGCATCTTCTTCGCCGAGCTGCTCTCGACCTATCCCGTGATCGAGCTCGCCGGCGAGCCGGTGCGGCTGCGCAGCAACCTCAACAACGCCCTGCGCTCACTCCCGGTCCACCTTGACCGTTGACTGCGACGTTCGGTGTCCTCCGAGCGCGGCAGGGGACACAGAACGTCACACTCGACCGGTCAGGCGGGGGCGGTCTCGGGCAGTCGGACGAGCGGGATCCGCCGGCCGCCGGCCTTGGCGACGTAGTCGTCGTACCAGGGGCGGTCGGCGACGAGCCCGGCCCAGGTCGCGGCGTAGTCGTCGCCGTCGAGGATCTCCGGCACCGACCGGAACAGCCCGCCCTGCACCCGCACGAGCACCTCGGGGTTGGCGGTGCGGTCGGACAGGTTGAGGAACCACGCCGGGTCGGTCGGCGCCCCGCCGAACGACGCGACGACGACGCGACGTCCGGCCGGGTCGCGCCAGAACGGCAGGGCCACCTTGTGCTGGTTGCCGCTCTTGCGTCCGACGGTGTGGAGCAGCAGGTGCTCCATCCCGACCCAGATCCACGTGTCGTCGGCGTCCGACGTCTCCATCAGCGCGACGTGCTTCGCGCTGATCTTCACGATCTGCTCGCGGGTCGGCGTCTCGAACTCGTGCTCCACCCGTTGGTCGCGGGCTGGCTGTTGAGTGCTCACGGCGTGCACCGTACTCTCAACCTGACGACCCGTCAGATATCCCCACGAGAGACGCCACCGGAGGCCTCGTGCGCACGCCCGTCTGCGACAAGTTCGGCATCGAGTTCCCGATCTTCGCCTTCTCGCACTGTCGCGACGTCGTCGCGGCGGTCAGCCGGGCCGGCGGGTTCGGCGTCCTGGGCGCGCTCGCGTTCACGCCCGAGGAGCTCGAGATCGAGCTGGCCTGGATCGACGACCACGTCGAGGGCAAGCCGTACGGCGTCGACCTCGTCATGCCGGCGAACTACGTCGGCAAGGGCGGGGTGCAGCCCAGCGCGGAGGAGCTGCGGGCGATGATCCCGCAGGAGTACTGGGACTACACCGACAAGATCCTCAGCGAGTTCGGCGTGCCGCCGCTGCCGGACGACTACGACGAGCGCGCCCGCGCCGCCGGTCTCGGCGTCGACGACCAGGCGACGCGCGCCGTCGAGACGGCCCTCAAGCACGACGGCGTCAAGCTCCTCGTCAACGCCCTCGGGCCGCCGCCGAAGGAGGTCGTGGACCGGGCCCACGAGCACGGCGTCCTGGTCGCGGCCCTGGTGGGGAGCAAGCGGCACGCGGAGAAGCAGGTCGAGCAGGGCGTCGACGTCATCGTCGCGCAGGGCACCGAGGCCGGCGGCCACACCGGCGACATCTCGACCATGGTGCTCGTGCCGGAGGTGGTCGACGCGGTGGGCGAGGACGTGCCGGTCCTGGCCGCCGGAGGCATCGGCACCGGCCGGCAGATGGCGGCCGCGCTCGCGCTCGGCGCGCAGGGCGCGTGGACCGGCTCGATCTGGCTGACCGTGGCGGAGGCCGACACCCCGCCCGAGGCCCAGCAGAACATCCTCGCGGCCGACTCGCGGTCGACGGTGCGGTCGCGCGCCATGACCGGCAAGCCGGCCCGGCAGCTCCGCACCAAGTGGACCGAGGCGTGGGAGGCCGAGGACGCGCCGAAGACGCTGCCCATGCCGCTGCAGGGGATCCTCTACGGCGAGATGGCCCGGCGGGTCACCCGCGCGCACAACCGCGAGCTGTCGGGCTTCCCGGTCGGCCAGATCGTCGGCCGGATGAACAGGATCCGGCCGACCCACGAGGTCGTGTTCGAGCTCGTCGAGGAGTGGATCGCGACCACCGAACGGCTCTCCGAGCTGCTGTCGACCCGCGACGCCTGAGCGGGACACGAGCGGTGGGGGTCAACCAGCGGGCGCAGATCATCCTGACCGACGACGAGATCGCCGAGCTCCTCGCCGGCACCCGTACCGCCACGATGGCGAGCATCGGCCCGGACGGCCAGCCCCACCTGGTGGCCATGTGGTTCGCGATCGTCGATGGCGACCTGTGCTTCGAGACGAAGGCCAAGTCGCAGAAGGCCGTCAACCTGCGCCGCGACCCGCGCATCTCCTGCCTGGTGGAGGACGGGACGACGTACGAGGACCTCCGCGGCGTCTCCATCGAGGGGCGGGCCGAGGTGACCGACGACCCCGACCTGCTCTGGCGCATCGGCGTCAACATCTGGGAGCGCTACTACGGGCCCTACTCCGAGGACCTGCGACCTCTCGTCGAGACGATGCTCAACAAGCGCGTCGCCGTTCGCGTCCGTCCGGTGCGGACGCGGTCGTGGGACCACCGCAAGCTCGGCCTGCCGTCCACCGGGACGCCGGCCGGGTCCACCACGACCGCACCGGGGCGACGGCCGCGGTGACCGCCGCTCGCGGTGGGTCAGACGCTGACGACCGCTGGGCGCAGGCCCCGGCTGAGGAGCTCGACGAGCCGCCGGAAGCTCGCGTCCGTGTCCTCTCGGCCGAGCGCGTCCTGCGCCTCGAGCGTGACGAAGCCGTGGATGGCCGCGCGCAGCGCCCGGCCGGAGTGGACCGCGTCGCCGCCGGTCAGCCCGAACGAGCGGATGACCGCCCGGAACGGCGCGTTGGCGCGACGGCGTACCGCCGCCGCCTCGTCGTCGAACGGCACCGGTGGGTCGAGCGTCAGCTGGTAGCGGCCGGGGTGCCGGCGCGCGTAGTCGCGAAGCTCCGCCGCGAAGGCGAACAGCGCATCGTCGCCGCTTCGACCCATCACGGACTCGCCCAGCCGGTCGCCGAGGTCGGCGACCGCCTGCAGCCAGAGCTCGCGCCGGAGGTCGAGCTGCCCCCGGACGTGCGCGTAGAGGGAGGGTGACCGGATGCCCAGCTGGTCGGCGAGCCGCGTCATCGTCAGCGCGTCGACGCCCTCGCGGTCGACGATGTCGAAAGCCGCGGCGACGACCGCCTTCCGGTCGAGCCCCATGCGAGACGCCACGCCAGGGAGAGTAGGCGGTCGTGTCTAGGAGCGCTAGAGACGTCCCTTGTGCTTCGAAGGCAGCCCCTTCTACTGTCACCCCACGGGCCCGCGTCCCGGCCGCTGCGCGCCCGCAGGCGGCACCGACCCAGTCCGGAGGGACTTGATGCGCACCCCGCGTGCAGTCGCGATGGTCCTGCTGCTCGGTCTGCTGGGCACCGGCCTGCGGCGCCCGTCTCGACGACTCGGTGCGCAAGCAGGCAGCGGCGGCGTACCTCAACTCCGGCGGTGGGGCGGCGGCCGGCACCGGCCGCGGGCGGGCACCGGCACCGACACGCGGGTCCGGTACGGGGACCGGCACCGGGCGGTGTCACCGGATCCGGCGACACCGGGACGACGGGCGGCAGCGGCTCGGGCACGACCGGCGGCACCTCGACCGGTCGACCAGCACGGGCGGCAGCACCGCACTCCGGCGGGAGCGGCACAGGGAGCACCGGCACCGGGACGCAGGCCTCC
Organism: uncultured Actinomycetota bacterium; assembly: GCA_963835405.1. Lineage (GTDB taxonomy): Bacteria > Actinomycetota > Actinomycetes > JAFAQI01 > JAFAQI01 > CAWIFV01. The sequence goes on from CAWIFV010000009.1 coordinate 17,048, forward strand.
GGCTCCGGCTGCCCGACCAGCGGCACCGACGTCGGCCTCACGTCCGACACCGTCACCTCGGGAACCATCGCCAGCACCACCGGCCCGGTGGCAGGCCTGTTCGAGGGCGCGCTCCAGGGGTCGCGCGCGTTCAGCGCATTCCTCAACAGCCAGGGCGGGATTTGCGGGCACAAGACCAACGTCTACGGCGGCGGCACCGACGACGGCACCAACTGCGGCAATAACCAGAACGCCACGGAGGAGGTGTCGAAGCAAGGTCTTCGCGTTCGTCGGCTCGTTCTCGCTGTACGACGGCTGCGGCGCCGGCTACATCAAGCCGCACGACATCCCCGACTTCCACGTCCAGCTCGACCCGCGCGCCGGCCGAGCCGACGTCGCACTTCGACATCGAGCCCGGGGCCGCTCGGCTACGCGACCGGGATGTTCGCCTACTACGCGAAGAAGCTCGGGAGCAAGGTCAAGCACGTCGGCACGCTCTACCCCGACATCCCCTCGGCGGCGCAGAAGCAGAAGGCGTTCGTCAAGTCGGCCGAGTCGCGAGGGCTGGAAGTTCGTCTACACCCGGGCGGCCGCCGCGACCGAGATCGGACTGGACGCAGGACTTCGTCAAGATGTGCAAGCAGAAGGGCGTGCAGATCTTCTTCACGTCGGCGGAGAACGCCGCCAACGCCGCGAAGATGCTCCAGAACGAGGACCAGGCCGGCTGCCCGACAGCCTGATCAACATCATCCCCATCGCCTACGACCAGGCGTTCGTCCAGGACGCCGGCGGCTCGAAGCGGCTCGAGGGGCTGATGGGCTGGAACGAGTACTAGCTGTTCTTCAACAAGGACGAGGCGCAGCGGATCCCCGAGCTCGCAGCAGCTGCAGGCATGGTTCGCGCCGGGTCAACCCCGGCAAGCCGCTGAACCTCTACGCGCTGTTCGCCTGGGCGGAGGGGCGGCTGTTCCAGCAGGCGTTCGAGAACGCCGGGCGAAGGCCATCAACCGGCAAGACCCTGATCGCCGCGCCGCGAAGATCAAGAAGTTCGACGCCAACGGGATCATCGGCGCCGGTCAACCCGGGCTCGAAGTCGAGGGCGTCCGACTGCTACGTCCTCTGGCGGTTCACCGGCGGCAGCGTTCACCGGATGGACACCCCGCGCCGGCTACCGATGCGACGGCACGGTTCCTGCCGCTGAACGGGTGGCGCGATGGCGAGCTTCCTGTCGTTCACGTCGTCGGCATCGTCACCGGCTGCGTCTACGCGCTGATCGCGACCGGCCTGGTCGTCACCTACACCACGACCGGCATCTTCAACTTCGCCCACGGCGCGATCGGCATGATCGGCGCGTACACGTTACTGGCAGTGCTGGCCGAGGGCTGGGGCTCGCCGCGCCGCGTCGCGCTGCTGCTCGTGCTGCTTCGTGCTCGCCCCGCTGTTCGGCGTCGCTGATCGAGCGGGTGCTGATGCGCCCGCTGCACGGCGCGCCGGTCGACCTGACCCTCGTGGTCACGCTCGGGCTGCTGCTCGTTCCTGGTCGGCGCTGGCCCAGATCGCGCTGGGAGCCGAGCGACGGTCCGCAACCTGCCGTCGCGTTCTTCAACGGGGCCGGCTTCCGGATCGGCTACGTCCAGGTGACCTGGCACGAGGTCGTCGCCGTCGTCCGCCACCGTCGGCATCGCGCTCGGCGCTGCGCGTCTTGTTCATCCGCAGCCGCACCGGTGATCGCGATGCGCGCCGTGGTCGACAACCCGCGACCTGGTCGCGATGGCCGGGGCCGCCCGGTGCGCATCCAGCAGCTGTCGTGGGCGATCGGCTGCTCGCTGGCCGCGCTCGCGGGCATCCTGCTCGCGCCCCTCGCCCGGCTCGACATCCTGATGCTGACGCTGCTGGTCATCAACGGCTACGCCGCGGCGATCATCGGCCGGCTGCGCAACCTGCCGCTCGACGGTCGCCGGGGCGATCGGCCATCGGCCTCGGGCAGCCTACGCGGTCGGCTACTGACCGGTCCCGTGGCCCGCGATCGCAGTACGATCATCCCGATGGTCGTGCTGTTCGTCGTGCTCATCGCTGCTGCCGCAGGACCGGCTGCGGGCCGCGTCGTTCGCCGGCGCCGGTCGCCCCCCGGGTGGCCGGCCTGCGGTCGTCGCTCGTCTGGGGCGGGATCCTCGTCGCCGTCGCCTCGCTGTCTGTCCGGGGACCTGTCCGCCGTCGAACGTCGACGTGGCCGAACGGCTTCGCGCTCGGCGCTCGTCCTGCTGTCGCTGCTCCTGCTCACCGGGTACGGCGGCATGGTGTCGTCTGCCAGATGACGTTCGTCGGCCTCGGGGCGGTCGCGATGGGCCACGTCGGCGAGCGGCGGGTCGCTGCTCGGCGTCGCTGGCCGCCGATCGGCTCGCCGCCGCGGCCGGCGTGCTGCTCGCCCTGCCCACGCTGCGGCTGCGCGGGCTCTACCTGGCGCTCGCGACGTTCGCGTTCGCCCCGGCGATGGACGGCCGTTGTTCACCCAGGTGTTCGGCACCGGTGGTGGCATCGACGATCAGCGGCCGCACATCCCCGGCATCCCCACCGCAGTCCGACCGGGCGTTCCTGGTCTGTCTGTGCGGTCGTGTTCGCTGCCGCCGCCATCGGGGTGCTCGCGCTGCGGCGCAGCCCTTCGGCCGGCGCCTCGTCGCGCTCAACGACTCGCCCGCGGCGTGCGCGACGCTCGGCGTCAACATCAACTGGACCAAGCTGGTCGTCGTTCACCGCTCTCCGCCGCGCATGCGCCGGGCTCGGCGGGCGTCCTGTACGGCGGCGTGACCGCAGGTCGACGCGCAACAGCTTCATGCTCTGGTCAGCCTGGTCGTGCTGCTGCTGGCCCGCGTCGGCGGCATCAACACCGCCACCGGTGTGCTGTTCGGCGCGTTCGTCTTCGCGCTGTTCCCCACGTTCCTGCCGCACCTGCCCCGCATCCTGCAGCAACCAGTACCTGCTGACCGGGCTGGCCGCGGTCAGCGTCGGGCCGGGACCCGAACGGGTTCGGCGGCCGGATCGCCCGGCCGGCCGACCGGCTGCGCGAGACCTGCGGGCCCGCCGGCGGCCGCCGTGCGGGCCGCCGTCGCCGGCGCAGGGCACGACGCGGCCGCTGTTCCTCGAGGAGGAGGGCGCCTTGTCCGCGCCGTCGCTGAGTTCGCGGCGCCCGCCGGGCGACGCGACGCACGGGACCGCACGCGGTGCTCGAGGTCGTCGACGTCTCGGTGCGCTTCGGCGGCGTGCAAGGCGCTGACCGACGTCAACCTCACCGCCGGGAGCGGGCAGGTCACCGGCCTGATCGGCCCCAACGGCGCGGGGAAGACGACGCTGTTCAACATCATCACGGGCCTGCAGGAGCCGACGCCGGGCCGCGTCTGGATCGGCGGACGCGACGTCAGCCGGCTCGCGCCCTACAAGCGGGCGCGGCTGTGGCATCGCGCGCACGTTCCAGCGGCTCGAGGTCTTCGGGTCGCTGACGGCCTTCGACAACATCCTCGCCGCGGCCGAGTTCCAGCGCCGCTGGTCCGACGACGAGACGCAGACCCGCGGCAGGTGGCCGGCGAGATCGTGCGAGCGCGTCGGGCTCGCGCCGGTCGCGACGAACGCGTCGACTCGATGCCGACCGGGCTGGCCCGGCTGGTCGAGCTGGGCCGGGCGCTCGCCACCCGGCCCCGGCTGCTGCTGCTCGACGAGGTCGGGTCCGGGCTCAACCACGACGAGACGCGAGGCGCTCGGCGACCTGATGCGTCGAGCTGGCCCGAGCGGCACGGCGATCCTGCTCGTCGAGCACGACATGGACCTGGTGATGCGGGTGTGCGACCGCATCTACGTGCTCGACTTCGGCCGGGTCATCGCCATCGGGCACGCCCGCGCAGGTCGCAGCACGACCCGGCGGTGCAGGCGGCCTACCTCGGGTCGGCCGAGGAGGCGGAGTCGTGACCGCCCGCGCTATCGAGCTCCGCGACGTGCGCGCCGGCTACGGCCGGATCGAGGTGCTGCACGGCGTCTCGTTCAGCGTGCCGACCGGCACGCGTCTACGCGCTGCTCGGTCCCAACGGCGGCGGGCAAGTCCACGACGCTGCAGGTGTGTCGGGCGGCGCATCAGACCCGACCTCGGGATGCGTCCACATCGCCGGCGCGCACGTCAACGGCGCCAGCCCCGACGCGCTCGCCCGGGCCGGCGTCAGCCGTATCCCCGAGGGCCGCGGGATCTTCCCGAACCTCACGGTGAGGAGAACCTGCGGATGTGGACCTACGCCGCCGGGCTGTCCGGCAAGAGGTCCAGGAGCGGGCGTTCACCCGGTTCCCCCGGCTGGCGGAGCGGCGCAACCAGCGCGCCGGGACATTGTGCGGCGGCGAGCAGCAGATGCTCGCGATGTCGCGGGCGCTCGTCGCCGACCCGGCGGTGCTGCTGCTGGACGAGATCTCGATGGGCCTGGCGCCCCTGATCGTGAGCGAGCTCTACGAGCTGGTCCGCCAGCTCGCAGAGGAAGGCATCACCATCCTTCTCGTCGAGCAGTTCGCTACGACCGCGCTGGAGGTCGCCGACTTCGCCGCCGTCATGACCCACGGCCGGATCAGCGCGGTCGGTGAGCCCAAGGACATCGAAGAGCACGTTTCCGCCGCCTATCTCGGAGGTGCCGCATGACCCCCGGACGGCACGCCGTGGCGCGATCGCGCAGCCGCTGGGCGCGCCGTACGACGTTCGCCCTTCTCGCAGTGGGCATCGCCTCCGTGACCGCCGGCTCGGTGGGGCTGGCGACCGCGAGCGCGGCCGACGAGCCCGGGTCCGGCTTCGGCTCCATCGAGATCGGTGCCGACGCGTACGGCCTGCGAGTCCCGTTCTACAGCCACTCCGGCGAGGACGTGGAGAGCGAGCTGCCCTACTCGTCGTCCCACATGGGCTACGGCGGCTCCGGCCACGCCCTCACGTCCGTCTTCTGGCCCGGCGGCACCGGCGGCCACGGCGGCGACACGCTGAAGCTGCTGGCCGGGTCGTGCTTCCCGCCCGACCCGACGTCGTCTGTGCCGATCCCGGTCCCGATCCCTGTCGATGTGCCGTGCGTGACGCAGTTCCCCGAGCTTCCCGGCCCGGTCTACGACAGCACCAACGACACGTACAAGGCCGAGGCCTACTCCGGGCGCGGCGACCCCACCGTGACCATGAGCCATCCCGGGGTCGACATGTTCGCCCGCGCGCAACGACCGACTGTCCGAGCCACGACCACGATCGCGTCGGCGAAGCTGCCGGGCCTCGACTCGGTCGGCACCAGCACCACGGACACCGTCGTGACCCTCACCGGGCCCTCGACGGCGAAGGTCGACGCCATCGGCGTCGTGCGCGACGTATCCCTCGGTGGTGGCGCGGTCAAGATCCAGTCGATCCGGTCGGTTGCTCACGCCGTCACCAACGGCAAGAGTGCAACCGGCAGCGCATCCACCATCGTCAACGGCATGACCGTCGGAGGCGTCCCGGTCACCGTCGACGACAAGGGCGTCCACATCCAGGGCCAAGGGCAGAAGCTGCCCTCGCTCGGCGCACTGAACGACATGTTGAAGCAGAGCGGCTTCAGCCTGTACGTCGCCGATCCCTCGAAGACCGTCAAGGGCGCGAGCATCCAGCTGTTCTCGGGGCAGCTCATGCTGATGCAGGAGAACGCGCAGTACGAGAGCAACGCCAACGACTCCGGCGTGCTCCTGACCTTCGGCGGGGCGTCGATCTCAGCCGACACGAGTCCGGCGTACGTGTTCGACGGCGGTCCCGTCACGACGCCGACGTTGCCACCGACGCAACCGCCGCCGACGGGATCAAGCGGCAGCGTGAGCGTGCCGCCGGCGCCGAGCAGCGGCGGCGCTCCGCCTCCTGCTCCGGAGGTCGCCACCGGGCAGCCGACGGCGCAGGCGCCGGTGCTGGCCGCGCAGCGTTCGCCCCTGCCCGGCGGCCTGTCGCCCTGGCTCATCGCCGCCGTCGTCCTAGGCTCCGGGCTCATCGCCGCCGGACTCAAACGCCTGCCCGACGAGGTGCTGAAGGGCACCGGGGGCATCTGCCCGCTGGGAGAGCAGTCATGACCGCATCGACGCACCGACTCGTCGCCACGGAGTCGAACAGCCGGTTTGCCCGGTTGAGCGAGGCCGTGCAGCGGTTGCGACGCGCGCGGGCACCAACCGGGACCAGTGGCTGCTCATCGCAGGTGGCGTCCTCATGCCGCTGGGCGTCCTGCTGATCATCCTCGGCTGGGTGGGGGCGTCGCGCACGCCGCTGCCGTTCGAGCAGACGTCGTACCTCATCTCCGGCGGCATCCTCGGCCTCGCCCTCGTCATCGGCGGCGGCTTCGTCTACTTCGCCTACTGGCAGACGATCCGCGTCCGTGAGTCGCGCGTGCAGGCCGAGGAGCTGACCAAGGCGCTGCACCGGCTCGAGGAGCTGCTGGTGGCGGGTGTGTCCGGTGCCGTCACCGCATCGAAGCCCAGCGCAGAGGCGCCGTTCGTCGCCACGCCGAACGGCTCGATCTTCCACCGGCCGGACTGCACCGTCGTCGTCGGCCGCACCGACCTGTCGACCGTGAACCCAAGCGCACCAAGCTCGAGCCGTGCCGCATCTGCAACCCGCTGGAGGACGCGACCGGGGTGAGCACGTGACGTTGCCGGAGGAGTTCACCCGCCTCGCGAAGTCGGTCAACAACTGGGGGCGCTGGGGCCCGGACGACCAGCGCGGCACGCTCAACTTCGTGACCACCGACGTCGTACGCCGGGCGACCGGGCTCGTGCAGGACGGCCGGACACTGTCCCTCGCGATCCCGCTGTCGAGCGAAGGGCCTCAGCTGGGATTCGTCCGCGGCCGCATCAACCCGGAGCACCGGATGATCGCCGTCCACGAGCTGCTCGGCGAGGATGTCGACGGCGTGCGGTTCAACGACGACGCGGTGTCGATGGGGTTGCAGGCGGCCACCCACTGGGACGGTCTCGCGCACGTGAGCTATGCGGGCCGGATGTGGAACGGCATCGACCCCGGGGAGGTCGACGAGGCCGGCGCGCGCCGGATCGGGGCGGACCGGATCGGTCCGCTGACCTCCCGCGGGGTCCTGCTGGACGTCGCCCGGGCCGCCGGGGTCGATCGGCTCGACGGCGGGCTCGCGCTGACCCCGGACCACCTGGAGGCGGCGGAGGCGCTCGCGGGCGTGACCGTCGAGTCCGGTGACATCGTGCTGCTGCGAACCGGCCAGATGCAGCTGCTGCACGCCGGCGACAAGATGGGCTACTCGATCAGCACCGCCGGGCCGTCACTGCAGACGGTCGAGTGGTTCCACCGCCGCGGGGTCGCCGCGGTCGCGACGGACAACCTGTCGTTCGAGGTCTTCCCCGGCGAGATCGACGGGCTGTGGCTGCCGGTGCACATGCTGCACATCGTCGAGATGGGCCTGGTGCAGGGCCAGAACTTCGACCTCGAGGAGCTGTCGGCCGACTGCGCGCAGGACGGGCGCTACGCGTTCCTGCTCGTCGCCGCACCCGAACCGTTCGTCGCCGCTTGCGGGGCGCCCGTCGTACCCGTCGTCGTGAAGTAGCCGGTCACCGGCGGGGATGTCATCGAACCTCGGCAACATGGGGTTGAACCAAGTTCTCCGGAGTCTTTAGACGACGTCTCGGGGCATGCCGGTCCAAGGACGTCTGCGGTCGCTGGAATTTCCGAGTCCTATCTGGCAGTGGCACTACCGTTCGGTTGGGCGCCGATCAAGATCAACGAACCTCAGCCGGCGTTCTGTGACGGCTGCATGACGCTTTCGCGACCAGTCGTCGGCCAGCAACCGCGGAGGCATCCAAGAGCGTCATCCTGGCGACACCACGGGGGAAAGGAGCACAGATGCGCACGGGCACGGGGGCCTGGGTCATGGTCGCGCTGCTTGCGGCTGCATGTTCGGCCGCACCGGCGGGACGTGACGACGCAACGTCGCTCCCGCAGTCCCCGGCGCCGTCGGCGAGCTCCGAGGCCGCACAGACGCCACACGCGCAACGGCGAGGGCCGTTTCTCGTCGGTGATTGCGGTGGTCGACTGCAGACAGAGGCGCCACGCAAATCGTTCTAGCGTGCGGTGACGGTGGGGCCATTCTCGATGAGCTCCAGTGGAAGCGCCGCTCCCGGCGTGAAGCCGTCGCCGTGGGTTACTTCCACAAAAAGAACGGGTGCTGCGGCGGCGCCGCAGCGTCACGGGCAAGGGTGCGGGCATACTCCCCCTTCCCGCTTGACAACACCACGTTGGCGTATGGCTGCATGACCGTTGAGCCTCTCGACGGCAACGCCGAGCCGTGGTCGGGCTCGCTGATGGGGACGTGGGGGGATTGGCGCTTGCGAAACCTCCCGCGAAAGTTCCCAGCCGGGCGCTGCTGACCATCATCTGCACGGTTACGTAGGTGCCGTTCAGGACCACAATCCCGTGGCGATCTCGGTGGTATGTCGCAAGGATCACCCACGTGGAGGAAGTCGAGGTTGTTGTTGCCCACAGCGAGCGCGCGACCCTGCGTGTGGGCGACGTGTTCTTGAAGATCGACGCTGATCAGAGCCGCGCCGACGTGGAGGTCCAGGCGATGGCGATGGCGCCGCTCCCAACGCCGGAGATCCGGTGGCGGAAGCCGCCCGTCCTGGCCCTCGCCGCCCTCTCGGGTAAGGCGCTGGGCGGGCTCGGCGAACCCTCAACCGCGTCGCCCGCCGCGTGGGCTGCGGCCGGTGCCGCCGCCCGGAGATTGCACGATGCACCCCTGCCGCCCTGGCCCGTCTGGAGCGTGGGCGAGTTCGCGTCGCGTCTCAACTCCGAATGCGACTGGCTGCTCGCCAACGACGTCGTTCCTGCCGCCGTCGTCGACCGTAACCGTCGACTTGCCGAGGCTGCACTCCGCCGTGGACCCCTGTGTTCACGCACGGCGATCTCCAGGTCGCTCACGTATTCGTCGACGACGACCAAGTCACGGGCGTGATCGACTGGTCCGACGCGTGCCAAGGTGACGCCCTGTTCGATCTCGCCGTCCTCACGCTCGGACACGAGGAGCGCCTTGGTGATGTCTTAACCGGCTACGGCACCGAGGTCGACCTCGACGTCATCAGGGCGTGGTGGGCGTTGCGAAGCCTGGTGGCGGTCCGCTGGCTGATCGAGCATGGCTTCGACCCGTCTACCCCAGGCTGCGAGCTCGCCGTGCTGCAATCGGCGATGTCACGCTGAATTGCGACGCCTGGATAGCCGACATGGAGGTGCCGTTCCACGAGCCTCGACAGGGACGACCGCTGGGCGACCGCGACGTGGCGTTATCGTGCGGCTCATGCCGCTAGCAATGATCGGCGCGGGCCTCGGTCGGACTGGTACGAACTCGTTGAAGGCGGCGTTGGAGCGTCTGTTGGGTGGGTCGTGTTACCACACCCACGAGGTGATACTGCATCTCGATCACGTCCCAAGGTGGCAAGCGGCACTGGAGGCCGGGGACGCGGACTGGGACGCGATTTATGCCGGCTATGTCGCGACGGTCGACTGGCCGGGCTGCAAGTTTTGGCGTCAGCTAGCCGACCGGTATCCCGGTGCCCCGGTTGTCTTGTCCACCCGGGCAAGCGCGGACGAATGGTGGAGGAGTTGCGAGCGGACCGTCTTCGCGAGCATGAAGCGTGGACCATTGCCGGGCCTTGAAGCTTGGTACCAGATGATGCAAGTCGCGATGCAACCATTCACCGGGCGGTGGGACGACCGCGATGCGGCGGTAGCGGCCTACGAGCAACACAACGCCGCCGTTCGCGCGGGCGTGCCAGGCGGCCGCTTGATCGAATGGCGCCCAGAACTTGGCTGGGAGCCCTTGTGTCGTGCGTTGAACATCGAGACGCCGAGTGAGCCGTTTCCCCACTTGAACACCACCGACGACTTTCGAGCGCTGGCTGCCCTCGACGAATAGGGGGCGGAGAAATGCCGTGATGCTTGTCGCAGCCTACGAGGTCCAGAACGCCGCTCGATAAGAACTCGAATACGTGCAGGCGCAACAGGAGACGCATGCACGGGTCCGGCGTTCTTCTACGCCGAGCCGGATGCCGTGGCGCGCGCGATAGTGACGCTTACATTCGGACAGGGACGCCGCGCTCGACTCGTCCCTCGTGCGCACGACTCCGCTGGCTGAACCCAGAGATCGCCGCAGACGATTGCCCATGCCGGTCGTAGGTCGTGTCACTGCGACAGGGCAGAACGTCGCCATCGATAGGGACAGATGATGTCGTGGCATCAGCCCAGGTGAGCACTAGCAGGACAGGCGACGTGGCGGGTCCGCAGTAGCTGCCTCCCCAACGCAAGGTTGCCTCGGCCTCTGAGCCGGGCGCAAGGATCACCGTGCCGCCAAGCGCGAGTCTGTCGACAGGCACAGGCTTCCCTTCGCTTAGCAGCGGATCGCCGGTCACAGATTGCAGCTGAATCTGCGCCTGAGCGAGTCGGCAGGGCGCCGCAGAGATGTTCTGCACGAGCAGCCGACCTTGGAGTACAAGGCCATCGACGGTCCACTGCGCATTGGTCCGGCCGAGATCGCGAGCAGAGCACGCTGGAGTGGCAAACGCAATGCCGACCTGGTCCTTGTGCCCTGACGGGCCATGCGACATTAGAAGGCCGGCGAGAGTCGCGGCGATGACCGCACTAGCTGTGACACCGCCTGCGACACGTGCCCGACGGCGGCGGTGGTATCGGGCAACCAGCCCGTCAAATGGTGGAACTATTTGTGGCTGCTGCTGCTCCGCGGTTTCGGTGAGCATCGATTTCAGGTCAGACATAGTCCCCAACCTCCGAGCCGAGCAACAGGGCAAGGGCCGAGCGGCCGCGGGCAAGCCGCGACTTCACCGTTCCAACGGGAACGCCCAGCTCAGCCGCGATCTCTTCTACGGGTATGTCCAGCAGGTGGTGCATGACAACGACCTGCCGCTGGGGCAACGAAAGCTGGGCCAGCGCGCGCAGCATGTCGGTGCGATCACCTGATGGCCCCGGCGTGGACGCTCGCTGAAGCTTGCCAAGCGCCCGTTCGGCTACACGGCGCGCCCGTCGCCGATTGGAGAGTCGGCGGAATGCAACTCGTCGAACCCAGGCCTCCGGGTCGTCGTAGCCGCTGACCGTTCCCCAACGCGGGATGAGCTGGACGAACGCCTCCTGAACGACCTCCTCAGCCTCCGCACGGCTCGCGGCCGCGAGTGTCAAGATCCCGACGAGGCGTGCGTAACAGCCGGCGTACAGCTCTCGCACGTCATCGTCGGTCCCGGCCACACCTCTAACACACACCCGGACGGCTGTTGGTTCCAAGTGAATCCGGAAATGTTTGACGCGACAGGGCGCCGCCCCGGTTGATCGCTGGAAAGCCCGGCTCTGGTCAGGGGGCACGGGCACGCGAACGGTAGTGACAGTTCTCCGACGCGTGAGAGCTGGCACTACCGGTCGGTTTGCGCGCTCTGGAACTGGCTGACGGGCGTGCGGGTATGACGCTTCTGCCGCGCGCCCGTCCCGATGGACGTACATGAAGGTGTCACTCCGGGCAGGTCAGGCCAAATGACCCTGGTCGACTTCCCACTGCGACTGGTAGGCCGATCGTAGGAGCGGTCCGTCGTCGGTCACTGGCTCCGGAGCCCGTTCCGTTGGCCTTGAGCGATTCGCGCTGGTGGGGATTGCGTCGCGTTCGGTGGCATCTGCCCCGAACGCTGGATCCGAACAAGTCGGATGTGCTCGGGGTGGGGTGTGACGCTTTCGGGTTCTCGCGGGTCTTATGGGTGAGCGGTGGTGGGGGCCGCCGACGGGTAGCCCAATAACAGGGGGAAGACGAACGTGATCTCAACCAGGACGCGACGGATCACCGGTGTCGCGCTGGCGTCGCTCGTCGCAGTGGCCGGGCTCGTCGCAGCGAGTGGCCAGGCGACGGCAAGCACAGAAGACGAAAGCCCGACGTTCCAGCCAACCTGCACGCCCCTTCCGTCGGCACCACAGACCAGCCAGGCGGACGTCGACACCGGTCAGGCCGTCACGGTCCTGCATTGGTCGTTGCCCGATCTCGACGTCGCTCAGGTCATCCCACCGACGGGCTGGTCGCCGCTGCAGGCGAGCGACGCGGACCTGGAGGAGTACGGCTTCCGGGTCCGGCCGACCGACCCGGCGGCGCTCGCGGACTGGAACGAGGAGTTCTCCCCTCCCAACTTCTCCCACGTGGCGGCTATTCGCCCGGGCCAGATGTGCAACACCGGTGTCGTGGCAGGAGGGTCCGGGCTCGTCCAGCCGGACATCGACACAAACGATGTAGCTGGGACGGCCGACCCGGGGACGGTAGGAGCCCCCCAGTCGTCCCAGAACTGGGGTGGAATCGTCGACAACGGCAACGGCTTCAACTACGTATATGGGCGGATGGCCGAGGACACCGCGACGAACTGCAACGGCAACGATATCCACTTCACCTGGGTCGGCCTCGGCGGCTGGAACGGAAATCAGAGCCTGCTGCAGAACGGGACCGGTCAGCAGGCGCCCATCGGGAGTGACTACGCGTGGTACGAGGCCATCTCGGCCCAACACCTCAACCCAAGTGTGTCCCTCGGCAGCGCCTTCCCCATCAGCGCCGGTGACACCGTCGCCATGTCTACCCACTGGTACGGCGGCAGCAACGCGCACGCGGTCTTCTACTGGCACAACTACCGCACGGGTACTGTGATCACCGTGCGGATCAACGACAAGTCCGTCGCCGGGGATCTCAGCAGCAACCACGACGGGACGAGCGCGGAGGTCATCGACGAACGCGGCGCCTTCTACAACAGTTCAGACAAGAGCTGGTACTACGCGAAGCTACGTCAGCACACCACAACGCACTGGACCCATGCCGTCTCCGCGCGGGGCAGTTCAGGCAACCAGGCGGTGCGCTCGCGGCCCCACACCTGGTTGCAGATCACGCAGACGGCCAGAGCACCGGCACGCTGCTCGAGAAGTGGAACAACAGCCCGAGCGCCAGTTCGGACTTCGACGACCACTGGCACAACTGCGGCTCCGTCGTGAAGGATACCTACGACACGACGGCCTGCTGAGCAGTCCTGAGCAGTCTCCACAGTGGCCGCAGCACGCGTGCGGCTTCGTCACTAGGTTTCGGAAGGGCGTGTGTTGGCGTGAGACGTTGGATGGCGCTCGGCCTGGCAGTCGCGCTGGCCTTCGCGGCGGGCGCCCGCGCGTTCGCACTCGCAAGCGGGAGCGGAAACGCAGCGTCCGGGTTCGGAGCACGAACAATTCCGTTGAACGAACAGCAGGCTGCCTGGTTTACGAATGACGCCTGGACACGGTCGCAGAAATTCAGCCGTTTCATGCTAGTTACCGCCGCCAGCAAGGGAGCGGCGACGGTGACCGTCAGCGTAAAGTTTGCCGGCGGGCCGTTGGCACTTCGGGTCGTTAACGCGCACGGACACGCGCTCGTGCCGGGACCGGTGAAGTTCGATCCGAACGGCCACTCGCGGGCGTTCTCGTTCACGTTCGTCGCACCGCACGGTACGAGCGCCTGCAGTAACTATTCGGTGGAGTTCAGATCCATCACCGGAGACGTGGTGAAGGTGTACTCAGCTGATGCGGTCGCGTCATACCATCGACCGGCGGGCAACACGCGGACCTGCCAGTGAACGCCGGGAGCATGTCCCGACAGCCAGGTCGGGCTGGCAGTCTGACCTCACCGTGACGATGCTCGGCACGTCCTTAGCCAAGAGTGTCCTGCGCCGGGTATGTGCCGATCCACATCATCGGCGTCGGGGGCCCGATACTTGGGCGTCATGTAATCCCGCAATGAGTTCGTGCGCGCACTGCCGACGAGCGGTCGGTAGCCGTCATTACCGAGCGGCAGAGTGGGGCTGAGCGGCTCGAGCCCCCAAAGGGTCATGACTGAAACTGGGTTGATGTCACAACAGCGGGGGCTGTCCCGTCGACATGCCGGTCACCGGCGGGAATGTCACAACAGCGGAGGCTGCCCCGTCGTCAGGGTAGGACGACAGGAAGGAGGGCGGCCATGGCACACGTGCCGCTCATCGACACCCCGAAGGGCCTGCTCCGGCGCTACACCTGGCGCTATTCGCGCAAGCTGTTCGGCGCGGTGGTCGAGCCGGTGCAGGCGCAGGCACACCACGGCGGCGTGCTCGTCGCCGCCGGCGCGCTGGAGATGGCGGTCGCCCGTGGCTGGACGACGCTCGACCGGCACCTGCGGTGGCTGGCGATCCAGGCGACCTCAGCGGCGATCGGCTGCTCGTGGTGCATCGACTACGGCTACTTCGAGAGCGTGCAGGCGGGGATGGACCCGGCCAAGGTGCGCGAGGTGGCGCGCTGGCGCGACAGCGAGGTCTACGACGATCGCGAGCGGCTGGTCCTGGAGTACGCCGAGGCGGTGAACGCCACGCCGTCGGCCGTCGACGACGACCTGGCGGCGCGGCTGCGACAGGTCTTCAGCGACAAGGAGATCGTCGAGCTCGCCGGCTGGGTCGCACTCGAGAACTACCGGTCGCGGTTCAACGCCGGGCTCGGCCTGAGGAGCGAGGGCTTCTCCGACCGCTGCGAGGTCCCGCTGACCGCGAGCGCGTGACATGGACGGCGACGAGGTCTTCCTCGCGCTCAAGCCGACGCTGTTCGGCGTCGCCTACCGCATGCTCGGCAGTGTCGCCGACGCCGAGGACGTCGTGCAGGAGGCCTACCTCCGCTGGCAGGCCGCGGACCGGTCGCAGGTGCGGTCCGCGGACGCGTTCCTCACGACGGTGGTCGTCCGGCTCTCGCTCGACGAGCTGCGGTCGGCGCGGGCGCGGCGGGAGACCTACGTCGGGCCGTGGCTGCCGGAGCCGCTGCTCGTCGACGAGCGGGATCCGGCGAGCTCCGCCGAGCTGGCGGACTCGCTGTCGATGGCATTCCTCGTGCTGCTGGAGACGCTGAGCCCCACCGAGCGGGCCGCCTTCCTGCTGCACGAGGTCTTCGGCTACGACTACGACGCCGTCGCCTCGATTCTCGACAAGCAGCCGGCCGCCTGCCGACAGCTGGTGAGCCGGGCGAAACGGCACGTGGACCAGCGCCGGCAGCGTTACGACGCCGACCGGCGCCGCGGCGTCGAGCTGGCCCGGCGGTTCCAGCACGCCTGCCTTTCCGGCGACCTCGACGGGATGCTCGCGCTCCTGGCCGACGATGCCACGCTCTGGACCGACGGCGGTGGGGTGGTCAAGGCCGCACGCCGCCCGATCGTCGGAGCGCGCAAGGCCGCGCGGTTCCTCATCGCGGTAGCGCCGACCGTCCCCCCGACGGCGCGGCTCCACGACGTGTCGGTCAACGGGCAGCCGGGGCAGCTCGTGGTCGACGGTGGGGTGGCCCTCATGGCCATCGCCTTCGACGTCCTCGACGAGCGCATCGTCGGCATCCGGGTCGTGTCCAACCCGGAGAAGCTCGCGTCGATCCCGGTCCCTTCGTGACGGCCCGGCGTCAGGGGTGAGACCTCCGCCGATCATGGCGAAGTGGTGGTTATCAGGGCCTCATAACGCGTAGTTCGCCATGATCGGCGAGACGTCAGACCGAGAGGATCACGCTGCTGCCGTGACCGAACAGCCCCTGGTTGGCGGTGAGTCCGGCGGTGGCTCCCTCGACCTGCCGGGCGCCGGCCTGGCCGCGCAGCTGCCACGTCACCTCGCACACCTGCGCGAGCGCCTGCGCGGGCACCGCCTCGCCGAAGCAGGCCAGACCGCCGGAGGGGTTGACCGGGATCCGCCCGCCGATCGTGGTGTCGCCGTCGTGCAGCAGCCGCTCGGCCTCGCCGGCCTTGCACAGCCCCACGTGCTCGTACCAGTCGAGCTCGAGCGCGCTCGACAGGTCGTAGACCTCGGCGAGTGAGAGGTCCTCCGGGCCGAGGCCCGCCTCCTCGTACGCCGCCTGCGCGATCGAGTCCTTGAACGGCGTCACCGCGTCGGTGACCGCCGCGCCCGAGTCGGTGGCGAAGTGGGGCATCTCGATGACGGTCTGCGGGAACGCCGGCGTCACGGTCGAGACCGCACGCACCCGCACCGGCGCCTGCAGACCCTTGCGCTGTGCAGTCTGACTTTGGGCGTAGTCGGCCGAGGTGAGCACGACCGCGGCGCCGCCGTCGCTCGTCGCGCAGATCTCCACCAGCCGCAGCGGGTCGGCGACCATCGGCGACGCGAGGATGTCCTCGACCGAGAAGTCCTTGCGATACCGCGCGTTGGGGTTCTCCAGACCGTGCCGGGCGTTCTTCGCGCGGACCTCCGCGAAGTCGCGCTCGGTCGCGCCGTACAGCGCCATCCGGCGGCGGGCGTAGAGCGCGAAGTACGTCGGGTTGGTCGCGCCCAGCAGCCGGAACCGCAGCCAGTCCGGGTCGTCCGGACGGTCACCCGCGTTGGGCGCGAGGAAGCCCTTGGCGGTGGTGTCGGCCCCCACCACGAGCGCGACGTCGACAGCGGCCGGCGAGGATCTCGGCGCGCGCGACCTCCAGCGCGGTGGCGCCCGAGGCGCACGCGGCGTACGACGACGCGACCCTGCGCGCCGGTCCAGCCCAGCGCCTGGGCGAACGTCGCGCCGGCGACGTACCCGGGGTAGCCGTTGCGCACCGTGTCCGCGCCGGACACGAACTGGACGTCGCGGTAGTCGACACCGGCGTCCGCGAGCGCCGCCCGCGCCGCCACCACGCCGTACTCGACGAAGTTGCGACCCCACTTGCCCCACGGGTGCATGCCGACCCCGGCGACCACCACGTCCGTCATCGCTTGCCTCCGTCGACCGGCTTCCAACGGTAGACGAGGTAGTCGTGGTCGGCGTCGGAGTAGAGCTCCTCCACCACCAGCTCCACCTGCTGCCCCACCTCCAGGTCCGCGACGCCGTAGCCGTCGGCGACCTGGCCGAGCACGACCATCTGCTCGTCGGCGAGCTCGACCGCCGCCAGCGCGAACGGCTCGAACGGCTCGGTCCGGGTGATGTACGGCGGCGGGGGCTGGTACTGCGCGTCGGTGAAGGACCAGATCCGGCCCTGCCGCGACAGCGTCGCCTCCTCGAACTGCTCCCCGTCGCAGGACGGGTTGCGGCAGAAGAACGACGCCCGCGGGAAGAAGACGGTCCCGCAGGTCGTGCAGCGGTTGCCGATCAGTGCCGGCTCGGCGTCGATCGTGAACCAGCCTTCGACAGCGGGCACCCGGCGGTCGGCGGTCGTCGTCATATCTGACACCCCGTCAGATTACACTCGGCCTCTCTCGAGATGGGGAGCCGATGGCACCGATCGTCCCGGCCGGGGAGCTCGTCTTCGGCATGCAGCTGCCCGTTCAGGCGCAGAGCAAGTACTTCGTCGAGCCGTGGGAGCTCGACGCCGGCCCCGCGGAGGTCGCGACCGTCGCGCGCGCCGCGGACCGGGCCGGCTTCTTCTACGTCGCGGTCTGCGACCACGTGGTCATCCCGGACGAGCTGGCGCCACGGATGAGCGCGGTGTGGTGGGACACCATCGCGACGCTGGGCTGGCTGGCCGGGCTGACCGAGCGGACCCGGCTGCTGTCGAGCGTGTTCAACCTCACCTACCGGCATCCGCTGGTCGGGGCCAACTCCTTCGCGACCCTCGACCTGCTCTCCGGCGGGCGGGCGATCATCGGCGTCGGAGCGGGCCACGTCGAGCGGGAGTTCGCCGCGCTGGGCGTGGACTTCTCCACCCGCGGCCGGCAGCTCGACGAAGGGCTGCGGGTGCTCGACACCGTCCTGCGCGAAGGGGCGATCGACGGCATGCAGCTCGCACCGGGCCCGGTGCAGCAGCCGCGGCCGCCCATCTGGGTCGGCGGAGCCGCTCCCGCCGCCGTACGCCGCGCCGCGCGGCTGGCGGACGGTTGGCTCCCGCAGGGGACCCCGCTCGACCAGATGCCCCCGCTCGTCGACCTCTACCGGCGTGAGCGCGAGCAGGCCACCGGTGACGGCGGGACCGGCGACATCGGCGCGATCACCGAGTGGCTCCACGTGGGCGAGCCGTCGTGGGACGTGGACCGGCCGTGCGTCAGCGGCTCCCCCGAGAAGCTGGCCGAGTCGCTGCAGGCGTGGGCGAAGGTCGGCGTCAACCACCTGCAGGTGCGCTTCCCGAGCCGGTCGGTCGATGAGCTCGTCGACCAGGTGACCGCGTTCGGCGAGCAGGTCGGCCCCCTCCTCTCCCCCCGCTGAGTGCAACGTTCCGTGTTCCACGCCGGCCGGATGAGACACGACGCGTCGCACTCAACCGGCGGATGCGTCCCGTCTCGCGGACCGCCGTGGGGGTCGCGCGCATCCGAGCCGCGGAGGCCCGACGGCCGGACCCGTTGTTCGACGACCCGTGGGCGCAGGCGTTCGTCGACGCGTCGCCGAGTGCCGCGGAGGCGGCGCGCGGCGAGGCGACGGAAGAGGTACGCCGCCGGCTCGTCGAGCAGGTGAGCATCCGGACCCGCTTCTACGACGACGTCCTGCGCGGCGCGGCCGCGGCCGGGCTCCGGCAGGTCGTGCTCGTCGCCGCCGGGTTCGACACCCGCGCGTTCCGGCTCGGCTGGCCGGCGGCGACGCGGCTGTTCGAGGTCGACCTTCCGGCCGTGCTCGAGTTCAAGGAGACGGTGCTGGCGCGGGACGACGCTGCCGCCACCTGCGACCGGCGGGTGGTCCCCGCGGACCTGACGGAGGACTGGTCGCCGGCGCTGGCCGCGGCCGGGCACCGCACCGGCGAGCCGACGGCGTGGCTGGTCGAGGGACTGCTCGTCTACCTCGACGCCCGCGCGGTCGAGGAGCTGCTGGGCGCCGTCACCGCCATGTCGGCTCCCGGCAGCCGGCTCGCCTGCGAGCGGGACAACTCCGCCGGCATCGCGCGGCTGCGGGACGTGGCGGGCGAGCATGCGGCGGTGTCGCTGTGGCAGGGCGGCCTGCCGGACGGGGCCGCGGCATGGCTCGGTGGCCATGGCTGGCAGCTGCGCGCGCACGACCTCGAGGCGGTCGGCGCGTCGTACGGCCGCCGGGTCATGCCGGGTGCGACGGGCGGGTTCCTGGTCGCGGAGCGCGTGCCGTGACCGCACGCGACGCCATCACTGTGCGGCCGGGCGGCCCGAACGACGCTGCCGACCTCGCCGGCCTCCGGTGGCGGTGGCGGGTGGACGAGCGCGGCGAGGTCGCGCCGTCCACGGCCGACTTCACGGCCGCCTTCGCCGGGTGGGCCGCCGACCACCGTGACACCCACCTGCCGTTCGTCGCCCACTGCGGCGAGGAGGCGATCGGGATGACCTGGCTCGCGATCATCACGCGGGTGCCCGGCCCGGGGATCTGGCGGCGGGTGTCGGGCCTGCTGCAGAGCGTCTACGTCGTGCCCGAGCATCGCAACGCGGGCGTCGGCGCGCGGCTCGTCACCGCGACGCTCGACGCCGCCCGCGACCGCGGTCTCGACTACGTCATCGTGCATCCGAGCGAGCGGTCGTTCCCGCTCTACCGCCGGCTCGGCTTCGCCGAGTCCGGGGGCGTGCTCGAGCGCCGGTTCTAACCGGCGACCAGTGGACGCGCCAGTTGCGGCGGCGGGACCCGCAGCGCGGCGAACAGCTCCAGCGCGTCCGACCGCAGGGAGTCCTCCAGCCACACGGCGGTGCGGGCAGCCTGGTAGGTCGCGCCGAGTTCCCGCAAACCGTCGTACGCCGCACGTAGCTCGGCGGCGTCGCCGTGCAGCAACCCGGCTGCGCGCCCGACCACGTTGCGAAGCAGGCGGTTCTCGCCGACGACCGGCAGCGCCGCAGCGACCCACTCGGCCGCGTCGTCGGCTCCCGCGGCGACCGCGGCCTCCGCGCGTAGCGCCGCGAGAAACTGCCGCATCTCCTGGTGCGGCGGGTCGGAGGTGGCGTCGAGCCGCGCAATGGCTTCCAGGGCGGCGCCACGGTGCACGTCGGCGTCGGCGAGGTAGACCGACGGCCACGTGAGCCGCGTCCTCGACCGGCCGCTCATGCTCTCCCCGAACGCGGCCCAGCGGGCCTCGGCCGGCAGGTCGCCCCGCAGCCGGCTGACGGCGGCAGCAGCCCAGACGCCGGGCGTGGCGTAGCCGGCCGTCTGCCGACCCGTCTCCAGCCACGACACGTGCAGCCGCTCGGTGAGGGTGAACAGATCGTCCCACCGCGCCTCGTGGAAGGCGATGACGGCGAGCCGGGCGAACGCCACGAGGTCGTTCCCCCGGGGGGCCTCGAAGTCGTAGATCACCTGTGCCGCTGCCGTGAACGCCGGCAGGTCGCCCACCATCAGCGCGGTGTCGGCGCCCATGATCAGCGCGTCGCTCTGCTCGACCCCGAGCTGCAACGGGTCGCGGATGCGCACCGCCACCGACCCGCGCATGGCAGCCATCTCCGCCGCAGCGGCAAGTCGTTGCGACGACCAGTGGTGCGCGGTCGCGGTGTCCAGCGCAAGCGACTCCAGCCGCGCGTCACCGGCGGCTGTGGCCAGCTGCACCGCTTCGTCGACAGCGGCGTCGGTGAGCGGCTGCCCCCGGACGTCGACCCAGCAGCGGACGGCACTGCCCATGGCCACCAGCCGGACGTCGCCGCCAGGCATGGCCGAGCGGCCGCGCTCGTGCCACTCCCGCAGCTCGGCCGGCGAGAACTCGCGCGTGCACGTGCCGGCGAACCGGCCAGCGACCTCGACGGCGCTGAACACGGCCTCGGCCTCCATCGCGCCGTCACCAGCCTCGGCGGCGGCGGCGGCGAGCTTCAGGAACAGCCGGATCGCGTCGTCGCCGCGCCACCGCCCCCACGCCACCCAGGCAGCGGTGAAGAGCGACTCGATCCTGCTCCGTGCGTCCGGAGCGACGTCGGCCGCCTGTTCGAGCAGCTCGTGCGCGCGCCGGCCGTGCCCACGGCGGCGGGCGTCGTCGGCTGCGTCACACAGCAACACGCACGCCCGCGCCTGCCGCTCCGGCGTCGCCGCCAACGTCGCGGCACGCCACATGTGCTCGGCGGCCAGCCCGACGCCCGTCGCCCCCGCATCGGCGTGCGCGGCGAGCCGCTCGTGCAGCTGCGCCCGCGTCGCTCGCGGCAGCTGGGAGTAGGCGATCTCGCGGATCAGTGCATGCGGAAGGCGTAGGTGCCGGCACCGTCGTCGTGCGCGAGGAAGTCCCGTCGGACCAGCAGGTCAAGGGCTGCGTCGTCCGCCGGGAGGTCGAGCGCGGCGAGTACACCGCGGTCGAATGTCGGCCCGACGACGGCGGCCATCTGCACGACGTGCCGCGCGTCGGCGGGCAGTGCGTCGAGGCGCGCGGTGACGTTCGCCTGGACCGTGTCGGGCAGGTCGACCAGATCGGGGCGACGGTCGACTCGGCGACGACCCGGGCGAGCTCGTGCAGGAAGAACGGGTTACCGGCTGCTCGCTCGGCGGCACGCTCGCGCACCACCGCCGCGGTACCCGGCAGGAGGTGGCGGACCAGGTCGAGCGCGTCGGCGGCGTCGAGCGGCAGCAGCTCGAACCGCAGCACGTGCTGCGCCGCCGCGACCACCGGCGTCAGGTCGCGGTCCGAGTCCGGGCGGGTCAGCAGCACGACGAACAAGGGGGCGTCGCCGCTGGTCGCGAGTGCCCGCGCGAGCACGCCGAGCAGCACGTTGTCGGCCCACTGGACGTCGTCGACGACCACCATGGCGGGCCGCACCGCCAGCGCCACCCGCACGAACCGTGCCCACGCCGCGGCCACGCGTTCGTCCACGACACCGTCGGCTTCGGCCGCGGCCTCGTCCCCGGTCGAGATCGCCACCCACCTGGCCACGTCGTCGGGCTCGCCGAGGTCGCCGTTCTGGCGCAGGTAACCGGTCACGGCTGCGCGCAGGTCACCCCTCGGCAGGTCGGGAACGTCGCAGAGCGCACGTGCCAGCACCCCGAGCGCGGGCACCGCCGTCGCCGCTTCGACCGGGCTGCTGGTCAGGTAGACCCGACGCATGACTTCGTGGTCGCGGGCGGCCGCCGCCAGCAGTTCCTCGGACAGCCGTGACTTCCCGGCGCCGGGCTCGCCGGAGACCACCGCGAGATGGGCGGTGCGCCGGCGCATGCATCTCGACTGCGCGAGCGCCAGCAGCCGGATCTCGTCATCGCGGCCGACCAGCGGTGACTGCGCCGCGACCGACGCCGACTCGGCGACCGCCTCCCACACCGGCACCGGCTCGGGAAAGCCTTTGGCGCTGATCGCGCCGAGCGGCCGGGTGCCGTGGGAGCGCACGGCACGCGCGGTGCGCTCGCCGAGCAGGACCTGCCCCGGAGCAGCGGCGCTCTGCAGCCGGGCCGCGGCGTTGACGGCCTCGCCGGTCACCGCCACCGGGCCCTCCGGTCCGGTGTCGACCGCGAGGACTTCTCCCGTGTTGATGCCGACCCGGATCGGGACGTCCACCGCCTCGACGAGGCGCAGGGCGGCGGTGACCGCCCGGTCGACGTCGTCGCCGTAGGCCCGGGGCACGCCGAAGACGGCCATGACCGCATCGCCGATGAACTTCTCCACCCGGCCACCGCAGTCGGTGATCACGCTCCGGCAGGTCTCGAAGAACGCCGTCAGCCGGACGCGTAGGTCCTCCGGGTCGGTCGAGACGGCCATGTCCGTCGAGCCGACGACGTCGGCGAAGAGCACCGTCGCCAGCCGGCGCTCGCTGTGCTGCTCCTGCTCGACCGCTGTCCCGCACCGCGAGCAGAACCGGGCGTCGGCGAGGAGCGCGGCACCGCAGGCCTCACAGGTCCCCCCGGACATAGCGGCAGCATGGCACTTCTTCGCGGGCGTCGCCTGACCGGGGCGGCATGGGTCGGGACTTTCGGCCCTGGAGAGGAGGCGCCGGCGGGTCCATCGTCGTCGGCGGCAGACGTCGGAGGCGGCCATGTTCGCTCGAGTCACCGAGTTGATCGGAACGGCGCCGGAGTCCGCGGCCCAGGACCTGCACCACTTCGAAAGCGAGGTCCTGCCGGACGTGGAGGAGATCCCCGGCATGTGCGGGGGGCTGGTCCTCCACGACGCGGCAGGTGGGCGCGCGCTGGCGATCATGTTGTACGCCGATGCCGAGTCGATGACGAACAGCCGGGAGCAGGCTGCCGCCCTGCGGGAGCTCGTCTTCCAGCGGATGAACCTGACCAGTGCGCCTCATGTGCGGGAGTACGAGGTGGCGCTCGCCCGCCTGAGCGAGCCGGTCGGACCTGCCGTCCCCTGACGTCTGCCTCGCCGCCGCGTTCGAGGCGGCGACCTGCTCGAGGGGTTCGAGGCATCGAGATGGACCTGTTCCTCGCGAAGGTCTGAGCGCGAAGCTCCGGCCGCCTCACGCCCGGCGGAACGCGGCGGCGAGCAGCCGGTCGACCACGCGCGCGGGCAGCCTGTCGAGCGCGGCCGCCTGCGGGTTGGTGTGGATCCGGTACGCCGGCCGAGGTCGCCGTACCGTCAGCACCCGCTCGATCAGCGCGGCGAGGTCGGCCGGGTCGCCGGCGCGCCGCTCCTCCTGCGGGATCCGCTTCTGGGCGAGCCGCAGCGGCCGGGAGAAGTACGTCGAGCCCTCCGCCAGCGCCGCGAACCGATCCATGATCGACGTGACCATCCCGGTCCGGAACGCGCCCGGCTGGACCTTCACCACCGCGACGCCGAGCAGCATCACCTCGCGCCGCAGCGCGTCGCCGTAGGCCTCGACAGCGTGCTTCGACATCGCGTACGGACCGTTGAAGGGCATCGCCGTCTGCCAGCCGGTCTCGGACGACATCAGCACGATGCGGCCGCGGCTGCCCGTCTCCGACGCCTTCTGGAGCAGCGGGAACAGCGCCCGGTTGACGAGGAAGGTCCCGACGACGTTGACGTCGAGCACCCGGCGGAAGGCGGCCGGGTCGACCTCGACCAGCGGGCCGATCCCGAGGACGCCCGCGAAGTTGACGACGGCGTCGAGGTGGGACACGTCGGCCGAGACGCGTTCGGCGAGCGCCGCAACGCTCGCCTCGTCGGTCACGTCGCACTCCACGGGCACCACGTCACCGGCGCCGGCGAGGTCGGTGAGCGCCGGGGAGGCGAGGTCGGCGGCGTAGATCCGCCAGCCCGCACCAGCCAGCCGCCGGACGGTCGCGCCGCCCAGGCCACCGGCCGCGCCGGTCACCACCACCGACCGGCCGGCCGGAGCCGGCCCGCTCACCACAACTGGTCGACGTAGTCGTCGGTGCCGACGTTGGTCCGCAGGAACGGCGCGACGAGCAGCGTGTCGGCGATGCCGTCGGCGTCCAGGCGGTCGGTGTAGGCCCGGAACCGGGGCAGCGCCTCCCGCACGTCGCCGGCGACGAAGAAGACCTGGCAGAGCCGGTTCTCCTGACCGCCCGGGCTGCCCAGCGCCATCGGCGCGCTGTCCCGCGAGTTGCGGAACTCCGGGCGCGGCGTCCAGCCCGATGCGATCTCGATCCCGGAGCCGGCCATCAGCTCGGCAAGGGGCCCGGCCACGCGCTCCTGCAACGCAGCGGCGTCGACCACGCCGCCGTCCTGTGGGCGCGCGTCGAGCCACACGCCGACGATGGCGTCGTAGTGGTGGTCGAGAGCGAGCTCGACCGGGACCGGGTCGTCGTCGCGGTACGCCGTGCCGACATGGTCGAAGGTTGCGGTGTGCACGTGGGTGCGCTCGGAGAAGCCGCGGCCGTGCCCGTAGAGCCACCGCACCTGCGGCAGCGCCCAGGCGTCCCAGTCCTCGTGGTGACCGGCCTCGATCCAGTAGATGGCGACGTAGGAGCCGGCGTCGATCGGGTCGGCGACCGCGTTCGCGGTCGCGGACGGGGAGCCAGGGGGGACCGTGCCCCACCGCAGGTCCTTCATCTCGCGGGTCGCGACCCAGCGCGAGCCGGCGAAGTTGTAGGGCCCGATCAGGCAGCCGGCGATGTAGTGGTCGCGCTCGTACCAGCGGTTGTACGCCGCCTCGTGACCCTTGGCCGGGTCGACGAGCGTGAGCAGCATCGAGCCCACCTTCATGGGGTAGTCGTCCACCCCGCCGACCTCGAGCGGGTAGCTCTCCGGGACTGTCATGTTCTCCCCTTGCTCTCGGGCTCGAGTGCTCGCAGGACGTCGCTGCGGACGACCTTGCCGGATGCGTTGCGAGGCAGCGGATCGGTGCGCAGCACCCAGCGGGACGGGACCTTGAAGTAGGCGAGCCGCCGCTGCACGTGCGCCGCCAGGTCGGCCTCGGCCGGGTCGGTGCCCGGGAGCGGTACGACGACCGCGAGCACCTGCTGGCCGAACTCCTCGTCGTCGACGCCGACGACGGCCGACTCCGCGACCTGGGGGTGCTCCTCCAGACAGTTCTCGATCTCCTGCGGGTAGACGTTCTCGCCGCCGCGCAGGATGAGGTCGGTACGCCGGGTGGTGAGGTAGAGCATCCCGTCGCGCATCTCGCCGAGATCGCCGGAGTGCAGCCAGCGGTCGTCGTCGAGAACGGCGCGGGTCGCCTCCTCGTTGCGCCAGTAGCCCAACATGTTCAGCGGGCCCCGGATGCAGATCTCGCCGGTGTCCGTCACCTTCACCGCCACCGTGGGCGCCGGCCGGCCGACGGACTCGGGGTGCTCGCGCAGCTCGACCGACGACGCCGAGGTCGCCAGCCCGGTCGACTCGGTCAGCCCGTAGCCGATGCCATAGGCCAGCGTCTCGCCGAACACCTCGCGCATCTTGTCCTGCAACGCCGGCGACCAGGCCGCGCCACCGCCGCCGATGTGCCGCAGCGTGCTGACGTCGTAGGCGCCGACGCGGGGATGGTGCACGACGCGCCAGACGGTGGTGGGCACGCTCGTCCAGCTGGAGACGCGCTCTCGCTCGATGGTCGCGAGCGTCGCGTCCGGATCGAACCGCCCGGACTGCCAGATGACCGTGGCGCCCGCCCCCAGCGCCGCCACCACGCCGCTGTGCAGCCCCGAGACGTGGAACAGCGGGGTCGTGGCGAGGATGCGTGCCGGCGGCAGCGTGACGCCGGGTGGGATGCGGCTGGCGGTGACGTGCTGCTGGGCCTGGACGAGGCCGACGAGGTTGCGGTGCGAGTGGGTCGCGCCCTTCGCCCGGCCGGTCGTGCCGGACGTGTAGACGATGACGGCGGGGTCGTCCTCGTCGGCGGCCACGTCGGGCATCGGGACGGCAGGCCCGGACAGCAGCGGCGTGACGACCGACATGTCGTCGACGACCACAGTGGGCTCGCAGTCGGCGAGGCCGTGCTCGAGCTCCTCGCGCGACCACCAGGCGTTGAGGCCGACCGCGATCGCACCCAGCGAGACGGTGGCCCAGAAGGTCGTCACCCACTCGATGGAGTTGCGGCCGAGGATCGCGACCCGGTCGCCCTTGCCGACCCCCTGGGAGGCGAGCCAGGTGGCGACCCGGCCGGCGGCGGCGTGGTGGTCGGCGTAGGTGATCCGCCGGGCGGTGCCGTCGGCGGAGGCCTCGACGAGGTACTCGCGGTCACCGAAGTCGAGCGAGGCGTCGAGCAGGGCGCGCAGCGACCGGTGCCGGTCCCGGAAGACCGGCATGCGGACGCCGAGCACCTCCTCGGTGACGATCTCGAACGACGGTGACGGTCGGGTCATGGTGTCCTTCCGCCCGGTCGCCGCGATGTGTCAGGGTCGGGCGCATGTCCGACGCGCACGAGCAGATCCGCAACCTCCTGGGCCGCTACTGCGAGCGGATGGACGGCGGGGACTTCGCCGGGCTGGCCGAGCTGTTCGCCGCGGCCACGCTGGCCGACGAGCAGGGCACCGTCTTCGCGACCGGCGCCGAGCAGATGCAGCGGATGTGGGAGCGCCAGACGCTGCTGCACGACGGCAGCCCCCGGACCCGCCACGTCACCGCCAACCCGGTGATCGACGTCGACGAGTCGGGCGGGACCGCCTCGTGCACCTCGTCGTACGTCGTCTTCCAGGGCACGGACCGGCTGCCGCTGCAGCCCGTCGTGACCGGGCGCTACGCCGACACGTTCGCGCGCGGCGAGGACGGCCGGTGGCACTGGACGCAGCGCCGGTACGCCGTCGACCACGTCGGTGACCTGTCGCAGCATCTAGGGAGCGGCTGACCGGGTCTAGTTCACCTGCCGGGCGGAGCCCTGCCAGTACTGCGCCCGCAGCGTCTTCTTGTCCGGCTTGCCGAGAGCGGACAACGGGATGGACGTCGACGAAGTCGACCGACTTCGGCTGGTGCACCGCCCCCTTGCGGTCCTTGACCAGCGCGATGAGCTCGTCGGCCTCGACGGTCGGCATCCGGTCGGCGGACGACGACCGCCTTGACGGCCTCCCCCCACTTCTCGTCGGGCACGCCGATGACGGCCACCTGCGCGACACCCGGGTGGGTCGAGATGACGTCCTCGATCTCGCGCGGGAAGACGTTGAAGCCGCCGGAGACGATCATGTCCTTCTTGCGGTCGACGATCGTGAGGAACCCCTCGGCGTCCTTGCGCGCGATGTCACCGGTGTGCAGCCAGCCGCCCTTGAGCGCCTCCTCGGTCTGCTCCGGCTTGTTCCAGTAGCCCTTCATCACCAGCGGCCCGCGCACGCAGATCTCCCCCGGCTCGCCGTCGGGCACCTCGTTGCCAGGTCGTCGTCGAGCAGCGCCACCTTCAGCCACGGCACCGGCCGGCCGCACGTGGCCAGCCGTTGCAGGTTCGACGTGTCGTGCTCGTCCTTCTTGAGGACGGTGATCGTCATGCCGCACTCGGACTGGCCGAAGAACTGGAAGAAGATCGGGACCCAGACCGCTCGATCGCCTCCTTCAGCCGGGTCGGCGACATCGCGGCCGCGCCGTAGTAGACGGTCTCGAGGCTCGACAGGTCGTAGTCGGCGAACTTCGGGTGGTCGAGAAGGATGTAGAGCATCGTCGGCACGAGCATCGTCGCCGTGATGCGGTACTTCTCGATCGCCTCGAGGACCGCCGTCGGCTCGAAGCCGGGCAGGACGACGATCGAGCCCCCGCGCAGCAGCGTGGGCACGAAGAACGCCGCGCCCGCATGCGACAGCGGCGTCGAGATCAGGAACCGGGTCTCCTCCGGCCACTCCCACTCGGCCAGCTGGATCTGGGTCAGGGTCGCCCCGCAGCGGTAGGTCTGCATGACGCCCTTGGACTTGCCGGTGGTGCCGCCGGTGTAGGTGAGGCCGGTGACCTCCTCCGGGTCGACCGACGGCGCCCGCAGCGGCTGCGGCGTCGAACTGCTCGCCAGCGCGATGAGGTCGGTGCCGCACCTCGGAGGGCCCGAACGACAGCAGCGTCTTGAGCCCGGGCACCCTCTCCCGCAGCTGCGCCGCCCGCTCGTCGAAGCCCGAGCGGGTCGAAGACGAGCGTCTCGATGCCGGCGTCCTCGAGCACGTAGGCCTGGTCGTCGACCGAGCCCATCGGGTGCAGCGGACGTGCTGCGGCACGGCGTCAGCATGTTGGCGCCCATGGTGAACAGCACCTCGGGCCGGTTCTTGCTGAGCATCGCGATGGGGTGGTGCTCGCCGACGCCGAGCGAGGCGTAGGCCTGCACGTAGCGGCTCATCTCGGCGGCGACCTCGCGAGCCGTGAGCACGGCGTCGCCGAGGTAGACGGCCGGTCTGTCGGCGTGCCGCTGCAGCGCCGCGACGAGCAGGTCGGGCATGAACGCAGGGGTGTGCAGCTCGGTCGGTGTCGCCATGCCCGGACGATATCTGAAAGGGTGTCAGATATCACCGGGGTCCCCGGGGTCGGGAGCGCCGGCGAGCGACCTCGTGGGGTGGTCCGTAGGGAGGCGGCGCGGTGGAGCTCACGGTCGGGCTGCCGAACTTCGGCGGATGGTGCGGCGGCGACTGGCGGGTCCTGCTCGACGTCGCACGCGCGGCGGAGGACGCCGGGGTCGACCGGCTCGTCGTCACCGACCACGTCGTCATGGGGACCGACACGTCCGCCTACCGGTGGGGGCGGTTCCCCACCGCACCCGACGGCCCGTGGCCGGAGCCGCTCACCTGCCTGGCCGCGATCGCGGCGGTGACGTCGCGGGTGCGGCTCGCCACCGGGATCCTCATCGCCGGGCTCCGGCCGGCGCCGGTGCTTGCGAAGACCGTCGCGACGATCGACCAGCTCTCCGGCGGCCGGGTCGACCTCGGCGTCGGCGTCGGATGGCAACGGGCGGAGTACGACGCGTCCGGCCTCGATTTCGCGTCGCGGGGCCGCCTGCTCGAGGAGACGGTCGCCGCCTGCCGCGAGCTGTGGACCGCGTCGCCGGCGTCGTACGGCGGTGAGCTGGTCCGGTTCACCGACGTCCACTGCTCGCCGAAGCCGGTGCAGGCGCGGCTGCCGGTGTGGTTCTCCGGGACGCTGACCGACCGTCACGTCCGCCGGATCACCGACCTCGGGGACGGGTGGATCCCGATCATGGGCGCCTCCCTCGACGACGTGCGCGAGGGTGCGGAGCGGTTGCGCGCAGCGGCGGCCGGCCCGGTGGCGGTGCAGGCGCCGCTGCCGCTCGCGCGCCGCGACGGCACGAGCCTCGACCTGGAGGCCATGATGGGGGGCGTGCCCGACCTCGTCGCCGCAGGCGTGACCAACTCCTACGTCAACGTCGCGTCACTCGCGTCGTCGCCGCTGGCGGCCGAGGGCGCCGTCACGGCGTTCGCCCGCGCCTTCGGCGAGGCATCGCGATGACCGCCGCCGAGCGCCGGGAGCTCCGCGAGCTCGTCGAGCGCTACGCGCAGGCCGTCGACCGCGCCGACGGCGCGGCCGTGGCCGAGCTCTTCGTCGAGGAGGGCGTGCTCGCCACGTGGATGGACCCGGCCCGGCCGGACCCGACCGGGCAGCACCGCGGCCGGGCAGCGATCGGCAAGGCCGTCGACGGGATCGCCCGCTACGCCGCCACCCACCACACCATCTCCAGCCACACCGCGCAGGTGCACGGCATTCACGGCACCGGCGAGACGATGTGCACCGCCCACCACGTGAGCGAGCAGGCCGGCGGACGCACCGACCGGGTGCTCTACATCCGTTACGTCGACACCTTCGCCCACCCGGGTTCGGACTGGCTGTTCGACCGCCGCGAGGTGCACGTGCAGTGGGTGTCGACGCTGCCGGTGGACGGGTGAGCGTCAGCGCCAGTCCGGGTGCAGCCCCTTCTCCAGGGCGAGCTTCAGGCCGTTGACGGTCTGACCGTTGAGGTCGGCCGCCTCGGCGGCGGTGGCCAGCCACGTGACGGCCGCGGCCGGCGCGCTCGGCGGCGCACCCGCGTAGCGACCCTCGAGCCCGAGCCGCTGCGCGTTGGCCGCCATACGTTCGGTGACGACGTGACCGGGGTCGACGTTGACCGCCACGATCCCCCGCGGCCCGAGCTCGACGGCGAGGTGACCGGCCAGCCGGTGGAAGGCCGCCTTCGACGCCGCGTAGGCGTAGCCCCAGCCGCCGCTGCCCACCGGCGCGGCAGGGTCGTGCGTCGCGGCGTACGACGTCAGAGCGATCACCCGGCCGGATCCCTGGGCCAGCATCGTCGGCAGGGCCGCCTGGACGAGCACCAGCTGGGCAACCGCGTTCGCCGCGAGCTTGGTCGCCAGCGTCTCCGGAGCCGTCTCGACGACCGGCAGCATGCTGCCCGGGCCGGTGTGGACGGCGTTGAGCACGAGCGCGTCCAGCCTGCCCCAGGCGTCGACCGTGGTCCCGACGGCTGCGCGCAGCGAGCCGTGGTCGAGCAGGTCGGCGACCAGCGGCAGCGCGCGCACCCCCTGCGTGGACACCTCGTCGGCGGTGCGCTCCAGCGACCCCTCCACCGTCGCCCCGCCACCGGCGTCGGAGTCGTCGACGCCCTCGCCCTCCCGGCGGGTCCGGGCGGTGAACGCGACGTCGAACCCGCTCCCGGCGAGGGCACGGGCGCAGGCGCGACCGATGCCGCGGCTGGCGCCGGTCACGAGCGCTACCGGGCGGGAGGTTGTCGCCATGACCCCCACGGTAGGAGAGCCACCCACGGACCGACCTGGGACACTGCCCCCGTGGTCGTGCCGCACGATGTCCTCCGCAAGCGCCTCCGGGCCCGGGCGGACGTCGTCGAGTCCACGTCGATGTTCGGGCACGGCGACGCCTTCTGGGTCGGCGGCAAGGAGATCGCACACTTCGCGACGGCCGGGTTCGTCGAGCTCCGGCTGACCCGCGACGTCATCCGCCGGCAGCGGGAGAGCCTCGAAGCGGACGGGCGGGTCACCCTGCGACCGCGCGGGTCGGACTGGGTCCGGGTGCGGTTGGAGAGCGCCCGCGACGCCGACTACGCCGAGGAGCTCTTCGACCTCGCCGCCGAGGTGCACCAACCGCCCGCCGGGGTGGACCTCGAGCTGCGCCGGCGGTTCCACTGACGCGCGTTCTCGTCACCGGCGGCGCCGGCTTCATCGGCTCGGCGGTCTGTGCCGCCCTCCTGGCCGAGGGTGTCGACGTGCGTGTGCTCGACGCCTACCTGCCGGCCGCATGGGCGGGCGAGCCGCCGGCACCGGACCCCCGGGTCGAGCTCGTGACGGGAGATGTGCGCGACGCCGAGACCGTCTCCCGGTGCCTCGCCGATGTCGACGCCGTGGCGCACCAGGCCGCGATGGTCGGCCTCGGTGTCGACCTCGACGACCTCCCGACGTACGTCGCGGTCAACGACCTCGGCACTGCGGTCCTGCTGCGCGCGATGGCCGCGGCGGGCGTCGCGCGGCTCGTCCTGGCCTCATCGATGGTCGTGTACGGCGAGGGTCGGTGGTCCTGTCCGGAGCACGGCGACGTCCGCCCCGGTCCCCGCGCGGTCGCGGACCTCGACGCCGGCCGGTTCGAGCCGGCCTGCCCGCAGTGCGGGGCGGCGCTCGGCTGGGGGCTGGTGGAGGAGACCGCGCCGTTGGACCCGCGGTCGGTCTACGCGGCGACGAAGGTGGCGCAGGAGCACCTGGCCGCGGCGTGGGCGCGCGTCACCGGCGGCGCCGTCGTCGCGCTGCGCTACCACAACGTCTACGGGCCCGGCATGCCGCGGGACACGCCGTACGCCGGCGTCGCGGCGCTGTTCCGCTCGGCTCTCGAGCACGGTCGCTCGCCGCAGGTCTTCGAGGACGGCGGGCAGCTGCGCGACTTCGTCCACGTCCGCGACGTCGCGCGTGCCAACGTCGCCGCCCTGCGCAGCGCGCCACCGGGGTTCAGCGCCGTCAACGTCTGCTCGGGGAGCCCCGGGTCGGTGGGCGACATGGCCGCGGCACTCAGCCGCGCGCACGGGGGTCCGGCGCCGGAGGTGACCGGCCGGTACCGGCTCGGCGACGTCCGGCACGTCGTCGCCTCGCCGGAACACGCCGCGCGGGTTCTCGGGTTCCGCGCGGAGGTGGACTTCGACGCGGGCATGCGCGAGTTCGCCACTGCGCCGCTGCGTTGACGGGGACGGTCGCGGCAACCCGGGTTACCTCGTCAGCCGGTGAGCGCGCTGCTCGGCGCCAACGCGGCCGGGATGCGGACGGTGAACCGGCACCCGGCGTCGGTGTTCTCCACGTCGATGTCCCCCTGGTGTGCCAGGACGATGCCGCGCGCGATCGCGAGCCCGAGACCGGCACCGCCGTCACCGGACGGGGTGCGGGCGGTGCCGCCGCGGAAGGAGATCTCGAAGACGCGGGCCAGGTCCTGCTCGGGGATGCCGCCGCACTCGTCCGTGACCGCGACGTACGCCTCGTCCCCGTCCCGTCCGCCGGTCACCGCGACCACCCCGGAGTCGGGCGTGTGCCGGATGGCGTTGCTGAGCAGGTTGCGCAGCACCCGGCTCAGCTCGCGGACATCGACGTGGATGGGAACCTCCGGGGCATCGACCGCGATCGCGATGTTCCGTCGCTGCGCGACCGGAACCGCGGACGACGCCGCCTGCGCCACCACGTCCGCGACCGTGACGGTCTGCATCGACAACCGGAGCTGACCGGCGTGCACCCGGGACAGCTCGAAGAGGTCGTCCACCATCCCGGCGAGACGCTCGGACTCGTCCTTGATGGACCGGTGGTACCCGCGCACCGAGTCGGGGTCGGCGACGACGCCGTCGTCGAGTGCCTCGGCCATGGCGCGGATGCCGGCGAGCGGGCTGCGCAGGTCGTGCGACATCCAGGCGACGAGCTCGCGCCGGCTGGCCTCGAGAGCGCGCTCGCGGTCCCGCGCCGCCGCGGCGTGCTCGTGATCGGCGATGGCGCGCGAGACCGGACGTCCGACCGCGAGCGCGCAACCGGTGCCGACGACGGCTGCGGTCAGTCCGATGCTCACGAGGACGACGACGTCGTGAGTGGTGATGAACATCTGTGCGCCGGCCGCCACTGCGCCCGCGGTCGCCGCTCCGACGGCGACCAGCACGGTGGCGGTCATGACCGCGACGGCACTGCGCCGGCGCAGCAGCCACACCCCGCCGCACCCGACGAGCCCGGCCACCAGGGTGACGACGGCCGAGGTCACGATCATGTGCGTCATGAGCTGCCACCGATCGGTTCGTAGCGGTACCCGACGCCCCACACCGTGACCAGCCGGTCCGGGTGCGCCGGATCGGCCTCCACCTTCTCCCGCAACCGCCGGACGTGCACGGTCACGGTGGAGACGTCGCCGAAGTTCCAGCCCCAGACGTGCTCGAGGAGCTGCTCGCGGCTGAACGCCTGGCGCGGATGGCGCAGGAGGAACGCCAGCAGGTCGTACTCGCGCGAGGTGAGCAGCAGTGGCCGGCCGTCGAGGCTCGCCTCGTGCGCCGACGTGTCGACGGTCAGGCCGTCGTCGGTGAGGACGCTCCGGCGCTCCGGTGTCAACGGTCGCTGCGCCCGGCGGAGCACCGCGCTCACCCGCAGCACGAGCTCGCGCGGGCTGAACGGCTTGGTGACGTAGTCGTCGGCGCCGAGCTCGAGGCCGAGCACCCGGTCGGTCTCCTCCCCGCGGGCGGTCAGCATGATGACGGGCAGCGGTGCGATGTCGCGGAGCCGCCGGCACACCTCGAGCCCGGACATGCCGGGCAGCATGAGGTCGAGGATCACCAGGTCGGGCGCACGGTCGGCGACGAGCTCCAGCGCGGCCGCACCGGTGGCCGCCCGGTCCACCGTGTAACCCTCGTGGACGAGGTACCGCGCGACGACGTCGGACACCGTGCAGTCGTCGTCGACGACGAGCACCCGGCCGGTCACGGCTGCAGCGTAAGCCGGAACCGGGCGGCCGCGGGAGGCCGTAATCGGCTCGTAAGACCCATCCGGGACCGGAGCACCTAGCGTCGGCGGACATGACGGTGGACGTGGTCATGCCGTGTCTCGACGAGGCGGCGGCGCTTCCCCGGCTCCTCGCCGCGATGCCGGCCGGCTACCGGCCCATCGTCGTCGACAACGCCAGCACCGACGGGTCGGCCGGTGTCGCGGCCCGGTACGGCGCCCGCGTCGTCGTGGAGCCGGTACGCGGCTTCGGTGCGGCGTGCGCCGCGGGCGTGCGCGAGGCCACGGCCGACGTCGTCTGCTTCATGGACGCGGACGGGTCGCTCGACCCGCGCCAGCTCCCGCGCACCGCCGAACCGGTCGTCCGCGGCGACGCCGACCTCGTCCTCGGCCGCCGCCGTGCCTGCGGGCGGGGTGCCTGGCCGGTCCACGCCCGGATCGCCAACGTCGCGCTCGCCCGGCTGCTGCGGCGCCGGACCGGCCAGGCGCTGCACGACGTGGGGCCGATGCGGGCGATCCGCCGCGACCAGCTGCTGCGGCTGGGTCTCGTCGACCGCCGGTTCGGTTACCCGCTGGAGATGCTGCTGCGGGCGGCGGCGGCCGGTCTCGTCGTAACCGAGGTCGACGTCGACTACCTGCCCCGGGTGGGCCGCAGCAAGGTGACCGGAACACTGCGCGGCACCGTCCGCACCGTGCGCGACATGCGCCGGGTCCTCGCCGGATGACCGCCCTCGTCGTGCTCGCCAAGGTTCCCCGGGCGGGGCACGTCAAGACCAGGCTGACGCCGCCGTTGTCGGCCCGCGATGCCGCCGCGGTCGCCGCGGCCGCACTGCTCGACACGCTTCGCGCAGTGGAGCAGGTGCCGGACGTCCTCCGGGTGCTCGCGCTGGACGACCCCGTCCTGGGTGGGCCGGCCCGGGCCGGCCGAGGTCGGGCTGGTGCGTGATCCGGCAGCCGGACGGTGGACTCGACGTCCGCATCGCGCATGCCATGGCCGACGCGCACCGGCTCGGTGGCGGCGGCCCGGTGCTGCTCGTCGGGATGGACACCCCGCACCTGGGCCCCGGTGTGCTGCGTGCGGCGGTGGACACCCTCCGCCGGTACGACGCCGTGCTGGGCCCGGCCACCGACGGCGGCTACTGGGCGATCGGCCTGCGCCGGCCGGAGCCGGACCTCGTCGTCGGGGTGCCGATGTCGGCAGCCGACACCTGCACGCGCCAGCACGAGCGGCTCCGTAGCGCCGGGCTGAGTGTCGGGCTGCTCCCGGCCCACCGCGACGTCGACACCATCGACGACGCCCGGCACGTCGCGACACTGGCACCCCACTCGCGGTTCGCCGCCGCCCTGCTGCGCGCGGACCGGGTGCAGATGCGGCCGTCGGCATGACCGTGCCGGCGGTCACGCTCTACGACGCGGCCCTCGACGGCGCAGCGGTCCACGTGGCGTTGCGCGACGGCCGGCGCGCGCACCTCCCGGTCCACCAGTGGCTGGCGATCCGGCCGGGAGACGAGAGCCTGCTGCAACGGTGCGCCGGCCCGACGCTCGACGTCGGCTGCGGCCCCGGCCGGTTGGCCGTCGAGCTGTGTGCCCGGGGCGTGCCCACCCTGGGCATCGACGTCTCGCGCGCGGCCGTCAAGCACGCGGCACGCTCCGGCGCTCCGGCACTCATCCGTGACGTGTTCGCCGTCGTGCCGGCCGCGCGCCGGTGGCACCGGGTGCTGCTCGCGGACGGGAACGTCGGCATCGGGGGGGACCCGCGTGCGCTGCTGCGGCGCATGAGCGAGCTCGTGCACCCGGACGGGCTCGTGCTGGTCGAGGTGGCCGCGCCCGGGACGGGCTCCGCACGCTGGCTCCTGCACCTGGTGTCCGCCGGGACGCGCAGCGCGGAGTTCCCCTGGGCCCGGGTCGACGCCACGGACCTGCCGCGACTCGCCGCCGACGCCGGTCTCGAGCGGGTCGACTCGTGGACCAGCGGCAGCCGGTGGTTCGCCGCACTCGCCCGGTCGGGGGGCTCGTGGTGAAGCTCGACCTGCGAGACCCGCCGGGCCCGTTCCGGCCGACGTTCTGGCGCAGCCCGCTGCGCGGTCCCTGGCTCACCGCGGTCCTCGGCTCGGTCCTGCTCGTCGGGGTGACGGTGCTGTTCGTCACCGGCCTGCTGTCCTACGCGGCGTACAACCCCGACCTGCCCGGCAACGACACGACACCCGGAAAGGGCGCGCTCGGCTTCTTCCTGTTCGACTGGCCGACCCGTCCGATCTGGCTCTACCGGCTCACCCAGGGCGTGCACGTCACGCTCGGGCTGGTGCTCATCCCGGTCCTGCTCGCCAAGCTCTGGTCCGTCATCCCCAAGCTGTTCGTGTTCCCCCCGGTGCGGTCGCCGGCGCACTTGTTGGAGCGGGCGTCCCTGCTGCTGCTCGTCGGCGGGGCGGTCTTCGAGTTCGTCACCGGCGTACTCAACGTGCAGTACTGGTACGCCTTCCCCGGGTCGTTCTACCGGCTGCACTTCTACGGCGCCTGGGTCTTCATGGCGGCGTTCGCCGTCCACGTGTCGCTGCGGTTGCGGCGGATGTGGACGGCGCTGCGGTCCCGCCGGCTGCGCGAGGTGCTCGGGACCCCGGCGTCGCGCACCCGGCCCGAGCCGGCCGACCCCGACGGTCTCGTCTCCCCCCGGCCGGCATCCCCGACGATGTCGCGGCGGGGGGCGCTGGGGCTGGTCGGCGGTGGGTCGCTGGCGGTTCTCGCGATGACCGTCGGCCAGAGCGTCGGTGGCCCGTTGCGGCGGACGGCGCTGCTCGCGCCCCGCGGCCGCGAACCCGGCACCGGCCCGGCCGGCTTCCAGGTCAACAAGACCGCCGACGCGGCCGGGATCGGGCCGGCGCTGACCGGGGCCGGCTGGCGGTTGACGGTGCTCGGCGCCGGACCGGCGCGCGCCCTGAGCCGGGCGGACCTGCTCGCGATGCCCCAGCACACCGCGCGGCTCCCGATCGCGTGCGTCGAGGGCTGGTCGACCGCCGACCAGTCCTGGACCGGCGTGCGGTTGCGTGACCTCGCCCGCCTCAGCCGACATCCCCGATCCCGAATACGCCTACGTCGAGTCGCTGCAGCAGCGCGGCGAGTTCCGCTCGGCGTCCCTGCGGCGCAACCAGATCCTCGACGGCGACAGCCTGCTCGCCCTGCGGGTCAACGGCGCCGACCTGTCGCCGGACCACGGCTACCCGGCGCGGGTCATCGTCCCGGCCAACCCGGGCGTCCACAACACCAAGTGGGTGTCGCGGCTGACCTTCCACGGTGCGGGATGAGCGGCTTCCGCCGGCGGTACGGCGCCGGCCCGCTGCACCTTGTCGCGATGGTCGCCGGGTTCGCCGTCGCCGGCTACGCCGCGGTGCAGCTGCTGTCGGTGCGGCCGCTCTCGGTAGCCGGCTGGCTGGTCGGTGCTGCGGTCGGCCACGACCTGATCCTGTTGCCGCTGTACGGCGTGGCCGACGCCTTGCTCGTCCGCCGCTACCGCAGCCATCCCCGCCCGGCCGGGGAGCTCGTATGGGTCAACTACGTCCGCGTGCCGGCGGTCCTGTCGCTGCTGCTGCTGGTCGTGTTCGGCCCGTCGGTGCTGCGGCTGAGCGAAAGCTACCCGCGCGCGACCGCGCTGTCGTCGGCCCACTACGCCCGCGACTGGTTGCTCGTGACCGCTGCGGTCTTCCTCGCCTCCGCCCTGCTGCTCGCGCTCAGGCTGCGCCGCTCCCACCGGCCGGCGGCTCGCCATGACTGAGCGCCCGAGCCGACCGTCGGCGTGATCGGCGGGTCCGGCTTCTCCTCCCTGTTGACCGGCGGACGGGAGGTGCGGGTCCCCACGCCGTACGGCGAGCCGAGCGACTGCGTCGTCGTGGGCGCGGTGCACGGCCGGCAGGTCGCGTTCCTCCCGCGGCACGGGCGGGACCACAGGCACCCGGCACACCGCATCAACTACCGCGCCAACCTGTGGGCCCTGCGCGCCTCGGTGTCCGGCAGATCCTGGCTCCGTGCGCCGTCGGCAGCCTCGACCCGGCGCTCGGTCCCGGCGACCTCGTCATCCCCGACCAGCTGCTGGACCGGACCTCGCGCCGCGAGTCGACGTACTACGACACCGGCGCGGTGCACGTGCCGTTCGCCGACCCGTACTGCACCCGTGGCCGGGCCGCGGTGCACGCGGCCGCGCAGGCGGCGGGCTGGCCGGTCACGGACGGCGGCACGCTCGTCGTCATCGACGGCCCGCGCTTCTCCACCCGGGCCGAGTCGCGCTGCTACGCCGCCGCGGGCGCGACGGTCGTGAACATGACCGGGCAGCCGGAGGCGGCCCTCGCCCGGGAGCTCGCCCTCTGCTACACCTGCGTCGCCCTCGTGACGGACGTCGACGCCGGCATCCAGCCGGGCGACGGGGTCCGGCAGGACGAGGTGTTCGCGGTCTTCGCCGCCAACATCGACCGGCTGCGGGCACTGCTCGTCGGTGTCGCCGCGGGGCTGGACGGCCGGCGCGACTGCGACTGCCCGCGTGCGCTCGACGACACCGACGCCGCCGGCCGATGGTGACCGGCCTGGACATCCCACCGGCCGGCGTCGGCGTCGAGCGGCGTCCCACCGGCAGACCGTGGCGGCTACCGGTCGCCCTCACCGTCTGGATGCTGCTGCCCGCGGTCACGGCGGTGTGGGCGCTCGGCATCCCCGCCGAGCACCTGCGGCTCGGCGAGGTGGCACCGCTCTACGCCCACGTGCGCGACCATCCGCTGTTCGGCACGCTGCTGCCGGCGGTTGCCCTCGGTGGCCTGGTCGCCTGGGCCGGGCCGCGGCTCGCCCTGAGCGATGCGCTGGCGGCCACTGCTGTGGGTGTCCTCGGTCGTCGCCGCGGGCTGGGCGATCGCGCTCGCCGCCTCGGACGGCTTCGACCGGATCGGGTCGACGCTGACGACGCGGTTCGAGTACCTGTCCGGCATCGACGCCGTCGGCGACTCCCCCGTCGGCTACCTCCGGCACTTCGTCGACAACCTGCACTCCTATCCGATCCACGTGAAGGGCCACGCACCGCTGGCACCGCTCGTCTTCTGGGCGCTGGGGCGGGTCGGTCTCCCGCAACCGACCGCGGCCGGGCTGATGGTCATCGTGGTTGGTGCCTCGGCCGTCGCCGCGGTCGCCGTGACGGTGCGCGTGACCGTCGGAGAGGACGTCGCCCGTCGTGCCCTGCCGTTCCTCGCCACGCTGCCGGCGGCGATGTGGATCGCCACGAGCGCGGACGCGTTCTTCCTCGGCCTGTCCGCCTGGGGGGTGGCGCTGTTCGCCGTCGGCGCCCGGCGGCGGGGAGCCACCGGGCACGCGATGGTGTTCGGCGGCGGGATCCTCATGGGCGCCGCTGTCTACTGCTCCTACGGGCTGCTCGTGCTCGCGCCGCTCCCGGTGGCGGTCGCCGCGCTGCTCGGCCGACTGCGAGCACTCGCCGTCGCGGTGCTCGGCGTCGCGGTCGTCGCGGCGCTGTTCACCGCAGCCGGCTTCTGGTACCCGGACGGGTTCGCCGCCACGCACCGCGAGTGGGCGGCCGGTGTCGGGCCGCACCGGTCCCGTCCCTTCTTCGTGTTCTCGAACCTTGCCGACCTCGCCGTCATCGTGGGGCCGGCCACGGCCGTCGGTCTGGCCCGGCTGCGCGACCGGCGGCTCGCCGTGCTCGTGGGCGCGGTCGCGCTGGCGGTGCTGGCCAGCGACGCGTCCGGCTTCGTCCGCGGCGAGGCCGAGCGCATCTGGCTGCCGTTCGCGCCGTGGATCGCGGCGGCGACCGGCGCGCTCCGGCTGACCCACCGGGCCACGAGCGCGCTCGTGGCCGTCCAGCTGCTGCTGGCCCTGACCCTCCAGGCGGTGCTGCGCACCTCATGGTGACCGCGCTCTACGCTCGCGGGCGGACAGCGCGGCGGCGACGAGGAGCGGGCGGTCGATCACGTGGCGACGGACACCATGCCGGCGTACCGGCTGCTCGACTGGCAACGGCCCGGGTTCGCCGACGTCCCGGTGCCCGAGCCAGGCCCGCGGGAGGTCCTTGTTCGGGTCGGCGGCGTCGGTCTGTGCCACTCGGACGTGCTGTTCCTCGACTCCCCGGCCGGGGTGCTGCCCTACGACGTGCCGTTCACCCTGGGGCACGAGATCGCCGGCTGGGTGGAGACGGTCGGGGACGCCGTCGACGACCTGACCCCGGGCGAGGCGGTGGCCGTCGCCTGCATGTCCCCGTGCTGGGAGTGCCGCTGGTGCCGGCAGGGGGCGGACAACTACTGCGTGAACAGCTGGCGCGGCCGCGGCTTCGGCGTCGACGGCGGGCTGTCGACCCATCTCGTCGTCGACCGTCGGGAGCTCGTGCCGCTCGGGACGCTCGACCCTCGCGTCGTTGCGCCGCTCACCGACGCGGGGGCGACGTCGTACCACGCGGTGCAGCGGGTGCGGGCGAAGCTCGACGCCGCCGTCTCGGCCGGCGCCACTGCCACGGCGGTGGTCCTCGGGGTGGGTGGACTCGGTGCCTACGCCGTCCAGTGGCTGCGGCTGCAGACGCAGGCGCGGATCATCGCGGTCGAGGCACGGGAGGGGCGCGCCGAGGCCGCCCGGCGGCTCGGCGCCGACGCGGTGCTGCTCGCCGGCGACGGCCTGTCCCGGCGGCTGCGCGAGGCGGTCGGGCCCGGCGGCGCCAACGCGGTGCTCGACTTCGTCGGCACCGACCAGACCCTGAACGCCGCCCTGCGCAACGCCGCCGTCATGGGCGCGGTCGCGATCGTGGGCCAGGGATTCGGCACCGCGCAGGTGCGGTGGGGCCAGCCGGCCCACGACTGCGACGTGTTCAACCCGCAGGGTGCGCCGATCGCCGAGCTCCACGAGGTGATCGAGCTCGCGCGCACCGGCGAGGTGACGGTCGAGGTGGAGCAGTTCGACTTCGCGGAGACGCCGGCGGCCTACGAGCGACTGCGGGCCGGCACCCTCGACGGCCGCGCGGTCGTCCTGCCATAGTCCACCCCGGGACGAGGGCCGCGGTGCCACACTCGGCGGCGTGACCTGCCCCAGCTGCGGCAAGGAGCTGCCGGGAGAGTTCCCGTTCTGCCCCTTCTGCGGCGCCGCGACCGCGACGGACGCGCCCCGCGCCTCGCGCGAGGAGCGGAAGGTCGTCACCGTGCTCTTCGCCGACCTGGTGGGTTTCACCGCCCGCTCCGAGCAGCTCGACCCGGAGGACGTGCGCGCGCTGCTGGCGCCGTACCACGCCCACCTGCGCGACGAGCTCGCGCGGCACGGCGGGACGGTGGAGAAGTTCATCGGTGATGCCGTGATGGCGGTCTTCGGCGCGCCGGTCGCACACGAGGACGACCCGGAGCGAGCGGTCCGGGCAGCGTTGGAGATCCGCGCCTGGGCGGACCGCCACGACGAACGGCTCCAGCTGCGCATCGGCGTCAACACCGGCGAGGCCCTGGTCAACCTCGACGCCCGGCCGACCCGGGGCGAGGCGATGGCCGCCGGCGACGTGGTGAACACCGCCGCGCGGCTGCAGGCGGCGGCGCCCCTGAACGGCGTGCTCGTCGGCGAGCAGACCCATCGCGCCACCGCAGAGGCGATCGACTACCGGCCGGCGGCTCCCGTGCTCGCGAAGGGAAAGAGCGAACCGGTCGCGGCGTGGGAGGCCGTGGCGGCGCGGTCCCGGTTCGGCGTCGACGTCACCCAGCAGGCGACGGTGCCCCTGGTCGGCCGGGTCCGCGAGCTCGACCTGTTGGTGCTCGACGCTCGCCCGGGCGAAGGAGGAGCGCTCCCCGCAGCTGGTGACCGTCGTGGGCGTCCCCGGCATCGGCAAGAGCCGGCTCGTGCACGAGCTGTTCCGGGTGGTCGAGCAGGACGCCGAGCTCATCCGGTGGCGGCAGGGACGATCCCTCCCGTACGGCGACGGCGTGACGTTCTGGGCGCTCGCCGAGATCGTCAAGGCGGAGACGGGCATCCTCGAGAGCGACAGCGCCGAGCAGGCGGCGGCGAAGCTGCATCACGCCCTGGCGGCGGCTCGGGGTCGAGCCCGGGGAGGTGCCGTGGCTCGAGCGGCACCTGGGGGCGCTCGTGGGCGTCACGGAAGCCGGGGACGGCGGGACCGGTGAGGGTTTCGCGGCCTGGCGCCGCTTCTTCGAGGCGCTCTCCGAGGACCGGCCGCTCGTGCTCGTGCTCGAGGACCTGCACTGGGCCGACGAGGCGATGCTCGACTTCGTCGACCAGCTCGCCGAGCGGGTCAGGGGCGTCCCACTGCTTGTGCTGGGCACCGCCCGGCCGGAGCTTCTCGGCCGCCGTTCCGGCTGGGGCGGCGGCATGTCCAACGCCCTCACGATCTCCTTGTCACCGCTGTCGGACGGGGACACCACCCGACTGCTCCAGGCACTGCTGGGGCAACCGGTACTCGAGGCGGCGACCCAGGAGGCCCTGCTCGTCCGGGCGGGAGGCAACCCGCTCTACGCCGAGCAGTACGCCCGCGCGCTCGACGAGCGGGGCGACGTGCTCGAGCTGCCCGACACCGTGCAGGGCATCATCGCCGCCCGGCTCGACGCGCTGTCGGCCGAGGAGAAGACGCTGCTGCAGGACGCCGCCGTTGTCGGCAAGGTGTTCTGGCTCGGTGCCCTCCTCGCCATCGGCGACCGCCCCCGGAGCGAGGCGGAGGACCTGCTCCACGCCCTGGAACGCAAGGAGTTCGTGCAGCGCTCGCGCACCTCCTCGGTGGGCAGCGAGAGCGAGTACGCCTTCCGCCACCTGCTGATCCGCGACGTCGCCTACGGTCAGATCCCCCGTGCCGCTCGCGCCGAGAAACATCGCT
Organism: uncultured Actinomycetota bacterium; assembly: GCA_963835405.1. Lineage (GTDB taxonomy): Bacteria > Actinomycetota > Actinomycetes > JAFAQI01 > JAFAQI01 > CAWIFV01. The sequence goes on from CAWIFV010000009.1 coordinate 59,967, forward strand.
TGACGGCTGAGTGGATCGAATCGCTCGGCCGCTCCGACGACCAGGCGGAGATGCTCGCGCACCACTACCTGCAGGCACTGGAGCTCGCGGTCGCCGCCGGCATGGACACCGCCGTCCTGTCCGACCGCGCCCGGCTCGCGCTCCGAGCCGCCGGTGACCGCGCCGCCGCGCTCTACGCCGTCGATGCGGCCAGCCGTTTCTACGACGCGGCACTGGCGCTGTGGCCGGAGACCGCGGAGGGGCGGGCGCAGCTGCTGCTGAGGCGGGCGGCACCGGCTCGGCTGACGACGGGAGGCGACCCCGACCGGCTCACGGAGGCGCGGGACGCCCTGCTCACCGTGGGCGACCGTGAGGGCGCCGCGGAGGCCGAGGTGCTGCTCGCGCGCGCCGTCTGGCAGCGCGGGGACCGACCCGCGACGGACCGGCATGTCCGCGATGCGCTGGCGCTCGTGGCCGACGCGCCACCCAGCCGAACCAAGGTCTTCGTCCTCACCGCCCAGGCCACCCAGAGCTACCTGACCGGGAACAGTGCCATGGCGCTGGAATACGCGACGCAGGCCGCAGCCCTGGCGGCGGAGCTCGGTTGGGCCGAGGGGCTCAGCGAGGCGCTGCTGTGGCGAGGGACGGCACGCGTCACCGGCAGGGACACGGCCGGGTTGGCGGACACCGAAGAGGCGATCACCGTCGCGGCCGAGGCGGGCATCCTCAGCGCACAGTCCCGCGGCTACAACAGCCTGGGCGTGCTGCATGCGACCTTGGGCGATTCGGCGCCGCCGGCGCGGCCCGCCGCGAGGCGCGACGGTTGGCCCAGGAGATCGGGACCCGCGCCGAGATCCGATGGTACCGAGGGGTGTTCATCGAGCACCACTACCGGGCCGGTGAATGGCCGGAGGCCGTCCGGCTCGCCGACGAGTTCCTGGCCGAGGTGGCTGCCGGCTCTCCGCACTACCTGAGCGGGCAGGCCGCCGGTCTTCGCGCGCTGATCCGGGTCGCCACCGGGGACGTCGCCGGTGCACTGGCCGACGCCGAGCAGGCGCTCGCGGCGAGCCGGTCGATCCCGGATCCGCAGGTGCACTACCTGCTCCTGCCGGTCGGCGCCTACGTGCTGACAGTCGCCGGCGAACACGATCGGGCGCGCGAGCTCGCGGAGGAGTACATCACCGAGGTCGGGAGGGGAAGCGAGCTGCAGTTCGCCGTCGTCCATCTGCCGACCGCAGCCGCTGCCGCGCGACGTCTGGCACTCACCGACGAGCTCGATCAGGCGCTCGACGATCGGCCGGTGACGCGGTGGATCGACGCCACCCGCGCGTACCTGTCCGCGGACTACTCCGGGGCCGCGGACCTGCTGCGCGAGATCGGGAGCCGACCCGAGGAGGCCGAGGCGCGGCTGCGCGCCGCCGAGCAGCTCATCGCCGCCGGGCGGCGCCCCGAGGGCGAGGAACAGCTCCGCCTGGCGCTGGAGTTCTACCGGTCGGTGCGGGCCACCCACTACGTCGCCGAGTGCGAGGCGCTGCTCGCCGCCTCGGCCTGACCGACGCCGCCGGTCAGGCGGTCGACGAGTAGCCCATCGGCATGAGGATGCTCTTGAGCTCGCAGAACGCGGTGAGGCCCTCGGGACCGTCCTCGCGGCCGATGCCCGAGCACTTGTAGCCGCCGAACGGCGAGCCCATGTCGAAGGCGTACCAGTTGATCCCGTAGGTGCCCGTCCGGATCTGCTTGGCGATGTCGTAGCCCCGGTCGACGTCCTGGGTCCAGACCGACCCGGCGAGGCCGTAGTCGCTGTCGTTGGCGATGTCGACCGCCTGCTCGACGGTGTCGTAGGGCAGCACCGACAGCACCGGGCCGAAGATCTCCTCCTGGGCGATGGTCATCTTGCTCTCGACGTCGGCGAAGACCGTCGGCTCGACGTACCAGCCCTTGTCCAGCCCTGAGGGCCGGCCGCCTCCGGTGACGAGCCGCGCTCCCTCCGACCTGCCCTTCTCGATGTAGCCCTCCACCCGGTCGCGCTGCCTCTCGGCGACGAGCGGACCGAGCTGGGTCGACGGGTCGAGCGGGTCGCCGACCGTCATGGCCGCCGCTGCGGCCGCGATCGCCTCGGTCACCTCGTCGTAGCGGTTGCGCGGGGCGAGGATCCGCGTCTGCGCGACACACGCCTGGCCGCTGTTCATCAGCCCGGAGAAGGCGAGCATGCCTGCCATCGACGGGACGTCGACGTCGTCGAGCACGATCGCGGCGCTCTTGCCGCCGAGCTCCAGCGAGACCCGCTTGAGCCGCTCGGTGGCGAGCGCGCCGACCCGGCGCCCGGCAGCGGTCGAACCGGTGAAGGACACCTTGTCGACACCGGGATGGGTGACGAGGTACTCGCCGACCTCCCGGTCGGCGGGCAGCACGGACAGGACGCCCTCCGGCAACCCGGCCTCGGTGAGCAGTGCACCCAGCCACAGCGCGTCGATCGGGGTCTCCGGTGCCGGCTTCAGGATCACCGTGCACCCGGCGAGCAACGCCGGCACGAGCTTGTTGATGGCGATGAAGAGCGGGACGTTCCACGGGATGATCGCCGCCACGACCCCGACCGGCTCGCGCCGGACCTTGGTCTCGCCGAACATGCCCGTGCGGGTCTCCTCCCACGGGAACGTCGCCGCCAGGTTGCCGTAGAAGTCGAGCACGGCGGACGCCGGCGTCCACATCATCATCTGCACGGTCGCCGCCGGAGCGCCCATCTCGCTCGTGATGATGCCGCTGACCTCGTCGATGCGCGCCGACAGGAGCTCGGTGAACTTCGTGATGACCGCCGCCCGCTCCTCCGGGGGGGTCGTGGGCCACGGACCGCGGTCGAAGGCGCGCCGGGCCGCCATCACGGCCGCGTCGACGTCGGCCTCCAGCGCCTCGGGCACCGAACCGACGACCTCCTGCGTCGCGGGCGATCGGACCTCGATCCGCCGGTCGCCCGACGGCGCGACCCACTCGCCGCCGATGAGGAGTTTGTCGTAGTCGGTCATGCTGGATCCCTCTCGTGTGGGTTGCCCGGGCGGGCCCGTGCATCGTCCCCGCATTATGTGACGCCCCGTCAGATTTGTCGTCGGCGGTCCCGGGACATGACCGGAAACAGCCACCCCGAAGGTCCCCCGGCGCTACGGTCAGCCCATGCGAACGCTCATGACGACCGTCTCCCTGACCCTTGTCGCCGGCCTGGGCCTGTCCGCCTGCGGCGGCAGCAGCTCCCCGACGCCCGCCGCGAGCACGCCGGCCGGCGAGACGAGCAGCAGTGCCGCCGCCGCGGCGACCGCGCCGGCCGACCCCGCCGCGGCCAAGACGGAGATCAAGACGGTCTGGACGACGTTCTTCAACAGCAGCACCGCACAGGCAGACGCCGCAGCGATCCTCGAGGACGGCGACCAGCTCGGCACCGCCTTGAAGGTCGCAGCCCGCGAGGACCGCGAGACCAAGCTCGACCGGCGGGCGAAGGTGAAGCTCATCCGCTTCATCAGCCCGACCAAGGCAACCGTGACCTGGACCCTGCTCAACGGCACCACCCCGGTGCTCGACAACGCCAGCGGCGAGGCGGTCCTCGTCGACGGGCAGTGGAAGGTCAGCAAGGTGACGTTCTGCACCCTGGTGGAGCTCGGCAACAACAACAAGCCGGTGCCGGGCTGCAGCGGCTGACCGGCCGCATGCGCGGAATCTGACGCCGCGTCATATATTCGCCGGGTGCCGGGCTTCAACCTCGCAGACCTGTTCGAACGCGTCGCCGACGCGGTGCCCGACCGCGAGGTGATCGTCTCGCCCGCACGCCGGCTGACCTTCGCCGAGCTGGAGGAGCGCTCCAACCGGCTCGCCAACGTCCTCACGGCGATGGGGATCGGCGGCGGTGACCACATCGGCCTGCAGCTCCTCAACGGCTCGGAGTACCTCGAGGGGATGCTCGCCGCGTTCAAGCTCTCCGCCGTGCCCGTCAACGTCAACTTCCGGTACGTCGAGGGCGAGCTGCGCCACCTCTACGACGACGCCGACCTCGTCGCCGTCGTCGCCCACCGGCGGTTCGCGACGACCGCCGCCAAGGCCGCGGCCGGCGCGCCGAGCGTCAAGCACCTCGTCGTCGTCGACGACGACAGCGGCGCCGACATGCCCGACGAGGCCGTGGACTACGAGCGGGCGCTCGCCGACGCCGCGGCCACCCGCCCGGCCGGGAGCAACCGCAGCGGCGACGACCGCTACATCGCCTACACGGGTGGCACCACCGGCCTCCCGAAGGGCGTGGTCTGGCGCCAGGAGGACATCTTCTTCGCGGCCATGGGCGGCGGCGACGTCTTCCAGAGCGGCAACTTCATCGCGCTCCCCCGAGGAGATCGTCGAACGGATCCCGGAGACGGGCGGCACGATCCTCACCACCCCGCCGCTGATGCACGTGAGCGCGCAGTGGGGCGTCTTCCACTCGCTGTTCGCCGGCGGCCGGATCGTCTTCCCGCCGCAGGGAGCCTTCGACGCGGACGCGGTGCTGCGGCTCGTCGCCGACGAAGGGGTCAACATCCTGACGATCGTCGGCGACGCGATGGCCCGGCCGCTGGCCGACGCCTTGCGGCGCGCGGCCGACGAGGGCCCGCCGTACGACGTCTCGTCGCTCATCGTCATCGGGTCCGGCGGCGCCGTCCTGTCCAGCACCGCGAAGACGCGCCTGGCCGAGCTGCTGCCGTCGGTCATGATCGTGGACGGCTTCGGGTCGTCGGAGACCGGCGTCGTCGGCAACAAGCTCCACGCCGCCGGCGACACCTCGACGGCGCCCCGCTTCACCGTCAACGCGCAGACCAACGTGCTCGACGAGCAGGGGCGCCCGGTCGAGCCGGGCAGCGGGACGGTCGGGCGGCTGGCGCGCAAGGGCCACGTGCCGCTCGGTTACCACAAGGACGAGACCAAGACGAAGGCGACGTTCATCGAGGTCGACGGCGAGCGCTGGGTGCTGCCCGGCGACAACGCGGTGGTCGAGGAGGATGGCACGGTCGTGCTTCTCGGGCGCGGCTCGACCTCGATCAACACCGGCGGCGAGAAGGTCTACCCCGAGGAGGTCGAGACCGCCCTCATGACCTCCGGTGACGTCGCCGACGCGGTGGTCGTGGGGCTGCCCGACGAGCGCTGGGGCGAGCGGGTGGTCGCGGTGGTGAAGCCCGCCGCCGGCGCCACCCCGACGCTCGAGCAGCTGCAGCAACACGTCCGCGAGTCCCTCGCCCGCTACAAGGCACCGCGGGAGCTCGTGCTCGTCGAGGCGATCGAGCGGACACCCGCGGGCAAGCCCGACTACACGTGGGCACGCGAGACCGCCCAGCGCAACGCCGAGGGCGCATGACGGTGGTCCCGGCCGAGGTCGTGGACAAGCTGGCCATCCAGGAGCTGATCGCGCGCTATCCGTTGGTGGTCGACGGCGGCGACTTCGACGGGCTCGACGCGTTGTTCACCCCGGACGCGCGCATCGACTTCGGCGCCTTCGGCGGACCCTGCGGCACCCCGGCCGAGATCAAGCCCTTCCTGCGCGACTCCCTGCGGGCCTTCCGCCGGACCCAGCACATGATGGGGCTGCCGCTGATCACCCTCGCCGGCGACCGGGCGACCGCCCGCACGTCCTGCACCAACCCGATGGTCGTCGACAACGGCGACGGGACGACGTCGGTGTGGCTGATCGGCCTCTGGTACGACGACGAGCTCGTCCGCACGCCGGACGGCTGGCGGTTCGCCGCGCGGCGGCAGGAACGCTGCTACAGCGTCGTCGGGCTCCAGGACACCCCGCTGGGCCCGGCGTGAGCTACGTCCGCGTCGAGCAACCCCGCGACGGCGTCGCCCTGGTCACCCTCGACCGGCCGGACCGGATGAACGCGATGGCCTTCGACGTCATGGTGCCGTTGCGCGACACGCTGCGCGAGGTCAGCGGGGACAACTCCGTCCGGGTCGTCGTGCTGACCGGCGCCGGGCGGGCGTTCTGCTCGGGTGCCGACCTGGAGAACCCCGGCCGGGTGCCGGGCATCGACGGGCTGACGGTGTCGACCATCGCGCTGCGGTCGATGGAGCTGCTCGACGACGTCATCCTGACGATCCGCCGGATGCATCAGCCGGTCGTCGCCGCCGTCAACGGCCCCGCGATCGGTGGCGGCTTCTGCCTCGCCCTGGCCTGCGACATCCGCGTCGCCTCCGAGCACGCCCACTTCCGCGCCGCAGGCATCAACAACGGGCTGACCGCGAGCGAGCTCGGCCTCAGCTACCTGCTGCCGCGCGCGATCGGTTCGGCCCGCGCCGCCGAGGTGATGCTGACCGGACGCGACGTCCGCGCCGAGGAAGCCGCCAGGATCGGCCTGGTCAGCCGGGTCGTCTCCGGCGACGATCTGCTCGACACGTGCGCCGAGCTCGCCGGCGACATCATGCGGTTCAGCCGGCCGGGCGTCGAGCTGACGAAACGGATGCTGTGGTCGAGCCTGGACGCCTCGTCCCTCGGGTCGCACATGGACCACGAAGGGCTGGGCCAGCTCTATGTCCGGCTGACGACCCGCAACTTCGAGGAGGCGGTCGCCGCGCGCAAGGAGAAGCGGGCACCCGAGTTCAAGGACTGACGCGACCCTTCACGAGAAAGGCTGCCGTGGACGCCGAGACGCGACAGGCATCGGAGCAGCTGGCCGACGAGCTCCGCCGCATCATCGCCAGGCTGGCGGTCGTGCGACCCTCGACCGCGGAGCTGCAGCGCGCCGCCGAGGCCGCGGCCTCCTACGCCGACCGGCTCGACGCGCTGCCCGAGCGCACCCGGTCATGGGAGATCAGCGAGGCCGGGCTGCTGCCGCGCGACTTCGTCGCCTTCAGCCCGGTCAGCGGCCGCAGCAACCCGATGGCGCCGCCGGTCTCCCTGCGGGTCGAGAGCGGGCCGCCGCGCGCGGGCGTCGACGTCGAGCACCACATCGCCGGTGACGTGACGTTCGGGCCCGCCTACGAGGGGCCGCCGGGGCACGTCCATGGCGGGCTCGTCGCGGCGATGTTCGACGAGCTGCTCGGCTTCGCCCAGCTCAGCCCCGGCTTCACGGCGTACCTGCACGTGGACTACCGCAAGCCGACACCGCTCAACGCGCCGCTGTCGCTGCAGGCGTGGGTCGAGAGCGTCGACGGCCGCAAGCGCATCGTCCGCGGCGAGTGCCATACGGGGGAGGTCCTGTTGACCGAGGCCCACGGCCTGTTCATCGCGCCGAAGGACGACGGCGACTACCTCTCCCGGTTGGCGCAGCGGTGAGCACACCCACTGCGGCCCGCTTCGCCGGGCGGGTCGCGCTCGTCACCGGAGCGGCGTCGGGCATCGGGCGGGCAGTGACGATCCGGCTCGCGGCCGAAGGCGGCCGGGTGCTGGCGGTCGACGTCGACGAGGCCGGGCTCGCGGCCACCCGGGAGGCGGCGAGCGGCGACGTGCTGACCCGGCGCGTCGACGTGACGAGCGCCGCGGAATGCCGCGGTGCGGTCGAGGCCGCGGTCGCGGGCTTCGGCCGGCTCGACGTGCTCGGGAACGTCGCCGGCATCGCGCGCGGTGAGCACTTCGCGGCGGTGACCGAGGCGGCGTACCGGCAGATGATGGGCGTGAACGTCGACGGCTACTTCTTCATGGCGCAAGCGGCCGTCCCGCACCTTCTGGAGCACGACGGCGTCATCGTCAACGTCGCGTCGAACGCCGGGCTGCAGGGGCAGGCCTACACGGTCGTCTACTGCATGACGAAGGGCGCCGTCGTCCAGCTGACCAAGGCGCTCGCCATGGAGTACCTCAAGCAGCCGCTCCGCGTCGTGGCGATCGCACCCGGCGGGGTGGAGACCGGTCTGGTGCACGGCTACCAGATGCCGCCGGACGTCGACTGGGACCTGATCGGTCGCTACACCGGAGCGCGCGGGCTGGCGCAGCCGGAGGACATGGCGGGCCTGTTCGCGTTCCTCGCCTCGGACGAGGCGCGCAACATCCACGGCACCGTCGTGTCCAGCGACGGCGGCATGACCGCGGGCTGACCCGGCCGAGAGCGGGTCAGTAGGGTCCGCGACATGCCGCTGTTCGCCTTCGAGGGCACGAGCCCGAGCATTCATCCCGAGGCTTTCGTCGCGCCGACCGCGACGATCGTCGGCGATGTCACCGTCGAGGCCGGCGCCTCGGTCTGGTACGGCGCGGTCCTGCGCGGTGACTTCGCCCCGATCGTCGTGCGGGCCGGCGCGAACATCCAGGACGGCTCCGTCGTCCACGGCGCGGGACCGATCGAGATCGGCCCCGGCGCCACACTCGCCCACCTCTGCGTGATGCACGGCGCGACGATCGGGGCGGAGGCCCTCGTCGGGAACGGCGCGACCATCCAGGACGGTGCCCGGGTGGGTGACCGCGCCATGGTCGCCGCGGGCGCCCTCGTGCCACCCAACACGGTCATCGAGCCGGAGACGCTGTTCCGCGGCCAGCGCGGCGAGTCCGCCGGACCGCTGTCGAAGGGGGCGCGGTTCTGGGTCGAGAACAACCCGGCCGCCTACCAGGAGCTCGCCCGCCGCCACGCCGCCGGCGTACAGCCGGTCGAGCACCCGCAATCATGAGCAGATGAGCGCTCGAACGCGAGATCGGGACGCGCCGTGGCTCGTCGGATGCGGAAGCGGTGACGTCACCGGCGAGCCGTGGGGCGTCGGGATGATGGGCTACGGCATGCGCTTCCAGCGCACGACCGGCATCTCGCTGCGGCAGCGGTCGCGGGCCTTCGTCTTCGTCGACCGGGCGACCGATCGCCGGCTGGTGCTCGTCGTCGCCGACATCGGCATGTTCTTCCGCAACGTCCGGGACGCCGTGCTCGCCCGGCTCGACCCCGACCTGTACGGCGAGCACAACGTCGTGCTGACCGCCACGCACACCCACGCCGGTGTCGCGGGGTACGCCGGCTACCGCCTCTACACGACGACGACCAACGGCTTCCGGCCGCGGACGTTCCAGGCGATCGTCGACGGCGTGGTGGAGTCGATCCGCAACGCCGAGGCCGACCTGGCGCCGAGCCGGTTGTTCCTGAGCCGGGGCGAGCTGTGCGACGCGAGCGTCAACCGCTCGCCGCAGGCGTTCGACCGCAACCCCGACGTCGACCGCACTGTCTTTCCCGACCGCATCGACCCGACGTCCACGGTGTTGCGCGTCGAGCGCGGCGGTCGGGCGGTCGGTGCCCTCAACTGGTTCGCGACGCACGGCACGAGCCTCACCAACCGCAACATGCTGATCAGCGGCGACAACAAGGGGTATGCCGCCTGGCGGTGCGAGCGCGACCTCGGAGCCGGCATGGTGGACGGCCGCCGTTTCGTCGCCGCGTTCGCCCAGACCAACGCCGGCGACATGTCGCCCAACGTCCCGGACGCGACGCACGGTCCGACCGACGACGAGGTGGAGAACGCGCGGATCATCGGCGCGCGCCAGGCCGATGTCGCCCGCGCGTTGCTCGACGGGCCCGGCACCGAGGTCACTGGCGGGCTGGCCCACGGCCTGGCCGATGTCGCGCTCGAAGGGCTGCTCGTCGGCGGCGAGCACACCGGTGACGGGCGCGAGCACCGCACTGGTCGGGCCGTGCTGGGCGCGGCGTTCGCCGCCGGGACGAAGGAGGGCCCGGGCGCGAGCTGGTGCCACGAGGGGGTCGACGCCAACCCGCTGCTCTCGGCGTGCAGCCGGCTGGCGTACCGGCTGCGTCCCGCGCTCGGCGACGTGCAGGGGCCGAAGGCGATGCTGCTCCCGGTCGGCGCGTTGCGCTGGACCGCGGACGTGCTTCCGGTGCAGGTGGTGCGCCTCGGCACGCTCGTGCTCGTCGCACTCGCACAGGAAGTGACCATCGTCGCCGGCCTGCGGCTGCGGCGGGCGGTCGCCGCCGAGCTCGGCGTCGCAGTCGAGGACGTGCTCGTGCAGGGCTACGCCAACGACTACGCCGGCTACGTGACCACGCCGGAGGAGTACGACGCCCAGCGCTATGAAGGCGGCCACACGATGTTCGGCCGCTGGGAGCTGCCGGCGTACGTGCAGGAGGTGCGGCGCGTCGCGCAGGCGGTCGCCGGCGGTGAGACACCGGAGTCAGTGCCGCGGCGGCCGCATCGCCCGGCCAGGACGGCGCGGCGCCGCAACGAGGCGCCGTACCGCTGCACCGGGGTGGTGCGGCAGCCGCCGCAGACCGGCGCGGCCGGGGGCACCGTGACCGCCGAGTTCTCGGTGGCCGGCGACGGCGGCCCGCTGCTGCCGGCGTACGTCGTCGTCGAGCGCCGCACCGGCACCTCCGACACCGAAGGCGAGTGGGAGCAGGTCGCGGCCGACGGCGACGGGTCCGCGACGGTCGAGTGGCACCGCGACGGCGACCGGACGGTCGCCACCGCCACCTGGCAGCCACCGGCGGACATCGACGGGACGTTCCGGTTCCGCTACCTCGACGTCGACGGCGGCACCGCGACCGAGCCGTTCATGCTGACGGCCGCACCACCCCGTTGAGTCAGGTGGCGGCCTGGCGGCGGTAGCGCGCGGTCGAGACCTCGGGATCGGTGTCGATCTTCGGGATGACGTGCTTGCCGAGCAGCTCGATCGTCTTGACGGTCTCCTCGATCGGCGCCGGGCCGATGCCGAAGACGAGCTGGTCGATCCCCGTCTCCTCCCACTTCTTGCACTGCCTGAGCGCGTCGTCCGGGTCACCCATGACGATGCCGCCGAACTCCGACGCCATCTCCGCCATCTCCAGCGTCGGCTCGGGCAGCGTCTCCGGCCACTTCGGCATCCACTCGGGCGCCGGGAACGTGTCGTGGTAGCGGTAGACGTTGGAGACCAGGTAGTTGGGACGGGCGTTGACGTAGGACTGGAACGCCGTCTGCCGGTCCTCCGCCACGTACGCCGCGATGCAGCTCATGATGTTGTCGTTGACGAAGGTGCCGACCGGCTCGGCCGAGGCGATCCCGTCCTTGTAGGACTTCCGCAGCTTCTCCACCTTGTCCCAGCGGTCGAGCGAGAAGCCCAGGACGCCGAGCCCCATCCGGCCCGCCATCTCGTACGACGGCGGGTTGCCGGCGGCGTACCACATGGCCGGGTGCGCCGGGCCGTACGGGCGCGGCAGGATCTTGCGCGGCGGGAGCGACCAGTACTTGCCCTGGTAGCCCTCGTAGGTCTCCTGGGTGAACATCTTCGGGAACTCCCGGATGACGTCTTCCCAGATCTCCTTGGTCGCGTTGGTGTCGGTGATCCCCAGGTGCTGGAGGAAGCCGAGGATCTCGTGGGAACCCGCGCCGCGACCGGTGCCGAACTCCACCCGGCCGTTGCTGACGTGGTCGAGGTAGGTGATCCGCTCGGCCAGCTTGGCGGGGTGGTTGACCGCCGGCAGCGGGTTGAAGATGCCGCCGCCGATGTGGATCCGCTCGGTCCTGGCCGCGAGGTAGCCCGCCACGACGTCGTTCGCCGACAGGTGCGAGTACTCGTCCAGGAAATGGTGCTCGGTGATCCAGACGAACTTGAAGCCCGCCTTGTCCGCGGCGATGACGGCTTCGAGGTCCTCGAAGATCGCGTGGTGCTCGGCGTCCGGGTCGTGCTCCCGCCGGTGGTTGGGGACGTAGTTCTGGATGAACAGTCCGAACTCCATCGCTTGCTCTCCTCAGGCCCTCGAGCGAATTACGTTAGGGATCGTAACGGATAGGTGCGGCGGGCGCTACCGGGCCGGCCGCCAGCAGGTCGCGAGCAGCAGCGACGCACCGCCGCCGCCCGCCGCTGCCGTGACCACCAACCCGCGCCAGCCGGCCAGCCAGTCGGCCAGCGAGTCGGAGTGATCGGCGAGGACGCGGTCGACCGACCACCCGCCGCCGCCCAGCGCGCCGAGCGCGAGCGCGGTCAGCGTGATGAACAGGACGTACTCGTAGCCCTCGCCGGGGCGGAAGATGAAGTAGCCGTTCTTCAGGTGGTTGGCGATGAGCGCGACCACCATCACGCCCAGCACGCCGGCTGCCGCCAGCGGCGTGAGGAGCCCCAGGAACAGCAGCGGGGCCACGCCGAGCTCGGTCAGCGTCGCGAGCAGGGCGTGCACCCGGCCGGGGCGGATGCCGATCGACTCGAACCAGCGGGCGGTGCCGGCGAGCTTGCCGCCGCCGAACGCGTGGTTCCAGCCGTGCGCGACCATCGTGATGCCGAGCGCGACCCGGATGGCGAGCGCGGCGATGTCGACGCCGTGGCTCATGGCTGTGCCTCCCCCTCCAGCGCCGTGGTGACGGCCGCAGCGGCCTCCCGCAGCCGCTCGACCGTAGCGGGCAGATCCGCGGTCAGCGAGCGACGACCGGCGACGGTCACCGACAGCACGAGGACGACGGCACCGGCGGGGTCGCGCACCGGCGTCGAGATCGTCCGGATGTCGTCGGCGTCGACGTCCGGGCTCTCGGTGTCTGCCGGCAGCGAGCGGATGAGCGCGGCCAGCTCGACCGACGTCTCGTCCGGATGCTTGTCCGGCTGCTCGCGGGTCAGGACGGCCGCGGTCTGCGAGTGCCACCGGTGGCCCCGGCCGACGGAGTAACCGGCGGCCCGCACCTGCTCGAGCGTGCGGTCGAGCGTCTCCCGCACCTGCGGCGCAACCTCCTTGCCGAGCCGGGCCAGCCAGGCGTCGCGCGCGGCGTCGGAGGCCCACGCGGCGAACGCCGTGCCCAGCGGCGGGACGAAGGGGATGCGCTGCCCGACGGCGGTCGGGAGCACCGCGGACCGCAGGGCACCCGCTCGGGCGACGAGCACCATGTCCTCGCCCACGACCGCGCTCGCGACGCACTCGACGTCGAGCTCGGTGGCCAGCGCCTCCATGTGCGGCCGGGCGAGGTCGGCGGACCGCATCTGGACCGCGAGGTCGCTCTCCCACGCCGCCAGCGACAGCGAGGCGAACCGACCGTAGCCACCCTGGAAGAAGACGAGCGGCAGCGCCGGCGTTCCGATGTCGAGCTCGCGGACCCGGCCGATGACGATGAAGTGGTCGCCCGCCTCGTGCACGGCGTCGGTGTCGCAGTCGATCCACGCGAGGACACCGTCGAGGATCGGCGAGCCGCTGCCCGCCGGCTTCCACGCCAGGTCGGCGAACTTGTCCCCGCCCTTCATCGCGAAGGCGCGGCAGACGGACTCCTGCTCGGCGCCGAGGATGTTCACGCAGAACGACCCGCTGTCCCGGAACCGCGGCCAGCTCGTGGACGACCGGTCGGGCATGAAGGCAACGAGCGGCGGGTCGAGCGACACCGACGTGAACGAGCCCACGGCCATGCCGGCCGGGTTGCCGTCGGTGTCGCGGCCGGTGACGACCGCCACACCGGTCGGGAAGTGCCCGAGCACGGTGCGGAACGTGGCCGCGTCCGATGCGGCGACCTCGTCGCTCATGCCCGCACCGACGTCCGGAGCGCGAACTTCAGCACCTTGCCCGAGGCGTTGCGCGGCAGGCTGTCGACGATCTCCACCTCGCGCGGGACCTTGTAGTTGGCCAGCCGCTCCCGCGCGAAGGCCACGAGCTCGGCCGGCTCCACCGCGGCCCCGGGGCGGGTCACGACGTAGGCCTTCCCGACCTCTCCGAGCCGCTCGTCGGGAACGCCGACGACGGCGGACTCGGCCACGCGCAGGGTGGGTGGCGAGGACCTGCTCGATCTCCGCCGGATAAGCGTTGAAGCCGCCGACGACGTACATGTCCTTGAGCCGATCGGTGATGCGCAGGTTGCCGCCCTCGTCCAGCACTCCGATGTCGCCGGTGTGCAGCCAGCCGTCCGCGTCGATCGTCTCGGCCGTGGACTCCGGGTCGTCGAAGTACCCCTGCATGACGTTGTAGCCGCGGACCACGACCTCGCCCGGCTCGCCCACCGGCACCTCGGTGTTGCCCGGGCCGACCACGCGCACCTCCGTGTCCGGAATCGCGCGCCCGCTCGTCGTCGCGATGGTGACCGCGTCGTCGTCCCGCCGGCACATCGTCACCGTCCCGGTCGCCTCGGTCAGCCCGTACGCCGTGAGCACCGTCTCCAGCGTCAGCTCCGACCGCATCCGCTCGACCAGCGCAACCGGTACGACGGCGGCGCCGGTCACCGCCAGCCGCAACGACGACAGGTCGTGGTCGGCACGGCCGGGGGCGTCGAGGATGGACTGGTAGAGCGTCGGCGGGCCGGGCAGCACGGTGATGCGTTCTCGGCCGACCAGCGCGAGCGTCGCCGGGACGTCGAACACCGGCTGCGGCACGACCGTCGCCCCGCGCAGCAGGCACGCGACGATGCCGGCCTTGTAGCCGAAGGTGTGGAAGAACGGATTGACCACGAGGTAGCGGTCACCCTCCACGAGACCGACCACGTCCGCCCACGTCGTGAACACCCGCAACGTCTGGGCGTGGGTCGTGACCACGCCCTTGGGCCGTCCCGTCGTACCGGAGGTGAAGATGACGTCACCGGTGTCGGTGGGTGCCACCGGCACGGGGTCGGCCGGGTGGTGGTCCCAGATCAGCTCGTCGAGGACGACGACGTCGCGGCCGGGAAGCATCCCGGCGTAGTCGTTGCCGAGGAACGGCGGCGACACGAAGGCGAAGCGGGCGCCACTCTTGTCGAGGATGTAGGCCGCCTCCTCGCCCTTGAAGCGGGTGTTGAGCGGAACGAGGGCGGCACCCGCGGTCAGGGCGCCGAGCGCGGCCACGATCCACTCCAGGGTGTTGGGCCCCCAGACGGCCACCCGGTCACCGGGCCGGACCCCGCGCGCGAGGCAGCCGCCCGCAGCCCGGCGCACCAGGTCCGCCAGCTCGGCGAAGCCCACCCGGCGCACCGCCCCGTCGGTGCCGGGCAGCCCGGGGTCGACGACCGCCTCCGCCGCGCCGAACCGCTCGGCCGCCCACCCGAGGAGCTCGGGGATCGTCTCCGGGCGGGCCGCTCCCTCGCGGCCACCGGTGCCGCGGCTCATCCGAGTGCTCCGTCCGCCCGGAGCCGGGCGATCTCGCTGTCGTCGTAGTCGCAGACCGCGCGCAGCACCTCGTAGGAGTGCTCGCCCGGCTCCGGCGCCTTCGTCGGCACCGGCAGCTCCTCGCCGACGAACTTCACCG
This sequence comes from uncultured Actinomycetota bacterium, assembly GCA_963835405.1. Lineage (GTDB taxonomy): Bacteria > Actinomycetota > Actinomycetes > JAFAQI01 > JAFAQI01 > CAWIFV01. The sequence goes on from CAWIFV010000009.1 coordinate 75,020, forward strand.
GTCCGGCAGCTCGTCCGCGCCGAGCCGGGCGGCGGGGATCCAGCCGAGCCGCGCCTGGAACTGCGGGTCGTCGGGCGAGCGTCTGCGGGGTGTTGACCGGTGCGATCGGGGTGTTGGCCCGGCCGCCGAAGTCCATCCACTCCGCGCTCGTGCGGGTGGCGAAGATGTCCCGGAGCTCCGCCTGCAGCTCGCGGTTGCCGCGCGCGTGGTCGGCGTACTTGCTGCCCGGCCACCGCTCGAACAGGTCCATCCGCCCGACGCCCTCGCAGAAGTTGCGCCAGAACGCCTGCTCGCTCGCCATGAACAGCACGTGGCCGTCCTTGGTGGCGTAGATCTGGTAGCGGACGCCCTCCCGCATCCCGGCCGTGCCGGGCGCGCGGCGGACGTAGTCGTCCGCGGGGTTGCCGGTGACCTCGTCCTCGGGCCGCTCGTAGGCCCGCCACGTCTCGCTGCGGTACCAGTCGAACGCTGCGGCGCAGTCCGACTGGGCCAGCTCGATGTCGGCCCCCGCGCCCGTCTCCCGGGCCCGCAGGACGGCGGCGAGGATGCCGAGCGCACCGTAGAGCGGGGCGGCGTAGATGCCGATCGACACGTGCTCGGGGATGTAGGTGAAACCGTCGTCGTCGACCTGGGGCGTGACGACGCCGGCCCACGTGTCATAGGCGATGCCGTGGCTCGGCAAGTCCCGGTAGGGACCGGTCGCGCCGTAGCCGGAGATGCTCGCGAAGACGAGCTGCGGGCGGTCGGACGCGCAGCGTCGCGGGACCGAGGCCGAGCCGGTCGAGCGCGCCCGGCCGCATCGCCTCGACGACGACGTCAGAGGTCCGGACCAGGTCGCGGAACACGCCCTTGGCCGCGTCGTTGCGCAGGTCGAGCGTGATGCTGCGCTTGCCCCGGTTGACGTGCAGGTGCATCAACGAGACACCCTCGACGATCGGCCAGGTCATGCCGCGGATGTAGTCACCGGCCGGCGGCTCCACCTTGATCACCTCGGCGCCGAGGTCGACGAGCGCACTCGTGATGGCGGCGGGACCGAGCATCGAGCACCTCGACCACGCGGAGGCCCGACAGCGGCGCTCGTGAGGTCACCCGGCGAAATCTAACACCCCGTCAGAAACGGCTGGCTGTGGACGCAGCGGTGGACAACCCGGCGAGCCGTGTGGACATGTTGTGCACGCCGAAGAATTCCCGAAAATCGGGTCGGAAAGGCCTTGCGCGGCGGTCGTCCGCGTCGTAGAAATCTCGATGTCGCCGGAGACGGGGACCGCGCCGGGGGCGACCCCGGAGACGCAAGCGGAAACGGGAGACCGGGACCGCGCGCGGGTCCTCGGGACTGGTGACCGGAATCGAGACGCAAGGCCGGGTGAGCGATCGCCGGGCCGGTGCAGCGAGACCGTAACGAGGCCCCGCCAACTCATACTTGGCGGGGCCTCGTCCATGGTGCCCTACCCTCCGACCGCGACCCGGCACCGACACGGCCCGCCGACGTGGCCCGCCGACGTGGCCCGTGTCAAGGGGCCGAAGGACCTGGACAGGCGTGGCCCCGCGGTCACAGTGTGGTCAGTAGCGCGACCGATGTCCGACGGCGCTGCCGTGACGGTCGCGGCGAGGGGGCCGACATGCCTGTCACCAACCTCAAGAAGCTCGCGGCGGAGGCCACCGGGACCGCCTTGCTGGTGTTCTTCGCGGTGGGCGTCGCGACCCTCAGCTTCGGCTTCGGCATCACGGGCGGGAGCACGTCCGCCGGTGTCGTCGCCACGGCGCTCGCCTTCGGCCTGGTGCTGCTGGTGCTCGCCTACGGGCTCGGGCCGATCTCCGGCTGCCACATCAACCCGGCGGTCACGATGGGGTTCCTCGTCGCCCGGCGGATCGAGCTGCGCGAGGCGGTCGGCTACTGGCTCGCCCAGATCGTCGGCGGCATCGTGGGCGCCCTCGTCCTCTGGGGCGTCGTCAACTCCAGCGACGCCTACCAGGACGGCATGGGTCTCGGCGCCGACGGCTTCGGTGCGCACTCCATGGTCGGGATCAACGCCACGGGCGCCCTGCTCGTCGAGATCGTGCTGACGTTCCTGTTCGTCTTCACCGTGCTCAACGTCACCCGCAAGGCCGCGTCGCCGGTCGTCGCCGGCGCCGTCATCGGCCTCGGGCTCGCGCTCGTCCACCTCGTCGGCATCCCGCTGACCGGTACGTCGGTGAACCCGGCCCGCAGCATCGGTCCGGCGCTGTTCGTCGGCGGCTACGCGCTGAGCCAGCTGTGGGTGTTCCTCGTCGCGCCGATGGTCGGCGGGGTGCTCGCCGCGCTAGCGCACGAGTCGTTCTACCCGCACCGCGACGACGCCGAGCCGGCGATCGTGATCCCGGACGTCCCCGAGCAGCGGGAGACGCCGAAGCCGCGCCGATCGCGGCGACCGGCTACGGAACGCGCACCGGCCGCGGCGGAGTCGCCGACGACGAGCTGACGCCCCCAGTGGCGCCCAGCGTCGCGGCCACCCGGCCGCGGTGGAACGCCGGGCCGCCCCACGCCGCCGACAGCGCCCACGTGCGCTTCATCCACATGTGCAGGTCGTGCTCGTAGGTGTAGCCGATGCCGGCGTGCACCTGCAGTGCGGTTCGGGCCGCGCGCTCCGCCGCGCGGGTGGCGGCCAGCTTGGCGTGCGAGGCGTCGCGGCCGGCTGTCGGCAGCCCGCGCGCGACCGACCACGCCCCGCGGTGCACGACCGGCAGCGCGAACGCGTTGTCGACGTAGCCGTCGGCGAGCTGGTGCTTGACCGCCTGGAAGGAGCCGATCGGCTTGCCGAACTGCTCCCGCTGCTCGGCGTAGCGCACCGACATCGCGAGCATCGCCTCCGCGAGCCCGAGGAGTACGGCGGCCGACGCGACGACCGCCGACGTCGAAGGCGGCGGCGCCGTCGGCACCCGCCAGCACGGTCGACGGGTCCGGCCGCCAGGCGAGGGTGCCGAGCGCCCGCACCGGGGTCGAGAGCGGCGCAGGGGTCGACCTGCAGCCGGTCCCGGGGGACCGCGTGGACCGCATCGTCGGCGGCCAGGAGGAACAGGTCCGCCCACCGTGCCCCGGTGACCGGCGCGTCGGCTCCTGCCTGCCCGACGGAGCGGGGCGCCGGCGCGAGGGGCCCGGCGAGGTGGCCCAGGGCGAGGTGGCCCAGGCGAGGGACGACCTCGCCCGTGGCGACGCGTGGCAGCCACTCGGCCGCGACCGGCCCGCCGGCGGCGGCAAGCAGCGCCACCCCGGCCAGGGTCTCGACGAGCGGCTCGGGAACGGCGGCCCGGCCGGCCTCGACGAGCACCGGTACGGCGGCGGTGAGGTCCATGCCGGACCCGCCGTGCGCCTCGGGGACCGTCAGGCCGAGCACCCCCATCTCGGCCAGCCGCGCCCACAGCCCGGGCACCCGCCCGTCGGGGGAGTCCCAGGCTGCTCGCAGCGCCTCCGGGGCACAGTCGCGCGCGAGCATGTCGCGCACACCCGACGCGAACTCCAACGCGTCGTCGGCCGGCAGCAGTCGCATGGTCATGCCCGCGGCAACCCGAGGACGCGTTCGGCGACGACGTTGCGCTGCACCTCGTTGGTGCCGGCGTAGATGGGGCCGGCGAGGGAGAACAGGTAGCCGTCGAGCCAGCGCGCGTCCGGACCGGTCGTGAGCAGCGCACGCTCGCCGAGCAGGCGCCGCGCGGTCTCGTGGATCCGGACGTCGAGCTGTGACCAGAAGAGCTTGTTGGCGCTCGACTCGGCCCCGATCGGGGTGCCCGCCAGCAGCTGCAGCGCGGTCGACTGCACGTAGAGCCGGTAGGCGTCCGCGTCGAGCCAGGCGTCCACGACGTCGTCGACGAGCGCCGCGGGAGCATCCGGCGTGCGCCGGCACAGGTCGAGCAGCCGGTCGGCGGCGGCCATGAACCGGCCGGGCGAGCGCAGCATGAGGCCGCGCTCCGACGTGGTCGTCGACATCGCGACCTTCCAGCCCTGGCCGACCGCACCGAGCACCTGCTCGTCGGGCACGAAGGCGTCGTCGAAGAAGACCTCGGCGAAGCCTGGCTCGCCGTCGAGCTGGCGGATCGGCCGCACCGTGACACCGTCGGCGTCGAGTGGCAGCAGCAGGTAGGTCAGGCCGCGGTGTCGCTCGGATTCGGGGTCGGTGCGGAACAGGCCGAACATCCAGTCCGCGTAGGCGGCGCGGGTCGACCACGTCTTCTGGCCGTTGACCCGCCAGCCGCCCGCGACCCGGTCCGCGCGTGACCGCAGCGCGGCGAGGTCGCTCCCGGCGCCCGGCTCGGACCAGCCCTGGGCCCAGATGTCGTCGGCTCGCGCCATGCGCAGCATGAACCGCTCGAGCTGCGCCTCGGTGGCGAACTCCCACATCGTCGGTGCCAGCAGGAAGATGCCGTTCTGGCCGACCCGGACGGGAGCCCCGGCCGCCCAGTACTCCTCCTCGAAGACCAGCCAGTCGAGAACGTCGGCGTCCCGGCCGCCGTACCGCTCCGGCCAGGTGACGACGGCGAGGCGCGCGTCGAACAGCCGCCGCTCCCAGTCGCGGTGGGCGGCGAAGCCGGCGGGGGTGTCGAGCGAGGGGAGCGGTTCGGCGGGCACGTTGTCCGCGAGCCACGCCCGCACCTCGGCGCGGAACTCCTCCCGCGCCGGGTCAGTGGTGAGATCCACGCCAGCCATTCCGGGTTGTCGGGGGCGATCTGACGGTGCGTCAGATTGAAGTAATCTAGCCCCATGCCTGAGGCCTACATCGTCGACGCCGTCCGCACCCCCGTCGGGAAGAAGAACGGCGGGCTCGCCGCCGCCCATCCGGCCGACATGGGGGCGCACGTGCTCAAGGAGCTGGTCGAGCGTGCCGGCATCGACCCGGCCGCGGTCGAGGACGTGGTCTTCGGCTGCCTCGACACGCTCGGCCCGCAGGCCGGCGACATCGCCCGCACCGCGTGGCTCGCGGCCGGCCTGCCGGAGGAGGTCCCCGGGACGACGATCGACCGCCAGTGCGGGTCGTCCCAGCAGGCGCTGCACTTCGCCGCGCAAGGGGTGATGAGCGGGACGCAGGACGTCGTCATCGCCGGTGGCGTGCAGAACATGAGCCAGATCCCGATCGGGTCGGCGTTCCGCGCCGCCGCCGCGATCGGTGTCGAGCAACCGGATCCGTTCAGCGGGTCGAAGGGCTGGGTCGCGCGCTACGGCGACCAGCCGGTGAGCCAGTTCCACGGCGCCGAGCTGATCTGCGAGAAGTGGGGGCTGACCCGCGACGAGCTCGAGGCGTTCGCGCTCGAGTCGCACCGGCGGGCGATCCAGGCGATCGACGAAGGCCGGTTCGACCGGGAGATCACGCCCTACGACGGCGTCACCACCGACGAGGGCCCGCGGCGCGAAACCACGCTCGAGAAGATGCAGTCGCTCAAGCCGCTCGCCGACAACGGCCGGATCACCGCCGCAGTGGCGTCACAGATCTCCGACGGCGCCGCCGCGATGCTCGTCGTCTCCGAGCGGGCGCTCAAGGAGCACAACCTCACCCCGCGCGCCCGCGTCCACCACATGTCGGTGCGCGGCGCCGACCCGATCTACATGCTCACCGCGCCGATCCCCGCCACCGCCCACGCGCTGGACAAGACCGGCCTCTCCCTCGACGACATCGACCTCGTCGAGATCAACGAGGCCTTCGCCCCCGTCGTCCTCGCGTGGCAGCGGGAGACCGGCGCCGACCTGGCGAAGGTCAACGTCAACGGCGGCGCGATCGCGCTCGGGCACCCCCTCGGGGCGACCGGCGCCCGGCTGATGACGACCCTGCTGCACGAGCTCGAGCGCACCGGCGGTCGCTACGGTCTCCAGACGATGTGCGAGGGCGGCGGCCAGGCCAACGCGACGATCATCGAGCGCCTCGGCTGATCCCGTCCGGGAGGTTTCGCCCCGGTTGCCGCCGCGCATGATCACCCCCAACCGAGCGGTCTGCCCTGTCCCGCGGTCGCTCACGGGCGGCGGGTCAAGGGGTCCGGATGACGGCGATGCCGGCGAAGTGGGTGTTCCGTGAGGCCGGCGACTTCGCCGCCATGTCGCTGGACACGATCCGCTTGGCGTTCCGGCGACCGGTGCAGTGGCGTGAGTTCGTCCAGCAGCTGTGGTTCGTGGCCAGCGTCTCGATCCTGCCGACCTGCCTGGTCGCCATCCCCTTCGGCGCGATCATCGCGCTGCAGACCGGTGCCCTCATCCGCCAGCTCGGCGCCGTCTCGCTGAACGGCGGCGCGAGCGTCGTCGCCGTCGTCCGTGAGGCCAGCCCCATCGTCACCGCGCTGATCATCGCCGGAGCCGCCGGATCGGCCATCTGTGCCGACCTCGGCGCCCGCAAGATCCGGGACGAGATCGACGCCATGGAGACGCTCGGGATCAGCCCGCTGCACCGGCTCGTCGTCCCCCGCGTCGGCGCGGTCATGGTGGTCGCGCTGCTGCTCAACGGCCTGGTCTCGGTCGTTGGTGTCGCCGGCAGCTACTTCTTCAGCGTGGTGATCGAGCACGGCACCCCAGGGCCGTACTTCGCGTCGTTCACCGAGCTCGCGCAGCTACCCGACCTGCTGCAGGCGGAGGCCAAGGCGCTCGTCTTCGGCTTCGTCGCCGCCCTCGTCGCGTCCTACCAGGGGCTGCGCGCGAAGGGCGGGCCCAAGGGTGTGGGCGACGCGGTGAACCAGTCTGTCGTCTTCACCTTCATGCTGCTGTTCGCCATCAACTTCGTCGCCACGGCGATCTACACCCAGGTCGTCCCGCAGAAGGCTCTGTAGGTGGGGGCCCACTCCGCGCCCTCCACGGGCACCCTGCCGCGGCCGGTGCGTCCGCTGGTGCGCCTGTGGAAGAGCGGGAACGAGGGCCTGGACGACCTCGGCCGGCAGGCGACCTTCTACGTCCGCACCATCGGGTGGACCTACCGCGTCGTCCTCCGCTACAAGAAGGAGGTCATCCGGCTGCTGTCCGAGGTGGCGTTCGGCACCGGGGCGCTGGCCGTCATCGGCGGCACAGTGGTGATCGTCGCCTTCATGACCTTCTTCACCGGGCTCGAGGTGGGCCAGCAGGGCTACAACTCCCTGAACCAGCTCGGCGCCGCCGTCTACACCGGCTTCATCTCCGCCTACTTCAACACACGCGAGATCGCCCCGATCATCGCCGGCATCGCCTTGTCCGCGACCGTCGGCGCCGGCTTCACCGCACAGCTCGGCGCCATGCGCGCGAGCGAGGAGATCGACGCGCTCGAGACGCTCGGCATCCCGTCGATCCCGTTCCTCGTCACCACCCGGCTCATCGCGGGGATGCTCGCCGTCGTCCCGCTCTACGTGCTGGGCCTGCTGTCGTCGTACGTGTCGACGCAGCTCATCACCACGAAGCTCTACGGCCAGTCGAGCGGCACCTACCACCATTACTTCTTCCAGTTCCTCCCGACGAGCGACATCTACATCTCGTTCGGAAAGGTGATGGCGTTCGCGCTCGTCATCATCCTGGCGCACTGCTACTACGGCTACCGCTCCTCCGGCGGTCCCGCCGGCGTGGGTGTCAGCGTCGGGCGCGCGGTGCGGCTCGTCATCACCACGATCGTCGCGCTGGACCTGCTGCTCGACCTCGCGCTCTACGGCACGCAGATCACCGTGCGGATCGCAGGGTGAGCATGCGTCATCACCCCTACCGGCTCTACGGGCTCGTGCTCCTCGCCGTCCTGGCGGGCGCGGTCACGCTGACGATCCTCGTCTTCAACCGCGTGTTCAGCCCGGCCGCGTTCGTCTCCGTCCACGTGCCGCGGGCCGGGCTGCAGCTGCTCCCCGGCTCGGACGTCAAGGTCCGCGGCATCATCGTCGGCAGCGTCGAGGAGATCACCTCCGACGGCGACGGCGCCGAGCTGCGACTGCGGCTGGACCCGGCCAAGGCGCGGACGCTGCCCGAGAACGTGACCGTGCGCATGCTGCCGAAGACGCTGTTCGGCGAGAAGTACGTCGACCTCGTCCTGCCGTCGCGCCCGGCAGCGGCCCACCTCGGCGACGGCGCGGTCATCCCCATGGACCGGACCCGGGCGACGCTCGAGATCGACCAGGCGCTCAACGACCTGCTCCCGCTGCTCCGCACCGTCCCACCGGTCGAGCTCAACCACACGCTGACCGCTCTCGCGACCGCCCTCACCGGCCGCGGCGAGCAGTTGGGCCAGACCATCGAGGCGCTGCACGGCTACCTGTCCCGGTTCGACCCGCACATCCCGCAGCTGGGACACGACCTGGAGGCGCTGGCCGGTGTCACGCGGACCTACGGCCAGGCGGCCGACCCGCTGCTGCGGATGCTGGGCAACCTCACGGTCACGAGCCGGACGATCGTCGACGAGCGCGAGCAGCTCGACGCGTTCCTGACCGACGTCACCGGCGCCGCCGACGACACCCGCGACCTGCTCGCCCGCAGCGAGCACGACCTCATCGCCGTCAACCGGGTCAGCCGGCCGGTGCTCCGGCTCCTGGCGCGCTACTCCCCCGAGTTCCCCTGCTTCGTGCGGGGCTACGACAAGCTCATCCCCCGCATCCACAACGCCGTGCCCGACGAGCCCGGGCTCGACCATGCCGCCCACGTCGTCGTCGAGTTCGTCCCGGCGTTCCCGACGTACCAGTACCCGATCGACCTCCCGGAGTTCAAGGACAAGCGCGGACCGCACTGCTACGGCCTGCCGGACCCACCCACGTCGCTGCCCGTCATCCGGTACGACGACGGCACGCGCGACGACCCGCGGTTCGACGGGCAGGGCAAGGCCGGTGGTCACGGGAGCGGCTCCGGGCGCGCCGCCGCGGCGGGTCCGGCGGCGTTCAGCCCCTCCATGGGGAGCGCCGGCACCGCCGAGGAACGGGCGGTGTTCGACCCCGTCCTCGCGGCCCTGCTCGGCACCTCGCCGTCGGCGGTCCCGGACATCGCCGATCTCTTGTGGGGCCCGCTCGCGCGCGGAGCGGCGGTGAACCTGTCGTGAGCACGGTCGGCGCCGCCTGGAGGTTCGCGGTCTTCGCCGTGGTGACCGTGCTCGCCACGGCACTGCTCGCCGTCACGATCAAGAACGTCAACACCCAGCCGACCCGGGACTTCTCCGCCGTCTTCTCGGACGCGGCCAACGTGGTGTCCGGCGACGAGGTGCGGATGGCGGGGGTCCGGGTCGGCACCGTGAGCGGGGTCTCGCTCTACCACCGGCGGCAGGCGAAGGTCGACTTCTCGGTGGCCGAGCAGGTCGCGATGACGTCGACCACACGCGTGGAGGTGCGCTACCGCAACCTCCTCGGACAGCGCTACCTGGCGATCGTGGAAGGCCCCGGCGGCGGGACGGCGCTCGATCCCGGCACGCTGATCCCCGTAGCCCGGACCAGTCCGGCGCTCAACCTCACAACACTGTTCCACGGGTTCCGTCCACTGCTCGAAGGGCTCGAGCCGGCCGACGTCAACCGGCTGTCCTACGAGCTGGTGCAGGTCCTGCAGGGAGAGGGCGGCACCGTCACGTCCCTGTTCCGGCGCATCGGCTCTCTGACGGGCTCGCTCGCCGATCGAGACGCGCTCATCGGCGAGGTCATCGACAACCTCGACGCGACGCTCGGCCCGGTGGCGGAGCACGACGCGGACCTCTCCGCATTGATAGGCAACGTCCGGCGGCTCGTCAGCGGCCTGTCCCGGGACCGGGAGGCGATCGGGCGGTCGCTCGTCGGCATCGACAAGCTCACTGCGGCGACCGGCTCGCTCCTGCGTGACGCCCGGCCCCACCTCGCCGCCGACATCGAGCACCTGGGCGTGCTCGCCGAGAAGCTCGACGCCCCCCACAGCCGGCAGGTGCTGCGCCACTTCCTCGACTACACGCCGTTCAAGCTCAAGGTCTCCACGCCGGAGGCGAGCTACGGCGGCTTCCTCAACTTCTACGTGTGCGCCGTGAACTTCATCACGCCGGACGGCACCGAGACGCCGTTCCAGATCAACGACGCGAAGCGCTGCCACACCGAGCCGCCGGAAGGGCCGAGGACGCCATGAGGCTGCCGGCCGTGAAGCCGTTCCGCGAGATGGACCCGATCCCCATCGGCGTCGCGTTTCTCGTGGTGACCGTCGCCCTGCTCCTGCTGTCGTTCAACCTCGACAAGCTCCCGTTCACCTCCGGCACCTCCTACAGCGCGGCCTTCGCGCGGGCGGACGGGCTGCGCAAGGGCGACCACGTCATGGTCGGCGGCGTCGTCGTCGGTGAGGTGACGGGGGTCGGGCTGGAGGGTACGCACGTGCGCGTCGACTACGCGGTCACGAACGACTCGGTGCACCTCGGTCACGACACGACCGCCTCGATCCAGATCGCCACGCTGCTCGGGAACAAGTACCTCGCCGTCGACCCGGGCTCGTCGGGCACCTGGCCCGCCGAGCGGGAGCTCCCCCTCGAGCGGACCCGGTCACCGTTCGACGTCGCCCCCGCCCTGCAGGCGCTGGGCCGCACCACCGACCGGATCGACACCGACCAGCTCGCAGCGGCGTTGGACACGCTCGCCACGACGTTCAAGGACTCGCCGGACTCGGTCCGGTCGATGCTGGATGGCCTGTCCCGGCTGTCCACGACGATCGCCTCGCGCGACGACGAGCTGGGCCGGTTGCTCCGGCACGCGGACACCCTCAGCACCGTCCTCGCCGAGCGGCGTGGCGACTTCACCGCCCTCTTCGGCGACGGTGACCGGCTGCTGCAGATGCTGCAGCAGCGCCGGGCGGTCATCGACTCCCTGCTGCGTAACACCGCGTCGATGTCCCGGCAGCTCCGCGGCCTCGTCGCCGACAACGAGGAGTCGATCGGCCCCGCGCTCGACCACGTCCACGGTGTCCTGTCCGTGCTCAACGCGCAGCAGGACAACCTCGACCGCATCATCAAGGGGCTCTACGTCTTCGTCCGTGGCGAGGTCGACGCCACCGGCAACGGGCCGTGGTTCGACGGCACGGCCATCAACGCGACGAACCCGTTCCAGGCAGGCATCGTCCCCCGGGCCCCGACGGCCGGCCGCGCACGCTCGGTGAGCTGCTCGGCGTACCGGCCGCCGAACGAGCGGTGCGGGGGGCGCGGTGACGTCGATCCTCGAGCGCCGGGCCACCAAGGTGGTCGCACTCGTCCTCGCCGCGGTGACCGCGGTCGGCGTCGGTTACGAGCTGTTCCGCCCGGGCGCCAAGAAGACGGCGGTCGTCTACTTCCCGACTCGCGGTACACCTCTATCCGGGCTCCGACGTCGACGTCCTGGGCGTCAAGGTCGGCACGTGACGTCGGTGACAGCCGGAGCGGACGCGGGTGCGGGTCGGCCATCTCCTACGACGCCGATCGGCGCATCCCCGCCGACGCCGTCGCCGTGTCGACGAGCCGACCCTCGTGGCCGACCGGGTGGTCGAGCTGACCCCGCCGTACGCGGCGGGCCGGTCCTGCCGACGGCGCGATGATCCCGCTCGAGCGCACGCGGGTGCCGTTCGAGCTCGACCAGATCACCGGCAGCCTCATGCAGCTCGCCCGAGGCGCTGGGGCCGGAGGGCGCGAATGCCTCGGGGCGCTGTCCCGGGCCATCGTGGTCGGCGCGGACAACCTTCGCGGCCAAGGTGCGCGTGCCCACCGGACGATCACCAGCTGTCGGCCATGGTCGCCACGTTGGGGGACAACCGGCAGGCCCTCTTCGACACCGTCCGGCACCTGACGGCCTTCACCTCCAGCTCGCCGCGCATGACCAGGAGACGCGAGCGTTCACCACGGACCTGGCCGACGTGTCCCGGCAGCTGGCCGACGACGGCCATGCCTTCACCACTGCCCTGCACGACCTCGGCGTGGCGCTGGGTGACGTGGCGGCGTTCATCCGGCAGCACCGCGCCGCGCTGGCCCGGGACGTCAAGGGGCTGGCCGGCCTGACCGACGTGCTCGCCCGGGAGCGCGTCCTCCTGGCGCGGATCGCCGACATCGGAGCGGTCGGCATCAGCAACTACCCGCACATGTACACACCGTCCGCCCGCACCTACAACGCGCGGTTCGACAACGTCTTCACCGACAACCCCGCGCTGTTCGTCTGCCAGCTCTACAACTCCGTCGGGCGGCTCGCCGCAGAAGTGCCTCGACATGCTCGGCCCGCTGCAAGGACCTCCCGCTGCCCAAGGGGTCGAGCCGGTGAGGGCCCGGCTCCGCACGTGGACCGCGGTCGTCGCGGCCGTGACGCTCGTGGCCCGGCGTGCGGCTTCCACGGCGTCTACTCGCTGCCACTTCCCGGCGCCGCCGCACCGGCGGCGACACCTACCGGGTGCAGGTCCGGCTGGCCGACGTCCTCGACCTGGTCCCCTACTCGGCCGTCAAGGTCAACGGCGCCACCGTGGGCCACGTGACCGACATCTCCGTCGAGGGCTCGCATGCGCTCGTCGGCTGCCAGCTGCCCGACAAGGTCCGGCTCCCCGCCAACGCGGTGGCGCGCGTGCAGCAGACCAGCGTGCTCGGCGAGAAGTTCGTCGAGCTCGAGCCACCGCCCGACGCACCGGCGACCGGCCGGCTCGCCGACGGCGACGCATCCCGCTCACCCGGACCGACACCGACGCCACGGTGGAGGAGGTGCTGGGGGCGCTGTCGCTGCTGCTGAACGGCGGCGGCGTGGGCCAGCTGCATGCCATCACCGCCGAGCTGAACGACGCCCTCGACGGCCGCACCGCGGTCACCCGCGCGCTGCTCCGCGACCTCGACGGCTTCGTCACGCGGTCTGGACCGGCAGAAGGAGTCGATCATCCACGCGCTGGAGGGCATCGACGGTCTGACGAGCACCGTCCGCAAGCAGGAGTCCCGGCTGGTCGCGGCGGTCGAGGAGATGCCCGCCGCCGTCGGCATCCTGGCCGACGACCGCCGCCGGCTGACCCGGATGCTCACCTCCGTCCGGCATCTCGGTGACGTCGCCGCGCGCGTGCTCAACGCCTCGCACGACGACCTCGTCGCCAACCTTCGCCACCTGCGGCCCACGCTGGACAAGCTGTCGCGGGTGGGGAGGAAGATCCCGAACATCCTCAGCGTGCTCATCACCTACCCGACCGCGGACAGCGTCGAGCAGGAGTACTTCGGCGACTACGGGAACCTGTCGCTCACCCTCGACGTCTCGGCCGAGTCCCTGCTGAACACCTTCGGCCCCGGGACTCTCCCGGCCGGGGGCGACGGCGCGGGCGAAGGCCACGGTGGCGGCGGCGACACCGGCCCGGGCGGCGACCTCCCCTCGTTGCCCGTCCCACTGCCGACGAGGACACCATCCGCGCCGCTGACGGACCTGCTGCTCGGGGGGCTGTCGTGACCGGCGAAGCGTCTGGGTGAAGACGGCGGTGTTCGTCGTCGTCGCGCTGCTCGGGACCGGCTACGTCCTCGTGCACTACATCGGCGTGGGCAAGAAGCTGCTCGGGCACAGCTTCACGGCGTACGCCGACCTGCCGGACTCGGGCGGGCTGTTCCCGACGGCCAGCGTCACCTACCGCGGGGTCGAGATCGGACGGGTGGGCCGGATCTCGCTGCGCGGGGACGGCATCCGGGTCGCCCTCGACCTCGAGACGACGCGGCAGATCCCGGCCGACACCCGCGCGGTCGTCGGCAACGGCTCACCTCTCGGCGAGCAGTACATCGACCTGCGGCCGACGAACCGCGACGGGCCCTACCTCCACGCGGGCAGCGTCATCCCGGCCGAGCGCGCACACGCTGCCGGTGTCGACCCAGGACCTGCTGGTCTCCCTCGACCGGCTCGTCCGGTCGGTGCCCCGCCGGGACCTGCACACCCTCGTCACCCAGCTCGGCACCGCCTTCGGTGAGACGGGCCCGGACCTGCGGCGGCTGCTCGACTCGACGAGCGAGCTCGTCGCCGAGGCCCGGCGACAACCTGCCGGAGACGGTGACGCTGCTCGGGACGGCGGGACCGTGCTCGACACCCAGAACGACCTGTCCACCGAGATCAACGCCTTCGCGCGCAACCTCGCCACCTTCACCGACGCGCTGCGGGCCGGCGACCGCGACCTGCGCGCGGTCGTCGAGCGCGCCTCCCCGGCCGCCGCGCAGCTCGTCGCCCTCGACCACAGCGTCGACGCGACCCTGCCCGTGCTCCTCGACAACCTGACCTCGCTCGGACAGGTCGCCTCGGTCCGGATACCCGCCCTGCGCCAGATCCTCGTCATCTACCCCTACGTCGTGTCCACGTCGTTCGGGCTGTTCCCCGGCAACGGCTCGACCCGGTTCGGCGTACCGATCCCCCGGCCGAGGACCACCAGCCGTGCAAGAAGGGCTACCTCGACCCGTCCAAGCGCCGGCTGCCGACCAAGCTCCACTACCCGCCCATCCGGTGGGACTGCGTTCTGCAAGGAGCCGACCGACGCCGACATCGCCGTGCGCGGGGCCCGGATGGCGCCGGAGCCGGACGGCAAGCGGCTGGGCGACGAGCCGGGATACATGAGCAACTCCGGCCTGCCCGGCCGTGGATCCCGAGGCGGATCCGGCGGTGGTTCCGGCGGAGGTGGGGCTAGTCTCGGCGCGGCCGGCAATGTGGCCTTCACCGGACCGGACGGACACGACTACCTGCTCGGCTCGACCGGCGGCGAGCAGCGCGTCCTGGGAGATCGCTCGTGGATGTGGCTGATCTTCGGCCCGATGAGCTAGGTCCGGACGAGCCTGCCGGACTCGCCGCCGGGCCCCGCCGGCAGCGGTCACGGACGCTGCTGCGGCTGCTGCCGCTCGTCGTCCTCGCGGGTCTGCTCGCGTGGCTCGCGCTGCTGCTGCTCGACCGCCAAGACCGTGCCGCGCGGGACGACGCCCGGCAGGCCGCGCTGGCCGCTGCCCGCCAGGAGGCGGTCGACCTCACGACGCTGTCCTACGAGACCGCCCGGCGTGACGTCGACCGGATCCTCGCAGGGTCGACCGGGCCGCTGCACGAGAAGTTCGCGGCACAGCGCGACCGGCTGCCGTCGGTCCTGGCCCAGGACCGGTCGAGCTCGACGGGCACGGTCCTGTCGGCCGCGCTGGTCCGGCTCTCCGACGACGGCGGCCGCGCCCGCGTGCTCGTCGCCGCCGACGCCGCCGTGACGACGAACCCACCGGACGGCGAGCGCCAGTCGACCGTCAAGCACTACCGGATGGTGATGCGCCTGGTGCTGGTCGACGGCCACTGGCTCGCCCGGGCCGTCGCGTTCGCGGGGGTGCCGCGATGACGGGCGCGCACCGGGCGGGCAGCGCGCCGGACCGGCGGCGGCGGTGGCCGCACCCGGGTGTCGCGGTGGCGATCGTGCTGTGCCTGGCGGCGGCAACCGCGGACGTCGTGCTCTTCCTCGACGGCCGGGGCGCCGCCGGCGAGCAGCACGACCGGTCGGCCGCCCTGGCGGCGGCGCGCTCCGCCGCACAGGACATCCTCAGCTACGACTACCGCACCATCGACGCCGACATCCGCCGGGCGCAGAGCCACGCCACGGGCACCTTCGCGACGCAGTACCGGCAGTCGGCCGACCAGCTCGCCGCGCAGGCGAGGCAGAACCGCGCCATCGTCCAGGCGTCGCCCGGCCAGCCAGGGGTGGTGAGCGCCGACCGCGGGCAGGTCGTCGTCCTCGTCTTCGTCGACCAGGCGTCGGTCAAGCAGCTCGAGGCTCAGAAGTCACCGACCACGCGCATCGATCAGAACCGGGTGCGCCTGACCATGACGCAGGTCAACGGTCACTGGCTGGTGTCCCAGCTCGCCGCGCTCTGACTCCACGGAACGATCGAGTGGAGCGGGACTTCCCGGAAACGACGGGTCAGCGGCGACGACGAAGCCGGTAGACCCTCGGTTCGGCTTTGCGGGCCAGCTTGGGCAGTCCGGGCAGGTCCGCGGGCGGGGTGACGACGTCCACGACCTCCCAGTCGGTGTATGCGGCCTCGACGTCGGCCTGGGTGGCTCCCTGCGGCATGAACCGCGGGCCGATGGGCTTGCCGAAGGCGAACATGAGCATCGTGGCGTCCTGTTTCGCTCGTGCGGTCACCCCGACGGCCATGGCGGCGCGTTCGTCCGGCTGCAACCCGTGGAAGCACCCGAGGTCGAGGAAGAAGTCGTAGCCCGTTCCAACGGCGCCCTCGGGCAGCTCGGTGACGTCCGCACGGACCAAGGTGGCGGTGACGCCTGTCGCCGCCACGCGCTTGCGGGCCCGGTCCAGCGCCTTGTCGACCAGGTCCACGCCGGTGACGGACCAGCCGCGCTCGGCAAGCGTGACCAGGTGCATCCCCGAGCCGCACCCGAGGTCCAGCGCCTTGCCGGGGCCGCCCCGCTCGCTTTCCTCCCGGGCCAGCAAGCCCGCGAGTATGTCGGCGTCTGCCCGGCCGGCGGTCTCCCACGGCGTGAACCCGACGGCGTACGCCGCCTTGTAGAACCAGCTCATGGTCATCTCCTCCCGCGCGACGAGACGGTCAGCCCCGTGGCAGGCCGAGCATGCGGCGGGCGATGATGTCGCGCTGGATCTCGTTGGACCCGCCGTAGATCGTGTCCGCGCGGCTGAACAGGAACAGCCGCTGCAGGTCGTCCATCTCGCCCGACTCGGCGACGATCGCGTCGGCTCCCCGGACGAGCATCGCGAGCTCTCCGAGACGCTGGTGCCAGGTCGACCACAGCAGCTTGGCGATCGAGGACTCCGTTCCGGTCTGCGGCCCGGGCGACGCCGTCGTCCCGAGCATGCGCAATGCGTAGTACCGCATCACGCGCAGCTCGACCCAGGCCCGGGTGAGCCGGTCGGCCAACACCGGGTCGTCGATCGCACCTGTACGCCGGGCCGCGGCGAGCACCCGGTCGAGGTCGCGCGCGAAGCCGATCTGCCGGCCGAGCGTGGCGACGCCGCGCTCGAAGCCGAGGGTCGCCATCGCCACCCGCCAGCCGTCGCCCGGCGTCCCCACGACGTTGTCGGCGGCGGTGCGGGCACCGTCGAAGAACACCTCGTTGAACTCCGACGTCCCCGTCATCTGCTCGATCGGGCGGATCTCGACGCCCGGCTGTCGCATCGGCACGAGCAGGTACGACAGTCCCTGGTGGCGACGGCTGCCCGGCTCGGAGCGGGCGACGACGAAGCACCAGTCGGCCTCCTGCGCCATCGAGGTCCACACCTTCTGGCCGGTCACGACCCACTCGTCGCCGTCGAGCTCGGCGCGGGTGGCGACGTTGGCGAGGTCGGAGCCCGCTCCGGGCTCGGAGTAGCCCTGGCACCACAGCTCGTCGCCGGCGGCGATCGGCGGCAGGAACCGCTGCTTCTGCTCCTCCGTCCCGAGCGAGACCAGCGTGGGCGCCAGCAGGTCCTCGCCCATGTGGTTCACCCGGTTCGGCCCGGCCGCCTTGGCGTACTCCTCGTGGAAGACGACCTGCTGCATGACGGGGAGGTCGCGACCGTACGGCGCGGGCCAGCCGATGCCGATCCAGCCGTGCTCGCCGAGCCGCCGCTCCCACGCACGCCGCGCCGCGAACGCCTCGTGCTCGCGGCCCGGGCCACCGACCCCGCGCAGCGCCGCGAACTCGCCGCTCAGGTGCTCCTCGAGCCACCCGCGCACCTCCGCGCGGAAGGCCTCGTCCGCGGGCGAGAAGCGCAGGTCCACCCGGCCTACCCTAATCTGACGGTCCGTCAGATAAGCCGGGAGGCGACCGTGGAGATCCGCCAGGGCACTGTCGAGGCCAACGGCCTCACCTTCGCGACGCTGTCCTGCGGTGACGCCGGGCCGCTCGCCCTGTGCCTGCACGGGTTCCCGGACTCGGCCCACACGTTCCGCCACCTGCTGCCCGCCCTGGCCGGTGCCGGCTACCGGGCGGTGGCTCCGTGGACGCGCGGCTACGCCCCGACCGACGTACCGGCCGACGGTGACTACTCGGTGCCGACCCTGGCCACCGACGCCAACGCGCTGCACGACGCCCTCGGCGGCGACCGCGACGCCGTCCTGGTCGGACACGACTGGGGCGCGATCACGGCGTACCTCGCGGGCGGCGCGGCACCGCAGCGGTGGCGACGGCTGGTGACGATCGCGGTGCCGCCGCCGGCGGTCGCGGCGGGAGCGTTCCTGCGCTACGAGCAGCTGCGGCGCAGCTTCTACATCTTCCTGTTCCAGACCGATCTCGCCGGTCTCGTGGGGATGGACGACCTCGCGTTCCTCGACCGGCTCTGGCAGGACTGGTCACCGGGGTACGACGGCAGCGCCGACCTGCCGCACGTCAAGGACGCGCTCCGCGACCCGGCCAACCTCATGGCCGCGATCGGCTACTACCGCGCGATGTTCGCCGCCGGTGGCACCGGCGACGCCTCGGTGCCACCGCAGCCGACGCTCTACCTGCACGGCGACACCGACGGCGCGTTCGGTGTCGAAGGTGTGGGGGGGTCCGCCGAACACCTCGCGCCGGGCTCGCGGGTGGAGATCGTCGGGGGAACCGGCCACTTCCTGCACCTCGAGCAACCGGACCGGGTGGAAACGCTGGTCCTCGAGTGGGTGGCCGCCGACCTCAGGAGGTGACCGGCTGCGGCGCGAGTGCACGCGCGCGAGCAGCCCAGGACTCGGCTCCCAGGTCGGCGAAAGCGACCGCCGCCGACGCGGCGAGAGCGGCCGCCGGCTCGTCCTGGCCGGACCGACCCAGCCATTCCGCGTGGTCGAGCCGGGTGCGCGCGAGCCAGTAGGGATAACCGAGCTCGGCGAGCTGCGCCTCGGCGACGGTGAACGAGTGCTCGGCCTCGTCGACGTCGCCGCGGCCGGCGGCCAGCAGCGCGGTGAACCGTGTCACCTGCGCGGTGAGGTACGGCGGAAGGAAGCCCGGCGGCGCCTGGGAGACGTGGCCGAGCAGGGTCTCGGCGGTCGAGGTCTCGCCGAGGGAGATGGCCGCGGTCACCGCCTCCACCCAAGCGACCCGCAGGGACTCGTGCCGCAACCCGATCTCGACGTGTAGGGCATCCACCACGTCACTGCCGCGCCTGAGCGCGTCGGCGAACCTACCCTCGGCATTGGCGATGGCCGCCTCGATCGCGGCGAGCACAACCACGTCTTCGACCTGGTCGCTGGCACGCATCCCGGCACAGGCGTCGAGCTCGGCGTGCGCGGTCGGCCGATCACCGCGCCAGGCGGCCAGCACGGCCAGCCGCGTATGGAGATACACCCCTTGGGGCCGGTCCGGTCCGGCCGAGTCGAACAGCTCCGCGACCAGTCGCTCGACCCTCGTCCAGTCGCCGGTGAAGAGCAGGACGTAGAGGAGGTTGCTGGCGGCCACCGTCTCGGTGTACCGGCTGCCCCGATGCTGGGCGAAGGCGACCGACTCCTCGGACCGCTCCACCGCGTCGGGCAGGTCGGACGTCATCGCCAGGTCCGTGCCGGTGATGAGCGCGTGCTCGACCTGGTCGGGCCATCCGTTGCGGCGCGCCATCGCCGCCGCCGCATCGACGTGCATGAGCGCCTCTTCGAACCGGTCGAGCTTCACCAGGCAGATCGACCGGGTCACGAGCGCCCGGCACATCTCGCGGGACGGTCCCAGTGCCTGGGCGGCGACGAGAGCCCGCTCGGTGTAGGGCTCCGCCTCGGCCGATCTGCCCGCGAAACCCAGGAACGCCGCGTGCCATCCGACCGCCTCGGCGTACTCCGGGGTGTAGGTGCCGTCGTCGAGGACCGGCAGCGCCGCCTCCATCGTCGCCACGGCATCCTGCCCCCGGCCCAGACGGAGCTGCCCCCGCGCCGCGGTCACGGCGAGCCGAGCCCAGTCCCAGCGCCGGCCGAGCGCGTCGTAGTCGGCCCGCAGCCCGGTGCACAGGTCGAGGGTCTCCTGGTGCCGACCGCAGGTGAGGCCCATCTCGACCGCGCGCTCCCGCAGGGCCAACCGCTCGTCCATGTCGTCGGCGAGGTCGGCCGCGGTCGTGTAGAGGGCCATGGCGGTCTCGGGTGCGCCGACGCCCGCCGCCTTGCGACCCGCCTGGTCGTACGCCGCGAGCGCGTCGCGCCTGATGTCCGCCGCATCGGGGTCGTCCTCCGCTGCGAGCAACGCGTCACGGTAGTGCGCGGCCACGGCCTCGGCGACATCCTCGCCGTCGTTGTCGAACACCGCACGCAGGTGCCCGGCGACCCGGAGATGCCCGGCCTTGCGCTCGTGCTTGGTGAGCATGTCGTAGGCGACGGTGCGGAGCATCGACTGCGCGAAACCGTACTGACCGCGGTCGGGTGAGAGCTTGTCGCTGCGGACGCTGAGGAACTCCTTGCGCACCAACGCGGTCAGCAACCGGTCCAGCGTTGCGTCCTCCAGCTCGCACACCGCACTGACCGTCGCCCGGGAGAAGCTCCCTCCGAGGACAGCGAGGTCCTTGACGAGGGCCCGCTCGTCCGCGGGCAGACCGTCGAGGCGGGCGGCGAGCAGCGAGGTGAGCGTGGTCGGTACGTCGAGGTCCCCGACGTCGCCCACGACCCGGTAGGCGCCGTCCTTGGGGACCACGACGTCACGGTCGATCAGGCTGCGGACGGTCTCGACGGCGTAGAGCGGGATGCCCTCCGAGCGCTCGACGATCCGCTGCCGAAGGGCGACGGGCAGATCGGTGACCAGGTCGTCGAGCAGCTCGGCCATGTCCGTCACGCCGAGTGGCTCGAGGTAGAGCGAGGTCGCGTTGCGGCGCCCGGCCGGCCATCCCGGTCGGGACTCGGCCACCTCCGGCCGCGCGAACGTGACGACGAAGATCGGTGCACCGGAGGCCCAGTCGAGCAGGTAGTCGATGAAGTCGAGCAGCCCGCTGTCGGCCCACTGGAGGTCCTCGAACGCGAGCACCACCGGGACGGAGTCGGTCAGCCGCTCGAAGAACAGCCGCCAGCCGGCGAACAGCTCCTCGCGACCGAGGCTCGCGTCCACCACCCCGAGCAGGACACCCAGCCGCGGCAGCAGGTACTCCCGCTCGCTCTCGTCGGCCACGAACTTCGCGAGCCCGCCCGTCAGCCGGTCCGCGGCCACCTCGGTGGGGTCGTCCTCGGCGATGTTGAACCGCTGCCGGAGCATCTCCGCCAGCGCCGAGTAGGCGACCCCGTCGCCGTAGGACAGGCAGCGTCCCGAGTGGTACCAGACGTAGTCGGCCAGGCCGTCGATGTACTTGTCGAGCTCCCATCGCAACCGCGACTTGCCGACCCCTGCGACGCCCACGACATGGACCAGCCGGGCCGAGCCGCGGTCGATGCACGCGTGGAACAGCTCCTTCACCAGGCGCAGGTCGGCGTCCCGCCCGATGAACCGCGCCTCGAGCCCGTCCATGCGCTGCGAACCGCCGACCCCGGCGACCACACGTTCGGCCCGCCACAGGTGCAGCGGCTCAGTCTTGCCCTTGACCAGGTGCTCGCCCGCGTCGAGGTAGGAGATCGCCACGGACGTCGTACGCCGGGTGGTGTCGTCGACCAGCACCTGACCGGCGGCCGCGAGCGACTGCACCCGCGAGGCGGTGTTGACCCGGTCACCCGCGACGATCCCCTCGCCGGGCGCGGTCCACGCCGTCACCCCACCGGTGACGACCCCGCCCCGCGCCTGCAGCGACAGACCGACCTCGGCACCAAGGGCACCGACCGCCTCGACCACGTCCAGCGCCGCGCGAACCGCTCGCTCGGCGTCGTCCTCGCGCGCCGTGGGCACGCCCCAGACCGCCATCACCGCGTCGCCGATGAACTTCTCGACCGTGCCGCCGTAACGGCCGATCACCGTGCGCGCCACCTCGAAGTACCTGCTCAGCAGCTCACGGACGTCCTCGGCGTCCCGACCCTCGGACAGGGTGGTGAAGCCGACCAGGTCGACGAAGAGCACCGAGACGTAGCGGTTCTCCGAGGTGGCCGCCGCCTGCGCCGGCACGGACACCGGCGGCGGGGGCGCCCCGATCAGGGACGCGGCGCACTGACCGCAGAACTTCTGCGCTGGTTGGGCGTCGGCGCCGCACCGCGGGCAGGTCGGAACCAGACCGGACCCGCACTCGCCGCAGAAGCGGTTGGTCGACGGGTTGTCGCTGCCGCACGCGCCGCACTGCACCCAACCACCCCCTGACGGGCAACGGTAGAGCGCGGGCGGGGCAAACAGCAGGGTTACGCCGGATTGCCCCAGTTGGTGACGATGTCCGCCGTCGTCACGACCTCGGCGAGCAGCGACAGCGTGTTGTCGAGGACGGCGTCGGCGTAGTCCGCCGGCCACGCCCGCGACCGCGTCGCGCGGCACGACGACCTGGTAGCCCAGGTTGACGGCGTCCATCACGAGGTTGGTGACCGCGACGTTGACGGACACCCCGACGACGACCAGCGTCCGCACGCCGAGGTTGCGCAGGATCGGG
This sequence comes from uncultured Actinomycetota bacterium, assembly GCA_963835405.1. Classification (GTDB taxonomy): domain Bacteria; phylum Actinomycetota; class Actinomycetes; order JAFAQI01; family JAFAQI01; genus CAWIFV01. The sequence goes on from CAWIFV010000009.1 coordinate 97,317, forward strand.
TCGAGGTCGGTCCCGGCCATGGGGTTGAGCCCGTGGATCCGGGACAGCACGAAGTCGCCCGCCGCCACCCCGAACTCCTCGACCACCTCGGTCGCCGGGGTGCCGAGATCGAGCCGCACCGGCGACTTCAGCATCGCGCCGAACAGCCGGGCGTTGCGGTTGGAGCCCCGGTCGTCCGGTCGGCGGCCGGCGACGCAGTGCACGACCGGCACGCCGGCCGCGCGCGCGGCGGCGCACAGCCGCGCGCCGTTCGGGACGACGGTGCGGGCGGCGGCCTCGGCAAGGGCAGGCAGTGCCGAACCCGCACCGATGACGCCGTTCTGGCACTCGCTGGTGACCAGGGCGGCCCCGGCCAGGTCGGTGCGCACCACGTCAGAGCTGCAGGACGCCGCGGGCGGCGAGCTCACCCGACTCGAGATCGTGGACGGCCGTCTTCATGTCCGCGAGCGGGTACGTCGCCGACACCAGCTCGTCGAGACGGAGGCGGCCCCGGCGGTAGAGCTCGACGTAGCGGCGCACGTCGCGCTGCGGCTGGGACGAGCCGTAGCGGCAGCCCAGCACCGCCTTGTCGAGGTACATCGACGCGACGTTGAACGACGCCTCCGCCGTCGCCTCCGGCACGCCGAGCATCACGCAGGTGCCGCCCCAGTCGAGCAGGTCGATGGCCGCGCGGATCAGCCCGACGTGGCCGACGCACTCGAAGGCGAACTCGACACCGCGCTTGGCGACGTCGCGCACCGCTTCCGTGCTCTCGACGAAGTCGGTCGCGCCGAACTGCAGTGCGATGTCCTTCTTGCGCGCGTTGGTGTCGACGGCGACGATCCGCTCGGCGCCCGCGAGCGCCGCTCCCTGGATGACGTTGAGCCCGATGCCGCCGACGCCGATGACGGCGACGGAGGCCCCCTCCGGCACCCGCGCGCGGTGCAGCACGGCACCGATGCCCGTGAGGACCCCGCAGCCGACGAGGGCCGCCGCGTCGAACGGGACGTCGGCCGGGATCCGGACCGCTTGGTTGGCCTTCACGACCGTGCGCTCGGAGAAGACCGATGCGTTGGCGAAGGCGTACGCCGGCTCGCCGCGCCAGGTGAACGGCTGCGGCCGGGCGCCGAACGTCGCCCGGCACATCGTCGGCCGTCCCGCGTCGCAGAACTGGCAGGCTCCGCAGTTGCCGAGCGTCGACAGGACGACGTGGTCGCCTTCCTTGACCGTCGTCACCGCCGGTCCCACCGCCTCGACGACACCGGCGCCCTCGTGCCCGAGCACCACCGGCGTCGGGAACGGGATCGTCCCGCTGATCACCGACAGGTCGCTGTGGCACAGCCCGGCGGACTCGATGCGCACCGCGACCTCACCGGGCCCCGGGTCGCTTCACCGTCAGGTCGTCGACGACCTGGTAGTCGTTGCCGTCGTAGACGACACCGCGCATGAGCGCCTCTTTCCGGTTCGGGTTCAGCTGGGCCAGACGATGCTCTGCAGCTCGCTGTAGGCGTGCAGTCCGAACGAGCCCGCGGTCGCGGCCGACGCCGCTCTGCTTGAAGCCGCCGAACGGCGCCTCCATCTGCTGCGCGACGGTGTTGATGTCGACGCTGCCGGCGCGCAGTTGCCGGGCGATGCGATAAGCGCGCCCGGCGTCGCTTGGACCAGACGTAGTTGATGAGGCCGTAGTCCGAGTCGTTCGCCAGCGCGACCGCCTCGTCCTCGTCGTCGAAAGGCACGACGGACACGACCGGCCCGAAGATCTCCTCGCGGACGATGCGCATGCCGTTGCTGCAGTCGGCGAACAGCGTCGGGGGGACGTAGTAGCCGCGGTCGAGCGGCGGCCGCTCGCCGCCGGCGACGAGCCGTGCGCCCTCGTCCCGGCCCGCGGCGACGTAGGACTCGACCCGGTCGCGGTGCGCGGCGGAGATGACGGGCCCGACCACCGTGTCCGGCTCGGTCGGGATCACCGACCTTCAGCGCCCGGCGCATACTGCTCCAGCCCGCCGACCACCGCGTCGTAGACGCTGCGGTGCGCGTAGACCCGCGTCGGCGCGGTGCAGATCTGCCCGGCGTAGAAGCTGAACGTCGTACCGATCGCGCCGATGGCGGCCTTGAGGTCCGCGTCGTCGCACACGATGGCCGCGCCCTTGCCCCCGAGCTCCATGAGCACGCGCTTCATCTGACCGCCCGCGGTGGCGCCGATCGCGCGCCCGACGGTGGTGCTGCCGGTGAAGCTGACCATGTCGACGTCGGGCGAGTCGACCGTCGCCTCGCCCGACCTCGGCGCTGGAGCCCGAGACGACGTTGACGACGCCGGGCGGAAGGCCGGCCTCCTCGAGCGCCTCGGCCATCCGGTAGACCGACAGCGGGTTCTGCGGCGCCGGCTTGACGACCAGCGTGTTGCCCATCGCGAGCGCCGGCGCGATCTTGCCGGCCGGGTTGGCCCACGGGTTGTTGTAGGACGTGATGCAGGTGACGACGCCGACCGGCTGGCGCACGACCAGGGCGCCGAGGAGGCCGCCCTTGGCGAGGGCGATTCGACTCGGTGACGGTCGGCGGCAGCGGGATGTCGACCGGCTCCAGCGCCCCCTTGGCGTAGCGGCGGAACCGCGCCACGGCGACGTTGACCTGCAGCGCCTTGACGGTCGCGGCCGTCGCGCCGGTCTCGGCCTGCGCCAGCGGCGCGTAGTCGTCCGCGTGCTTGGCGATGACGTCCGCGACGCGGTGGAGGATCTCGGCCCGCTCCTCCGGCCTGGTCCGCGACCACGCCGGGAATGCCGCGCGCGCGGATGCACACGCGTCGTACACCTGCTCGCGCGACGCCTCGGGCGCCCGGCCGACGACCGCCTCGGTCGCCGGGTTGACCACGTCGTAGTGGCCGCCCGCCGGCTCCACCCACTCGCCACCGACGAACAGGCGAAATGTCTGCTCCCCTGACACCGGGGCAGCGTATCTGACGCACCGTCAGGTCGGCGCGGGCCAGGGTGCCGGCGCTCTATGACGGCGACGAGGTTCCTCCGACCAAATAGTCGGATTCCCCTTATTTCCCAACGGAAATCGCGGTGATTACGCCGTCCGGGCTACTCAAGTCTCCGCCGCGATGGCCCGATGTGACTAGTGACCCCAGTCCCCCCGCCCACGGAGGAACGGTCATGTCCGCCAGTCCGAGCCGTGTCTGCCGCGCCGCGGCGCTCGTCGCCGGGATCACCCTGCTCGCCACGCTCGCCCTCGGCATGGGCCCGCTCCGGTTGGAGGCCCGGGCCGCCTACACCGCCACCTCGCTGACGTCGTTCGACTCGCGGCTCCTGCACCTGGTCAACCACGCCCGCGTCAACCACGGCCTACGTCGGCTCACGCCCGCCGCCGGCACGACGGACGTCGCGCACGGCTGGGCCTGCCGCCAGGCCGGGGCACGAACCCTGCAGCACAACCCGGACCTCGCCCGCCAGCTCGCCACCCACGGGTCGGCGCTGTGGACCAGCTATGCCGAGAACGTCGGCGTCCAGACCACGAACAGCGGGGCCCGACACCTGTTCCGGCTCTACATGAGGAGTCCGGAGCACCGCGCCAACATCCTCGACCGGTCCGTGCGGTTCGTGGGCATCTGGTCGAAGCGTGCCGGTGGGCTGCGCTTCAACACGATCGACTTCGTCGGCGACCGCAGCTCGGCCTACAACGACGGCTACGGCTACGAGCGGACGACCTGCTGAGCGCTCACTTGCTCGGCGTGGGGAGCTTGCACTCCACCTTCGGGTTCGCGCCCACGTAGTTGAGCGGGCCTGCGGCGATCGTGGCCGCGATGGTGCCGGCCTTCGCGCAGGTGTGCGTGTCGTCCTTGAAGTAGTCGCGCTGCCAGGCGGCGAGCACGCCGATGGCGAACCAGATGAGCAGCAGGAAGGTCACACCGCGGAACAAACCGAACATGCCAGGAACCTACCCCCTACATCGGGTGGCCAGTCTCGGTCAGGGGTGCTGGCTGCTGACCGAGAGGACCTCGCCGGTCAGGTACGACGCGTAGTCGCTGGCCAGGAAGACGATCACGTTGGCGACCTCCCAGGGCTCGGCGGCCCGGCCGAACGCCTCGCGCGCGGTGAGCTCCGCGAGCAGCTCGTCGGTGGTGACCTTGGCGAGGTTCTCGTGCATCGCGAGGGACGGGGCGACGGCGTTGACGCGCACGCCGAACGCGGCCCCCTCGACCGCGGCGGTCCGGGTCAGTGCCATGACACCCGCCTTCGCGGCGGCGTAGTGGGCCTGGCCGGCCTGGGCGCGCCATCCGATGACGGACGCGTTGTTGACGACGGCGCCGCCGCTGCCGCGGGCGCGCATCCGGCGCAGCGCCGCTCGCGTGCACCGCATGGTCCCGTTGAGCGTGACGTCGAGCACCCGCGACCACTGCTCGTCGGTCATCTCGGCGAGCTCGGCGGTCCCGCCGAGACCGGCGTTGTTGACGAGCACGTCGACGTCGCCGACGGCGTCGAACATCCGCTGCACGTCGTCCTCGACGGTGACGTCGCACGGCACGGCGACCGGCGGCCGGCCCATGACCTCCGCCAGGCGCTCGGCCGACTCGGCCAGCCGGCGCTCGTGCCGGTCGCTGATCGCGACGACGGCGCCCTCCTCGGCGCAGCGCTTCGCGGTGGCGAAGCCGATGCCCGTCCCCGCGGCCGCGGTCACGAGGACGGTCCGCCCCTCGAGGAGCTGATGGCCCCGCGGGTACGACGGCGGACCGGTCACGGTCGACCACCCGGGGACACGGCCGGCCTCACGACTTCTGGGCGCCGGCCTTGGCCTGCATCATCTCGATGTAGGAGAACATCGGCATCCGGTCGATGCCGACGCGGCCCGGGAGCTGCTCGGCGAGCTCCTCCGGCGTCCATCGGCCGTCCTTCGTCATCTCCCGGATCTCCCGTGGCTGGCTCCACAACGCGACCTTCCCACCGACCGCGGTGTAGGTCTGGCCGGTGATGTCCCGGGCCGCGTCGGAGAGCAGGTAGACGACCATCGGAGCCACGTCCTCCGGCTCGCCGGTCTCGGCGGTGCCGCCGGGCACGTTCGCCGCCATGCGCGTGTTGGCTACCGGCGCGATCGCGTTGGCGGTGACGCCGTACTTCTGCAGGCCTACCGCGGCGCTGCGCATGAGGGCGACGATGCCGCCCTTCGCGGCGGCGTAGTTGGCCTGGGAGACGCTCCCCCACATGCCGACACCGGAGGTGAACGCGACGAGCGAGCCGCCGCCGTCCTGCTTGCGCATCACCGCCGAGGCCGCACGGAACACCGTGAACGTGCCCTTGAGGTGGGTGGAGATGACGGCGTCCCACTCCTCCTCGCTCATGTTGAACAGCATGCGTTCGCGCAGGATGCCGGCGACGCACACGGCACCGTCGAGCCGGCCGTAGGTGTCGACGGCGGTGTGCCACGATGCGCTCACCCGCCTGCATGGTCGAGATGTCGTCGGCGATGGCCACGGCGGTGCCGCCCGCCGCCTCGATCTCCGCGACCACGCTGTCGGCGACCTCGCTCGACGGCTCGTTGCCGTCAACGCTCACCCCGTAGTCGTTGACCACCACGGACGCCCCCTCGGCCGCGCAGGCGAGCGCGACGGCCCGACCGATCCCGCGGCCGGCGCCGGTGACGGCGATGACCTTGCCCTTGAGGAAGTCCGCCACGTCGTCTCCTTCGCACCCGTCGGTGGCCACGGCGGACGATACCTGACGACCCGTCAGATCCCGCCGCCCGCCCGCAGCCGTCAGTTGTCCACAGGCGTTGTCCCGGGCCAGGTGTAACGGGACCAAGGTCCCGATCCGGGCGGGGCCGACGGCGCCTCAGCGCGTCGGCGTGACGGACGTGAGCGTCAGCTGCGCGGACTCGTCGTAGGTCACCGTCGCGCCGAGCACCTCCTGGGACCCGTGGTCGGTGATCTCCAGGCGAACGGGAAGCCCCGTCGCCAGCACCCACACGTCGACCCGGCCGGTGCTGACCGACGTGCCCGTCGCGACCTGGTCGACCCGCAGGTGCGAGGTCGTCACGTCGACGCCGTCGACTCGCTGCTGCTCCGTCCCGAGCCGCCGAACGGTGGAGGTGAGCACCCCCGAGCCGGTGCGGCAGACGACCGCCGGAAAGCCGCTGCATGCGTAGTCGTGCACGTCCTGCATGTACAGGAACTTGTGCACGTCGACGTATCGCACCAGCCGCCAGCCGGCCGCCGTCGGGCAGACCTGCCAGCGGGCCCACCGACCGGCGAGAGCGTCCCAGCGGAGGTCCAGGCCGCAGCCGGCCCGCTTCACCGTGAGCGTGGTGCGGTCCGGGTAGTCGTGCGCGACGCCGGCGCTGACCCGCTCGCTCCCGTGCGTCGCGTAGACGTACACCCCCGGCGCCGGGGTGCCCTCGAGCGCGCCACCGGAGCCCGGGCTGCTGCGGAAGCTGTTGACGACGTCCGGCACCGACACGGGCGCCGGTGGCCGGGTCAGCCACCACGCGGCGCCGAGACCGGCCACCACCAGCAACACTGCGCTGCCGAGCAGCCACCACGGCCACCGCCGCCGGCGACGCGCCGCCGCGCCGGGCACGGTGCCCTGCGCCTGCAGATCGACCACCCGCTCATCGTGGTCCCGGACGGCGGCCTCGACGCACGAGGACCTAAGACCCTTCCCCGCGGGCCCGCGCGTGCGCGACAACGAGGTGCGAGCCGGTGTCAGCCGGCGCCGCTGTGGGGTGGTGGGTGGGGTGGCGGACGTGAGGAACGGTCGACGGGCCGCCCCGATCCTGGCGCCGCTGGCGCACCGGGTCACCTCCGCGCATACGGCCTCGCACGTCGATCCGGACCCGCGGCTCACCGGGGCCTACCTGCGCGCGCTCGACCTGTTGACCACCTGGTTCTCACCCGACGTGCGCAACGCCGACAACGTGCCCGCGTCCGGGCCCGTCATCGTGGCGGGGAACCACTCATGTCTGACCTACATGCCGGACGCCGCGGTGATCCTGCGGGCGGTGGCCGGTCGCCGCCGCGACCACCCGCCGACGTACACGCTGGCCTACGACCTGCTCTTCGCGATCCCCGGGTTCGGCTCCCTGATCCGCCGGCTCGGGGTGATGCCGGCGGACAACCCCGAGGCCGAAGCGGCGCTGCGGCAAGAGGCCGCCGTGGTCGTGTTTCCCGGCGGCGACCACGACGCCTGCCGGCCCTGGTCCGAGCGGGACCGGATCGCCTTCGGCGGGCATCAGGGGTTCGTGCGGCTGGCGTTGCGGACCGGCGCCCCGCTGGTCCCCGCCGTGGCCCACGGCGCCCACCACGGCATGGTCATCGTGGCCCGCGGGGAGACGCTGGCGCGGGCGCTGCACCTCGGCGACGTCCGGGTGAAGGTGCTCCCGCTGCTGCTCGGACCCGCGGGCGTGCTGCCGGTGCTGGCGCCACCGCCGCTGCCGGCCCGGATCACCGTGGAGTTCCTGCCGTCGCCGGACTGGAGCCGGCACCCGCCGGAGGACGCGGACGACCCGGTCGTCGTCCAGGCCTGCTACGACGAGGTCATCGGCCTCATGCAGGCGACCCTCGACCGGCTGGCCCGCGAGCGGCCGCACCCCGTGGCCGACGGGCTGGCGAGGCTGGGCGTTCGCGGGCTGCGGCTGCCGGTCCACTAGCCGCGAACCGCCGGGAGGAGTCCGCGCCGGGGCACCGAAGTCCCCCGCCGCGCCGGGTCACCGGCGACGTCGGCGAGGGAGATGACGTGGCCAGATCCTCGATGCCGAGCCGCCGCGCTCGGTCTCGTCACGGCGGCCGGGTTGCTCGGCCTGTCCGCCGCGGGGGGGCCGGCGACGGCGACCCCGCCCCGGCTCGGCTTCACGACGGTGAAGCTGCCGCACTCCTACGGCGCGTCCGAGCCCCGCGCGACCGTCACGCCGGACGGTACGCGCTACGTGGTGACCAACGGCCGGACCGAGACCGACCTCGGCTTCGGCCTGGAGACCGTCTACCGCAGCGCGGACGGGTTGCACTGGGCACCGACACCCGGGCAGCCGACCGACCAGACCGAGCCGACGACGGACGTCGACATCATCGCCACGAGCGCCGGACGTCTCGTCACCAGCGAGCTCGACTACGCCGGCATCAACTTCCGCACCGACTACTCCGACGACGGCGGCAAGACCTGGCAGCAGTCCGCGGGCAACACCTACGCCGACACCGACCGGCAGTGGTACGCCGCCGGGCCACCCGACCCCGAGACGCACCAGCCGAGGGTCTACCTCCTGTTCCACAACCTCCTCACCGGCACGGCCCAGCACAACATGTGGGTCGCGACCAGCACGGACGGCGGCGCATCGTTCGGTCCACCGGTGCCGGTCAGCATCCCCGGCCAGCAGGACTACGCCGACCTGCAGTGCGCGGACTCCGGCGGCCCGTCCGGCATCTTCGCCGACCAGCGCACGGGCCGGGTCTACGTCGTGTTCGGCACGCGCAGCTCGGACAGCCCGCTGGCGGGGTGCACGGCCCAGCCGACGGAGGTCAACGTCGTCGCGGCCAACCGCGTCTGGGTGGTCTCGGCGGACGCGGCGGACACGGCCACCGTTGGCGCGTGGACGCCGCACCTCGCGGTGAACGACACCGGGCCTCCGGCCCACATCGTCGGGATGCAGCTGGCGCCCGGCGCGGTCGACGCCGCGGGCAACGTCTACGTCGCCTACCCGGAGTCGGTGCACGACTACCCGGACTACGACGGTGCCGCCATCAAGGTCGTGCACGCGGGCCCCGACGACCTGGACCACTGGTCGCGCCCGACGGTGGTCGCGCGGGCCGGCGGGCCGGGCAACGTGCTGCCGCACATCGTGGCCGGCGCCGCGGGCAGGGTCGGCGTCGCCTGGTACCACGGGGTCGCGGTCAAGGGGCAGCAGCCGGACTGGTACTCCTACGCCGCCCAGAGCCTGGACGCGTTGAGCGACAGCCCGCACTGGCAGCAGGTGCGGTTGTCTCCCGTCATCGCCGAGCACGACGCCACCGCGAGCGACCTGATGGGCGCGTGCATGCAGGGGCAGGAGGCCACTCTCAACGGCTTCGCCTGCAGCCGGTCGACCGACGTCAACGGCATCGCCCTCGACCGCTGCGGCGGGCTGGTCGTGGCCTGGCCCGCCCAGGCAGGGATGGAGACCGACGCCACCTACGTGTCGCAGCAGACCGCGGGGCCGACCCTGCTGGGCTGTGCGCACGCGCGCGCAAGCGAGCGGTCCCGCCCGCACCGGGCAGCAGCCGGGACGGAGCCGTCCCACCGGTCCGGTGCGGCGGATGCGCTGGCCGCGACCGGGTCCGGCCCGCTCGTCCCGCTGGCCGGTCTCGCTCTCCTCGCCGCCGGGCTGGTGGCGGTGCGGCTGCGGCGCCGTCAGGAGGTCCCGACGATCCCCACGAACGACACCATCTCTCCCGGGTAGCCACCGAGGTTGTGGGTCAGGGCGAGCGAGCGCTTGCCGTAGGTGGAGATGCGCCGGTCCTCGGGGGCGTCGCCGCGCAGCTGCAGCCACGCCTCGTAGAGCATCCGGAGCCCCGACGCCCCGACCGGGTGCCCGAACGACTTGAGGCCGCCGTCGGGGTTCACCGGCAGCTCGCCGTCCAGGTCGAACGTGCCGGCGAGCACCTCCTTCCACGCCGTACCCCGCTCGCAGAACCCGAGGTCCTCCATGAGGACCAGCTCGGTGGGGGTGAAGCAGTCGTGCACCTCGGCCATGGCGAGCTCGGCCCGCGGGTCCCTGACGCCGGCCTGCTCGTAGGCGTCGGCGGCCGACATCGTGACCTCGGGGAACGTCGTGAAGTCGTACGCCGGGTCCTCGACGCCGCTCCCGTTGCCGGCCACGAACGACAGCGCCTTCACGACGACGGGCCGGTCGGTGTAGCGCTCGGCGTCCTCGACCCGGCAGACGATCGCCGCGGCGGCGCCGTCGGCGACCCCGGCGCAGTCGAACACCGACAGCCCACCCGCGACCGCCGGCATCGCGCAGAGCTTCTCGACCGACATCTCCTTGCGGAACTGCGCCTTCGGGTTCCGCGCGCCGTTGGCGTGGTTCTTCGACGCGATCCGCGCCAGCACCGTGCGCATCTCGTCCTCGGCCACTCCGTAGCGTCGTGCATAGGCCGGCGCGACCATCGAGAACATCGCGGCGGCGGTGAGTGAGCGCTGCGTCCCGTCGTTCGGGATCGGAAAGGCGTTGAGGCCCTGGTAGCCGGAGTCCTTGACCTTCTCGACGCCGACCGCCATCGCCAGGTCGTAGGCGCCGGACGCGACGGCATAGGCCGCCTGTCGCAGCGCCTCGGAGCCGGTGGCGCAGAAGTTCTCGACCCGGGTCACGGGCTTGCCCTCCAGCCGCAGCGGGCGGGCCAGCGTGATGCCGCTCATCCCGGACTGCGCCGTACCGAGCCAGTAGGCGTCGACGTCCTGGGACGACACACCGGCACCGGACAGGGCCTCCCCGGTGGCCTCGAGGAGCAGGTCGTCGACGCCCTTGTCGAAGTGCTCGGCGAAACGGGTGCAACCCATGCCGACGATGGCGACGCGGTCGCGGATGCCGTGGCTACTCATGCCTTCTCCTCCGCGCGTGTCGGCTCCCCCCGGACCGGGCGGGCCTTCCAGAAGTAGTTGGCGATGCCGTCCGCCGTGAACAGCCGCCGGAACGTCATCTCGACGCGCATGCCCATGACGACATCACCCGCATCGACGTCGGTGAGCTCCACCGGCAGCCGCTCACCGTCGTCGAAGTCCACCACCGCGAACACCACGGGCGGGCTCGGGGAGTAGGCGAGCCGGTCGACGGTGAAGGTCGTCACCGTGCCCTGCTGGTCGGCCAGGACGCCGGCCGCGCTGGTCAGACCGAACTTCCACTCGGTGCTGCGGCCGGCGGCGCTCGCGGACGGCCGCGCCGGCTCCGGGCGTCGCGGGGGCTCGACCGGCAGCATCCCCCGCCAGGCCAGGAACCGGCCGTAGTCGACCGGGGCGCCCGCCGCCAGCTGCGCCTGCACCGGTCGATCCGGCCGGTACGACGCGAGGGCGTCGGTGGTCCGCAGCACGAACGCCTCGGCGCCGTCGGCCAGCACCACCAGCACGAGCAGCTGGCCCGGCCGGGCCCGTTCCAGCGTGTCCGCGAGGAGCAGCAGCGGCTGGGCGACCCCCGGGTTGCCGACGGCGGCGGTGAGCCGGTCGGCGACGTTCGCCGGGTCGACGCCGCTCTTGCGGGTCACGGCCGCGCACGCGCGCTCGTGCAGGCCGGCGACCACCAGCGCATCGGCGTCGGCCGCGTCGGCGCCGAGCGTCTCCCAGGGCCGCCTTCAGCGCCTCGACGCCGAGCGGCACGTACTTCGTCTCGCCGAAGCGCTCCTCCCAGACCGCGAGGCGGCTCGCCGGGCATGCGCCAGCGGTCGAGGAACTCCTCGGTGACGCGGCGCCAGCCGACGAGCTCGGCCAGCAGCGGGCCGTCGTCGTCGGAGCCGACGAGGACGGCGGCGGCGGCGTCGCCGCCGGCGGCCTCGTCGGCGCCGCCCGGCCGGCCGGTGCGCAGGTCGGCGGCGGCCACGAGGGCCGGGGCGGGCTGCGTCGAGGGCCGGCGCGCAGGGCGCCGACACGCCGAGCGCACCGAGGCACCGGCGTCGTAGGCGCGGCACCGGCGGTCGAGCCGCAGCGCTGCGTGCACGGCGGTCGCGTTGGTCTTGTCGAGGTAGGGCGGCGCCGCGGTCGCGAACCACAGCTGAGCGGGGTGCGACGCCTGCGTGCCGCAGCGCGTGCCGGCCGGCGGCGACGGCCATCGTCGTGGCGTCCTCGTCGTAGGAGGCCACGGCGCGGGTGCCGGCGCCGCCGCCCGTGCCCGCCACGGCCGCGATCGTCGTCCGGTCGAGCCGGCGGTAGGGCAGGTGGACGCCCCAGCCGAGGATCCCGCGCATGGGGCCAGGGTACGCGGATCTGATGACCCGTCAGAAACGGCCGGTCCGTCACTGCTACCCGCGCGGCTCGTTGTCCGGGTGAGACGCCCACTCGAGGAGAGCGACGTTGGCCCCCAGCGCGCACAACCATCACTTCGTCCTCCCAGGACTGGGAGCGATCGCCCGGCACGCCGGGCCCAACCTGCTCATCGCGACGCTGGTGCCGACCAGCCTGTTCTACCTGGGCTGGTACGCCGAGGGCCGGTCCACCGCGTTCGCCCTGGCACTCGGGTGGGCGCTGACCGTGGTCGGCTGGCGGGCGGCCCGGCGCCAGCGCGTCCCGGCCCTCCTCGTGCTGACGACGGCGCTGCTCGTCATCCGGACGGTCTCCGGCTTCATGAGCGGCAGCACGACCGTCTACTTCTTCCAGCCGGTCGTCACCGCGACGCTCATCGGCGTGGTGTTCCTGGTCTCGGTCGCCGCCGGGCGACCTCTGATCAGCAAGCTGGCCGGTGACTTCTGCCCGTTGCCGCCCGCGGTGACGGCACGCGACGATGTCCGCCGGCACTTCCGCAACCTCAGCGTCCTGTGGGCCGCGGTCTACTTCACCAACGCCGTCGTCACCCTGCTGTTGCTGCTCAACCTCCCGGTGACGACGTTCGTCGCGACGAAGACGTTCACCGGGATGACGATCGAGTGGACCGGCGCCGCGGTGACCGTGATCTGGTCGATGCGGGTGGCCCGCCAAGCCGGGCTGACGCCGCACAAGCAGCCGACCGTTGTGCCGGCGCTGCTCCCTGCCGCCGCCTGAACCCTGCCGCCACCTGACCCCTGCCGCCGCCCGAAGCCTGCCGCCGCCTGAGCCGTGCCGACTCGCGTCAGCCCGCGAGCTCGGCCGCGGCGAACTCGGCCTCCTCGGCGAGCAGCTTCACGCCGTTGTCGACCGCGAACTTCTCGAGCTTGCCGCCGAGGAGCGGGATCGACACCTTCACCTCGGCCTCGACGTCCTGGCGGGTGCCGGCGGCGTCGGGCGAGAGAGTCACGGTGCCTTCGATCCGGGACGGCACGCCCTGCACCTCGACGGTGTAGCGGCAGACCCGCCGGCCCTGCTCGTCGGGCGGATCCCACGTGTCGGTCTGCACGAGCGTGTTGGTGGGCGTCATCACCTTGCGGGCGAAGCCCGGGAGGTCGACCGTCACCTTGCGGCGGCTGACCACGCGCGGGTCGGTCACGCGCTCGTCGGAGTCGACGGTGATCTCGGTGGCGCCCTCTGCCTCGTACTTGCGGACGAGGAACGCCGGGTCGCTCACGAGCGCGAAGACGGTCTCCACGTCGGCGTCGAAGTGGTGCGTCGCCCGCATGCGCATGCCGGCAGCCTAGATCCTCAGCCGCGTTCGGCGACACGGGCCAGGCGGCGGGCGAAGCCGCCCACGGTCGCCCGCAGGAACAGCCGCAGGGCGCCGGCTGTCCCGGGGACCTTGGGCCGGAACGTGCCGGTCCAGACGATGCGGGTGCCGGAGCCCTCCGGCTCGAGCCGGACGTCGGCGCGGTAGTCGCGCACGGGCAGCCCGCTCAGCAGCGTGTAGGCCAGGTGTCGCGGCGGGTCGTAGCCGACGATCTCCTCCCGGCTGCCTACCGACCGCAGCCCCAGGCGCCGGATCGCTCCGACACCACCCGGCGCCGGGTCACCCTCCCGCTCCCACCATGACCGCACGACCACGGGGCCGGCCCAGCGCGACCAGCCCGCCCCGTCCGCGAGCAGGGCGAAGACCTTCTCCGGAGGTGCCGCCGACCGCGCTTGCACCTCGTACGTCGTGGGTGAGGCACCGCCCGAACCACTACCAACCACGGAAACTCGTCTCCCGCCGCTCGACGAACGCGCGCACGCCCTCCTGGGCGTCCGCGGTGGTCATGACGAGCTCCTGGCCCCAGGCCTCGTCGGCCAGCGCGGTGTCGCGGTCGACGTCCATGCGCGCGGTTCACCAGGCGCTTCGTGACGGCCAGCGTGCGTGTCGGCCCGCTCGCCAGTCGCCGCGCGAGACCGCCGGCCGTCGCGGCAGGTCGGCCGCGGGCACGACCTCGGTGACGAGACCGAGCCGGAGCGCCTCAGCGGCGGGAACGTCGTCGCCGAGGAGGTAGAGCCGCTTCGCCACCTGCGGGCCGACGAGCCGGGTGAGCAGGTACGCGCCGCCGGCGTCCGGGGCGATGCCGCGTCGTACGAAGACCGGGACGAGCTTCGCCGACTCGGCGATCACGACGACGTCGCAGGCGAGCGCGAGGTGCATCCCGGCACCGGCCGCGGTCCCGTTGACGGCAGCGACGACCGGCTTCTCGCAGTCGAGGACCGCGGTGATGACGCGCTGCCAGCCGGTCGCGATGCCGCGGGCGACGTCTCCCTGCGCGCGTTCCGGCGCATCGGCGGGCTTCGGCGGCGCCGGCAGCGGCACCGGAGGTCGGCGCCGGTGCAGAACGCCCGGTCGCCGGCCCCGGTGAGCAGCACGCACCGCACGCCGAGGTCTGCGCTCGCCTCCTGCAGCCGGCCGACCAGCGCCTCGCGGGTGCGTCCAGTCGAGCGCGTTGTGGGCGTCCGGGCCGGTCGAGCGTGAGCCGGAGCACCGCTCCCTCCCGCTCGACACGCAGGCCGTCGGTCAGCGCCGGCCCGGAACTGCTCGCGGAGCTTGTACTTGAGGACCTTGTTGAGGGTGTCGTTGCGAGGCAGGCGGTCGACGACCTCGAGCCGCTCCGGCATCTTCTGCCGCATCAGCCCGGCCTCCGAGCAGGCACGCGACCATCTCGTCGAACGTGAGCGGGTCGGCCCCTTCCGCGGTCTCGACGACGGCGCAGACGAGCTCGCCGCGCTCTTCGTCGGGCAGCCCGACGACCGCGACGTCACCCACCTTGGAATGGGCGTGCAGGACCTCCTCGACCTCACGCGCCGAGATGTTCTCGCCCTTGCGGATGATGACGTCCTTCAGCCGGCCGGTGAGCCGCAGATGCCCGTCCGGGCGGAGCACGCCCAGGTCGCCGGTGCGGAACCAGCCCTCGTCGTCGAAGGCCTCCGCGGTGGCCGCCGGGTCGGTGTAGCCGAGGGTCACGACCGACCCGCGGACCCGCACCTCTCCTTCCTCGTCCGGTCCGGCGATGCCGCCGTCCTCGGTCACGATCCGGACCTCGGCGCCGAGCACCGGCTTGCCCTCGGTGTTGGCGAGCTGCTCGTCGGTGTCGTGCGGCGACCCCATGGCGATCATCGGGATCTCTGTCATGCCGTAGCCGTGCACCAGCCGCACGCCCATCTCGCGCTGGACGTCGTAGAACAGCTGCACCGGCTTCGCGGCCCCCCCGCCGGAGATGAGTCGCAACGACGGGATGACCTTCTCGCCCGGCGACTTGCGTTGCTCGGCGAGGAACATCTGGTAGAAGGCCGTGCTCCCGCCGCACATCGTCACGCCGAGATCCCGGTACGCCGCGACCGCCGCCGCCGGCATGAACGACTCGACCAGCACCGCGCCGAACCCGGCCGCGAGCATCATCAGCAGGTAGTCCGGTCCGGCGATGTGCGAGTAGGGGAACGCGATCGAGCCGAGGTCGTCGGGCGACATGTCCAGCGCGGCGGCGAGCCCCCGCCCACCCGCCATCAAGGTCTGGTCGCTGTGCTGCGCGCCCTTGGGCTCCGACGTCGTCCCGGACGTGTAGTAGACCCAGCGCATGTGCGTGCCTGACTCGGGTGGCGGCGGGAGGGTGGCCGGGTCGCCGTCCGGCAGCTCGCCGCCGAGCTCGAGGACGACCGGCGCCGGGTCCAGCTCGCTCGCCAGGGTCTTGGCCATGGCCGCGAAGTCGCGGTCGTTCCACACGCCTGGCACGCAGAAGAACTCCGGCCGGCTCTGCCGCAGCACGGCGCCGACCTCCCGCTCGCGGTAGAGGTGGAGCACCGGGTTCTGCACCGCTGCGAGCCGGGCCAACGCCAGCGAGACGACGACGCTGTCGATCCGCGTGGGCAGCTGCCAGGTCACGATGGTCCCGGGGCCGATGCCCTGCGCGTGCAGCCCGGCGGCCGTGCGCTCGGCCAGTCCCACGATCTCGCCGAAGGTCACTCGTCGACCGGCCGGGTCGAGGAGCATCGTCCGGTCGGCGGAGAGCTCGGCCCGCGCGGCGTACCAGCTCCCAGATGGTGGGAGCCTCGAGCAGCTCGGACGTCATCGTCGGGTCCCCCTTCGGGCCGGGCGTGCGACGCTAGCGCGGTGGAGCAGTGGGAGCTGGCGGCGCGCGAGCACATCCGTGACCTCATCGCCCACTACAACCTCGCCGGTGACCGCGGCTGGCTCGACGACATGCTCGCGCTGTTCACGGTGGACGCGACTCTCAGCGTCGACGGGACCGAGCACGTCGGCAAGGACGCGATCCGCGCGTTGTTCCACCGACGCCACCGGAACCCATCCAGAGCTGATCCGCCACTTCACGGGCAGCCTGCAGATCGACGTCAGCGGGCCCGACCGGGCGAGTGCGCGCTGCTACTTCCAGGTGCTGACCTTGCACGGTCTCGACCACTGGGGCCGCTACACCGACCGGTTCGAACGCGTCGACGAACGGTGGCTGTTCGCGCACCGCGCGGTCCGGGTCGACGGGGCGACACCGGACGGTTGGGCGGCGCTGCGGGGATACGGCACCGCCACGGCAGCCGGCCCGGTGGTCGAGCAGCCGGGCCGTCACGACGTGCCGTAGACCGGCACCGGCGACGGCGCCCGGTCGAGCAGGTCCCGGACGACGGTCCCGAGCTCGGCGGGCTCCCACCGCGCGCCCTTGTCGGCGCGCGGGCCGTGCTGCCAGCCGTCGGCGACGCTCACCACACCGCCCTCGACCTCGAAGACCCGGCCGGTGACGCCGCCCGCGACTCGGCCGATCCGAGCCAGACGACGAGCGGCGACACGTTCTCGGGCGCCATCGCGTCGAAGCCGACTGTCGGGCGCCCGCATCATGTCCGGCATCGCCGACCTCGGTCATGCGCGTCCGCGCCGCCGGCGCGATCGCGTTGGCGGTCACGCCGTAGCGGCCGAGCTCGGCGGCCGCGACGAGGGTGAGACCGACGATGCCCGCCTTGGCCGCCGCGTAGTTGCCCTGCCCGACGCTGCCCACGAGTCCGGCGCCCGGACGAGGTGTTGACGATGCGGGCGTCGCGGCCGCGGCCGGCCTTCGACCTCGTCCCGCCAGTACGCGGCAGCGTGCCGCAGCGTGCAGAAGTGCCCGCGCAGATGCACCCGCACGACCGCGTCCCACTCCTCGACCGACATGCCCACGAGCATCCGGTCGCGCGAGAAAACCCGCATTGTTGACGAGGACGTCGAGCGCGCCGAAGGTCGTCGATCGCGGTCCGCACGAGCCGGCGCGGCGCCGTCCCAGTCGGCGACGTCGTCGGTGTTGGCGACGGCCTCGCCGCCCGCGGCGGTGATCTCGTCGACGACCTGCTGGGCGGGCGCGGCGGAGGTGCCCGATCCCTCGCGCGAGGTCCCGATGTCGTTGACGACCACGCGCGCGCCCTCGGCGGCGAACGCCAGCGCGTGCGCGCGGCCGAGGCCGCCGCCGGCGCCGGTCACGACGACGACCCGTCCGTCGCACATCCCCACGTGTCCGCTCCTCTATCGCAGGTAGGCCTGGCCGCCGTCGGCCATCAGCGTCGTACCGGTGACGTAGGCCGGCGTCGTCACCGAGAGAGGAACGCGACCGCGCGGCCGACGTCGCCCTCCAGCCGCCCGACCCGGCCGAGCGGGATCGTGGCGACGAACCGGTCGAACTCCTCCGGGGCGAGCTCCGACCACATCTCGCAGCCCGGGCGACATCGCCGTTGGGGATGCACGGCGTTGACCCGGATGCCGTCCTGGCCCCACTCGACGGCCGCCATCCGGGTCAGCGTGCGGATCATCTCCTTGGTCCCCGCGTAGAGCGCGAAGCCGGGCAGGTCGTTGCGCAGCGCGGACCCGGTGCCGAGGTTGACGACGGCAGCCGTTCGGGTCTTCAGCGCGGGAAGCGCGGCCTGCATGAACCACAGCGAGCCGAGGAAGCCGCTCTCCCAGGTGCGGCGGGCGTCCTTCTCGGTGATGTCGAGCACCGGACCCGAGCGACACCATCTGCGCGTTGTTGACGACGGCGTCGAGCCGGCCGAACCGGTGAGCGCCGCCGCGACCGTGACGTCGACCTCGTCGCGTCGGCGTACGTCGCACTGCACGGCGGTCGCCCACGGCCCGCGCGCGCGGACCTCGGCGGCCGTCTTCTCGACCTTCTCGAGCGTGCGCCCGGCGGCGACGATCGAGGCTCCCTCGGCGGCCGCGGCCAGCGCGATGCCCTGCCCGATCCCCTGCCCGGCGCCCGTGACGAGCACGACCTTGCCGTCAAGTCGTCCCACCGGGCCTCCTGGGTCTTCGGGTTCCCCGCGGCGTTTTCGCGTGCGGCGAGGAAACCGGCGCGGGGCTTTCTGACGGGTCGTCAGGTTATCGTTGCGGCCGTGGACCTGCGCTACTCGCCCGCCGAGCATCGGTTCCGCACCGACCTCCGGGAGTGGCTGGCCGAGACGCTGCCGAGCCTGCCGCCGAAGCCGCCGGCCGACGACTGGCCGGCTCGCCGCACCTACGACACGCGCCTGGCAACGGATGCTGTTCGAGGCCGGGTACGCCGGCATCAACTGGCCGCAGGACTACGGCGGCCGCGGGGCGACCCCGACCGAGCACCTGATCTTCCTGGAGGAGACCGAGCGGGCCGGAGCGCCGTACGTCGGCGTCAACTTCGTCGGGCTCCTGCACGCCGGGCCCACGCTCATCACCGAGGGCAGCGACGAGCAGCGCCGAGCGCACCTGCCGGCGATCCTGCGCGGCGAGCAGGTGTGGTGCCAGGGCTTCAGCGAGCCGGCCGCCGGTTCCGACCTCGCGTCGCTGCGGACGCGCGCCGTCCGGGACGGCGACCACTACGTCGTCAGCGGGCACAAGCTGTGGACGTCCTACGCCGGCGTGGCCGACTACTGCGAGCTGCTCGTCCGCACCGACCCGGAAGCACCGAAGCACAAGGGCATCAGCTGGCTGATACTGCCGATGGACACTCCCGGCATCGACATCCGGCCGATCGACACGGTGCTCGGCTCGAGCGAGTTCAGCGAGGTGTACCTCGACGAGGTCCGCGTCCCGGTCGGCAACCGCGTGGGCGCCGAGAACGACGGCTGGCGGGTCACGATGGTCACGCTGTCCTTCGAGCGCGGCACCGCCTGGGTCGACCAGATCGTCGACTCCCTACGCCTCGTCGCCGACCTCGCCACGATCGCCAAGAAGGTCACCCGACATGGCGCCGCCGCATGGGACGACCGCGGCCTGCGCCGCGACGTCGCCCACCTCGCCGCCGAGTTCGACGCGCTGTGGGCCCTCACGAAGCGCGGGGTCTCCGAAGCCGCCGCCACCGGCGTGCCCGGCGTCAGCGCCTCGGTGCTCAAGCTCCGCTACACCGAAGCACGGCAGCGGCTCATGGACCTCGCGGCCAGGCTGCTCGACCGTGCCGCCCTCTCGCGCACCGACATCGGCGGCGTCCCCGGTGGGGAGTTCGTCGAGGAGCGCATCAACTCCCTCTCCTACACGATCGCAGCCGGCACCTCCCAGATCCAGCGCAACATCGTCGGCGAGCGGATCCTCGGCCTGCCACGTGAGCGGGCCTGACGATGCGATTCCTGCCGACCGACGACCAGCTCGAGCTCCAGCGCGGGGTGCGCGAGCTGCTCGCCGCCCGGCTGCCGCTCGACCGGCTCCCGGCGGGGTTCGATCCGGCCCTGTGGCGCGAGCTCGAGACGACCGGCGTGTTCGGCCTGCGCACCGACCTCGGGCTCGGGCTGGCCGACGCGGTGCTCGTCTTCGAGGAGCTCGGCCGGGCCGGCGTCCCCGGGCCACTCGTCGGCTCCTTCCTCGCCGCCGGCCACGTCGGGGCCGGTCCCGTCACCATCGTCGAGACCGGAGCGCAGCCGCTGCTCGTCGCCCACCTCGACGCCGCGAGTGCCGTGCTCCTGCTGGGGGACGACGTTCGAGTCGCCTCGGACGCCGACGGCGAGAAGGTGCCGTCGCCCGTCGACCCGCTGACGCCGCTGCACGAGCTCGGGTCCGTCCCCGCCGGCGACGCCCTGCCCGGGATGAACCCGGCGCGGACTCGGCTCGAGGGCGCGGTGCTCACGGCCGCACTGCAGGTCGGCCTCGCGGCCCGGTGCACCGAGCTCGCGGTCGACTACGCGAAGAGCCGGGAGCAGTTCGGGCGGACCATCGGCTCCTTCCAGGCGGTCAAGCACCTCTGCGCAGACATGTTCGTGCGCGCCGAGCTCGCCCGCGTCGCCGTGCACGCGGCCGCGGTCACGCTCGACGACCCGGACTCGCCCGACGGCCCGCGCACCGTCGCCGGCGCCAAGCTCCTCGCCGACGAGGCGGCGGTGACGAACGGCCGGTCGGCCGTCCAGGTGCACGGGGGCATGGGCTTCACCTGGGAGGTCCCGGTGCACTTCTTCCTCAAGCGGGCCTGGGTGCACGCCACCGAGTTCGGCACGGCGGACGAGCACGCCGAGGACCTCGCCGCGCTGCTGTGACGACTCTGGCCAGCCTGTCCGGTCGCGCCGGTGACGACCTGGCGGTCGACGACGGTGTGCGGCGGCTGTCCTGGGCCGAGCTCGAGGCACGGTCCACGGCCGTCGGTCACGGGCTGGAGGCGCTCGGTGCCGCACCGGGACGCCACGTCGCGGTCTGCGTGACGAACCGGTCCGAGTTCGTCGAGGCGGTGCTCGGCGCGTGGCGTGCGGGATGCTCCTACACACCGGTGAAGACCGGCTGGACCGCGGCCGAGGTGGGCGCCGTCCTGGACGACGCGGCGACCGCCGCCGTCGTCACCGACCGCGACGGGGCCCGGCACGCCGCCACCTCGCGTGGCATCCCGGTGGTCGACCTCGACGGCGGCTACGAGGGCTGGCTCGCGGGCCAGGACAGCACTCCGTTGCCGGAGGAACGGTGCGGGTACAAGCTGCCGTTCACCTCGGGCACCACCGGGCGACCCAAGGGTGTCGTCATGGCAGGCGCCGGCACCACCCCCTTCGCCGCGGGCTGGCAGGGACTGCGGACGTGGGCGGAGGCGCTCGAGCTCCCCGGCGACGGAGTGCACCTGTTCCTGTCCAAACTGTTCAACGGTGCCCCGCAGACGTTCGGCTTCGGCGCGCTCGCCCGCGGCGCGACGCTGCGGATCCTGCGCGGCTGGTCGGCGCCGGCGGCGCTTGCCGCGCTCGCTGCCGCGGACGTGACCTCCACCATCATGGTGCCGACGATGCTCCGCCAGCTGCTCGCGCTTCCGGACGTCGACCGGTCGGTCCGGCCCGCGCCGGGGCTGCGGACCTTGCTGCACGGCGGTGAGCCCTGCCCGACGGCGGTCAAGGAGGCGGTCGCGGCATGGTTCGGGGACGTGCTCGTCGAGTACTACGGCTTCACCGAGGGTGGCCTGACCGTCGTCCGCCGGGACGAATGGCGCTCACGGCCGGGGACCGTCGGCCGCCCGCTGCCCGGCATGCGGGTGGAGATCCGCGCCGACGACGACACCCTGCTCCCCGCGGGGACGGAGGGTGCGGTCTTCTTCCGCTCCGAGCGCGGCCGCCGGTTCCGGTACGCCGGCGACGAGGCCAAGACCGAGGCGACCCACCGGGGGGACGCGTTCGGCGTCGGCGACGTCGGCCGGCTCGACGACGAAGGTTTCCTCTATCTGAGTGGCCGCAGCGCCGACGTCGTCATCACGGCCGGGGTCAACGTCTATCCCGCCGAGGTCGAGCAGGCGCTTGCCGACGTCGCGGGGGTGGCCGACATGGGCGCGGTGGGCGTCGCGGACACCGAACGCGGCGAGGTGCTCGCACTGCACGTCGTGCTCGCCCCGGGCGCGGACGAGCAGGCGGTTCGCCATGAGCTCACCCGGACCGCCGAGCACCGGTTGGCGTCGTACAAGCGGCCGCGGCGCATCGTCGTCACCGATCTCCTGCCTCGGGACGAGACCGGCAAGCTGCTCCGCCGGCTGCTCCGCGACCGCTCCTGACCGACCGGGTCAGTGCCGTTGCACCACCTTGGTGACCCGGGTCACCGCGCGCTGCACGCCGGCGCCGAGCTTGGCCGTCGGGCTGTCCAGGCCGGGCATGAGGCCCAGTTGCTGGAGCAGGTCCATCGCGTCGTAGACGACCGTGTGGCGGGCGAACAGCCCGTCCTTGAGCTCGTAGTTGCACGCGCCCCTGACGAGCACGCGCTTACCGGTAGGTGCATAGCCCGGCGGGTCGATGGGGCCGGTCATCGTGCCGGTGAACTCCCACCACGCGGCGAGGTGCCCGTTGTCGGCGACGTAGTAGTCCTTCACGGTGAAGGCGATGTCGGGAAATGCCGTGAACATCCGGCCGACCTCAGTTGCGATGGCGTCGCGACCACGCGCCGGCTGCGCCAGCGTGGGTGCGTCGAACACGGCGGACTTCGTGTGCATCGCGGCGATCTTCTCGACGTCGTGAGCGTTGAACGCAGCGAACATGTCCTTGACGCGTGCCCTGGCATCGACGTCCGGCATGACTACCTGTGTGGTCACCGTAAGCTCCTGTTCCTCGGTCGGGACGCCGCCACGCGACGCCCCCGGTCACCTCACGGTGGGTCGACCGGGGCCGGGGCGCCAGAGGCGAACGGCTCGACTTGGCGGAGCGGAGGCCTCAGGGCGCCGTGTCGACGAGCACGCAACGGGTGCCGGAGTAGATCGTCGGCATGCACTTGTTGCAGTGCACGCACAGGCCCTCCCGAGCGGCGCCGGTGGCGAGGCGGCCGACCAGGTCGGGCTCGCGCAGCAGCGCCCGGGCCATCGCGACGAGGTCGAAGCCGTCGGCCAGCACCCGGTCGATCGTGTCGCGGCGGTTGACGCCGCCGAGGTAGATCAGCGGCATCGACAGGGCGGCACGGAACTGCCGGGCGAAGGGCAGGAAGAAGCCCTCCTCGAACGGGTACGACGGGAACAGCCGCGAGGCGATCAGCCGCATCCCGGGTCGCACGTAGCGCGGTTGCGTCTGCAGCATCTCGGCCAGCGGCACCTCGCCGCGGAAGAAGTACATGGCGTTCTGCAAGGAGCTGCCGCCGGTGAGCTCCAGCGCGTCGAGGACCCCGTCGAACTCGATGAGGCGCGCGATCTCGACGCTTTCGTCGAGCCACAGCCCACCCGGCACGCCGTCGGCCATGTTGAACTTGGCCGTCACGGCGACCCGCTGACCGACCGCCTCGCGGACTGCGCGCAGGACCTCCCGCGGATACCGCGCCCGGTTGACCAGGGACCCGCCGTAGCCGTCGTCGCGGCGGTTGAGCCGCGGGCTGAGGAACGAGCTGAGCAGGTAGCCGTGCCCAAGATGGACCTCGACCGCGTCGCACCCGGCCTCCACGGCGTTCAGCGCGGCCGCCGCGAAGTCGCCCCGGACCCGCTCGAGGTCGGCAACGGATGCCGCGGGAACGAGGCCCTTCGCCGGCGGGCTGAACCGGCGGGACGGGGCGAGCGATCGTTGCCGGTTGGACCGGGCGTCGGCGACGAGACCGGCGTGGCCGAGCTGTGCCGCGACCGCCGCCCCCTCGGCGTGGACCGCATCGGTGAGCCGGCGTAGGTCGCGGGCCGTCTCCGCGTCGAGGACGAGGCAGTGCCGCTGCACCCGTCCCTCCGGGGATACGGCGCAGTAGGCGACGGTGGTCATGCCCACCCCGCCCTGAGCGACCGCGCGGTGGAACTCGACGAGCCGGTCGGTGACCCGGCCACGTGGCGTGGCTCCTTCGAACGTCGCCGCCTTGACGATCCGGTTGCGCAACGAGAGCGGCCCGAGCCGGACGGGCTCGAACGCCCCCGCCGTACCGGTGTCACGCGTCACGACGGCGACCGTACCTGACGCCCCGTCAGATATGGCCCTATGCTGGCGCCGTGCGCGTGGGACTGGACAGCAGGCTGGGACGTGCCGTCGTCAAGATGGCGGGGAGCAAGACCTTCATGCGGGTGGGCCCGAAGGTGGTGCCGCACCTCGACCGCTTCCTGCACAAGGTGAGCGGGGGCAAGATCATCTCCAGTGGTGGCCTGCTGCCGTCGCTGGTGCTGACCACGACGGGGGCCAAGACCGGTCAACGCCGGACCACACCGCTCGCGACCAAGCCCGAGGGCAGCGGCTGGTACGTCGTCGGCAGCAACTTCGGTCGGGAGAAGCACCCGGCCTGGACGGCCAACCTCATCGCCAACCCCGAAGCCGAGGTGTCGTTCAAGGGGAAGAGCACGCCGGTGCGCGCGCACCTGCTCACCAGCGAGGAGAAGACGGACGTCTGGCCCAGGCTCGTGCAGTTCTGGCCCAACTACGACGTCTACGTCGAGCGCAGCGGCCGCGACCTCCGCGTGTTCCGGCTCGACCCACGCTGAGCCGTCGGCCGCGTCGCCGCCGTGCGGCGGGCGGTCATGCTTTGATCCCCTCGTCATGAAGGTCTTCCTCTCCGGCGGCAGTGGCTTCATCGGCGCGCACACGCTGCGGCAGCTGGTCCAGGCCGGCCACACCCCCAGGCTGCTGGCGCGCAGCGCCGACCGAGTCCGCGCGACCGCCGGCGCCCTCGGTGTGGACGTCGACGGGCTCGACATCGTGCTCGGCGACATGACCGACCCGGCCGCCGTCACCCGCGCGGTCGCCGGCTGCGACGCCGCGGTGCACGGTGCCGCCGTCGTCGCGGCGCTGAACCGGTCGGACGCCCGGCGCACCGTCGACGTCAACGTGGGCGGGACCCGCACCGTCGTCGAGGCCGCACTCTCGGCCGGGTGCGACCCGGTCGTGCACCTGTCGAGCGTCGCCGCGCTGTTCGACCCGGCGGTGAGCCTCATCACCAGCGACCTCCCGCCCGCCATCGACGCCGACAGCCCCTACACGCGGTCGAAGGCACGGTCCGAGGCGCTCGTCCGCGGCTACCAGGTCGCGGGCGCACCGCTGGTCGTCGTCTACCCCGGCGGCGTCACCGGGCCGGCGGCCGGCACCGCCCTCGGCGAGGTCGCCGAGGGCTTCGTCTCGATGCTGCGGACCGGCTGCGTCGTCGTCTCCGACGGGGCGGTCGGCATCATCGACGTGCGCGACCTCGCCCGGGCGATCGTCGCGACCCTGACCCCCGGCGCGGGTCCCCGCCGCTTCATGGCGGGTGGTGAGCTGGTCACGCTGGCCGAGATCGGCGCCATCCTGCGCCGGCTCACCGGCCGGCGGATGCCGGTGCTGCCCACGCCGGGCGCGGTGCTGCGCGGCCTCGGGCACGTGTCGGACACCGTCCGCCGCGTCGTCCCGTTCGAGACTGTCTTCACCGCGGAGGCGATGGACCTGCTCACACTCGCGCACCCGACCGACGACTCGGCCGTGCACGACCAGCTGGGCATCGCCTACCGCGACCCGGCCGAGTCGATCGCGGACACGGTCCGCAGCCTCTACGCCGCCGGGCGGCTGTCCGCCCGGCAGGTCGGTCGCCTCGCCGCGACGGTCGACTGAGCTCAGCCGTCGCGGACCGAGATCAGCCCGCCGAAGCAGGAGACGTAGGCGACGTCGTGCGGCCCGAGGGTGATGGGCCCGAAGGCGTTGTCGTAGGGCAACCCGTCCCCGGTGTGGATGCGAGCCACCGTGCGGCCGGTCCGCCAGTCGACGACGGTCAGGTACCAGCTGTCGACCCCGGGGGCGCCCGTCGGCTCCGGCGAGTAGAGGTAGAGCATCCCGTTGCCGCGCGCGAGCTTCGGGACCACCGACGGCGACACCACGTCGCTCGTCCAGGCGACACGGCACCCGTGCCGGCCGACAGCGATCTTGGTGACGCCGCCCGCGGCGACACTGCCGGTGAACCGCGCCGACGGGTTCGCGTAGCCGGAGTTGTTCTCGACCGCCACGCCGTGGCCATAGCCGACGAGCGTGTTCTCGGTCGCGCTCGCCCCGGCACCGAAGACCGGTACCGAGCAGAACAGCCGGGACCCCCCGACATGGTCGGCGCGCTTGTAGACGTTGACGTGCATCTGCGGGTCGGCGTTGTCCGTGATCGCGACGAACTTGCGGCCGATGAGCGTCGGCGTGGTGCCCGAGCCCTGGTTGATCTGGCCAACCTTGCGGTGGGTGCCACGGTCGTAGGTCGCGCGCCACACGACGTACGGCCGACCGGACGGACGCGCGCGGAACTCGTAGAGCGCATGGTCGCTGACGATGGCGACGCCGTCCTCGCTCACGGCATGGCTGTTCTCGATTTCCTCGCCGGGCAGCCGGATCATCCGGACCTTTCCGGTCTCCGGGTCCAGCGTGCCGACCCGGCCGAACCGGCTGATCCACCACAGCAAGCCGTTCCAGTCCGGCAGCACCCCGGTGAGGGGGTCGCACTTGCCCGACGGGAGCGGGTTGGTCGGACCGGTGCAGTCGTGGGGGAGGTAGCGCGACAGGTCCCAGTCGTCGACCTGGCGGAAGCTCCAGTTGCCGTCCTGGTCCTGCACGTGCGCGATCCGCTGGATGTGCTGTCCGGCATCGGCGACGACCGCCCGGTCGTGGTCGTCGAGGAAGAAGTAGGCACCCGAGCTGTCGCTGTAGATGACGTCGATGCTCGCGTTCTCGACCGCACGGAACGTCGACGGCCGCGGCGGCAGGTTGTACGTCGCCAGGTCCTCCAACGTGTCCGGGTCGACGAGCCGCATGGTGAAGTTCTGCACGCCGCCGCACTGCAGGAGGAGCAGGTGCTCCTGGGTGACGCCCATCCCGGCGCACGGCCCCTTGCGGGCGAAGGTGACCGTGGAGTCGTGCCCGACCGGGCCTCCCCACGGGTGGCTGTCGGAGGCGTAGGCGTCGCCGTGCATGTTGTTGGCGCCGGAGTCCGACATCGTCGGGTTCTGGGCGAGATGGGCCTCCGGCAACCGCCCGCTTGCGGGCGCGCCGGCCAGCGCGGAGCCGACGACGAGCGCAGTGATGCTGACGGCGGCGGCGAACGCCCTGCGGATCTTCATGCCCGAAAGGGTTCGCCGATGCGTGGGCTTCTCCTGCCGGGCGCCAGGCTGCTCGACCGGTCAGAGCCTGAGGTCGGTGCCGACCGCGAAGCCGTGCCGCTCTCCGTCACCGAGAAACGCACCGACCGTCTTGTCGAGCTCGTCGACCGACCACGTCTCGCCCTCGGCGGCGAACACGCCGTCGAGCGTCGGCGCCTTCATCACGCCGACCTTGCCGCTGTAGACCACGAAGACATTGCCGGTCACGTGGTCGGCGGCGCGCGTCCCGAGCCACGTGACGACCGGCGGGACGTGCTCGATCGCCCACGGGTCCACCTCGTCGCCCTCCGGTGGCGGCGGGAACGTCGCCTCCGTCATCGCCGTCCGCGCCCGCGGGGCGATGGCGTTGGCGCGGACGCCGTACCTGCCGGCGCCGTGCGCGACCGACAGGGTCAGGGCCGCGATCCCGGCCTTGGCCGCGGAGTAGTTCGGCTGGCCGGGCGAGCCGAACAGGAACGCCTCCGATGCCGTGTTGACGATGCGAGCCCACTGGGTTTCACCGGTCGCCTTCGACCGCTCCCGCCAGTGCGCGGTGGCCGCCTGGCAGGTCGCGGCGTGCCCGCGCAGGTGGACGCGCAGCACGGTGTCCCACTCGTCCGCCGAGATCGAGAAGATCATGCGGTCGCGCAGCACGCCGGCGTTGTTGACGAGCACGTTGAGATCGCCGTACTCCTCGATCGCCCGCCGGACGAGGGCGGTGGCGAAGTCCCAGTCGCCGATGTCGCCGGGGACCCCGACCGCCGTGCCGCCGGCCGCCCGGATCTCCGCGGCGACCGACTCCGCGGCCTCCCCGATGTCGTTGACCACGACCTTCGCGCCGGCTGCGGCGAGCGCCAACGCCTCCGCCCGCCCCAGACCGACACCGGCGCCGGTGACCACGGCCACGCCGCCCTCGAGCTCCGACCCGCTGAACTGCGGCACCAACGGCTTCACCACGTGAGACGTCCTCTCAGTTGTCCCGGCCCATCAGTTGTCCCGGCCGAGCATCAGGGCGGAGGTCGGCACGCCCGTGCCGCCCGTCACCAGGACGTGCTCGACCTCGTCGACCTGGTTGACCGCGCTGCCCCGCACCTGGCGGACGCCCTCGGCGATGCCGTTCATCCCGTGGATGTAGGCCTCACCGAGCTGGCCGCCGTGGGTGTTGACCGGGAGCCGGCCGCCGACCTCGATGCCTCCGTCGGCGACGAAGTCCTTCGCCTCGCCCGGCCCGCAGAAGCCGAACTCCTCGAGCTGCGCGAGCACGAACGGCGTGAAGTGGTCGTAGAGCACGGCTGTCGCCACGTCCTGCGGGCCGAGGCCGGAGGTCTCCCAGATCTGGCGTGCGCACGTGCCCATCTCGGGCAACCCCACGATCGAGTCCCGGAAGAACGAGCGCATCATGTGCTGGTCGTCGGCCATGCCCTGCGCCGCCGCCTCGACCACCACGGCCGGCTGCTTCAGGTCGCGGGCCCGCTCCACCGTGGTCACGAGCATCGCCTGACCGCCGTCGGTCTCCTGGCAGCAGTCGAGCAGGTGCAGTGGCTCGACGATCCAGCGGCTCGCCTGGTGGTCCTCCAGGGTGATCGGTTTGCCGTAGAAGTGCGCCGCCGGGTTGGTCGCCGCGTGCCTGCGGTCGGCGACGGCGACCCGGCCGAAGTCCTCGCTGGTCACGCCGTACTCGTGCATCATCCGCCGGGCGAACATCGCCACCCACGATGCCGGCGTGAGCAGCCCGTGCGGTGAGGTCCAGGCGAACTGCGCCTCCTCCGCCGTCGCGCCGGCGGGCCGGCTCTGGACGCCGGAGCCGAACCGCCGTCCGGACCGCTCGTTGAACGCCCGGTAGCAGAGCACGTAGTCGGCCGCGCCAGAGGCGACCGCCATCGCGGCGTACTGCACCGTCGCGCAGGGCGCGCCGCCCCCGAAGTGGATACGGCTGAAGTGCGTGAGCTCCGGGATGCCGAGCCCGCGCATGATCTCGCTCTCGGGGTTGGACTCCATCGTGAACGTCGACAGCCCGTTGACCGCACGTGGGTCGACGCCGGCGTCCGCGCAGGCCGCGGCGCACGACTCGAGGGCGAGCTGCAGCTCGCTGCGCCCGGAGTCCTTGGAGAACTCGGTCGCGCCGATGCCGACGATCGCCGCCTTGCCGGCGTAGGTGTGCCTCACGTCCTCCACCCCACCCACCACCCAGAAGCGGTGCGGCTGCGTCCCATCACTGTTCGAGCTCCAGCTCCACGGTGCCGGTCACGTGCGGACCGAGCTCGTTCGACGGCCTGCACGCCGACGACCAGGCGGCCGGTCTCCGGGTCGACCGACTGCACCGACCCGGAGAACGTCAGCGGTAGGTAGGGGTACGCCGGCGCGCCGAGCCGCACCCGCAGCGCACTGACCACGGCGTCGGGCCCGGTCCAGTCGGTGACGTAACGCTCCATCAGACCGAGCGAGGTGTTGATGTTGAAGAAGATGTCGGCCGACCCCTTCTGGTGGGCGAGGTCACGGTCGTGATGGACGTCCTGGAAGTCCCGGGTGGCGAGCGCCCCCGCGACGATGTGCGTCGGTGTCACCGGCAGCGTCCACAGCGGCAGGGGCTGCCCCTCCCGCACCGAGCCGGCGGTCAGCGTCTCGGTGCGGCGGGCCGGGGTCGCGGGCCGCAGCTGCGGCACCGAGATCGGCCCGCGCGAGTCGGTCGCGCCCTCGACCAGCGCCGGGTGGCTGTCGAGCCACTCGAGCTCGAGCGGCATCCCGACCGTGACCTGGTCCGGCCGGACGCCGACGAGGTCGGCGACGAAGCGGACCGGCTGCCCCTCGCCGTCGGGTCCGGGGACCTCGACCTCGGCCAGCCCGACGACGAGCGGGTAGCGGAAGCCGGGCACCTGCGGGTGGTGCACGACCGTGAAGGAGTACAGGGTCGAGCGGGTCGGCGCGACCACGTAGCCCATGTCGAAGGCTCCGCAGGCCGAGCAGCGCGGCGAGGGAGGGAAGAACACCCGGCCGCACCCGTTGCACCGCGGGATCCGCAGCTCGTGGGCGCGGTAGCCCGTCGAAGAGCGCCTGGTTGTCGCGGTTGATGCCGGGTCGCGGCCGCAGCGCCGGTGCCGGGTCGGGCGCCGGGCTGGCGTCGGGCGCTGCCGCCTTGGCTCCGGCGCCGGTGCCGGGCCGGAACTTGAGGATGCGGAAGAGCAGGTCGCCGACGTGCTCGCCGTCCGCAGTCTCGTAGCGCTGCCGGGTCGTGACGAAGTAGCCGATGCCGATCGCGGTCTGCTTCTCCTCCGACACGTCCTCGAGGACCTGCGTGTTCTGCACGAGGTCACCCGGGCGCAGATAGCGCGCGATCTCGAGCTCGCTGTTGACCGCGACGACACCGACGTAGCCGGCGTCGTCGAGGAGCCGGAGCGCGTGGCTACGCGGGTCCTCGGCCGGTGGCTTGTCGGCCGGGCGCCAACGCGGCTGGGCCGGCAGCCCCGGCCGGTCCCAGATGTCGAGCGTCGCGGGCGGCGCGACGATGCCGCCGTGCCGGCTCTTGGCCGCGGCCTCCTCGTCGACGTACAGCGGGTTCGCGTCGCCCATGGCGTCGCACCAGTCGGCGATGGCCGGGGCGTTGACCGGGTGCCGCCCCACCTGCGCCGGCCCACGCGTCCCGACGAGCTGGCGTAGCCGACTCAGCAGGTCGTCGGACATGGCCCTCGCAGCCTCGGTTGGCGAATTACGTTCCAGGTCGGTATGAATGTATCTGATGAGGTTTCAGGAAACCGCCGAGGAGCGGGCGCTCCGGAACGAGCTGCGTGCCTACTTCGCCACCCTCAAGTCCGAGGCCGGGTTGGACACTACGACGGCACCGGGGGAGGACGAGCCCGGCTTCCGGCGCATCGTCCGGCGACTCGGCGCCGACGGCTGGCTCGGCATCGGCTGGCCACGCGAGTACGGCGGCCAGGCCCGATCCGGCCCGCGAGCAGTTCCTCATGTTCGACGAGGTGCAGCGGGCGGGCATCCCGTTCCCGTTCGTCACCGTCAACACCGTGGGGCCGACCATCATGCGGTTCGGCACCGACGAGCAGAAGTCGACGTACCTGCCCCGGATCCTCGCGGGCGAGCTCAACGTCGCCATCGGCTACACCGAGCCCGGCGCGGGCACCGACCTCGCCTCGCTGCGGACCGTCGGCGCGGCTCGACGGCGGCGAGTGGGTGGTCAACGGCAGCAAGGTGTTCACCTCCGGCGCCAACCAGGCCGACCTCGTCTGGCTCGCCTGCCGCACCGAGCCGGACGCGCCGAAGCACAAGGGCCTGTCGATCCTCATGGTGCCGACCGACTCCGCCGGGGTTCCGGTGCACGCCGATCGTCACCGTCGGCGACATCGTCACGACCGCGACCTACTACGACGACGTCCGCGTCCCGGCCGAGAACATCGTCGGTGAGCGCGGCGGCGGGTGGCGGATGATCACCACCCAGCTCAACCACGAGCGGGTCGGGCTCGCCGCGCTCGGCGGCCCGGCCTGGCGGCTGTGGGGAGAGGTGCGCGAGTGGACGCGTGCCGCACCCGCGCCCGGAGGCGACGGTGTCCTCGCCGACCTGCCCTGGGTGCGGCGCGACCTCGCCGAGTGCTTCGCCCGGCTCGAGGCGATGAAGCTGCTCAACTGGCAGATGGTGGCCGCGGTCGAGGCGGACCGGCTGGAGCCGGCGCAGGCGTCGACGGCCAAGTTCTACGGCACCGAGACCCACGTGTTCGTCTACCGCAAGCTGCTCGCCGTTCTCGGCGCCGGCGGCTGGCTGCGGCCCGGTTCACCCGGCGCGGCGCTGCGCGGCGAGGTCGAGCGGCTGGGTCGGTCGGCGCAGATCAACACCTTCGGCGGCGGGGTCAACGAGATCCAGCGGGAGATCGTCGCGGCGGCCGGCCTCGGCATGAAGCGGAGGGCGCGGTGACACACCGACCTCGACGACAACCAGACCGCGATCAGCGACCTCGCCGCCGACCTCTTCGCTCGTCACACCGACCCGGACCGGCTGGAGAAGACCGAGGCGACGGCGGACCGCTTCGACCGCGAGCTGTGGTCGGCGCTCGCCGATGCGGGCCTGCTCGGTGTCGTCGTCCCCGAGGACCACGGCGGGCTCGGCCTCGGCGCGGTGGAGCTCGCACTCGTCCTCGAGCAGCTCGGCCGGTCCGCCGCCCCGGTGCCGCTCGTGCCGGCGGCACTCGCGGCGTGGTGCCTCGCCGAGCTCGGCACCGCGGCGCAGCGCGAGCAGTGGCTGCCCGGGCTCGTCGCCGGCACCTCGCTCGTGGTCGCCGCGCCACCTCCGTCGACCGTCGCCCTCCGGCTCGACGGCGACCGGCTGACCGGCACCGCCGTCGCGGTGCCGTGGGCCCACGTCGCGGATGCGGTGCTGCTGCCGGTCGCCGGCCGGTTGGTCCTCGTCGACCCGGCCGCCGGCACCACGACCACCGGGGAGACGACGGCGCGGGAGCGCGCACTCGACCTCGCACTCGACGGCGTCACGGCCGAGCCGGTCGGGCCGGACGGCGCCGCCGGCTGGCTGGCCGACCGCCACCGGGCCGCCCTGGGCGCCCTCCAGGCCGGCGTCACCGACGCCGCGTTACGCCTGACGGCGTCCTACACCTCCGAGCGGGAGCAGTTCGGCAAGCCGCTGTCGACCTTCCAAGGCGTCGCCCTGAAGGCGGCCGACGCCTACCTGGACACGACCGCGATCCGGGCGACGGCCCTGCAGGCGGCGTGGTCGATCGACACCGGCACCGACCCGCACCTGGCCGCGCTGACGGCCGCCTGGTGGGCGGCGGAGGCGGGCCAGCACTGCGTGCACCTGACCCAGCACCTGCACGGCGGCATGGGCGCCGACGTGACCTACCCGGTGCACCGCTACTTCCTGCGAGGCAAGCAGATCGAGCTGCTGCTCGGTGGCGCGTCCGCGCTGCTGGCCGAGCTGGGCGACGCCCTCGCCGATCGGCCGGACGCGGGAGACGCGCTCAGCCTCTGAGCAGCGCCTCCCGGTGCCGCCACGACCACCACAGGATCCAGCTGCTCAGCGTCAGCGTCAGGATGTTGATGGCGAGCTCGATCCCGCCGCCGGAGCCCGACGACCACCAGATGCCGTTCTCGAGGTCGTAGAGCACGTCCATGCCGAACAGGTAGAGCCCCGCGCTGCCGGCGCACAGCAGCCACAGCAGCGCCAGCGGTGACCGGCGCCGCAGCGACCATGCGGCGGCGAGCGTCGCGAACGCGAGCCAGCCGTCGGCGAGAGGGAAGGCGTTCTCGAACTCCTCGTACGCCGCGCGCGAACTGCTGGCGACGAGCGAGCGGTCGGCGTACCAGGCCACCCAGTAGGCGACGATCAGCAGCACGACCGCGACGAGCAGCCGGACGATCCGCCGCCGTACCGCCGGCTCGATCACGCCGGCGAGCGCGCGGCCCGGTTCTCGGCCGCCGCCAGGAAGTCGGCGAGCTCCGCGCGCAGGTGGTCGCCGAGCTGGCGGAGGTCGGGCATGAACTCCCGGCACGACTGCAGCCCGATCGAGAAGTCGTCGCCGTAGCTCCAGGCGGTCATGTTGAGCCCGAGCACGCGCGTGATCGGCCCCATCGACCGCAGCGCCACGACCGGCGCGTCGCCCAGGGTCAGCCCGGCCGGCCCGCGCACGTTGGACACGACGGCGTTGAAGGCCGGCCGGCGCGCGAGCCGCTCGGCGACGGTGAGCATCTTCAGCGTGAAGACGCCGAACAGCAGGTAGTAGTCCTGCCACACGGCGAAGAGCTCGACGTCGCCCTTGGCCCACTCGCGCGCCGCGTCGAGCCCGTCCTTCACGGCCTCGAGCCGCTCGAGCGGATCCTCGACGTCCGTGCCGAGCGAGACGTACCAGTACGACGTGCGGTTGCCGAACGCGTCCTGCTCGTCGTCGCCGCGAAGGGACACCGGGTGCGCGGCGTTGAGGCACCGGTCGGGCAGTTCCCCGTGCTCGCGCAGGTAGCGACGGATCGCGCCGCCGCACAACGTCACGAAGACCTCGTTGACCGTCCGCCCGGTCGTGTCCTTCAACCGCCGGATGTCGGCGAACGGGACGGTGACGTCGACATAGACGCGCTCGGGCAGCAGCGGCTTGTTGAACCGGGTGGACGGACCCGACAACGGGTTCACGACGGGCGCGGCACCCGACTTCTTGCGATTGACGTTCTGCCGGATGGAGGCGACGCTGCGCCGCGTCACATGAGGCAGGCGCGCGTACAGCCGGGCCTGCGAGCGCAACGCGAACCGCACGAGCTCGGCCTTCGTCGGCTCCGGCTCCGGCTGCGGCGGCGGCGGGAACCGGTGCAGGTCGGGGCTGCCGAACGCGAGCTGCAGGAACCGGCTGCTCGCCTGGCCGTCCATGATCGCGTGGTGCAGCTTGAACACGAGCGCGACGAGGCCCCCGCTGAACTCGCGCGGGTCGAGCCCGTCGACGTAGGTCAGCTCCCACAGCGGGAACGCCCGATCGAGTCGCTCGCTGGCCACCCGTGACACGACCTCGTCGAGCTGCTCCGACGAGCCTGGCGTCGGCAGGTGCTCGACGCGCAGATGGCGGTCGACGTCGAACCGCCCGCCGTCGATGAAGACCGGTCGGCCGAGACCGCCCGGGATCTTACGGACCCTCCAGCGCAGCGGAGAGATCCGCACCAGTGCCTGCTCGGCCCACGCGCGGACCGTCTCGACGGTCACCGCGGCGCCGGTGGCGTCCGGACCGAGGATCGCGATCTTCACCGTGTGCATGTGCTGGCGGTCGGTCTCCTCCAGCACGTGCAGGGCGTCGACGCCGCTCAGCTGCCGCATGCGTCCCCCCGCACGCCTCGCGACCCCAGGGACGCGGCGACGAACCGGCGGCTGGCACCGACGTTGTTCGCGATGTGGCCGCCCTGCAGCCAGAGGATCGCCGGCCGGTCCCAGTGCTGCCAGAGCGCGAGTGCCTGTTGCGGGGTGACGAGCCGGTCACCGATCGCGCCGTACACGAACCGGGCCTCCCGTGGCACGACCGGGTCGAACGTCAGCGGCGACACCAGGCGGCTGAGCTCGCGGGGGGCGTCGGCGAGGATTCCGCTCGCGTCGACGGCCTCGTCGCCCCAGCGGCTGCGGATCGTCTCCGCGAGCATCGTCGCCAGATCGGAAGTCGGCACGCCGGCCACGACGGCGGCGAGCCGCGGGTCGAACGCAGCGAGCATCGCCGCGACGTGACCGCCGAGCGAGACGCCGAACAACCCGATCGTCTCGGCGTCGCGCTCCCGCAGCCACGCGAGCAGCGCGCGGGCGTCGGCGACAGCCTGGCCGATCCCGTGGAAGTTGCGCACCGCGTCGACGCCGGGGAACGGCTGCGCACCGTCGCGCCCGCGCGGCCCGTGCATCGGCAGGACGAGGTGCGCCACGTTGACGTCGAGGTCCCGCTGCAGCCGGATGCTGCCGAGGAGCCTCAGGTCGCGCGGCTCGCCCATCCGGTGCCCGTGCAGCACGACGGCCCACGGGCACCGGTCGCCGCGGCGCAGCAGGTAGGCGTGTGCCCGCCGGTTGGCCTCCTCGCCCGACCAGGTCGCGGTCCCGGGGAGATCGACCGGGGGCCGGTAGGTGCTGGGAAAGGACAGGTGCTCGAACGTGACCCCGGGCCGGTGCCTGCGGGTGAGCCGCGCCTGGGCCGGGCGCCCGGGGTCGACGTGGGCGCGCGTCGGATCCGCCCGGACGCCGGCGGCGTCGAGCCGGCGGACGGCCTCGGCCGCCTCCGCCAGGGACTGCGCACTGACCTCCTCGGCGTGGCGGCGGCTGACGAGGTACGCCGCGGACACCGCGAGCTCGTCGAGGGCAACCGTGGCCCAGGCCAGCGGGTTCGCGGCGAGGGGCGGCATTCCGGTCCCCTGTGACGGGCGGGCCGCCCGGCGGGCGAAGGCGACCGAACGCGGAACGACCGCGCCGAGCTCCTCCCACCACGGGCGGGACGGGACGGGCGACACCCCGGTCGCACCGTCGCCGGTCGCCGCAGCCGCCGACATGTGCACCTCACTCGCGAGAACTGACGGGTCGTCAGGAGGATGACACGGGCGTCGGTCGCCGGTGCAGGGTGCCCCGATCAGGCGGTCTTGACCGCGGCGAGCAGCGCGGTCAGGGTGTCCTTCGCGTCGCCGAAGAGCATCGTCGTCTTCGGGTCGTAGAGCAGCGCGTTGTCGATGCCGGCGAAGCCCGGCCGCATCGACCGCTTCATGAACACGACCGCCTTCGCGTGGTCCGCGTCGATGATCGGCATGCCGTAGATCGGTGACCCGGGCTCGTCCCGCGCCGCCGGGTTGACCACGTCGTTGGCGCCGACCACGAGCACGATGTCGGTCGTCGCCATGTGGTCGTTGACGTCGTCCATCTCCTTGAGCTGCTCGTACGGGACGTTGGCCTCGGCGAGCAAGACGTTCATGTGTCCCGGCATCCGTCCGGCGACCGGATGGATGCCGTAGACGACCTCGACGCCGCGCTGCTCCAGCAGGTCGGCGAGCTCGCGCACCACGTGCTGCGCCTGCGCGACCGCCAGGCCGTAGCCCGGTACGACGACGACCCGCCGCGCGTACGCGAGCTGGATCGCGATGTCGTCGACGGTCCCGCTGCGCACCGACCGGTCGGCGCCGGCATCGACGGTGACCGCGGTCAGCGGCTTCGCTGTGATGGCGCCGAACAGGATGTTGGTCAGCGGGCGGCCCATCGCCTTGGCCATGAGCTGGGTGAGCAGCGTGCCGGAGGCGCCGACGAGCGTGCCGGCGACGATGAGCAGCGTGGTCCGCAGCACGGCGCCGCTCGCCGCGACCGCGAGGCCGGTGAACGCGTTGAGCAGCGAGATGACGACCGGCACGTCCGCGCCGCCGACCGGCAGGACGAAGAGCACGCCGAACACGAGCGCGACGATCGTAAGGAGCACCGCCGCCGCCAAGCTGCTCGCGACGAGCCCCCAGACGACGAATGCCAGGGCGCCGACTCCCAGGGCGAGGTTGAGCAGCCGCTGCTGCGGCAGGACGACCGGCCGTCCGGTCATCGAGCTCCTGGAGCTTCGCGAACGTGATCGCGCTGCCGGTGAAGGACACCGCGCCGACGAGCACGCTGAACAGCACCGCCGCGGAGGTCCCCACGCCGGCGGTCGCGTGCGCACCCTTGAAGTCCGCCAGCGACACCAGCGCCGCCGCACCGCCACCGACGCCGTTGAACGCCGCGACCATCTGCGGGATCGCGGTCATCTTCACCATGCGCGCCGGCGGGTACGGCGATGGCGGTTCCGACGACGATGCCGAGGACGATCAGCCAGATCCGGTGCAACCCCGGCCACGCGAACGTCGTACCGATGGCGACGAGCATCCCGCCGGCGCCGATCAGGTTGCCCCTACCGGGCCCACTTCGGCGAGGACAGCCCCTTCAGCGCCACGATGAAGCTGACCCCGCAGGCGAGGAAGACGAGCTCGATCGCTTGGGCCCGGCTCATGCCGAGCCGCCTCCGCCGGACGGCGGTCGGCCGCGGCCCTTGAACATCTCGAGCATCCGGTCGGTGACGACGAAGCCGCCGACCACGTTGATCGTCGCGAGCACGACGGCGACGAACGCGAGTGCGAGCTGCGCGAAGCCGTGGCCCGTCCCGAGCACGATCATCGAACCGACCAGGATCACGCCGTGGATCGCGTTGGCGCCGGACATCAGCGGCGTGTGGAGGATCGGGGACACCTTCGAGATCACCTCGAAGCCGACGAACACCGACAGCACGAAGATGGAGAATAGGCCGAGCGTCGTCTCGGTCATCGGATCGCTCCCGCGGCTCGGGTCACTCGGCCACCACCTGTCCGTCACGCGTCACGCAGCAGCCATGCGACGATCTCGTCGTCCCAGTCCGGCGCGAACTCCCCGTCGCGCACCATGAGCTGAACCAGGTTGAGCAGGTTGCGGGCGTAGAGCGCGCTCGCGTGCGTCGGGTACGCCGACGCCGCGTTGCGCACGCCCACGACCGCGACCCCTCCGGCGTCGACGGTCTCGCCGACGCGGGTGAGCTCGCAGTTGCCGCCGCCCTCGGCACCCAGATCGATGACGACGGACCCCGGCCGCATCCCCTGCACCATCTCCGTGGTCACCAGGCGCGGCGCCGGGCGTCCGGGCACCGCCGCAGCTGTGACGACGACGTCGGACGCCGGCGATGGCCTCGCCGAGCAGCTCCCGCTGCCGGGCGAGGAACTCTTCCGACTGCACGCGCGCGTAGCCGCCCTCGCCCTCCTGCGTCTCCAGCCCGAGGTCGAGGAACGTCGCCCCCAGCGAGCGCACCTCGTCGGCCGAGGCCGACCGGACGTCGTACGCCGAGACCACCGCGCCGAGGCGCTTCGCCGTGGCGATCGCCTGCAACCCGGCGACTCCCGCCCCCAGCACCAGCACCTTGGCCGGCGGCACCGTCCCGGCCGCGGTCATCGCGAGCGGAAACATCCGTGGCGTGACCGAGGCGGCGAGCAGGACGGCGTGATATCCCGCGACGAGTGCCTGGGACGACAGCGCGTCCATCGGCTGGGCGCGGCTGATCCGCGGGACCAGGTCGAGGCTGAACGACGTCGCGGATCGGGCGGCCAGGCCGCGTACGACGTCGCCGTGCGCCCACGGCTGGAGGAACGACAGCGTCACGGCACCCGGCTTGAGGTGAGCGATGTCGCCCACGGGCAGCGGCTGGACGCTGAGAACGATGTCGGCGGACGCGAGAAGGGTCAGCCGGTCACTGCCGATCTCCGCGCCACGGCCCGCCATCTCGCCGTCGGGAAGGAAGGCACGAGCCCCCGCCCCCGGCTCGATCGCGACGGCGCATCCGAGCGCGTCGAGCTTGGCCACCGTCTCGGGGACGGCGGCCACCCGCCGTTCCCCCTCGGCGGTCTCCGCCGGCACCACGACGCGCACCCGTCCACCGTAGGCACGGCGGGTGCGTTCGGCCGGTATTCAGCCCCCTCCGGGAGAAGTCAGGACTTTGGTCCCGCCGTCACATCGGGCGCACGGCGAGCACGACGGCACCCGCCGGCGGGGCGTGCAGCTCGAGCCCGGCCCGCAGCTGCGCACCGGTGCGCACCCCGACCGGATGGCCGCTGCGCACATCGACGAGCCGGTAGCGCGTGGTCGGGTCGACACCGCGCAGCGAGACCGTGACCGTGTCGCTCGGCACACCGTCCTGGCGGAACGCGAAGACGTAGCCGCTCGTCCCGTTCCACGGCTGCCACGCGGCCCACGAGGTGCCGTCGATGGGGTCGTCGTCGGTCAGCTCGTAGACCGCCGGCCCGAGCGAGTCCCGGTGCGCGCCGTACCAGTCGAGCCACCACGCGGTCTCGGCTCGCTGGGCCGGATCGAGCTTGGTCAGGTCGGTCCAGAACGTCACGTGCGTGAGCAGCGCGAGCGGGACGAGGAAGTCGGCACCCCGTGCTCCGTCGTACGGCGCCACGGCGGTGCCGTCGTCGAGGCCCACGCCGATGGACCAGGTCGGCACCCACGGTGCCGCGGTCCAGACGTCGTGCAGCAACTTGGCCACGCGGGTGCTGCCGTGCAGGTGCGCGTTGTCGAACCACGACGGCCCGATCTCCGCCGACTCGAACGGCCAGGAGCGCTGGTCGTTGGTCTCGTCGAGCTCGAACGTGACGGCCGGGTGCCGCTCCTGCATCCGGTGGACGAGGTCGACGAACGCGGCCTCGTAGTCGGCGTAGTCGTGGTCGGCGCAGTCGACCCACGTCATGAAGTCGAACTTGAACTCCGCCACGTCGACGGAGCGCACCAGCCGGTCGACGACACCCAGCAGGTAGTCCTGGAACTGCGGGTTGGTCGCGTCCCAGACCCCGAGCCCGGCGTCGTCCGGGACCTGGGCCGTCAGGTCGCCGAGCGGCGCGCAGGCCCAGTCCGGATGGGCGGCATATGTGGTCGACGCGGTGTTGAACTCCAGCGGCGACATCCAGAGGCCGAGCTGCAGCCCCTGGCCGTGCAGGTAGGTGACGAAGTCGGGGACGCCGTCGGAGTCGGAGTCGGGGAACCGCTCGGGGTCCCACTGCCAGTCCCCGCTCTCCCCGCCGGGGCCGCCCTGCCACTGGTCGTCGAGCATGAACGTCTCGACCCCGAGGCGTTTCGCGACGTCGACCTGGGCGCGGAGGTTGGCGTCGGACAGACCGTCGCCGTGGCCCCACGGGTGGAAGGTGTTGAGCGAGACCGACCGGTCGAACGCCGGCTGCTCGGCGCCGGCGAACGCGCGGGCGAACGCCGCCGCCGCCTCGTCCGCGCCGCCGGCGTAGACACCGAGGTAGGACGTGCCGAGGTCGAGCGTGCCGAGCGCGGGCAGCACGCGCGCCCGCACCGGCACCGGGTAGGCCGGGTTCTCCAGCCGGTTGTAGTCCGGCGGGTCGGTCGCCAGCGGTCCGAAGTCGAACAGGTCGCGGGCCCAGTCGACGCCGATCCACGACCGGCCGTCGGTGTCCCGCCCGGCCCGGCTCATCGCGCCGCCCCGCCGCCGGGAGACGAGGAAGTAGCCGGCGTCGGTGCCGAACCGCGCCACCTCACCCTCGGCGTCGAACGCGCCCTGGGGGCGGCTCACCTCGCGGTAGTCGTCGCGCCAGTCGCTGCCGCCGTGGTAGGCGTGCACCTCCGCCGCCAGCCCCGGGTCGCGCGCGGTGACCTGGTCGAGCGAGTACGCCGACACCCGGGCGGGCGCCCCGAGCGAGCGCAGCGTCGACGTGGTGACGAGCACCGCCGTGTCCGGCCGGACGGCCACCAGCCGGTCGAGCTCCAACGTCGGTGCCGACGCCGTGCCGAAGACGTAGCGGAACAGCAGCGCCGCTCCCGACCCGGAAGCGGGGCGGCCGGGACGGGGCGGGGGCCGCTGCGGCGTGACCTCGGCAAGCTGCCAGCCCTGGGTCGACGACGTGGGAACGCCGTCGAGGTTCAGCGTGAAGTCCGGCCCGGGCACGGCCAGGCTCGCGCCGGTCCCGGCGGAGAGCGCGGTCGTCGTCACCCCGGCCGGGTCGAGAGCCCAGTGCCTCGCCACCAGCGCGTTGCCGAGCACGGCGGTGGTCGCGGTGACGGTCGCGGTCACCCCGCCGTCCGTGGCCGTCGCGACCGTCTGGGTCGAGGGAGCGATGCCCGAGGGCACGGGGGCCGCCCACGCGACCGTCCCGGCGGCCAGGACGGCCGCGGCCGCTGTCGCGGCCACGGCGCTTCGCTTCGTCATGGGTGCACGTTTCGTGCCGCGGACGCCGGCACCTGTGCCCCCCGCTCCGAGAATCGCTCCCGGATCTCGGGTTGCCTCACAACCGCTCAGGGCAGGAGCCGGCGCACCGTACGGCGAACTGGGCAGCATGCCGAGAGCCGCCCGCCGGGCCGTCGTTGCCGCCACCGTCGTGGCACTTGCCGGGTCGGCCACCGTGGTGGCACGCGCCGACGCGGCCGGCCGGGGACCGAAGCCGCCCCAGGGCTTCTGGGTCGCCGGTGACCTGCACGTGCACACGATCTACGGTCACGACACCTGCCTCACCGCGACGCAGGCGTGGGACCCCGCCTCGACCGATCGCGACGCCCGCCGGCCGTGCGAGGACCCCTACACGGTCGGCTTCACCCCCGCGCAGCGGCTCGACGAGGCGGCCCAGCGCGGGCTCGACTTCGTCGCCCTCACCGACCACAACAACGTGGTCAACCAGAGCGACCCGGCCGAGCTCGCCTGGATCGCCGCACATCCGGACTTCGCCGTGCTGCCGGCGTACGAGAACTCCCAGCCCGGCCACGTGCAGATGCTCGGCGCCCGGTCCTGCTACGGGAACGCCGGCGCCATCCCCGGCAGCACGATCGAGTGCGATCAGGCGGTGACCGACCGCTCCGCGGCCGGCGAGACGGCACTCGCGGACGGACTGCGCGCCGACGGCGGCGTCTTCCAGGTCAACCACCCGAGTGACATGAGCTGGCCGTCCCGCTACGGCACGACGGTCGTCCCCGACACCGTGGAGGTCTGGAACATCGGGCCGTGGGCCTACCAGCACCCGTTCCCGGCCAGCAACGACAACGACTTCTCCCTGCGCTGGTACGACGGCCTCCTCGCGCAGGGCGCCCAGGTCGGCGTCACCGGCGGGAGCGACAGCCATTGGGTGACGACCGACTCGGTGCAGGGCGTCGGCGACCCCACGACGTGGGTCTACGTGCGCGAGCTGTCCGTCGCCGGGGTGCTCGACGGGCTGCGGGCGCATCGCACCTACGTGTCCGCGCTGCCACCCGCGGAGCACGGTGCCCGGCTGTTCCTCGAGGCCGACCGGTTCGGCGACGGGGTCTTCGAGGCGATGGCCGGCTCCGAGACCTCACCGCGGTCGACCTTCCGGGTGCGCACCGAGAACGCCGTGCCGGGAAGCGTGCTGCGGCTCGTCACCGACACCGGGCAGGTGGAGCTGATCCTCCCGACCGACGGCACGCTGTCCTTCCGGCCGGGCGTCGACGGTGTCCCCGCCGCCGACCGGTTCGTGCGCGCCGAGCTTCTCGCCCCGGACGGCAAGCCGGTGCGCGCGGCAGGCTGCGACCCTCTGGTCGGCGGTCAGACGACCGTGTGCCGCGACGACCTCGCGATGCAGTCGCTGACGTCACCGATCTTCATCGACCGCTAGACCCGTCGGCTGCGGCGAGGTGCCGGGCGGCCAGCGCGGCGCCCAGCAGCTGGAGCCCGCGCGCGCTGGACGGGTCGAGCCCGGTGAGGTCGACGATGCGGCGCAGCCGGTAGTCGAGCGTGTTCGGATGCACGTGCAGCGCCGCCGCGGTCCGGCGGCGGTCGAGGTCGTGTGCGAGGTAGACCTCCAGGGTGCGCGGCAGGTCGGGATTGCGGTCGAGCGGGTCGAGCAGCGCGGTGAGATCCGGCAGCGCGTCGCTCGGCCGGGTGAGCTGGTACTCGAGCAGCACGTCCCTGAGCAGGTAGCCG
Organism: uncultured Actinomycetota bacterium; assembly: GCA_963835405.1. Lineage (GTDB taxonomy): Bacteria > Actinomycetota > Actinomycetes > JAFAQI01 > JAFAQI01 > CAWIFV01. Next base: position 140,151 of record CAWIFV010000009.1, read on the forward strand.
CTCGCCGGCAGCTCCAGCCGCCGGGCCAGCCGGACGATGTCGCGGGCCTGCAGGGCGGCCCGGCGGATGTCGGAGACACCGATCGCGACTGCGCCACCGGCGAACACGTCCGTCCCGGCCGCCTCCCGGAGCCGGCCCACCAGCTCCGGCAACCGGTCGGCGAGCGCGCCGGCGGTCTCCGGGGTGGCGGGAAGCAGCGCGGACCCGCCGACCGGGTCGAGCAGCGCCAGCACCGGCTCCTGGCCGACCTCGTTGAGGGCGCTGTGCAGCCGGCGTACCTTCCGGCGCGCGGCGACGGCGCCCCCGACCCCCTCGTCGGCCTCGTCCGGGTGGGCGGTGAACCGCAGCGCCAGCACGACGTAGGCGGGGGCGATCTGCATCCCGACCCGGGCCGCGAGCGACTCGGCCGGCTCGCCCGCCAGGAGCGCCGACGCCAGCGACCGGCGGGCGTCGTGCTCCTCGCCGGAGATGACCTGCTGCTCGTCCAGGTACGCCGACGCGACCGCGGCCGTCACCTGCTGCACGTAGGAGAGGACCCCGCCGCCGGCGCCGAGCAGGACGTCGGTCTCGTCCGGGCGAGCCTCCTCGACCAGCGCCTCCCAACCGATCCGGCCGCCGACGTGGTACGCCGTGAGCACCGCGTCGAGCGGGACGCGCTCCTCGGCCCGGCGGGCCGCCGAGGTCCGGATCTCGGAGAGCTCGTCCTCGGTCAGCGACCGGCTCTCGCCGAGCGTGGCGAAGAACAGCCGGAGGTTCGCGGTGATGATCGCGAGGATCTCCCCCTCGAGCTGCTCCTGGGGCAGCAGCGAGTAGAGCGGGATCTCGGTGCGGAACGCGTCGATCATCCGCCGGGCGAGCACCGGCACCCGTCGCTCGACCCGCGCGTAGAGCGCGACATCGGCGGGCGGGGCCATGGCCGACATTGTGCTCCGTCACAAGCCGGCTGTCGCGGAGACGTAGGTTCGTCCCATGCGTGCCGTCACGATGTCGGGGCCTGGCGACGTCGACGTCCTCGGGTGGGGGCAGGTGCCCGACCCCGAGCCGGGGCCCGGCGAGGTCGTCGTCGACGTCGTCGCGAGCGCGGTGAACCGGGCCGACCTGCTGCAGCGGCAGGGCCTCTACCCGCCGCCGCCGGGTGCGTCCGAGGTGCTGGGCCTGGAGTGCAGCGGGCGCATCACCCGGCTCGGCCCAGGGGTCAGTGACCGGCAGGAGGGCGAGGAGGTGTGCGCACTGCTCGCGGGCGGCGGTTACGCCGAGCGGGTGGCGGTGCCGGCCGGGCAGTGCATGCCGGTCCCGCCGGGCGTCGACCTGGTCACCGCCGGCGGGCTGCCCGAGGTGGCGTGCACGGTCTGGTCCAACCTCGTCGGGACGGCGCGGCTGGAGGCGGGGCAGTCGGTGCTCCTGCACGGCGGGGCGAGCGGGATCGGCACCATGGCGATCCAGGTGGCCAAGGCGCGGGGCGCGGCACCGGTCATGTGCACCGCCGGCCGGGCCGACAAGCTCGACCGCTGTCGCGACCTCGGCGCGGACGTGGCGGTCGACTACCACGACGACGACTGGGTGGCGGCCGTCCGCGACGCCACCGGCGGGCGCGGCGCCGACGTGGTGCTCGACATCATCGGCGCCGCCTACCTGGCCCGCAACGTCGACGTGCTCGCTGCCGACGGCCGGCTCGTCGTCATCGGGCTCCAGGGCGGAGCGCGGGCCGAGATCGATCTCAACGCGATGCTGCGCAAGCGGGGCGCCCTGCACGCGACGTCGCTGCGTGGCCGGCCGGCGGAGCAGAAGGCGGCGATCTGCCGCGCCGTCGCCACCGACCTGTGGCCGCTGGTCGCGGCCGGCCGGGTGCGACCCGTGGTCCACGCCGTCGTACCGATGGACCGGGCCGCCGAGGCGCACCGGATCGTTGCCGCGGGCGAGCACGTCGGAAAGGTGCTGCTGACCGTGCCCGGATAGGGCGGGTTCGTGCGCACCGCCCTTGCCAGAACACCGTTCGGTGCGGGGTACTTGCGGGTAACACGGACCCAGACCCCGACCCGAGGAGTGCCCGGTGGCCACCAAGCAGGTCAGCGAGAAGGAAGCGCGCCAGGTCGCCGAGGCCGCGCGCGAGTCCGAGTGGAAGCTCCCGAGCTTCGGCAAGGAGCTGTTTCTCGGCAACTTCCGGCTGGACCTGATCCATCCGCAGCCGAAGCTGTCGCGGGAGGCGACCGAAGAGGGCGAGAAGTTCCTCGCGGAGCTGCGCGCCTTCTGCGAGAACAAGATCGACCCGTTGCAGATCGAGCGCGACGCCAGGATCCCGGAGGACGTCGTCGAGGGCCTCAAGGAGATGGGCGCGCTCGGGATGAAGATCCCGAAGGAGTACGGCGGCCTCGGCCTGTCGCAGGTCTACTACAACAAGGCGCTCGCGCTGGCCGGCGTCTGGCACTCGGCACTGTCGACCCTGCTGTCCGCCCACCAGTCGATCGGGCTGCCGCAGCCGCTGATGCTCTTCGGCTCCGAGGAGCAGAAGAAGGAGTGGCTGCCGAAGGTCGCCCGCACCCACGTCAGCGCATTCCTGCTGACCGAGCCGGACGTCGGCTCGGACCCGGCGCGGATGTCCGCCTCGGCGGTCCCGACCGACGACGGCGGGGGCTACGTCCTCAACGGCACCAAGCTGTGGGCGACGAACGGGGCGATCGCCGACGTCGTCGTCGTCATGGCGGTGGTGCCCAAGTCCGAGACCTCGCGCGGCGGGATCACCGCCTTCATCGTCCCCAGCGACGCCGACGGCATCACCATCGCGCGCCGCAACGCCTTCATGGGGCTGCGCGGCATCGAGAACAGCGTGACCGTGTTCAAGGACGTCTTCGTGCCGAAGGAGAACCTCATCGGCAAGGAGGGCGCCGGCCTCAAGATCGCCCTCACCACGCTGAACACCGGCCGGCTGTCGCTGCCCGCCATCTGCGCCAGCCAGGCGAAGTACTGCCTGAAGATCGCGCGCGAGTGGGGCAACGAGCGGGTGCAATGGGGGGTGCCGGTCGGCAAGCACGAGGCCGTCGCGCAGAAGACGGCGTTCATCGCCGGCACCGCCTTCGGGCTCGAGGCGATGCTCGACGTCTCCAGCCGGCTCGCGGACGAGAAGCGCAACGACATCCGGATCGAGGCGGCCCTCGCCAAGCTCTACGGGTCGGAGATGGGCTGGCAGGTCGTCGACGAGCTCGTGCAGATCCGCGGCGGCCGCGGCTTTGAGACCGCCGAGTCGCTGAAGGCCCGCGGCGAGAAGCCCGTTCCCGCCGAGCAGATGCTGCGCGACATGCGGATCAACCGCATCTTCGAGGGATCGACCGAGATCATGCACCTGCTGATCGCCCGTGAGGCGGTCGACCAGCACCTGTCGATCGCCGGCGACATCATCGAGCCCGACGTCGCGATCGCCGACAAGGCGAAGACCGCGATGAAGGCCGGCGGGTTCTACGCCAAGTGGCTGCCCAAGCTCGCCGTCGGCCAGGGCACGACGCCGACGTCGTACGACGAGTTCGGCGACCTCGCCAAGCACCTGCGCTTCGCCGAGCGCAACTGCCGCAAGCTCGCCCGGTCGACCTTCTACGGGATGAGCCGCTGGCAGGCCAAGCTCGAGAAGAAGCAGTCCTTCCTCGGCCGCATCGTCGACATCGGTGCCGAGCTCTACGCGATCGCCAGCGCCTGTGTCTACGCCCAGACGCTGCAGGCGGAGGACCCTGCCAACGCGGCGCAGTACGGCGAGCTCGCCGACCTGTTCTGTGCGCAGGCCCGCCGCCGCGTCGACCGGCTCTTCCATGACCTGTGGTTCAACGACGACGACGACAACTACCGGTCCGCGCTCGAAGGTGCTCGACGGCCGCTACACGTTCTTCGAGGCCGACATCATCGACCCGCCGGTGAGGGTCCGCACATCTCGGGCTCGTAGTGTCCCGTCACTAGCGGGCGCCGACCCCTCGTCGGACGCCGGGGGGACGGTCGGGGACGATGGAGCCATGACCGACGGACCACAGCCACCCGACGGCCTGCGCATCGTCACCCTCGGGCCGGACGGCGTTCCCCGGGAGGGCGACGCCGGTGACGTGTCCCCGGAGGAGGGGGCGGACGGGCCGACACTCACCGACATGGTGGAGCAGCCGGCGAAGGTCATGCGCATCGGCACCATGATCAAGCAGCTGCTCGAGGAGGTCCGCGCGGCGCCGCTCGACGATGCGAGCCGGACGAGGCTCCGGGAGATCTACGACAACTCCATCCGGGAGCTCTCCAGCGGTCTCGCCCCCGAGTTGCGGGACGAGCTGGAGCGGCTGTCCCTAGCCGTTCAGCGAGGACGCGGCGCCGAGCGACGCGGAGCTCCGCATCGCCCAGGCCCAGCTGGTGGGCTGGCTCGAGGGTCTGTTCCACGGCATCCAGACGGCACTGTTCGCCCAGCAGATGGCTGCGCGTGCGCAGCTCGAGGAGATGCGCCGGCGGGCGCTGCCGATGGGGCCCGGGGCCCAGGCGCCGGGCGAGTCACAGGCGTCCGGGCCGTATCTGTGACGCTCGGCGCACCCGCGTCGATCTCCGGCGACTCGCACGACTTCCGGGTCGTCAACGACTTCGCCCGCGAGACCTCCTGGCTGCACGGGTTCATGGCGTTCGTGGCCCAGGACGGCATCTATCTCCTCGGTCTCGCCCTGCTCGCCGGTTGGTGGCTCGGTCGGCGCCAGAGCTCGCCGCGCATGGTCGTCACCGCCGTGTGGGCGGCCCTGTCCGCCGTCGTCGCGGTCGCGCTCGTGCAGCCGATCGCCCGCGCGGCCAACGAACGGCGGCCCTTCGTCGCGATGCCCCATGTCCTGCGCCTGGTCAGCCACGGTCGCGACCCCGGCTTCCCGTCCGACCACGCGACCGCGGCGGGCGCGGTGGCCGCGGCGCTGTTCCTCGTGTCCTGGCGGCTCGGCCTCGCCACGGCGTTCGGTGCGGCGCTCATCGCCTTCAGCCGGGTCTACGTCGGCGTGCACTACCCCCAGGACGTCGCCGCCGGGCTGGCGCTGGGCATCGTCGTGGCGCTGCTCGGAGTGTGGCTGGTGGTCCCGCTGCTGACACGCCTCGCGACCCGGCTGACCGGGACGCCGCTGCGACCGCTCATCGTCGCGGCCGGTCCGGCGGACCCGGGACCACCGCCGACCTGAGCCGTCAGAACCACCGGCGCAGCACCTGGGCGACGCCGTCGTCGTCGTTGGACGCCGTCACCTCGTCGACCGCCGACAGCACGTCCGGGTGGGCGTTGGCGACCGCGACGCTGTGCCCGGCCCAGGCCAGCATCGGCAGGTCGTTGGGCATGTCCCCGAAGGCGACGACGTCCCCCGCGCCGTACCCGTGCCGCTCGCACAGCGTCGTCAGGGTGGACGCCTTGCTGACGCCGGCCGCGCTCACCTCGAGCAGACCCTCGCGTGAGGAGTGGGTCAGCGTCGCCAGCTCCTCCCCCACGACGGCCCGGGCGCGCGCGAGGAGCTCGTCCGCCGTCATCCCCTCGTGCCGGGCCAGCAGCTTCGCGACGGGGCCGGAGAGCAACGCCTCGAGGTCGGCCACCACCGCGTCGTCGCCGGTCGACCATCGCGGCCGGTACGACGGCTCGTGGCCGAACGCCGCGTCGACCGGCTCGACCGCGAAGCCCAGCTCCGGGATCGACCCGCGCAACGCGGCGGCGATGTCGCGCGCGACCTCGACCGACAGCGGGTAGGAGTCCACCACGCGGTCGACGTGCAGGTCGTAGACGAGCGCCCCGTTGGCGCAGATCGCCAGCCCGTGGTGCCCCGTCTGCTCGGCGACGCCCGCCAGCCAGCGCGGTGGCCGGCCGGTGACGAGCACCACCATGCCGCCTGCCTCCTCCACGGCGGCGAAGGCCTCGCGCGTGGCCGCGGAGATCGTCCCGTCGCCGCGCACGATGGTGCCGTCGAGATCGGTCGCGACGACGCGAGGGGCCATGCCGCGTGCCGCGTGCCGTCAGCCGGCCGGGACGAGGACGTCGCGGCCCAGATGCGGCTGCAAACGCCTTCGGCACGCGCACCGACCCGTCCGCCTGCTGGTGGAACTCCAGCAGGCACGCGATCGTGCGGGCGATCGCGCACAGCGTGCCGTTCAGCGTCGCCACGGGGGCGGTGCCGTCCTCGGTTCGGTGCCGGATGTTGAGCCGGCGCGACTGGAAGGTCGTGCAGTTCGAGGTGCTGGTCAGCTCGCGATAGCGACCCTGCGACGGGAACCAGGCCTCGCAGTCGAACTTGCGCGCCGCGCTGGACCCCAGGTCCCCCGCCGCGATGTCGACGACCTGGAACGGCAGCTCCAGAGCGGTGAGGAACTCCTTCTCCCACTCCAGCAGCCGGCGGTGCTCGGCGGCGGCGTCCTCCGGCGCGCAGAACGAGAACATCTCGACCTTGTCGAACCAGTGCACCCGGACGAGCCCCTTCGTGTCCTGCCCGTAGGAGCCGGCCTCGCGCCGGAAGCAGGACGAGAACCCGGCGTACCGCACGGGCAGTGCCGCCGGGTCGAGGATCTCGTCGCGCGCATCGCGGCGAGCGCCACCTCGCTCGTCCCGACGAGGTAGAGGTCGTCGGTGTCGACGTGGTAGACCTCTGCCGCGTGCGCGCCGAGGAAGCCGGTGCCCTCCATCGCCTCCGGGCGCACCAGAGCGGGTGCGATCACCGGCACGAAGCCGGCCGCCGTCGCCTGCTGCATCGCGAGGTTGACGAGCGCCAGCTCGAGGAGCGCGCCGACACCGGTGAGGAAGTAGAACCGCGCGCCGCTCACCTTCGCGCCGCGCTCCAGGTCGATCGCGCCGAGCCGCTGCCCCACCTCCACGTGGTCGCGGACCGCGAAGTCATACGTCGGCACCGCACCGACGGTCTCGAGCACGACCGAGTCGTCCTCACCGCCCTCGGGGACGCCCGGCTCGACGAGGTTGGGCAGGGCGTAGACGGTGTCGCGCCACTCCTGCTCGGCCGCGGCCTGCTCCACCTCCGACTCGCGCACCGCGTCTTTCAACGACTTGGCCCGCTCGATGAGCGCGGGCCGCTCGTCGGCCGACGCGGTCTGGATCGTCTTGCTCGCGGCGTTCGCGTCGGCGCGGAGCGTGTCGGCCCGCGTCAAGGCGGCCCGCCGGCGCTCGTCGGCCGCCAGGGCACGGTCCACCAGATCGACGGCGCCGCCACGGGCCCGCTGGCTCGCCCGGAACGCGTCCGGATCCGCCCGCAGCGCCTTGGGGTCGATCACCCGTCGAGGCTACCGACGGTGCCTGGCGAGTTCCCCGGCCGACGCCCGCGAGGCTCGGTCGCCTGGCCCGTTGAGCCGATGCGCACCAAGGCGCACCGACGAAAGGGAGTCCCCGAGATGAAGCGAGTCGCCGCCGTCCTCACGCTGACCGGCGCCATGTTCACCGCCACCGCTCCGCTGGCCGCCGAGGCCGCGGACTGCACGCAGAACCCGAGCCTGCACGTCACGGCGCACATCGACGTCAACGGCACCACCCAGGACATCGACCAGTGCATCCCCGGCTGACCGGCGGTCACTGACCGCGGCGGATGCGCTCCACCCAGGCATGCGCGTCACCGAAGTCGAGGTCGCTGGTCCCCGGCCGCTCGGTAGGGGCGACGCCGTCCGCGCGGGGGTAGGAGCCGAGGAAACGCACGTCGGCGCACTCCCGCCGGATGGCGGCCAGCGTCTCGGCGACCCGGGCCTGGGCGACGTGGCCCTCGGCGTCGATGGAGAAGTAGTAGCGGCCCAGACCGACGCCGGTCGGGCGGGACTCGATGCGCGTCAGGTTGACCCCGCGGACGGCGAACTCGGTCAGCAGCTCGAGCAACGCCCCCGGATGGTCGTCGGCGATGAAGGCGGCGACGGTCGTCCGGTCGGCTCCGCTCGGCGGTGGCGGCGGGCCCGGACGGGTCACGAGGACGAACCGGGTGACCGCGCCCGGTGAGTCGGCGATGTCGTCCGCCAGCGCCGCGAGGCCGTAGCGCTCCGCGGCGATGGGAGCGGCGACCGCCGCGTCGGCGTCACCGGCGGCAACGGCGCGCGCCCCGTCGGCGGTGCTGGGGGCGGCGATGAACCGCGCGGCCGGAAGCGTGCGGCGCAACCAGCCGCGGACCTGCGCCTCGGCATGCGGCATTGTCGTGACGGTCGCGATGCCGTCGAGCTCGGTGCCGGCCCGGACCAGCAGCGCGAACGTCACCGGCAGCACGATCTCCCGGACGATGTGCAACGGCTCGCCGGTGGCGAGCTCGTCCATCGTCTCGGCCACCGTTCCCTCGACAGAGTTCTCCAGCGGTACGACGGCGGCGCCGGCGTCGCCACGGCGTACCGCGTCCAGGGCGTCCGCGACCGAGACGGCGGGCAGATCATCCGTCGCGTCGGCGGCGGGCAGCGTGCGCAGGGCCGCCTCGCAGAATGTGCCTGCCGGCCCGAGGTAGGCGTAACGCGGCGGGGGCAGACCGGGCATGTCAGCGCCGCTTGTCCACGGCCCGGCCGGGTCCGCGCAGCGCCAGCTCGATCGCCTGCTGCTCCTCCGGGGACAGCGACTGCTCGCTGGCGCCCGACTTGACGCCCTTGGCATAGGTGCGTGCCTCGCTGCGGCCGTGGATCGACGTGAGCACCAGCCCGTCGCCGGCGTCGTCGAGGAGCGCCGCGGTGAACGACAGCCTGCCGCCCATGTCGCCGAACGCGTCGTAGCGGACGACTGCCACGTGCCGGAGCGCGTCGGTGACCTGGCGGTGCAGCGCACCGATCTCCTCACGGGCACGGGCCAGTTCCGAGCGCAGGGCGACGACCTCGTCGGCGTTGTGCCGCACGACGTCGAGCACGGTGTGCCTGCCGTCACCCTCGACCGCGGCGAAGCCACGACGCAGGCGGCGGACGCGCACGTGCGCAGCGAGACTGGAGACGAGCGCGACGAGTGCCGCGGCAGCGGTGCCGAGGGCGATCTCGTCCAGGAGAGGTCGGTCGAGCGGGAGCACGAGGCAGCAGCCTAATCTCGACGGCATGGACCGCGCCGAGGTGCGAGCGCTGCTGGCAGCGGTGGCCTCGGGGACGACCACCGTCGACGCCGCTCAGGAGGAGCTGGCGACGGCACCCCTGCGGGGGTTCACCGATCTCGGTTTCGCCCGGTTGGACTCGCACCGCGCCCTGCGCACCGGTGACCCCGAGGTCGTCTACGGCGCCGGCAAGACGGCCGACCAGGTGGTGGCGCTGCTGCAGGCGCTGCGCGGGGCGGGCGGCGACCGACCGGCGCTGGCGACCCGGTTGACCGACGACGCGGTGGCGGCGGTGGTCGAGGCCTTCCCGGAGGCGGCGGTGGACGGCACCGCCCGGTGCGCCGCCCTCGGGGACCTGCCGACCGGGGTCGGCCGGGTCTCGGTCGTGTCCGCCGGGACGAGCGACGAGCCGGTCGCCGCGGAGGCGGCCTTCGTCGCCCGCGCCTACGGCGCGGCGGTGACGCGCGTCCGCGATGTGGGGGTGGCCGGGATCCACCGGCTGCTCGCCGACTTCCCCGCCCTCGACGCGGCCGACTGCCTGGTGGTCGTCGCCGGGATGGAGGGTGCGCTGCCGAGCGTCGTGGGCGGGTTGGTCGGGACGCCGCTCGTGGCGGTTCCGACGAGTGTCGGCTACGGCGCCTCTTTCGGTGGGTTGGCCGCGCTGCTGGCGATGTTGAACTCGTGCGCGCCCGGGGTGACGGTCGTCAACATCGACAACGGTTTCGGCGCCGGCGTCTTCGCCGCCCGGGTCGCGCGCCGGGCCGCCCGCCCGTGACGCGACTGGGCTGGCTCGACTGCGCGTCGGGCGTGAGCGGCGACATGCTGCTGAGCGCGCTCGTCGGCGCGGGGGCCGACGTCATGCCCACGCTCGACCGGCTGCGTCCGGTGCTCGGCGTCGAGCGGATCGAGTTCGTTCCCGTCACCCGCGGCGGCCTGCAGGCGCTGCACCTGGTCGTCGAGGTCCGGACCGACCAGCCGCTGCGGACCCCCGGCGACCTGGTCGCGGTCATCGACTCCCTCGCGCTCGCACCGACCGTCCGCGACCGGTGCGTCGCGGTCGTGCGGCGCCTCGCCGCGGCCGAGTCCGCGGCGCACGGCATCCCGGTCGAGCAGGTGCACTTCCACGAGATCGGCGCGGCCGACACGCTCATCGACGTCGTCGGTGTCTGCGGCGGGCTGGCTGCCGCAGGTCTCGACCGGCTCGTCGTCTCGCCCGTCGCCCTGGGGGGCGGCACGGTGTCGACCTCGCACGGAACGGTCCCGGTGCCGACGCCGGCTGCCGTGAACCTGCTGGCCGGCACCTGCCTGACCGGGTACGGCGGCGGGGACGGCGAGCTCGCGACCCCAACCGGGCTGGCCCTGCTCGCCGAGTGGGCCACCGGGACCGGCCCGATGCCGGCGCTTCGCGTCGACAGCGTGGGCGTGGGTGCCGGCAGCCGCGACGAACAGGCGCGACCCAACGTCGTCCGGCTCGTGGTCGGCGTGGCCGACGACGAGCCGGACGGCTGGCTGCTCCTCGCGGCCAACGTCGACGATCTCGACCCACGGCTGTGGCCGGGGGTGCTGGACGCGCTGCTCACCGCGGGTGCGGCCGACGCCTGGCTCACGCCCATCCTCATGAAGAAGGGCCGACCCGCACACGTCGTCAGCGCCCTCGTGCCGGCCCCGTCGGCGGCCGCGGTCCGGTCGACGATGTTCCGCCAGACCTCGACGCTCGGGGTCCGCACGACGCCTGTCGCGAAGCATGCCCTGGACCGGCGGTGGATGACCGTCGACGTCGACGGGCAGGCGGTGCGCGTGAAGCTCGGCACCCTCGACGGCACGGTCGTCTCGGTCAACCCCGAGTGGGACGACGTCGCCGCGGCCGCCCGCGCGCTCGGACGCCCGGCGAAAGCGGTCCTCGCCGCCGCGGCCGCCGTCGCGCACACCGCGCTCTGATGTCGCCGGTCGTCGCGCTCACCGTCTTCGCGCTCATCCTCCCGGCGGAGCTACCGGACAAGACGATGGTCGCCACGCTGGTCCTCTCGACGCGGTTCCGGCCGCTGCCCGTCTGGCTCGGCGTATGCGCCGGGTTCGCGGTGCAGTCCGGGGTCGCCGTCGCCGCCGGCGGGCTCGTGTCGCTGCTGCCCGAGCGGCTGGTGCACGCCGTCACCGCGGTGCTGTTCGCCGTCGGTGCCGTCATCCTGGCGCGCGAGACGGCGGAGGCGGTGGCCGAGGAGGAGCGCGAGATCAATGCGGAGTTGGCGGATGCCCCCGCCCGGGCGTCGTTCCGGCGCGCGTTCGTCACCAGCTTCGCCGTGCTGTTCGCCGCCGAGTGGGGCGACCTCTCGCAGATCCTGACCGCGAACTTCGCGGCCAAGTACGGCGACCCGGTCGCGGTCTTCGTCGGCTCCTGGACGGCGCTCGCGGTGGTTGCCGCGGCCGCGGTGCTGGGTGGTCGCGCGTTGCTGCGGGTCGTCCCGCTCGGCTGGGTACGACGGCTCGCGGCGGTTCTGTTCGCCGTGATGGCGGCGGTGACCGGGCTGGAGGCGGCTGGCGTGTTCTGACCGCGCCTATCCGCGCACGGCCGCCACGAACGTCAGTGACCCGATGACGTCGCCGCGCACGTCGTGCAACGGCGCCGCGGAGGCGTCGATCGTGAGCCGGCTCCCGTCCCCATGACGGACGCGCAACAGGCTCCGCATGAGGCCGGCGCCGTGGGAGAGCACCGCGAGCGGCGCGACCCGGGTCGCGTAGTCGGGCGCGGATGCTCCGGTCTCGAAGTCGACGAGGTCGATGACGTCGATGAGCCGCCGGCCGATCACGCCGGCGTCGCTGCACCCCAACAGCTCGGCCGCGCTGACGGACAGGCTGAGGACCTGCCCCTGCGCATCCAGGACGAGGCAGGGGTCGTGGGCCGCCGCGACCGCGGCGCTCCAGCGCGCGAGCGGCGTCGAGGCAGCCGGGGCCCGCCCGTTGTCGCCGAGGTCCACGACCTGCCGCGGTGTCGTTTCGGTGGCAGCACCGGGGAGCGGCTCCAGCCGCAGGATCAACTTGGGCATGCCACCTCCCCCGGTGTCAGGATGGGTTGTCCAGGAAGTTCGGCACCGCGGGTCGGGAACCTGCTCTGACGCCCTGGTCGTCACCCACCGTCGAGGGGAGTGTGACGGACCGTGACCGCGCTTCAACAGGTCCGAACGGACCAGACCGGTGACCGGTTCGGTTGCACCACGGCAGGGACAAAACCGCATCCGGGCAGGCATTCACGGGCACATCGGACCCATGACCACCGCTTTCCCACCAGCCGCGACCCCGCTGGCCGACGCCTTGACGTCGGCGCTACGCGCCGACGACCCCGATGCCCTTGACGCCCTGGCCGCGGCCGAGCCGGCCGGGCCCAGGGACCGGCTCGCCACCTTGGCCACGGTGTACGACCTGCACCACGCGCCGCTCGATCGGGTCGGACCGGCCGCGCGGCACCAGCACCGGCCCGCTGTCGCCGCCCTCAAAGCCCGGTGTGAGGAGCGGTGGCTCGCCGAGCTCGGTGCGGTGTCGACGCCGGAGCCCGTCGCCGAACGCCTCGACGCGGGCGACGTCGCCGGAGCGCTACGCGCGCTGGCGGCGCCGACCGGCTGCCCGAGGTCTACCGATGGCTCGCCCGGGCGGCGCGATGGGACGACGTGGTCCGGTTCCTCGCGCTCGAAGGCGGGCCGGACGCCGGCTTCGACGACCTCGTCGCGATGTGCCAGGTCGGCCTGACCGGCTCGGCGAAGATGGAGCTCGCCACCAACTACTGGGACGAGATGGGCAACGGCGACCCACAGGCGGTGCACACGACCCTGCACGAGCAGCTGGTGCGGGCCGTCGACATGCCGCGGCCGGCGACCAGCGACCTGCCGGAGTCCGCTCTGGCCCGCAACGCCCTCGGCGGTCTGCTCGCGACCAACCGCTGGCTCCAGCCGGAGATGCTCGGCGCCCTGGGGCTGGTCGAGCTGCAGGCCGGTCCCCGCTGCCGCCTGGTGCTCGCAGGCCTTCGACCGGTGCGGCGCGCCCGCGGCGGCGTACCGGTTCTACGAGGTGCACGCCGAGGTGGACCCGCGGCACGGGCGGGACTGGCTCGAGCGAGCGATCCTTCCGGTGGTGGCGGAGCACCCGGACCTCGGGGCGCGGGTCGTCCGCGGCGCGCTGTGGCGGAGCGCGGTGAACGCCGCCTTCATGGACGACCTCGGACGGTCGTTCGGCCGCAGCCCCCGGCCGCCGGGTTCCGACGAGCTCACCGCGGACAGCGTCGCCGCCTGACCCAAGGCCGCCCGGCCACCGCGCCGGGATGGACAGCGGCGGCCACTCGGGCATCATCGAGGCGGTGAACGCGCACCCGCACGGGGTCGACAGCGAGGTCGGCCGGCTGCGGACCGTGCTGCTGCACCGTCCGGGCCCGGAGCTCAAGCGGCTCACGCCGCGCAACTCGGCGGACCTGCTCTTCGACGCGATCCCGTGGGTCGAGCGCGCGCAGGAGGAGCACGACGCCTTCGCCGCCGCCCTCCGCGACCGTGACGTCGAGGTGCTCTACCTGCGCGACCTGCTGGCCGAGAGCCTGAGCGACCCGGCCGCACGCACGAGCGTGGTCGAGCACACCCTCACCGACCGGCGGCTCGGCCCGACCCTGCGCGACGTCGTCGACCGGCACCTCGCGGACCTCGACGCGTCCGCGCTCGCCGACGTGCTGATCGGTGGACTCGCGCACGAGGAGCTGAGCGGCGGCCGGGGTCTCGTCTGGCGGCTGATGGACCGGCACGAGTTCGTCATCCCGCCGCTGCCCAACCTGCTGTTCACGCGCGACTCCTCGGTGTGGCTCGGCACCGCAGTCGCGGTCACCAGCCCGAGCATGCCCGCCCGGCGGCGGGAGACGTGGCTCACCGACGCCCTCTACCGCCACCACCCGCGGTTCTCCGGAACCGACGTCGTCTACTCGCCCGGCGAGGAGTGGCTCGAGGGCGGCGACGTCCTGCTCCTGGCGCCCGGCGTCCTCGCGATCGGCGTCGGGCAGCGGACGACGCCTGCGGGTGCGGAGGCGCTCGCCGACCGCGCGTTCCGGCACGGGCTCGCCCACGCGGTCCTCGTCGTACCGATCGCGCAGGAGCGCGCGACCATGCACCTCGACACCGTGTGCACGATGGTCGACGTCGACGCCGTCGTCATGTACCCGGCGGTGGCGGACACGCTGGTCGCCCACACCGTGACGAGGGACGGGGACGGCGACGTGCGGATCGCGCGCCCCGAGCCGTTCCTCGTCGCGGCCGCGAAGGCGATGGGCATCGACACGCTCCGCGTCATCGACACCGGCCTCGACCCCGTGACGGCCGAACGGGAGCAGTGGGACGACGGCAACAACACCCTCGCGATCGCCCCGCGCCTTGCGGTCGCCTACGAGCGCAACGTCGAGACGAACGACCGGCTCGAGAGCGCGGGGATCGAGGTCGTGCGCATCCCGGGCAGCGAGCTCGGCAGCGGGCGCGGCGGCCCGCGGTGCATGTCCTGCCCGGTCGCTCGCGACCCCCTCGGGTGAACCCGCCGGACGTCCGGGCCGTGAGCAGGACATGACCGCACACGCGCGCGGACCCGCTCGTTCCCGCCCGTCGGCGACCGACGTCCTGCTGCGGCTGCTCGCCGCCGGGACCCTGGGCGTCAGCGCCTACGTGCACCTGCACCTGGCCCACCTCTACCGCGGGCTGGGCGACACGATCACGCAGGCCGACCTGTTCTACGCGCAGGGCGCGGTCGCTGCCGCGGTCGGCCTGTGGCTCCTCGTCACCGGGATGCGGTGGGCCTGGTGGGCCGCGGCTCTCGTCGGTGCCTCCTCGTTCGGCGCCGTGATGCTCTACCGCTACGTCGACGTGGGCGCGATCGGCCCGCTGCCGAACATGAACGACGCGTCGTGGCAGCCGGCACCGGACAAGCTGCTCTCCGCCGTGGTCGAGGCCGCGACCGTCGTCCTCTGGCTCGGCTACGAGGCGCTACGCCGCCGGCGGGGCGCTACGACCCGTCGCGCCCGAGCTGGCGGCGAGTGGCGAGCGGCCGGTTCGTGATCACCACGTCGACGCCCGAGGTCGGTGACGAACGAGACGTCGACGGGGTCGTCCACGGTCCAGACGTGGACCTCTGCGCCGGCGGCGTGCACTCGCTCGACGTAGTCCGGATGGTTGCGCAGCACCCGCAGGGACGGCCCGGCCGCCATGGCGCCGGCCGGCAGGGTGCCGTCCCGGAGGCGCAGCGGCAGCCGGTCCATCAGATAGACCGTCGGCAGTGCCGGAGCGAGATGGCGCAGCCGTCGGAGTCCGGAGGTCGCGAAGCTCATCACCCGCACGTGGACCTTGGCCCCCGGTCGGGGCCGGCTGAAACCGTGGTGCGCGAGAAGCTCGGACAAGGTGAGCTCCACCAGGCCCGAGTAGCGCGTTGGGTGCTTGGTCTCGATCGCCAGCTCGACCTCGCGCCCGGAGTCGGCGACGACCTCGAGGAGCCGGCTGAGCGTCAGCACGCTCTTGCGGTCCCAGTCCGGCGCCTCCGCGGTCCCTGAGCCGTTCTGACCCGCGGTGGCATACCAGGAGCCGAAGTCCAGGTCGGCCAGGTCGGCGAGCTCCAGCGTCGAGAGCACCCCCCGGCCACTTGACGTGCGGTCCACCCGCCGGTCGTGCATGCAGACCAGCACGCCGTCCCGCGTCAGGCGGACGTCGCACTCCAGACCGTCCGCCCCATCGGCGAGCGCGCGCTGGTAGGCCGCCAGCGTGTGCTCGGCCTCGGCCTCCGACGCGCCCCGGTGCGCGATCACGCGAGGGCGGGAGGTCACGGCTGCATGCTGGCACGAGTCGGGGGCATAAGCCCCTATTCTTGATCGACAAGGACACGACGGCGGGTGGGAGGCAGCGATGGCGCACGCCGCGCGCATCTGCGTCGCCCTCGCGCTCGCCGCGCTGGCCACCGCCTCGGTGGCCGTGCCGGCTCGAGCGGACGCCTTCTTCCAGGCACAGACGACCGCCGCCGCGGTCCATCTCAGGGTCACCCAGCAGCCCGCCGGCTCGTTGATCACCGCCTACCTGGTCGACGACGCCGTGTCGCTACGCAGCCGGCGACTTCGACAGCGGCGCCACCAGCGAGGCCCTCGCCGCCGGCGCGCTTCCCGGGGCGGCTCGTCGTGCAGGGACCCGAGCTGCTGTGCTCCCAGCTCTTCTCCTGCCCGACCAAGCCGCCCGACTACCCGCTGCTGGCCGACGCCAGCTATCCGCGCCGCCAGCGGGACAGCGCCGATGCCGGGGGGAGCGCGATGGGGTCCGGCCCGGTCGTCGTCACGCCGTTGAAGGCCGCGGCGACAGCCGACGCGGACGGCAACGACGGCAACGCCGGCGCAGCGCAGGTGTCGCTGCTCGACGGCACACCTGGGTCGGTGACCGTCGGCTCCAGCTCGGCGCGGAGCACCATCAGGTCCACCGGCTCGCTCCTGCGGGTGCACGTCGAGACGACGATCACCGACGTCACCATCGCCGCTGCCGTGCACATCGACACCATCCGCGCCGTCGACGACATCGAGGTGCCGACGGACGGCGACACCGAAGAGCCAGCCGTCGATCACGGTCAGCGGAGTGACGGTCTCCGGTCATGCGGCGACCATCGACGACAAGGGTGTCCACGTCGACGGCACCGACGGGCCTTCGCTGAGCCAGCAGCTCGCCCGCCAAGGCGTCACCATTCGCACCGTCGGGGCGCACGACGGTCACAGCAAGACCGGCGCCCGCAGCGACGCGACCGCGCTCGCTGTCGACGTCGAGCTGCCGGTCAAGGGCGTGCCCTACATCCCCAACCCGCTGCCGCCACTGCCGCCGCCGTTCGACCAGGTCCCGCAGCTGCCCGGCGTCAACGCCAACGGCACCTACGTCGCCGAGGTGACCCTCGGCGCCGTCGGCGCGGCCGCGGGCGTAGGCGCGGAGCCCACGTTCGATCTCGGCGGCGTCGGCCAGGTGCCGCCACCGGCCGCTGCGACCGGGACCCCTGCGGCCGCCGCACCGCCGCCGTCCGGCGGCGGCGACCTCGTCACCGGCCTCTCCACCCCACCGGAGCAGTCGGCACCGGCGGTCGCGAACCCGTCGCAGTCACTGCTCGGCGGGTTCCGCGACCTGCTCTCCAAGGAACAGCTCGAGGTCCTCTACGCCGTGCTTGCACTCGGAACGGTCGGCTTGTTCGTAGGCTGGCGCGGCTCGATGGTGTTGAGCCAGCGCCGGCTCACGGGGCCGGGGAGGAGACGACGATGAGCCACGCGGTCGGGTCCGGCTACTCGCCGGCCGAACCCGGCGACCGTCGCGGTCCCGACCAGCCGGCACCCGGAGCGCTTCCGGACCGGCGCGTGTTCTGGCAGTGGGTGTGGTCGGCGGTGCGGCCCGTCCTCGGGTGGGTGCTCGCGCTGCTGGGGGTGGCCGCGCTGTTCGCCGGCTGGTACGGCGTGTCGGGACAGTCGCTGACGGCGAAGCAGCTGCCGTTCCTCGTCTCGGGTGGCCTGACCGGCATCGCCCTCATCGTGCTCGCGGCTGCCTTCCTGGCCACCGAGGACTTTCGCCGGCAGATCGACCGGATCGGTGAGCTCGAGGCGAAGGTGGACGACCTGCACCGGCTGTTCGCCCTCGAGCTCGCGCAGCCGTCGACCGCTGCCGAGCGCCGCGTCGACGGCCGTGACGACAGCCCCGGCCGTCGCGACCGGTGGTGTCGTCGCCCTGCCCGGCGGCGCGTCGTACCACCGGCCGGGAGTGCACGCTCGTGCGCGGCAAGTCCGAGGTGGCCGAGGTCGACCGGGCGGCGGTGGCGGAGCGCTCGCTGCGACCGTGCCGGGTCTGCGACCCGCCGACGGCCGGCTGAGGCAGGCCGGCACCGGTGCTGGCTCTCGACTACGCGCTCGCCGGGCTCGGGCTCGGTGCGATCGCCGCCCTCTCGGGCGTCGGGCTCCTCGTCACCTACCGCACCACCGGCGTCTTCAACATCGGTCACGGCGCGATCGCCATGATCGCGGCGTACCTCTACTGGCAGCTCAGCGACGGGTGGGGTCTGCCGAGCTGGGTGGCGGCCATCGTCGTGCTGGCGGTCCTCGCCCCGGCGCTGGGCATGGCGCTCGAGCGATGGGTCTTCCGGCCGCTGCAGCGGAGGTTCGCGACGCCGGCCGAGTCGCTCGTGGCGAGCATCGGCCTGCTCGTGCTGCTGCTGGGCGTCGCCTTCGTGGTGTGGGGGGCGCAGGGCCGGCATCCGAGCAGCCTCTTCCCGCAGAAGGTGCTGCACCCCGCATCGCTCACGCTGCATGTCGACGCGTTCGCGAACCTGGCCGTGGTGGTGCTCGGCACCGGGATCCTCACCGTGGTCCTGCGGCTCACGTCGCTCGGGACGGAGATTCGTGCCGTCGTCGACCGGCGAGACCTCGCCGAGCTGTCCGGCGTCGACGCGGATCGGGTGTCCGCGGTCGGATGGTCGATCGGCTCCGTGTTCGCGGCCCTCACCGGCATCCTGCTGTCCGCGCAGATCGGGCTCGACCCGTTCGGACTCACACTGCTCGTGCTGGAGACCTTCGCGATCCCCGTGCTCGCCGGGCTGACGAGCATCCCGATCGCGATCGTGACGGGCATCGGCCTCGGGATCGCGCAGAGCGAGATGAACCTCTGGTCGCCGGGCAACGGCGAGCTCAGCTCCATCTGGGACGCGCTGCACGCCAACCTGCCGGTCGTCCTGCTGCTCGTGGTGCTGCTCGTCCGCAACCGGCTCGCCGAGAGCGGCGGCGACGCGGGCAGCGCCGCCACCTTCGCCCGCCGCCGGGCGACGGAGGCGTCACCCGCCCGGCTGGCGCTGCAGTACGGCGTCGCGGCACTCGCGATGTTCGCCCCGTTGACGTTCAACGCCGTCGATCTGCGGCAGGCGCAGGAGATCCCGGCCCTGGCCATCATCTTCGTCTCGATCGTGGCGGTGACGGGATACAGCGGGCAGATCTCCCTCGGCCAGGCGGGCTATGCCGGCCTCGGCGCCCTGTTCTTCGCGAAGGCGAGCGACGGGCACCCCGCAGCTGCTCGCCCTCCTCATCGCCGCGGTCGCGGCCGGCGTGGTCGGGCTGGCGACCGGCTACCCCGCCATCCGGCGGCGGGGCCTGTTCCTGGCGCTGACGACGTTCGCCGTCGGGGCGTTCGTGAGCCGGTTCGTCTTCGCCCAGCCCTACTTCACGACCGACATCCACGTGCACGCGCCTGTCGTTGTTCGGTCTGTCGCTGGAGGGTGACCGCGCGTTCTACCTCTTCGAGCTGGCGATCCTCGCCTTCGCGTTCCTCGTGATGTTCAACCTGCGGACCGGAGCCCTGGGCCGGTCGCTCGTCGCCATCCGCGACAGCGAGGAGGGCGCCCGCTCCGTCGGGGTCGACGTACGCGTGCTGAAGGTCCTCATCTTCACGGTCAGCGCAATGCTCGCCGGGCTCGGAGGGGCGCTGCTCGCGCAGCAGGCCCAGGCGTTCGACCCCGACACGTTCGACCCGCTCGCGGCCAGCCTTCCGTGGTTCGCCGTGGTCGTCGTCTTCGGCGCGGACAGCGCGGTCGCGGCGGTGGTGGGCGCCGCGTTCATCGTCGGCGTCAACGCGCTGACCGGTCAGGACAACGCCTACTCATCCTATCGGCCTGCTCGCGGCGTTCCTCGGCCGGCTGCCGGGCGGCGCTGCCGAGCTCGGCCGCCGGCTGCGACCGAGTGGGCGATGACCCCCGAGTCGCTGATGCGGCGCTACGCCGAGACCGCCCCACCGCCGCGCGCGGAGCCGGTGCTGTCCGACCGCGGCCGGGCGGCGCTCGACCGGGTACGCGCGCACCGGCCCGACGAGAGCGTGGGGTCGGCATGACCGGCGCTCGGCTGGACGGCGTAGGGATTGTCAAGCGTTTCGGCGGCCTGACCGCGGTCGACGACGTGAGCGTGCACACCGGCAGCGGTGAGGTGACGGCGCTCATCGGCCCCAACGGCGCCGGCAAGACGACGCTGTTCCAGTGCCTGACCGGGGTCGAGCGGCCGGACGCTGGCGCAGGTGCGGCTCGACGGACCGCGACATCACCCGCTATACGCCGGACGCGCGGGCCCGGCTCGGCATCGGCCGGACGTTCCAGCGCCTGGCGGTGTTCCCGACCATGTCGGTCGCGGACAACCTCGGGGTGGGCGCGGAGAACCGCACCCGGCGCGCGCGATCGTCCGGACGCGGTCTGCTGCTGCTCGGCACCTGGGTTCCCGATCGTGGACGGAGAAGCGACGATCAGCGCCGGGTGGACGAGGTCATCGAGCTCGGCTCGGCCTGCACGAGGTGCGCGAGGCGCCGGCCGGATCGCTGTCCACCGGGACGCTGCGGCTGGTGGAGCTCGGCCGCGCGCTCTGCCACGACCCGGCGGTGCTGCTGCTCGACGAGCCGGCGAGCGGGCTCGACTGCGGCGAGACCCGCAGCCTGCAGCGGGTGCTGCGCGACGTGGCGGCGAGCGGCGTCGGGGTCATGCTGGTGGAGCACGACGTGGACCTGGTCTTCGACGTCGCGGACCGCGTCTATCGCGATGGCGGAGGGACGGCTGCATCGCTCCGGGTCGCCCGACGAGGTGCGAGTGACCCGCACGTGCTCGAGGCCGTCTACCTCGACGAGACGGAGCCTGGTGAGCTCGTCAGCTGCGCGGCGTCCGGGCGGGCTACGGCGCGGTCGAGGTGCTGCACGGCGTCGACCTCGACGTCCCGCCGGCGCCTCACCGCGCTGGTCGGGCCGAACGGTGCGGGCAAGACGACGCTGCTGGCCGCGATCGCGGGCCTGGTCCGCGCCCGGTCGGTGGACGGTGCGGTGGGCCGGCCACGAGATGTCGCACCGCACGCCGCCACCGGCGGGCCGGGCCCGGGCCGGCATGCTGCTCGTCCCCGAGCGCCGGGGCATCTTCACCGACGCTGTCCGTCGCAGGACAACCTGGAGGTCTTCGCCGCACGCGGCGCGGCGGCTGGGACGCGGCCGTCGACGCGTTCCCCGTGCTCGCGCGAGCGGCTCGGCCAGCGCGCCGGCAGCCTCTCCGGCGGCGAGCAGCAGATGCTCGCGATGTCCCGTGCCCTGGTGCGGCAGCCCCGGCTGCTGCTGCTCGACGAGATCTCGCTCGGGCTCGCGCCCGCAGGTCACCCGCCGGCTGTTCACCGTGGTCGCCGAGCTGGCCCGCACCGACGCCACCGTCGTGCTCGTCGACCAGTACCTGTCGGAGGTGCTGCGCCTCGCCGACGTCGTGTACGTGCTCGTCTCGAGGCGAGGTCGTCTTCGCCGGCGAGCCCGGCGAGCTCGAGGGTCGGGCACTCCCCGGCTACGTCGCGCGGCCTGGCCGACCCGTCAGGCCTTGTAGGGCACCTCTTTGGTGCGGAAGCAGTTCTTGTCCATGTCGGCACCTGCGTCACCCAGCCGTTGCCGTGTCGGCCAGCGGGCGACGTTGATGCAGTTGGTGAGTGGCTCGTGCGGCGGGTTGTCCACCACGAAGTTGCGGGGGGCGAGCAGCCCGTGGCCGTCGTAGGGCTTGCCGCGGGTGAGGTAGCCCTCGACGCAGCGGCGGGTGAGGTCGCCCCGCAGGAGCCGCGGCGTCGGCGAACCACTGCCCGCCGGCCCAGCCCTCGAGCGCCCACTCGGACAGGCTGCGCAGCCGCCGTGACCGTCGGCCGCCATCTGTGCCCGGAAGTCGGCGACCGGCCGTACTCGTGTCCTCGTAGTTGCGGGTCATCCCGTCGCCCACAGCGCGTTGCGGCAGTGCGGCGAGTCGCTGTAGTCGTTGCCGATCGACTGCTCCCAGCCTGCGTCGTCACGACCCGGGCGGTGACGTAGAACTTGTGGTCGTCGATGGCCTTGCACAGCCGGTCGTTGCCCGGCCGGTCGATGAGTCGTAGACGTACTGCACTCCCTTGTTCTTCAAGTCGATCGCGACGGAGTCGTAGTCGGGGAGCGCGAAGTTCACCTGCTTCACGTGACGCTGAAGCCCTCCGTCTTCAGGCCCTTCGCGATGCAGTCGCCGTAGCGCTGCGAGTCGCCCTGGTTGTAGTACGACGACGCCGCGACCTTCTTGGCACGTTCGGGGAACTTCGTCTTGAAGTAGCGGTAGACCTCCGTGCCGCCGTAGCAGCACGCCGTTGTAGCCGATCGGCTTCCCGTCGCGCGGGTAGGCCTCGCCGTAGATGTCCCACAGGTGCGGGTACTCCGTGTAGGCCGGGTCGATCGGCTGGCTGCCGATGTCGGGCACCTTCTTGCTGTTGACGTACGGCGCGCCCGAGTAGGACAGCACCGCGTTGCCCACGAGGGCGAAGACCTGTCGTCTGGTCGATCAGCCCGTGCACACAGTTGGTGTCGCCCTGCCCGGAGCCCTGGTCGTCGCACGACTTGAGCACCACGTGGCGGCCGTGGACCCCGCCGTGCCCGTTGAGCCAGTTGAAGTAGGCGCGCACGCCGTACAACGGCCCCACGAACGCGCGCGGGTCGAACGCGTTGGTCTGGCTGACGATGTTGCCGACGGTGATGCTGGTCGCGGTGACGCCGACGTCCGACGCGGTGTTGCCCGCGCGGCGCCGCTGCCGTGCGGCCGCCGGAGGCCGTGGTGCTTCCCGCCGCCCTGCGGCCCTCCGCTCGTCACCCGCCGGTGCCCGGCTCCGACCCCCCGAGGGGCCGCTCGACTCGAGGCCCGGTCGTCGGCGCGCGGCGCAGCCGGCACCGCCCCCCCGCGGTGCCGGCCGGGGCCTGGCTCTGCTGGGCGTTCACGAAGGCGGAGTCGGGCAGCCGGGTTCCGCAGGCGGCGAGCGGCCCGGCCGCGAGGGCGAGCGAAGCACGGCAACGGCGCGGCGAGCGACCGCGCCGGAGCCGTGCACGCCTCCTCCAGCCGCACCCGATCCAGCAGGTCGTGCAGCGCCTCCGCACCGATGCCGACGGCGAACCACACCGGCGCGTACGCCGGTCGGACCAGGCCGCGCCAGTGCGCCGGGACCGGCTTGAGCCCGCGCGGGCGGCGCGTAGTCCCAGGGCACCTCGCCGGTGAGCCGCCGGAGCGCCTCGCCGCTGGCCGCCTCGACCGCGTAGATGCCGGCGGTCCAGCCCAGCGCCGCGCTGCCACCACGGCCAGCCGGCGCGGCGGGCGGCCGTCGTGCGCCGGCTCGAACAGCGACCGCGGCGATGCCGTAGATCGGCAGCATCCACAGGTAGGTCGTGCCCGGTGAGCCGCCAGTTGCCGTCGCGGCCGCGCGACTGCGCAGGCCGGTGGTCAGGACCTCGCTGCACCAGCCGGCGAGGCCGTAGGCGAGGAAGCGCTGCGCCGGTCCAGCGACCGGCTCACAGCTCGGCCCTCCCAGTGACGGGCGACGAGGCCTCCGCGTGCCTGCGGCGGGGATCCGGCCGGCGCGGCGCGCGAGCCGGCCGGCGACGACCGCCGCCGCCATCGCCTCGGCCATGAGCGCGGCGTCCTGGCTGCGCGTCACCGCGGAGGCGAGGAGCACGCCGGCGCACCCGAGCTCCATCGCGAGGCTCGCGTCGGAGGCGGTGCCGATGCCGGCATCGAGGATGACCGGCACGTCGGACTCGGCCACGATCAGCTCGATGTTGTGCGGGTTGAGGATGCCGAGGCCACTGCCGATCGGCGCGCCGAGAGGCATCACCGCGGCGCAACCGGCCTGCTGCAGATGCCGGGCGAGCACCGGATCGTCGTTGGTGTAGGGCAGGACGACAAACCCGTCGGCGACCAGTCGCTGCGCCGCGTCGAGAAGCTCGACCGGGTCGGGCAGCAACGTCTCGTCGTCGGCAACCACTTCGAGCTTCACCCAGTCGGTCTGCAACGCCTCGCGTGCCAGCTGCGCCGTGAAGACCGCCTCCTGCGCCGTCCGGCAACCGGCGGTGTTGGGGAGCACGCGCACCCCGCGCCGGTCGAGCACGTCGAGCACCGAGCCGCTGGTACCCGGGTCGAGCCGGCGCATCGCGACGGTGCACATTGCCGTGTTGGAGGCGACGATCGCAGCGTCGAGCACCTCCAGGCTCGGTGCGCCACCGGTGCCGAGGATCAGCCGCGACGACAGCGTCTGCCCGGCGACGACGAACGGGTCGTCCATGTCAGCCTCCCTGCACTGCTTGCACCAGCTCCACCCGTTGCCCGTCGCGCAGGACCCGGCCCGGCCACTCGCCACGCGGGACCACGGACGAGTCGACGGCGACCGCGTTGCCCCGGGCGCCCGCACCGACCGCCTCCAGCAGGTCCGCGACCGTGGTGCCGTCCGGCAGCTCCCGCGGTACGCCGTTGACGGTCACGCGCACGAGGCCGACCCCCCCGGCGACCCCGCCGGGTCGAAGCGGTGCGGCGAGAACGCCGACCACTCCGGCGGAAGAACATCGCCCGCGAGGAGGGCGGCGACCCCGTCGGCGGTGACCGGGGCGAGGAGGATGCCGTTGCGGTAGTGACCGGTCGCGACGACGAGGCCCGGTGCCGCTTCACCCACGACCGGCGCGTTGTCGGGTGAGCCCGGCCGCAGGCTCGTCCGCACCTCCACCAGCTCCAGCTCCGTGACGCCCGGCACCAGCGCCTGCGCATCGCGCAGCAGCTCGTAGACGGCGCCCGCCCTCGGGCGCAGGTCGAAGCCTGCCTCCTCCGACGACGCCCCGACCACCACCCGGCCGTCCCCCCGCGGGACGAGGTAGACGGGCGAGCCGCGGACGGAGCCGCGGACGACGTGCGCGATCGGCAGTTGCCCGCGAAGGTGCAGCGTCTGTCCCTTGACCGGACGCACCGGCGGCACCGCGCCGCCAGGAAGACCCGGCAGCCGGGACCACGCCCCGCAGGCGAGCACCACCCGTTCGGCGCAGAGCTCACTGCCGTCGTCGAGGCGCACCCCGACGACCCGCTCCCCGGCGGTGCGGAGCTCGGCCACCCGCCGACGGACCTCCTGCGCGCCGGCGCCGGCGGCTGCGGCGGCGAGCGACTCGACCAGGGCGACCGGATCGACCTGGTGGTCGTCGGGCGCCAGCACGCCACCCGGGAGGCCGGGCGCGAGCCGCGGCTCCAGCTCTCGCAGCGCCCGGCCGGTCAGCAGCTCGGCGGCAAGACCCAGCCCCTGCTGGAACCGGTGCAGGTCGCGCAGCCCCTGCAGGTCGGCGCCGTCCCAGGCGACGGACAGCGTCCCGCACCGCCGGTAGCCGACGTCCCTTCCGACTATCTCCTCGAGCTCCGCGACGAACGCCGGATAGCGCGCGGCCGATGCGAGGTTCAGCTCGAGGAGCGCCTGCTCCGCGAAGTGCAGCTCCGTGACCGGAGCGAGCATGCCGGCCGCGGTGCCGGAGGCGCCCGAGCCGGGCGCCGGGTCGATGACGGTCACCGCGAGCCCCCGCTGGGCCGCCCGCCAGGCGATGCCGAAGCCGATGACGCCCGCACCCAGGACGACGACGTCGGCGGTGTCGGTCATCGCTGTCCCCGGGTCGGCGCTGTCGTCCTCCGTCCAGGCTACGGACCGGGGCGAGGTCTGGCCGTCGCGATAACGTCGGCGACCGTGCCCGCCGACGTCCGTGCCCGGCTCGCGTCCGCGCGGCTCTACCTCTGCACCGATGCGCGGCGCCGGCAGGGCGACCTCGAGGCGTTCCTGGACGCCGTGCTCGGCAACGGTGTCGACGTCGTGCAGCTGCGGGAGAAGGGGCTGGAGGCGCGCGAGGAGATGGCGCTGCTGGCGGTCTTCGCCACGCGCCGCGGAACGGCACGGCGCGCTGTTCTCCGTCAACGACCGGGCCGACGTCGCGCGCGCCGTCGGGCGCGCCGGTGCTCCACCTGGGCCAGGACGACCTGCCGGTGCCCGTCGCCCGTGACATCGTCGGCGCCGAGCCGCTGATCGGGCTGTCCACGCACGACCCGGACCAGCTGTCGGCGGCGGCCGCCGCCGACGGGCGTCGACTACTTCTGCGTCGGCCCGACGTGGGTCACCCCGACCAAGCCGGGCCGGCCGGCGGCGGGCCTCGACCTGCTCGCCGCCGCAGCCGCGCTGGCGCCGCCCGGAGCCGATGACGCGCGGCCCTGGTTCGCCATCGGCGGCATCGACCTCGACCGGCTCGACGACGTCCTGGCCACCGGCGCCCGCCGGGTCGTCGTGGTCCGTGCGATCACCGAGGCGGCGGACCCCGGCTCGGCCGCAGCGGCGTTCGCCGAACGACTCGACGCGGCCGGCTGACCTCACGGCCCGTCCTCCCGGATGCGCCGGATGCGCCAGAAGTGGCCCACCGGCCCCAGGCCGAACCCGAGCGGGAACGAGTCGCCGACGGCCGCGGTCACGAACGCCTTGCCGAAGCGGACGGCCTCCGGCATCGATGCCCTGCGGGCAAGCGCGGCGGTGACGGCCGCGGCGAGCGTGTCGCCCGTCCCGTGGGTGTGCGCCGTGTCGCGCCGGGGCGCCTCGAGCTCGACGAAGCTCGTCGCCGTCGTACAGCACGTCGACGGCGGTGGCGCCGGACAGGTGGCCACCCTTGACGAGCACCCACCGCGGGCCCAGATCATGCAGGACGCGGGCCGCCTCCCGCATGCCGTCGACGTCGGTCGACGACCCGTCCGGTGAGCACCCGCACCTCGCCCAGGTTCGGCGTCACCAGCTCGGCGAGCGGGAAGAGGGCCCGGGTCATCGCCTCGATCGCGTCCGGCCGGAGCAGCGGGTCACCGTGCTGCGAGGCGCAGACCGGGTCGACGACGAGGGGTCCGACGGGTAGCCGGCGAACGGCGTCGGCGACCGCCGTGATGATCGACGCGTTCGCCAGCATCCCCGTCTTGGTGGCGTTCGCGCCGACGTCGGTGACGACGGCGTCGATCTGCGCGGTCACGGTCTCGGCGGGGATCTCGTGGATCCCGCTGACGCCCAGCGAGTTCTGCACCGTCACGGCGGTGACTGCGGACATCCCGTGCACGTGGCAGCACAGGAAGGTCTTGAGGTCGGCCTGCAGCCCGGCGCCACCGCCGGAGTCGGAGCCGGCGATCGTCAGCGCCGTCGGCCGACCGCTCACGACCGGGCCGACCGCCGCGCCCAGGGAGCGAGCAGGAGTGTGGCGACGGCGGCGACGGCGAACGACAGCACCGAGGCGCTCATCCAGGACTGCCAGGTGAAGTGCAGCGCGTCCCGAACGTGTTGCCACGCGGTGTCCCAGCCGCCGACGTCGGGCGCGTAGACGAGCTGGTACGTCGCGAACCCGAGCGCCCAGGGCACGAGCATCATCCACCGCAGCACGGCACGCACTGCTGATGTCCCACCCGCCGGTGCCCGGCCAGCACGAAGTAGTCGACGACGAACACCGCGAACAGCGGCACGAAGACCGAGCCCAGCAGGTAGAGGAAGTTGAAGTAGTCGTTGATCTGCAGCGCCAGCGCAAGCACCGTCGTCAGCACGCCGACGCCGACGGCGAGCAGCCGTCGGTCGAGGCGCGGCCACACGTTCTGGATCGAGACGACGGTCGAGAAGGTGTCGGCGAACGACTGGTCCAGCTCGCGCAGCACGAGCACGGCGAAGGCGAGCCAGCCCACGGGCACGGCGATGAACGCGGCGAACATGTCGTGCTGCAGCACGTTCTGGTCGGACGCGTGCACGACCGTCGCGAGCGCCACGAGCCCGAGGACGTAGTAGGCGATCTGGGTGACCGTGTAGCCGAGGAACGAGCCGGCGAAAGCCGCGCGCGTCGAGCGGGAGTAGCGCGAGTAGTCGCTGGCGAGCGGCACCCAGGAGACCGCCACCGCGATGACCACGTCGGTGCCGGCCCAGAAGCCCGACCAGGAGCCGTCGGTCAGCGACGGCAGCGGGTTGCGCAGCAGCTGGACGAAGAGGTAGGCGGTGGCGAGCACCACCGCCCAGCGCGTACTTGCGCAGCACGCGCACGAACCCCAGCGGCCGCATCGCCAGCACGGTCGTGAGGACGCCGGCGGCGACGACGTACGGCCAGCGCGGCCCGTCCCACGGCAGCAGCTGCTGGGCGCGGCCGCGATACGACGATCTCGAACACGCCCCAGCCGATGAGCTGGACGACGTTAGCACCGTGGGCACGTAGCGACGCGCGGGCGCCGAACAGCCCGCGGAGCAGCACCATCGACGGCGCGCCGGTCTGCGCGCCGGGGACGGCGCGACGGCCACCAGCAGGGTGCCGAGGACGGTGCCCACGATGACCGCCAGCCCCGCCGCCACGAGCGACAGCGGAGCGAAGCCGAACGGCACGAGCACGCCGAGGGCGCCGACCGGACCGAGCAGCGAGACCCCGAGGTTGGCCCACAGCCCGAGCTGGTCGAGGAAGCCGAGCACCCGCGGCGGCGCCTCCGCGAGGGTGAGCGGGGCTTCCGCACGCGTCCCGGTCGGGGGTACGACGGCTACGTCGACGGCTGAGCCCATCATGGCTGCTCCTCATGCCGGCATTACCCGGCTGGTTCGGCGGTCGGCGGCCCTCTAGCCGCCCTCTCAGCCCGGTGTGTCCGAGCTCCCGCGTGCCTGCGACGAGCCTACGCCCCGCCGTTCGCCGGCCAGCGTTCGCGTCGCCAGCCCGCGTCCCAGAACATCCACTCGAACCGGGCCGCCGTCGCGAACCGCTCGTGCAGCACCGCCTCGTCGGGGACCGGCAGCGCGTCGGTCACCGCGAGCACGTCCCGGACGAGCGCGTCGAACGCGTCGTCGGCGTAGGTGTCGATCCATCGCTGGTAACGCTCGTCCGGCGAGCCCCGGCGGGCCAGCTCGCGGCCGACCTCGCGGTAGATCCAGTAGCAGGGCAGCACCGCTGCCACCCCCTCGGCGTGCGAGCCCGTGGAGACGGTCGCGACGAGCCAGGAGGTGTAGGCGCGCGTGGTCGGCGACGGCGGCGTGGCCGCCACCACGGCGGGGTCGATGCCGACCTCCCGCAGCAGGGACCCGTGCAGCGCCCGCTCGACCTCGATGGCACCCGCCGCATGCCGGGACCACATGGCCACCTCGTCGGCGGCGGGCGCGGTGACAGGCGAGGCCGGCGAGCGAGCGGGCGAAGTCGACGAGGTAGAGAGCGTCCTGGACGACGTAGTGGCTGAACGACTCCGTCGGAAGACTGCCGTCACACAGCCCGGCCAGGAACGGGTGGTCGAGTATCTGCGCGTAGGTCGGCGGCCGACCGCTCCCACAGCCGCTCGCTGAGCGCCGCCGAGCCGCGTCACTTGAGCAGGCGGGAGAGCCGGCGGTCGGCCAGCGGCTTGCCGCCGGTCTGGCAGGTGGGGCAGTAGTGCAGCGCGGAGTCGGCGAAGGACACCTCGCGGACGGTGTCGCCGCAGACCGGGCAGGGCTGCCCGGTGCGGCCGTGCACCCGCATGCCGAGCTTCTTCTCCGCCTTGAGGTCGCCGGCCGCGAGCCCGCGGGCCCGCTCGACCGCCTCGTGAGCGTGCTCGCGGATCGCGTCGTACAGCGTCTGCACCTCGTCGGGCGTCAGGTTGGCCGCCGGCTTGAACGGCGAGAGCCGGGCCGCGTGCAGGATCTCGTCGGAGTAGGCGTTGCCGATGCCCGCGATCATGCGACTGGTCGCGCAGCAGGCCCTTGAGCTGGCTGCGGTCAGCCGGCGAGCACGCCGGCGAGCGGGTCGACGGTGAACTCGTCGGCGAGCGGGTCCGGGCCGAGCCGCGCGATGCCGGGCACCTCGCCGCGGGTCGCGCACGACGTAGACCGCGAGCCTCTTCTGCGTGCCGGCCTCGGTGAGGTCGAAGCCGCTGCCGTCGTCGAGGTGCACCCGCAGCGCGATCGGGCCCTTGCCCGGGCGCGGCGGCGCGGCGGGCAGCGCGTCGCGCCAGTGCAGCCAGCCGGCGCGGGCCAGGTGGATGACGAGGTGCAGGCCGTCGACGTCGAGGTCGAGGAACTTGCCGTGCCGGGCGACGCCGGTGACCTCGAGCCCGGCGAGCGCGCAGCGGCGGGTCGAAGGTCTTGAGCACGTTGATCGCGACGACGTCGACCCGCGCGACGACCCGCCCGACCGCGCGCTCGGTCAGGAAGGCGGCGAGCGCCTCCACCTCGGGCAGCTCCGGCACGCCACCATGTCCCGCGCGGTCAGTAGGCGCCCAGCTCTTCCAGCCTCTCGTCGGAGATGCCGAAGTGGTGCGCGACCTCGTGGATCACGGTGTGCCGGACCGACTCGACGACGTCCTCGAGGTCGCGGCAGCGGCGGCATGATCGGCAGCCGGTAGATCGTGATGCGGTCGGGCAGGAAACCGGCGTACGACGTCGTCCGAGCGGTCAGCGGGACGCCGTGGTAGAGGCCCGAGCAGGTTGGGTGAGGCGCCCCTGTCCTCGACGACGACGGCGACGTTGCGCATGAGCCGGCCCAGCTCCGGCGGGATGTGTCGAGGGCCTCCTCGACCAGGCCGGCCGAAGGTCTCCTCGTCGACGTCGACCACGCACCATCATGACCGCCGGGCCCTCCCCGTGCAGGCGCACCAGCGGGTCGTCCCCCACGATGGTCGGGTGCAGCCCCGGATCAGCGCCCTGCGTTTCGTCGCGTGGTTCGGTCTCGTGTCCGCGCTCGGCGACTTCGTCTACGAGGGCGCGCGCAGCATCATCGGCCCGTTCCTGGCCCATCTCGGCGCCGGCGCCGCCGTCGTCGGCGTGGTCACCGGCATCGGTGAGGCGGTCGCACTCGTGCTGCGGCTGTTCACCGGGCGGCTGTCGGACCGGACCGGCGACCGTGGCCGCAGACGCATCCTCGGCTACGGCCTCACGATGGCTTGCGTACCGCTGCTCGCGCTGCCGGGGGCCTTGCCTCGGCCGCCGTCCTCTACAACGGCGAGCGGTTCGGCAAGGCGGTCCGGTCACCGGCCCGGGACACGATGCTCGCGCACGCGTCGGCGAAGGTCGGCCGCGGCAAGGCGTTCGGCATCCACGAGGCGCTGGATCAGTCGGGCGGCCTGGTCGGCCCGCTGGTCATCGCGGGATGCTGGCGCTCGGCGTCGGCTACCGGCGTCACCTTCGCGCTGCTCGCAGTGCCCGGCGTGGCGGCCATGCTCGTCCTCGGCCGGCTGCGCGCGGCCGCGCCGGAGCCGCGTCGACTTCGACCCCGATGCCCAGCTGCCCGACGCGAAGCGGCTGCGGGTCGACACCCACCTGCCGCGCGACTTCTGGCTCTACAGCGCGTTCTCGGCCGCGACCATGCTCGGCTTCGCGACCTGGGCGGTGCTGGCCTACCACCTCGTCCGGCAGGACGTCGTCGCGACCAGCCTGATCCCGGTCCTCTACGCGGCCGCGATGGGGGTGGCCGCCGTCGCCGCGCTGGCGTTCGGCCACCTCTACGACCGCGTCGGGCTGCGCGGGCTGACGGCGCTGCCTCCGCTCGCGGCAGTGGTGCCGTGGCTGTCGTTCTCGACCTCGGTGGCCGCCGTCGTCGTCGGCGCCGTCGTGTGGGGAGCGGCGATGGGCGTGCACGAGTCGACGATGCGCGCCGCCGTCACCGACCTCGTCCCGCCGCAGCGGCGGGGGGCCGGCTACGGCACGTTCACCGCGATCTACGGTCTGGCCTGGCTGGCGGGCGCGGCGACCATCGGCGCGCTCTACGACCACGGCCGCGGCACGATCGTGGCCGTCGTCGCCGGTGTGCAGGTGCTGGCGCTGGTCCTCCTGGTGCCCCTGTTGCGCAGCCACGGGCGCCGGTCCGGCTAGCCGCGTTTTCCGCACCGTTGTGGGTCAAGGTCAGCCGGTGAGGGACTGACTTCCCTTGAGTTTGTGGGGATTACACGCGCTGCATGTCTTCAGAACCCGGATCAGGTTGTGCCAACGACACGAATGACAATGCTGTGATTCCTGCGATCTGGCTGGTATCGTTGTGCCAATCATGTATCCCAGGGTGAAGCGTGTCCGCCGCGGTGACCAGGTGTATGAGTACGTGCAGCTGGTCACCGGCGAACGCGTCGACGGCAAGGTCCGGCAGAAGGTTGTGGCAACCCTCGGGCGCCTGGACGAGCTGAAGGCGTCCGGGCAGCTGGACCGCTGGGCCGGCGCGTTCGCCCGCCTCGACCCGCCACCAGTCGGCACCCGCCGGGACGTCGGGGCGCTGCTGCTCATCGAGCACTACCTGCGTCGGCTCGGACTCATCGAGCTGATCGATGCGGCCGCGCCGATGCGCGGCAAGTCGCTGCTGACCCACGGTGAGGTCATCGCGGCGCTGGTCGCGAACCGGCTCAGCGCCCCCGCCCCGCTGTACGACGTGGCCGGCTGGGCCGGCCAGGCCGCCATCGCCGAACTGCTGAAGGTCCCCGCCGGGCTGCTCAACGACGACCGGCTCGGCCGAGCGCTGGAAGCCGTCCAGCCGGTCGCCGAACACCTCCGCGGCCAGCTGATGCTCACCACCCTGGACCGGTTCGACGTGGACGCCTCCCGGTTGCACCTGGACCTGACCACCATCCGGTTCGCCGGCGCCTACCCCGACTCCACGCTGGTCGCCAAGGGCTGGGGATCGGACCGCAGGGTGGTCCGGCAGGTCCGGACCCTGCAGGCCTCCACCCCGGACGGTGTCGCGCTGTATCTGCGGCCCCACAAGGGATCCGACGCCGAACTGACCTGCCTCGGTCAAGCGTTGGAGACCCTCCAGACCCTCACCCAACCGGGACTCGTCGTCGTCGCCGACAGCGCCCTCGGGCACCTGGGCAGCCTGTGCGCCGCCGACCGCAAGGGCATCAAGTTCGTGGTGCCGCTGCGCGCCGACACCGGCTGGGCCGCCCGCTTCGACACCGACGTGCCCGACGGGCTCAACGCGCTGACCGACCTGGACCACGTCAGCGAACGGGAACGCCTGCTACCACCGGAGCAACGCACCCGCTGGCGTGGGCTGCTTTCCCCCTATCCGGTCACCGACCCCAACACCAACAGCCAGCACGAGCTGCAGGTCGCCTACATCTGGTCCAGCGAAGAAGCCCGCTCGGTCGCCGAAGCCCGCGAACGCGCCCTGGCCAAGGCCGAAGCCGACCTGACCCGCGTCCGCAACGGCCTTGGTGGCCGCTACTACAAGACCCTCGAACAGGTCCGCACCAAAATCGCCCGGATCGTGCAGCCGCGGATCAGCGCGCTGCTCACCGCCACCGCCGGCACCGACCCCACCACCGGCAAGCTCACCCTGAGCTGGCACCGCGAGCAGACCGCGATCACCGAAGCCGGCCGCCTAGATGGGCTCTACGCCCTGGCCACCAACCTGACCGGGCCACCACCCGACAGCGCACCCGGTCCGCTGACCGCCAACATCGTGCTCGACATCTACAAAGACCAGTGGATCGTCGAGCAGCGACACCGCGACCTCAAACGCCCCACCCCCCTGCGCATCCGGCCGGTCTTCCTCCACAACGACGACCGGATCGAAGCCCTCATCAGCATCGTCGGAATCGCGCTACTCATCTTCGGGCTCATCGAAGCCGACCTGCGTAAACGCCTCCCCAGCAACGAAGAACGCCTCCCCGGACTGCTCCCCGAAGGCCGCGCCGCCAAGCCCACCGGCCGCAACATCCTCGCCGCCTTCGACGGACTCGCCTTCACCTACACCACCAGCGGCCCGGTGCTGGACCGCCTCACCCCAACCCAACGCCAGATCCTCGCCCTCCTGGACATCCCGTTACCGTGGATCGAGCAAACCGACTAGACACCCCACGGTGCGGAAAGCGCGGCTAGCCGTCGGCGCCGGCCGCCCGGTGCGACTCGCGCGCCGCCCAGCCGAAGACGCCCTTCGCCATCGTCGACCGCTCCGCCGCCGCGCGGGCCTGGAACACCCGCAGCCGCGACCGGTGCGCCACCGCCGAGCCGGGGTCCGCCGCCACGAGCCATTCGGCCAGGTGGCCGGCGAGACGCAGCGCCGCGTCGTCGCCCCGGTCGACCAGCGCGGCCACCCGGTCGAGGACGGCCTCGGCCCCGGCGAGCGACAGCACCTCGGCCGCGACGGCCGCCTCCGGCGCCGGCTTGAGCGTCGCCGGGTTGCCGTCCCACCAACCGCCGTACCGGCGCCAGACGTTGCGGACGACGAACTCCGGCTCGTCGTACACCGGTTGCAGGTAGGGGCGGTCGGCGAGGTGCGCCGGTGGCCGGACGGTGTGCAGGACCTCGTCGAGCCGGGCACCGTCGTTCATCATCGCCACGGTCTGGTCGTGCAGCGACTGGAGGAACTCGGCGGTGTCGGTCAGCGCCTGGCGGACGCGCCCGGCACCGACGATCGGTACGCCGTGGCCGGGCAGCAGCGTCTCCGCGCCGAGGCCGGCCATCTCCCGCAGAGCGACGGCCCACTCGGCCGCGTAGCGCTGCACCTTCTGCGGGTTGCCGGCGTTGGGGCTCGCCCAGATGAACAGGTCCCCGCAGCAGAGCACCTTCCGCCGCGGGAACCACGTCCAGGTGTGGTCGTCGGTCTCGCCGCGGGCGGCGTGCAGCTCGATGCGGTCGTCGCCCACGGTGAGGACCCGCACGCCGCGGTAGGTCTCGTCGGGGTAGCGGTAGTCGGTCGGCCACTCGAGGTCGTCCAGCCCGAACTGCCGCCGGTTGACCACGCCGTTGTAGCCGGCGGTGAGCCGGTAGCGGTCGAACCGGGCAGGAAGGTCCTCCTGGGCATGGACCACCGGGCGGGGACGCCCGCGCTCGGCGGCCTCGGCGTCGAACGGCGCCACGCCGAAGACGTGGTCGATGTGCCCGTGGCTGAACACGGCTGCCGTCAACGGCGGGTCGGGGCGCCATCCGCGCACGCGCTGGTGCAGGATCGGGCCGAAGAGCGGATCGCCGCTGTCCACGAGGACGAGCCCTTCCCCGGCATCGACCACCGTCGCGTTGGAGAAGGAGTGCCAGAAACCCACGCCGTCGCCGATCTCGACGATGTCGCCCGCCCCGCTGCCCAGGGGATGGTGGGTGTCGACGCTCGCGGCGCCGGTCCACAGCTGCTCGGCCAGTTCCAGGACATCCGCCATGTCCCGAACCTTGCCATGAAACCGTCACGTTTCTGTCGGGCGGTTGCCACCGTGCCGGGAGGATGATGCCGACATGTCAGTCGCGGGTCTCGAACGTCCGACGTTCCCCTCTGCTGCCTCCGGCACCTGCTTCGTCCGGTACGACGAGCGGCGGCCGTCGTTCGTCCTCGTCAGCGGCGAGGTGCAGGGCAAGACGATCCTGCGCCTGCGGGACGCGCTCGGATCGGCGGTGCAGCGCGCGACCGACGCGGTCGTCGTCGACGTCTCCCGGGTGAGCTCCCTCGACACCGCTGCGGTCCGGGCCCTGCTCGCCGGCCGCCGGCTCGCCGCCGCGTCGGGCGTCGACTTCGTGCTCCAGCGGCCGAGCCCGGCGGTGGCGCGGCTGCTCGCCTGCATGGGGCTGGCCGGGACGTTCCTGACCACCGGCTGACGCATCACAGCGCCGTAGGCACGGTGTGCGGGGTAGTTCCCGCGGCGTTAACAACGACGAATCCGGGGCGAAACGGCCGGTGCCCAGCCTGGGCGCATGCCCTCGGACACCTCCCGCCGGCTGGTCGTGGTCGGCCACGGCATGGTCGGTCACCGGTTCCTCGAGGCATTGGTCCAGCGGGACGAGGCGGCGGCCTGGCAGGTCACCGTGCTCGGCGAGGAGCCCCGGGCGGCCTACGACCGCATCGCGCTGTCCTCGCTGTTCACCGGCACGCCGGCCGAGGACCTGACGCTCCCAGGCCCGCCGGGCGGCTTCGACCCGGCCCGGGTGCGGGTCGTGACCGGCGACGCCGCCGTCGCCGTCGACCGGTCCGACCGCACCATCCGCACCGCCTCCGGCGCGGTGCACAGCTACGACGCGCTGGTGCTGGCCACCGGGTCGGCGCCGTTCGTGCCTCCCGTCGCCGGGGCGGACCGCGAGGGCTGCTTCGTCTACCGGACGGTGGACGACGCCGCCGCGATCATGCGCTGCGGGTCGCCGCGCCTCTCGCGCCGCCGTCGTGGGGGGCGGGCTGCTCGGGCTGGAGGCCGCCGGCGCGTCTGCGCCGGCTCGGCCTCGCCACCGAGGTCGTCGAGTTCGCGCCCCGGCTGATGCCGATGCAGGTCGACGAGGCGGGCGGCGAGGCGCTGCGGCTTCAGGTCGAACGGCTGGGGCTCGGCGTGCGGCTCGGCGCGCGCACGGTGGCGGTCGACGAGCGGCCCGGCGGCTTGCGGGTGCGGTTGGAGGACGGCGACCGAGCTCGACGTCGACCTCGTGGTGTTCGCGGCCGGGATCCGGCCGCGTGACGAGCTGGCCCGGGGGTGCGGGCTTCGCGGTCGGGCCGCGGGGCGGGGTCGTTGTCGACTCCGGCTGCCGCACCACCGACCCGCACATCTGGGCCATCGGCGAGGTGGCCTGCCTCGACGGCGCGGTGTTCGGGCTGGTCGCGCCCGGCTACGCGATGGCGGAGGTGGTGGCCGACCGGCTGCTCGACGGGACCGCCGCCTTCGCCGACGCCGACACCGACACGAAGCTCAAGCTGCTCGGGGTCGACGTGGCCAGCTTCGGCGACGCGTTCGCTACCGCCCCCGGAGCGCTGGGGCTCGTCTTCGCCAACCCCGTCGCCGGCGTCTACAAGAAGCTCGTGGTCAGCGACGACGCGACCCGGTTGCTCGGCGGCATCCTCGTGGGGGACGCCGCCGACTACGCGATGCTGCGCCCGCTCGTCGGCAGCGACGTGCCCTTGCCCTGCGACCCCGCGGACCTCCTCGGGGCCGGTCGCGGTGCACCGGCGTCCCTGGGGCCCGCGGCCCTGCCCGACTCGGCACTCGTGTGCTCCTGCCACGGGGTGAGCAAGGGGGCGCTCTGCTCGGCGGTCACCGACGGCGCGCACGACCTCGGCGCACTCACCTCCTGCACCAAGGCCGGCACCGGCTGCGGGTCGTGCGTGCCCCTGGTCAAGTCCATCCTCGGCACCGAGCTGGGCCGGGCCGGCGTACCGGTGTCCAAGGCCCTGTGCGAGCACTTCGACCACAGCCGGGCGGAGCTGTTCGACATCGTGCGGGTCACGGGGATCTCGCACGTTCTCCCGGCTCGTCGCCGAGCACGGGCGCGGCCGCGGCTGCGACATCTGCAAGCCGGTGGTGGCCTCGATCCTCGCCTCCCTCGGCTCCGGGCACATCCTGGCCGGCGAGCAGGCGGCCCTGCAGGACACCAACGACCACTTCCTCGCCAACATCCAGAAGGACGGCACCTACTCGGTGGTGCCGCGCATCCCCGGCGGGGAGATCACGCCGGCGAAGCTCGCCGTGATCGCCGAGGTGGCGCACGACTTCGGGCTCTACACGAAGATCACCGGCGCGCAGCGGATCGACATGTTCGGCGCCCGAGTCGAGCAGCTGCCGGCCGATCTGGCGCCGCCTGGTCGACGCGGGCTTCGAGTCCGGGCACGCCTACGGCAAGGCGCTGCGGACGGTGAAGTCGTGCGTCGGATCGACCTGGTGCCGGTACGGCGTGCAGGACTCGGTGCAGCTGGCGATCGACCTCGAGCTGCGCTACCGGGGCCTGCGCGCACCGCACAAGGTGAAGTCCGCGGTGTCCGGCTGCGCGCGGGAGTGCGCGGAGGCGCGTTGCAAGGACTTCGGCGTCATCGCGACCGAGAACGGCTGGAACCTCTACGTCGGCGGCAACGGCGGGTTCAGGCCACGGCACGCCGACCTGTTCGCCCAGGACCTCGACACCGAGTCGCTGATCCGGTGCATCGACCGGTTCCTCATGTTCTACGTCCGGACCGCGGACCGGCTGCAGCGCACCGCGGCGTGGGTCGAGTCCCTCGACGGCGGGCTCGACTACCTGCGCGCGGTCATCCTCGAGGACTCGCTGGGCATCGGCGCCGAGCTCGACGCGGCGATGGCCGCGCACGTCGCCGGCTACGCCGACGAGTGGAAGGGCGCGCTCGAGGACCCGCAGGTGCTCAGCCGGTTCGTGTCGTTCGTCAATGCCCCCGCGGCCGACGACGACAGCGTCATCCACGTTCCCGAACGCGGGCAACGACGTCCGGCGACGCCGTCGGAACGCAGCCAGGTGATCACACAGGAGGTGCCGGGGCCATGACCGTGCTGCTCGAGCAGACGTGGGTGGACGTGTGCGGGTACGACGACCTGCCGCCCGAGCGTGGCCAGCGGGTCCTCGTCGGCCGGTCGCACGTCGCCGTCTTCCGGACGTTCGGCGGCGAGGTGCACGCCATCGCGGCGGTGGACCCGTTCAGCGGCGCCAGCGTCCTGTCGCGCGGCATCGTCGGCACCGAAGGAGGCGCAGCCGTTCGTGGCGTCCCCGATGTACAAGCAGCGCTTCGACCTGCGGTCCGGGGTGTGCCTCGACGACCCGACCGTCAGCGTGCGGACCTTCCCGATCGAGGTCGTCGGCGGTCGGGTGCGGGTCGCCGGCCCGTGACGAGCGCCGCCCTCGCGGCCACCACTGCACCCGCCGTGGACCTGGCCGGTTTCACCGTCGCCATCACCGCGGCCCGGCGCAGCGAGGAGCTCGCGGCGCTTCTCGAACGCCGCGGCGCCGAGGTGGTCAGCGCGCCCGCGATCCGCATCGTCCCCCTCGAGGACGACAGCGACCTCCTGGCGGCGACCGTCGCCTGTGTCGAGGCCCCGCCCGACGTGACGGTCGTCACCACCGGCATCGGCTTCCGCGGCTGGATGGAGGCCGCGGACGGCTGGGGTCTGGGTGACGACCTGCGCGCCGCGCTGGCGACCGGCCGGCTGCTGGCCCGGGGGCCGAAGGCGCGCGGTGCCATCCGCGCCGGCGGGCTCCGCGAGGAGTGGTCACCGGCATCGGAGTCGATGAGCGAGCTTCTCGACCACCTGCTGGACCAGGGGGTGGCCGGGCTTCGCGTCGCCGTGCAGCTGCACGGCGAGCCGCTCACGGACTTCGCCGACGCGCTCACCTCGGCCGGCGCCGTGGTCGTCGCCGTCCCCGTCTACCGCTGGGTCGCCCCCGAGGACGTCCGTCCGCTGGAACGCCTGGTCGACCTCGTGACCGCCGCTCGGGTCGACGCGGTGGTGTTCACGAGCGCCCCGGCGGTGACCAGCCTGTTGCGCTGCGCGGATGAACGCGGCGCCGGGCCACGGCTGCGGGAGGCGCTCGGCACCGACGTCCTCGCCGCCTGCGTGGGGCCGGTGTGTGCCGCCCCTCTCGACCGGCTCGGCATCCCGAGCGTTCGGCCGGAGCGCGGGCGGCTCGGGAGCCTGGTGCGCACGATCGGCGCCGAGCTTCCTGGGCGCCGGCACGAGATCCGGGTCGGTGGCCGCAAGGTCGAGCTGCGTGGGCGGGGCGCAGTCGTGGACGGCCGGTTCATCGAGATCCCTCCCGTCCCGCATGCGGCACTGCGGGCGCTTCTCGCCCGGCCCGGCCGGGTGCTGTCCCGGCGCCAGCTGCTGGCGGCGCTGCCGGGCGACGGTGACAACGAGCACGTCGTGGAGATGGCCGTCGGGCGGCTGCGCCGGTTGACGGGTGATCCGAGCCTGGTGCGCACCGTCGTCCGGCGCGGCTATCAGATCCCCGTCGACGGCTGAGCCGCCCGCCGGAGGTGTGCGGGCGGCTCAGCCAGCCCTCCTCAGGTGGTGGCGGGTGCGGGAACCACCGAGGCGGGCTCGGGGACGGCCGCCTCGTCGGCGGCCTCCGCGGCAGGCGTCGGGTAGGGGATGGCAGCGGCCGGTCGACGACCGAGCCACGCATAGGGCGCCGCGACCAGCAGAGCGCCGCCGACGATGTTGCCGGGGATCGTGTAGAGCACGTTGTGCGCGAGGTCGCTCCAGTGAGCGCTGCCCTGGAAGACCGCCAGCGAGAAGATCGTCATGTTGGCGATCGAGTGCTCGAAGCCGGAGGCGATGAACGCGAGCAGTCCCCAGAACAGCACGCCGAGCTTCGCCGCGTCGCTGGACGTGCGCGCGGCCATCCACAGCGCCAGGCAGACCAGCATGTTGCACAGGACCGCCCGCCAGAACAGCTGCCCGCCGGTCGCAGCGACCTTGCCCTGGGCGAGGGCGGCGATCATCCCGGCCCCGGGTGCGGGTTTGTCGGGGGTCGCACCCGCCGAGAGGACGCCGCTGGCGTTGACGAGCGCGGCGAAGCCGACGGAGCCGGCAAAGTTGCCGACGAGCGACGCGGCGTTCACGGCGAGCACGTCGCGCATCCGGACCCGGTGGCGCAGCAGGCCGCCGAGCATGACCATCACGTTGCCGGTGAACAGCTCCGCGCCGGCGAAGACGACGAGCGTGAGCGCGACGCCGAAGACCGACCCCGCCACCAGCTTGGTCGCGGCGGACTGAGCGGCGGCGAGAGGCCCGGCGGCGCTCGCCAGGAGGACGACCGCCACCCCGACGTACGCGCCGGCAAGAGCCGAGGCGGTGAGGTAGCGCGGGACGTTTCTGGCGGCCTCCGCCTTGACGACCGCCTGCCCGGCGGACTCGTCGACGGCGTCGGGGACGGGGATGGGCATGACAACTCCTCGAAGGTGGCGGTGCGGACACACGCGACGCTAGGAACGGCGAGTTGCGCAGCAGTGAGACGGTCGTGTCCCCGCCGTAACGTTGTCCGCTAGAGCAGCCGGGGCGGCTGAGATCGGCGCGTCACCTGGCCGTAACCGGACACAGGCATGAGCGGCCTGGGCGACCGCGGCGTGCTACGCCATACTGCGCGGCGACGGCCGCGAACGTCGCGACCGTTCACTTGTGAGGCGGATGACTTGGAAGCGGCCGAGATCTTGACGGCCTGTTCCGCTGGACCGCAGCCGGACCCGAAGACGTTGAGATCACCGACGACCACTGGGGGCCATGACAGCCACCGCCGTCAGGCCGCCGATCCACTCCGGCGAGGACCGCCGCTTCCTACCTGCGACGATACGCAAACGCCTCGGGGTGGCCGTTTCGCGCGAGAGCCGGCAGTTGTGCGCCGTCCCCGCCCTGCCGTTATGCCTACGGGCATCACCGATGATCTTGTCCGTTCAACCGAATGGCGCGGTGGCAGCGTTCGTTCGCGACGAGGATAACGTTGCGCGTTATTAACGCGTGGCGTTAAGATGGGCAGGTGCTGCGCTCGTTCCGCGATCGCGACACAGAACGGGTCTGGAAACGCTTGGCGGTTCGCAAGCTGGGGCCAGACGTCCAACGAGCGGCACTGCGCAAGTTGCTGATCCTGGACGCCGCCGAGTCTGTGCAGGACCTGCGGGTGCCGCCCGGAAACCGTCTGGAGAAGCTCAAAGGCGATCGGAGCGGTCAACACAGCATCCGGATCAACGACCAGTGGCGGATCTGTTTCCGCTGGACGCCCGCCGGACCCGAAGATGTCGAGATCACCGACTACCACTGAGGAGGAGCCATGACGGCCACCGCGGTCATGCCGCCGATCCACCCCGGCGAGGTGCTCCTCACCGAGTTTCTCGAGCCGCTCGGCGTCACGCAGCACCGGCTCGCCGTCGCGATCGGCGTACCGCCGCGGCGCATCAACGAGATCGTCCACGGTAAGCGCGGCATCAGCGCCGACACGGCACTACGCCTGTCGCGATTCTTCGGCACTACCGACCGGTTCTGGCTGAACCTGCAGAGCCGCTACGACCTCGAAGTCGAGCGCGATCGTCTCGCCGACGCACTCGACCGAATCGAGCCGCTCGCGACCGCATGACATGGGGAATCGCGGCATCACTCCCCCGAAGGTGATGCCTTGAGCACGCGGCGAACTCCTGAAAATGACGAAGTCGCAGGTCAAACGCGTCGTCGATGGTGGGCGAGGGGGGAGTTGAACTCCGAGAGAAGCCTGCTGTCGATGTTCGCTCCGGATGCCGAGACGCAGACTGGTGAGGTAGGCCGCTGGCTGGTCGGTCGTCGGGCGGCCGGAACGCAGACTCACCCCTGTGGGTAGCCGGTGTTGTCCCGACGTCCTCGCCGTCACCGCTTCGCCAGCGGCCCCCTATCGAACCGTGCATGCGGTTCTCCCGCACACGGCTCTCCGACACCGTTCACCGTCAGGCATTCGCAGACCAGTAGCGCACCGTTCCGGTCACTCGGTAGATCCCCAGGTCGGTCAGCCACCGGTAGGTGAAGCGGGTGGTCCAGTTCCGTCCTGAGAGTCCGTGCTTGACGCTGGCTAGTTTCGCCATCCGTTGGTGCACGTAGTCGTCGACCGTGTTGAACTTCCGGGACGAGTTTCCGTAGCGGAAGTAGTTCCCCCAGCCCCGCAGTACCGGGTTGAGGTCGGCGACGACGTGGTGCAGGTCACGTCCAGCGAACCCACGTGGTGTCTGGTCCCGGATCTTGGCTCGGATCGACGCCATCGCCCGGGTAGACGGCCACTTCTGTAGGTAGTAACGATCCCGCCGCTTCCACGACCGCACCATCCGATGGTGAAAGCGTCGGGTAGCGCCGGCGCATTGCTGCGCCGGCGCCCCCTCAGAACCGGACGTGCCCGCTTTCCGGGCATCCGGCTCAAGCAAGCCGCAGGGGCGACGCGCGACGCTGCTTTGGTTGATCACTGGGCTGCCGCCTCGCCGTCGCGCACGTGGCGATGGCAGCGGGCATGGAGGAGCCGGTATTCGGACCGTTCGTCGTGGCCTGCCCTCCGTCGGACGATGTACTGCTTGCGCAGTGCCCGGCGGGTGGCCATGAACCACTGTTCCCAGTCCTGCGGGGTTTGCGGTTCATGGTCGGCGTGCAGCAGGTGGTCCCCGCACGATGGACAACGACCATCCTGGGCTCGTAGGAGCTTCAGGGTGTGCTGATCCAGCGGCGGGGGTTTTCCTTTGGCTCGCCGTTCGGCCCAGTAGTCGATCTGCGCGGGGTCATCGGGTGAAGCACCCGCGCGGACCGGCACGTGACGAACGATCTTCGTCCAGGAGAACTTGGTGAGGTAGGCGCCGGAGTCCCGGTCGCCGAACACCCATCGGTCCTGTCTGGACCTGTTGAACTTGCCGAAGTACCGGGTCGCGACCCAGCCCCTCGACTTGTTCGGGTGCGCACGTCGGCCCCATCGGTAGGTGAGATGCCAGACGTGGTGGTCCAGTCCGGTGAAGACCCGGCCCGAGACCACACTCCGGTAGTAGGTCGACCATCCCCGGATGACCGGGTTGAGTCGAAACACCACAGCAGCGGCGTTCGTGCCGTGCAACGCGCGCACGTCGGCGGACAACCGCTTACGGAGCCGCGTGACCGACTCCTTGCTGGGTTTGATGAACAGCTTGCCGCTGCCCTGCCGGTCGACGCGGCGGCGGATGTCGAAACCCAAGAACGAGAAGCCGTCTTCGACGTGGACGATGGACGTCTTGTCCTCGTTGAAGCGAAGCCCTCTGGGTTCCAGCCACACCGCGAGGTCGGCCTTGACCTTCTCGGCCTGCTCACGGCTGTGGCACATCGCCACGTAATCGTCGGCGTATCTCACCAGCACCGGACATCCGCGGACCGTTTCAGCCCCACTGCGAGCGCTGTTGCGGTAGCGGACACCGGCCGCGTGCTCCATCCCGTGCAAAGCCACGTTCAGCAACAACGGGCTGATCACACCGCCCTGCGGAGTTCCCTCCTCGGTTGGCGTGAACCGACCTTGCTCGACCACCCCCGCTGTCAGCCAATCCCGGACCATCGCCCTGGCAGGGAACGAGCCGAGTTGGCCGATCAGATAGTCGTGATCGATGCGGTCGAATGCCGCTGCCAAGTCCGCGTCCAAGATCCAGTGACGCTGTGTGCGATCGCCGCACAGCGTCTTGAAGATGATCTCGATCGCGTCGTGGCAGCTCCGACCCGGCCGGAAACCGAAGGATCTCGGCTCGAACCGGGCCTCCCACTCAGGCTCCAATGCGTTCTTCACGCGGGCTTGCTGCCCACGGTCGACCAGCACCGGAATGCCTAACGGACGCTGCTTGCCCTGCCCTTTGGGGATGAACACCCGCCGGACCGGTCGGGCTCGCCACGGTGCGCTGTGCCGGTGCAGGTACTCCGCCATCTCGGCCCGCTGCGGGGAGGTCAACGCGACATCCCCATCGATGCCCGCCGTCTTGCGGCCAGCGTTGCGCTGCGCGACCTGCCGAACGCTGATCAGCGTGTTGGCCCGGCTGCGCAGCATCAACCTCTGCAAGTTACGGACCCGTTTGAGGTCCCCGTCCCGAGTCGCCTTGA
Source organism: uncultured Actinomycetota bacterium (assembly GCA_963835405.1). Classification (GTDB taxonomy): domain Bacteria; phylum Actinomycetota; class Actinomycetes; order JAFAQI01; family JAFAQI01; genus CAWIFV01. The sequence goes on from CAWIFV010000009.1 coordinate 184,214, forward strand.
AGATCCTTCGCCGTAGTCGCCGTACGTGTTCCTCCTGGGCGCGCCAATCAATCGCGTCCCAGTTCAGAACCTCGTCCTCCGGTCCGTTCATCACGGCAGCACCCACTGCGGTCACGGCCACGGTCTGCGTTGCCACGATGCCTAACTTGCCCTTCGGTTCCGGTGCTATGGCTCAGAGCGTCAAAGGCCCACCTGGTCCACGTCAGCTCCCTTTCGGGCCAGGCAGAGGCCTGTATCCGGCCAGTTATACGAGACGATCACCGGAGGGGTGATCGGGTTGTCTCGCTTTCCTGCTGCCTTTCGGCCGCCGGCATTGGCTTGTTGGACCATCCTGCGCCCGCCGAGGATCTGGGCCTTCCTCACGGTCGGCTTACCGGAACGCTCGCGCGCCCGGACCTCGACGGGGTTGTCACGTTCCACACGGCCGAGATCCGACCGGGGAGGGTGCTCTCTGAACCCCGGGGCAGCGGTGTTCCCACGGCTGGCTCCTAGTCACCAGCCGCCGCTCGCCGATTCGCACGGCCAGCCCTGCCCCCGGTCTGCCATCCCATCTCCGGGGGTATCGATGACGAGGCATCAACAAGAGTTCGCTTTCGCTCACCCGTCCGGTCTTCCCCTTGCCTGTGGCCCCCGGATGGAACGGGCGCCCTTGGGCTTTTCCCCTGATGCTTCGAACCCCGCCGTTACCAGCGACGCACGTCAGGGTGGGGACGGATCTACGAACACTTATCCGGAGCTACGCTGTCGACAACATCGGCGACCCTCCAATCAGCGCGCTCACTCGTGCCGTGCGACCTCGTGTCGCACCGAGGAAGTCGAACCCTTCCGCCCCATTGCGGAGGTCGGCGATCCTGGTCTTGTCGGGATGCAGATGCAACCCGATCGGAGCCAGACTCGCCGCCGCCAGTTCCCGAGCCGCGTGTGCGCGTTCCCGGGTTGGGGCCAGGACAACGAAGTCGTCACAGTAACGAACCAGCGTCCCCAGCCGGCTTCCGTTCGCCGCCCACGCCTCGTCGAGGACATGCAGGGCGACGTTGGCCAACAAGGGAGAGAGCGGTGAGCCTTGCGGGGTCCCGGCCTCCACTGCCGAGATCACACCGCCCTCGAACACCCCGGCCCGAAGCCAGCATCGCAGCAGCTTGAGCATTGCCCGGTCACTGACCCGACGTTCGACCTGCGCGACGAGCGCGGTGTGATCGATGTCGTCGAAGCACGCTTTGATGTCGGCGTCGAGCACCCACAGCAGACGCCGGTTGGCCGCCTGGCGGACGACCTCCAACGCCTGATGAGCGGAACGCTTCGGGCGAAACCCGAAACTGACCGGAGCGAAGTCGGCTTCGAAGATCGGCTCGAGCACGATCTTGGCCGCCGCCATCACAATCCGGTCCCGCACCGTGGGAATCCCGAGCGGCCTGGTCTGTCCGGGCCGACCCGGTTTCGGGATATGCACCCGCCGCAGCGGTCGCGGGCGATACCGACTTTCCCGCAACTCCGCGGCGAGCCCATCGAGGAACTCGCGTACTCCCTGCACACCCCCGGCCTGAAGGTCATCGATGCTGACACCGTCGACCCCGGGGGCACCTCGGTTGGTGGCCACGTCACGCCACGCCCGCCACATCACATCGCTGCGGGCGAGCTTGTCGTAAAGAGCGTGGAACCGACGTGTCCGGTTCTGCTTGGCACTGCGGTAAAGCACGTGTTGGAGGGCACGAACGGAATCCAGACCCTCGGCCTGTCTGATGGACCTAGCCGACAACGCGGCACTCACCAGCGTTCCTCCACCCCTTCGCCGTGCACCGGTGAAGCAGGGGCCCTTCCCTCCGAGCCGGTTGTGTTGTCCGACCCATCAGCGGTACTACGACCCCCTCCGACTCCCTCTCGGCCACCCGCCACTTCCCGTCTCCGGTTATAGGCAGGCTCGCTCCGCCGCCCGCAGCGGCGGGCCGAGGAGGGCCTCTCCAGTTCCCACGACAACCTTCTGACCGTTCCACGCCCCCTACGCCGGAGGGTCCATCGACGTCCGCTCCAAGATCTCTGACGTCTTCCCTGGCCTTCGCCCCCACAGGTACGGGCTCGGCACCCCCACGGGTCCGCTCGCGCGGACTCAAAATGACGACGCTGCAGGCTTCGCTTCATGCTGCGGACCGGCCAGTCGCTCCACCCCGCTTCGCACCCGGCCTCTCAACCAAGCACGGGGGTTTCGCTACCAGGGGCCTTGGCGCCTCCCCGGACTGGACTCCCACCAGCGGGCTGCCGTGAGCTTGTCGCTCGGGCTACGTCATGAGGTCGTCTCCTTCCTCATGGCGCGTCCCGAACTGCTGGACGCACACCTGCGCGTTTGCCGAGAACAGGTTGCAGTTGAACCCGTGATCCGCGGGTTCCCGCGGACTTGATCCGCGGCTCCGACGTGAGCATCGCCGAGCAAGGGGTCCTGACCTGCGGGTTTGTCTGGTGGCGATCGCGACTCACCGTCCGTGGTGAACTCACCATGAACTCGCCTCCCACTGCCGGCTGCGTCAGACGAGCGCCACGAGAAGCGTCGCGCATTACGCAAACCACGCGACTGCGGGTGAAACTGACCGCTCCGGCCTTCAGCGGTCCTTCCGGTCACCGACCGGATCGACCCGGCTTGGCCAGGCAAGCTGAGGGCGGCTCAGCCCATCACCGTGCCGGTCGAGGCAGCGTTGCGAGGCCGCAACCGGCCGAAGCCGGCAAGACCGATGTCGAGCCCGGTGTGCTCACCCACGACCGAACCCTCCCCATCGATGACCGCACGCATGAGCCGACCGACCATCGGGGCGTTCTTGAACTGGTTGCCGCTGGTGCCGATCGCGACATAGAAGCCCTCGCGTTCGGTGCCGTCGTAGATGGGGGTCCAGTCCTCGGTCACGTCGTACACCCCGGCGACGCCCGTCGGCCGGCCGGGCACCCCGAGGCCGGGCAGCCGCCGTGCGGCCCGGGTCGACCTGCGCCTCGAACACCGGCGGGGTCGGGTTGGGGTTACTGGCGTCTGGGTCGTCGATCCACTGCATCTCGTCGCAATCCGGCTCGGTCCGCCGACGAGCAGTCCGTCGCCGGGCGTGCCCCGCAGGTAGACGCCCAGGTCGAGGTCGGCGAGGCAAGGGCCGGCGCCACCGTCGTTGTAGCCCGCGGGCGCTGGCACATGGTGCACCTCCTGGCGCATCGGCCGGGACGCTCACCGACCAACCACGCCCACGCCGGCGAGCAGGTTGAGCCGCCCGACCACGGACCGGCGGCATTGACCACGACGGGCGCGTGCACGCTCGGTGCCGTCGCCGAGTGCACACCCGCGACCGCACCGTCGCCGAGCACGGCGGCACCGGCTGCCCGAAGCACGAACCGCGCCCTCGCCGGCGCGCGGCGTCGGCGAGGTCGACCGCGGCGAGCGCCGGGTCGTCGACGAAACCGGCGTCAGGCGTCCAGAGCCCACCGAGCCACGACGTCGCGTCGACCCAGAAAGCCGGGTCGTCGATCCGCTGGGTGGCCAGAACCGACCGGGGTCGAGCCCGGGGATCCGGCCGTGAGAACTCGTCCGCGTCCCATACCTCGTAGGGAATCCCGCCCGGTCGAACATCGGCAGCAACCCGGTCCATCGGGGCGACGTCGACGTCGAGGAAGACCATGCCGACGCGGTGGAAGCGCGCCAGGCCGGACGGGTCTCGACTCGCCGAGGTGGTCGGGCCAGTGCTCCCAGCAGTGCTTGCTCTCCCACGAGAGCGCGACGCCGTCCCAGGTGGAGTAGTTGAAGCCGGACGACGCGCGCTCGACGCGTAGTCGACCCCGGCCGGAGCCGGCCGCCTTGTCGACGACGACGACGGACGACCGCTCCGGGCGAGCTCGGAGCCAATCGACGAGCCGATGACGCCGGCGCCGACGACGACGGCGTCCGCTGTGACGGTCATGACACCAGGGTGGCCGCGAAGGGGTGCGCCGCCCACCGACCGGTGTCGAGGAACGCGAGCAGGGCGTTCATCACCTGCCGAGCCACCCGTGCAGGCGGGCGAGCTTGAGACCGAGGTGCAGGTCCAGGCGCACACTTCCGCTGGACAGTGTCATGCCGGTGATCTCCTCGATTCGGCCGAGGCGGTAGTACAGCGACGTGCGGTGCACTTGCAGCCGCGCCACCGTGGCTCGTGCGTCGCAACCCTCGTCGAGCCAGGTCTCCAGCGTCTCGACCAGGGTCCCCTCCGCGTCCGCCGTCATCAGGGCCTGCAGCCCTTCCGGCACCGCGTCGTCGGGCAGCTCCTCGAGCGGCAGCTGCACGAGCAGCCGGTAGACGCCGAGCTCGTGCCAGTCCGTAACCGACCCGAAGCCGGGAACCGTCGCCGTGACGTTCAGCGTCTCGCGGGCGCGGCGAGCCGACAGCGGGGCGCGTTCCGCCCCGGCGACGACCGGGCCGATGCCGACGCGAGCGGTATCGGGCCCGAGTTGCTTCTCCAGCTCGTCGCGGATCTGCTCCGCCACCCGGCGCAGGTCGGCCGGTCCCGGCGCCCGGCGCCCGGCGAGCAGCAGCAGCCCTCCGCCGCCGGCACGCGACAGCGCCAGCCCGACGAGTGGGTGCGCGTCCCGGGCGGCTCGGCGAGCACGGCGTCGGTCGTCGTACGCGCCGCCGTCGCCGAGTCGGCATGCGCCGGCACCTGTATCTCGACGACCGCCGCGAAACACTCCGCGGGCAGCATCTCCTCCTCGATGAGCAGTCCGGCCGCCGCGCCGCTGACGGCGGGGTCGTCGGAGAGCAGGTCGCGCAACAGCTCCCGCTCCCTGCTGTCCCGCAGGTCGTCCAACAGCCGCTCGCGATAGAGCACCTGCCCGGCTTCGGCGGCCGCCTCGCACGCCGCCGCCAGCTCGTCCCCGCGCAGGCTGCCGTCCGGGTCGATGATCCAGAGGTAGCCGAACAGCAGCCCTTGGCAGCGCACTGGGATGCAGACGCGCGCGAGCAGGTCGATCTCCGGCAGCGCCGGCACCGGCACCGGTCCCTCGGCCGTCGCGATACCCTGCGCGTACGCGTGCGCGACCACCTCGTCCGGCGCACGCATCTGCATGACACTCGCCACCCGGTGCGCGTCGACACGGTTGTCGTGCGCGGTGTGCGTGATGAGGTTCATCTGCGGGTCGTCGATGGCGATCGCCCGCGAGATCCGCGTGGCGAGGGCCTGCGCCACCCGTTGCAGGTCATCCATGGGCATACCGATCAGCATGGACCTTCGGGGACAGGGCGCACAGCCTCCGGCGGTCGGCGGAGACGACGTCGCCGGAACTGCCTGGAACCGCTCACGGTCCCGAAGGCGTTCGCCCGCCGGGAGCAGGCGGGGCGGGTCGTCAAGGGCCTGCGCTGATCCCTCCCGCCCGCCGGTCCAGATGCGCCTCGAGGACGGGGAACGGCAGGGCCCCGGGCCCTAGCACCTCCTCGTGGTAGGCCCGCACGTCGAACCCGTTGCCGAGAGCCGCCTCGACCTTGCGGCGCAGCCGCGTCAGCTCGACGTACCCGGCGCGGTAGGCGAGCGCCTGACCCGGCAGATCGGTGCCGTAGCGCAGGATCTCGCTCTCGACCTGGGCGCCGGACTCGGTGGTGTTGGCCTTCATGTAGGCCGCCGCTTTCTCCTGCGACCAGCCGTAGACGTTCAGGCCCGTGTCGACGACGAGCCGCTGGGCGGTGAAACGCTCGTGCACCAGGCGGCCGTACGCGTCGAGCGGGTCGTTGTACAGGCCCATCTCCCAGCCGAGGCCGGCGGCGTACTCGGCCCAGCCCTCGTTGAACGCCGTCAACTCGGCGCTGTGCCGGCGGAGGTCCGGCAGCGCACTGTTCTCCGCCTGGCGGGCGAGGTGGAAGTGGTGGCCCGGCGCGAGCTCGTGGAAGATGAGCGCGGCGTAGGTGAGCAGCGATTTGTGCTCGAGATCGGCGCCGTTCCAGAAGTAGCGGCCGACCGGGTCGGTCCCTGTCGGCGGCTGGTAGTAGCCGTATGTCACCCCGCCCTCGACCTCCGGCGCGACCCGAGCGACGTCGTACGGCGCCCGCGGGAGCACGCTGAACCAGCGGCCGATCAGTGGTTCGAGCCGTGCCATGTGTCTGCGGAACAGCGCCTCCACCTCGTCGGGGGTCGAGGCGTGAACGCGCGGGTCGGTCGCCAGCATGGCGTGGAACTCCTCCTCGCTCACCTGCACGCCCATCGCCGCGCGCGCCTCGGCCATCCGCTGGGTGAGTTCGTCGACCTGGTCAGTCCCGAGCTTGTGTAGCTCCTCGGGTGTTAGGTCGCTCGCGGTGTGCTGCCGGACCAGCTTGCGGTAGTGCTCGGTTCCTCCGTCGTACTGCCCCTGCCCGAGCAGCGTCGGCGCAGCCCGCTCGTAACCGTCGTCGAGCACGGCGAGCAGCTCGTTCAAGGCGCTGCGCAGCTCGTCGTCCACGAGCGCCGTCACGCGGTCGCTGACCTCGGCCGGCGCTGACGCCGGGATCGTTGTGACCAGGGCCTCGCGCAACCGGCGGAGCGAGTCGCGCGTGCCCGGCAGCGCCGGTGCCGGCACCAGGATGCCTGGCGTCGCGCTGAGCGCGCAGCCGCGCCGCGAGCTCGCGCACCTGGTCGCGCACGTCGGCTGTGAGCGACAGGTACGTCGACGGCTCACCCCGGAACCCGGGGAACACCACCCGCACCGCCATCCCGAGGCCGAGGGTCATGTACGGCGTGGCCGTGAACCCCAACAGCGGCGAGATCTCGTCACGCTCGACCCACGTCCTCATCTGGTGCGCCAGGAAGCCGGCGGTCAGCTGGTCGTCTTCGGCCTGGGCTCCGGCTCGGCAGTCAGTGTCTCCAGCCCGGCGAGCACCGCGCGGGCGAACTTCGCGTCCGCTCGCCAGGCTTCCGCCCCCTCGACCCGTATCGACTCGATCGGGAGACCGAGGCGGGCGCGGGTGAACCAGTCGTTGGCCAAGTTCCGGGCGAAGACCCGGTCGGCCAGGGTGCGGACGGCGGTCACGATGCGCGCTCCTCGTCTCTCATGAGGTGGGGGTGAATGACGGTGGTGGTTGCTCGCCGAGCAGGTGCTGCACGAGGTGGTCCCAGCACGTCATGAGGACGTAGGGACCGAGCTGGTAGTGGTTCTGCCCCGGCCAGATCTTGAGGTCGAACCGCTTCCCGGCGTCCATCAGCGCGCGGACGAGCGCGTAGGTGTGGTCGAGCGTCGCGTTCTCGTCGATCTCACCGGCGATCATCAGCAGGTCACCGGCCAGCCGGTCGGCGAGGTGCAGGTTGCCCAGTTGGGTGTAGGCCTCCGCGCGCCGGTCGTAGCCGGCACCCATGAACCACGCCCATGCGTCGTGGTGCATCTTCGCCGCGTCGTGCACCCCGGCGCTGCTGACGCCGGCGCGATAGGCCTCGGGGAACAGCAGCATGCAGCGGGCGGTGTTGTAGCCGCCGTAGGAGTGACCGATGAGACCGACCCGGTCGAGGTCGAGCGTCGGGTGTGTCTTCGCCAGCTCGGCGAGCGCGTGGGGGTGGTCCTCGAGCCCGCGGGTGGTGTGACCGTGCCGGTGGGTCCACTGCCGGAACGCGCGGTGGCGGCCCGGCGTACCCCGGCCGTCGACGATGACGGTGGCGAACCCGAGCTCGTTGAACATCGGGAACCACGCGTGGTTGCTCGTGGTCTTGCGCCCCCCGAGATAGCACGGTGGCAGGCTGGTGGTCTGGAAGCCGGCGTAGATGTACTCGACGACCGGGATGCGGTCAGGGTCGAACGGTGCGGCGGGGAGCGCGACGACGCCCCACAGGTCGGTCACGCCGTCGTCGGCCTTGACGCAGAACGATTCGGGCACGACGTACCCCGCCTCGACCAGGCGGCTGACGTCGGTTCGCTCCAGCTCGAGCACCACCGCCCCGTCCCGCTCGGCGTCGCGCAGCAGGATCACCGGCGGCTCAGTGACCGTCGACTGGTGGTCGACGAAGTAGCGGCCGCTCGGGCTGAGCGAGGTCAGCTGGGGCTTGCCCTGCCCGAAGACGAGGTGGAAAAAGTCGGGCTGCTGCGTCTGCAGCTCGTGGTCGGCCGGCTCCGGGGTGAGCAGCACCTGCCGGCCGCCGTCGAGCGACGCGCGGAACACCTTCCGCCAGTAGGGGTTGTGTCCGCCTTCGGCCGAGCCGGCGACAAACGTCACCTCGCGGCGTTGCTCGTCGACCCGCAGCAGATCACGCACGACCAGTTCGCCGGTCGTGATCGCCCGGCGGCAGTCCCCCGCCGTGAGGTCGTGGAGGTAGAGGTGTCCCCAGCCGTCGTGTTGGGAGAACAGGATCGCCTCCTGTCCGGAGGACAGGACGTGCCACAGCGGCAGGTTGTAGAGGAACTGGTTCGGCTCGTAGAGGGGTGGTTCCTCGAGCCGGACGACGTCCCGGATCTCGCCGGTCGTGGTGTCCACCTCGACGATTGCCACCTCGGCCGCACCCATCCGGTGCCGGAGCAGGTAGACCGCCGACTCGTCGCCGCGCCAGTGCGCCTCCCGGCTGCCGTTGCTCATCAGGCCGCTCGCGAGAGCGTCGGTCAAGTCGAGCTGCACTGACGACCCGGTGATCAGGTCGATGATCAGGGCCTCGCTCGGCGGCGGGTCGCCCTCGTCGTCGAGGTGCACGCGCAGCTCGTGCGTGACCGGCCGCGCCCCACCGGTCGGTGACACGTGCTCGACCAGCTGCCGCCGTGTCATCGACCGTTGGTCGATCCGGATGGTCAGCACGAAGCGCCCAGACGGCGAGTAGACGGTGCCGACCGGTGGCAGGTCGACGCCCATCCGCTGGAACGGCACGTTCATGTTGTTGTTCTCGATGATCTCGCCCCAGGCGAACCCAGGCACGCCCGTGTCGGTCAGCCGTCGCTCTTCACCGGCCGCGTCGACGGACCACAGGTTGTGGTCGCGGCGGAACAATCCGCCTTTGCCGTCCGGGCGCGGCAGCAGCCCGGTACGCGCCGGAGTCGCGGCGGGCGGGAGTCCCAGTTCCTCGGGCGTGCGCGCCACCGTGCGAGTGCCGGCGGCGGGGTCGACGAGCACGTACTCCTCGGCGTACTCATCGCCGGCGCCGCCCGCACCCTCGTCCTGCCGGACGTACCAGAACTGATCCCCATCGCCGAGCCACTGCGGCGCGATCGACCGGTTGCGCATCAGCGTGCCCAGATGCTCCGGCATGACGGCGGCGGCGCGGGTGTAGCGCGTGAACATCTCTTGCTCGGTGGCCATCAGGTCATCCCTCCCGCAGAAGCAGGTGCGCCAGTGCGCGCGCGTCGGCGTCGTCGAGGTCGAGCGCGCACAGCTCTCGCACCCGCCGGATGCGGTAGCGCAGGGTGTTGGGGTGCAGCGACAGCGCCGCGGCGGTCGTCGCTGTGTCGCAGTTGTGCGCGAGCCAAGTGCCCAGGGTGCGGGCAAGGTCGGTGCCGCGGCGTACGTCGTGGTCACGCAGCCGGGCGATCGGATTGTCGAGGGGAAGCGCAGAGGAAGCCTGCCGGGCGAGCCGTTGCACCGCGAGCCGAGCCCAGCACTCGTCGGCGAAGGCGACGTGCTCCCCATCGCGCGCGGCTAGCGCAGCCGTCTCCACCGCCTCGGCATACGCCAGGCACGCCTGGTCGGCACCTGTCAGCGGTGAACTCACCCCTACACCGGCGGACGGGACCTCCCGGACGACGGCAGCCGCCACCCGGGCGGCATCACGCCGGCCGCGGTCGTCACCGGCGCGCCGCGGCACGCCGCGCACGAGCACGACGAGTTGCTCCGCGCGCCGGATCGCGACGGATCCCCGCTCGCCGCGCACACACTCGACCAGCCGGAGGGCGAGGTCGCCGGACGGCAGCAGGGCGACGAGCAGACGCGCGCCGGGGAACGACAGGCCGGCCGCGACCGCCTCCTCGGATCCGCCGTCTCCAGCGAGCAGCCGCTGCAGGGCCGCCTGCTCGGCGGTCAGCCCCGACTCCTGTGTGTGCGTGCGCAACTCTGCCAGCAGCGACGCGAACTGCCGGGCGACTTCGGTCAGCTGCCGCACCAGATCGGCGGGAGGGGGCGCCGTCGCGGCGGCAGGGACATTCAGCATGACGGGAACTTAGGTCGGCCGGCCGCTAGCGCGACACCGACAGGTGTCGAAGGTCGGACGGGCGACGTTCGGCGATCACCGGGCGGCCACCGCCTCGGCCGCTCCGGTCCGCCGCGGGTCGGCGCATGCCTCCGCGATGCCGTCGACGAACCGCACGCCCTCGTAGCTCCCGGCGTGGACGTTCCACGGGTTGACGACGTCGAAGCGGATCCCTCGCTCGGTCACCTCGGCACGCAGCGACTCGTCGATGTCGGCCTCGCACAGATAACTGCCGTGCGGGTTCGTCGGGGAGGCACCGGTCGTCGGCCCGCCGAAGCGAGGCTGGTGCACCGACGTCTCGACATCCATCCCGAAGTCGAGGATGTTCACCGTGTTCTGCACGATGTTCTGGAGCAGGCTGAACGACGGAGAGCCCGCGGTCAGCACCGGCCTGCCGCCGTCGAAGACGATGGTCGGGGCGACGTAGCAGGAGCCGCGGCCGCCGGCCTTCGGCAGGTTGTCGAGGAAGTGGATCGCCCCGGCCCACAGCGGCACGCCGTCGACGAACAGGCCGTTGGTCCACGGCAGGCTCATCACCGAGTGCAGGAGCGTCGCGATGCTGCCGTCGGCGTCGACGACGGTGACGTGGTTGGACCCCGGGTACGGCGGTGCACCGACCGGCTTGGGGTCGGTCATCCGCATGAGCGCGAACCGCTGGGCGGCGTACTCCTTGCTCGTCAGCAACTCCAGCGGCACCGGGAAGTCCCGCGGGTCCCGCTGCCGGTAGCCGTCGACGTACACCTCACCGCAGAACCGGGCCAGCCAGTACAGCGTGTCGGCGCTTTGCGTCGGCGGGCCCCACTCAGCGATCGGGATCTGCTCGACGAGGTTGAGGATCTCGATGATGTGCGTGCCGCCACGGTCCGGCGGCGGCGAGCCGACGACGTCGTACCCGCGGTAGGTTCCCCTGGCGGGCTCCATCCAGCGGGGCTCGTAGTCCGCGAGGTCCTGCCGGGTCAGCACGCCGCCGGCGGCCTGCACCCTGTCGACCATCCGCTGCGCGAACGCGCCCCGGTAGAAGTAGTCGCCACCCTCGTCGATGAGCCGGCCCAGCGTGTCCGCGAGCCGCGGCTGGCGCAGCACCTCCCCCACGTCGATGAGCCGGCCGTCACGGAAGAAGACCTCCCGGCCCTCGTCGTAGCGGCCGAGGGTGCCGATCCGCTCGAACGCCATCCCGTACAGGAACGGGTAGACCTCGAAGCCTTCGGCGGCGAGCTCGATGGCGGGGGCGGCGAGGTCGTCCTTCTTCATCGAGCCGTGCCGCTCGAGCCCCGCCTCGAACGCGGCCCAGAACCCGGGCACGGCGACGCTGCGCGCCGTCTGGACGTCCGCGAGACCGAACGACTCGAGTGCCGCCAGCCGTGCCATCGAGCCGTTCAGGTACGTCGTCTCTCCGGTCGTCGCGTCGAAGTACAACATCGACAGCACGCCGCAGATGCTGGTCATGTGCGGCTCGACCACCGTTTGGGCGACGCTGGCGGCTAGCGCGGCGTCGGCCGCGTTGCCGCCGGAGCGCAAGACGTCCGTGGCGACCCTGGTCACGATCGGGTGGCTGGTGACGGCGATCCCGTTCCGTCCCGACACCGGCCGCTTGCGGCCGAAGCGTGCGGCGTCGGTGAGCTGCTTGCGCGTCGCGGGGTCCAGCGGTGTCACGGCCGGCCCGCGAGCAGTTCGGCGAGCCGCCGGGACGCATCCGGTGCGGGCATGCCGTTGTGCCCGCCCGGGACGACGACCAGCCGCCCCTGCGGAAGCTCCTGTGCCCACACCTTCGCGTAGGCGAGTCCGCCGTCCTTCTTCCCGCTGACGAGGGTCACGGGAACAGCAACGGCGCGGTGGTAGAAACCCCAGGGGTTGCTGCTGTGGTGGATCTCCGTCTGCAGATAGCCATTCCTTGGCTGCCGGAGGGCTTCGGCGATCGTCGCCGCGTGTGCTGCTGCGATGTCGGGCTGGTCGAACAGCCACGCGTCCGGGTTGCTGTGTCGGGCGAACGCTGTGGCGAGGCGACCGCGCTTCTTCGTCAGCAGGTCGTCGATCGTGTCGGCCTTGCGTTGCATGTAGGCGTAGGACAGGCGGGCCGTGTGCGACAGCGCCTTGCGCGCGGCGCGGTCGGCGATGGGTGTGGAGGAGTTGTAGGGCACGGCCCGCACGACTCGCTCGGGGATGACGGACGCCACGGCCATCGTGTACATGCCGCCGTTGCTCAATCCGCCGATCGCCGCCCGCTCGATGTCGAGGGCGTCGAGCACCTGTGCCACGTCATCGGCGTAGCCGGTGACGGTGCGACCCGGGTGCGGGTCGGAGCCGCCGACGCCGGGCCGGTCGAGCGAGAGTACCCGCAGCCCGAGCTCGCGAGCGGGCACGTCGAGCGACCACGCTTCCAACCGGCTCGAGAACGCGCCGTGGAACCACAACGCCGGCGCACCGGACGGCTCGCCGTACTCCTCCAGCTCAACCTTGCGGCCGTCCCGCAGCGCCAGCCTCGTGGTCGTCACGACGCAGTCCGGATCTGGCTGACGTACTGGAAGCACGAGCAGTCCTGCTGGTAGGCGAGTGAGCGGTAGCCGGCGGCCCCGTCGGTGCGGTGCGTCACGTCCGTGCGGAAGGTGTCCGCCGAGACGAACGTCCTGCCGATGAGCATTCGGCCGGCCGTCAAAAGATCGGGCGGCATCGACGGCAGCCGGTCACTGAGATCCTTCAGGTAGAAGAGCACGTTGCAGACCTGTACGGCGAATCCCTTGACGGTCGCGGACGACATGTCCTGGCCGGCCTTGCGCGCGAGGGCGAAGCAGAGCGTCTCGCGCTTGCTGACCGGCGGCGGCTTGGTGCCGGAGCCGATGTCGAGGAAGGGCTGCCAGCCGATGCCCGCAGCGTTCACCAGTTGATCCCGCGGAGCGGTGGACTCCAGGAGGGCGCCCGGGCCGTTGGTCGAGTACATCGCGTACGCCGGGTGGTAGCCCTGGCTCGACGCTGCCTCCATGAGGAACAGTGGGTTGTACAGAACGGGGATGATGCGGTCGACACCGGCCGAGCGGAACCTCAGCGCGGCACTGCTGGACTGTGCACTGCCGCCGTCACCCCCCCTGGGGTTGACGTACTGCGTCGTCGCGGTCAGCCCGTGACGGTGCAGCGCCGCCGCCAGTGGGCCCTCGACGATCGCATGGCCGTCGGCGCCGTCGTCGGCGAGGATGCCGACTGTCGACTGCGACGTGAGCCAGCCACGCCGCCAGAGATCCTCGACGAGGTTGGTCTCCATCCGTCCTGGCGCGAACTCGCCGGGGTTGCCGAGGAAGTTCGCGTACTTCGCCATCGCCGCGTCGCCGAGTCCGGTCTCGTCGTCGAGCAGGCCCACGCCCGCATTCGCCAGACACTGCGCAAGCACCCCGACGTTAGCGAGGATCGCGACGACGAACCGGACCTTGTAGTCCTGGGTCATCGCCGTGCACGCTTCCTGCTGCGCCTGTGCGGGAGAGTTCGCCGACATGTCCATGGCGTAACTGAAGAGCTTGACCGGGTGGCCACCCAATCCGCCGTGCTCCCCGATCCATTTGACGACCGCCTCGGCCTCCGCTCGCGTGTCGCCGGTCTGCAGGGCGCTGATGCCCATGGCCGCCGCCGCCTGGTCGACGCCCGGCGTGTAGATGACCCCGACCCGGATCGGCTCCTTGCTCGCGACGCCGGCTGCCGTGGCATCACCCGCGGTGAGCGGCTGAGGCGCCTGCTCACCCGCGCCCTGCCGCGCCGCGGCCGAAGCCGCGCTGCCGGCAGCCGCGGCGCCCGGCGCGATTGCCGGGCGGCTGCGTGCCGGGCCGGAACCGACGCCATCCGTCGCCGCGGCAAGCCCGCCCTGGGAACTGCCCGGCACCGTCAGCCCGCCCTCGCCCGCCGTTCCGGTGGCCTGCAGTTGGACCGTGGAGCCGCACCCGGCGAGGGCGGCCGCGACAGCCGCCGCGGCCAACGCCAGCAGGGCAGGTCGCTTCGCGAACCTGTCAGGGATCATTTACAGGGCTTTCCGATGAAATGTACAGTGTGAACCCGGCCAGATTGACACCGTCAATCTGGCCCGTCAAGGGAGGAATGTGGCGACCACGACGACGACACGCAGCCGCGGGGTGGCAGCCGGGCTGTCGGGCGCAGCCGTCGTCGCGGCGGCGACCGCCGTGGCGGAGCGCGACGGATTCACCGGCATGTCGCTGCGGGCGGTCGCGTCGGAGCTCGGTGTCTCGCCCACCGCGATCTACCACCACGTGGCCGGCAAGCACGAGCTCGTCGACGCCGTCGCGGATGCCTTCGTGGCTCGGGTCCTCGTCGATCCGCTCCCGCAGTCGCCGGTCGAGCGCGTCCGCGAGCTGGCGAGGAGGTTGCGCCGGGCAGGCCTCGCCAAGCCCGGGCTGCTGTCGAACCTCGTCGGGCACGTGCCGTCGGACGTCCCGTCGGGACAGAGCCGCTATGCGGAGGAGACCCTCGCCGCGCTCGAGGCGGCAGGAGCGGACGAGCCGACTGCGGTACTGCTCTACAACATGATCGTGCGCCTCTGCGTCGGTGACGTCATAGCCGAAACCAACCTGCATGCACCGGCACCGACTCCCCTGGCCGACCGCCTGCGCGCACATGCCGAGCAGGTCGAGTTCCCCGCGTCGCGCGCATGCTGAACGGCACGCCCCGCCGTCAGGACAGGTTGTTCGACCAGCAGCTCGACGTCGTGCTCGCCGCGCTCGGCTGACCGAGCCACGAGCTGCGGCAGATGACGCGAAAGCGCGACGAGCCTGGTCCGTGCTGGACAGCTACGACATCTCGCTCGGCTGCCAGCGCGGACAGGAGCGAGTTCCGTGCGTTGAGACCCTCGACCGCGATATCGAGGAGGCGCGCACCGGCTGGTGGGAGCGCGAGATTCCGGACGTCGTCCCTCCGCACTCGCCGGTAGGTTGTTCAGCGCGACAGCGGCCAGTGTGAGGCGGCCGGGGCCCCAACGTCCTCCCGCGTGCTCGTCCGGGCGGCAGCGATCTCATCGCCCTCACGGCAGCGCCTTCGTGGGGTTGAAAATGTCGAGCGGGTCGAGCGTCGCCTTGATTGACCGTTGCAGCCCCAGGTTCTCCGCCTGCAACTCTCGTTCGACGCCCCCTAGCTTCAGAAGGCCCACACCATGCTCCCCGGTTACCGTGCCGCCGAAGCCGATCGCGGCGTCGATGAGGTCGTCGAAAGCCTGCTGCGCGGCCGATCGAGCGGCGTCGTCGCCGGGCGGCGCGAGCAGCAGGGGGTGCAGGTTGCCGTCGCCGGCGTGGGCGATCGTGGTGATTCGCACGCCGCGCCGGGTGGCGATCTCGCTGGTGGCGGCCAGCATGTCGGGGACCCTCGATCGGGGCACGCAGATGTCCTCGGTGAGCACGGGCCCGAGCCGTTCGAGCGCCGGGTATGCCAGCCGGCGGGCCTCGAAGAGCGCATCCGCCTCCGCGTCGTCGGTGGATCGAGCGGCCCACATGGCACCACCTTCGGTGAGGGCGTCGGCAATGAGTTGCGCGATGTCATCGCCGGCCGGGCCGGGGGTGTCCTCGCGGGCGAGCAACAGGACCTCGGCGTCTGCCTCGAGACCGAGGTGCTTCCAGTCCTCCACTGCCTCGAGACAGGCACGGTCGAGGAGTTCGAGCGCGGACGGAACCAGCCGCCGCCGCGTGACTTCTGCCACCGCGCGGCCTGCGCTGACCAGCGTGGGGAACGCACCGACGATGGTGCGTGGCGTTGCCATCGGTGCCGGCCGCAGGCGCAGCGTGATCTCGGTGACCACCCCGAGCGTGCCCTCCGAGCCGACCATCAGCCCAGCTAGGTCGTATCCCGCCACCCCTTTGACCGTTCGACGGCCCAGCGCCACAGCGGTGCCGTATCCGGCAGCCCCGCCCATCACGGCCCGCATCCCGAGCACGTAGTCCTTGGTCACGCCGTACTTGACGCAGCAGAGACCGCCCGCGTTGGTCGCGACATTGCCGCCGAGCGTCGACCACCTGGCGCTGGCCGGATCCGGTGGGTACCACAGACCGTGCTCGGCGGCCGCGGCCTTGAGGTCGTCGTTGACGACACCTGGCTGCACCACGGCGACGAGGTTGTCCACGTCCATCTCGACGATGCGCTGCATCCGGGACAGGTCGAGGACGACACAGCCATCGACGGCGTTCGCGCCGCCTGAAAGGCCGGTCCCCGCGCCGCGGGGGATAACGGCAACTCCGAGCTCGGCGCAGGTTCTCACAACGTGCGCCACGTCGTCCTCGCTACGGGCCCGGACGACGGCGGCCGCCGCCCCTACCCTCGCCCACTCGGCCTCGTCGTGGGACAGGGAGCGAACCACGTCTGGATCGACGACTAGACGGTCTGCCAACAGTCGCCGCGACAGCGCCTCCACGACCATCGGCGCCGGAGCAGTGACGGTCATCGGATTGCCCGGGAGGCCGCTCACCACATCACCGTGCCGGTCGAGTCGGCGTTGCGCGGCCGCAACCGGCCGGATGCCGCCACCGAGATCGTGTTGCCGGTGTGTGCCCCCACCACCGCCTCCTCGCCGCGGATCACGGCCGTCATACGGCCGGCCATCGGCGCGTTCTTGAACTGGTTGCCGCTGCTGCCGATGGCGACGTAGAAAGCGCGACGCCGTCCCAGGTGGAGTAGTTGAACCGGACGACCGCGCTCGACGCGCTAGTCGACCCCTGACCGGGGCCGGTCGCCTTGTCGACGACGACGACGGAACGACCGCTCCGGGCGAGCTCGGAGCCAATCGACGAGCCGATCACGCCGGCGCCCACGACGACGGCGTCCGCGGTCAGGTTCAGGGTGCCCCTACCTCCTCCACGCGGTGTCCCGGCGGGGTCACCGCAGGGGTCGCACGGGACTGACGTACTTGTAACAGGCGCACGAGTCCTGGAACGCGATGAGCCGGTACTGCGAGGCCCCGTCATGGGTGCGGCCCTGGGCCAGAGTGGTGCGGAACGTCGCGGCCGGCCGGACCGTGGTGCCGAGGGACTCGACCGCGCGGCGGATGCCGGCTTCGTCCGGAGTCGCTCCCGCGTTGAAGGCGTCGCGCAAGAACATCATGTCGTCGCAGATCCATGTCGCAGCGCCCAGGTTGGTACCGGAGGACAGGTCCTGATGGGCACCGGCCACCGCCTTCCGACATTCGGCGATCCCCGGAGTCGTGACGGTGGACCACGCGTCGCTGGGCAGGTCAAGGTACGGAAGCCAGGCGAGTCCCATCGATCCGGACAGTTGGTCGGCCGGCAGGTTGGCCGCGAGCACGGTGGGATATTCCAGTGAGCCCAACTCGTAGCGCGGATGGTAGGCCTGCTGCTCCGCAGCCAGAGCGAAGTAGACGGGCTGCCCGCCCGGCGCGAAGAACACGCGGTCGACACCCTTGGACCGGAAGGACAGGACACCGGCGCTGTACTCGGATGCCGCGTCGGTGGTCGTCGAGGTGTACATGCGGGTGGTGAGCTTCAGTCCATGTCGCTGCAGCGCGGGGACGAGCCCATTGTCGACGATGGAGTGCACGTCGGTGGTGTCGTAGCCGACCACGCCAACCACCGACTTGGGGGTGAGCCAGCCGGCGTTCCACAGTGCATCGACGCTGTCGGCGAGCAGCCGCGTGTAGCTCGGGCCCGATGGCATGTACGCGGCACTGGCATAGCGACGGAAGAAGTCGCTCGACACCCCCTCGTCGGCCATGACAACGGGCACGTGGGCCTTGGCCATGCATTGGTAGAAGCTCTCCGGTATGAGTGCCACGATCGACGCGACGGCGACGACCTTGTTGTCCTGCGTGAAGTACGTGCAGGCCGCCTGCATAGCGGTGTTCGCATCCGCGGCGAACGAGGCGACATCCAGGTCGTAGGAGACGAGCTGGATCGTGCGCCCGCCGAACCCACCGTGGGCGTTGATGTAGGTCACGACAGACTTCGTCATCGCAACCTGGTCGCCCCCGGAAGCCCCCTTGAAGCCCAGTGAGCTCTGATACTTGCCCGCACCGTTTGCGGTCAGCGCCCCGACCTTGATGGTGCCGTGTGCCGCCCCGGTGCCCGTGGAGATCACGGGCGCTCCTGCGGCGCCGCGCGCAGGGCTCGCGCCGGCGCCGGCGGTGGGCGCGTGCCCGGAAACAACCCCGGACGCAGCTGTGGTGGACACCGCACCGGGCAGATCGTCGGGCCCGGCGGTCGTGGTTGCGCGGCTCTCCTGTGCCGTGCCCGGCGTTGTACCGACTGTCAGGCCGTCCGCGTTCTGAGCCTGAGACACCTGGCTCACGGGCACCGTGGTGCCACAGGCGGCGACCGCGAGGGTGGCGATCGTCAGGGTCGTCGCGAGCGCCCACCGCCGAGCACCTCGGCCATCATGAGCGCGCATGGCACGCCTTCAGATAGCTGAGGAACGACGCTTGCACGCCGGTGACGTGCGTCTCGTGCAGCAACGCCTTGGAGACTTCCTCGGACCATCCGTTGGCGTGCAGCTCCTCCACGGCGGCGAGGACGTTGCGGGCGAGGCCGCGATAGAGCGGGGCGTCTCCCAGCAGCTCGAGCTCGTTCAAGGTGACGTGCAGTCGGCGCGAGTCCGACCCCTCGTCGTGTTCTGGAAGGTCGCGGATCATGGCGAAGACCTGGCTGCCGGGACCGGTGATCCCGGGACTGCCCGCACCCACGGTGGCGAACGGCGGCGCGGCGCGAAGCCATGCGTAGAGGGCGAACAGCCCCCCGTAGGAGTAACCGAACAGGCCATGACCGGCGTCGCTGACGCGGAACCTCGACTGCAGCTCCGGATGCAGTTCGTCGGTTAGGAAGTCGAGGAAGGCGTCTGCGTGCGTATCGGCGATGCCTTGGAGGAAGGCATCGACCTGCTCCTCGGTCATCGCGCCTGCCTCACGAGCCGCCGTCAGACCCGCCACGATCTCATCGCTGACCGGCTCGCCGGGCGGCACGAGGTCGCGGTTACGGAGCTGCGTCCAGTCCGCGGCCTCGTCGCCGGCGTACCCGACGCTCACCTGGATGTACGGCGCGACCGTCAGGTACGGATCCGCCTGGGTCACGATGAGCGGCGCGGTCAGACCGACCGTGAAGTTGGCGTCCGTCACGTAGATCAACGGGAGCGGGTCAGCGGAGTCGGCGTAGCCCGGAGGCAGGGTCACCCAGACGCCGTACCGATGCCCGGACTTCGCCTCGACCTCGAGGTACTCCGTGTCCGGCAGGCAACCGTGCAACATGCCACTCATCGAATGTCCTTCACGACGCGTCCGCCCTTGACAACGAGCGCTGCCATCTCCGGATCGGCAAAGAGCTTCGCGTCCTCGAGCGGGTCTTCCTGCCAGGCCACCAGGTCGGCTTGCATGCCGACACGGACCTGCCCGACGGACTTGCCCAGGCCCACGATGTCGGCGTTGACGCTGGTCGCCGACACCAGCGCATCCATGGGCGACTCGAGCTCGGACCGCAGCCGCAGCTCCTCGCCCCGGCGTTGCTGGTGGGGGCCGATGAGGTCGGAGCCGAGGCCGATCCGCAGGCCCGCCGCCCGAGCGACCCTCAAGGCCGACGCCATGCGCTCGGGGACGCCGGCCGGCCGTTGCCGAGTCGCCGGGTCCACGTCCATGGGGTCGCCGTCCAGGAGCAGCTGGTCGACAACGGCGAAGGTCGGGACCAGGGCGACGTCGTGCTCGCGCATGAGTGCGGCAGTCGGTTCGTCAATGTCGGTGCCGTGCTCGACACAGCGCACGCCGGCGCGTAGGGCGTTGCGGATGCCTGCGTTGTTGTGCGCGTGCACGGTGACGTAGGTGCCGCGGGCCGCGGCCTCCTGCACCGCCACTGCGATCTCGTCGACCGTGAACTGCGTGTCGCGAGAGCCGGTCGTGCCCGCCGACGACGCCGCCGGTCACGCACAACTTGAGGAAGCTCGCGCCGCGGCGGAACGACTCCCGGGCGTTCTGCCGTAGCTCGTCCGCGTTGCCCGACATCAGCGACAGCGCGCAGAGCCCCGGAATGTGGTGCGCGGTCCCAGGTCTGTCGGCTCCCAGGCGGCGCCGTAGTAGCCATGGCCGCCGGTCTGGCACTGCACCGGACCGCAGCTGAGCACGCGCGGTCCCCGTACCTTGCCCTTGGCGATGACGTCCACGACGCCGCGATCGATGCCGCCGGTGTCCCGCACGGTGGTGAAACCGGCGTCCAATGCGTGCCCCGCCGTCGCGAAGATGTCGGCGGCGAGCTCGGCGGCAGACAGTTCGAAGCCGAACTGGGCCCTGATCGGGCTGGAGAGCCCCAGGTGCACGTGGGCGTCGATGAGTCCCGGGGTGAGGAGCCTGCCGTCCAGGTCGACCGTCACCGCGCCCGCCGGCGCCCGCCCGGTGGCCGTGATGATGCCATCCGTCACACAGACGTCGACCGCGGACGGCTCACTGCCCGATCCATCCGCGACCCTGCCGCCTGCGAACCACAAGTCCGTCAACGACCCTCCCAGTGGCTACCGTCGGAGACGGCCAGCACCGTGTTTGGTTTTTCCAATGGATAAACTATTGGGGTGTCCGTGTCAACTGCGCGCGATCGCCTGCTCTCCCGGCTTCTGGAGAGCTTCGGGGAGGAACTTCCGCCCCAAAGCGCCTCCCTCCGGGAGATCGCCGCTCGCGTCGGAACCAGCCACGCACTGCTTCGCTACCACTTCGGTTCGCATTCCGGCGTGCTGACCGCGATGCTCATCGCCCAACGCGCGCAGGACAACGACACCCTCAGCCGCGGCGCGCAGACCGCGAGCTTTGCCGAGCTCGTCGAGCGGATCTGGACGCTCTACACGGATCCACGACGCATCGCACGGGTGCGGAGCTTCTTCCTCGTCGCCGGGCTGGCCGCACAGGATCCAGAGGCATATGTGGACTTCATCGCGTCCCTGGACGACTTGGGCGCCTTGCTCACGGATGTAGCCCGTCGCGATGGCGACACCGAGGAAGATGCCGCCCTGCGCGCCACCGTCACCATCGCCGCACTACGAGGGTTGCTGCTGCAACAGGTGCTGACCCCCGGAATCACCATCGAGCCGGCGCTCCGGCTCATCCTCCAGCTCGCCCCTCGGCCGCCAACGCCAAGGCGCACGTCACATCGAGCAGCTCGCGGTCAGCCGTGCGAGCGTTAGCACTAACACGCGGCGGCTCGTCGCGATGCGGATGCTAACCCGGATCGCCGTTCCTTGCTCGTGACGCGAGTTAGGCGCTGACCGCGGCAGGGCTGCAACGTTGATCGAGCAGGCCGCGGAAGGGCCCGCGTGATGGAGTCGCTCGCGTCGATGATGGCATCTTGCGCGAAGGGCGGCTACTGGAACCATCTGTCGTCCACCGGCTTCGACCGCGGGGCGGGGCCAAGAGGCCGACCACCCGGCCCTCCGGCGTACGTCTGCCACCCGAGGGTCGGCCGCTGGGCCACCCCCGGCTTCGACCAGTCGCAGACGCCGGTCGGGAACGTCTTCTGCAGCGCGGTCCACTGGACGTCGCTGAACAGGATCGGCGCGTATTCGGAGCGCACCAACGGTTGGAGACGGCACTTCATGACGTCGTTCGCGATCCCGGCACCGGCCCCGTTCCGGACGCTGCCAGCCGGGTGGAAGACGGCGTTGCAGCTGCTCTGGTCAGGCAGGTCACAGCGGTCGCGCGCCGCGGCCGGCTTGTCCCTCCGGACCTTCTGCTCGATCGGCAATGCGCGATGGTCGTGCTCGACGGCGGTGAGCCACTGATCCATAAGCAGGAACGCGTTGCCGTCGCTCGCGTTCTGCGCCCACCCCTGCTGGGACGGGCCGTACCAGAGGACGTGGTTGTCGTGGTGGCCGTTGGCCGCGTCGAGCCGCGCGCGGAGAGACCAACTCTTGAACTTGTCGTGGATGTCGTAGTCGTCGGCGGTGTTCGGCACGTCGATGATCGGAATCCGGTCGAGGTTGTTGGCCTCGTCGACCATCCCCGAGCGATACACCGCCCTGAGCGCACCGGGGTCGGCCGAAACGCGCTGCAGTTGGGTGCCGAAGTCGATGTCGACTGCACCGACCTTCGTGTTGAGGTCGACGAACTGCTCCGGCGTGATCGTCCCGGCCCTCAGCGCCGCCAGTCCGTACTGCACGCCGACTGTGTCGTAGGGCCGGTTGGCGAAGCCGCGGTGAATCTTCTTCTCGACCGGGCCCCACCGCGACGGCGGACGCGTACCGACCACGTTGACGAAGTAGTCCTGGATCGCGCAGCGCACGCCGGTCGGGTTCGTGGTTGCGTTGTAGACCCGCTCCGGCTGGTGACTGCCCATGTTGCACCAGGCAGGATCCGAGGGGTTGTACATGTTCGAGTAGTCCTCCGGCCCGAATGGCAGGGCCTCCAGCGCGCACGGCCCCATGGACTGCTTGCCGGCTGCCGCCGCCTCGGTGGCCTCCGTCCACACGACGCCGGTGCCCCACCTTGTCGGGTCGTTGAAGTAGCGGGTCAGCGCGACACAGTCGAGCAGGTCGGTGAGCATCGCGTCCGGGAAGGTTGCGCCGACGACCAGCCCGTCGTACAGACCGGGATAAGCGTTCGCCATCTGCAGGCTCGCCAACGAACCGCCCGAGCTACCCATCCCCATCGTGTAGCGGATGTCGCCGTACGCGTCCGTCACGCGTTCCTTCGCCATCATGATCGACTCCGCCTGCACGACGACGTTGCAGTTCTGGTTGCTGTCGTCCAGCGCGGTCGACATCACGACGAACCCTCGCGACAAAGTGTTGCCGTCCAGCACAGACGGTGCTGCCCCCTCGGTGTGCATGCCCGCGCAGCCACCGCCGTGGGTGACGTACAGCTTGTGATTCCACGCCGGCGGACCGGACCACCGCGTGAACCGCTTGCTGCCGTCGTACAGGACCGCGATCGAGTAGGCGCTGCGGTCGAGGGTGCCACTCTCGATGCGTACGACGTACGGCGCCGTCTTGCCCTGATCGGTCGTCGTCGTCGCGACGTCGGGTGGCGGGTTCGTCGGGTCGTACGCCGCAAACTGGCCTGTCAACGAAGACATGTACTGGTACGCGTACGTCACCTTGCGCCGGCAGTGCTTGTCGAGCGCACCTGGCAGGCAGTACCAGGGCCGGAGCGGCGGGCCCGAGAACACCGGCCCGTCGGCGGAGTGGTTGGTGATCGTGAGCCTCGCGGCCTGTCCACGCGCACGTGCGACGACGGTGTTTGCGCCGACCCGCAGCCCGGTGAGCAGCCCCTGGAAGCGGCCGTTCCGCCGGATGGCAAAGGCGCTCGACATGTCGCGACCGCCGACGGTCACAGTGGCGCGGGAGGCGCCGCGCGGAAGGTCGACCTGCACCACCGCGTCGCCGCCGGACACGAGATCGGCACGGTTCGAGATCACCCGGATGGCCAGCGACGTCGACGACGAGTTGGCGAGTGCGGGCACCGCCGACACGCCACCGAGAAGGAGCGTGGAGACGACGACGAGACGAGCCGGCACGTTCAGCTGCATGGGGGGTGCTTCGCCGCGATCCGCCGCGACGCCTGTCACACTTCCTCTAACGTCGTGTCGGTCCCGCGCAGGGGAGGAGTCGAGAGAACCCGTGGCTGTTGGTGGATCCGCCAAGCGGGATGCGATCGCCGACGCCGAGCACGACTACGTGCGCCAGATCGCGCGGGCGCTGCTCGAACGCGTCGAGTTGCTCACGGACGACCTGGTCGCCCGCATCCTCGACACCGAACCGGCGTACATGACCGTCTCGACCGTCGCCATCGAAGACCTGCGCCTGTCCTGTCGGTTGAACCTGGAGCGGATCGTGCAGTCGCTCGGCCGCGTCGTGCCGCCAGGAGAGGACCCGTACGACGCTCCGGCGGCAACGGGGCGCCGCCGGGCGGCGCAGGGCATGCCGCTCGAGGCGGTCCTGCACTCGTACCGCCTCGGCGGCCGGGTGGTGTGGGACGGGATCGTCGACCTAGCCGCCGACGACCCGGTGCAGCCCGGCCACCGCATTCTGTTGCAGGTGGCCGGTCTCGTCTGGGAGGAGATCGACCGGTTCTCGGCGGCCCTCGCCAGCTCGTACCGCGACGAGGAGCTCCGCCTGCGCTCGCAGCATCGGCACCAGCAGCAGCGCGACGTCGCAGCCCTTCTCGCCGGCCCACCGGACGATGCCGAGGCTCAGCGGCTGGCGGACCGGCTCGGGCTGCCGGCGGGCGAGGCGATGGTTGCGGTCAGCGTCCTGCTCGACGACGCCGACCAGCCGTTGTTCGGCGTCGCCGACAGTCTTGCCGCAGCCGGCCTGCATGCGGTGTGGGCGCTGATGCCAGGGGTGGAGGTCGGCCTTGTGCGGCTGGCCGACCGCAGCCGATCGGCCCTCGTCGAGTTGCTCCGGACGCCTGCGCGGCAACGGGTGGGCGTGTCCGCGGCCTACTCGTCGTTGAGCGCGACCAGCGCGGCGGCGCGCCTCGCCGCCCTCGCGGCCCGCACGTTGCCGGCAGGCCGCCACGTCGCGTGCATCGAGGAACGGCTACCGGAAGCGCTGGTGCTGGACGCCCCGGAAGTCGCAACCGTCCTGCTCGCGGAGACGGTCGACCGGGTGCGCGCGCACGGGGCGGATGTCGACGTGCTCCTGGACACGGTCGAGGCGCTGCTCGCGGAGAACGGATCATTCAGCCGCGCGGGTGAACGGCTGTTCTGCCACCGGAACACGGTCATCCACCGGACCGCGCGCGTCGCGACGATCAGTGGCCATGACCCGGCCAGACCTGCGGGCGCCCTGCTGTGGTCACTCGGGCTGACCGCCAGGCGGGCGCTCACGTTGTAGGAAGTGTCATAGGAACCGGGCAGCGCCGAGCCGAAGCGTCAGGCATGCATCGAGGTCCGCGTCCCGTCCGCGCCATCGCCGCGCTCGCGCTCCTGCTCACCATCGGGCCGGCTTGGTCCGTTGTCGCCGCCCCATCGGCGCCTGCCGGGCTCGCGATCCACGTCCTGTCGAACCGGGCGGACCTCATCTCGGGCGGCGACGCGTTGATTCAGGTGGACCTGCCGCACGGCGTGTCGACGGCGCGACTCGAGGTCAACGGTCGCGACGTCTCGAGCGCGTTCGCCGTACGCCCCAACGGGAAGTACCAGGGATTGCTCACCGGCCTTCGTAACGGCGGCAACACCGTCGTCGCGCGGGCGGCGGGCCGGACCGCTCGCCTGACGATCGTCAACCACCCGAACGGGGGGCCCGTGTTCTCCGGGCCGCAGATCCAGCCCTGGACGTGCCAGGCCACTGCCATCGACAAACAGTGCAACCAGCCGGCGTCGTACACCTTCCAGTACGTGTCCTCGATCGACGGGTCGCTGAAGGCGTACGACCCACAGAACCCACCCTCCGACATCGCGACCACGACCACCGACCAAGGCATCACCGTGCCGTTCGTTCTCCGCACCGAGACTGGCTATCAGGACCGCGACCAGTACAAGATCGCCGTGCTGTTCGACCCGACGAAGCCGTGGAGGCCATGGGCGCCGCAACGGCCGTGGAACCACAAACTGGCGATCACGCACGGGTCGGGGTGTGGGAACCACTACATGACCGAGGATGCACCGAGCGTGACCGACTTCGGCGGCACCGACGCCCTCGGCCGCGGCTTCGCGGTGCTCTCGACCACGCTCGACAACGCCGGCGGCAACTGCAACGTCGTCACCCAGGCCGAGTCGCTGCTGATGGCGAAGGAACGACTGGTCGAACGCTACGGCCCGATCCGCTACACGATCGGCACCGGCTGCTCGGGCGGCTCGATGACCCAGCAGCAGGTCGCGAACGCCTACCCCGGGATCTACCAAGGGATCATCCCGCAGTGCAGCTTCCCGGACGCCTGGACAACGGCGACGCAGATCAACGACGCCCACCTGATCCGTGCGTACGTCGAGAATCCGGCGAAGTGGGCGCCCGGTGTGGTGTGGACTCCGGCCGAGATGGCGGCAGTCGAGGGGCACCCCAACCACGCCAACGCGGTCGAGTTCGACGAGCTGTTCTGGACGTCACTGTTCTCACCGAGCAGCAACCAGTACACGACACATGGGGTGCCCGGGGGCTGCTACAGCGTCAACGGGCCCTCATACGACGCCGGGAGCAAGCCCAGCGGCACCCGATGCACCTTGGCGGACTGGATGATCAACGTCTTCGGACCGCGGCCCCACCGGGTGTGGAGCGCGCCGGAACGCAAGATCCGGCACGGCTTCAGCGGACTGCCGATCGACAACGTCGGTGTCCAGTACGGCCTCGAGGCTCTGAGGGCCGGACGGATCACCGCGGCTCAGTTCGTCGACCTCAACGCAAAGATCGGCGGGCTGGGCATCGACGCCAATCCGACGGCTGCGCGCCTGCATGCCGATGCGAGGGCACTGCGCAACTCGTATCGAACCGGTGCGGTCAACACGGCGAGCAACCTCAACGAGGTCGCCATCATCTCCGTCAGCGGGGCCGACTACGGGACCTTCCACGACGCCTTCCGGACGTGGGCGCTGCGCGCACGCCTGCTGCGCGAGCAGGGGCAGCTCCGCAACCACGTCATCTTCTACGACGCCAAGACGCAGGCCGACCACAGCTTCTCGACCGACGCGTTCGTCGCGATGGACCGCTGGCTCGCCGCCGTCGAGACGGACCACAGCGCTGCACCCCTCGCCACGAAGATCGCGCGGGACCGCCCGAAGGACCTCGCGGACCGATGCACGACCGCCGGCTACGACGAAGAAGACCTGCCCGGCGCCGGTCAGGTGTGCGCCATGCCAGTGTTCCGGACCCTCTACAGCTCGCCGCGCAGTGTCGCGGGCGAGGACATCGCGAACGACACCCAGAAGTGCGCGCGCAAGCCGCTACGGGCACAGGACTACTACCCGGTGCTGTTCACCGACGCGCAGTGGTCGCAGCTACGGGCGACCTTCCCGAGCGGGGTCTGCGACTGGAACAAGCGAGGCATCGGCCAGCGCGACACAACCCCGTGGCTCACATACCAGGACGCCTCAGGGCACGTCCTGTACGGCGGACGGCCCCTTGCTCCGGCGCCGGCGCGCTCCGGCGAAGGCTGGACCAGCCCCGCGTTCGGCGCCTGGACGCGCGGGCTGGGACACGAGTAGCCCAGCATGCGCGGCCGAGCGGTCTAACGTCGACGGTCACGGCGCGCTCCGTACCGACCCCTCCGCTTCGTCGCGCAGCGAGACGGCGACGTCGATGATCATGTCCTCCTGGCCGCCGACGTAGCCGGCCTCCCCCACCCGTTCGAGGATCGCGTGCGCCGGGACGCCGTAGGTCTCCGCCGCCGTCTGGGCATGCAGGAGGAAGCTGCTGTAGACCCCGGCGTACCCCTGGACGATGGCCGACCGGTCCATGAACGGCAGCCGCGGGAGGAAGGGCCGTACGACATCCTCGGCGGCGGCCAGCGCGGCCGACACGTCGACGCCGGTGTCCACGCCCAGCCGGTCGAACGTCGCGACCAGCACCTCCGTGGGCGCGTTGCCCGCCCCCGCACCCAGCGCGCACAGCGCGCCGTCGATCTGCCGGGCGCCCGCTTCGAACGCGAGCACCGAGTTGGCGACGCCGAGCGCGAGGTTCTGGTGGCCGTGGAACCCAACCTCTGCCTCGGCACCGATCTCAGTGATGAGCGCCTGCACCCGGGCCTGTGCATCGCCCAGTACGAGCGCGCCCGCGGAGTCGACGACGTAGACGCACTGTGCTCCGGCATCGACCATGATCCGCGCCTGCTTCGCGAGGCCGGCAGGGTCGAGGCGGTGGCTCAGCATGAGGAAACCGACTGCCTCGAGCCCGGCGTCGCGCGCGACGCCGAAGTGCTGCACCGCGACGTCGGCCTCGCTGCAGTGTGTCGCGATCCGTGCCACGGTGGCTCCGGCGTCGACCGCCTGCCTCATGTCCTCGACGGTGCCGACGCCGGGCAGCAGCAGGAACGCGATCCGCGCGGACTGCGCCTCATCGACGGCCGCTGCGATCAGCCGGATCTCGTCGACGAGGGAGAACCCGTAGTTGAACGACGATCCACCGAGCCCGTCGCCGTGGCTGACCTCGATCACCTCGACGCCGGCGGCGTCGAGAGCACACACTGTCGCCCGCACCTGCTCCTCGGTGAACTGGTGGGCCATCGCATGACTGCCGTCGCGCAACGTCGAGTCGGTGAGCCGCGGCCCCGGTCGTTGCGCCGCCATCGGCCCGGTCATGACCCGACCCGGTGCACAGGCACGCGTATCCCAGCACCCCACATCTCGCCAACGCGCGTCGCGGCCGACGTGATGATGTCGAGGTTGCCGGCGTAGTCCGGCAGATGGTCGCCGTTGCCCCGGACCTCGAGCAGGACGGCGACGCGGGCCAGGCCGCGCCATCCCGGCCGCGGGTCGTCGAACTGCGGTTCGGCTGCGTAGCCGATAGCCCGGCACGTAGGTCTGTACGACGGCGACCATGTCCAGGATCGAGCGGTGGATCGCTGCGCGATCGGAGTCCGCCGGGATCGCACAGAAGACCGTGTTGCGCATCAGCATCGGCGGTTCGACCGGGTTCAGGATGATGATGGCCTTCGCTCGGCGGGCGCCACCGACCTGCTCCAGCCCGCGGGCCGTCGTCCGGGTGAACTCATCGATGTTCGCGCGGGTCCCCGGCCCGGCCGATCGCGAGGCGATCGACGCGACGATCTCGGCGTAGGCGACGTCGACCACGCTGCTGACGGCAGAGACCATCGGGATCGTCGCCTGCCCGCCGCAGGTGATGAGGTTGACGTTCCACCCGTCGAGATGCTCGCCGAGGTTGACCGGGGGGCAGATGTAGGGGCCGACCGCGGCGGGCGTGAGGTCCACGGCGCGGATGCCGGCCGCCTCGTACAGCGGCGCGTGCGTGGCGTGGGCCCGGGCCGACGTGGCCTCGAAGACGAGGTCGGGAAGCTCCGGCTGCGCGAGCAGCCAGTCGACGCCGTCCGCCGATGCCTCGACACCGAGCCGACGCGCGGTCGCGAGACCCTCGGAGCCGGGGTCGACGCCGACGACATAGCGCGGCTCGACCGTCTCGCTGCGGAGCAGCTTCATCAGCAGGTCGGTGCCGATGTGGCCCGAACCGACGATCGCCGCGACCGTCATCGTCGGGGGTCGTCGTCGGCGAACACCGCGGTCACGCTGCCTAGCGTGTGGAAGGTGGCGGTGACGGTGTCCCCCGCCTCGATCGGCACCGCCGCAGTGACGGATCCGGGCAGCACGACATCACCGCTGCGCAATTCGACGCCCCGCGGTCCGAGCGTGTTGGCGAGCCAGGCGAGCGCGGCGATCGGCGTACCGAGGACCGCGCCACCCGCACCCGTGCCGGCGAGCTGACCGTTCTTGGACAGCAGGCATCCGACGAGGGGTAGGTCGACCGCATCAAACGGCGTGCGAGTCGCACCAAGGACGACTCCGGCCGACGACGCATTGTCGGCGATCGTGTCGGCGAGGGCGATGCGCCAGTCCCTGATGCGGCTGTCGATGATCTCGATGGCGGGTACGGCGAACGCAACCGCCGCCGCCGCCTCCTCCACGCTGACCCCGGGGCCCGTCAGCTCCCGGCCGAGGATGAGTGCCGTCTCCGGCTCCGCGCGCGGCTGCAGGTATCCGGACGTCGGGATCGGCGCCGAGTCCGGCCAGAACATGTCGTCGAGCAGGTGGCCGAAGTCAGGCTCGCCGACCCCGAGCTGTTGCTGCATCGCGGCCGACGTGAGCCCGACCTTGTAGCCCCGGACCGCGGCGCCCGCGCCGACCCGGCGGTGAATCTGGAGCAGCTGGATCGCGTAGGCGTCGTCGACCGTCATCTCCGGGAAGCGGTCTGTGAGCGGGTCGACCGGCTTCCCACAGGCAGCCGCATCCTGGAGCTCCGCAGCGAGGGCGGCGCAGTCTTCGCTGTCCATCCGGGCGGAGGCTTACGCAAACTCGGGAAGCCGGATTGCGTACAGCTCGGTCTCGCTGACCGCCGTGACGTCGGCGGTGTCGTTCGGCTCGAACATGAAAGCGGCGTGCTGCCCGTACTTCCCGTCGCCGCAGCTGATCTCGCCTGACACCACGAAGTAGAGCTCGGTCGCTCGACGTGGCGCGACTCGATGGGCCGCCGACGGCTCGAGCCGAAGCAGGCTCACCGTCGTACGCCGTTCGGTGAAGCACCCCAACGTCTTCACGGACACACCGGGCTCGGCTTCGTTCGTGATCCAGCTGTAGTTCTCGGGGCGCATGACGATCGGCTGGTGGTAGCGCGGCCCGGGATAGGCCACCGGCTTGCCGTTGACCTCTTCCCAGATCGCCTCGTAGCCGTCCTTGTTGTGGTGCCGACCGTCGCCGTCGACGTACCGGAAGATGCCGTTCTCGAAGGATCCACGCTCGCTAAGCCGCTTGTTGCCCTCGCTGAGCTGGTCGTAGCTCATGAATCCGGAGCCGCTCGCGCCGGCGAATTGCAGGCCGACGACCACGGCTCCGTGCCCGGTCTGCGGTCCGTAGTGAGCGCCCTCAGGAAAGTAGGTCACGGTGCCTGCCGGCATGTGCTGGCGGGGGGCGTACTCGTGCGTGCCCTCGAGGACGTAGTGCAGCTGGTCGAAGTTGTGGTGGTGGCGCGGCGTGCTGTACTCGGCGTCGAAGTGCACCAGCGACAGCTCGAAGTTGTCGAGCGTGCCGGGGCGGCCCTTCAGCAAGCGCTGGAAGGAGATGCCGTCACCCCGGTGGTTGGCGAACGTCGCGGCCTGGATGGTGGTGCCCTCGACAACCTGCACGGCCCGCTCCTGTCCTCGGTAGTTTGTCCGCCCAGATCGTATGACAACATTGTCCTGCCAGCAATGGAGGAGGAGCCCGCAGTGCCAGCCGCTGCCGACGACGTCGTCATCGTGGCGACCGGCGAGACCGCGCTCGGGCGGCTGCCCGGAACATCACCGGTCCAGCTGCAGGCGCGCGCCGCCCGAGCGGCGATCACCAACGCCGGGATCACGGTGCGTGACGTCGACGGCGTGATCAACCTCGATCCTTACGGCGAGGCACAGTCGATGTTCGCGGTCACGCTGGCCGAGGAGATCGGCGCACATCCGACGTTCCTCGCGACCGTCGACGTGGGCGGCTCGGTGAGTGGCATGACCATGGTCGAGCAGGCGATGTGGGCCATCCGCGCCGGACACTGCGAGGTCGTGGTGTGCGCCTACGGCGAGGCCATGCTCAGTCGTCGCCCCAGCACCCAGCGCGGCGCCGAGCTCAACCTGGAGGGGGGTGAGGAGTGGACCGAACCGTTCGGCGTCCGCGGCGCCGTCGCTCCCTACGCGTTGCTCGCCGCGCGTTTCCTGCACGAACGCGGGCTGACACCGGAGGACCTCGCGCAGGTCGCGATCGTGTCACGCGCCCACGCCGCCCGCGCGGGGCGCGGCCGGTTCACGAAGCCGCTCACCACCGACGACTACTTCGCGAGCCCGTTCATCGCGGAGCCGCTCCGGATGCTCGACTGCTCGGCGATCTGTGACGGCGCCGGAGCCCTCATCGTCACGACCCGCGAGCGGGCTGCTGCGCTGTCGCTACCCGCCGTGGCAGTTGCCGGCTTCGCCATGGAGGCGACCCACAACTCCGCGGCGAGACTCCCCGACCTCGCCGACCTTGCGGTTGGCCGCGTCGCGCGCCGGGTCTTCGAGGCGGCCGGCGTCGGACCAGCTGATCTGGATGTGGCATCGATCCACGACGCGTTCACCTTCACCGTGCTGTTCGCTCTCGAGGAGATCGGACTGTGCGCTGCGGGGAGCGGCGGTGACTACTACCGCTCCGGCGCGGCCACCTTCGGCGGCCGGTGCCCGGTCAACACCCACGGCGGCCTGCTCTCGCAGGGCCACATCGGCGGCATGCTCCACCTCACGGAGGCGGTGCGTCAGGTCCAGGGCACCGCCGGGCCGACACAGGTGCCAGGCGTCCGCCATGCGGTCGTCACCGGAAACGGCGGGATATTCAGCGTGTGCGGCACCATGGTCCTGCGGGGAGCAGCATGACGACGCTGCCGGAGGGTGCGCCGCAGTGGCCTTCGACCGCCGCAAGCGCACCGTTCTGGGACGGCTGCGCGCGGGGCGAGCTGCTGCTGCCGCGGTGCACCGGATGCGAAACTGCGTTCTTCCCCCCGCGCGAGGCATGCCCCCACTGCGGCAACGAAGCACTTGACTGGTTCCCGGTGTCGGGCCGTGGCCGGGTCTGGTCGCTGACCCGCGTTCACGTCTCGTTCTTCGGCGCGGACTGGGAGCCCTCGTTGCCGTACGACGTCGTACTCGTCGACCTCGACGAGGGCGTCCGGATGCTGTCGCGGCTCGCGCCCGGCAGCGGCGACGTCGGCATCGGCCATGACGTGACCGTGCGGTTCGTCGACGCGGGAACGCGCCGGTTGCCGCTCTTCGCGGCAGCCGCGGAGTGAGCTTCAGCCCGACGAAGTGCTGCGGATCAGCTCGTCGGTCGCGTCGGCGGACCGGCGGACGTGCCTTCGCATCTCCGTCTCCGCAACCCGCGCGTTTCCTGCGAGGATCGCCGCCGCGATCTTCTCGTGGTCGGCGATGCCGTGGAGGCGCAGGTCGGTCTTGAGGATCTGCTGGAACTGGAGGCGATAGGCGTGCGTCTCCAGCTGTGCGATGTGGCTCTGCAGCAGTGTGTTGCCGCTCAGCTTGAAGATTGCGTCGTGGAACCGGTTGTTGGCCTCGAGGTAGCCGTAGGGGTCCGGCTGGTCGCGAAGCGCCCCCATCTCCTCGAGCGCCGCCTGCAGCTCGGTCGTGTCGGCACCGTTCTCGACCGACACGGCTGCGAGTCGCGCGGCCATGCCTTCCAGCGCCTCGCGAACGTCGAAGAGCTGCGCGATCTCCTCGTCGGTGAGCCGGCGCACAAGTGCGCCGCGGTAGGGCTCGATCTCGACCAGGCCCTCGGCAGCCAGCCGGCTCAGCGCTTCGCGCAACGGTCCCCGGCTGACGCCGAGATCGGCGGTGAGGTCGGCCTCGACGAGGCGCTGACCAGGCACGAGCGATCCGTTGCGGATGCGCGCCGTGATCGCGTCGACGACCTGGTCGACCGCGGTCACGCGGGCCGTCGTCGCCATCGAAGCCATCTGCACCCCTCGCCGTGCTCCGTCAGTCAGCGTATGCGCTGATTGTGACCGCGACCCGCATTGCCGAAACTGTCACCTCACATCGGCCGCAGGACGCCGATGCCGCCATCGATGTTGATCACGGTCCCGGTTGCCGCCCGCGACTGAGACGACGCCAGGAGCACGTACGGCGCCACGTAGTCGTCAGCCGTCGGGTTGAACTTCACCGGCAGCATGTCCTTCATCATCTCGAGGACCGGCACCATCGCGATGCTGTGGTCCTGCAAGTCCAGCGCCTTGGGTCCGCGCAAGTCTGTCGTCATGCCGCCGGGCGCCACGCCGTTGACGCGGACGGCCGGCGCGAGCTCGTAGGCGAGCTGGCGCACGAGCCCTAGCACCGCATGCTTGGACGCCGTGTACAGGGGCCCGCCGCCGCCGGGGTAGAACGCGGCGTTCGACAGCGTGAAGACCATGCTCCCGCCGGCCTCCCGCAGCGCAGGCAGCGCCGCCTTGGCGCCGAGCAGGTAGCCCTTGACGTTGAGGCCGAACAACTCGTCGAATGCCGCGTCTATCGACTGCGCCGGCAGGTCGCTCAGCGGATACATGAAGTCCCAGATTCCGGCGTTGCCGACGAACGTGTCGAGCCGACCGAACCGCTCCAGGGTCGCGGCGACTGCCCTCGCGTTGTCGTCGTAGGACCGCGCGTCGCCGACGGTGACGCATACCGCGTCCACCAGGTCGGCGTCGAGCTGCTTCGCCTTCTGCTCGGAGATCTCGAGAACGCCGACCCGTGCGCCCTCGGCGATGAAACGGTCCACGATCGTGCGCCCGAGGCCTGATCCGCCCCCTGTCACCAGCGCCACGGTGTCGTCCAGCCAGCCCATCGCGGCCTCCCCGGTTCTGTTGCGGTGACAAGGACCCTAGCAGATTGTCTGAAGAAGTCGTAGTATCCGCCTCGCCCCGCCGACGCGACAGTTCGGGCATATCGACCCCCCTTTGGAGAGCGCGGATGACCACTGCGGTGACGTACGAGATGACCACGGTCACCACCTCGGCAGGCGATGTCGCCGTCCACGACTCCGGCTCGGGCGAGGCCGTCGTCCTCCTGCACGGTGGCGGCCCCGGCGCCTCGGCCTTGAGCAACTTCGAGCACAACATCCCGTTCCTCGCCAAGCAGTTCCGCGTGCTGGCCGTGGATCAGCCTGGGTACGGCGGGACCCATCGCCCCACCCTCGAACAGATCGAGAGCGGGCTGCTGGGTCACAACGCGAGGGTTCTCGTCGAGACACTCGACCGGCTCGGCGTCGAGCGCGCCCACCTCGTCGGCAACTCGCAGGGCGGCGCGACGGCCCTCAAGACGGCGCTGGAGTTTCCGGACCGGGTGGGCAAGCTCGTGCTGATGGGGCCGGCCTTCGCCGGCGTTGCACCCACCACCGTCGAGCCGACCGAGGGCATGCGCGAGATGGTGACGTTCTTCCTGCCGCCGGGGCCCAGCCCCGAGCGGCTGCGCCGGCTCATCGGGCTGATGGTTCACGACCAGTCGCGCATCACCGACGCGCTCGTGACCGAGCGCCTCTCGGCGGCGACGGAGCCTTCGCACGTCGAGTTCTACAACAACCTCGGCATAGCGTTCATGCGCGGCGGCGGGTTCGAGCCGCTGTGGCCACGGATCCACGAGATCAGCCACCCGGCGCTCGTGGTCTGGGGCCGCGACGACCGGGTGCTGCCCATGGAGCACGCCCTGTTCATCCAGAAGCGCATGCCCGACGCACAGCTGCACGTGTTTCCGAACTGTGGCCACTGGGTCCAGGTCGAGCGGGCGCGCGAGTTCGAGCGACTGGTCGCCGATTTCGTCACCGCGGCCTAAGGGGGAAGCGCCATGACCATCAGAGCTCTCGGCTATCTCGGCGTCGAGTCGCCCAACCACAAGGAGTGGGAGACGTTCGGCCCGGAGGTCCTGGGACTGCAGGTCTCCGACATCACCAACGACGGCAGCGTCCTGCTCCGCGTCGACGACCGGGCGCACCGCATCGCCGTCCATCCAGGCGAGCGCGACCGAATGTCCTATGCGGGATGGGAGGTCGGCTCGGCAGCGGAGCTGGACGAGGACGTGGCGCGCCTCGAGGCGGCCGGGATCCGGGTGCGACGGGCCGTCGATGAGGAGCTCGCCGCGCGCGGCGTCACCGGAATGGCGACGTTCACCGACCCCCTGGGGCTGACCCACGAGCTGTTCTACGGCCAGCTGTCGCATCCGCGGACGTTCCAACCGGGACGCCCGATCAAGGGGTTCGTCACCGGCGAGCAGGGGCTCGGTCACGCCGTGTTCGTCGTGCCGGACCTCGACAAGGCGGCGCCGTTCTACGAGGACGCGATGGGCTTCCGGCTCAGCGACACCATCCACATGGACGGGTTCGCCGACTTCCGCTTCTACCACTGCAATCCACGGCATCACAGCATGGCGATCCTCGGCATCCCGGGCGTCAAAGGCCTCCAGCACCTGATGCTGCAGCTCGTCGATCTCGACGACGTGGGCACCGCCCTCGACATCTGCCAAGAGCGCGACATCCAGATCACGTTGACCTTCGGCAGGCACACGAACGACCGGATGGTGTCGTTCTACCTGCGCTCGCCCGGCGGGTTCGAGATCGAGTACGGCTGGGGCGGGCTCGAGGTCGACGACACGACGTGGACCGTCGGCTCCTACACCGCACCCAGCATCTGGGGCCACAAGTTCGTCGCAACCACCACCGGCACCTCGCTGGAAGAGGCCTGACCGCACCGCACCAAACCCCCGGCAGCACACGAGAGGAAGCGAAGACATGGTGAAGTACCTGACCGACGACTGGGCCAAGCTGCTCACCGAGGCGCTCAACGACAACGAGCAGGTCCGCCAGGGCATCACCGGCAAGGACCTGCTGTCGCAGATGACGGTGACCGGCAGCCCGGACGGCGACGTGACCTACCACGTCCGCATCGAGGACGGACAGATCGAGATCGCCCTCGGCGCGCCCGACTTCGACCCCGACGTCGAAGGCACACTGTCCTACGAGACCGCCGTCGCGATGGACAAGGGCGAGCTGGCGAGCCAGACCGCGATCATGACCGGAAAGATGAAGGCGCAGGGGAATCTCGCGAAGATCATGCCGCTCGGGCCCGTCTTCGAGCTCATTCCCCAAGTCAACCAACAGGTCGGAGTCGAGTTCTGACGTCACCACCCTGTCCGTGAAGGAGTGACGCGATGACCGTCGACCTCGCCGGCCTTGTCGACTACGACCGGGGCCAGATCAACCCGCAGGTCTTCTCTGACCCGGCCATCTTCGAGCGCGAGATGAAGCGCGTGTTCGAGCGGTCGTGGCTGTTCCTCGCACACGAGTGCCAGCTGCCGTCGCCGGGCGACTTCTTCAGCACGTGGATGGGCAACAACCCGGTCCTCGTCGTCCGGCAGAAGGACGGCGGCATCCGCGCGTTCGTCAACGCGTGCCGGCACCGCGGTAACCGCGTCTGCCGGGCGGACGAGGGTCGGGCGCGGTCGTTCATGTGCAACTACCACGGCTGGACCTACAACCTGACCGGCGATCTGGTCAGCGTGCCCCACGAGGAGCAGTTCCCCGGACTCGACAAGTCGCGCACCGGGCTGCTGCAGGTCGCGCAGCTCGACTCCTACAAGGGGTTCATCTTCGCCACTTTCGACAAGGACGCACCGCCGCTCGTCGACTACCTCGGCGACGCGGCGTGGTACTTCGACGCGTTCGTCGATCGCATCGAGGGAGGTGCCGAGCTCGTCGGTGGAGTCAACAAGTGGGTAGTGCACGCCAACTGGAAGTTCGGCGCCGAGCAGTTCACCAGCGACATGTACCACCTGCTCACCAACCACCTGTCTGCCATGGTGGCGATGGTCGACGAGAACGCCCCGCCGATGGAGCTACCCGAGGACGGGCGGCAGTTCAGCTCTCCGCAGGGGCACGGCATGGGCTTCTTCTTCAACGCGAACATGCAGGACTCCGGCCCGCTGGACAAGTATTACGAAGCGATGCGCCCCAAGATCGTCGAACGCATCGGCGAAGCCCGCGCTCGTGGTCCGCTGATCAGCCACGGCAACATCTTCCCCAACCTCGGCTTCCTGCCGGGCACCGGCGTGCTCCGCGTCTTCCACCCCCGCGGTCCCGGCGAGATGGAGATCTGGTCGTGGGTCGTCGTCGACAAGGACGCCCCGCCTGAGGTGAAGGAAGCCCAGCGGCTGTTCACGGTGCGCACGTTCACCGCCGCCGGCATCTTCGAGCAGGACGACAGCGAGACCTGGGCCGACTGCCAGCGCAACTCGACCGCGTCCGTCGTTCGCGACAACCCGTGGATCTACCAGATGAACCTCGGCCGGTCCGGACCTGACAGTGACTACCCCGGCAATGTCTCGTTCGTGCTCAGCGAGGAGGCCGCTCGAGGCTTCTACCGGCGCTATGTCGAGCTGATGACGGAGGAGGGCGCGTGACTACGACGGAGACAGTCCCGCCGACCACCGCGTACGCCGCGTCGCAGGCGGGCGACCTGCCGCCGATCGTCGGACCCGATCTGCAGCACGAGATCCAGCAGTTTCTCTACTTCGAAGCGCAGCTGCTCGACGAGCATCGCTACGAGGAATGGCTCGAGCTGTTCGCCGCGGACCTGCACTACTGGATGCCGGCGCGCACCAACCGGCTGCGCCGCCAGCAGAACCTCGAGGTGTCGACGCCCACGGACGTCGCCCACTTCGACGAGACAGCGACGTCGCTACGTCAGCGGGTGCGGCGGTTGGAGTCCGGCATGGCCTGGGCGGAGGACCCGAGGTCACGCACCCGCCGGCTGTTGACCAACGTGCGGGTCCGTCCGGGTGAGTTCGAGGGCGAATATGCCGTGACGTCGAACTTCATCGTCTACAAGAACCGGCTCGACCGCGACCATGACCTCATGGTCGGCGAGCGGGAGGACCTGCTGCGCCGCGTTGCTCCCCTGCGTTGGCGCATTGCGAAGCGCAAGATCCTGCTCGACCAGACGGTCGTGTTGAGCCAGAGCTTGGTGAACTTCCTTTGAGCGCCGACACCGCCGTCGTACCGAACCCGCGGCGAGAGCGAGCCGACGACCCCGCCTTCGTCGGCCCGGACTGGACCCACTGGACCTTGCCCGCGCTGTTCCTCGAGCACGTGCGGGAGCGGCCGGACGACGCCGCCGTGCGCTGGCGCGAGGGCGACGACTGGCGGCAGTGGACATGGGCCGAGTACGCCGACACCGTCGCCCGGCTGGCTGCGTCATTCCGGTCGCTCGGAATCCAACGGGGTGACCGCGCCGTCCTGTTTCTGGCCAATACGCAGCAGTTCCACGTCATCGACCTGGCACTGTCCTTCCTCGGCGCCTGCGCCGTGTCGATCTACACAACCGCCGCACCGGACCAGATCCGCTACATCTCCGATCACTGCGAGGCGGTGATCGCGTTTGCCGAACCGGGGCCCGCCCTTGACCGGGTTCGCGCCGTGGCCTCCGAGTTGCCGCGACTGCGCCACGCGGTGACGACGGGTCGCGCCGAGCCCGGTGTGGTCGGCTTCGACGAACTCGTCGCAACGGAACCCGCGTCGCTCACCGCTCTGGCGGCCGAGCTCGAGCCAACCGAGCTTGCGACGATCGTCTACACCTCCGGCACGACCGGGCCACCGAAGGGTGTGATGATCGACCACCGGGTGGCGATCATGAGCGTCCGTGCGCAGTACTTCGCCCTGGGTCGGCCGCTGCGAGGCTGGCGGCTCATCTCCTACATGCCGCATGCCCATGTGGGTGAGCGGATAGCCGGTTACTACACGCACCTGGCCCAGGGGACTCTTGCGTATTGCTGCCCCAACTTCGCGGAGATCGGCCAATACCTCGTCGACGTCCGGCCGCAGCTCTTCCTTGCGCCACCTCGGGTGTGGGAGAAGCTGCACGCGACAATCGCGGCGAGCGAAGCGCCTGCGCACGAGGCCATCGCGGCTGTCGGGCTCGACGAGTGCGAGGTGGCGGTCATCGGCGGCGCCGGACTCAGCCCTGACGTGCAGCGGTTCTTCCTCGACGTCGGTGTGCCGATCTCGGAGGGATACGGGCTGACCGAGAGCGGGCTGCTGACCTGGGAGGTGGACGAGCCGCGCCCGGGCACGGTCGGGCGGGCGTTGCCCGGGATCGAGCTGCGACTGGCCGACGACGGCGAGATCCTCTGTCGGCCCTCAGATGGCCCGGGTTTCCTCGGCTACCTCAAGGATCCCGAGCGCACCGCCGAGGTCCTGACGACCGACGGCTGGCTGCGCACCGGCGACCTCGGGGCGATCGACGGCGATGGCTACGTCAGCATCGTCGGCCGTAAGAAGGAACTCATCGTCACCGCCGGTGGCAAGAACGTCTCCCCCGGAAACCTCGAGGAGTCGCTTCGGGCGTATCCATTCATCGCTCACGCCTGCGTCATCGGCGACGGCCGTCCCTACATCGCCGCGCTCGTCGTGATCGACCCGGCCGAGGTCCAGCACCGCGACGTCGACGCGGTGCGTACCGAGCTCG
Organism: uncultured Actinomycetota bacterium; assembly: GCA_963835405.1. Taxonomy (GTDB): domain Bacteria; phylum Actinomycetota; class Actinomycetes; order JAFAQI01; family JAFAQI01; genus CAWIFV01. Next base: position 223,918 of record CAWIFV010000009.1, read on the forward strand.
CCGCTGCGGTCGCCACGATCAACCGCAGCGTCTCGCGGGCCGAAAGCATCCGTCGCGTCGCGCTGCTGTACGACGAGTGGTCGCCGGGCAGCGAAGAGTTGACAGCGACCGGGAAGCTGCGCCGCCCCAACGTGCTCAAGCGGTACGCCGCCGAGATCGACGCGATCTACGCCGGCACGGTCGGTTTCGACATCTCCTCCGGCTGAGGGGACTCAGGCGCGGGGCAGGCCGAGCAACCGCTCGGCGATGATGCCGTCCTGGATCTGCGCAGTGCCGCCGGCGATGCTCATCCCGCGGGAGTAGAGGTAGTCGTCGTACCAGCGCGCGTCCGCGCCGGTGACGGCGGTCGGGCCGAGCACGTCGACGGCGGTCCGGTGGATCTGCTGCCACACGCGCGTGAGCAGCACCTTGTCGATCGACGACTCCGGGCCGGGCGCGCTGCCGTCGAGCCGCTGCGACAGGCTGCGCAGCACGTGGACCCGCAGCACGTGCTGCGCGACGCGTGCCCGCGCCACCTTGGCCCGCGACACGGCGTCGGCGTCGCGAACCCGCTCCTCGAGCTCTCGCAGCGACCGCTCGAGCCGGGCAATGACGCCGATGTCCGCGGGTCCGCGCTCGTAGCCGAACAGCGACATCGCGAGCGACCATCCGACGCCCTCGTCACCGACGCGCGATGCCTGCGGCACGACGACGTCGTCGAAGAAGACCTGGCCGAAGTCGCGGTCCCCGTTGATCATCCGGATCGCGCTCACCGTCACGCCCGGGCTCGCCAGCGGTACGACGAAGCACGACAGCCCACGGTGCCGGCTCGCGAGGTCACCGGTACGCGCGAGCAGGAAGCAGTACTGCGCCCACGCCGCCTCACTCGTCCAGATCTTCTGGCCGCTGATGACGTAGTCGTCGCCCTGCCGGGTCGCGCGCGTGGTGACGGCCGCGAGGTCGGACCCGGCACCGGGCTCGCTGAACCCTTGGCACCAGGTGTCCTCGCCCGCGAGCAGCCGGCGCAGGTAGCGCCGCTTCTGCTCCTCGCTGCCGTAGTTGAGGAACGCCCTGCCGAGGAAGCCGATCGGGGGCAGTGCCGGCGCGAAGGTGGCGCCGATCTCGTCGTTGAGGATGAGCTCGTAAACCGGGCTCAGCCCCTGGCCGCCGTACTCGATGGGCCACGACAGGCCCAGCCACCCGGCGGCGAACAGCATGCGATGCCAGTCGTTCCGCTGCCGGATCCGCGCGTCGTCGTCGGCCGGCTGCTCTCCCGGGGCGTTCGCCTCGAGCCACGCCCGCAGCCGGGCGCGGAAATCAGCCTCCTCGGGCGTGTCCTGGAAGTTCATCCGCCCGCCATGGCGCCGGCAAGGGATGCGTAGTGCCACTCCTCGTCGCCGAAGAGCATCCGGTCGAGCCAGCCGCGTCGCAAGTAGAGATGCGCCGGACAATCCCAGGTCATCCCCATGCCGCCCCACACCTGCACGGCTGACTCGCAGACCCGCGGGCCGACGGTCGCGCAGTAGGCCTTCGCCATCCGTGCGGCCTCGAGCGCGGCATGGGCGTCCAGAGTGTCGACCGCCCACGCCGCTTGCCACGTCGCACTGCGTGCAACTCTCGACATCGACCAGCGCCTCGGCGGCGAGGTGCTGCACGGCCTGGAACGACCCGATCGGTCGGCCGAACTGCTGGCGGGTCTTGGCGTGCTCGACGGCGAGATCGAGCGTCGCGCTCAGCACCCCGACGAGGTCGGCGCACACGACGGTCAGGGCGAACGCGGTCCACGCCGCGCGCTCGTCCGCCGGCAACGTGCCGACGCGGTCACGCGCCGGGCCGGGGGTACGACGCGAAGCTCCCGCGTCAGGTCGGCGCCGTCCGCGATGTCCGTCAAGCCGCCGAGCGCGACCGTGCCGTCGAGAGCAACCGCCACCGCGGCCTCGGCGCCGACCGCGTCAACCGCGAGACCGGCATCGGACAGGGCGCCGAGCCGGTCGTCGAGAACAACGGCGTACCGCGTGGCGGGCGAGGCGACGAGACGGTCGAACGGGGAATCACTCCCCGAGCGCACGAGCAGGTCGGAAGCGAGCGTCGCGCCGAGGAACGGCGCCAGCACCAACTGCGCGGCCAGCGCCTCGGCGACGAGACACGTCTCGACCACGCCGGCGCCCATCCCGCCGCGGCCTTGCGGTATCCGCAGCGTCGTCAGTCCGGCACGCGCGAGTGCCGCCACGCCTCGTCGGCCGCGGCCGCCGCATCGGCGCGGGTAACCGACTTCAACGCGTGGTCGGCGGCAATGTGGCCGGCAGCGTCGGCGACTTGGCGCTGCTCTGCCGTGAGCGTCACATTCATGCTCGCGCGCCACCGACGGGCTCTGCCGTGCCGGACCAGAACGGCGTGAAGTCCGGGACGCGCCCCTCGCGGAAGGCGGCGAAGCCCTCGGCCATCTCGGTCGGGATCGAGCGCGTCCACGGCAGTGGCCATGTCGCCCCACGCCGCGTCCCGGCGCTCGGTAAGTGACCGGAGGGCTTACTGCGACCGCGGTCGGGGCACCCGCGGAGACGATCGAACGGGCGAGGTCACAGCCGGCCTGCTCCGCCGCGCCGGCGGCGACGACCACGGTCGCGATCCCGAGCGCCAGACTCTCGGTGGCGTCGAGCCGGCGCCGGGTTAGGACGATGTCCAGGGCGCGGCGCATGCCCACGATCGTCGGCAGCAGCGCCAGTGCGGTGTTCGGTACGACGCCCACGCCTACCTCGGGCAATGCCAGCATCGACTCGGTCGACAATACGGCGAGATGGCAGGACAGCACGAGTTCGAACGCGCCGCCGAGGGCAAGACCGTCCACGGCCGCGATGACCGGGCGGTCCTCCTCCTGCAGCGCGCGGAACAGGTCGGGCGGTGTGGGGCTCGCCGGTCGCAACGGGTCCGCGGTGAGGTCGGCACCGGCGCTGAAGCAGCGGCCGGCTGCGGAGATGACCACGGCCCGCGCTCCGTCGCCACGTGACCTCGACAGGCACGTGAGGACCTCGTCGACCAGCTCCGCGGACAGGGCGTTGCGTCGCTTGTCGTCGCTCAGCTGAATGACGGCGACGTGGTCGCGCACCTCGTAGGCGACGAGGCTCACCGCAGCCCCAGTGTTCCGGGGTTGAGCCTCCCCGCCGGGTCAACGGTCCGCTTGATCGACTCGACGAGCTGCCAGGCAGTCCCGCCGCCGAGCGCGTCGCGGTAGGGGTAGACCTTTCCGATCTGGATGTTGAGGGCGCCGGCGGCGCGCAGCGCGTCGATCATCCGGTGGCGCAGGTCGACCGCCACGGCGGTCGCCTCCGCGTCATCGGGAATCGTCTCGAGCGCGCGGCGCTGCTCCTCGTCCTCGACGAAACTCAGCCGGAAGGGGCTCATCCGGCCCTGCCAGTAGATGATCGGCTCGATCGCGAAGCAGTTGTCGAACGCGAGGTAGTTGCGCGCCTCGAATATGCCGTGCAGCCGCATCAGCTCGGCGTTGTCGGCGAAGAACCGGTCGAGGACCGCCACCGCAGCCGGGCCGGCCGACAGGGGAAACATCGCGTTGCTCGGGAAGTTGGTCTCGCCGTTCATGCCGATCATCAGCGCACTGACCGCGGGCAGCGGACCGAACCGCATGCCCAGCGCGAGCGCGGTCGGCAGCCTCTTGCCGCCGGCGTTCCGGGCGATGCGGTCGACCTTGCGCACGAGCCGGTCGCTGATGCGCATGTCCGGCGCGTCGACGACGACCGCGAGGGAGAACGGCGCGTCCTCCAGGAACTTCAGACCTCCCGGCCGTGCCGCCTTGGCCAGCTGACGCAGGGACCGCAGCCGGCTCGACCCGGCGCGGAGCACGTCCGCCGCCATCTGGCGCATGACGTCCCTCGGCGGCCGCGGCATGTTGGTCATGGCCCGGCCCATGTAGTTGTCCGCGGCGATGCACTCCACCGACAGTCCGGTACGGGTGATCGCGGTCATCGCCTCGACAAGCTCGGCGACGGTGTCGAACCGGTAGCTCGCGAACGACGTCCCGCGCGGCCGCGGCTCGAGCGCGAGGGTCACCGTGGTTTTGATGCCGAGAGCGCCGGAGTCGGAGAGGAAGAGCCCGGTCAAGTCGGGTCCGAAGTTGCGGGTGAAGGGAGCGCTGCCGACAGCGGCCGCCGCGCCGGTGCGCAGCACCCGGCCGTCACCGAGCACGACCTCGACCGAGCGCACGTGGTCGCTGAGGAGTCGGCGCCCGAGACCGGCGGAGTTCTGCGACAGGCCACCGCCGACCTGCGCATGGGCACCGGACAGCGTGCCGAAGAACGGCACCCGGTAGGGCTTGTCCTTCAGGAAGCCGTTGAGCTCCTGCCAGGTGATGCCGGTCTCGACGGTGATGTAGAGGTCGTCGGCGTTCCACTCGATGATGTGGTTCATCCGGCGCATGTCGACGAGGACGACACCGGCGTCGTCCGAGACGTGACCGCGGCAGTAGGACATCCCCCCACCGCGGACGACGAGGCGCAGGTCGTGCTCGGCCGCCAGCCGGACGAGGTCGACGACATCGTCGGTGCTCGCCGGCTGCACGACGGCAAGCGCCGTCGCGCCGGGCTCCTCGGAGAAGTCGAGTGAGAGCAGCTGCCGGGTGGCCTCGTCGACGAGCACCCGCGCGTCGCCGTACCGCGCACGGAGGACCTCGACGACATCGGCCTGCCCCTGCCGCGGCGTGATCGCGATCGTGCTCATCCGGCCTCCTGGGCCATGAGGGAACCGTCCTACTGTTGTGCGACTTTGTATGACAAAATGCGCGTGGCGTCCACCGACATCACGGTCCAGCACCCAACCCGGCAAGCCAGCCGAGCCCACGACCCCGAGCGGAGGCGGTCATGAGCGTTGCACCGAACCAGCCCGCCGCGGCGGCGGGTCGGCGTGCGGGTCTGCGACGTCGGGGGCTGCCGGCGGAGGACGAGGCGTGTGTGTCGCGTACGACGGCGAGCCGGTCGCCATCTTCAACGTCGACGGCGACTACCTCGCCGTCGCTGACACGTGCACGCACGCCCACTCCTCTTTGTCCGAGGAGGGTTGGGTCGAGCATGGCCGGGTGGAGTGCGGTTTCCACGGCGCGCAGTTCGACCTGCGGACGGGCGCGGTATGCCGCCTGCCCGCGCGGGTTCCGCTGAGGTCCTACGTCGTCGAGGTCCGTGGCTCGGACGTCTGGCTCCGCGGCGGCACGGGATGACTCCGCGGACGGTCGCCGTGGTCGGCGCCTCCGTGGCAGGCACTCGGGTGGCGACCGCGCTGCGCACGGAGGGGATGACGGCAACATCGTGCTCGTGGGCGCGGAGCCGTACGAGCCCTACGACCGACCGCCGTTGTCGAGGATCTGCTCACCACGGCCGAGCCGGACCCGGCCGGGATCCGGCTGTTGACCGTCGACGACGCTGCGGCGCAGGACGTGGACCTGATGCTCGGCCGGGCCGCGACGGCGCTCGAGCCCGGTGATCGGACGGTGATACTCGACGACGGCCATCGGCTGCGGGCCGACGCCGTCGTCGTCGCGACCGGCGCCGCGCCGTACCGGCTGCCGATCACCGCTGGCGACGACGTGCACTACCTCCGGACGCTGGATGACGCGCAAGCGCTGCGCGCGGCGCTCGATGTCGCGCACCGGGTCGTCGTCATCGGCGCCGGCTTCATCGGGTGCGAGGTCGCGGCGGCCGCGCGCGGGCGGGGCGCCGACGTGACCGTCGTCGACGCCGACCTGCGGCCGTTCGACCGGTTCGTCGGCCACGAGCTCGCCTCGTCGTACCGGCAGCTACACGAGACGAACAGCGTGCGGTTCCGGTTCGGCGGAGCGATCGTGGACGTCCGCGGAAGGCGCGGCGACCACGAGGTCGAGCTCTACGACGGCTCCCGGCTGGCAGCCGACACCGTCGTCGTCGGAGTCGGCGTTCCGGCCGGTCGTCGGCTGGCTCGCCGGGCTCGGCATCGCCGGCGCCGGCGGGGTGCAGACCGACGCGACCGGAGCAACGGCGCTCCCCGGCGTCTATGCCGTCGGCGACGTCGCCGCGTGGCCGCAGGAACCGGGCGGCGCGAGCCGAGTCGCCGGGCACTGGACGGCGGCGATCGGTCAGGCCGAGACGGTCGCGCGCCGCCTCGTCCACGGCAGCGCAGACCCGTGGTACGGCGACCGGTACGTACGGTCCGATCAGTACGGCGTCCGGATCCAGGTGGCCGGCTCACCCCGGATCGGGGATGAACTGACGATCATCGACGGAGCCCTCGGCGAACCGCTCGGTCTGGTCGCGCAGTGGTCGCGAGACGGCTCCCCGTCCGGCGTGGTCGCGCTCGGCAACCCCCGCGGGTTCACCCGCGTCCGGCGCCGGCTGCTCCATGCCGCGGTGCCTGCCTGATCTGTCTGGACCGTCATAGACGGTCCAGGATTGTCTTACTAAACTGCCCTACACTCGGACTTCGGAGGACCGGCACGTGGCGATCACGGCGGCGCGAGCCAGTGCCCGACGCCCCGCGCCCCGAGCGGCGGGGGCACGTGCCGTGGCGCTCGCGGCCGGCGGGCTGATCGGCACCGCCCTCCTCCTGCTGCCGCACAAGGAGCAGGTGACCGACGCCGCCGACGCCCCCGCCACCGCAGCCATCCGTGCCGTCGCCGTCATCCTTGTCGTCGCCGGGGCGTTCGCCGGTCACCGCATGCTGCGCAGGAACCTGGCGGGCCAGCCGCGTTACGCCCTGCGCTTCGCCGGTCTCGCGGGAAGCTATGCCACCGTCGCGTTCATCGCCGCCGGAGCAGCGCACGCGTGGCAGGCCGTCGCCGCAGCGCATGTCGTCGGGGCGCTGCTGACCGGCATCGTCACGGTCGCCGCCGTGGGCGCCGCAGGTGCCGCAGGCGGTGGGCTGACACGGTCGGCCATCCGGCTCGTCGTCACCGGTGGGGCAGGCTTCCTCGCCGTCTGGCTCGTGCCGCCACTCGTGCCCGCGATGTCCGACTACGCGGCGAGCCACGCGTGGCGCTATCCCACGATGACCGACGGCAACGCCGGATGGTTCGTGGGTGCCGGCGCGCTCGCCGGCCTCGTCGCCCTCGCCGGGTTCGAGCGGCTCGCCCGCCGGCCGGCCGCTGCATCCACCGGCACGACCCGTCGCGACGCCCCGATGGTCGGCGCCGCCGAGATCACCGCACCGCTCGGCGACCGGCTGCTCGACGCCCGCGGCATCGAGGTCCGGTTCGGGAGCGTCCAGGTGCTGTTCGGCGTCGACCTGCACGTCGCGCCCGGCGAGGCGGTGGCCCTGCTCGGGGTCAACGGCGCCGGCAAGAGCACGCTGCTCCGCGCCGTGACGGGGCTGACGCCACCGTCGGGTGGCCGGGTGTGGTTCGACGGCATCGAGACGACCGGCGCCCGCGGCGAGGTGATGAGCCGACGGGGCCTGCTGCTCGTCCCCGGCGGGAAGGGCGTGTTCCCGACACTGTCCGTCGACGACAACCTGCGGGTCGCCGGCTACCACCAACCACGGGCACAGTACGCCGCCAGCGTCGAGCGGGTCCTCGCGGCGTTCCCGCAGCTCGCGCGATACCGCGGAAAGGCGGCCGGGCTGCTGTCGGGCGGTGAGCAGCAGATGCTTGCGCTGTCCCGCTCCTATCTGGCCGACCCCAAGCTTCTCGCGATCGACGAGCTGACACTCGGCCTCGCTCCGGTCGTGGTCGAGCAGCTCATTGCCTTCGTCCAGTCGTTGCGAGAAGCCGGCGTGGCGATGTTGATCGTCGAGCAGTCGGTGCAGGTCGCACTGAGGCTGTGCGACCGGGCGTACTTCCTCGAGCGCGGCACGGTGCGCTTCCAGGGAGCGACGACAGACCTTGCCGGGCGCGACGACTTGTTGCGGTCGGTGTTCCTCGCCGGCGCGCAAGCGTCGGAGCCCACAACGGTGCCGGCATGATGCAGCTCGAGTCCGCGCTCGTCATCGGCGTCATTCTCGGCGGCCTCTACGGCATCCTCGCCGTAGGCTTCGTGCTCGTCTACCGCGCAACCCGTGTGCTCAACCTTGCCCATGGTGAGATCGGCACCAGCGCGACGCTCTTCTTCGTCTACGTCGTCGTCGAGCACCACTGGTCCTACTGGCTCGCCTTGGGCGGCGCCCTCCTCGTGGGCGCCGCCGTCGCGCTGCTCATCGAGAGCACCGTCATCAACAGGCTGCGAAACGCACCCGCACTGGTCGCCATGGTGGTCACGCTCGGCATCGCCCAAGTGCTCGTCGCCACGAACGGCCTCATCATCTCCCCCGCCGAGCAGGCGAAGCTGAGCCTGACGAGCGCGTTCCCACAACCGTTTCAGGCACGCCTCACCGTCGGACACGTCACGCTCAGCGGTGGGACGCTCTGCGCGCTGTTCGTGATCCCAGCCGTCGTCCTCGGGCTGACCGGCTTCCTGCGCTACGCCCGGTTCGGCATCGCGATGCGCGCTTCGGCGGACAATCCTGACAACGCGCGGCTGCTCGGCATCTCCCCTCGGCTCGTCTCCATCACGGCGTGGGCGATGTCGGGTGCGCTCGCGGCGCTTGCCGGCATCCTCATCAGCTCGACCAGAGGTGCGGGCGCGTCGCTGACGTTCGGGATGCCGCTGTTGTTGCGGGCGCTCGCCCCCGCCGTCGTCGGTGGCCTGACGAGCATGCCGGTGGCCGCCGCATCCGGGCTCGGGGTCGGGATCATCGAGTCGCTGGTGCTGAGCTACACGCACAGCCAGAACTACGCCGACCTCGCATTGTTCCTCATCGTTCTCGTCGCGCTGCTGGTCCGTCGACGCGGCAGCGCACGGTCGCGGGACGCCGACAACATGGCCTTCTCGACGACCGCGCGGCTACAGGTCCCCGCCGTACTGCGCGGCAACCCTGCACTCGGGCGGCTGCGTAGAGGTACGGGCACCGCCGCAGCGGTCTTTGCCGTCCTGCTCGCCTACGTCGTGCCGTCGCACGACGCGTTCATCCTTTCGATCGGCGCGGCGACGGCGCTCGCGGCGCTGTCCGTCGGCCTCATCGCCGGACTTCTCGGTCAGGTGTCGTTGGGGCAGTGGGCAGTCGCCGGTGTCGGCGCATTCGCAGCGGCGGTCGCCGCGGAGCGCTGGTCGTGGAACGTCCTCGTCGCACTGATCTTCGCGATGCTCGCGGGGTCGGTCGCGTCGCTCGTGGTCGGCCTGCCGGCTCTGCGGTTGCACGGGCTGTTCCTGTCGGTGACAACCCTTGCATTCGCCGTGGCTGCAGCGGGATGGCTGTTCACGACGTCGTTCGCGACGTCGCTGCACGACACCCCGATGAAGCGCCCCCGGCTGTTCGGGGTGTCATTCCTGCCGGACAACACGATGTACCTGCTCGCGCTCGGTTGCCTGGCCTTCGGTCTGCTCATCGCGCACCTGACGCGCACCAGTCGCACCGGCCGCAACATGGTTGCGATCAGAGAGAACGAGCGGGCTGCGGCCGCGATGGGCGTCAATGTCGTCGCGACCAAGCTCACCGGCTTCTGCCTGTCCGGTGCGATCGCCGGTCTGGCCGGCGGCCTGCTGGCCTACACCCAGCAGGGCGTCTCCTACACGAACTTCCCTGCCGAGTCGTCGTTCCTCGTGGTCGCGGTCGCTGTCGTCGGCGGGATGGGCACGCTGCTGGGCCCCGTCCTCGGCGCTCTCGCCCTGGTGGTGCTGCCAGCACTGTTCCCCGACCAGAACGCGCTCGCGCTGCTCGCCTCAGGAGCCGGTGTGGTGCTCATCGTGCATCGGTTGCCCGGTGGACTCGTGAGCGTGCTCACGCAGTTGCGCGACCTGCTGCTGCTCCCGGACGAGGCGGAGCAGGAGCAGGAGCAGGGTGCAGTGACCGCCTCGGCGTCCCCCCAACCCGCTCGTGCGCCGGTCGAGTCGCTGGTGGCGACGCAGTGAACGCACCCGTTCTCGTCGCGGAAGGGATCCGCGTTGCCTTCGGCGGAATCGCCGCCGTCGACGACATGACCGTCGAGGTCCACCCGCGCGAGGTCGTCGGCCTGATCGGCCCTAACGGAGCGGGGAAGACCACGCTGTTCGAGGCGATCTCCGGGTTCATCACCCCGTCCGCCGGTTCAGTGCGACTGAACGACGCTGACATCACGGCACTCCCGGTCCACCGGCGAGTGCAGCTCGGACTGTCGCGCGGCTTCCAGGATGCACGGATGTTCCCGTCACTCACGGTGCTCGACACGTTGATGGTCGCCCAGGAGCGGCACGCGCGTCGCACCTCGGACCTTTCGGGCGAGCTGCTGCGACTGCCGTCAGCGCGCGCCACCGAGCGGCGGTCGCGCACCGTTGCCGAGGCGATGGTCGAGCGGATGGGGCTGGAACGCTACCGGCAGACCTACATCGGGGAGCTGTCAACCGGCACCCGACGCGTGGTCGAGCTCGCCGCTGTCCTGTCTCAGGAACCGTCGGTGCTGCTGCTCGACGAGCCCACGGCCGGCATCACGGCGAGCGAAACCGAGGCGTTCGCCGAAGTGCTGCGTCGCGAGATCGCGGGCACCGGAATGTCACTGCTGCTCATCGAGCACGACATTCCGACCGTGACCAAGCTGTGCGACCGGATCTACGTCATGGAAGCGGGCCGGCCATTGACTTCCGGCACGCCGGCGCAAGTCGCAGCCGACGACCGCGTGCTGCATGCCTACTTCGGAACGGCGACCGTGGGGGCGTCCGCGTGACCCGGCGGACGGCCAAGGCGGCGATGTTCACGGTGGCGGTGACGGCCGGGCTGACCGTCGCCGCGGGGTTGCCGGCCGCCGCCCGCCCGGTGGACCAGCCCCAGCCGACACCCGTGACTGTCGACCGGCTCGGCACCGCGCCGTTACCGCCCGCGGGCGGTGCACCCGCACTGCCACAGACCGACACGGCCCCAGACAGCCACGTCTATGTCGACGCGCACGCCGGGACCCCCCGCGCGCTGGCGATGGTGCATCTCGACTTCACCTCGTTGCCGCCGGACGCGACGGTGACGTCGCTGGTCTTACGGATGAACGACGATCCCGGCCAACCGCCGGACCTGGAGAACATCAACGTCAGCAGCGCGGAAATCGTCGCGTGCCCGCTGACCGAGGAGTTCAACGACGGCACCGCCGCGGCGTACGACTGCGACTTGGGTGGCAAGCCGGCCGCCGGCCGGCGCACCGCGGCCGGGCAGTGGCTGTTCCGGTTGGACCCGCTGCTGCCCGTGCTGCTGAAGTCGGGCTACGGCGTCGCCCTCGTACCTCGGGCGGCACCCGGCGCCACCTTCTCGGTGGCACTGCTGCGCGTCTCGGCGTTCGCCACCGCCGACGTCATCTCGACAGCACCACGAGTGGCGCCCACGACACCGGCGACGCCGGCTCCTGTCTCGACGGTGGCCGCCGTGCCACCGGCCGCGCCGCCGATCGCGCCGCCACCGGCGGATCTTCCGGGTCGCGAGACCACGCCCGCACCCACGGCGCAGCCCGCGCCCACGGTTGCCACACCCGCAGCGCCGGTCGCGCTGGCGGCCTCGACGGACGGCCCGGCCCGACTTCCGCGCTGGACGCTCGTCGTCCTGCCGGTGGTCATCGGGGCGCTGGCCGCAGCCGCAGATCGACGAACGCTCGCGCGAGTGCTCCACCGCCTCGCGGTTGCGGCAGAGAAGGGGACGACCGCCTGATGGTCACAGAACCGCGGATTCTCAACCGCACCTACCGCTACGGCGTGGCGGCGGCGCTCGCAGCGGCGCTCGTCGTCGTAGCCATCACAACGGCGGGGCCGGGCAACTCGGCATCCGTCGCAGATGCATCGTCGGTGACAACGTCGAACAGCGGCCAGCCCGCAGGCGCCGCACCGGGGGCGGCCCTTGCACCGACCGGTGCCCCCTCGCCGGGACGGAACGCCGGGACAAACACCGAACAGGGGCCGGCCGGCACCACCGGACCCGCGGGCACAGACCCCCGCACAGGCACCAGCGCCACGACACACGACGGACCGCAACACCAGGATCTCCCGCCGCAGTCGCAGGTTGCGGGCGGCGACCAGGGAGTGAGCTCGACAGAGATCGACCTCGGTGCCGTCTACGTGCCGGACAACTTCTACTCGCAGTACGGCGGCAACCCGCCGCACGAGCAGGACGCGATCCAGGCCTATGCGCAGATGGTCAACGACGAGGGCGGGATCAACGGGCGGCGGCTGAAGATCATCGCGCTTCCGGACAACGCGATGACCGACACGACGGGCGGGCAGGCGCCCTGCCGCCAGTTGATCAACGACGACCGCGTCTTCATGTTGCTGGACTCCACACTGCTCGGGTCACCGGAGTGCGCCGTCGCCGCGCACCGACCCATCGTCGACCTGGGCAACGGAATCCCCTACGCGGTGAGTCAGGCGCAGCTCGACGCCGCGGCGCCGTACTGGTGGATCACCGGCGAGACCATGGACACCCAGGTCCTGCAATGGGCACAGTTTCTCGCGCACTACCAGAAGGCGCAGGACGAACGCATCGGGCTGCTCTACTACAGCAACGTCCCGCAGATGGTGCAGGCCAAGAACGTCTTCGTGCAGCGCGCCCGCCAGTACGGGTTGAACGTGGCGTCGACATTCGGCTTCACGACGGATGTGTCCCAGGCAGGGCTGGACTGCCAGCAGGTCGTGGCCGACTGGCAACAGAAGAGGATCACGGAAACGGCGTTCCTCGCCGGACCGGCGGCGGCCGGCATCTTCTCGCAGTGCATCTCGAGCTCGCTGCCGGCGGAGAAATACACCTTCTCCGCGATCGGCGGCATCGTCTGGACCAACTTTGCGAGCCTCTACTCCCCAAGCTTCAACGGCGCTCAGGGTGTCAGTGAGGAACAGTTGCCGTCGTCGACGGACGCCCCACAACGGAAGTGCCGTGCGGCGCTCGCGAAGTACTACCCCAAGAACGACTACAACCAGAACTCGGCGCAATGGTGCGAGATCATCACGGTGACGGCGACGGCGCTGCGCGCAATCCCCCCGACGACGCCCGTGACGCCGGCCAGCTTCGCGTCGGCGATGGCGTCGATCCGCGGGCTCGACGTGAACGACACCGCGCCGGTCACGTTCGGAGTGCGCGACTTCGTCGGAAGCGACTCGGCGGTCGGTCTGGAGTACGTCGGCAACAACCGGTATCGGCAGCTCACCCCGTTCCGGCGGGCGTTCTGACCAACCGCTACTGCACGGCCTTGTCGGCGATTGCCTGGTCGGAGGTGTAGTGCCCGCCGGCAACACCGATCCCGCCGACCGGCCCGCCAGGGCCCATGATCGGCGCACCGCCGCCGAGCGCGAGCACATCCGGACTGCCGGTGAACGCGCCGAGCAGCAGTGGGTCGGCGCCGGCCATGTCCGCGACCGCGCCGGTCGGCAACGCCATGGCCGACGCCAAGGTGGCCTTGCGTCGCGCGACATCGGTCATCACGAAGCTCATTCCGTCCATTCGCGCCGACGTGACGATGTGCCCGCCGCGGTCGACGACCACGACAGCGACAACGGCACCCTGCGCCGCGGCGAGCTCCACGGCGCTGTCGAGCACGCGCCGGGCCGTGGCCAAGTCAATCTGGTCGTTCATCGCTACCTCTCGACGTACCGCTGACCTCAGTTGATGAGCCCGTCGCCCGGATGGGCACGCGGGAGCTTCCGCGCATACCGGAGGAACTTCGCCAGGCCCCGGTCCGCGTCGATAAGAACGTCCTCGCGGAACCGGATGGTGTTCATGATCGGGGCATCCTCGGCCTGCAGTTGTGCGCCGAGCGCCTGGCCGAGCGCAAGCACCTGGGCGACGCGCTGGTCGTCGTCCTCAGTGCCGTCGCTACGTCGCGTCGCGGCGACGGTGTAGCCGCGGGTGTGGCCGTTCACCGGGACGCCGGCGAACATCGTGAGCATCTCGACCTCGGCGCCCTGCGTCAGGGTGAGCGTGATGCAGTTGTTGCCGAAGACCTTGACGTGCTGACGCATGTCGCCGAAGTTCGGAATGTAGCCCTCGGCGACGAACTCGAAGACTGACCCCTCCATGACGATGTCGTCCGGCTCGACCTGCAGCGTCATGCCGTGCAGCTCGACGAGGTGCTGGAAGTCCATCGAGTTGGTGAGCAGCACGAAAGGGTCGACTTTGAAGGCTTCGCTTTCGACGGCCAGGAACTGCAGGTCCGCCGGGTCGTGCGTCGGAAAGGCGGGCAGCGGGTAGGTCGGCTTGTCGCCATTGAACGCCCAGACGAGGCCCCACGCCTCCGCAACCGGGTAGGTGAAGAGCCTTGCGTGCGCAGGGACCTTGTCAGGTGAGGCAGGGATCTTCGTGCATCGACCGTCCGGCCCGTACTGCCAGTGATGGAAGGCGCAGCGAATGTCGTCGCCTTGGACGTCGCCGTTGGCAAGGTCCGCGCCCAGGTGCCGGCAGTAGGCGCTGTGCACGTGCGGTCGACCGTCGCGATCGCGGTAGACCACGACCCGACCGTCGAGGAACTCCGCGCCAACGACCTTTCCCGGTGGGACCTGATCAGCGAGCAGCACCGGATACCAGCACTGCGTGAAGCCGCCGTCGCCCTCGCGCGGGAGGCCGCGGCGGGTCGATTTGAGGGGTGCAACCGTCTCGGTCACGGCTTCTCCTGTTTCGGACGAAATTGTCCGACAAGACAACCAACTTTCCTGCGTCCCGTCAATGGACGTGGGGTGGACGCCGCGTGATCCGAGCCACCCGACCCCGCGCTGGCCCTATGCGCAGGCGAACCGGGCCTAGTGCGGGTAGGCGCCAGCGACCGGCGCGGCGGGAAGCGAACGCCGGCGCACCGGCTCGGTGCACCCCGGCGTCCTGGTCCAGTAGTCGAGGCGTTGCGTGCTGGTGCTCGGCCGATCCAGGAGGTAGCCCTGTGCCGCGTCGACCCCGAGGTCCACGAGCGCGGAGAGGTCGTCCGTGGTCTCGACGCCCTCGGCGATCACGGTCGCGCCGAGGTCGAGCGCCAGCAGGACGAAGCTGCTGACCGCTATGCGTCGAGCATGATCGTGGGCGAGGCCGCTGACGAGCGAGCGGTCGATCTTGATGAAGTCGGGCTGCAGCTCGATGACGTGCCGGAGCGAGGCATAGCCGGCGCCGGCGTCGTCGATCGCGATGCGCAGCCCCCGCCGGCGCGGCTCGGCCAGTTCGCGCCGCAGTTCGGCGTACCCCGACACCGCCGCGTGCTCGGTGATCTCCACGACCAGCCGATCCATAGGCACGCGGGCGGACCCGGCGCCGTCGGCGTCGCCGACGACGGCCAGGGCCGCACTCGGGCTGACGTTGACGCTCAGGAACTGCTGCCGCGCCAACCGCGGGAGGACACCGAGCGCCTTGCGAATCACTGCACGCTCGAGGCCTACCCCGGTGCCGGCCGCGTGGGCAGCGGCGAAGACGGCGTCGGGTGGCTCGTCCGCGGGGAATCGCGCCAGCGCCTCCACGCCGAGCACTGCCCCGTCGCGGAGATCGACGACCGGCTGACACGCGATCTGCACCCCACCCGCCGCGATGACCCGCGAGACCGACCCGCGATGGTCCGCGACGTCCCGCTCCTCGCCGAGGTCATCGGCGATGACGTCGGCAAGTGCCGACAGCACCCGCACCGAGTCGCCGTCCAACGCCGGCCTGGGGGTGTGGTTCAGCGCGAACAGAGTCCCGTACGGCGGCCGGCCGGCGAGCCGGATCGGCGTGCCCACATAGGCGCCGATCTCGACGCGACTGGTGACCGCCAGCCCACGCACGCGCGGCTCCGCCGTGGTGTCGGGGATCACGGTCGGGATGGTTCCCTCGACCATCCGCTGGCAGTAGGTCTCGATGAGCCGCGGCCCGGTCCCGATCAGCAGACCGAACGACGCGGCGTCACCCGCCACGGCGCGGGTGACCTGACGCCCGCCGACGAACTCCGACAGGCAAACCGCATCCATGTCCAGGTGCCGCCGCGCCGACTCGACAACCCGGGTGAGGCGGGCGGCGCCGGCAAGGGCTGGCTCGACCGCGGCGAGGCGCATCGGAGCCTCCCTCACTGTCATCACACCCGCGGACCCGACAGCGTGACGGCAGCGGCCCCGGCTGGCTCAGTTGCTGAGTCCGTAGCACGCTTCTGGCTACCTGGAACGTCCTAGTAGCACCATCGCACTAGGTAGCGCGACGGTGCCATAGCCCAAACGGGTGATGACATACCGTGCTTCTCGGTCGACACCGGCAAATTCTCGACCTCAGTGTGGGTCTGGCTCTCACCCGGCGCGCCGCGCCCCCCGGCCGCGCCTGACATCCTCGCGACATGACGTCCACGGCTGACGCCGTCGTCGTCGGCGCGGGGGTGATCGGCGCCGCGACGGCGTACGAGCTGGCCCGCGCCGGTCGCCGCGTCGTCGTCGTCGACAAGCTCGGCGGTCCGGGTCAGGGGTCGACGAGCGCCTCCAGTGCGGTCGTGCGCTTCAACTACTCCACGCATGCCGGCGTGGCGACGGCGTGGGAGGCGAAGCACTGGTGGGAGCACTTCGCGGACCACCTCGGCGCGGCGGACGCGAGCGTGACTGCGCGTTTCCACCGGACCGGGCTGGTGATGCTGGACGTCCCGGTGGCTCCTGCCGCACGCTCTGCTGCCCTGCTCGCCACGGTCGGCGTACCGCACGAGGTGTGGGATCCCGCCACGCTGGCCGCACGCGTTCCCGGCATCGACCCCGGCCGGTACGGTCCGCCCAAGCGGCTGGAGGATGAGGCGTTCTGGTCCGCCGCGTCGGACGAGCTCGGCGCCTTGTTCATGCCGGACGCAGGGTTCGTCGACGACCCGCAGCTGGCTGCCGTCAACCTTGCGGATGCCGGCCGGCGCGCCGGGGTGGAGTTCCGGTTCCGGCGCGAGGTGACGCA
Organism: uncultured Actinomycetota bacterium; assembly: GCA_963835405.1. Lineage (GTDB taxonomy): Bacteria > Actinomycetota > Actinomycetes > JAFAQI01 > JAFAQI01 > CAWIFV01. The sequence continues at coordinate 240,760 of CAWIFV010000009.1, forward strand.
GGTCCGCCGTAGCGGCGGCCGGGCTGCGGGCGTCACCCTGGACGACGGCACGTCCATCGAGTCGCCGGTCGTCGTCAACGTCGCCGGCCCCTGGTCGGGCGCGCTCAACGGGCTCGCCGGTGTGGGTGACGACTTCACCGTCGACGTCCGCCCACTGCGCCAGGAGGTGCACCACGTCACCGCCCCTGCGTCCTACTCGTCGGCCGACCGACTGGGGCCCGTCGTCGCCGACCTCGACCTCGGGACCTACTTCCGGGCGGCTCCCGGCGGCTCGATGCTCATCGGCGGCACCGAACCCGAGTGCGACGTCCTGCAATGGGTCGACGACCCCGACGACGCCGGTCCGCACGTCACCACGCAGCTGTTCGAAGCGCAGGTGACACGGGCGGCCAGGCGCCTGCCCGGCCTTGCCGTGCCCGGCACCCCACGGGGAGTTGCGGGCGTGTACGACGTCGCGACCGACTGGACCCCGATCTACGACCGGACAGCGCTCGACGGCTTCTACGTCGCCATCGGCACCAGCGGCAACCAGTTCAAGAACGCGCCGTTGGTCGGTCGGCTGATGACGGTTCTCATCGAGGCGGTGGAGGCCGGCCACGACCACGACCATGACCCGGTGCGCTACGTCGGCGACCACACGGGCTTGGCGATCGACCTCGGCGCGTTCTCCCGGCGTCGCACTGTGAACACCGCATCGACGAGGACCGTGATCGGCTGACCCCAGGTCGAGCGGGCCGGCCAGGCCACGGACGGATAGCTCGACCTGGCTACTTTCGGACAGTTTCATCGAATCGGGGGCATTCGGGACCGCTAGGGCCGATCATCGGAAGATGGCTCTTGACGTTACGGCCATGGGCACCCGGCGCACGGTGAGCCGTCGGTGATGAGCGACGTGGCCCAAGCGGCGAGGCCGTGCGCGGGCTGTCTGGGATCGGGCAGGTGCTGGGTCTGCCTCGGCACCGGCTACGCGGTCCCGGAGAGCCTCACCGGCATCTGCTCCCGCTGCCAAGGCACCCGACGATGCCACCTCTGCGCGGGCTCGGCCGCGCGCGGACCCGGCAGTGCCACCGCCACCACCGGACCGGTGGGCCCGAGGCGGGTGCTGGTCGTCGACGACGAAACGGACATCCTCGACCTGCTCGGGCTGTGGCTGCAGGACGATCCACGGTGTGCGGCGGTCAGCACCACGACCAGCGCCGAGGAGGCGTTGCTGATCCTGGCCGAGGAGCCCGTCGACGTGATCGTCTGTGACTTCCAGCTCGTCGGCGCGTCCAGCGACCAGTATCTGCCCGGGTTCCGCTCGGCCTGTCCGCACGCACGGATCGTCGTCCATACCGCTGACACCACGGCTGCCTACGCGGCCAGGGTGGTTGAACGCGGCGCCGACCTGGTGCTCGAGAAAGGCCGGTCGACGTTGCAGCACGTCGTCGACGTCGTACTCGACCCAGCGTGACTCCTCCCTTCGAGCGCCCGCCGAGGCCCCCGGGCCGGCCCGGCTGGGCTATGGCCACCTCGTCCTGGCACGCGCACATTCGAGGTGAGCGGCCGTCGTCTGCCCCCGTGGACGGCGGTCGCCCCGCACTGCGCCGCGTTCGGGTCATGCGAGCGTCGGGGCGGCCCGCATAGGGACCTAGGTCCCGAGCGCCGGCGGACGACGGACGACGGCTGCACAGATCGGGTCATTCGCCTCTGGCGCGACCGCTGCACCCGAGAATGATCGGGCGTGGGCCCACCCGAGGTTCGGGGGGCCGGCAGTGTCGGTGGATTGCCACCTGCGCGCGTCAGCGCGACACCGATCGGTGCCGAAGCACGCGCGCCGTCGGCATCCGGGATAGGCAGGTGCTCGACATGACAGTGACCCTCGAGCTGTACGAGCAGGCGGAGCGCGAGATCTCGATGCGCGAGGCCAGGATCGGGCTGACGGTTCACGCGATCGTCACGGCGGTCGTGTGGGCGGCACTGATCCCTGTGAACGTCTTCGTCGCGCCGGACTTCCCCTGGTCCGCGTTCGTCGTCTTCGGCATGGGCGTCGGGCTGTTCTTCCACTGGTTCGGCTACCGCCGGGCCGAAGCCGACATCCGTAGCCGGCAGAGCCGCATCGAAGCCCGCGCCCGTGAAGCGCTGCGCATCTGAACCGACGCACCGCGAACACCAGCCGGGGTGCGCACCGGCCGGCACGCGGACCTGAGGGGAGCTGGACCTGATGCCCGTTCCTGCGCATGAGGCGGTGTGGTGGGGATCTCTGTTGTGGCTCGTCGGCGTGAGTTCCGTCGCGTTCCTCGTCGCGTGGTTGACCGGGACCCGCCTGCACATCCGGCGCGGCGTCTACGTCCCGATCCTGCTCGCCGTGACCGCCGGCCTGGCCGTCGGCTACGTCGCCTGGCTCGGCGTCGGGTTCGCCGACGTCGCGAGCGCGCGCTGGGGCTGGGGAGTCCTCGCGGCCGTCATCGTGCCAATCCTGCTGTGGAAGCCGATCACCCACCAGCCCGTCGACCGTCACGTCGAAGGACGTCGGCTGCGCTGGGAGCTGTTCTGGGAAGGTGGCGTCTACGGCGTCGCCGAGGGTGTCCTGCTGTCCGCGCTCCCGCCGTTCATCGCCTGGCAGATGGTCCACTCACTCGGTTGGAGCGGCGCCGGCGGCGGGCTGGCCCGATGGGCACTACCGATCGTCGCCGCCGCGGCCGTCGTGGTCATCCATCACCTCGGCTACTGGAACTGCCGCAACAAGATCCTGATCCCGATCACGCTCGCCCTGTCCGTGCTGACCGTGGGGTTCCTCGTCACGGGGAGCTGGATCGCACCGGCCCTCGGACACGTCTTCATGCACTTCGAGGCCACCATTCACGGCGTCGAGATGCCGCCGGTCGAACGCAGAACGCCGACGCAGCGCGAGATGGTCCAACCGGCCCTCGTCACCGTCGCCTGAAGGACGCGACACCAACGCATGCCGGAGCACCTCGGCGATCACCTGCACGGCGGGTACGGCGGCGGAACATAGTCGCGGCACGGACAGGAACCCGTGCGGCATCCGCGGATGGTTCACATGCCGCACCGGCACTCCTGCCGCGCGCAGCCGCGTCGCATAGGCAATCCCCTCGTCCCGGAGGACGTCACGGTCGGCGGTGACGACCAGGGCGGGCGGCAGGCCGGCCAGGTCATCGGCGGCGAGCGGGCTGACCAGCGGCCGGTCCCAGCCATCGGGCCCAACGTACCACTCGAGCATCAACCGACCGGCCGCGACGTCCAGGCCGGCGCCGGCGCAGGTCTGCCAGGACTCCGAGCTCAGAGTGGAGTCGAGGAACGGGTAGATGAGCGTCTGGTGCCGGATGGCCGGCGCGTCCCCGGCGCGCGCGACGAGGGTGAGCGCGGCGGTGAGGTTGCCACCGGCGCTGTCCCCGGCGACGGCGATGCGGTCCGGGTCGACACCGGAGAGGCCGCCGTCGGCCAGCCAGCGCAGCGCGTCGGCGCAGTCGTCGAGAGCGGCCGGGAACGGGTCCTCGGGAGCGAGCCGATAGCCGACCGCGATCACGACGTACGACGTGCGGGCAGCGATCTCGGCGCACAACCAGTCGCACCCGGCGAGACCACCAAGGACGAAGCCGCCACCGTGCAGGTAGAGCACAGCCGGGCCCTCGACGGCGCCCGGCGGCCGGTGCACGCGCACGCGCAACGAGCCGCCGCGGCTGTCGATGACCTGCTCGGTGCTCGTCACGCCGGCCGGCCGGCGCCGCTGCGTCCACCACGGCGGTCGGAACTCCTGTCGCAGCGCAGCCGGCTTGGCGATCATCTTCGCGGGGTCGGCGAGGCCGAGCCGCCGGGCGAGCCCGTTGGCGGCGTTGAGCGTCCGCACGCCCACCGGTAGTCCGTCGCGCCGCACGGTCAGCCCCGCCCCGCGGCAGCGTAGAGGGATCGGACCAGCCGGGCGCCCTCCGCCGGTGTGCCGGCCAGCTCACTGCGGACGTACGCCACCGCGATGCCGTTGTCCGGGTCGGCGAAGGTCAGCTGGCCCCCCGCACCCTCCGCGCCGTAGGCCCGCGGGTTGGGGCCGAAGTGCGGCAGCTCACGCGGGGGCATGAGGTTGGTGAGGTAGCCGAGCGTGCGGCCGACCGGCCGCGCGAGCAACTTGCCGACGACCGGGATGCGGAGGTCGACGAGGAGCTCGTCCGGTGCGCGGACGACCTCGGTCGACCACAGCCGGACGATCTCCGGCGACAGGATCCGGACACCGTCGAGTTCGCCACCGGCGGCGAGCATCGCGTAGAGCCGGGCCAGCGACCGCGCGGTCGCGGTCGCGTTGCCCGCAGGGATCTCGGCGGACAGCACCTCCTGGTGGCGGAAGAAGTCCTCGGCGCGATCGACGATCGTCAGACCCTCGTGGGCGAGGAAAGCCTTGCCGGACAGCGTCGCCGGATCGGCGACCTTGCGCTGGATCCACGGGTAGGCGAGCCGCATCGGCAGGGGCATCGACTCGCGCATCCGGTTGACGACGTGTGCCACCCGGGGCTGCTCCGCGACCGGTGTACCGAGATGGACGTCGAGCCCCAGTGGCATGACGACCTCCTGATGGAGGAACCGGCCGATCGTGAGACCGGTGATCCGGCGAACGACCTCACCGACGAGCCAGCCGACGCTCATCGCGTGGTAGCCGGAGCGGGTGCCCGGCTCCCAGCACGGCTCCGCCGCGGCGAGGCCGGCCGCGATCGCGTCGTAGTCGTTCCAACCGGCGCCGTCCCAGCGGAGCAGGGCCGAGTGCTCCGGCCACCACAGCACCCCGGCGGTGTGGGTGAGGACCTGCCGGACCGTCACGTCCCGTTTGCCGGCCTGGGCGAACTCCGGCCAGTAATCCGCGACGCGTGCGTCCACGTCGAGCAGCCCCCGGTCGGCGAGCACCTGGGCGGCCAACGCGACGAGCCCCTTCGACACCGACATGAGGACGGTCAGGGTGTCCCCCGTCCATGCCTCACCGGCGCGCGCAGTGCCGCCCCACAGGTCCACGACCGGCCGGCCGTCGACGTACGCCGCGAACGCGCCCCCACCGACGCCGAGCCGCGGGATCCGGCGGGCGAACTCGTCGCGGACGTCCTCGTAGCCGGGCACCACCCAGCCACCGATCGTCGCCGAGCTGCCGGGTCGTTGGTCGATAGCGGTCATGGCCTCTCCCCGCAGCATCCGATCAGTGCCGTCACGAGCCGCTGAGCGTGGTCGTCGAGGTCGATGCCGCCGACCTCGGACGCTCGCCGCAGCCGGTAGCGCAGCGTGTTGGGGTGCACCCGCAGCTCCCCGGCCGTCGGCGCTGTCTCCTGGTTGTTGCGCAGCCACGTGGTCACCGATCGCAGCAGGTCACTGCCCTGGCGGTCGTCGGCCTCGGCGAGCGCGGCGACCGGGTTGCCGACCGGCAAGGCGGCGGGCAGCGCCTCGACGAGCCGGGCGAGCGTGACCTCCGCCCAGACCTCGTCCACGCAGAGCAGGCCGGTACCTCGCCGGCCGGCGAGGACCGCGGCGTCGACGGCGTCCCGGGTGGCCGCGGGAAGGTCGGCGATGCCGGTCAGCCGGGCGCTGATCCCAGCCGTCACGGCGAGATCGGCGGCCGACTGCCGGCAGGCGTCGAGGGCGATGCGCCGGGCGGCCGGGAGAGCACGGTCGGCACCGGCTCGCCGCGGCGAGCCGCGCAGCACCGCGACGGCGTGCCCGGCGGAAGTCGTGATGGCGACGACGTCGCGGTCGTTCTCCAGCGCCACTGTCGCGAGCCGACCCGACCTGGCATCCGGACGGCTGATCGCGACCACCCGGCCGCCGGTGACAGCAGCGTCCAGGACCTGAGCGTCACCGGGCGACGCGGACCGGGCCAGCACGCGGGTCAGCGCCGCATCGGCCGGCCGTCGTACAGCGGTCTCCCCCTCGCCGGCCAGCAACGCCTCGACGCAGTCGGTGAGCGTCGCGAGTGCTCGGCGCAGCTCCGCGCTGTCACCGGACGGAGCGGGAAACGTGATCGTCATGGCATCGGATAGGTGCGGCCGACGTACCGGAAGCAGGAGCAGGCGTCGCGCCACACGACGTGCCGGTAGACCCGCGGGACGTTGTTGCGCCACGCTGGCCGGAACGACGAGGCACCGTCGTAGTTGAGCGTGCTGAGGAAGTCGCCGACCTTTCCAGCCCACCGATGACGGTCGCGCCGGCACTGCCACCGCCGACCTGTAGTGCCCGCTCGTAGACGAAGAGCGACTCGCAGGCGCTGTAGGCGAAGCCGAAGTCGGCGGCCGAACGCGGCACTATCCCCTGGGACTCGAGCAGCCCGAGGCAGCGGCGCTGCGTCGCATTGGGCTTCGAGTACTGCGCAGGCGTGACGTCCTGGCTCTCCAGCCACCCGTAGCCGTGGACGTTGCGCAGCTGGCTGGTGGGCGCCTGGCCGATCTGGATGGCCAGGTTGGCGAGCGAGGAGACGATCCACGTGGGGTGATAGCCCTGGGACTCCGCAGCCTCGCTCAGGACCAGGAGCGCCGGCCCTTCGGAGACCGTGAAGAACGTGATGCGGTCGACACCCTTGCTGCGATAGGTGAGCATGGCGTTGCCCGCCGAGCTCACCGCGTTGGCCGTGCTCGCGTTGTTACCCGTGCCGCAGCCATAGTCCTGCACCGCCGCGACGTTGATGTGTGCTTGTTTCAGGTAGGGCTCGATCGTGGTCTTCCAGGCGTGCTGCGTGCCGGGGCAGTCGTCGACGAGCACGCCGAGCTTGTTCTGCGGGGTGAGCACGCCCGTGGCCATCGCGCCCTGGATCTTGGCGATCGACCGTTCGTCGATGGTCGGCGTCTCGAGCGCCCAGAACAGCGGCCACTGCCGGAGCTCGGCGTTGTCGGGGATGTTGAACGACGTCGTGAGGTGCGGGATCCCCGCACGGGCGAGGCAGGACTCGAAGTTGCGCTGGTAGTCGAAGGCGTAGCCGAGGACGACCTGCACGTGGTCGTCCTGGGTGAACGCGGCGCAGGCCGCCTCGAAGTCGGTCGACCAGTTGGTGGTCCCGGTATCGGTCTTGGCATAGACCGGCACGATCTTGCGGCCGTTCAGGCCACCGCGCCGGTTCATCGCGCGGACCAGCGCCTCGTCGACGTCACGCTCGTCGTAGGTGTTGCCGAGACTGATGCCGAAGTCATCGGCGTTGCTGACGCCGGTGAGCAGCATCCCGACCTTGATCGGCCCATGGGTCGAATTCGCCGCCGGCGGTGGCACGCCGACGGTCACGGGCGCGGCAGGGCCACGCGAGGCGTCGACGCGGGGAGCACCAGCGCCGGTCGTCGCGCCCGGCGCGACGGCGTCGTGACCCATCCCGTCGCCCGTCGACGATGCCGCGCCCGATCCGCCCGGCGCGGCGCTCACCCCGCCCTCGACGGCGCCCGGCGCCGCCAGCCCGGAACCGGCGAGCGACGCCGTCCCCGTCGCCTGGATCGTGCTGCCGCAGCCGGCGGTGAGGGCGAGCGCGGCAACCGCGAGCAGCGGCCTACGCATCGGCCTCGGCCAGCTGCGCCCGCAGCTCGCGCTTGAGCACCTTGCCGGCACCCGACACCGGCAGTGCGTCGGCAAACGTGACCGTGCGGGGTGTCTTGTAGCCGGCGATCCGGGCGCGGACGTGCGCGATCAGCTCGTCGGCCGTGGCGGTCGCGCCCGCGGCGAGTACGACGACGGCGTGCACCCGCTCGCCCCACTCCGGGTCCGGCAGCCCGATGACGGCAGCGGCAGCGACGGCGTCGTGGGTGCACAAGGCGTTCTCGACCTCGGCCGAGTAGACGTTCTCGCCGCCGGTGATGATCATGTCCTTGATGCGGTCGACGATGTAGAGGTAACCCGCCTCGTCCATCCAGCCCGCATCGCCGGTGTGCATCCAGCCGCCGTGCAGCGCGGCGGCGGTCTCCTCCGGTCGGTTCCAGTAGCCGGTCATGACGTGTGCCCCGCGGACGACGACCTCGCCGACCTCGCCGCGCGGCCGCTCGACGTCGTCCGGCCCGACCACCTTGACCTCCGCGTGCGGCACCGCACGACCCGCCGAGCGCAGCCGCGCCGGTCCGGCCTCGGTGTCGCAGTGGTCGGCCGGTCCGAGCAGGGTCGCCACCGGCGACAGCTCCGTCATGCCGTAGGCCTGGGTGAAGACGGCCTGTGGGAAGGCCTTCATCGCGCGCTCGAGAAGCGCCTCGCTGATCGGCGACGCGCCGTAGATGATGTGCCGCAGCCCGTCGACGGCGTAGTGCTCGCGGCGCGGGTCGTCGACGAGCGCCTGGATCATCGTCGGCACCAGCAGGGAGTCGGTGACACCGTCGTCCTGGATCGCGCGCAGCACGTCAGCCGGGGTCGAACTTCGGCACGATGACGTGGGTGCCGCCGAGAACGAGCTGCCCCATCCACGCGGCGAGGTCGGCGAGGTGGAACATCGGCGCGGCGTGCAGGTAGACGCAGCCGGGCGTGAGGAACGCGCCGGTCGCAAGAGTGCCGAGCGCGGAGGTCACGAGCGCCGCGTGGCTGAGCATCACGCCCTTCGGGGTGCCGGTCGTGCCGCCGGTGTAGAACAGGCCGGCCAGCGCCTCGCCGCCGCGACGGGCGTCCTCGACCGGCGCGGACGACGCGACCAGCTCCTCGTAGCGGACGGCGTCGTACGACGTCGGTTGCTCGCCCCAGGTGACGACGGTGCGCAGCGACGGCACCTCGTCGAGGAGCTGCCCGGCGACCGGCGCGAAGGTGTCGTCGACGAACAGGACGGTGGTCGAGGAGTCGTCGAGCGCGAAGGCGATCTCCGCCGGGCTCCACCGGATGTTCTGCGGGTTGAGCACCGCGTCCGCCCACGGGATCGCGAGCAGGGCCTCGTGGTAGGAGTCGGAGTTGAGGGCGAGGATCGCGACCCGGTCATCCGGCTCGACGCCGAGCGCGCGCAGACCCCCGGCCAGCCGGGCCACCCGGTCGGCGACCTCCCGGAAGGTGCGCGTGCGCCCTTCGCACACGGTCATCGGTGCGTCCGGCGACTGCTGCACGGCCCGGTGCAGGCCCTGGGTGAGGTGCGTCATCTGGGCCCCCTTCGCCACGGTGCGGTGGCGTCCCGGTTGCGGTACTGAACTGCAGGTGACGGTACCGTGCCGAAACGGGGTGTCAAGGGACGTACGCCGCACATCGGCGTCAGCACACGCAGGCGTAGACCGCGCCGATGAGGTCGGCCGGCGGTATCGCCGCGCCGGGCGTCCAGTCGGTGACGACATGGGCGATGCTCAGCCGGGTGGCGGGGTCGCCGAGGACCCACTGCCCGCCGTAACCACCGGAACCGAACGCCTCGCGGTGCGGGCCCAACGCCCAGCGGCCACGCGCCTTGTGGTTGGGCACGAGTCCGAGGCCGGTGGGGACGGGGGGCACCGCGAACCGCAGCGACCGGGGCAGCGCCGTGCGCATGACCGCGTCGCGGCCGCGGACCTGCTCGGTCGCCATCGCGCGCACCGTCTCCGGTCGCAGCACGCCCACCCCGTCTAGCGACCCGCCGCCGGCCAACGCCGCGAAGAGCCGCGCGAGCGATCCGGCCGTTGCGACACCGTTGCTCGCCGGGACCTCCGCGGCGAGGAACTCCGGGTGCCGCAGCAGCTCGGGTGCCCGCTCGAGGATGTTCGTCCGCCCGTCGGCGAGCAGTGCCGTCCCGGCCAGGGTCCCCGGGTCGCGGCTGCGCCGGGCGGCAGCCGACGCGAGCAAGCGCGCCGGCCAGGGCCCGGCCTTCGGGTCGGGTGGCCAGACGTCGGCGACCAGCGCCCGGTCGGCCTCGCCGGTGCCGAGCACACAACGCAGCCCGAGCGGGCCTGCGACATCGTCGCGGAAGTGCTCCCCCACCGTGCGGCCGCTGGCCCGGCGGACCACCTCGTTGACGAGCCAACCGAAGCTCACGGCGTGGTAGCCGTGCCGGGTGCCCGGCGGCCAGGCCGGCCGGGCGGCGGCCAGCCCGCGGGCGATGGCTGCGTCGTCGCCCCACCCCGCGGCGTCGGTGAGCAGCGCCTGCTGGCCGTCGAAGCCGAGCACCCCGGCCGAGTGGAGCAGCAGGTGGCGCAGCGTCACCGCGTCCTTGCCATGGGCGGCGAACTCCGGCCACCACGCCACGATCGGGGTGTCGAGGTCGAGCGTGCCGGCTTCGACGAGGCGGTGGACGACGATCGCCGCCCAGCTCTTCGTCACCGAGGCGACCGGGGCGAGCGTCGCTTCCGTCCACGGCCGATCGGGGGCGGCCCAGCCGCCCCACACGTCGAGCACGGACTCGCCGTCGACGTAGACGGCGACCGCGCCACCGCCCCGGCCGAACGGCCGCGCCCGGTCGCGCAACAGCGCGGCGACCGGCTCCATGAGCGGCGTCACGACGCCGGACAGTCCCGAGCCGACGTCGCCCGCCGCGCGGGAGCCGAGGGTCATCGCTCAGCCGGCGGAGCCGGACCGGAGCCCGTCCGCGAAGAAGGTGAGGAACTCTTCGAGCGCCTCGGCGAAGCTCACCCCGGCGGTGCGCAGCACCGCGGGCTCCTGGAGCCGGGCAAGCCCGGCGTCGAGCACCTCCGCGGCCACCCGGGGGTGGATGCGAGCGAACTCGCCGGCTTCGATGCCCTCGGTGAGCATCGCGACGACGACGTTCGTCGCGAACCGGAAGTGCGCCGTCACCAAAGCGTGTGCGGCCGGCTCGTCGGCGACGTCCTCGGCGAAGCTCACCGTCGCCCGGTGCAGCTCGGTCAACCCCTTGGTGAGGAACGCCCGGAGCCGGTCCAGATGCGTCCCGCCGTCCTGCGCCGCGTCGTGGGCACGCCGGGCGAGACGGCGCAGCAACCGATCGATGACGAGCAGGACGAGCGACTCCTTGGTGTCGGCCAGCTCGTAGAGCGTGCGGCGGGAGCAGTGCAGCCGCTCGGCCAGCCCACCGACGGTGAGGTCGCGGAACCCCTCGGTGAGGATGATCGTCTCGATGCCGTCGAGCAGCTGCACGTGCCGGGCGCCGTACTGCCGGCCCGCGGCGAGGTCCTCCGGTGGGGCCCAGACGTGGGTCGTCGCGGCGCTCGTCACGCCGGTACTGTAGCGAGAGACTTGGTACCGGACAACTCCACCGGGACGACATGCCGGATGTCGGCCGACGACCGGCCGATGTGCAACTCGTAGGTCCCCGAGTGGAGCGTCCAGCCCCCGCCGCCGGTCACACCATCGGCCGTCTCCCAGTAGGCGAACGCGCGGTCGCCCAGGGTCAGCTGGGCGACGCCCGACTCGCCCGCGGCAAGGCTGAGCTTTGCGAACGCCTTGAGCTCCTTGTCCGGGCGGGTCACAGGTCCGGGCGGTGGCGCGACGTAGCACTGCACCACCTCGCTGCCGGCCCGGTCTCCCGTGTTGGTCACCGGGACCTCGACGACGAGGGTGTCGCCCGGCCGGAAGGTGGCCGCGGACAGCCGCGGCGTGCCGATCCCGAACGTCGTGTAGGACAGCCCGTGCCCGAAGGGGAAGCGGACCGGCACCCCTTTGGTCTCGTGCCAGCGATAGCCGAGCAGCACGCCTTCGTCGTAGCGGACCCGGCCGTGCGTGGCGGGGAAGTTCCCGTACGCCGGGGTGTCCTCGAGCCGCAGCGGCACACTCGTGGGCAGTCGGCCGCCCGGGTCGGCATCCCCGACGAGGACGTCGGCGAGGGCGGGCGACATCTCCTGGCCGCCGAACCAGACGTTGAGCACCGCCCGGCATCGCGGTTCCCACGGCATCGCGACCACGGTGCCTGCGTTGACCACGACCACCGTGCGGGGGTTGGCGGCCAGCACCCGCTCGACGAGCTCGTCCTGACCGCCGGGCAGGTGCAGGGACGTCCGGTCGAAGCCCTCGGACTCGACGGCCGCTCCGGTGCCCACGACGACGACGGCGACGTCAGCTGCGGCGGCGGCCGCGACGGCACGGTCGAGCAGGTCGGCGGGAGCCGGCCGACGGCAGCCGATCCGGACCCCGCTCAGGCGCGGGGCACCGACATTGGCGAACTCGACCGTGACCTCGACCGGGCGACCGCGGGCCAGCTCGACGGTCGCCGTGATCTCGGCACTGCCGAAGCCGAGGAACGAACTCCCCGGGGGCAGGTCGCCCGCCGTTGCGTCGAGGGCGACGTCGCCGTCGACCAGCAGCCGGGCCCGACCCAGCTGCGCGAGGGAGAAGGTGTGCGGCCCATCCGCGGCGGGGGCGAACCGCCCGGTGGCGCGCACCGAGAACTCCGGCAGCTCTGGGACCGGGCTCGGGTCGAAGAACGTCAGGTCGGTGTCCGACCGCAGGCGGTGCTCCACCGCGTCACCGGCGAAGGCGTGCCCCGCGAACACCTCCAGCAGCAGTCCGCGCCGCCCGTCGGGCGCGGTGAGCTCGCCTTCGGTCAGCACCGGTGCCGGCCCGGGCACGTCCACACCGGGCGCGTGGACGACGCGCACCTGCTCGCCGAACCGGTCGCGGATCGCCTGCAACGGTGAGATCTCGACCTCGGCCGCCAGGTTCGCGGAGCCGCCGCCCACGATCTCCGCGGTGGCCGCGAGGGGCCCGATGACGGCGACGGAGCGCACTGTGTCCAGGTCGACGGGGAGCAGGGCGCCGTCGTTCTTCAGCAGCACGGCCCCGACCGCCGCCGCCTCGCGCGCCAGCACCCGGCGGTCGTCCCGTGCGCCGGGTCCGGCCGCGGGCCCGGTACCGGTGTCGGTGCCGCCACCGACGCGGTCGACGAGCCGCAGCATCCGTCGGGCGGCCCGCTCCACCGTGTCGGCGTCGACCAGCCCGGTCCGTACGGCGGCGGCGAGCGCCGGGCCGAGCGCCCGGCCCGGACCGGGCATCTCCAGGTCGGTGCCTGCGCGGGCGGCGTCGGCGGTGGACGCGGCTGCCATCCAGTCGGTGACGACGAACCCGTCGAAGCCCCACTGCCCCCGGAGCACGCGGCCCAGCAGCCAGGCGTGGTCGGCGCACTGGACACCGTTGAGCCGGTTGTAGGCGGTCATGACGCCGAGCACGCCACCGTCGCGCACCGCCATCTCGAACGGCACCAGGTAGAGCTCGCGGAGCGTCCGCTCGTCGACCACCGAGTCCATCGTCATGCGCTCGGTTTCGGATTCGTTGCCGGCGAAGTGCTTCACGGTCGCAGCGACGCCCTGCGACTGCACACCGCGCACGTACGCCGCGGCAAGCGTCCCGGCCAGCAGCGGGTCCTCCGAGTAGGACTCGAAGTTGCGACCGGCCAGCGGTGAGCGGTGCAGGTTGACCGTCGGTGCGAGCAGCACGTGAGCACCCCGGGCCCGGGTCTCGGCGCCGACGAGCGCACCCACTCGCTCCACCAGGGCGGTGTCCCAGCTCGCGCCGAGCGCCGTACCGCACGGGACGCAGGTCGCCCGTGCGCCGTCGACGCCGGTGCCGCGAGCCCCGCTCGGCCCGTCGGTCATCCGGAGAGCCGGGATGCCGAGGCGCTCGACGGCGGTTGTCGACCAGAAGTCCGCGCCGGCGGTGAGCGATGCCTTCTCCTCGAGGGTCATCCGGGCCAGCACGTCCTCGACGTCCATGGCGCGCCTCCTCTCCCCGGGCGCCGGGTCAGGACCCTTGCACGGTACCGAATTGCGCCGTACAGTACCGCACATTCCCCCACCAAAGGTGACAGGTCATGACGTTCTCGCGCGCAGTGACTCGCCGGCTAGGTCGCAGCGTCGCGCTCGGGGCCGTGGCCGCCTGCGCCGCGTGCGGCAGCACGGTGGCGGGGGTCGGCACCGTCGCGACCGGCCCGGCCGTCGACGGTCTCTCGTCATCGGCCGGGTCGCAGACCTTCTCGGCCCCGGGTCCCGCGGGTGCGCCGGCTGCGGACCCGGGGGCGGCCGCCGTGGGGATCGGGCCGCCGGCGGCCGGCGGGGCCGACACGACGACCGGGCCCGTCCCGGGGGCCGGCGCCGCGGTCGTCACGCCCACCACCGCCGGCGCCGCGCCAAGGGCGGACGTGACCGGCCCGATCAAGGTCGGGATCCTGCTGACGGCCGTCGGCAACGCCGACGCCGTCGGGATCGAGGTCGGCAACACCTACTCGGAGCGCGAGTTCGACGACGCGTTGATCGAGGCGCTCAACAAGCGGGGCGGGTTGCACGGTCGACGGATCATCCCGGTCTACGCCAAGACGGACACGGCGAGCACGGACTGGAGCACCGACTTCCAGAAGGCGTGCGCGAAGTTCACGCAGGACGACCGGGTCGACGTCGTCCTCGGCTCGGACTTCGCCTACTTCGCGAACTTCGAACGGTGCCTCGCCCGGGCGGGCATCCCGCATCTCAGCAACTCCTCGAACGTCCCCGACAACCAGGAGTTGCGGCAGTTCCCACTGCTGCGAGCGCTCATCGTGCCCACCATCGACAAGCGGTCGATCGCGAAACTGCAGGGTGCGATCAACTCGGGCTTCCTGACCCCGGAGAACAAGCTGGGGGTCATCACCGACAGCTGTCCCGGCACCCAGCGCGCCTGGCAGCAGGTCGTCAAACCGTTCCTGGCCCGCCATCACATCACCGTCGCGGCGACCGCTGACGAAGGCTGCGCCGACGGCTACAACTCCTCCTTCTCCGCGGCGGGTGCCGCCGTCGGCAACGCGACCCTGTCGTTCCGCTCCAAGGGTGTGGACCGGATCACCTTCATCACCGTCTCCGAGTCGGGAACGATGATCGTGATGGCGCACGACGCGTCGTCGCAGCACTACTACCCCGGCTGGATCCTGTCCTCGCTCGCCGGCACGGCACTCCTCCAGGATCAGGCGCCGCAGGACGAGATGCGCAACACCAGGGTCTACGGGTGGCTGCCGTCCCAGGACGTCAAGCCGTCGCAGTACCCCGAGCCGAACGCCGCGCAACGCCGCTGCTACTCGCTCGTGAAGTCGCAAGGCGTCACCCCGGTCTCGACCGCGGACTACTCCTACACGCAGAGCATCTGCGAGGCGGTCTTCGTCTACGAGGCTGCGCTCGGCAACAGCCACGTCGACACCGAGGGGCGGGCCGTCATCGCCGGTCTGGGAAAGGTGGGCCGCAGCTACCAGAGCGTGTTCGACATCGGTGGCGCCGCCGACTTCAGCATCGACCGGTTGAACGACGCGCCGCGGCTCTATCGCGAGGCCCGCTGGGAAGCCCATTGCAGCTGCTTCGCCTACGCCGGCCCCACCTACCCGATGCCGTGACGAGGGAGACCCTGATGACCGAGCTGGTCACCGATGTCCGGCGACACCCGTGGAACCGGGACTTCCGCTGGCAGTCGCGCACCGGGCCGTTCCAGGTGCTCACCCCCGAGCACGCAGAACAGTTCGACCGGGACGGCTTCGTCGTCCTCGAGGACGTCTTCGACGCAAACGAGGTCGCGGCCGTCACCGCCTGCACCGACGCGGCCGACGAGCGCACCGAGGCGATGCTCCGCACCCGGGCAGACGGGCGGATCAGCATCGCGGAGTCCGGCTCCATCAGCTTCACCGCGCATCTGGTCGCGGAGTTCCCGGCCGTCCGCGAGTTCGCCGCCCACCCCACCCTGGCCGGAATATGCGCCGACGCCCTCGGCCCGGACGTGAACCTCTACTGGGACCAGGCGGTCTACAAGAAGCCCGAGAAGCCGCGCCGGTTCCCGTGGCACCAGGACAACGGCTACACCTTTGTCGAGCCACAGCAATACGTGACCTGCTGGGTGGCGCTCACCGACGCCACTGTCGACAACGGCTGCCCGCAGGTCGTGCCGGGCCTGCACCGGCTCGGCACCCTCCACCACGACTACGTCGACCCGCTCGGTCTCGAGTGCCTTTCCGATCCGCCCGGCGTGGTTGCCGCCCCCGTTCGCGCCGGTGGGGTCGTGCTGTTCTCGTCCCTGACGCCGCACCTGACGGGCCCGAACACCACCGACCAGGTGCGCAAGGCCTACATCCTGCAGTACGCGCCGGCCGGTGCGCATGCCCTCACCGGGGAGCCGGACGCCCCGCCCACCGGCCGGGAGCCGTGTGACCGGCCGGACCGGCAGTTCCCCGTCGTCCGCGGCGGCGGCCGCGTCCCACCACCCACCTGGAGCCCGGCACAGTGACCGCTCTCGATCTGTCCGGACGCGTCGTGGTCGTCACCGGCGCCGGCGCCGGCCTCGGCCGCTCACACGCTCTGCTGCTCGCCGCGCACGGCGCTGCCGTCGTCGTCAACGATCTCGGCGGCGCCGCCGACGGCACCGGTTCGGACCGGTACGCCGGCCGACGCGGTCGTCGCCGAGATCGTCGCCGCCGGCGGGGCCGCGGTGGCGAGCCATGCCAGCGTCGGGACCGGGGACGGCGCCGCGGAGATCGTCTCGTCCGCCCTCGACGAATTCGGCCGGGTCGACGCCGTCGTCAACAATGCAGGCATCCTGCGGGACCGCTCGCTGACCAAGCTCACCGCCGACGACATCGACCGTGTCCTCGACGTCCATCTCAAGGGCACGATCTTCGTCACGCAGGCGGCGTTCCCGCACATGAAGGCAAACGGATTCGGGCGGTTCGTGCACACGACGAGTGCGGCGGGGCTGTTCGGCAACTTCGGCCAGGCCAACTATGCCGCCGCAAAGATGGGCATCGTCGGCTTCTCCCGCACGGTCGCCGAGGAGGGCGCCCGCGCCGGCATCACGAGCAACGTCATCGCCCCGGTGGCCCGCACCCGACTGACCGGAGAGCTCCTCGGGACCGCTCGCCGACCAGCTCGACCCGAGGCCCGTGTCGGCTCTCGTCTCCTACCTCGTCAGCCCCGGGTGCACGCTGTCGCGCGAGGTCATCTCGTGTGCCGGCGGCCGTTACGCCCGGGTGTTCACCGGCCTCACTCCCGGATGGCGGGCGGACCCGGCGACCGTGACACCGGAGGACGTCGGCGCGCATCTCGACGACATCCTCACGCTCGACGGGTTCACCGTCCCGGTCAACGCCATGGAGGAGATCAAGCAGATCGCGGCGATGGTCAGTGCGCCGGTGAGCCCGCAACCGGTCGGCGCGGCCTGATGCGCGACCACGACGAGAGCCAGGAGGGCTAGTGCCAGGGAAGGTGTTCGTCGCCGGGGTCGGCATGACGAAGTTCGACAAGCCAGGACGCCGTGAGGCGGACTATCCGCAGCTCGTCGAGGAGGCCGGCACGCGCGCACTTGCCGATGCCGGCATCGGCTACCACGAGGTCGAGCAGGTCGTCGCGGGCTACGTCTACGGCGACTCCTGCTCCGGTCAGAGGGCGGCGTACGAGCTCGGGCTGACCGGCCGACCGGTCTACAACCTCAACAACAACTGCGCGACCGGCTCGACGGCTCTCGCCCTCGCCCGGCAGCTCGTCGCCGGCGGCGTTGCCGACGTCGTGCTCGCGCTCGGGTTCGAGAAGATGCAGCGCGGATCGCTGGCTCTGGGTTCGACGGATCGGGCGAACCCGCTCCAGCCGCACATCGACGCGGTCGCCGCCGTACACGCGCCGGAGCAGTCCCCGATCGCTCCGCAGATGTTCGGCAACGCCGGACGCGAGCACATGGCCCGCTACGGATCGACGCCGCGGCACTTCGCGATGGTCGGCGAGAAGAACCACCGGCATTCGGTGAACAACCCCTACGCGCAGTTCCAGGACGCCTACACCCTCGATGACATCGAGAACGCGCCCCTCGTCCACGCGCCGTTGACCCGGCTGCAGTGCTCCCCCACCTCCGACGGAGCGGCCGCGGTCGTCGTGATGAGCGAGCGGGCCGTCGCAGCCCGGGGGCTCGGCGCAACCGCCGTCGAGATCGCCGGCCAGGGCATGGCCAGCGACACCAGCGAGTCGTTCGACCCACCGAGCGCGATCGCAGCTGTCGGTGTCGGCATGACGCGGCAAGCCGCAGGCATCGCCTACGAAGAGGCCGGGCTCGGCCCCGACGATGCCCAGGTGGTCGAGCTCCACGACTGCTTCTCCACCAACGAGGTCCTCAGCTATGAGGCGCTCGGCCTGGCGCCCGACGGCAAGGGACACCTCCTCGTCGAGGAGGACGCCACGACGTACGGCGGCCAGTGGGTCGTCAACCCGTCCGGCGGCCTCATCAGCAAGGGCCACCCGTTGGGAGTCACCGGGCTCGCCCAGTGCGCCGAGCTGACCTGGCAGCTGCGCGGCACCGCGGGTCTGCGCCAGGTCGCGGACGCGCGGGTGGCCATCCAGCACAACATCGGGCTCGGTGGCCTGGCCGTCGTGACCGTTTACCGCGCGCCCGCCGCGTGACCTCCCCCTCGACCGAGTGTTGAGTGTGACGCTCCGCGTTCACTGCGGGTCGGATGGGACACGGTGCGTCGCGAGTGCAGACTGAACGACGGCGGAACGACCGAGATCATGACGGAGATCGTCGGCCGCTCCCTGGGGGTGTAGGCGATGCGGCCGCGGGTCGGCGTCGGGGTCGCCGCTGCACTGCTGGCGGCCGCCTGCGGCACGCCACTGTTCCGACTGCGGGACGAACCGGCCTCGAGACCGATCGCCTGAGTGATCCCGTCGAGGTGGTGCCGCCGTCCGCGGTCGGGGGCACGGGACTGGAGGCGAGCCCGCCCGGGTCCCCGGGTGGGTCGAATATCGCCTCGTCCGGCGCCAGCGCCGTCCGCCCCGGCGGACAGATCGAGCGCAGCGTCCACCGGCGGAACTGTCCGAGGCCGTCCGGGGGGTGGGCAAGGCTGGGTTGCGCAGCAATGGGCCGATCCTGGTCGCGGCCCTGCCCTACGTCGACCAGCAGCAGGGCTCCGCGTTCACGGGGTCGATCGGCACAGGCCTGGAGACGGGCGACCTGAAGGGCATGGTCGACGCCCTCGTCGCCGACCTCAACCACCGCGGCGGCATCCTGGGCCACCTAGTGAAGATCATTCCCTATCGCATCGACCCGTCATCCTCCCAGACCCAGTACGAGCAAGGCGCCTGCGCCACCTTCACTCAGGACAATCACGTCCTCGTCGCCCTCCTCGGCGGCGCGAGCCCGAACTACCTCAGCTGTGTCACTCGCGGAGGTGCTGCCGTCCTCGGCACCGACTGGAGCAACTTGCGACAGGCGGACTATGCGCGACTGCAGTGGGTGCTCCAGCCCGACGCCATCGCGCTCGACCGGCTCGCCCGCATCCAGGCGGACCAGTTCGTCGCAATGGGCCTGTTCGAGTCCGATCTCCCTGCCAAGGTCGGCGTCCTCTACTTCGAGGACCCGGCCTTCGCCGCCGCCGAGAAAGTGCTCGAGCAAGAACTGGCGCGGCGGGGTGTGCAGGTTGCGGACCGGCAAGCCTTCCACTATGTCGCCGCTGCCTCCGACGTCGGCCCGACACAGACACAGGTGCAGAACGCCGTCCTGCGGTTCCGCTCCGAGGGCATCACCCACGTCATCGGGGTAGAGACGAACGCGTGGCTGATCGGCTTCTTCGGCGTCGGCGCCGCAAGCCAGGACTACTACCCCCGCTACGGATATACCAGTGACGAGGTGCTGAGCAACGTCGCGGCCAACGTGCCCGCGCGCGCCCTCGAAGGCGCCAGGTTTGTCGGCTGGTGGCCCGCGCAGGACGTCACAGACCCGGCCTCCTACCCCACCGCCGCCCGTCGCTGCCTGACTTTCATGCGCAAGCACGGATTCGCGATCAGCACCGGCAACCAACGTGGCGATGCGCTCGGCGCCTGCGAAAGCATCAGCTTCCTCGAGCGAGCCTTGACCGCTGGCGGTGAGCCCATGTCGCGGACCAGCCTCTTCACCGGGGCGCGCGGGCTGCGGACGTACCAGCCGACCAACACGTTTCGGTTGCGGATCACGGCACGCAACTACGACGGAGTCTCCACAATCCGACAGGGAAGGTGGGACTCTCACTGCGGCTGTTTCGCCTACACGAGCGGTCTCATCCCGATCGACTGAGGCGCGGGCAGCGGCAGCAACGACGGGTGCTTCGCAGCCCGATTCACCAACGGGGCTTCACAGCCGCGCAGGCGCCCACACTCCTGACCCGGTGGTCAGGCAGAGACGCGCTCGCACAGGCGAAGCGTCGGGACAGGCAGCGTTGCGGCGGTTCGGCCGGCGAGCACGGCCTCGACGGCGTCGGCAACCGCAACCGCAAACTCTCCGAAGTCGCCGGCGACCGTGGTCAGCGCGGGTGTGACGACCCGGCCGAGTGGCTCGTCGTCCGCGCCGATCACCGCGACGTCATCCGGCACGCGAACGCCCCGCGCCTGCAGCGCCGTCATCACGGCGATCGCCCAGCTGTCGTTGTACGCCGCGACCGCGTCCGGTGGTGTCGCCCAGCTGGCGACGAGGTCGGCGACCTCGAGTAGGTCGATCCTCACGATCTCGAGTCGCGCACCGGCCATCACTGCCTCACGCTGGGCCTCGGCGAGCAGGCTCTTCTCGGTGCGCGCGTCGACCGGTAGGGCGCGCGGGAACAGGCAGACGATCCGTCGGTGGCCGCGGGAGCTGAGGAACCGTAGTTGCGCAAGGCGCTGCTCGCGCGCGAAGACGTCACCGCTACTCTCCCAGGGCTTCTCGTTCGGCAGGGCCGTGGACAGCACCGGAATGCCGCGTGAGCGCAACCGCATGAGCGCCTGGTCATCGTGGTGCAGTACGAGGTCGAGAACGGCGGCCGGCGCGAGCTCGGCCCATGCGTCAGCCTGAAGGACGGGGTCGTCATGCACCGTCATGTCGCGAACCAGTGCGAGCCCACGGGGTGCGAGCGCCTCCATGCAGGCATCGATGAGCGAGGTCAGGACGTGGTTCATCTCGATTCGCGGCAGGGGGAACAGCACGATATTGCTCCGGCCGCGCTTGAGCGACCGCGCGAGGGCGTTGGGCTGGTAGCCAAGCTCCCGTGCGACGCGCAACACGGTCTGACGTGTCTCTGGTGAGAGCACCCGACCCGGGGCGTCGTTCAGCACGTAGCTGACGGTCGCGCGCGACACACCCGCCGCGCGGGCGACGTCGGCGCTGGTGACAGACATGAACCCCAAGAAGCGGCGAAGGAGCGTTGCCAGAACGTCGGACAGACTCTATCTTGCCAGGTTACACGAGTAAACAGAGGGGTCGATACGTGTCGCATCCGCTGCCGGAGATCGCTGACCTGCTAGCCGAGGTGAGTGCTCAGCCGCTGCCCCCGCCCAACCTCTCCGTGGCCGAGCTCAGGGCGGTCTGCGACGAAGGGGTGCTCCGGCACCACCGCCTCGTCCGCGACCGCGGTCCGCTTCATGCCGTCCACGAGCTGGTCTCACCCGGCGGTGTCCCCGTCCGGCTCTACCTTCCGACCGACCAGTCCGGCCCGCTCCACATCCACCTTCACGGTGGAGGTTGGTGGATGGGCAGCATCGTGACAGCCGACCCGATGGCGCGCGAGCTTGCCCATGGGCTCGGAATGGCCGTGCTCTCCGTCGACTACCGGTTGGCGCCCGAGCACCCGTGGCCGGCGGCGCCCGAGGACGTCTACGAGGTCCTCGCCTGGATGGCTCAGTCCTACGACAGCATCTCTATCGGAGGCGAGTCTGCGGGAGCCAACCTCGCGGCAGTGGTCGCGCTCATGGCCCGCGACCGCGGGGGCCCCCGCATTGTCGCGCAGTGGCTCGACGTCCCCGCCGTCGACCTCGGGCGGTGGGAGGACAGGAGCATGGCGCAGTACGGCACCGGCTACGGCATCGAAGCCGCGCAACTCCAGGCGATCGTGAGCTGGTACAGCGAGGACACCGACCACCCGTACGTCAGCCCGCTAAGGGCCGACCTCACTCATCTCCCACCGGCGATCATCACGGCCGCCGAATTCGACCCGCTGCGCGACCAGGCGGAGGCCTATGCGACTGCCCTCCGCGAGGCCGGTGTGCCGATGCAGCTCATCCGCGCTGAAGGACACATCCACGCCAGCACCTGGTTCACCGCGCTCACGGAGAGCGCGGCGGCCTGGCACGACGAAATCGTCGCGCTGCTGGCGCGGCACCACGCGCTGGAGCCGACGGCGTGAAGCGCCTCATCCTGCTCCTCGCCGCCGCCCTTGTGAGCACGGCCTGCGGCAGCACCGTCCAGACGCAGGGCCAGGTCACGACGAGCGGCGACAGCCTCTCCCCCGGCACGCAGCAGCTCCAGGGAGCCACCGGCTTGGAGAGCCCAGCGATGGGCAGCGGTCCCACCACAACAACCGGGAGTACGCCGGGGAACGTCACCGCCCCGAGGCGAGCGGGAGACCCCGGCGTCGCGGCGCGACCAGCGGCGACGGTGAAACCCGTATCGGCGCAGGGCGCGCCGATCGGGAAGACCGACCCGATTCAGATCGGCTTCGTGACGACGAGCGTCGGCAACGCCGAGGCATTCGGCGTCAACGCGGGCCAGTCCTACACCGACAAGTCGATGTTCCAGGCCATGGTCGCCGAGTACAACGCCCATGGCGGGGTCGCCGGGCACCGCATCGTGCCGGTCTATGGCGCGACCGACACGGCCAGCAGCGACTGGTCGACCCAGTTCCAGGCAGTCTGTGCAAAGTTCACGCAGGACAACCACGTGCAGGTCGTCATCGGCTACATCTTCGTGTTCTTGCCGTCGTTCGAGCGCTGCCTCGCCAACGCCGGTGTGCCACATCTTTACGCGGGCTACCAGCCAGGAGACGTGATCGACCAGCAGCAGTTCCCGACCATGGTCTCGACCGCGCACCCGACCGTGGACGGATTCGACCTGACCGCGCTCGAGGGTGCCCTGCGCACCGGCCTGCTCACGAAGTCGACGAAGCTCGGCATGATCATCGACACCTGCGCCGACGGTGACCGGGCATACCGGCGCTCTGTCGAGCCCTGGTTGAAGGCTCACGCCATCAACTACATGACATTCATCGGAGACTGCGCGCGCGGCGCCACCGATGCGTCCTCCGCCTCGTCCGCGATCAGCAGTGCCGAGCTCCAGTTCTCGACGTCCGGCGTCAACCTCGTTTTTGGTAACGCGGTCGAGCTGCTCCTCTTCATGAACGACGCGCAGACTCAGGGGTACAGGCCGGAGTACCTCACGGCCAGCGGCGGCGGCGCACTCCAGGCCAGCGGTGCAGCACCCACCAGCCAGATGCAGCATCTACACGGCTTCGGCTGGACGCCCGCGATCGACGTCGACCTTCAGCACCAACCCACATCCCCTAGCCCTTCCCAGAAGACCTGCGTGGCCAGGCTGAAGCATCACGGTCTCCAACCGAAGGCTTACAACGACTTCATGGCGGCCTACGCGACGTGCGACGGGCTCGACCTCTACTCGCGAGCGCTCGCGGCCGGCGCAACGACCCCGCGGCCAGTTGTGGACGCGGTCCTCGCCGCGCAAGCCCATCTCGCCGGCGCGCTCACCTACGGCGGGCGACTGCGCGCCGGCCCCCATCAGCGCGGTGGACCTCGCCTCTACCGCGAGTACGGATGGACCGACTCCTGCAAGTGCCTGACCTACCGAGGCGGCGTCTACCCGCTCCCGACCCCGTAAGAGGCGCTTCGTGGCTCTCAACTGGAAGGTCCGCACGTCCTTCGCTCTCATGCGCTCACTCGCCGTCGTGGGTCTTGCGCCCACCGCGGAAAAGGCGCTGAAGCTGCCGATGGACAAGCGGCTTGCCATGGGTCCGGCGAAATGGCTCGTGGGCCGGGTGCCGGAGGTGCCGTCGTACGACGTGACGGTGCCCACTCGGGACGGAAGCGCGGTCCGGGTCCGCCTCTACCAACCCGAGAGCGCCTCGATTCCCTTGCTCTATGCGCACGGGGGCGGGTTCGCCATCGGCGGGATCGCAGCCTGTGACCACATCTGCCGTCGCCTCGCAGCCGAGGCGAACGCCGTCGTCGTGTCCGTGGAATACCGCCTCGCCCCGGAACACCCCTTCCCGGGGCCGTTGCACGACTGTGAGGATGCACTCGACTGGTTGCTGACACGAGGCTTCGACAACCGCCGCCTTGTTGTTGCCGGAGACAGCGCCGGCGGCAACCTCGCTGCCGCTCTCGCACTACGACTGCGAGACCGGGGGACACCTCTCGCCGGTCAACTTCTGGTCTATCCCGCTCTCGATCTGACCGTCTCCGGAGCCGGCGTCCTCGGCTATCGCGGCATCGGTCTCACCGCTGCTGAGTGTCGGCTGTGCGCCGAGACCTATCTTGCCGGAGCAGACCCCACGGATCCGTACGCCTCACCCTTGTTGGCTCCCGGCCTAGCCGGCTCCGCGCCGGCCCTTGTCGTCACCGTCCGGCATGACCCGTTGCATGACGAGGGTGGAGCGTACGTCGCCCGACTCCACGAGGCAGGCGTGCCAGCAACACTTCTCGACCTAGACGACCACGCGCACGGATCGCTGTCCGTGCCCGCGCTGTACGACGGGATCGGGCCCCTCTACCGCCGTCTGAGTGCGTTCATCCGCGACCCAGGGGTCGTCCCAAGCTCGTCGGGAAGCGGCCGGAGCCAGTAGTCAAGGACCCGAGCCCGACTACCCGTGGTTGACAAAGTCGCGCGTCAGCGGCGCGAACCACCCCACAGGAATCAAGCTCGACGGGGGCGGCTAGGCGCTGAGCTCACGCCCTCGTCCACCGAGGCGGCCCTGAGTCACCGACAGGTCCGCGCGAGCACCGGCGCCGTGGCCGGCGACGAGGCCGCTGCCATTGCTCGCCGTCGCGCGGAACGTGCCGAGCCGGGGGAACTCCTTCTCGAACGCCGCCTCGACCCGCTCCTTCCGGTCGACCAGCACCAGGTCGGTGCCGGGCGTCGCCGACGTCGCCGCTGCCACCGTCTCCTGCCGCACCGCGCGCAGCCGCGTACCGATGGCGGCGGCGTACCCGAACAGGAAAGAGCGCCGGAACGCCTTGACGTCCGGTCGCCCGGCCGAGGCTGCCCGCATCGCCGTCGACGCCTGCAGCAGCAGGCTGGTGAACAGCAGCTCCACCCTCGCGAGGTCGGCCGGAAAGCCGACGAGCGTGCACCGGCGGGGCGCGGAGTAGGAGCCGCGCCCGATCGCCACCGGGACGCCGAACGCCTTTGCGACCTCGTCGAGCAACACGACCTTGGCGACGGTGTAGGGCGGCTCGACGGTTACCCGTCGCACGACGGGCTCCTCGCGACCGTGCCGACCGGCGTCCACGACCGCACGGTCGATGAGATGTCGGCTCATCAGCGCGGCCGCCTTGGCGGAGCACGCCTCGGCCTCGGCGGGCGGGGTCGCCGGATGCTCGGCACGGGTGAGCAGCTTGCGGACGCGGTCGAGAACACGGTCGTCGACGTCGGTCACGGCGTTCGGTCCTTTCGGGCACGTCGGAACGGGACGTCGGGAACGATGCCGGGCAGCGCCGACAGGGGGGCAGGTCGTGGTGGCGGGGTTGTGGACGCGGCGGTGGTTGTGGATGCCGACCGCGGCCGGCTGGAGCGGCGGAGAAGACGCCGTCAGGCGTCCACGCCGGTCAGCAGGTCCTGGATCGGACGGTCCCGGACCGCCTCCGGGGGCCGGACGAC
The DNA here is from genome assembly GCA_963835405.1 of uncultured Actinomycetota bacterium. Lineage (GTDB taxonomy): Bacteria > Actinomycetota > Actinomycetes > JAFAQI01 > JAFAQI01 > CAWIFV01. Next base: position 266,185 of record CAWIFV010000009.1, read on the forward strand.
GAACAGCTCGGCACAGTGACTGTCCAGCTCCAGCTCCGGCCCGGCGTCAAGTCCCCGCTGCTCGAGGCAGGTCACCGCCGCCTGTCGCTCGCCGTCATCGGCGAACCGGCGCTGCGGCACGCAATAACCGTCGAGGTGCTCGGTGACGAGCCCCAGGTCCTCCAGCGCCTCAGCGATGGGGTCGAAGCCGATCCAGCGCAAGCTCAGCGCCGCCACCCACGGCGGCTCGTCACCGGCCGCTTCCACCACGGTCCGCATCGTGCGGGCCCCGATGTAGCCGATGCCACCCGTCACGGTCACGAGGTCGGCGCCGGCCATCATCTGCGCCAGCTTCGGGTCGGGCGGCGCGGACTCCAGATCGGCGACGATGCCGCGGTCGAGCAGGCCGACCTTGGTCGCGTACTCCACCGCGTGAGGTGCGGCATCGAGGCCGATCGTCTCGACGGCATCGGCGCGGCGGCGCTCGGCGAACCAGTCCGCGGAGACGCGCTGCACCTCGGTCTCGTCGCTGTCGGCGCCGAACTGGGCGTACAGCGCGACCAGGTCGTCGAGGCTGATGTCGTGGTTGAGCAGGGCAGCGTTGATGCCATAGCTGCAGCAGACGTCGAGCACCGTCTTGCCCTCGCGCCCGCCCATCTCGCCGAGCAGTCGCTCGAAGATCGGTGTGCCGTGAGCCGGCACGGCGTAGTCGAGCGATCCCAGCGTCCGGAAGTACGCCCGTGGATCCCCTTGGTCGTAGATATCGCTGAAGTCCGCTTTTTGCTCGTAGTGCTCTGGCTGACTGTCCGGATGCACGTGACATTCCCTTGCTCGCGGCGACCCCGTAACACTTACCACACGGCCACATGGAGATCGCCGCCAGGTAGTGGCGCAGAGCGCCCCGCCTGCTGCCGAAATTGCCTGGCGACGTACCGACAGCGGCCCTAACCTCGCCCGGTGAGGCGCATCACCGAGGCGGTGGTTCCGGCGCGCCTCGGCATCGGGTTCCGCTGGCTGCTCGCCTCGTCATGGGTGTCGAACCTCGGCGACGGCATGGCCCTCGCCGCCGGCCCGCTGCTCGTCGCCTCGCAGACGCACGACCCCCGGCTCGTCGCCCTCGCCACCTTGCTCCAGCAGTTGCCGTGGCTGCTGTTCGGCCTGTTCGCCGGGGCGATCTCCGACCGGCTCGACCGGCGGCTGATCGTCGTGACGGTCGACCTCCTGCGCGCGGCGGTCCTGGCCGTGCTCGCCACGTCGATCGTCACCGGCGCGATGAGCATCGCGCTCGTGCTCGGTGCGCTCTTCCTGCTGGGGACCGCGGAGGTCTTCGCCGACAACGCGTCCGCCACGCTCCTGCCGATGCTGGTGGCGCGCCCGGATCTCGCGCTCGCCAACGCGCGGGTCATGGCGGGCTTCGTCACCGTCAACCAGCTCGCCGGACCGCCGATCGGTGCGGCGCTGTTCGTGGCCGGGACGTCGCTGCCGTTCGTGACCCAGGCCGTGCTCGTCGCCGCCGGCGCCCTGCTCGTCTCCCGCGTGATGCTTCCCGGCCGCGAGCCGGCCGTCACGGGCGAGCGAAGGATCCGTCGGGACATCGCCGTCGGTTTCCGCTGGGTGGTCCGCCATCCGGCCGTCCGCACCCTCGTCCTGACGATCCTCATCTTCAACATCACCTTCGGTGCCGCCTGGTCGGTGCTCGTGCTCTATGCAAAGCAACGGCTCGGCATGGGCTCCGTCGGTTTCGGCCTCCTGACCACGGCCATGGCTCTCGGAGGTCTGCTGGGGACCCTGTCCTACGGCTGGATCACCCGCCGGGTCAGCCTGGGCGACCTGATGCGCATCGGGCTGGTGATCGAGACGTTCACGCATCTCGCGCTCGCGCTGATCACCTCACCGGCCGCCGCGCTCGCGATCTTCTTCGTGTTCGGGGCGCACGCGTTCGTCTGGGGTACGACGTCCATCACCGTGCGCCAGCGCGCGGTGCCCAGCGACCTGCAGGGCCGGGTCGGCAGCGTGAACAGCCTCGGCACGTACGGCGGCATGGTGATCGGTGCCGCTCTCGGCGGCGTCGTCGCCGGCCGGTGGGGCATCACCGCGCCGTTCTGGGTCGCCTTCGTCGGCTCGGCCGTCTTCGTCGTACTCATCTGGAAGCAGCTCTCGCACATCGCGCACGACGACGGCCCCGAGGTCCCGCGGCCCGTCCCGGTCGCAGCACCCACCGGCCGCTGACGCCCCCGCCGGAGCCGCCGGCGCGGGCGGCCTACAGCTCGCGCAGCAACCGGTCCTCGAGCGCCGGAGTGGCCCCCCGGATCCGCAGCGTGACCCGGCTGCCGTCGAGGTGCAGCGACCCGACGCAGTTGTCGAACCAGGGGCCGTCGACGACCTGCCAGTCGAGCGACGGTTCGGACACGTTCGCCCCGCGGGCCAGCCCGGCTGGTGCACATCGCCGGAGAACACGACGATCGTCGGACGCAACTCATGCAACGACCTTGACCTTCTTGATCCGCTCGAGCTCCGCAGCCTCGAAGAGGCGCTGGCCTGGTGTGGCCAGCGGATCGCCCGCGACCTCAGCGCCGCAGAGGCCGATGCGATCCAGCGCTTCGAGCACTCAACCGCGCGCAGGTCACGCGCGCTCGCGCGAGGGGGTGCCGAATTTACCGCTCTTACCGGGGCGGGGTCCCGAGGATTCAGGGTGCCCTCGACTCGATCTTCTCGGCCTGAAGATCAATTCCAGGCGCGATCACTTTCATCGTGTACTTGAGCGGCACCCGCAGGGTGTAGTCGCGGCTACCCGCTGTGTAGTTGACGAGCAATGCTCGGAAGCTAGCTTCGCCCAACGAGATCGGCTTCACCTCTACCGCAAACACGAATCGCGGCAGAGTATGCCCATCCAGGGTGACCCCCGCGAGCCCTTGCCACGGAGTTTGCGGAAATCGAGCCTGTACATCACCCGCTGCAATGATCGGGAAGACGGCGTGCTTCGGCTTGAGATCCGCCGCCAACGAACGATTCAGCACCAGATTTGAGGCGCCCAGAAGGCGCACGCTCCTCAACGTGACCGGTGTGGCGCCAACGGAGGAGAGGGGGCCGAATCCCACGGCGTACACCGAGGCCAGGTGACCACGCGAGTACTCGCGTGCCCCCTGGTCCGGTGCTCGCAAAGGACCGGTGCCTCCGCTCAAAGGACGGCCAATGAGCATTAGCGCAATTGCTGCGGCGGCTGCGGCGGCCACGACCGCCGCCGCGGCCGCACCTCTTTTCCTGCTCAACAGTCGCAAACGTAAGTTCGGTGCGCGACAAACGGTTTGTCTGTCCACCCGTACCAGTACCGACGGGATGAAGCTGTATTAGCCCATGAGACCTTGAGGGACGTGCCATAGTTCTGCTGGGAGTGCATGCTGGCCGTCAGACCGTAGGTCCCCCCGCTCTTCGTGGCATAAGTACCGTTAAAGTTGACGCTGTAGGACCAACTCGTGTTAGTGGACTGGTACTGTGTGGCGCCGCCTCCGCCTTCAATGACGCCAGCGCGAGTGGGTGAAGACGACTTGGCGCTGTCGTAGTAGGACTTGGCGCTCAGCGCCTGGCGATCTGTTGTGCCCTTGAACGCGAGGGTCCCATTCCAGCGCACTGGCTTGATCCTGTCGGTGTATTGCGACCACGTGTTGTAACCGGTGCAGTAGTACGTCCGAATATCATGGTACCGGTAATTCGCAAGCAGTTTGGTATACCGCTTCTTGACCGTCTGGGTCGCCGACGACGAGGCACTGTTGGAGATGGTCTGGGATCCGCTTTCGCTGAACGGAGCTGCGTTGATGCTCTCGGCCACGGTGAGATACGACGAGGCGCTCGTTCCCATCGTCACGACTTGATGGTCGCCCGAGTTCGCCGACACGTCCATGAGCGGTGCGTTGTGGTCGTGGACGAGGGTGACGTATGACGTCGCATACCCAGGCGAGCCCGGCTGCGGGGCCGGGTACGCCTTGTCCGGGCAAGGACTGCTGGGATAGGTGTGCGGGTCAGTGGACCCAGGCGGGTCGTGCACGTGCGATCTATAGGCATCAGTAGCGTCGGTGGTGTTCGTGTCCAACAGGGCGCAGGCCGAATCAAGCGGGGTCACACTAGCCGCCGCTGCCGAGCACACTCGATCAGTCAATAGCGTGACGGTACTTGCAGCTGCATCCCCAATTTCCGACATGCCGGCACGGGCGGTGAACTGATAACCCCCCATACCGTCGGGGTCGACTGCCACGGCGAGCGTTTGCTCTCCCATGTAGGCCCCGCCTCCCGGGCCATTGTCGATGTAGGCCAGCAGTTGAAGGGAGGTCCAGCCACCCTCCGCCGATTCCGCGATGGTATCTGCATAGGTATCCGGGATCGTGACGTCGAATTGCCCCTCGGCGTCAGCAACCGTCGAGCCGATCGTGTCGATCGGTGTCACGCCGATTGTGTCGCCTTCCACGGGTTCGAACAGTTCCATCACTGTGGCGCCGTCAATGCGGGTACCAGTCGCATCAGTCACAGTTCCGGTACCAATGACGACCCCGGTCGGCCCGTCGTCTGCGTGAGCAATACTGCCGCTCAGAGTTGCCAGGGCGCCAACTGCAGCGAGGGCCGTCGCGCTGGCCACGAGTTTGCGGCGGCGGGTTGGTGGATTGGACCCGAGTATTCGCACGGTTCACCCATCTCGAAGCAGCATCCCGCGGGGCTCCGAGGGCGTGTGCGCACATTAGATGCAGCCAGAATCGTACGACAAGCCAGGTCAGTCCGGTTACGTCCAGTACGGACTCTCTGGGTGCTTCCTCCATGATTAATCGAATTTCACCCATCGGGGGCGACCGCGTCGCCAGAACGGCGCTTGATCGTCGTGCCGTAGTAACCCGGACGAACCTCAGGGATGATGGCGCCCCGGCTCGCCCGGGTATGCGAACGTCGCCGACACCTCTACGCCCCTACCCGGAGAGGAGGGAGAGCAGCTCCGGGCGGCGCGGCGACGGAATCGCCAGTGGCCGGGCGCCGGACGCAGCGCGCTCGACCTTGTCGAGGAACCCGGGTCGGGCGAACACCTCCTGAGGCAGTGCGAGGCAGGTGACCATCTCGACCATCGTGCGGAAGAGGTCGGCGTCGACCATGGCAGCGGTCTGGAACTTCGCCCGGACGGGATCGGGGGGTGGCGGCTCGACGCCGTCACGGATGGCGACCATCTCCGCCAGCCGGACCCGGTCGTCGGCGATCTGGTTCCAGTAGAACGGCGCGACATGCGTCTGCGTCGCCTCGTCCCAGGCCACCACGAAATCGCCGGGAGCATCGCCGTGGTCGCGGAAGACTCTCCGCAGCTGCTGGGCATGGACGGCCGCGACGCTGAGCCCACGCCCGGCGGACGGGTTGGTGCACGCCCAGGCATCGCCGACGGCCGCGAAGCCGGTCGCCACCGGCCGGCCGTCGACGACGAACCGCCGGTAGCGGTCGAGGATGCCCGCCATGGGGAGGACGTCGGTGATCGGTGTCCCGTCGAGCCAGTGGGCGTGCAGCGGGCAAGCGCGCACGACACGGGTGAACGCGTCGACGTTTCGCAACTCCTTCATCGGCCCGTCACCGGTCGCCGTGAACACGGTGACCGACCAGGTGTCGTTGTCACCGGGAAGGGTCAGCAGCGAGATGCTGCCGGCCGGCGAGAGCCCCGGCGCCATGAACGCCGGCAGCGTCGGGCCGGTGAAGTAGCGGGTGTAGTAGATGAAGCCGCTCTCCGCGCTGTGCAGCTCGGGGAGTGGGGCACCCGCCGCCTGCAGCCAGTCGGCCGTCGGGGTCCGGCGGCCCATCGCGTCGACAACCAGGTCGGCGCGGAGCTCGGCGCCGTCCGCGCAGCGGACACCGGTCACGTGGGTCACCCCGTCGACCGCTGAGGGTCCGGTGAGCAGGCCCACTACCCGGACCCCGCGCTGCACGTCGAGGCGCGGCTCCGCCGCCGCCGCGGCCGCCACCGTGGCCTCGATGACCGGCCGGCGGGCGGTGGGGTAGACGAACCGGTCGTCACCGGGCCGCGGGTCGCGGTCCGTGATCGTCGGGGGGAGGTTCGCGAGCACGTTCCAGGAGTACGAGCCGGCCGCCATCAGTCGCTCGGTCAGCCCCGGCAGCTCGGCGTCGACGACCTCCCGGAACCGCGGGAACAGGTTGTGCGGCTGCCGGAACTGCGGAACGCTGCGCTCCCAGGAGTCCCAGGCCGCCGCGGCGGTGCCCGGCGGGCAGGTGTCGTCTGCCTCCAGGACGGTCACGTCGTGACCGTCGCGAACGAGCATCATCGCGGCCAGCATTCCGGTCATGCTGCCGCCGCACACGACGACTGATGCCATCTGTCGAACCCTCCCGGTATCGCGCGATGGCACCCGACCCTCTCAGCACTCGTGGGGGCCTGTCAGCGCGTCGCGAGAACGTCCGCGAATCTCAGGAGAAGTGTCGGACGGTGTCGCACCCCGCGAGACGCACCGTCAGCGGGCCGTCGGTCTCCACCCGGAGCCGGACGTGGCAGGAGACGCGCGCGCGCCGCGGATCGATGGTGACGGTCGCGAGGTTCGTTGCCGTGACCGTCAGGGTGTCGCTGCGGGACTGCTTGGGCGTCGGTCCCCAGCCCTGGCTGCGCGAGACGTAGGCCATCGCCGGGATCTCACCGCCGGTGAGTACGCCGGCGCCGGTCTCCAGGTCCTGGACGGGGGGCACGCCCTGGCCGAACCCGCCGGACAACACGTCGACGGTCGCGTCGCCCTTGCCCCGGGGGGTGAGACCGGACAGCCAGTACACGTGGTCGGCGACGACGTCGCCGCGGGCGGAGTCCTCCGTCGTGTCGACGACGTAGCTCACGTGGGCGGGGTCGCGGTCGACCCGCGACGTGCCGAGCCAGTCGGCCCCCGGCCCGTACTCGTCGTTCGCGGCGAGGGTCAGGTGGTCGGCGGTGAGGAACAGGTCCTCCGTGAAGCGGATGCCCGCCGCCTGGTCGTCCTTCACCGCCTGCTCGCTCGTCTGAATGTTGACGAGCTCGTCCTCGGTGGAGTTCCAGAGCAGCAGCGGGGTGTTGCGCAGGGACACCAGCTGGTCGTCGACCGAGCCGGGGGCACCGACGACGGACCACCCGCGGGAGAACAGGTCGGGCCACCGGGCGAGCATCCGGTAGGTGCCGAAGCCACCCATCGAGTAGCCGCTCACCGCGGTCCAGTCGGGGTCGAGGTCGTAGTGGCGGGCCACGTCCGCCCACGCCTCGAACGTGTCGGACTCGGCGATGCCGGCGTAGAAGCCGTCCGGCCCGCGGCCGGAGGGCGTGAGCACGAGCGAGCCCGGTCCCCGGTCACCGATCTGAGACTGGTTGTTGCTGCCGAGGTACTGGTTGTAGTTCGCCGACAGCGAGTGGAGCAGGAGCGTGAGGCCGTAACCGCGCTCGGGCCGCGGCTTGTCGGGGACGTAGAGCGCGTAGGGCTGCAGCTGCCCGACCATCCGGCCGATGCACTTCGCCCCGGCGTCGAAGCCGGACGCGAGGTCGAAGCAGATCTTCGAGTTGTCGTAGCCCTGACCGAACGAGTAGCGGCTCGCGAAGATCCGGTCGATCGGCCCGGTCGTCGGTACGTCGCGGTCGTCGTTCTTCTTCGCCGCCAGCTTGGCGAAGTCGACATCCACCCCGAACGGCGACAGGTCACCGGCCGTCAGCTGTTCGGACTGCTGACGTTCCCGCCAGAACATGGCGAGGACCTCGCCGCCGGCGGCCGTGTCGCCCATGGTCGCGCCGGCGATGAGGGGCAGCGGCTCGTCGAGACGCGGGCCGACATTGACGATGGCCACGCCGTTCGGCGTCCCGCCGCCCGGGGTCGTCTCGGTCGCGGACCCCTGCGCGGGCCGAAGGTAACCGGCCCCGGCCTTGTCCCAGAGGCCGGTGCCGATCGTCATGCGGACCTTGTCCGTCCCCGGGTCCCAGGCCGCGTGCGGCACGCGGACCTCCACCTGCCGGCGGGTGCGGTCGACCCGGACCGACGGCTCGGGCCGCAGCGCCTTGCCGGTGGCGGCGTCCTGCAGCGTCGCCGTTCCGCCGTGCCAGGTGAGGAAGAGCTCGGCGGGCGAGGAGACCCCTGCGCCGTCCGGCCAGGCGACCGAAGACGAGGAGCCGCCGAGGGCGATGGTGAACGCCGAGAGCGCCGGGTCCCGCAACGTGTTGAGCGTGACACGGAAGGCGGTCGCCTTGGCCAGCGGACGGACGCGGAACTCCACGAGGTCCGCGGCGTTGTTCGCGTAAGGCTTCGCGGTCGGGTAGGTGAACGTTCCGGCGGGCGGCGAGTAGAGATCGGCATCGGCGCCGTACGGGTCGTTGAGGTCCTTCGCGCCGGTGGCACCGTGGTCGTCGTACAGGTAGTCCTGGTAGAGCCACTCCCCGTCGCGATAGGCATCCGCGCCGGAGACGAGGATCGGGTCGGCGCGCCAGACCCCGCGGTTCTCCAGCTGCGGTGCGCGCGGTGGCTTCGCGTAGAGGATGTCCGGGCCGGGACGGTGCCCCGACCCGACGTGTGGCAATGACGCCCTGGATGCACCGTTGCCGCCGGTCCGCGCCGAAGTCGACGGGGAGGCGACGGCGGTGGTCATGCCGGCGACGAGGCCGACGGAGACCGTGGTGGCGAGGACTGCACGCTTCATCGTCTGCTCCGGTGGGCGGCGACGGCCGAACACGGCTCGGTTCGACGCAGCCGGCACCGTTCCTGCCCACCAACGGTCATCAGCTCGGATGCACGCGCTCCGGCTCCGGACTCAGCAGCTGGAAGAGCACGTGGTCCTGCCACTCCCCGGCGATGTGCATGTACGCCGCTGCCGTCCCGTAGCGTTCGAACCCCAGCCGCTCGAGGAGCCGCATCGACCGGTGGTTGCGCACCAGTGTCTCGGCCTGGACCCGGTGCAGCCGGAGCTCACCGAAGGCGAGATCCACGGCCTCCGAGACCGCGCGCGTCGCCAGGCCGCGACCCTGCGCGGGCCCCGCCAGCCAGTAGCCGATGCTGCAGGACTGGAACGCCCCGCGGATGATCGACGCCAACGTGACGCTGCCGACGACGGCGTCGCTCTCGTCGGTGACGACGAGCGGGAAGCCGTGACCGGCTCGCTGCTGCTCGAGCGCCTTCCCGACGGCCTCGCGCTGCCCGTCGACGGTGAAGTAACGCTCCGGCCGGAGCGGTTGCCAGGGGGCGAGGTGGTCCCGGTTGCGGGCCAGTAGATCCGCGAGAGCCGGGGCGTCGTCGAGCTCGAGCGGGCGGGTCACGGGCACGGCGCAAGCCTGCCAGCGGGGCGGCGCCGAAGCCCTAGCGGGCCGCCAGCCGGACGAGCAGCACCGTGACGTCGTCGGCGTCGGCGGGGCCGGCGATGTGCGCCAGCTCCTCGGCGGCCGCCTCCGGGCTGAGCCCGGTGGCCAGCAGGGACTGCGCCCGCGCCCCGGCGGCGCGCAGCGCGTCGGGGATGTCGACCCCCGGTCGCTCGACGAGACCGTCGGTGGTGAGCAGGAGAACGGCGTCTGCGGGGAGGGTGTCGACGCGGACGGCGCGCGGCTCGGTCGCCAGGCCCAGCGGCGGGGACTCGGGGATGTCGAGCAGCTCCGGGTCTGCATCGGGGAGCACGGCGACCGCCGGCGGATGACCGGCGAGCACCACCTCGAGCCGACCCGACGACGGGTCGAGCCGCGCGTAGATCAGGGTGGCGAACTCCTCCGGCAGGGCGCGCGCCGCGAACCCGTCGGTCTTGCCGAGCACGACCCGGGGATCCGGGTCGACGGTGGCGAACGCGCGGACCGCGCTGCGCAGCTGGGTCATCGTGGCTGCGGCGTCCACACCACGGCCCATGACGTCGCCGACGACGAGCACCACGCTGCCGTCGGACTGCGGCAGGACGTCGTACCAGTCGCCGCCGATCTGCTCGGCCTCGGCACCGCCGGGGCGGTAGCAGGTGCCGACGTCGACGCCTGGCACGTCGGGCACGTCATGGGGGGCGAGCCCCGCCTGCAGGCGTTCGGCCACCCGCCGGGTCTCCGTGAGCAGCTGCGCCCGCTCCAGGGCGACCGCGCACTGGCTGGCGATGGACTCCAGCAGGCTCCGCTCCGCCCGGCTGAACACGCGCGGCACGTCGCACGCGAGCAGCAGGACGCCGATGACGGCACCGGAGGCGCCGCGCATCGGAAGGCTGGCCATTGCCTCCCAGCCCGTGCGCCGGAGCAGCTCGGCGAGATGCGGGTAGCGCTCGACGGCCTCGGCCGCGTCGCGCAGGTAGCCGGCCGCGCCGGTCCGGACCGCGTCGACCAGCGGCCCGTGCGCCCCCGTCGGCAACACTGCCGTGAGGTCCGACGAGCGCAACGCCTGGTCGGGGGAGCGCACCAGCCGGAACCGTCGCCCGCCCCGATCCGGCAGACCGATCACTCCGGCGACAGCCCCGATCACTGCCCGGGCGCGGTCGCTCACACCCGCGACGACGTCCTCGACCGTCCACGCGGCAGCGAGCGCCTCGGCGACTTCGTGCAGCCTGGCCAGCCGCTGCTCGGCCTCGACCCGCTCGGTCACGTCCCGTGCGGCCCCGACGGTTCCGGTGACCGCGCCCGACCGGTCGAGCGTCACCTGCCCGCGGCCCTCGATCCAGTGGACCGAGCCGTCCGGCCACACCACCCGGTGCCGCACCTCGTACGACGAGCGCTCGGTCACGGTGCGCTCGATCTCGGCGAGCACCGCCTCGCGGTCCTCCGGGTGGATCAGCTCGGTCCACGCGGCGAACGTGCCGTCGAAGCCGCCGGGCGTCAGCCCGAAAGCCCGCTCGAGCCGCTCGTCCCACTCGGTGACGCCGGTCGTGAGGTCCCAGCGCCAGGTCCCGAGCTCCGCGGCGTCGAGCGCCAGCCGCAGCTCTGCCTCCCGGTCGGCGGACCGCATCTCCGCGACCCGCCGTTCGGTGACGTCCTCGGCCAGGCCGACGACGCCCACCAGCCGGCCGTCGCGCACCAGCGGGGAGTCGGTGATCTGCACCCGCTTGGTCGAGCCGTCCGCGCAGCGCACCGGGAACTCACCCGTCCAGGCCTGACCGGCCAGGACCTTCGTCATGATCTCCCCGCCCAGCTCGCGGTCCTCGGGCCGGACGAGGAGCTCCATGACGTTCGCGCCGAGCATGTCCTCGCGGGAGTAGCCGTAGAGCGCCTCGGCGGCACGGTTCCACAGGAAGATCTGCCCGGAGGGGTCGGAGACGACCACGGCGGCGTCGAGAGCGTCCAGCAGCGCCAGGTCGAGCTCGGCCGGCAGCAGCTGGTCACTCATCGGCTGATCATGACAGCCGGTTCGGAGGCCTGCGGCGCCTCAGAGATAGCGGCCGGTTTGTCCTCCGCGGGTTGCGACGAGAGGCGGCCAGAGGGGTCAGAGGTGGACATGGTGGCGGCGCAGCACCGGCCTCGGGTTGACCGGGCGGCCGTGCTTACGGATCTCGATGTGCAGGTGCGGACCGGTCGAGTAGCCGGTCGAGCCGACCCGGCCGAGCACCTGCCCGGTGCCGACCCGACCCGAACGGGCCCGGATGCGCGACAGGTGCGGGTAGTAGAAGAGCCGGCCGTCGGACCTGACGCGCACGACCTTGCCGTAGCCGGGGATCCAACCGGCCGAGACGACCCGACCCGCCGTGATGGCGTGGACCTTCGCGCCGTACCGGGCACCGATGTCGACGCCGGGATGGAAGCTCCCCCACCGGCGGCCGAAGCCCGAGGTGACCGGCCCGCGGACCGGCCGGACCCAGCCCGTGCTGTGGTGGCCGTGGCCGTGCTTGCGTGCGTGACCGTGCTTGCGCGCCCGGTCGTTCGCATGCGTCCGCCCGTTGTCCGGCTCGTGGCTGCTGCGGGTCAGCGAGCGCGAGGCGTGGCCGGGACCCAAGCGTGCCTGCGGGCCGCCGGCGGTGAGCACGCCGGGCGCCGATGCGCTCGTCGGCAGCGGCACCGCTGCGCGCGACCGGGCGGGTAGCGCGAAGAAACCGGCCCCGGCGGCCGCGGTCCCGGCGAGGATCGCGACGTAACGGACGAAGGCAGGAAGACACAGCGCGCGCATGCAGCATCCAGGGGTCGGCGGAGGGGGTCGCCCGGCGCCGCACGGCGCCGCACCCATGACAACCCCGCGCCGTCGCAAACATGCCCTATCCGGGCGAATACGGGCCGTTCAGGCGGGCCGGGACTCCACCGTCCGGCCGAGGAAGAGGACTGTCACCCGCGGGTGAAGACGTCGCTCCCCAGCGGTCGGAGCCCGTCCTGGCCGGCGTAGCCGAGGTGGCCCTTGCCGTCGGCGCCTCCGGCCGTGATGCCGAACAGGTCCTCCCAGGTGCGCAGCATCGAGTAGTGGTTGTAGGGGATGTCGCTGACCGTGCCCGGCTCGATCCACCGGGACAGCAACACGGCACCGGGGCGGCCGCCACCCATGCCCGTGATCCCCGGCATGGGTGTGTTGTAGCCGGGCTGCTCCCCGCAGCACGAGCCGGAGTCGGAGGGCACGTCGGACTCGTCGAACGTGACGATCAGCAGACCGTCCTGGCGGTAGGCCGGCGAGCGCAGGATCCGCGGTACCCACGTGCGCAGGAAGTCGTTGGCGGACGCGAGCCCGCCCGGCCGACCGTCGGCGCACGGCTCGTCGTGCGCGTCGCTGCACAGGTCCGGCGTGACCCAGGTGAAGTTGGAGGTCGTGCGCACGTGGCGCAGGTCCTGCGCGAGCCGCGGCAGCGGGACGACGTTGCGCTTGCACGCACCGGAGTCGAGCAGCGAGTGGAAGTAGACGAACGGGTTGTGCCGGGCGGCGTACTGGTCCTTCGCCGTCGCACTCTGGGTCGGGTCGGCACTGCCCGGCAGCGCGGGGTCGCCCGGGTTGCCGCAGCGGGCCGGCTCGCGCGACGGGTCCGCACCCATGTCCTCCATGTATCCGTGCCACGTCAAGCCGGCGTCGGTGAGCTGGTCGGCGATGGTCTTGGTCGACGGCGGGTAGACGCAGCCCTGGCCGATGGTCTGACCGTCGGGCCCGTCGACGCCGGGGACGACGTCGAGGTAGCGCTGGCAGTCGCCCTGGGTGTACATGTTCGGTGCCTGGCCGGAGACCTGCGAGATGTAGTTGTCGAGGCTGGCGTGGCCGGTGGCGTAGTACTGGCGCAGCAGCGCCCCGCGCGCCGGCAGCTTGCGTGCCAGGTACGACGGCGCGTCCGGGCCGAACGTCGTGTCGAAGCCCTTGTTCTCCAGCTCGATGACGAACACGTGCCGCACCGGCGGGAGGCCGCCGTCGGCTTCGGCCTTCCCGCCGGCCGCGGCGCGCGTGCCGGCTCCGGCGAGGGAGGGGGTGGCGGCCAGGACGGCAACGGCGGCCGCGGCGGCGTACACGCTTCGCTTCATGACCCCAGGATTCGACTCGGCGAGGGGACGTCCTGCGGCGACGACGGAGAATCTGCGGCGAACACCCGGTGAACGACGGCCGCCGTCCTGGACTTGACATGCGTGTGCCACTTTGGCACGGTCGTGCCATGACGACGGCGGAGGCCGGTCCCTCACTGCGGGCGCGACAGGGCGAGCTGGTACGCCGGGCGGTGCTGGACGCCGTGGTCGCCCAGCTGGACGCCATGCCGGTCGACGACATCTCGATGGGTGGCGTCGCTGCGGCTGCCGGGATCTCACTGCGGACGCTCTACCGCTACTTCCCCGACCGCCCGGCGCTCCTGCACGCCGCCGGTGAGCACCTGTACGAGTCCTTGGGCATTCCGTTCGAGATCGCCGGCCCGGACGAGGTTTCGGCCAGCTTCCTCGATGCGGCGCGGCGGCTGTCGACACGGCCGAACCTGACGCGCGCGCTGGTGGCGACGAACGCCGGCCGCACCGCTCGTTCCCCCGCGAGGGCCGAGCGACTGAAGGCCATCCGGATCGCCCTCAGACCCCTGACCGACGGCGTCGGCGACGACAGCGCGCGCCGCGCGACCGCAGTCATCGCCCACCTGTGCAGCGCCGCCTCGTGGGTGGCGATCTGCGACGACAGCGGACTGGACGACGGCGACGCGCAGCAGGCGGTGGCATGGGCGATCGACGCCCTCATCGCCGCCCTGCGCTCGGAGCAGGCACCCTCCCGCGGACGCCGCACCGCCCGTCGCTGACCCTTCCCGTCCCTCGAGCAACGGAGGAGCATCCCTCATGACCGTCACCGACGAGCCCGTCCGCCCCTCGCAGCCGGAGTTCGCGACGGAGCCCGCCACCAGCCGCGCCTGGTGGTTCCTCGGCACGCTCGCCGAACTGCGCAACCCGGTCGGTGCGCCGCGCACCCCCACCGTCATCGAGCTCACGGTGCCGGCCGGTGGGTCTCCCCCGCTGCACGTCCACGACACGCTCGATGACTCGTTCCTGCTCCTCGCCGGCGAGATGGTGGTCCGCTGCGGTGAGCAGACGCTGGTGGCACGCCCCGGCACCTACGTGGTGGTGCCGCACGGCGTCGAGCACACGTTCCGGGTGACCAGTGCCGCGCCGGCAAGGCTGCTGCTGGTGCACGGTGACGACAGCTTCCTCTCCTTCATCGAGGCGCTGGGGTCGCCCACGACCGCGCACCGGCTGCCGCCGCCGGGCGAGTCCGACGTCGACGGTGACACGATCGTTCGCGTCAGTGGCGAGCACGGCGCCCCGATCGTCGGGCCGTCGCTCGAGGCCGAGGAGGCCCGCCGCCACACCGGCCGGACCGAGCCGGCACTCGGGCCGGTCAACCACGTCGCTCTCACCGTCGCCGACGTCCGCCGCAGCGAGCGCTGGTACGCAGACGCCCTCGGCCTTGTCCGCATCGACGGCGAGGTGACGGAGAACGGCGCCGGCCATGTCACGCTGCTGCACCCGGACGGCGGCTGGGTGCTCGCGCTCAGCAGCGGCGAGACGCCGTCACTCCAGCACGTCGCGTTCACCTGCGCCGACCGGGACGCCCTCCTCCGCTGGCACGAGGCGCTGCCCGGTCGCGGCATCACCCCCGGCTCCCTCACTGACGCGCCGTACGGGTCCGGGTTCGTCGTGCGGGACCCGGACGGCCTCGAACTGGAGCTGTTCGCGCCGGCACCGGCTAGGTAGAAACGAACTGCCCGTGCGAAAGTGGTGGGCAGGCCATCGTCCCGTCCCCACGGAGGTTCCTCGTGGCCAGCACGGACTTCTACGCCACCCCCGTCGAGACCACCGAGCGCTGGCGGTTGGACACCGGCGGTGACACCCGCTTCACCTGGGAGTACGACGACAGCCGCGGCCGCCTCCTCGCCCTGTACCAGAAGGGCAAGGACAAGCAGTGGGACTCCACGACGCGCATCGACTGGGACCTCGAGATCGACGTCGACAACCCGCTCGGCATCGGCGAGGTCGCGAACCCACTCATCGGCAGCGACATGTGGCGACGGGCACCGAAGTCGGTGCAGGAGAGCTGGCGGCGGCACCAGATCGCCTGGCAGTTCAGCCAGTTCCTTCACGGCGAGCAGGGCGCGATGATCACGAGCGCGCGCATCGTCGAGACGGTGCCGGACCTCGACGCGAAGTTCTACGCCGCGACGCAGACGATGGACGAGGCCCGGCATGCCGAGACGTATGCGCGGTTCCTGCAGGAGAAGCTCGGGCTGATGTACCCGATCAACGCCAATCTCCAGGCCCTGCTGCAGGACACGCTGACCGACAGCCGGTGGGACATGCCCTACCTCGGCATGCAGGTGCTCATCGAGGGTCTGGCCCTCGCGGCGTTCGGGCTGATGCGGGACATGACCCAGTCGTCGCTGCCCAAGCAGATCCTCGCCTACGTCATGCAGGACGAGGCCCGGCACGTCGCCTTCGGCCGGATCGCGCTGAAGGACTACTACGCCGAGCTGTCCGCGGCGGAGAAGGCCGAACGCGAGGAGTTCGTCATCGAGGGCTGCTACCTCATGCGCGACCGGATCCGCAGCGTCGAGGTGTGGGAGCACCTCGGCTTCGACGTCGACGAATGCCTCGAGCTGACAAAGGTCTCGCCGTACATGCAGATGTTTCAGTCGCACCTGTTCTCGCGCATCGTGCCGATCGTCAAGGACATCGGGCTGTGGAGCGAGAAGGTGCAGGCGGCCTATCTCGACATGGGCGTGCTCGACATGGCCGGCGTCGACCTCGCGAAGCTCATGGAGGACGACGAGAACACCGCCGACCGGATCGAGCAGGAGCATCGAGATCTGCTGACCCGCCAACGCGAGGTCGAGGAGACGATCGCCCTCGGCGCGAGCTGAGACAGGCGGCGCGAAGAATGCAGGCGTGAACTGGTCCACGTGCACGCGCAGCGGCCAGCGACACTGGGGCCGCAACGGCGCCGCCGGCCTGCTGGTCTCGGTGCGCGACGGCGAGCGCATCTATGTCCTGCTGGACGAGCGGGCGCACTGGGTGCACCACGGCGGGACCTTCGGCGTTCCCGGCGGGGCGATCCACAGGGGTGAGAGCCCGCTCGACGCGGCGCTGCGCGAGGCGGCCGAGGAGGTCGCCGGTCTCGACGCCCGGCAGCTGGACGTCATCCGAACCCACGTGCAACGGTGCGCCGACTGCGCACGCTGGTCCTACACGACCTTCCTCGCGCTGCTGCCGACTCGCGTCGACGCCGCGGCGTGCTCGTTCGAAAGCCGGGCAGTGCACTGGGTCGACGTCGAGGACGTCTCCGGGCTGCCGCTGCACCCTGGATTCGCATCGGCCTGGCCGACGCTGCGCCAAACGCTCACGCCATGAAGCTGCCGGACTCGCCCCGGCTGACGGCGTCGCAGGGGTGACGTGATGGGGCACCTGGTCGGCCGATCAGCCTGCTTGCTCCTCCAACCGCTCCACGCCCTGCTGCCAGCCGCCCGCGCGCGCCTTCGACAGCGCCTCCCGCGCCAGCGTGACTGCTGACGACGATCCTCGGGCGCGGGCGAGCTCGACCTCGGCGAGCCGCGCCTCGTAGTGCGCCAGCGGCGGCCCGGTCGACAGCGCGCGCGACACCATCGGCTCGGCGGCGTCCAGCTCGCCTTGCCGGGCCAGGACCGAGGCAATCCGCGACGCCGCCCACGAGGCGAACAGGTCCAGGTGCTCGGACAGGGCGAGCGACGAGCGGTAGGCGGCGAGCGCCGCGCCGAGGTCGCCGCCCGCCTCGGCCGCGATCCCCACCGCCCGCCATCCAGTCGCCGTCCAACCGCGGTGCCCGATCCGCGTCGCGGTCGCGAGAGCTTCCTTGGCATACGACGACGACTCCTCCGACCGCCCTGAGGCAGCCGCGGCCTCGGCGCAGTGCCAGAGCGCGTACGCCTCTCCCTCCGGGTAGCCGAGCTGGCGCGCGAGTTCCAAGGCGGCCAGGGAGAGTGCCAGGCCTTCGACCGGCCGACCGGCGAAGACCAGTGCGTGTCCGCTCGTCGACCGCGGCGTGACCACCCGCAACAACTCGCCGGAGTCCTCGAACCGGTCGCCCGATCGGCGCAGCTCCTCAATGCCTCCACGGATGTCGCCGCCCAGGAAGCGCGCCATGGCTCGCGCATCGAGCACGCGGGCGACACCGCGGGCGTCGCCCAGGCCCCGGTAGCGCGCGAGCGCTTCGGCAGAGCGTGCGGCCGAGCGTTCCGGCCGGGCGAGGTTCATGTCGAGGACGGAGGCCACTTCGAGCGCCTGCGCCTCGGCGCTGGGGTCCGCGCCCGCCTCGACGATCGCCAACTCGGCCAGTTCGGCCGCCCGGACCAGGTCGTCGGCTCCCGACGCCACCATGGCCAGCGCGCCCAACAGCCGGGCCCGGTCGGGTCCCGTCGGCTGTGCGCCCAATGCGACCCGCAAGTCCTCGCGGGCACCCGGGATGTCGCCGATCCGGGCGCGGGCCCCGCCGCGCACCTCCCGCAGCCGCGCCTCGAGCGAGCTGTCGGTGGCGAGCGCCAGACCCTCGTCCACCAACCCGATCGCCTCCTCGTGCGCGAACGATTCGAGCGCCCGAACGGCCGCCGCGGCGTACGCCGTCGCGGCACGGCCGCCGTCGCCCGCCCCGCGCCAGTGCCGCGCGACCTCTGCCGCGTCGGCGTGAACGCGCTCCAGGGCGGCGGCCAGCCGGCCGTGCAAGGCGGCCCGATGCTCGGCGGGCATCCGGCTCACGAGCGCCTCGGTGACCATGTCGTGCGCCGTGGCCCAGCCCAGATCGCCGGGCCGGACCAACCCGTCATGGGCCAGCCTCGTCAACCCGTCGAGTACACCGGTCTCGTCCGCCCCAGCCGCCTCCGCAACAACGCTCGACGGCGTCTCGCGGCCGAGCAGGGCCAAGCACTCGAGCAGCGTGCGCACCTCGGCCGGTTGGGCGTCGGCGCGACGGCCGATGGCGCGTTCCTTGCCCGCCCGACCGAGCTCGCCGGCCCGGGCAACGACGGACGGGTCGATCGGCTCCCATCGCTCCCCGCCCGGGCGTACGACGAGCCCCTCGGCCGCCAACGCACGCAGGACCTCGCCCACCGCCAGCGGCGTACCGTCCGTGTCCGCCGCCAGCGTCACGGCCAGGCCGCGGTCGTCAACCAGTGCTCCGATCTGCTGTGCGTCGAACTCCCGCAGCCGCAGCCGGAGGTTCACCGGCAACCTGCCCAACAACTCCCTGACCGCGTCGGCATCGGCCAGCTCCTCCGGACGCACCGCCAGCACCAGGCGCAGCGCCGCCAGCCGCGCACGTCCTGCCTCGAGCATGGCGAGGCTGGACGGATCGGCCCACTGCAGGTCGTCGACCGCGACCACGGCTCCGGCTGCGTCCAGCAGCCGCAGCGCGGCCTCTCGCACCAGCGCGCGCCGGCTCTCCGGATCGACGGGACCAGGAGCCGGTTCGAGCTCCGGCAGCACCGTTGCCATCGCGCCGCGGAGCGGCGTGGGCAGCCGATCGGCGAACGTCGCGTCGACGGCCAGCAGCTCCCGTAGCAACGTCCGGGCCAGGCTCCACGGCTCGGTGCGCTCCGCCAGGTAGGCGCGGACGACGAGCGTGGGCGTACGACGTGCGAGCACTGACAACAACCGCGACTTGCCGACCCCCGACACGCCTTCCAGCACCACCGTCGCACCACTCGGGCCGGTGACCGCATCCAAGACCTGGCGTACGACGTCCTCGCGGCCGACGAAGGGCAGCTCCGTGAAGTCGGCCGGTGCCCTCGCCGAGGACCGCGAGCGGGTCGGCCGCGACGCGCCTGCCAGCAACTGTTGCTGCACGGCCGCCGCTTCGGCCGACGGGTCCAGCCCGAGCTCGTCGGCGAGCCGCTGTCGATACGTGTCGAAACCGTCCAGCGCCGCGACCGGGTCACCGGCTGCAGCCAGAGCTCGCACGAGCAGCAACAGCGATGACTCCCGCAGCGGCTCGGCTTCCACTGCGGTGGCAGCAAGTTGAGCGGCCTCGTCGTACTCTCCCAGCTCTGCCGCCGCCCGCGCGGCGCCGTCGAGTGCCGACAGCCGGACCCGATGCAGGTGCTGTCGGTAGTCGGCGGCCCAATCGTCGTAGGTGTCCTCGGCCAGGGGGTCCCCGCGCCACTCGGCGAGCGCGGTCCGGTAGCCGGCGTGTGCCTGCTGCGCGTCCTGCTGCCGGCGCGCGCGCTCCACGGCGGCGAGGAACCGTTCGGCGTCCACGGTCAGCGAGTCACCGTCGGCAAGCGCGTAACCACCCGGCCCGGTGCGGACGACGCCCGGATCACCAAGCACGCGTCGGGCCCGGTTGACCAGCACCTGCAGGTTGGCGACCGGGTCGGCGGGCCGCCGGTCGGGCCACAGCATCTCGGTGAGCAGATCGTGACTGACGAACGTCCCACGACGGGTGGCGAGGATGCGCAGCAGCGCCCGCACCTTGCGTCCACCGAAGTCAGCCGCGGCGATCTCGACGCCGTCTCGCAACACGGCGAAGCGCCCTAGCAGCCGCAGCTCGAGGCTCACCCTCCTCATGATCCAGGCCCGCTAGAGAACTGCAAGGTGGCTCTCCTAACGTCCGGCGCGTCGCTGAAACAGCCGTCAGGAGGCCACCGTGACCACCACCCACCCGATCGAACTCCTCGACTTCGCCAAGCCGGACGACGCCCGCACCTTCGAGAAGGGTCGCCTCGAGCTGCTGAAGGTCGCCGGCGGCGAGGTCGGCCGGCTGATCCTCCAGCCGGGCTGGCGCTGGTCCGAGCACGTCAAGCCGATCGCGGGCACGGACTGGTGCGAGGCACCGCACGTGCAGTACCACATCGCCGGCACCCTGCGGATCAAGACGATCGACGGCAAGGAGTTCGACTGCACGCCCGGTCAGCTCAGCTCGCTGCCCGCCGGTCACGACGCCTGGGTGGTCGGCAACGACGACGTCGTACTGGTCGACTGGTACGGCATGAGCAACTACGCCCGATGACCGCCACGACGGCATCGCTGGACGCGGTCGCTCGTTTCAACGCGGCCTTCGGCACGCGCGATGCCGATGCGGTGCTGGCGACGATGACACCGGTACCGCTCTTCGAGTCCACCACGCCACCGGACGGTCAGCGTTACGAAGGGCGCGAGGCGGTGCACGCGGCGTTCGCGGACTTCTTCCGTTCCTCACCGGACGCGGCGTTCGTCACCGAGGACCAGTGGGAGTCCGGTGACCAGGTCGTCGTTCTGTGGACCTACCGGTGGAACGGCGGGCACGTCCGCGGTGTCGACGTGTTCCGCACCGAGAACGGGCTCGTGGCGGAGAAGCGCTCCTACGTCAAGGGCTGAGCAGGCCGGCGTGCCGGTTCCCCGGGCTACATCCCGCGCGCCAGGACGCGCAGTGCCCCCCGTCGGTCTTCGGCAGGGAGGCGGACCACGGTGTCGGCCTCGGGACAGCGCAGCCGGGCAACCGCGGAATACTCCTCAGCCTGCTCGGTCGGGACCGCGGCGGAGGCCCGCAGCACCCGCGGAGCGGGATCGAGGTCGGACGTGCGCGCGGTCTTGTCCCACCCCGTCCGTCCGCGCACCATGCGGATCAGCCCGCGCCAGGCGGCGACGTAGCCGATGTAGTTCCACAGGATCATGAGGTGGCCCAGGAACAGCGCGCCCCACGGCGAGACTGCGCGTGTCCGGCGCGCATAGACGAGGCCGATGACGAGGTTGGGCAGGAAGGAGATCACGTACCAGAGCACCGCATAGGTCAGTTGCCACGGCAGGGAACCGAGCCCGGTAGTCACCACACCACGACCCGAGCCGAAGACGACTTGGTAGAAGACCCACTGCTGGATGATCGACCAGGGCAGCACGATGAGCCAGGGCACGAGAAGGTACGACGTCAGCTCGATGAGCGCGACCTGCCCGACGCGTTCCGACGCCCACAACTCGGGAAGGCGGCGGATCGAGCTCATGTGTCCCTGGTACCAGCGGGTTCGCTGCCTGAGCAGGCGCCGATAGTTCTCCACGCCCTGCTGGTCGACGTAGGCCTGCGTCGTGGTCGTGACCCGCCACCCCGCCCCGGCAAGCCGCAGCCCCAGGTCCAGGTCCTCCGTGAGCGACCGGCTCCAAGGGTCGCTGTCCAGGCTGAGCAGGGCAGACAAGCGGGTGAACTGGCCGTTTCCGCCGAGGCTCACCGTGCCGCTGAGCGAGCGCGCGAACTGGGAGACCGCCGAGATCATCCAGAACTCCACGTCCTGGAACTTGCAGATCAGCTTGCTGCGGTTGCGGATCCGCACGATGAGCTGGACGGCGCCCACGCGGGGATCCTCGAACGACGCGAACGGCACCCGCGAACCGCCCTGGCTGAGACGCCCGTCAGCGTCCATCACCCCAACGACGACCCGATCGGGATCGAGGTGTCGCCTCCTCGCATCGTCGACGACGACGGGGAGCCCGGCGTTGAGCGCCTCCCCCTTGCCCTGCCTGGCGTGAGGTCGGCGTCGGTTCACCACGCGGAGCCGATCGGCGGCGCCGGCAGCCTGCGCGGCCAGCCTTGCTTCGGCTGCCGTGCGGTCCTCGGAATCGTCGTCGATGACGACGACCCGGCAGTCCGGGTCCTCGAGGAGCCGGGACACCGTCGCCCCGATCACCACCTCCTCGTTGAGACACGGCACCAGGAAGTAGAGGTGATAGCCATCGGTCTCCGGAGCACCGACGGTGTGGGCGTTCTCCTGGACGCCGAGCGCTCCGTCCCGTCGTGCCACCCGCACCCCGAGGAACACGGTGATGAGGAAGTAGGGCACCGCGATAGCAAGCAGCAACTGCGAGACGGTGGCGGCGATCAGCTGCATGCGGCACCCGGTGCAGGACCAGTGCCGACGGCCTCCCGGCCCCGGCCGTGGCCGAGGAGCACGAGGGCGAACGCCACGCCGGCCATACAGGTGCCGACGAACGTGAGCACCGATCCGAAGTAGGTGTGCGACACGGCAAAGCCGTCATGGCCCCAGTGGGAGACGGCGAGACCGATCGCGGTCAGCCGGAGCTGGTTCACCACGACGAGCACCGTCGACGCCACCAGCAATGCAACCGTCACCCGTGCCACCGACAGCCGCCGGACGAGCAGCAGGGGTGCACCCCCGATGAGGATCGACCCGAGGATCTGCGCGACGGTGCACTGGTTGGTGAGCGCGAACACGGTCGCCGGCCCGGACCGATGTGCCAAGACCACGACTCCGGCGTGGACGACTCCCGTGGTGTGTTCGCTCGTCGCAAGCTGGATGCTGTGGGCCGCCCCCCAGGTCTCCAGGCCGCGCCACCAACCGGAGAAGACGAGCAACAGCAACCCGCCGAGACCGACCGTCGTCGCGGCCGCGACGCGACCGAGGCGGCCGCGGCGACCCACATGGCCGGCCCGCGCCTGACCCAGACGGGCCAGGAGCAGACCGGTCACGAGCAGAGCGACGGCGAGGAGCACGAAGCCAGTGGTGCTGAAACCCGTGAACGGGAGCTTGTGCAGGGTGGTGCCGAGGACGGCAGGTCCGTACATGACTGGTCCTGCTCTCTATTCGCGGTACGGCGATCAGTCCGAGGCGGCCGACGTCACCCGGCGGCGGTATCGCACGCCGATCGCTCCCGTGCCGAGCACGAACAGCGCACCCAGCCCGAGCGGCATCCAGTTGCCCAGCAACGGAGCGGCGGGCACACCCTCGATCGGCGTGGGGTCGACCTGCACGTTGCCGTAGAAGGGCTGGCCGTCCTGCCATCCCGCGAAGGCGGTGCCGGCCGGCATGACGACGCCGACGTGCAGCTGTACGTAGACGGGCTCGTTGACATAGTCCGTGCCGAGATTGACCGAGAACTCGTCGCTTGTTGCGCCGTTCAGCGGGTCGTGGCTGTAGTCGCACTGCCCCGCGGCGACACGCTCGGTGAAGGCGTCGTGGCTGAGACACACGAAGTCTGCCGACATCCCACCCGGGACGCTCAGCCGGATGGTGAGGATCTCCTGACCGTCGGAGTTCATCGACCGGTCGAAGTTGGCGCCGCCGACCGGCGTGCCGTCGCTTCCTTCGCGGATGGGGCTCGCCACCTGCCCGGCGTCAGCGCTGGCGATCCCCGCCATCGTCGTCAGTGCAATGAACCCCGCACTCGCTATGAGCAGCAGTCGTCGGAACATGCCGCCCCCTTCCCTCATATCGGGAACCCCGTGTCGGTTGGCGCTCCCCGGACTGGGCGCTCCAGCTGTGTGCTGTATTCGCCTCGGACGGTGCGCGTCCTGTTCCCGGTGCGAGAAAATCTTGCAAACCAAGGCGTTGTTCGCTCTGTGCGACGAGCTGGTGACGAGCTGTGCGAGTTACGCGGCGCCGGAGGGTCGGAACTCGTCGAGGTCGGACACCTCGCCGAGGTGCAGCCGGATGGCCTGCAGACATCGGCGGCTCGCCTGCCCGTCGCCGTAGGGATTGACGGCGTTGGCCATGGCCGCGTACGCCGCCGCGTTCCGCAGCAGCTCGAGAACACCCTCGCGAATCGCCTTGCGGTCGGTGCCGACCAGCCGGACGGTTCCCGCGTCGACGGCCTCCGGCCGTTCGGTCGTGTCCCGGGCCACCAGGACCGGCTTGCCCAGACTCGGCGCCTCCTCCTGGATGCCGCCGCTGTCGGTCAGGACGAGGGTGCTGCGTTGCATGAGCCGGACGAACCCGCCGTAGGCCATCGGCTCGACCAGCCGGACGTTCGGCAATCCGTCCAGCGCCGGGGCGATCGCCTCGCGGACCACCGGATTGCGATGGATGGGAAACACGATCTGGAGATCGGGCTCGGCCCGGGCGATGTCGGCGATCGCCTGGCCGATGCCGACCATGCGCTCGCCCCACGACTCGCGCCGGTGGATCGTCACCATCAACACCGGTTGGCCATGGTCGTCGAGATCGGCTAACGACGGCTCGTCGTAGCCTGCCGGCCGGGCGACCACGTGCATCAGCGCGTCGATGATGGTGTTGCCGGTGACGACGATGCCGTCGGGGCAAAGCCCTCCGCCAGCAGGTTCTCCCGGGCGCGCCACGTCGGAGCGAGATGCAGGTCGGTCAGCTGTGAGGTGAGCCGCCGGTTGATCTCCTCCGGGTACGGCGAGCGCGCGTCCCCGGTCCGCAACCCGGCTTCGACGTGGGCCACCGGAACCTGGTGGTAGAACGCGGCGAGCGCGCCGACGAAGGTCGAGGTCGTGTCACCCTGCACCACGACCATGTCGGGCTGCACCTGCTCGATGCAGGGGGAGATCCGATCGAGCGCCTTCGTGGTCACGGAGGCCAGGGTCTGTCGCTGCTCGATGATGTCGAGATCGAACGATGGCCGGATGGCAAACAGGTCGAGGACCTGGTCGAGCATGCTTCGGTGCTGGCCGGTGACCGCCACGACCGGCTCGAAGTCCTCCGCCTCCTGCATGGCGAGCACGAGCGGCGCCATCTTGAGCGCTTCCGGCCTGGTCCCGAAGACCAGCAGAACGCGCTTTCCCACCATAGTCACCTCGCGCACCGCCATCGCCGTCCGACGATAACGGGGCCGGCGGACCGTCCCGTCAGGTGTGGTTGGGGATCCAGTACCGCAACTCGAAGGCGGGGCCGAGTGTCAGACCTCTGCTTCGGTAGAAGGATTCGCGCGACTGGACCTCGGTCTGGTTGCCGTTGACGATGCCTCCGGTCGAGCAGTCGAGCGCATACTGCTCGGTGTTGATCGGCACCTCCGACACGACTCCGAGCCCCTGCAGAAAGTGCACCCATCCGACGGCATCCGCGGCTGTCATCCGGTTGCCGACCGGTTGGCACGAGGAGCCGGAGACGTAGTCCTGAAGGTCCACGACGTCCACCCCACCTTCGGCCCGAAGAGCGGTGAACAGGCTCGTCAGGGACGTCCTGAGCCCGGCCATGCCCACCGTGTTCTGGCTGTAGGCCGAGTAGGGGTACCAGAACGCGGGCGACCACATCACCTGGCCGCGTGGCCGGAGCGCAGTCCGTGACCGCAGCTCTCGGGTGAGCAGAGTCAGGTAGGCGGACTCCACCTGCTGGTAGTAGAGCTCGTTGAGGTTGGCCTCGTAGGTGAGGTACCAGTCTTCCTTCACCTTCGGGTAGCCCTGCACGAAAGCAGCAGCGACGTCGGCCGACCTGGTCAGGTAGTCGGCCACGAACACCGGGTCCTGCACGCCCTGGGTGTAGGCGTTGCCAGTGCCCGTCCAGTCCGGCTCGATGGTGCCGACGAAGACGCGGGAGAAGCAGGGGTGACGTGACGCCCCGGGCAGGTAGGGCTCGACGACATCGAGGAAGCCGGTGAGGAGCGAGCCGTCCGCTGTCGCGATGTCCTGGAGGACCAGGCGCCCCACCGGGTCGACCCCGGACGGGCAGATCTGGTCGAGCCAGTTGCGCAGCCGGTTCGGCGTGCTCGTCTGAGCCAGCGTCGACAGCTGGATCATCACCGACGGAGAGGGTGCGGACTGCTGAACCCGGGAGGTCTTCTTCGCGTGCCCTGCGGCAGCCGGAGACGCCACGCCGACCATGGCCGCCGAAGCGACCATCGCCGTGATCAAGCCCGCCCGCACTGGTCGCGACATGTCGCCGAACCGCCCGAACCCGCGCCAACCCATGGCCGCCCCTCCTCGCATCGCGCCGGCGTCGCCGGACGTCCCTCCCTGCACCATCGGCCAGTGCTGCGGGCGACTTGCGCGTTCTACGCCGACTTATCCGGAATGCCGAGCACCCGCGTCCGTGACCGATGAGGCGACGGTGGGTCACAACGGGAAGGAGTGGGACGGTTTCGGGCACAATCAGCCCTATCTGCCTAGTCCCGTCCTACTTTCGAACCATGGCCGTCCACAGTGCGGACGGCTGCCGGGCGGCAAGCCGCGAGTATGTTTCAGCGACCACCGAGCAGTCGCAGCAGCCAACGCTGGACGAGGTTGGGCCGCGCCGTCTGCTCCCGTCCGCCATCGACGAGCCGGCGGGCCCGTGCCGCGTCGTCGGCGGGCACGAGCACGCGGACGCCCTGGCTCTGGAGTGCGAGGTCCACTCCCCCCGCGTCGTCGGCGGACACCTGGGCCCGGATGCCGTGGTTGCGGAGCATCCCCACCATCAGGTCCGCCTCGACCCGCGTCCCTACGACGGCGACGGTCACGGCGGACATGGCATCAGGCTCCCATGCCGGGCCGCGTCAGACACGTCGCAGCACGACGGCGCTGACGTCGTCGTCGACCGCGCGCATCGTCGAGCTGGCCGACAGCATCCGGCGCAACATCTCGTCGGCGTCGCAGCCGTGCGCCGCTTGGATCCCGTCGAGGATGTGGTCGATGCCGTCATCGATGTCGGCGCCGCGGCGTTCGACCAGCCCGTCGGTGAAGGCAGCCAGGGCCGATCCCGGAGGCATGGACAGGCTTGATGCCTCCCGCGGCAGCGAGAGCACCCCGAACGGCATCCCCGACTCGACCCGGACGACACGTGCGCCGTCGGCGTCGACGGCGAGTGGGGGAAGATGACCGGCGTTCGCGACCTGCACCACGCCGCGGTCGGGGTCGATGAGGAAGTAGAGCACCGTCACCAGCTGCTCGAACCCGGTGACCTCGAAGAAGCCGTCCACCCGGGTGAACACCGACACCGGGTCGGGGTCGTCGGCGGCGTAGGCGCGGATGGTGGAGCGGATCAGCGCCATCGCAGCGGCGGCCGCGACGCCACGACCCATCACGTCACCGAGGATCGCGACCACCCTGCCGTCCGGCAGCTCCAGGACGTCGTAGAAGTCTCCGCCGGCCTCCTGCTCGCCGGCGGGGCTGTAGTAGGTGGCGATCTCCCACCCCGGGATCACGGGCACATGCTGAGGGAGCAGCGCGCGTTGCAGTCCCAGCGCCGCCTGCCGCTCGGCGGCGTAGGACTCGGTCCTGGCCAGGGTGTGGGCGGTCTGCGCGGCCAGCGCCAACACGAAGTCCCGCTCGTCGTCGTCGAACAGCTTGCGGGTCGAGAAGCTGAACCGCAGCGCTCCGAGCAGCCGTCCTCCGACCGCGAGCGGCACAGCGCACATGGCCACGGTGGACGACTCGAAGCCGAACAGGTCGGGGAAGTGGCGGTCGCGCTCCTCCTGGGTCTCGAGCCACACGGAAGCACCGGTGCGCAGCGCGGTGGCGGCGGGGAGCGGCGCGTCGAGTCGCTCCTCCCGAATGGCGTCGACGAGGTCCTCGGCATAGCCGACTGCCCCGGGGACGGCGATGTGCTCACCGTCGCCGGCGGGCACCAGCAGGCCGCCGCCGGACGCACCGAGCGCGTCGACACCCTCGGAGACGACGACCGCGGCCACGTCCTCGGGAGTCCGCGCCCTGGCCAGCGCGGCGGTCACGCGCTGCAGCCGGGACACTCGCACGCTCGCGCGCTGCGCGACCGACAGCCGGCGGATCTCCGCGACGAGCACGTCCTCGAAGGGGACCACCGGCCCGGGCTCGCCCCCGGCGGCGACCGCGCGCAGCTGGCGGACGACGGCCGAGACGTACCAGCGCCGGAACAACCGGTGCTCGGGTGGCGTCTCCAGGGTCAGCAGTCGCGCCGCGCGGGCGTACTCGTCGGCCTCGTCGAGCGCGGCCAGGTAGGCGTCTCCGTCGTCGGCCGCGCTGACGGGCAGGTGCAGCGTCAGTCGCGTCCTCGGCTGGCCGCTGCGGGCAGCTGCCAACGACTGGCGCTTGATCGAGTCCCGCGCCTCGGCGAAGCCGTGCACGACCGTCTCGATCAGGCGGGCCAGGTCCGCGGGCACCTCGACGCCGCCCGAGCTCTCCGCGGTAGCGGCGAGGCTGAACTCGCGCACCAGGTTGTCGATGTGGGCCTTGGCGGCGATGAGCAGGTCGGTCGGGACGTCGCCCAGCACGACCGTGAACCGCTGTCCGCCCTCTGTCGGGGCGTCGTCCCAGCGGGCGAGCATCTCGTCGAGGGAGGCATCGACGGCGCCGTGCACCGCGGGCTCGAACTCGGCCCACACCACCTTCCCCGTCGACGTCCGCTCGACGCCCCACCGAGTGGCCACCGTCGCGATCAGCCCGAGCCCGCGCCCGGTCATGGTGGTCGCACTGTCCGCGGCACGGACCGGTGTCCGCTGGCTCGCATCGGCTACTTCGACCCGCAACATGTCGCCGTCACCGCACACGGCGACAGCGATCGGCGGTGCCGCGTGCTGGCAGGCGTTGGCCAGCAGCTCCGCGGCGACGAGGACCACGTCGTCCACCATCGCGGCCGCGCCCCGGTCGAGCGCCTGCTGCTCCACGAAACGCCGGCCGGCACGGGCCGCGTCCGGCCGGGCGTCGAGGTCGAGGCGCGCGGCTCCGTCCGTCGTCGACTCCGGAACCGGCTCCCTGGTCACGGCACCAAGTATGCCTCGCTGAGAGCCACGGCCGGAGCACCCTCCGTCACCGACCCCGGAAACCGTCGGGGCGCAGCGTTCAGCCGGAGAGGCGGACGAGCGCCTCCTGCGCGATCGACGCGCCGAGCGCGCCGTCCGCGCTGTAGATCGCGCCCAACGCCAGCCCGCGTGCACCTGCCGCCGATGGCGACGTCACGTCGAACAACAGCCACCGGTCGGGCCGCAGCGGCCGGTGAAACCACACGCTGTGGTCGAGGCTCGCGCCGGTGCCGTGCCGGTCGAACTCGCCGAGTGCACGCCGTACCGCCCCCACCGGACCCATGTCGGAGATGAACGTCAGGACGGCGGCGTGCAGGTCGCGGTCGTCCGGCAGCCGGCCGCGGGTCCGCACCCACATCATCCGGCGCGGCCCGTCGCCGAAGTCCTCCGCCGGCACCTCGAGCCGCTCGAACGGCGTCCCGGGGCCCCAGTGGTCGTGCGGCTGCTGACCGCGCGCGAGCAGCTCGTCCGGTGTCGGTACCCCGGCGGGCATCGCCGCGTGCACGTCGCCTCCCGGCTCGTCCTTGTGGAACGACGCCGACAGCGTGAAGATCGCCTCGCCCTCCTGGAGCGCGTCGACGTTGCGGGTCGTGAACGAGCGGCCGTCGCGGATCCGGTCGACCTGGAGGATCGTCGGGGCATCGTCACGGCCGGGCCGCAGGAAGTAGCCGTGCAGCGAGTGCGGGTGATGGTCGGCGTCGACGGTGTGGGCCGCCGCGCGCACTGCGTGCGCCGCCACCTGACCGCCGAACAGCGCCTCGCGCGGGCCACCGCTGCGGCGGCGCGGGTTCCACGCGCGGAACAGGTCGCGGTCGAGCCGCTCCAGGTCGAGCAGCGCCAGGAGCCGCTCGACCGGCGCGGCGGCACCGTCGGTCCCAGTGGCGTCGGTCGCCTCGATGGCGTCGGTCACCGCGGGGTCTTGCTCCACGGCAGCCCCTTGTCGACCGCCGGCTCGCGCGGCAGGCCGAGGATCCGCTCCGCGATCTGGTTGCGCAGCACCTCCGAGGTACCGCCCTCGATGGTGTTGGCCCGCGCGCGGAGGAAGATGTGCGCCCGCGACTCGGCGACGGCGTCGCCGGGCATCCACGCCACGCCCCCCAGCCCGGCCGCGTCGACGGCGGCCTCGCTGCGGCGCTGGTTGAGCTCGGCGTTGAAGACCTTGCTGATCCCGCCCTCGGCTCCGGGCGGCTTGCCGGCGGCGCGGGCGGCGGCGGCCCGGAACGCCGTCACCTCCTTGACCTCCTGCTCGATGTAGAGCTGGGCCAGCCGGTCACGCACCAGGGGTGACGACCGGTCCGGGACCGACTCGAGGAACGACGTCCACGGGTCCTTGCGGGTGCCGCCGAGGAAGGACACCCGGTCGAGCGAGACACCGGACAACGTCACCCGCTCGTTCATCAGCGTCGTGCGGGCACACCGCCAGCCGTCGCCGACGGCACCGACCCGGTTGGCGTCGGGGATCCGCACGTCGGTGAAGAAGACCTCGTTGAAGTCGGCGGAGCCGGTGATCTGGCGCAACGGCCGGATCTCGACTCCCGGTGCCTTCATGTCGACGATGAAGTACGTCAGGCCGTCGTGCTTGGGCTTGTCCGGATCAGTGCGCGCGAGCAGCATCCCGAACGACGACGCGTGCGCGATCGACGTCCAGACCTTCTGGCCGTTGACGACCCACTCGTCGCCGTCGCGCACCGCACGCGTCGACAGGGAGGCGAGGTCGGACCCCGACCCCGGCTCGCTGAACAGCTGGCACCAGATCTCCTCCGCGGTGAGGATCTTGGCGAGGTAGCGCTGCTTCTGCTCCTCGGTGCCGTGCTCGATGATCGTCGGCCCGGCCAGCCCGACCCCGAGGATGTTGACGCTCACCGACGGCAGCCGGTGCCGCGTCAGCTCCTCGCGGACGACCTGTTGCATCCACGGCTCGCCGGACAGCCCGCCGTACTCCTTCGGCCACAGCGGTGCGCCGTAACCCGAGGCGCCGATCGTCTTCTGCCACTGCCCGACGTCGAAACCCTGCCGCAGCTCGCCGAGCCGCTCGTCGTCGCCGCCTTCCACCGCGTCGATCCAGCCGCCGGGCAGCACCTCGCCCAGCCACTGCCGGAACTGCGACCGGAAATCGGCCCGCTCCGGGCTGTCCTCGATCCGCCAGCGCATCTCGCCCTCCTCAGATGCCGACGCGGTCGGCGACGGCCGCGCGGTGGTACGACGGGTGGCCCAGCAGCAGCTGGTTGGTCTTGGCGCGCTTGAAGTAGAGGTGCGCCGGGTGCTCCCACGTGAAGCCGATGCCGCCGTGGATCTGGATCGTGTCGGCGGCGGCGTGGAAGAACGCGTCCGAGGTGTAGGCCTTGGCCAACGCCGCCGCCAGCGGCAGGTCCGCGCCGCCGGTCGCCGCCTCGCGGGCCGCGAAGTACGCCGCCGAGCGCGCCTGCTCGACCTCGGTGAGCATGTTCGCGAGCTTGTGCTTGATGGCCTGGAACGACCCGATCGGCCGGCCGAACTGCACGCGTTCGCGCGCGTAGTCGGCGGCGAGGTCGAGGCACTTCTGGGCACCGCCGACGTTCTCGGCAGCGAGCGCGGCGGCCGCGTGGTGGAGCGCCCGGGTGAGCGTCGCCCAGCCGTGCGCCGCCTCGCCCACCAACCGCGCCTCGACCCGGGCGAACGTCAGCCGCGACATCTTGCGGGTCGCGTCCATCGTCACCATCGGCTCGCGGGTCAGGCCGTCGGCCTCGCCGGGCACCGCGAAGACCCCGACCCCGTCGTCGGTGCGGGCGGCGACGAGCACGAGGTCGGCGACGTGGCCGTCGACGACGAACCACTTGGTGCCGTCGAGCAGCCAGTGGGCGCCCGACGGCGACGCGGTCGTGGCGACCGAGGCCTCGTCCCACTGCGACGCCTGCTCGGTCAGCGCCAGGGTCGCCAGCGTCCGCCCGGCGGCGATGCCCGGCAGGTGCTCCTTGCGCGCGGCGTCGTCGTCGGTCTGCAGGAGGACGTTGGCAGCCAGCCCGACGGTGGCGAAGAACGGCGCGCACAGCAGCGCCCGCCCCATCTCCTCGAACACGACCGAGAGCTCGAGCGGGCCGAAGCCGGAGCCGCCATGCTCCTCGGGGATGGCCAGACCCGGCAGGCCGAGCTGGTCGGACAGCTGCCGCCAGACGGCCTCGTCGTAGCCGCGGTCGGTCTCCATGAGCCGCCGCACCTCGGACTCGGGCGACTTGTCCGTGAGCAGGTCGCGGACCGTCCGTCGCAGTTGTTCGCGCTCCTCGGAGAGCGCCTCACCGGTGGTGTCGGACACGGGGTCTCCCTCGCCGGGTGGCTTTCCCCCATCATGCCGAATCCCGTTCGGTTTCGTCACCCACCCTCGGCGGCCGACGCCTGCCACGCCGACAGCGCGGCCTGTTCGCGACGCCGCCTGCCTTGACCTGGTCGGCAGCCAGGTCGACGACGAGATCGAGGTCGACGGTCATTCGCGGGTGGCCCTGGAGCACGACCGTCATGCCACCGACAACGGCGTAACGCACGCCGGCTTCGTGCAATGCGGCGAACACGTCGCCGTATATGGCCAGGTGATCAAGCCTAGGCGTGGCTGCGACGGCTGCCGGCGGGACCTAGGACCCTGGCCGGACCCGCCGCTCCCCGCGCACGGTGACCTCGTGACGACCGTCAGGGCCGAGCCGGCGGCGGGGACCCTTCTCGCCGCGGCAGCGGCGGCCGGGCCGACCATCGGCGTCGAGGAGGAGTTCGCCCTCCTCGACCCGCGGACGGGGCACGTCGCGATGGCCGGGCCGGACCTCGTGGCGAGCTACGCCGGCGACTGGGGCGTGGCATCGGAGTTCATGACCTACATGGTGGAGATCCGGACACCGGTGTGCCGGTCGCTGGCAGAAGCGCACAGCTGGCTCGGTGCCAAGCGGCTGGAGCTGTCCGGCCGGGCCGAGCAGATCGGGGCCGCGCTGGTGGCGACCGGGGCGGTGCCGTTCGGGCTGCCCGGCGTGCCCCCGATCAGCGACACGCCCCGCTACCGCCGGCTCGCCACCCGTTTCCCGTTCGCCGCCCGGGTCACCGGGACCTGCGGCTGCCATGTGCACGTCGCCGTGCCCACCCCGACCGCCGGCGTGGCGGCCCTCTACCGGCTCCGCCCGTGGCTGCCCGCCCTCATCGCCCTGACCGCCAACTCGCCGGTCTGGCGGGGCCGCGACTCGGGATGGGCCAGCCTGCGCTACGCGCTGTGGTCGCGCTGGCCGACCGCCGTCCCCGCCCCGCCGGTCCGGACGGTGGCGGAGTACGACGCCGCGGTCCGGACGGCGGTCGTTTCCGGGCAGGCGCTCGACGCCCGCAGCGTCTATTTCTCCGCCCGCCTCTCGCCCCGGCATCCCACGCTCGAGGTCCGGGTCGCCGACGTCGCGATGACCGTCGACGAGGCCACGGCGTACGCCGGGCTGGTGCGCGCCCTCGTCGCGCAGGCGCTCGACGACGCGGCGGAGGACCGACCGGCGCTCGACATCCCGCAGCCGGTGCTTGTCGACGCCTGCCGGCGGGCCGCGCGCGGCGGGCTGCCCGGCCGGGTGCTCGACGTCACGTCGGGACGGCGGGTCCGCGGCTGGGACCTCGTCGACGATCTGGTCGCGCACGCGCTCCCCCGGCTGGAGCGGCACGGCGAAGCGGCGGGCGTGCTGGGCACGCTGCACCGGATGCGCGTCATGGGTGGTGGCGCCGACCGGCAGCGCCGGCTGCTCGCGGCCGCGCCCGACCCGGCGGCCTTCGTCGCCGCGCTCGCCGCCGCCACGACCGCCCCGCTCGGTCGCCCGGTCGTGGTGCCGGTCACGGCCGCCGCTTCGGCGGCCGGGGCACGAAGCCCGATGTTCGGGCCACGTAGTCGGCGTAGCCGGGCTTCGTCCGAGCCAGCTGTGCCTCCAGCATCGGCTTCCCGCTCTTGAAGGCGACGAAGTAGGTCATCAGCACCGGCGACAGGACGGTCAGCGCACCGACCCAGTGCTGCGCGGCAACGAGGTAGAGGCCGGCCCACAGGCAGGCCTCACCGAAGTAGTTGGGGTGCCGGGTGTAGCGCCACAGACCGCGGTCCAGCACCCGGCCGGCGTTGCCCGGGTCGCGCTTGAAAGCGGCGAGCTGGGCGTCACCGACGGCCTCGAACCCGAGACCGAGCAGCCAGAGCGCGCCCCCGGCCACCGCGAAACCGCCTGGCGCCGACCGCTCGTACATCGCCGCCTGGACCGGCAGCGAGACGAACCACGCGATCGCCGCCTGCAACAGGAAGACCTGCACCAGGGCGTACGCCGCGCGCGAACCCCGGGCCCGAGCGAGCATCCGTTCGTAGCGCGGGTCCTCGCCGTGACCCCGGCTGCGCCACCCGATGTACGCCGCCAGCCGGACACCCCAGACGGTCACCAGCGCGAGCACGAGCGACCGGCGGGCGAGGTCGGCCCCCGAGCCGGCCGACCAGGCGAACGAGGCGGCCGCCACCGCGACGAACGCCAGCCCCCACGTGACGTCGACGACGTTGAACCTGCCGACCCGCAGGGCGACGAGCCAGGTGCCCACGAACAGCGCGACGAGCACGCCGGCGGTGACACCGAGCCCGGCCAGGAACGCTCCCGAGGCGAAGCCGCTCATGGCCGGTCCGGTCGCAGGTCGTAGACCACCGTCACTCCTTGCTCGGTCCGGCGGATGCCGAGGCCCGCCGTCGGGCGGCGGTCGGCGCCCGCCCACGGGGTGCCGGGGGCGCGGGAGCGGTCGAGCAGCACCGTGCGAACGCCGAGGGACCGTAACAGTGCCACCGACTCGGGGTCGGGGAACGCCTGCGTGCGCAGCCGGACCGCTGCCAGCTCGGCGGGAGTGAAGCCGGTCGTGCCGTTGACGATCCGCGGCAGCCCCTCGGTCGACCACAGCATCGCGGCGTAGTCGTGCCCGTCGTCGGAGGGCAGCGCCAGCACCGGGCCGCGGACACCGTGCCAGGCCTGCGGCGCCGCGGGCGGGCGGACCACCGGCACGGTGTTGAGCCCCTCGGCGAGCACGGCCGTGACGAGCACGGCGCCGACGACCGTCACCGCGGTCCTGGGGATGGCGCGGAGCAGCCGCTCGGCGCCGGTCGCGGCGAGCAGGACGAGCCCCAGGGTGACGAGGGTGGTCAGCCGACCGGGCGTGCGGATGCCCTGCCAGCCCGGCGCGTGGTCGAACAGCGCGCGGTAGCCGGCTCCCAACGGGCCGGCTCGGGTGCCCAGCGCGAGCACGACAGTGACCGCCGTACCAGCGCCGAGGGCCAGCCGGCGCCGCCACGACCAGGAGCCGGCGGCCAGCCCGGCGGCGGCCAGCACGAGCAGCGTCGCGCCGGGGAACAGCGTCTGCTCCGGCGGCCAGGACAGGTCGTCGCGCAGCCCCGCGGTCGGCCCGGCCCACAGCCGGCTCGTCGGCGGCGCCGCCAGCAGGCCGGCGGCGGGAGGCGAGTAGAACTCGACCTCCGCCATCGTCCGCCGCGCCTCGGGATGGTCCCGGACGACGGCGTAGTAGGGCAACGCCATGAGCGCACCGATGACCGCGAACGCCGCGACTCCTGCGGCGTCGGCGGCGACGAGCCGTCGGTCCGGGGAGGGGCGGCCCCGGGCCAGCCACCCGGCGACGCCCAGGACCGCGAGCACACCGAGCAGGTAGCCGAACTGCAGGCCGAGCCCGAAGCCGATGGTGAGCTGCCAGGCGGCGACCAGCCACCCGGCGAGCGCCCACCGCGGGCGCACCGGCCCGCCGCCGACGGCGTGCCCCCGGGCGAGGCACGCCAGGGCGAGCGGGATGCCACCGCTGGACAGGATGTTGAGGTGGCCGTCGTGCGCGTAGCGCCAGGGGGCATAGGCGAACGCGAGGCCGGCGACCAGCGCCGGCCAGCGGCCGACCCCGAGCTGGCGGGCGAGCACGTAGGCGCCGAAGAACGCCAACGCCAACGCGAAGAGGTAGACGAGGTTGTAGCGCAGCACCGCCGCCGCCACGCCGTCACCGACGAGTCCGGACGCGGCGTAGCCGAGGAGGCTGTCGGAGAAGGCGAGGGTGTTGTCGAGTGGGTAGCCGATGTTCGCGTCGAAGAGGTGCAGCGGCTGGTGCAGCAGCCCGTGGCCGCCCCACGCCAGCTGCCACGCCTGGTAGAGCGGGTCCCCGAGGTCACCCGCGACGGTGCTGGCCGGGTGCAGCACGAGCGGCCAGGTGAGGAGGACCGCGAGCGCCACGGCCACGACCGCCGCGCCCGACAGCTCGCCGCGCAACGTCGCGGCGCGAGCGGCGACGCGGGGAGGGTCGGCGGTCATGCCCCCCATCCTGTCGCGTCCACGGCGGGGGACCTTCGGCCCTTCGCCGGCGGTTGGCATCGGCCTACGGTCGGGTCACGGCGTACCCCAAGGGGGTCCTCATGGACAAAATCGACGTCGGCGAGCGCTATCGCGTCGCGTCTTCCGACACCGCCTTCGATGACATCTTCACCAACGCCCAGGACCAGCCGGACTTCGTCACCGTCAGCCGTCAGGTCAACGGCGACTGGCGGCCGGTGACCGCGCGCGAGCTCGCCACCGAGGTCGAAGCCCTCGCCTGCGGTCTCATCGCGGCCGGCATCGCTCCCGGCGACCGGGTCGCGCTCATGTCGCGCACGCGCTACGAGTGGCTGCTCGCCGACTTCGCCATCCTCAGCGCCGGCGCGGTGACCGTGCCCATCTACGAGACCTCGTCCGAGTCGCAGATCCAGTGGATCCTCAGCGACTCGCAAGCCGTCGCGGTCTTCGTCGAGGACACCGCTCACGCCGAGAAGATCTCCGGCCTGCGCGGCCTCCAGTCGCTGCGGTCGGTGTGGACCTTCGACGAGGACCTGAGGCGGCTCGTGCAGGACGGGCTCCAGATCGGCTCGGTGACGGCTGCCCAGCGCCGGGCCGCCGTCCGCGCCGCGGACCTCGCAACGATCGTCTACACCTCCGGGACGACCGGCCGCCCGAAGGGCTGCGTCATCACCCACGCCAACCTCGTCGCGATGGTGCGCAACGTGACGAGTGCCGACGGTGTGCCGGAGGAGGTCTTCAACACCGACCAGTCGACGTTGCTGTTCCTCCCCCTCGCCCACATCTTCGCCCGGGTCATCCAGAACGGCGCCCTGCACTGCCGGATGCGCCTCGGCCACCTGAGCGACCTCAAGGATGTCCCGGCCGGTCTGGCGTCGTTCCAGCCGACCGTGGTGCTCTCGGTGCCCCGCGTGTTCGAGAAGATCTACAACACCGCCCAGCGCAAGGCGGCGCACGGCGCGGCCGCGCGGATCTTCGCCGCCGCCGACCGCACCGCTGTGGCCTACAGCCAGTCGCTCGCGGCCGGCGGGCCGAGCCGGTCGCTGGCACTCCGGCACCGGTTCTACGACGGCCTCGTCTACCGCAAGCTGCGCGCGGCCATGGGTGGGCAGGTCCGCTGGTGCATCAGCGGCGGGGCGCCGCTCGGCGCGAAGCTCGGACACTTCTTCCGCGGTGCCGGCGTCGTCGTACTGGAGGGCTACGGCCTGACGGAGACGACCGCCGGCGGCACGCTGAACCTCCCGCACGACCTGCGGGTCGGTTCCGTCGGTCCGCCCATCCCCGGCTGTGCCATCAAGATCGAACCGGACGGCGAGATCCTGCTGAAGGGCCCGCACGTCTTCTCCGGCTACTGGCGCAACTCGGCCGCCACCGCCGAGGTGCTCGACGCCGAGGGCTGGTTCCACACCGGGGACATCGGCCGGCTCGACGACGACGGCTTCCTCTTCATCACCGACCGGAAGAAGGACCTCATCGTCACGGCGGCGGGCAAGAACGTCGCCCCCTCGGTGCTCGAGGACCGGCTGCGTTCGCACTGGCTGGTCAGTCAGGCCGCGGTCTTCGGCGACCAGCGCCCCTACATCTCCGCGCTGCTGACCCTCGACAGCGAGGCGCTGACCGTGTGGAAGGTCGAGCGCGGCAAGCCGGACGTTCCTTCCGACG
Source organism: uncultured Actinomycetota bacterium (assembly GCA_963835405.1). Classification (GTDB taxonomy): domain Bacteria; phylum Actinomycetota; class Actinomycetes; order JAFAQI01; family JAFAQI01; genus CAWIFV01. Next base: position 303,916 of record CAWIFV010000009.1, read on the forward strand.
CCCTGACCCAGGACCCGGACCTGCTGCACGAGATCCAGCGAGCGGTGGACCTGGCCAACCAGGAGGTCTCCCAGGCCGAGGCCATCAAGCGCTGGCTGGTGCTCGCCACGGACTTCAGCGAGGCGAGCGGCGAGCTCACGCCGACGATGAAGCTGAAGCGCAACATCATCGCGACCGAGTTCGCGCGCGAGGTCGAGTCCCTCTACAGCTGATGGAGAGCACCGACACGCGAGCAGTCCTGCAGCGGCTGCTCGTCGGAGGACGGATCGTGGTCGGCGGCGGCGCCCTCGTGGCGCCGCGGCTGACCGGGCGGGCCGTCGGCATCGACGCGGTCGCCAACCCGGCCGCGTCGTACGTCGCCCGGCTCTTCGGCGTCCGCGCCGTCTTCATGGCCCTGCTCCTCGCCGGCAGCACGGGTGAGGAGCGTCGGCGCCAGCTGCGCGCCGGCGTCGCCGTCGATCTCGTCGACGCGGCCGCGGCGGTGGCGGCCGGCCGGGCCGGCCAGCTGTCACGGCGGTCCGCCCTCGCGGGGTGCGCCGCGGCCCTCACCGAGGCCGCTCTGGGCGCGGTTCTGGCCCGGCGCGCAACCCCCGACCCCCGATGTTGAGTGCAACGTGTCGTGTCTTGTGCCGCTCGCATAGGACACGACTCGTCGCACTCGACGCTGTGGGAACGCTCGTGGGTCAGTGCCGGTAGAGAGCGCTGGCGACCGTGATGCCCGAGCCGGCGCTCACCATCAGGATGGTGCGGGCGTCGTCCCAGCGACCGGTACGACGGGCAAGGTCGACGGCCGCGACCGGTTGGGCGGTGTGCAGCCGACCCAGCTGTTCGCCGAGATGCAGGGTCCGTCCGTGACCGATGCCCAGCCGGCCGGCGAGCGGGTCGGCGAAGCCCGGCTCCGGGGTGGCGACGAGCAGGTCGATGTCGGCGGTGGCCACACCGAGGTCGGCGAGGAACTTGCCCACCGACTCGTAGGCACAGTCGGTGGCGCGGGCACGGAAGCCGGGCCGCTCGACGACGACGAGCCGGTTGCGTCCCGGGCGCCGCCGGCCGCGGCGGCGCCGGTGCTCGCGCCACTCCCAGTAGCCCTCGTAGAGGCCGGCGTACTCGGGGAAGGTCGAGAACCGCAGCGCGACGAAGCCCTCGACCGCGTCGTCGGTCCCGAGGACCAGCGCGCCCCCGGCCTCGGGTTGCGGGAACCAGCGCGCGTGGGCCGGCCCGGGCCCGGAGTCACTCGTGACGACCATGCCGAGGCGGATCGCCCCTGACGTGAGGAAGCCGCGCAGCAGGTCGGCCGCGGTGAGGACCCCGCACGCGCCGTTGTCGATGTCGAACGAGAAGGTCCCGTGCTCGCCGGTGGCGAGGTCGCCGGGGTTCGCGCGCACGTCCTCCTGGATCAGGGCGGCGAGGGCCGGCTCCCCCAGGCCGCGCTCGCGGTAGACGCCGGCGTTGACGAGCATGTCGAGCTCCGCCGGCCCGCGCCCCGCCGCGCGGAGGGCCTCCCGCGCCGCGGCGTCAGCGAGCCGGCGGGCTCCGTGGGTCAGCGGCCAGCGCGTCGGACGGGAGACGGCGGCGGCGCGGATCACGACGCCCATGACAGATCCACCAACCCGTCCATGGTGAAGACGACGACACCGATCTCGAGACCCGATGCGAGCGCGAGCAGGAGCACCCGGTCTCCGGCGCGGAACCGGCCGTCCTGCAGGTAGCGGTGCAGGGCGACGAAGTGCGTCGTCGAGGAGGTGTTGCCGAACTCCTCGACGTTCACGACGGTGTGCCGCGGCGCCACGCCGAACTGCTCCTCCAGCGCCTGCACGCCGGAGCGGATGGCACGCGCGGAGGTCTGGTGCGGGATGAACCAGTCGATGTCGTCGAAGCCGAGCCCGACCTGCTCGAGCACTTCCTGAGCCAGGGTCGGGGCGCTGTCGATCGCGACCTTGTGGATGGTCCGCGCCTTGGTGTACATCGACGCGCCGGGTCCGATGTGGCTCGGGTAGCCCAGGCAGAGCCGGCTGTGCTCGGACAGCGTGGTGAACGCGGCGACGGTGATGCCCGAGGCACCGGCCGGCGCCCGCTCGACGATGACCGCCGCACCGGCGTCACCCAGGGTCAGCGAGGCCAGCTGCCGGCTGAAGATGCCCCGCACCTGGGTGGCCGCGTTGCGCCCGAGCTGGGAGATGGACTCGCCGCTGACCACCATGCCGCGCTCGATCTCGCCGCGACGGATGAAGTCGTTGAGGACGAAGACCCCGGTGAGCATCCCCGCGCAGGCGTTGGACAGGTCGAAGCTCGTCGCCTGCGGCGCCCCGATCGCCTCCTTGACGAACATGCTGAGCGGCGGTTCGAGACGTTGGGTGAACCCGCCGCGGTACTTGCTGATGCTGGCGCTGATGAGCATGTCGAGGTCGCCCGGGCGGTGCGCGGACCGCGCCAGGCAGTCCCGCGCCGCGCCGACCGCCAGGGAGAACGAGTCCTCCCCCTCGGCCGCGACGCGGCGCTCGTGGATGCCGGTGAGCCGCTCCAGGTCGATGTGCGTGCGATGCCGGGTGGACGACATGAGCTGCTCGGTGGTCAACCGCGTCCGCGGCAGGTGGACGCCGATGCTCTCCATCCGGGCGGCGTACGGCGCACCGGCGCCGGGCTCGGTCGCCATCCACGGCCGCGATCTGGTCGCCATGCCTCCGAGACTGTGCGCGCTCCACCGACCTCGGCCAGGGCCGAAGGTCACGACCCCCCGCACGTCGGCATCCGGCTAGCGTCGGCGCGTGGTCCTTGGGCTGCACCTCGACACCGACCTCGGCGCCGACCCGGACGACGCGTGCGCGCTCGCGATGCTGCTCGGCAGCCCCGAGGTCGAGGTCGTCGGCGTCACGACCTGCGCCGACCCGGACGGGCGGCGCGCCGGCTATGTGACGCACCTGCTCCGGATGCTCGGCCGCGAGGACATCCCGGTCGCGGCCGGCGCGGGCGCCTCGACCACGACCGCGCGACCGATGGGCCGGCTGCCCGACCACGCGGCCTACTGGGGGGCCGCACCGGTTCCCGCGCGTCCGGGCCCGGTCGAGGTCGCGCTCGACCTCCTGGCCGCGAGCGTCGGCGCGGGTGCGGCGGTGGCCGCCATCGGCCCGTCCTCCAACCTCGCCCTCCTCGAGCGCCGCCACTCCGGCTCCCTGACCGGTGCCCGGGTGGTCGCGATGGGCGGCTGGGTGCGGCCGTCGGCTGCGGGGTTGCCGCCGTGGGGGCCGGCCCGCGACTGGAACGTGCAGTGCGACCCCGACGCGGCGACCCTGCTGCTCGAGCGCGCCGACCTGACGCTGGTGGCGCTGCCCGCGACCGCGACCGCGACCCTGCGCCGGCGCGACCTGCCCGCGCTCGCCGGGACCGGCGCCGTCGGTGCGCTGCTCGCCGGGCAGTCCGAGCGGTACGGCGCCGACCGCGACTACGCGAGCCTCGGCCCGGCGTACCCGGCACTGCCCGACGACCTCGTCAACTTCCACTGGGACCCGGTCACGTGCGCGGTGGCGCTCGGCTGGCCGGGCGCGACGGTGGAGCGGATGCGACTGCGACCGGCGTACGACGCCGACGGCGCGCTGCGCTTCGAGCCGGACGGGGAGGGCCGCCCGGCCGGCGTGGTCACCGACGTCGACGGCGCGGCCTTCACGGGCTACTGGCTGGCGCGAGTCGCCGCCGCCCAGCGCCCGTCGTAGGGCCCGAGTCGTCCGTCCGCACCGAAGTCGGCGACCGGTTTCGGCGTACCGGACGAGGGCCCCGGTCCCGCGCGGGCGGCAGGATGACCGGGAGTCCCGCCACGACCGGACGGAGCGAGAGATGACGCTGGACCAGCAACACTGGGCGGAGCGGCTCGCGCTCCTCGCCGACAAGCACGGTGTGCCGGGCGCGAGCCTCGCGATCCTCTCCGGCGACGAGGTCGCCGAGGCGGCCTTCGGCGTGCTCAACACGCGCACCGGCGTCGAGGCGACGACGGACTCGCTGTTCCAGATCGGCTCCATCACGAAGGTGTGGACCGCCACGCTCGTCATGCAGCTCGTCGACGAGGGACGGCTCGACCTCGACGAGCCGGTGGTCACCTACCTGCCGGACTTCACCGTCGCGGACGCCGAGGTGACGCGGACGGTCACCACCCGGCACCTGCTCGCGCACACGAGCGGCATCGACGGCGACCTCTTCCTCGACACCGGTCGCGGCGACGACTGCGTCGAGCGCTATGTCGCCGCCTGTGCCGACCTCGCGCAGAACCACCCGCTCGGCGCGACGATGTCCTACTGCAACTCCGGCTACATCGTGCTCGGCCGCCTCGTCGAGGTGCTGCGCGAGAAGTCGTGGGACGCGGTGCTGCGCGAGAAGCTGTTCGCCCCGCTCGGGCTCGCGACGGCCGGGACGCTGCCCGAGGAGGCGCTGCTGCACCGCGCCGCCGTCGGTCACGTCACCCCGCCGAAGCAGGAGCTGCAGGTGGCCCCGGTGTGGGGCATCTTCCGGTCGGCCGGCCCCGCCGGTCTCATCCACGCGACACCCCGCGAGGTGCTGGAGTTCGCCAAGCTCCACCTCGCCGACGGCGTCACCGCGGACGGGACCCGGGTCCTGTCCGCGGACAGCGCCCGGGCCATGCGCGAGCCGCAGGTCGAGGTGCCCGACCAGTACACCCTCGGCTCGCACTGGGGGCTCGGCTGGATCCTCATGACCTGGAGCGACCGGGCGGTCTACGGTCACGACGGCGGGACGATCGGGCAGAGCGCCTTCCTGCGGATCCTTCCGGACGCGAACCTCGCCGTCTGCCTGCTCACCAACGGCGGGCACACCCGCGACCTCTACCAGGACCTGTTCGGTGAGATCTTCGCCGAGCTGGCCGGGGTGCAGATGCCGGCGCGGCTCGAGCCGCCCGCGCAGCCGCCGCGGCTCGACCTGGCGCGCTACGCCGGCCGCTACGCCCGCGAGAGTGTCGAGCTGACGATCGAGGCGAAGGACGACCGGCTCACCATGACCGTGAAGAGCCTCGGCCCGCTCGCGCAGGCGCTGGGCGACGACGAGGACCCGGCGTTCGACGCGCTCCCGGTCGAGCCGGACCTGTTCGTCGCCAAGCAGCCGGAGGACGAGTCCTGGACGCCGGTGGTCTTCTTCCGGCTCGACGACGGCAGCGAGTACGTGCACTTCGGCGCGCGGGCGACGCCGAAGGTCGGCTGACCCGACGCGGCCTCGGGCGGCGTAGTCCGGCCGGTTTCGTAGACTCTGCGGCACCCAGCCGACGTCCCGGAGAGGCAGCACATGCTCGACCGAGGCGCCGGGCGGCGGCACGTCCGGCTGATCCGGCTGCACGCGCTGGTCGCCGCCGCAGTCCTCGCCGCCGCTGTCGTCGTCACGGTCACCCGCAGCGAGCCGGCTGCGGCCCGACCGGCTCCGCCCCGGCCGGCGGCCGGCGTCCCGCACACCATCACCGGTCCCGCCGCGCCGACCCTGACACCGGACGCGGAGCCCCGGGCCCGCCACCCGAGCCGGCAGGTCGCCGAGGCGAGCGTGGCCACCCGGCTGTCCAACGTGTGGGGCATCGACGTTTCCTGGCCGCAGTGCGACCCGGGAGCGCTCCCCGACCTGGAGGCCGGTTTCGTCATCGTCGGGGTGACCGGCGGCCGCCCGTTCACGACGAACCCGTGTCTGGACGAGCAGGTCCGCTACGCCCGCCGGCACTCCGGCTACGCCGCCTACCTCAACATCGACGCCCCGCGTGCCGGCGATCCCGCGGCGTACGGGCGGCGGGTGGCGCTGGACGGGCTCGCGCGCGCCCGGGAGGCGGGGTTGCGGCCGGCCACCCTGTGGCTCGACGTCGAGGTGCAGAACCACTGGGCGGACGCGGCCACGAACGTCGCGGTCCTCAACGGCGCGATCCGCGCGCTGCGGCACCGACACGTCGCGCCGGGCATCTACTCGTCGGTGCCGATGTGGGCCGAGATCACCGGGTCGGGCGACCCGGGCGTGCCGGTCTGGCTGGCGACGTCGGTGACGGACTACCGGCTGCTGCAGCCGGAGTGCCGCACCGGCCTCGGGGGCCGGCCCGCCGTGATGGCGCAGTACGTCGCCACCACGGGCACGCAGCTCATCGACGTCGACGTCTTGTGCGACGACGCCTTGCCGGACGTCGTGTCGATGTTCGCGGTGGGCCGCTCATGACCCCCCGCCCGGTTGAGTGCGACGCTCCGTGTCGTGTGAGCGCGTCAGACGACACGGAGCGTCGCACTCGACGGGAGGGGTGAGGGGATGAGGCACGCGCCGTACTGGACCCGGTACGCCGGCAACGGGATGGTCTGCGCCGTCGACCACCTCGCGGCCCAGGCGGGTGTGACGATGCTGCGCGCCGGCGGGACGGCGGCCGACGCGGCGGTCGCGGCGAGTGCGGTCCTGGCGGTCACCACCCAGCACATGTGCGGGATGGGCGGGGACCTCTTCGCGCTCGTGCACCGGCCGGGTGACGCCGAGCCGGCGGTGCTCAACGCAAGTGGTCGGGCCGGGTCGGGCGCGGACCCGGAGCGGCTGCGGTCCGAAGGACACCGCGCGATGCCGGTGAAGGACGACATCCGTGCGGTGCCGGTGCCGGGCTGCGTCGACGGCTGGCTGGCACTGCACGCCCGGTTCGGGCGGCTGCCGCTCGGCGACGTACTCGCCCCCGCTCGCGACTACGCGGCCGACGGGTTCGCCGCCGCACCGTTCCTCGCCTGGACCGCCGCAACGGTCGCGTCGCTGCCCGGCGGGAGCGACTTCGCCGCCGCGACACACCCCGGGGCGGTCGTCCGCCGGCCGGGCGTCGCGCGAACGCTGGAGGCCATCGCGCGCGAGGGCCGGGACGGCTTCTACGGCGGCGAGTTCGGCCGCGGCCTGATCGCGCTCGGCGGCGGCGAGTACGCCGAGAGCGATCTCGCGCGGGTCGACGCCGGCTGGGTGGCGCCGCTCGCGGTCGACGCGTGGGACCACCGGATCTGGACCGTGCCGCCCAACTCGCAGGGCTACCTCACCGTCGCCGGCTCCTGGATCGCCTCCGGGCTGTCACTGCCCGACGACCCCGACGACCCGCGGTGGGCGCACCTGACGATCGAGGCGGCGCGGTTCGCGGCGTACGACCGGGTCGAAGTGCTGCACGAGAGCGCCGACGGTGCGGCGCTCGTGTCGCCGGAGCGCCTCGGGCCGCGCCGCGAGGAGATCCGGCCCGACCGGGCCGCGGCCCTCGGTGACACCTACGGCGACGGCGGCACCATCTACTTGTGCGCGGTCGACCGCGACCGGATGGGCGTCTCGCTCATCCAGTCGAACGCCGGCGGCTACGGCGCCGGGATCGCGGAGCCGGCGACGGGAATCTTCCTGCAGAACCGCGGCATCGGCTTCAGCCTCGAGCCCGGGCACCCGGCCGAGTACGGACCGGGCCGCCGGCCGCCGCACACGCTCTCCCCCGCCCTCGTGACGAGGGGAGATGCGTTGGCGATGGTGATCGGGACGATGGGCGGCGACACCCAGCCGCAGATCCTGCTCCAGCTGCTCGCGCGATTGCTGGGACAGGGTGCGGATGCCGGCGACGCCGTCGCGGCGCCGCGGTGGGCGCTGACGGACGCCGGCGCCGGTGGCGGGTTCTCGACCTGGGACGAGCGGGGCCGGGTGCGGGTCGCGCTGGAGGAGTCGGCTCCGGCGGCGTGGGAGGCGGGGTTGCGCGAACGCGGCCACGACGTCGCGGTCACCCCGGGCAACTACGGCCACGCGCACGTCATCGCCGTACACGACGACCACCTCGAGGGGGCCAGCGACCCCCGCGCGCTCAGCGGCGACGCCGCGGCCTACTGATTGCGCGCTGCCCGCCCTAGAAGGCGGTTAGCGCGCAATGAGCTCCCACTCCTGCCACTCCGCGACGGTCCGGAAGCCCATCGCGGTGTTGATGCCGAGCATCGCGGCGTTGACGGCGGCGTTGTAGGTCTCGATGTGGGTGACCGCTGGCTTGTCGTCCAGCAACCGCAGGGCGTTGACCGCCTTGAGCCAGCGCCCGAGCCCGCGATTGCGATGCGCCGGGTCGACACCGGTGTCGTCCTGCCAGACCAACCAGGGCTGGTGAGCCGGGAAGACGAGCTCGGTGTAGCCGGCCAGCGCACCGGTCGGCTCGTGCCGCGCGACCGCGGCCCAGTACTCGTTGCCCTGGTCGCGCATCGACTCCTGCCGGGCGCGCACCTGCTCGGGCGTGACCATGAATTCCGGTGCCGACTCGCGGCGCGGGGCGGTGTTCATGACCTGGACGAGCGCGGCGAACGCCTCGAGGAGCTCGTCCGGGCAGATGCCGTCGAAGGAGACGAGGGAGTACTCGCCCGCCCGCTCCGGCGCCCGCTCGACCCAGCTCGTCAGCAGGTCGCGGTCGAGCTCGGCGGTCGCTGCCCGACCCTGCTTCTCGGTGAGCCCCCGCTTCGCGCCGCGCCGCTCCGCCATCGCCATGGCACCGGGCAGGCGTGTCGGCGCATAGGCGATCAGCGACTCACGACCGAGCGCGCGCGTCCGGTCGAAGACGGCATCGAGCATGCACGTTCCGATCCCTTCCCGGCGACGGTCGCGGCGTACGGCGAAGGTGTCGAGAGTCGTGAGCGTGTCGCGGCCGGCAATGTGCTCGACCTGGAGGTACGCCGCCCCGACGACCTCGCTGCCGCCGGGGTCGTGGCCGCCGGGGTCGTGGCCGTCGGGGTCGCGGCCGTCGGGGTCGCGGCCGTCGGGGTCGCGGCCGTCGGGGTCGCGGGTGGCGCCATCGCGATGGCGGGCCCGATCGTCGACTGCGACGAGCAGGTGCGCCTCCATGTGCGCCGGCGTCTGCGTCACCTCGGCGTGCAGATGCTCCACCGGCATCGGGGGCTCGTCGTCGCCGAGCACCTCGCGCCCGAAGTCCGAGAACAGCGCCGCAACCGGCGCCACGTCGGCGGGCGTCGGTGCGTCGAGCCAGTCCAGGCGGAGCACGCACGCCAGCATCCCGGCACGCGTCGGCCGACGCCACCGGTTTCCTTCCCCCTCGCGATCATGGAGGAGTGCTGGTTATCCGGGCCTCATAACCAGCACTCCTCCATGATCGGCGGGATTGGGGGGGTGGGTCAGGGGGTGCGGCAGGAGGCGACCAGGCGGGACGGGCGGGACGCGCCGTGCCAGAGCCGTTGCGTGGCGAGGACGCCGTCGGTCTCGGTGACCATGTCACCGCCGGTGCCGAGGTTGACGTCGTACTTGGGGAACGCCGACGACGCGACCTCGACCCGCAGCCGGTGCCCGGGCAGGATCCGCTGGCACGTGTCCCACATGACGACGTCGACCTCGTAGACCTCGTCCGGCGTCACCCGCGACTCACGGTCGACCCCGTCGCGGTAGCGGAGCCGTACGACGCCGTCGCAGAGGCGTTGCGCGAACCCGTTGGGATGTACGTCGAGCAGCTTCGCCGCGACGTCGGCGTCACGCGCGGAGGTCGCGACGTGCACGACGAGCCGGACCGGGCCGATGAGGTCGACGGCCTCCTCGAACGGGTCGCTGGTGAAGACCAGCACGTCGCCGCGCGTCTCGACACCGTTGTAGTCGTCGGGCCCGCCGATCTGGCCGCTGCTCTGGCCGGTGATGAACGGCACCGGCCGGTCCGGGTCGTGGACCCACTCGTCCGGGGGCTGCTCGTCGGTGGGCTCCGCCCCGACCAGCCGGCCGTCGCCGAACCGGCTGTTGGCCCGGCCGGCACTGCTGAGCCACCAGGTGCGGGGCTCGCATCCCGGCGGTGGCCACGAGGGCTCGTCCCGCCACTCGTTCGCGCCCATGAGGAAGATGCGCGCCGCTGCCGGCGCGCGCTCCGGAACTTGCTTCTTCACGTGCTCGTCGAGGAAACCGAGCATCGCCGCGTCGAGGTCGATGATGGCGTTCGGCCCGAAGTCGACCTCGCCGAGCGTCCGGGTCGTGTTGACCGCGTGTCCCCACGGCCCCATGAGCAGGCGCTGCCCGTCGCGACCCGCCTCGACGAGTGCGGCGAAGTTCATGGGCGTGCCGATCTGCTCGTCGTCGTACCAGCCGGAGATGTGCAGGACCGGTACGTCGACCTCGCCGATGCGGTGCTGGTAACGGTGCGGCTCCCACCACTCGTCGAGAGTCCGGTGGGCCAGCTCCTCGCGCCAGCTGGGCGAGCGGAAACCGACCGCCTCGTCCATCGTGAGGAGTGGCCGGTGGGCGTAGACGCGCATCCAGTCGACGTTGTCGACGTGCTGGGGCACCCGGCCGTCGACGAGCCGGAACCAGTTGATGCTCATGAGGAACGGCAGGCCGGTCGGGCACTCGACGAACGGGTCGCTCGGTGTGACGATCGAGATCATCGCGCGCAGCGACGGCGGCTGCTCGAGCGCGGTCAGCCACTGGATCTTGCCGCCGTAGCTGCCACCCGACGTTGCGACGTCACGGGTGCACCAGTCCTGCGCGGCCACCCACTCGATGACGTCGTAGCCGTCAGGGCCGTCCGCGACGTAGGGGCGGAACTCCCCCTCGGAGTCGCCCCGGCCGCGGACGTCGACGAGCACCGCCACGTAACCGCCTTTGGCGAAGACGTCCGCGCGCTTGGTCTGCATCTCCCCGCTCTTGCCGTACGGCGTGCGCAGCACGACCGCGGGTGCCGGCAGCTCGTCCGGCAGCGTCACGTCCGCCGACAGGGTGACGCCGTCGCGCATCGGGATGCGCAGGTTGAACCGTCGGGTGAGCTCGGACATGGCGGAGACCGTACGCCCACCGGTGCACCCCACATCCTGTCCGGGCCGACAAGGTCGACGGCGGGGATTCTGCGCGGCCGACGAGGCAGGAGAACGCGCAGGCTGAACAGAATCAGACGGTTAGGTGCCCCCGGCCAAGGAGCCAGCATGCCGATGCCCCGCCGAGCGCGCGGAGCGGGAGTCTTGATCGCACCGCTGCTCGCCGCCGCCTGCGGCACCACCGTCAGCACGACCGGAGCTGCATCGGTCCAGACGGCCGGCGGTGACGAGCTCACCGCGTCGGGCCCGGTCACCGGCAACGAGGTCACCGGGACGGGTACGACGGCCGGGGTCGCGGGCTCATCGACGTACGGCGCCGCACCCGGCAGCGGCGGGGCCTCGAGCCCGGCCGGCAGGATTTCCGGAGCAGGCTCTGCCGCAGCAGTGGCGCCGGGCACCTCGGCGGGCGCCGACAGCGGCACCACTGCGCGGCCGACTGCCGCCGGCGTCACCGCCACCAAGATCTACGTCGGCATGATCTACGCGGTCAACCAGGACGCGCTCAACCAAGCGGCCGGGGCGAACGGCATCTCGGTGGGTGACACCAAAGCCGAGGGCAACGCCATCGTCGACGACATCAACCGCCACGGCGGCATCGCCGGACGGAAGCTCGTGCCGGTCTGGCAGTCGTTCGACTCCACCTCGACGAGAGCGGTCGACCAGCAGTACGCATCGATCTGCTCACACTTCACCCAGGACAACCCCCGCGTGTTCGCCGCGGTCGGCCAGGGAACCGCCTCCTACCGGGCCTGTCTCGCGAAGGCGGGCGTCGTCCAGCTCGACGCCGACCTTCCGGGGATCTCCGACGCCGAGTTCGACAAGTACCCGACGCTGGTCGAGATGGGGTATCCGCGCCTGACCCGTGTCGCCGAGGCCCAGCTGCGGGCCATGGTGGCGCAGGACTACTTCGCCCCCTGGAACACGACGGCCGGCGCGCCGGCGGCCGCGGGCAAGGCCAAGGTCGGCATCCTCACCTACGACAGCCCGGCGTTCCGCGCGCCGGTCGACCGTGTGCTCATCCCGGAGCTGAAACGGCTCGGCTACGACCCCGGCGACGATGTCGCCCGGATCAGCCCGTCACAACCGCGTCGGACTACGGCGGCCAGGCCGCCGCAGTGCAGTCGGCACAGCTGAAGTTCGCCTCCGACGGGGTGACACACGTCGTCGTCTTCGAAGGCAACGGCGGACTGAGCCTGTTCTTCATGAACCAGGCCGAGTCGCAGCACTGGCGGCCGCGCTACGGCGTCAACTCCACCAGCGGTCTCCAGGTGCTGGTCGACGCCGGCGACGTCCAGAGAGCGCAGGCCGTCGGCGCTACCGGCTTCGGGTGGATCCCTGGTTTCGACCTCCAACCGGACCGCAACGCCGACAATGGACCGTACTCGAACGACGAGCGCAGGCACTGCGTGGCTGTCTACAAGGCTCACGGCATCACCTTCGACAACCCGAACGCGGAAGGCGCCGCCCTGTCGTACTGCGCGACGCTCTACCTGTTGCAGCGGACGCTCGCTCTCACGCCGAAAGTGGTCACGGCGCAGACGTTCACCAACGCGCTGGACACGCTCGGCGCGTCTTACCAGCCGGCCGGCTCGCTCGGGAACTTCTTCGGACCGGGGCGCCATGACGGCGCGTCGAAGGGCTACTACTGGCGATGGTTCGACGACTGCCAGTGCCTCCACTACAGCGGGCCGGCCCGGACCATTCCGGCCTGACCGCGGGGGCGGGCGTGCTCTTGTCATATTAGGTTGACAAACATTTGCCTGTCAGATTAGGTTGACAGCCATGTCCGCGCGCCGACCGCCGCCCCTGGCGGAGATGACCGACGCGCTGACGAGCGACGACCCGGCGGTGGGGCTTCGCGCCGTCCGGGCGTTGCGCAAACTCGTCGAGAAGCTCGAGCTCGTCCACGTCCGCCATGCCCGCGCGGTCGGCTGGTCATGGCAGGACATCGCCGACGTGCTCGGGGTCACCCGCCAGGCCGTGCACAAGAAGCACGCCGACAGAGAGTGAGGCAGGGCATGGGACGACGACTCTCATCGGCCGGAAGGGCGACGATCGTCGGCGCAACCTACGCGGCCGCGCGCCAAGGGACCGAGCACACCGAGCCCGAGCACTTCCTCCTCGCCGTGCTCGAGGGCCCACCGTCGGCTGCGCAGTCCTACCTGGTCGACCACGGGCTCGGCCGGGCCACGGTCGAGCAGGCGCTCCGGGACGTGGCCGACGCCGACGACCTCGGGTTCGACGACGATGACCGCGCAGCGCTCGCCGAACTGGGGCTCGACCTCCCCGACCTGCTGCGGCGGTTGGAGGAGCGCTTCGGCCCGGACGCGGCAGCGCCCGCGCCACGGCGGCGCCGGCCCGGCCCGCGCCGGCTGGCCGCGGGGATGAGCCACGCCTCGGCCCATCTCGTGAAGGCTGCCCTGATGGAGGCGGCCATCGCCGACACCGCCATGGGCCCGGAGCACGTGCTGCTGGCGATCATGCGCGATCCGACGCCACTGTGCGCCGACCTACTCGCGGCGTACGAGCTCGACTACGACGACGCCCGCACGTTCCTCTTCCCACCACCGCAACGCGACGCCGGCTGACCCGGCGCTCGTTCCCTTTCCGAATGCCCCAGAACGCTGGAGGAAGCGGGGCAAGCCAAACCGCAGACTGGTTCGAACCTCACATTCGGCAGCCAAGGTCACGTACGAAGGGTGCGCACCTGGGTGGGCTATGGCCCATTGGCTGACGCACGCTTGCCTTGCCCGGCAGACGCAGCGTCCGGCATGCCGCTTCGACATCAGCGCTCCCCCGCGCACTGATCTTCGCCGCTGTGACGACTTTCAGGTGCGACACGCCATCTGCGTGGTCACAGCGGCGAAGATCTGTCCAAGTGGAGGTACCGCCCCACAGGGTCAGCGCTGGAACTTGGTCAACAATCAGGTGACACGCGACCACTGCTGTGTCGCCGCCATCGCCCCGACCGGCGACCGGCCATCACGATTGCGTTCAGAAAGCGGAACGCTCAGCGGCGGGCGGCGAGCGCGGCGTGCTGCTGGTGGGCGTGCGCGGCGAGGTAGTACCACGACATGACGTAGCGGATCAGCTCGTCCGCGTCACGAGCCTCCGCCCGAACCGTCCGCCCCGACGTCCGCTCGGTGCCGGGGACGGTCGCCGCGAAGTCGGCGCCGAGCGGCAGCGCGAAGTCGACCTCGAGCGCAAGCCGCTCCGGCACCGGCTGCGGCCGCAACTCACCGCAGTCACGCACCGCCCGCGCCACCGCGTCGGCGATGAGATCGCGCGCCACCTGCGGCGCGACGGTGTCGGTCGCCGCGAACCCGCCCGCCTTCTTGACTTCGACCGGGATGACGCCCGGGAACACCTTGGCCGCGACGGCGCAGATCTCGTCGTCGCCGGTGACGACACCGACGGGTACGCCGAGCGACGCGGCGTACAAGCCGTTGACCTCCGCCTCGGTCACCGGGGCGTCGTTGATCCGGACCTCGGTGAAGTTGGACGAGAACGTGTGCGCGAGCACCCCGGGCGCCGCGCCGCCGCGTGGTAGCCGATGAAGACGGCGACGGCGTCGTCTCGGGTGATCCCCTGGACCATGCACGACGGCCGCGGCGCGCCGAAGACGATGCGGACGCGCGGGTCGAGCCGCTCGTGCAGCAGGTTGTCCATCGTCCCGTGGCTGTCGTTGACGAGGACCTCGGTCGCGCCACCGTCGAAGGCGCCGCGGATCGCTGCGTTGGCCTCCTCGGTCATCAGTTCCTGGGCGCGGCCGTAGCCGGTGCCGCCGCGGATCACCTGGTCGAACGTCGCCACGCCGGCGATGCCCTCCATGTCCACCGAGATGAAGACCCGGATCCCGGCACTCATCGGCTGTCCTCCTGTGTCTGCCGCCCGAACCGCACCGGCGGGAACGACGGGTCCAGGGGCGCCCAGGCCTCGGTGACGACGCCGTCCGCATCGGTGACGAACGTCAGCAGCACGTCTACCTCGAGCGGGTCGTAGTGCAGGTCCCAGGTGTCAAAGCGCCGGCGCCGAGCCTCGACGTCGAAGTCACCGATCCGGACCGCCAGGGTCTCGCCGGCGACCGCCACGACGAGTTCGCCGTAGCCCGCGTCCCGATAGGTCCCGGCGTACGCCGACAGCGGATGCGACGGCGGTGCGGGCGGCGCCGGCGGGGCGGTCTGCTGCGGCACCGCGGCCGGGTCCTCGTCGGCCCCCTCCGGTGCGCCGGGCCGTAGCCGGTCGTACCACCCGGTCTCGTCGCCGGTCCCGAGCAATGCGTCCGCCACCTCGAACACCACCGCCATCGGCAGGTTGGACATGTGCAGGTTCGCGCTGGCGACGACACCGAGCCGGTCGTCGGGAAGCAGCAGCGTCTGCGTCGCGAAACCGTCGACGCCGCCGTTGTGCCAGACGAGCTTGCGGCCGCGGAACGTCCCGGACAGCCACCCGAACCCGTATCCGGCGAACGACACCTCCGGCAACGGCGACATCCCCTCCGGCAGCAGCATGCTCGGCCGCTGCGCCGCGGCGACCGCCGCGGGCGACACCGCGCCCTCGCCGAGCTGCGCGAGCAGCCATCGGACCGAGTCATCGGCGCACAGGAGATGACCTCACCCGCCGGCGCGACCGCAGCGAGCAGCCGCGACGCCGTCGGCACCGGCGCCTCGTCGCCGCAGCAGGTGTGGCCGCGCGCGGTCGTCGTCAGCCTCGGCCTGTACGACGGACGTGAGCGTGCGCGACATGCCCAACGGTGCGAGCACCCGCCCCCGCAGTGCATCACCCCAGCCGCTGCCCGCGGCGCGGCCGAGCGCGAGTCCGGCGAGCGCGTACCCGAAGTTGCTGTAGAGCCACTGCGCCCGCAACTCCCCCGCGAGCGGCAGGTGCTCGAGCCGGCGCAGCAGCTCGGCGCCGTCCATCGACGGGTGCAGGATCCACGACAGGTCGTGCCGGCCGAAGCCGGACCGGTGCGAGAGCAGGTCGCGAAGCGTGACCCGCTCGGCCGTCACCGCGTCCGGGAGCCGCAGCTCGGGCACCCACCGCCGCACCGGCGCGTCGAGGTCGACCAGCCCCTCCTCCGCCAGCACCGTCGCGAGCAGCCCGGTGTAGGCCTTGCCGCACGACCCGTGATGGAACAGCGTCGTCGCGGTCACCGGCGTGGCGTCCTCGACACCGCGTACGCCGAACCCGCCGGCGTACAGCGGCTCGCCGGCACGGACGACGGCGAGCTCCAGGCCAGGAACGCGCCACGCGTCGAGCTCGCCGCCGGCCCGGTCGAGGACGGCGGCGAGCTCGTGGCGCGTGGCGGCAAGCGTCATGCCGGAACGGGAGCCTCCCGAGTCGCGAGCCGACCACCCATGTGCACGCCGGTGACGGTGCCGTCCTCGCCGCGCTGGAAGTAGCCGCGCATGCCCTGGGCGGGCCCGTCCGGGACGACGTACTGGTCGCCGTCACCGGCAAGGATCGCGAGCGGGATCGGCGGCTGCTCCTCGTCCGGGTCCTCGCCCGCCTCGCGCAGCACGTCGCGCATCTCGGGCTTGATCTCGACCTTGGCGAGCAGCCGGCCGCCTTCGGGCGTGATGTCGACGCTGACGGCGATCGTCTCGTAGCGCCCGACGAACTCGCGCAGCGCCTCCTCGCCCAGCGTCAGCTGCTCCGGCTCCGCGTCGACGACGCCGATGAAGTGCTCGAGCGCCCACTTCTCGAGCTTGTTGTTGAGCTCGGCACCGTTCGGGCCGCAGTTGGTCATCGAGATGAAGCCGAAGTTGCGCTCGGGCACCATCGTGAAGTTGGAGTACTGGCCGTTGGTCGTGCCGCCGTGACCGACGAGGCGGACGCCGTCGACGTCCTTCATCAGCCAGCTGATGCCGACGAAGTCACCGAGGGCGCTGCCGCGCATGTCGGCGGTCGGCTGCTGCATCTTCTCGATGGCTTCACGCGACAGCAACTTGGTGCCGTCCGGCGCGCTGCCGTCCCCGAGGTGGAACTTGACCCAGGCGATCTGGTCACGCGCGTTGGCGGAGATGCCGCCGGCCGGGCAGTTGCCCCGCGGCAGCCACCAGGGCCGGTTGACGGTCACCCGGCCGTCGTCGTGACGGGTGTGCCCGACCACGAAGCGCCGCGTCATGATGTCGTTCGGGAAGAACAGCGTGTGGTTCATCCCGAGCGGCTCGATGAGCAGGTCCTTGACGGCCTGCTCGTACGTCGTCCCGGTGACCTTCTCGATGATCCGGCCCGCCACCGACAACGCCGCGTTGTTGTAGGAGACGGTCGCGCCGAGCGGGGTGACCTGCTGGAGCCGCTCCATGCGCGCGACGTAGGTCTCGATCGCGTCGTCACCGTCACCGGTCTTGTCCATCATGTCGCCCTCCCACCCCGCGGTGTGGTTGAAGAGCTGGAGGACGGTGACCTTCGCCGCGACGTCCTCGTCGCGCAGCTTGAACTCGGGCAGGTAGGTGCGCACCGGCGCGTCGAGGTCGACCTTGCCCTGCTCGACCAGCCGCATCATCGCGGTCGCGGTGTAGGTCTTCCCGGTCGAGCCGAACTGGAAGATCGTGTTCTCGTCGACGGGCAACGGGTTCTCGATGCTCGTGACGCCGTGGTAGGCGTAGTGCTCCTCGCCGTCGAGGTAGACACCGACGGCCACGCCGGTGACCTCGAGCTCGGTGGCGAGCTCGGTGAGCTTCCGCTGAAGTGCGTCTGGCGCCATGGTTCCCTGTCCTTCCGCCGAGTTCTGACCTACTTAGTTTACCTACTAAGTAGGTCTGACACAATGCCCCTCCGGAGCGACCGCCCGCTCGAGTCCGAGGAAGAGGTGCCGATGCCTGCACGAGCCGCGACCCGACGACCCCCGCTCAGCCGGGAGCGCGTCGTCGCCGCCGCGATGCAGGTCGCCGACCGGGAGGGCGTCGCCGCCGTGACCATGCGCCGGCTGGCCGAGGTGCTGGCGGTGCACCCGACCTCGCTGTACAACCACCTGCCGACCAAAGAGGCGATCCTCGACGCGCTCGCCGACGCGGTGCTCGCCGACGCGGAGCTGCCGGTCGAGGTCACCGACTGGCGCGACTGGATCCGGTCACTCGCGGCCGGCCTCGCGCGGACCGCGCGACGGCACCCCGGTGCGTTCCTGGTGCTCACGCAGCGCCCGACCACCGGCCCGGTCTCGATCGGCCAGGCGGAGGTGGCACTCGACGCACTGATCCGCGACGGGTTCACCGGTGAGCAGGCGACGCGCATCGTCACCGGCACCTCACGCGCCCTGCTCGGCGTGGCGATCAACGAATGCTTCGGCGACGCCTCGCTGGAGCCGTCCGAGGTCGCGACGGCCGACCCGTCGGCGTATCCGCGGGTCACCGAGCTGGAGGACGTCGAGGTGGACAACGACGCGGTGTGGGACCTCGTCGTCGGCGCGCTCATCGCCGGCCTCGAGACAGCCCGACGCTGACGGCTTCTCATCGGCCGCGCCGCAGGTGCCGGCCCGGCGTGCGCGTGCGGTGAGCTCTCCGTCCCGAACGACGACCCCGCCGTTGACGACCACGTGCCGTACGCCGGCGGCGTAGGTGTGCGGGTCGTCGTACGTCGCGCGGTCGGCCACGGTCCGCGGGTCGAAGACGGCGACGTCGGCGAACGCGCCGTCGACGAGCCGGCCGCGGTCGACGAGCCGCAGGTTGTCGGCCGGCAGGCTCGTCATCCGGCGGACCGCCTCCTCGAGGGAGAACAGCCCTCGTCCCGGCAGTAGTGGCCGAGCACGCGGGCGAAGGTTCCGTAGGTGCGGGGGTGGGTGGCGCTGTCGGTGAACGGTGCCACGGCCTGATGGGCCTCGGCGTCGGACCCGATCGACACCCACGGCTGGCTCAGCCCCAGCCGGACGTTGTCCTCGTCCATCATGAAGTAGCCGACGCCGCGTCCGGGCTCCCGCGCGACGATCTCGAGCAGCGCGTCGACCGGCTCCAGGCCGAGGTCGGCGGCGACCTCGGACAGCCGCCGGCCGCGGGCGGGCGTGCCGTCCTCCAGGTCGTCGAAGAAGAGGATGCCCGCTCCGCCGCCGGCACCGAGGAAGAGGTTCTCGAACTCGTCCGACGGCTCGTGCATCTCGGCGGCCATCTCGGTCCGCAGCGCCGGGTCGCCGAGCCGCTCGTGCAGGGCCTGGGGACCGCCGACGTGGAACCGCGGCGGGATCGCCGAGGCGAGCGCGGTGCCGCCGGCCGTGTAGGGGTACATGTCGGCGGTCACGTGCTGACCGCGCTCCCGTGCCTGCTCGATGCGCTCGATCGCGAGCTTCATCTTCGGCCAGTTGGCCTGCCCGGCCGCCTTGAGGTGGTAGACCTCGGCCCGGCACCCGGCCTCGCGCCCGATGGTGATCAGCTCCTCGAGGCACTCGAGGAACTGGTCGCCCTCGCTGCGCATGTGGGAGATGTAGAGGCCGTCGTGGCGGCCGACCACCTCGCAGAGCGCGACGAGCTCGTCGGTGCGCGCGAACCGCCCCGGCGGGTAGATGAGAGCGGTGCCGATGCCGAGGGCGCCCTCCTGCATCTCCTCGTCGACCAGGCCGCGCAACCGGTCGAGCTCGCCCGGCTGCAGGGGCCGGTCGTCGAAGCCGGCGCCGAGGATCCGCAGGTTCATGCCGCCGATGAAGCTCGCGACGTTGAGGGCGACCCCGCGGTCCTCCAGGTAGGCAAGCCCCTGGGACAGCCGGTCGAACTCCACGCGGGCATCCGCCCCCAGGTCCCCCCACTGCGCGAGCATCTCGGCGAGCCGCCCGTCACTGGGACCGAGCGAGAACGCCTCGCCGAAGACCTCGGTCGTCACACCCTGCAGGAGGTCGGACGCACCCGTCGGGTCGACCTGCAGGCTCCCCCAGGCGTGGCTCAGCACGTTGACGAAGCCGGGCGCCACGACGTGGCCCGTGGCGTCGAGGACCTCGGCGTCGACGTGGTCGCCGACCTCCCCGACGGTGACCAGGCGGTCGCCGTCGACGACGACGTCGGCGCGGCGGCCAGGAGCGCCGGTGCCGTCGACGACCGTGCCGCCGCGGACGACGAGGGTGGCGGGCATGCGACTCAGTCTCCGACCGACCGCGGCGGGGGGCTTGGTGCCAGCGTCAGAACGCCGGGGCGCCGGTTTGTCTTCCGCCACATCATCCCGGCGCGGCGGCGCGTGCGACGCTGCCCTCATGGCCGAGGACGTGGAGTCGCTGCACCGGGACGCCGTGGTGGTCGACACGCACAACGACCTGCTCATGCTCGTCGCCCGGCAGCCGGTTGCGGCGCAGGGGACGTACTTCCGGGACCGGTGGTTGCCGCAGCTGCGGGCCGGCGGCGTCGACATCCAGGTCCTGCCGGTGTTCATCGACGACGACTTCCGACCCGAGGGCGCCCTCCGGCAGACGCTCCGCATGCTGGAGGCCGGGCACCGCGTCGCCGCGGAGAACGCCGACGCGGTGCGGCTCTGCACGGACGGCGCCGAGATCGACGCGGCGCTCGAGGCCGGCCGGATCGCCCTCGTCCTCGCCCTCGAGGGTTGCGAGGCCCTCGGCAGCGATGTCGAGCTCCTGCGCCCGCTCGCTCGCCTCGGGGTCCGGATGGCGTCGTTCACCCACTTCGGACGCACCGCGCTCGCCGACGGCTCGGCCGAGGACGCGGCCGGCAGCCGGCTGACCACAGCCGGCGTCGATGCCGTCGCCCGTTGCGAGGAGCTCGGCGTCGTCCTCGACGTGTCGCACCTGTCCGCGGCCGGCACCGACCACGTCCTCGAGCTGGCGAGCCGGCCGGTCGTCGCCAGCCACTCCTCCGCCCATGCCTTGTGCGCGCATCACCGCAACCTCACCGACGAGCGGCTGAAGGGCATCGCCGCGAGCGGTGGGGTCGTCGGGGTGAACTTCTTCTACGGCTTCATCGACCCCGACGCCCCGACCGTGGGGCGCCTCGTCGACCACGTCGAGCACATCGCCGCGGTGGCCGGCATCGACCACGTCGGGCTCGGCCCGGACTTCGTCAAGGAGGTCTTCGAGCAGCTGACCCCGCCCGCGGTCGCGGCAGTCGACTTCGAGGGCCTCGACGGCCGGCGGACGATCCCCGGTCTCGACGGCCCGGCCGGGTTGCCGTTGGTCACGGCGGAGATGGTCCGCCGCGGTTGGCCGGAAGCCGACGTACGACGGGTGCTCGGCGGCAACTGGCTGCGCGTCTTCCGGTCCGACCTCGGCCGCCCCCACTGATTGCGCGCTGCCTGCCCTAGAGGGCGGAGAGCGCGCAATCGGCGGGGGGGGTCAACGGCGGGGCAGCGACCGGCGGCCGCTGCGCAGGTCCTCGGCGAGCTCGGCGGCCTCCCGGACGACGTCCTCGACGACGGCCCGGTGCGCGGCGTCCTGGCGGCGGCCGAGCTGGATGCTCCAGGCGCCGAGCGTGAGCCCCAGCAGGCCCAGCCCGGCCACGCCGGCGGAGACGACCCACGGAAGCTGGAGCGGGACGTAGACCGTCCGTGCCGCTCCGCGCCAGCCGAGCGCCAGCATCACGAAGGCGGCGACGGCGAGCAGACCGAGGACGATCAGGGCCTGGATCCCGGGGTCGCGCAGGGAGGCCACCCACGCCGGGACCGTGATGGTGACCCGGCCGGGGCCCTCGGGAGGTGGGGTCGTGCTCACCGGTCGAGCGAGCGCTGGAGGTCGCGCAGCGCCTCGGTCAGGGTCTCCATCTGCCGGGCGCGGGCGGCGCCGTCCTGCCGGCGGGCGCTCACGTTGACGACGACGAGCCCGGTCATGACGAGCCCGAGACCGGGCAGCCCGGCGGACAGGAGATACGGCATCTGCCGCCAGACGTCGACGAGGCCGGCGACCCGGGCCCAGGCGACGCCGATCAGCCCGAAGCCGATGAGGGCCAGGATCACCCCGGCGTACGTCGGCACCAGGGACGACGGGTCGGTGAGGCTGCGCAACCGGGACGGGCGGCCGCCGATCTGCAGCACGCCCGACTCGCCGTGCGGCGAGACCAGGCTGTCGGTGGGCTCGGACATCAGCGTGGTGTTGCTCATCGCGTCTCCTCCAGCAGGTCCCGTACGAGTGCGGCGACGAGCGCCGTGCGCTGCGGCAGCGCCGCAGCGGATGCCCACTCGCCCTCGGCGTGCGCGTTGCCACCGACGGCACCCAGGCCGTCGAGGGTCGGCACGCCGAGCGCGGCAGTGATGTTTCCGTCCGACCCGCCCCCGACCGACACACCCTCGAGGTCGCCGACCCCGGCCGCCGGGGCCAGGCCACGGGCGCGGGTGAACAGCTCCGCGGACATCCGCTCCTCGAGCGGCATCCGCACCGATCCGGCGACGGCCTTGACCGCGGCCCCGGGCAGCTGCGGCGACAGCGACTGCAGCGCGTCCTCGACGCGCCGCATCTCGGCGGCGGTCTCGGCGCGGACGTCGATCGCGACCGTCGCGGCGGCGGGGACGGTGTTGGTGGTGGTCCCGGCCGAGACGACCGTGGGCGTGACCGTCGTCCCGATCTCGGGGCGGGCGAGGCGAGTCACCGCGAGCACCTGGTGGGCCGCCTCGACGGTGGCGTTGATGCCGTTGTGGGGCTCGAGCCCGGCGTGCGCGGCCCGGCCGGTGACGTCGAGCCGGAACATGCCGACGCCCTTGCGGGCCACCTTCAGCGCGCCGTCCTGAGCTCGGCTCGAGCACGAGCACCGCGCGGGCGTCCCGGCAGGTGTCCTCGATGAGCCGTTGGGAGGAGGTGGAGCCGATCTCCTCGTCGCTGGTCACCAGCACGGCGACGCCGTCGAGCGTCTCGAGTGTCTCGAGCGCCGCGAACGCCTGGACCAGCCCGACCTTCATGTCGAACACGCCGGGGCCGGACAGCCGGTCGCCCTCGACCGTGAACGGCCAGCGCGCGAGCGTCCCGACGGGCCACACCGTGTCGAGGTGGCCGAGCAGCACCACGCGTGGCGTGCCCGCCTGCCAGCGCAGGTGGGTGCGGCCGTCGACGACGACGCGCTCGGCCTCGAGCCCGACCCGTCGCCCGGCGAGGTCGGCGACCACACGCGCGCAGCGGTCGACGGCGTCCAGGTCGGACGACGGCGACTCGCACGAGACGAGCGTCTCGACATCGGCGATCAGGTCCGGTGCGGAGGTCGTCATCGCGCCGACAGCGGGGTCGCGTCGCGGGTGAACAGCCGGGCGAAGAAGACGCCGCCGATCAGCAGGGCGAGCGGCACCAGGAACGCCATGGGGTACTGGAACTCGGTCGCCAGCGCGACGGGCTGCTGTGCCGGCGCCGCGACGGGTGCCGGCTGCGGCGCCACCACCGGCGACGTGTCCTGTTGCGGCGCGGTGCCCGTCGTGGCCGGCGGGGGCTGCGGCATGGACATCGGGGGCGCGGGGGCAGGCCCGCTCGACGACGGAGGCACGACGGAGGCCTGCGTCTGCGTGGGCCCATCGCCGTAGTCGACCGGCGGCGGCGGGGTGAACGTCACCTGCGTGCTGATGTGGTCGACGCCCTTGCGCTCCTTCCCGTTGAAGGCCACGTGCCACGCGTCGGTCGGCTGCACCGCCTTGGGGTCGGGCAGCAGCGCGATCCCGTTGGCCACGGCGCCCGCTGACCACGCCTTGAGGAACGCGGTCGCATCGACGGTGAAGACGTTCTTCTTGGCGTCGTACGTCGCCTTGGCGGAGGTGTCGCAGTCGACCTTCGGCGGCGTCGCGGACGATCCCTGCGCGCCGTCGGTGAACGGCTCGCTCGCCAGGCAGGCCACGACGGCCGCGGTGTCCGGCGCCTGCGTGCCGTCGTCCGGGCCGGTCGCGACCGGCAGGGTCATCGTGGCGCTGATCACGGTCGAGCCGAACGGTACGGCGAGCACGTCGGGCTTGACGTAGGTGCGCGCGGTCTCCTGCCCGCCGGCGATGCCCACGTGCAGCGTGTCGGCCGGGTAGGGCGACGTCGGCACGTCCTCCGGCGGGCAGCCGAGCGGCGTCGTGCAGAGGTCGACCGGCGAGGCGGCGTACCACGCCTCCGCGGCGTCGGCCAGGGTGGCCGTGCGCGCGGCGGTGTCGGCGGCCTGGGCGCTGCCGGTGACCACGGCTGCCTGCGCGGGCACGGCCAGCAGCCAGCCGAGCGGCACAGCGGTGCCCGCGAGCAGCACCGCGCTGCGCCGCAGGGCCCGCAGAGGTCTCATCCGAGCATGTTTCGCCATGCGTCTTGATCATCCTGCCGGTCGACTACAGGCAGGATCACCCATCCCGACCCGCCCGGGCATCGTGGCGGAGCACCAAGCGGGCCCGCGGCCGTCGTACCGCTGTATGACGACCGGCGAGTCGCGGGGGGGCTAGCGTGCGGCAGGTGAAGCTGACCGCCGTCGAGCTGCGCCGGATCTCGCTCCCGCTCGTGGCGCCGTTCCGGACCTCCTTCGGCGTCGAGCGGACGAAGGACGCGCTGCTCGTGCGCGTCCTCACGCCCGAGAGTGAGGGCTGGGGCGAGTGTGTCGCGATGGACGCGCCGCTCTACTCCTACGAGTACGCCGACACGGCGCAGGACGTGGTCCGCCGGTTCCTGCTCCCCCGCCTGTTCGCCGCGGGCGAGGTCAGCGCCGGCCAGGTCGGGCACCTCCTGGAGCCGATCAAGGGTCACCCGATGGCCAAGGCGGCGGTCGAGATGGCCGTGCTCGACGCCGAGCTGCGGCAGGCCGGCCAGCCGCTGGCCACGTTCTTCGGTGCGACCCGCGACCGGGTCCCGTCGGGCGTGTCGGTGGGCATCATGGACTCGATCCCGAGCTCCTCGACGTCGTCGCGGGGTATCTCAGCAATACGTAACTGGCGGCCCAGCGGCTACACAAC
>CAWIFV010000010.1:0-217742 GCA_963835405.1 uncultured Actinomycetota bacterium
GCCGAAGGGTGCGGCCGGAGTCCTCGACGGTGACCCGCTGCCCGCGGATGCCGAGCCGGACGCGCTACCAGCCACCGCCGGGGAGGCGGACACCCGCTTGCCGGACGGCCCGGCCGGGCGCGTGCTCGTGCTCGCCGAGCCGGCGGGCTCGCACTGGCAGGCGACCCTCGACGGCCGGCGGCTGCCGGGCCGCGCCTACGGGTGGGCGCAGGCCTGGCGGTTGCCCGCGGGCGGCGGCCGGCTGGAGGTCCGCGGGCCGGCACCCACCGGGGGGCGTGGCTCGCGGTCCAGCTCGCCCTCGTGGCGCTGGCGGTGCTGCTGGCGCTACCCGGCGGGCGGGCCCTCGCCGCCCGCCGACGCGAGGCGGAGGCTCCGTGACCCGGCCGCGCACGTCCGTCGCCATCGGCGCGCTCGCCTCGCCGGCCTCGCGGTCGCGGCCGCGGTCGAGCGTCCGGCGGCCCGCCCTGCCGCGGCGCCGCGGGCCGCGTCGGAGCCGGTCACCACCACCTCGTTCGTCTGCCCCACGACCAACGGAAGCGAGGCGGCCCCGTCAACGGTGACCGTCGCCTCCGTCGGCGGCCTGCTCGACCCCGGGTCCCGGCCGGCGCGTGCCGGCCACCCCGCTGACCGGAGCGTCGGCCCGCCCGCACCGGCTGCCGCGCCGCACCGTGGTCCGGGTCGGCTCGGTCAAGCCGGGGCACGCGGTCCTGGTCACGGCCGAAGGCTCGGGTGCGGCCGCGGTCGCCGCCGACCAGCAGCGGCTGATCCCGCACGGCAGTAACCGGGGGCTGTTCTCCACCGCCTGCCTGGAGCCCGCCACCGACTGGTGGATCACCGGCGCCGACGGGCGCATCGGCTACATCGACACGCTGGTGCTGGCCAACCCCGGCACGACGGCCGCCAACGTCACGGTGACCGCTTGGTCGAGCGGCGGCGCGCTCGAGCCACCGAAGCTCCAGTCGTTCACGGTCGACCCCCTCAGTGCGGTTGACCTGCCCGTCGCCAACTACGCACCGGACGCGGCGAACGTCACCCTCCACGTCCACGCCAACAGCGGGCGCGTCACCGCCGAGGTCAGGGACATCCGCGTCAACGGCATCCGCGCGGCCGGGCTCGACTGGATCCCCCCGACCCGGCCACCGGCCCGATCGCTCGTCGTCCCCGGCATCCCCGCGGGGGCGGGCACCGGCGGCTGCTCCTGACCAACCCCGGCGGGACCGACGCCACGGTCGCGCTGCGGCTCGTCACCGAGACCGGGAACTTCAGCCCCGCCGGGCACCCGACGGTCGTCGTCCGCGCGCACCGGACGGCCGCGGTCGACCTCACGGACAGCCTCGACGCCGCGGCAGGCGCCGTCGTCGCCACCAGCGACCAGCCCGTGACCGCGGCGGCGATGACCCGGACCAGCACCAGCCTCCGGCACGGCTTCCCCGAGATCCAGTGGCACGTCGCCGGCCTGCCGCGTTCGACGGCCCCGCCGTCCTGCCCGACAACACCCCGCCCTTCCACACCAACGTCCGGATCTACCTGACCGCGCCCGACGGGGCCGGCCGGGTGCGGCTCACGACCGCCGACGGCAAGAGCGCGGTGGTCGCGGTCCGCGCGGGCCGCACCGTCATCGTCGATCCGCTCGAGCGGCTGGGCGACGAGGCGACCGGGCCCATCCTCCTGCGATCCATGACCTCGGGAGACGTGTACGTCAGCCGCACCCTCTACGCGCCGGGAGCGCACGGTCCGTTGACCACCGCCGAGCAACCGACGCTGCTGCCCGCGGCCGTCCGGCTGCCTCCCGTCGCCGTGGACCCGCGCGCCGCTGTGCGCTGACCGGCGCGGGTCAGTCCTCCGGCTCACCGCCGAAACCGGGATCCACGGTCTCGGGGTCGAGCCCGAGGAACTGCGCGACCTCCTCGACCACCACGTCGTGGACGAGGTCCTCGAGGTCGTCGCGGTCGACGGCGCGCAGCTCGAGCGGACGGCGGTAGAGCACGATCCGGGCCGGGTCGCCCGAGCCGGCCGGCAGCAGCAGCCGGGCGAGCGGCACCCCGCCGGACTCGATCTCGTCGTCGAACCGCGGTGACGGCTCGAGCGGCGGCACCTCCTCGACCGCGAAGTCGACGTCGCGCAGCTCGTCGCGCCAGCGCACCTCGACGTGCTCGACCGCGTCGAGGACGAGGGTGTCGAAGCGCTCGGTCGGAGTCTGGGTCAGCGGCACCTGCCGGGGAGCGAGCGGTCCCCGGAGCCCGCGGCCCCGGCGGTCGCGCCGGCGGCGGACGTCGTCACGGGGCCAGTCCGCCCCAGCGTAGGCACGGCGGTCATCTCGTGGCGGCGACACGGCCGCGCGGAAGTGGCCCGCACCCCCGCCGCCGGGTACGGTCGCCGCCGTGAGCCCTCTGCGTCGCTGCTCGCGGACCGCCTGCGGCCGCCCGGCCGTGGCGACGCTGACCTACGTCTACGCCGACTCGACCGCCGTCGTCGGCCCGCTCGCGACGTACGCCGAGCCGCACTCCTACGACCTGTGCGAGGAGCATGCCGAGCGGCTCACCGCCCCGCTCGGGCTGGGAGGTCGTGCGTCTCGACGCCGACGCCGTGGCCGCTCGCCCGAGCAGCGACGACCTCGAGGCGCTCGCCGACGCGGTGCGCGAGGCCGCCCGCCCCTCGGCGCAGCCGCCGGTCGGCGCGGAGCCGGCGACGAGACCGGCCGCCGCGGCCACCTGCGTGTCCTGCGCCCCCCGTCCTGACCACCCCGCGTCCCGATCCCCCGGGTCCGGCTGATTGTCCGGTTTGCGCCGAAACTCCCGGCTTCTCAAGGGATTCGCGGCGATCCGGCCGACACCTCGCAGGTCCCGCCGCCCACCGGGAGAGACCCGTGACCATGATCCCGCCCAGCGCCGTCCGGCCGTCGCGGCGCCACCGCCCCCGACGGCCCCGCCTCCCTGACCCAGGCGCGCGCGGCGTCCGGCACTGCCCCGCGTGCGGCAGCGGCCGGGTCACGGCGCTGGCCATGACCCTGACCGACGGCACCCCGGTGCAGTTCGCGTCGTGCCACGAGTGCGAGCACCGGTCCTGGGCCCACAGGGCGGCGCAGCTCGACTTCGCCGACGTGCATCGCGCGGACGACGAAGCAGAAGGTCTGACCCGTTGTCGCCGCGCCGATCGCGCTGGCTAGGGTCAGGCCGGGTGCCGAGACCTCGCGCCGCATCGTCAAGGCCTACGACATCCGCGGGCGTCGTCCCCGACGAGCTCGACGAGTACGTGGCCCGCGCCGTCGGCGCCGCCTTCGTCCGGCTCCTCGACGCCGACCCGCGTCGTCACCGCCCACGACATGCGCGAGTCCGTCGCCCGGGCTCGCCGCGCGCCTTCGCCGAGGGCGCGACCGCGCCAGGGCGCCGACGTCGTCGAGGCCGGGCTCGGCTCCACCGACCTGCTCTACTTCGCCGCCGGCTCGCTCGACGTGCCCGGCGCGATGTTCACCGCCAGCCACAACCCGGCCCGCTACAACGGCATCAAGCTGTGCCGGGCGGGCGCCGCGCCGGTCGGGCAGGACACCGGCCTCGCCGAGATCCGCGGCATGGTCGAGGACGGGGTCGCCGCCGTACGACGGCGCCGCCGGGCACGGTCACCCGGCAGCGACCTGCTCGCGCGACTACGCCGACTACATCAAGACGCTCGTCCCCGGCATCGGCACGATCCGCCCGCTGTCGGTCGTCGTCGACGCCGGCAACGGCATGGGCGGGCTCACCGTCCCGGTCGTCTTCGCCGGGCTGCCCGGTCGACCTCGACGCGCTGTACTTCGAGCTCGACGGGACGTTCCCCAACCACGAGGCCAACCCGATCGAGCCGGCCAACCTGCGTGACCTGCAGGCGAAGGTGCGCGAGGCGGGCGCCGACGTCGGGCTGGCCTTCGACGGCGACGCCGACCGGTGCTTCGTCGTCGACGAGCGCGGCGAGGTCGTCTCGCCGTCGGTGCTCACCGCGCTGATCGCGGTCCGGGAGCTCGGGCGCGAACCCGGGCGCGACGATCATCCACAACCTGATCACGTCGCACGCCGTGCCCGAGATCGTGCGCGAGCACGGCGGCGTCGCCGGTCCGCACCCGGGTCGGCCACTCCTTCATCAAGGCGACGATGGCCGAGACCGGCGCGGTCTTCGGCGGCGAGCACTCCGGCCACTTCTACTTCCGCGACTTCTGGCGCGCCGACTCCGGCATGCTCGCCGCGCTGCACACGCTCGCCGCGCTCGGCAGGCGGTGACCGGCCGCTGTCCGCGCTGCTGCGCCGAGTACGCCCGCTACGCCGCGTCGGGCGAGATCAACACCGAGGTCGCCGACCAGGCCGCGATGATGACCGCGGTCGAGCAGGCCTTCGCCGGCCGGGACGGCGTCGGTGTCGACCATCTCGACGGGCTGACGGTCGACGCTGGCGGACGGGTCGTGGTTCAACCTGCGCCCGTCCAACACCGAGCCGCTGCTGCGGCTCAACGTCGAGGCGCGCGGACGAGGCGGCGATGGCGCGGGTCCGCGACGAGGTGCTCGCGCCATCGTCCGCGGCTGACCGCTGCTACCGGTGGAGAGCTCTGGCGACCGTGAACCTCGACCCCGCAGCTGCTCGAGATCCTCGCCTGCCCCGAACTGCCGCAGCGACCTGCGGGTCGACGACGCCGCGAGCGAGCTGGTCTGCACCGGCTGCGGCTACGCCTACCCGGTCCGCGACGACATCCCGGTGCTGCTCGTCGACGAGGCGCGCAAGCCGGCGATGAGGCCGGGCCGGCCGGCGCTGCCGCCCGGCCGTGACGACCGACGTCGACGAGGACCGGCTCGACGACGCCGCCGCGGTCGAGTCGCTCGACCCGCGGCGCATGCTGCGTGCGGTCGCGACCTCGGCCGCGCAGATCCGGCGGGCGCGGACGGCCGCCGCCGACGGCGGGCCTCGACGCGCTCGCGGCCGAGGGCGCGGCCCCGCGCCGTCGTCGTGCCGGGCATGGGCGGGTCCGGCATCGCCGGCGACGTGCTCGCCGCGGTCGCCGGCCCCGCTGCCCGGTGCCGGTCGTCGTGCATCGCGGCTGCGGCTGCCCGGGCTGGGTCGGCGCCGCCGACCTCGTCGTGGCGGTCTCCTGCTCGGGCCGCACGCGAGGAGACCCTCGCGGCGGCCGACGAGGCGGTCCGGCGCGGCGCCCGGCTGCTCGGCGTCGGTGCCGCCGACTCGCCGCTCGCCCGCCGCTGCAGCAGGCGCGGGCGCCGTTCGTCCCGGTCGTGTCCCGAGCTGGCGCCCCGTGCCTCGCTCTGGGCGCTCGCCACGCCCGTCGCTGGTCGCTGCGCCGCCCGGATCGGGCTCATCGACCTCGGGCCCGACGACGCGGCACTCGAGGCGCGCCGCGGCCCGGCTGGAGGCCGTCGCCGAGAGCTGCCGCCCGGACCGGGACGCGTTCGTCAACCCGGCCAAGACCCTCGCGCTGGAGCTCGGCCGGGACGCTGCCGATGGTGTGGGGCGCCGGCGCCGATCGGGTCCGGTGGCGGCCTACCGGCTCGCCTGCCAGGTCGCCGAGAACGCCAAGCTGCCGGCCGTGTGCGGCGCGCTGCCCGAGGCGCACCACAACCAGGTCGTGGCCCTCGACGGCGCCCTCGCCGCCGGTGCGCCCGCCGAGGACATCTTCCGGGACCGGCGTCGAGGACGAGCGTCGACGCCGCTTCGGCTGCGGCTGGTGCTGCTGCACGACGACGACGGCAGTCCCGCACGGCCGCGGGCCGCGGTGCGAGGTGTCCGAGCGAGGTGGCCGGAGCGAGCGCGGGGTCCCGGTGACCGTGCTGCGGTCGGAAGGTACGTCGGCCGGTCGAGCGGCTCGCCTCCCTCGTCGGGCTGGTCGACTACGCGCAGCGTCTACCTCGCGCTGCTGCAGGGGATCGACCCCACGCCGGTCGCGCCGATCGACGAGGTCAAGAGCCGGCTGACCTGAGCAGGCGAGTCGGCCGACGGCGGCGGCCGGCGGGCTCCCGTACCCTCGCTGGCATGGACTTCAAGGTCGCCGACCTGTCGCTGGCCGAGTTCGGCCGCAAGGAGATCCAGCTCGCCGAGCACGAGATGCCCGGGCTGATGGCGATGCGCGAGGAGTACGGGCCGGCGCAGCCGCTCGCCGGCGCCCGGATCACCGGCTCGCTGCACATGACCATCCAGACCGCGGTGCTGATCGAGACGCTGGTCGCGCTCGGCGCCGAGGTCCGCTGGGCGTCCTGCAACATCTTCTCGACCCAGGACCACGCCGCCGCCGCGGTCGTCGTCGGGCCGGACGGGCACCGTCGAGGACCCGCAGCGGGCGTCCCGGTCTTCGCCTGGAAGGGCGAGACGCTCGAGGAGTACTGGTGGTGCACCGAGCAGGCGCTGCGCTGGCCGCGGACGGCCGGGGCGCGGCCCGAACATGATCCTCGACGACGGCGGTGACGCCACGCTGCTCGTGCACAAGGGCGTCGAGTTCGAGAAGGCCGGCGCCGTGCCCGACCCGTCCGCCGACCGACAACGAGGAGTGAAGCCGTCATCCTCGGCGTGCTGCAGCGCTCGCTGCGAGGAGGACGCCACGCGCTGGACCGCATCGCCAACGGCATCAAGGGCGTCACCGAGGAGACGACCACCGGCGTGCACCGGCTCTACCAGATGCACGAGCGGGGCGAGCTGCTGTTCCCGGCCATCAACGTCAACGACTCGGTCACCAAGTCGAAGTTCGACAACAAGTACGGCTGCCGGCACTCGCTCATCGACGGCATCAACCGGGCCACCGACGTGCTGATCGGCGGCAAGGTCGCCGTCGTCTGCGGCTACGGCGACGTCGGCAAGGGCTGCGCCGAGTCGCTGCGCGGCCAGGGCGCCCGGGTCATCGTCACCGAGATCGACCCGATCTGCGCGCTGCAGGCGGCGATGGACGGCTACCAGGTCGCCACGCTCGAGGACGTCGTCGAGACCGCCGACATCTTCGTCACCGCGACCGGCAACTTCAACATCATCACCGCCGAGCACATGCAGCGGATGAAGCAGGGCGCGATCGTCGGCAACATCGGCCACTTCGACAACGAGATCGACATGGCCGGCCTGGCCAAGCTGCCCGGCGTGCACGCGCATCAACATCAAGCCGCAGGTCGACGAGTGGGTGTTCCCCGCGCCGAGGCGGACGGGCACTCGATCATCGTGCTGTCCGAGGGCCGGCTGCTCAACCTCGGCAACGCGACCGGCCACCCGTCGTTCGTGATGTCGAACAGCTTCACCAACCAGACGATCGCCCAGGTCGAGCTGTTCACGCAAGACCGACGAGCTACGACGACCGGCGTCTACGTGCTGCCCAAGCACCTCGACGAGAAGGTCGCCCGGCTGCACCTGGACGCGCTCGGCGTGAAGCTCACGACGCTGACCCCCGAGCAGGCCGCCTACATCGGCGTCCCGGTCGAGGGCCCGCTACAAGCCGGACCACTACCGCTACTGACGCCCGGGTCCCTCATCCGGGTGGCGCGAAGCCCCCGCCGTCGGGTGCCGGCGGCGGGGAAGCCGCGGGCGGCGCGGGCGGCGCGGGCCGCGGCGGGTCCGGGCGGTACGCCGCGGCCCGGAGCCGGTCCACCTCGCGGCGACGGCGCTCGGCGAGCACCGCGCACAGGTAGTCCCACGGCTCGGTGTCCGGCGGTGGCGGTGCGGTCCGCCGGGTGAGCTCGGTCATGAGCCGGTCCCCGAGGTCCTGGCGGGCCCACGGGGCGAGCTGGGAGGCGCGCCCGAGGAAGTGCCGGAGCTCGAGGGCGAGGTCGTCCGTGATGCCGGTCAGGTCGATGCCCCGGGCCCAGCCGGCGAGCCGGGGCGGCATCTGCGGCGGCGGTGGGACACGAGCGGGGACCCGCTCCTGCACGACGACCGTCCCCGCGGCGAGGTCGCCGAGCCGCTTCGATCGCTTCCCGGCCAGCATGGGAACGAGCGCCAGCAGCGCCAGGGACAGCCCGGGCCGGTCGAGGACGACGCCGACGAGCCCGCGCGTGAACGCGTGCCGGAAGCGGATCGGGCCGCCGTCGTCCCGCACCACCCGCAGCCCCATGACCGCCTTGCCGACGGTTCGCCCGCGCCAGAGCGTCTCCAGACCCACGGGATAGCCGAGCACGACCAGGACGTAGCCGGTGAGCACGAGTGCGGCGCCCGCCGCCGTCTCGACCGCGCCGACGACGCTGAGCAGGAGCCAGCCGCCGAGGAGCGCGACGGCGAACTGCACGCAGAGGTCCACCGCGAACGCGACCCCGCGCGATCCGATGCCGGCGGTCGGCAGCTCGATCGCCACGGCCTCGCCGGTGACAATGCCGTCCATCGGGGCGCCGACGGGGACGCGGACCGGCTGCATCCGGATAGTGTCCCTCGCCAGTGGACATCGATGCCTTCGCCGAGGTGCACGGCCCGGAGTGGGAGCGGCTCGAGCGTCTGGTGCGCCGGGCCGCGCGTCCGTCCCGACTGTCCGGCGCCGAGGTGAGCGAGCTGGTCGGGCTCTACCAGCGCGCCGCCACCCACCTGTCCCTCGTACAGACCCGGTCGCCGGACCCGGTGCTGGTGGCGCGGCTGTCCCGGCTCGTGTCCACCGCGCGGTCCGCCGTCGCGGGCGCGCACGCACCCGCGTGGCGACAGGTGCTGACCTTCTTCGTCACGACGTTCCCGCTCGCCGTCTACCGCAGCCGCGCCTGGTGGGTGCCGACGGCGCTCGCCTCCCTGGCCCTCGCCGCCGCCCTCGGCGTGTGGGTCTCCACCAGCCCCGACGTGCAGCGGTCCCTGCTGCCGCCGGAGGCGGTCCGGCAGCTGGTCAGCCACGACTTCGCCGACTACTACCGGGCCCACCCGGCCCACGACTTCGCCGCGCAGGTCTGGACCAACAACGTCTGGGTCTCGGCCGAGGTGCTGATCGGTGGTCTCGGGCTCGGTGTCCTCACGCTGTTCGCCCTCGCCCAGAACGTCGCCAACCTGGGGGTCATCGCCGGCTACCTGGCCGCTGCGGGCAAGACCGGGCTGTTCGTCGGGCTCGTCGCCCCGCACGGCATGCTCGAGCTGACCGCGGTCTTCGTCGCCGCGGGCGCCGGGCTACGGCTGGGCTGGGCGATCGTCGACCCCGGGCCCCGCCGCCGGGCAGACGCCCTGGCCGAGGAGGGGCGGGGGACGGTGGTGATCGCCCTCGGCCTGGTGGTGGTGCTCGGGGTGTCGGGGGTCATCGAGGCGTTCGTCACACCCTCGGGGCTGCCGACCTGGGCGCGGCTGGCCGTCGGCGCCGTTGCCGAGGCCGCGTTCCTCGGCTACGTCTGGGTGTTCGGCCGGCAGGCCGCGCGCTCCGGTGCGACGGCGGACCTCGACGCCGATGTGCGCGGCGAACGCGCCCCGGCGACCGGGTGACGGGCTCAGGCTTCCTCGTCCGTCGGCTCGTCGGCCTCCTCCCGGTGCTGGACGACCATCCGGTAGCTGCGCAACAGCCGCAGCAGGGTGACCAGCCCGATGCCGCCGGCGACGTTGCCCAGCACGGTCCAGCCGAACCACCCCAGCCAGTCGACGTAGTCGAAGCCGAAGTTCGGATCGTGCAGCGCGCCGAAGATGAGCAGTGAGTCGAGGATCGAGTGCGCCAGCCCGAGACCGGCGAGCATGAACGCCGTGGCGATCGACGCGAGGAGGCGGGCGGGCATCGAGTCGGTGCCGTTGTGCATCCGTGTCATCAGGGTGATGACGGCACCGGCCAGGACCGCGGTGCAGAAGGAGCGGGCGCCCACGCCGGCGTCGATGAAGGGTGTCGCCGCGCGACTGGCCGTGGGGAGCAGGTCTGGGTATCCCGTCATGGCGATCCACATGAGCAGCCACCCGCCGGCGAGGTTCCCGACCGCGCTGCCGATCCAGAACCGCAGCATCTGCCGGCTGCTCGCCTCGCCGGCGGCGACAACCGTGACCGGGACGAGAAACCCTTCGGTGAACAGCTCGCTGTGGCCGAGCAGCAGGGCGATGAAGCCGAAGGAGAACGCGAGGCCGCCGAGCAACGGGCTGCCCGTGGCCGCCTCGACGGCGATGAGCGCGAAAACTCCGAGTGACACCTCGATGCCGGCCACACCGCCGGTCGCCAGCAGCGCGCTCATCGGGCGGTGCAGCCGGGGTTTGCCCTCCTCCACGATGCGGTCGAAGGTCGCGGCCAGACGTTCCTCGCCGCTGGGCTCGGCGTCGGCGACCTTCTGCGCGGGGCTGTCCCCGGATGCGGTGCTCACGGCGGGGCGGTACCCGCTGGCCCCGACCGCGAACGCGCGAGCGGCCGCAGGGCCTCCGGTCAGAGCCGGCCGGCTGCCTTGAGCCCCAGGTACACATCGGCGACGTGGGAGGCGAAGGTCTCCGGCTCCGCGCGGGCCACCACCGCCCCGCGTTGCTGCAGGGCATGGACCACCCGCTGCTGGTCCGCCCGGGCCGACTCGGCGGCGGCGGCCGCATAGACGGCTTCGCTGTCGCCCCGGCGACCGGCCATCGCGGTGAGGTCCGGGTCGGTCACCGACGCGACGACGACGGTGTGCCGGGACAGCAGTGCCGGCAGCGCCGGCAGCAGTCCCTCCTGCACCGGTGCGGGCTCGAGAGCGGTGAACAGTACGACGAGTGACCGCCGACGTGCGCGGCGAAGGACCTGGCTCACCACGCCCCTCATGTCCGTCTCGAGGAGCACCGGCTCGATGCCGGCGGTCGCGCGGACGACGGCCGCCAGCCCGTCGCCGCGCGAGGCATCGACGAACGCGCGCACCGTGCTGTCGTGTGCGAGCAGCGTCACCCGGTCGCCGGCGTGACCGGCCAGGGCGGTCAGCAGCAGCGCGGCGTCGAGGGCGGCGTCGAAGCGCGGGGCGCCACCGACCCGTGCCGCCGCGGTCCGGCCGGTGTCCAGCACGAGGAGGATCCGGCGGTCGCGCTCGGGCCGCCAGGTCCGCACGACGACGTCACCGCGCCTGGCCGTCGCGCGCCAGTCGATCGACCGGGGGTCGTCGCCACCGACGTAGGCACGCAGGGAGTCGAACTCGCTGCCCTGCCCGCGGACCGGGGCGACGACCGCGCCGTCGAGCTCGCGAAGCCGCGCGAGCTTCTCGGGGAGGTAGCGGCGGCTGGTGAACGGCGGCAGCACCCGCACCGACCAGGGTGCGAGGCGGGTCCGTTGCCGGGCGGCGAGCCCGAGCGGGCCGGTCGTTCGCAGCGTCACTCCGGCGGCCGGTCGTTCGCCCCGCCGGGTCGGGACCAGCGTGGTGGTCACCTCGAGCCGGCCGCCCGGCGCGATGGCGATCCGGTGCTGCCGCGGAAAGGCGCCGGCGCTCGGCACCCACGCGTCGCGCAGCCAGCCGTGCATCGGCCGCCCGCTGTCGTTCCGCACCTGCAGCCGGACCTCGGCGGGCACCCCCAGCCGGGTGCTCGTCGCGCCGGAGCGCGACAGTGTGGCGGCCCGCGGTGTCGCCGCGAGTGCCAGGTCGGCCGCCACGGCGACGGCGAGCGCGGCCGCGACGTACCCGACCATCGCGCCACCGAGCGGAGCCACGAACACGACGAGCGCACCGGCGGCGGCCGCCGCGACCGCGCGACCGGTCAGCGCCATGCCGTCACCGCGGCACCGGTACCGAGGCGAGCACGCCGTCGAGCACGCCGTCGGCGGTCACCCCGTCGAGCTCGGCTTCCGGCCGGAGCAGCAGCCGGTGCCGCAGTGTCGGCCGGGCCAGTGCCTTGACGTCGTCCGGAGTGACGAAGTCCCGGTTGGACAGCCATGCCCACGCCTTGCTCGTCGACAGCAGCGCGGTCGCGCCACGCGGCGAGGCGCCCAGGGTGAGTGACGGTGACTCCCGCGTCGCCCGGCACACGTCGACGAGGTAGTCGAGCACCTCCGGGGCGACCGCCACGGCCGCCGCCCCGGCGCGTGCCACGGCCAGCTCCTCGGCGCCCGCGACGGCCGTGACCCCGGCCGCGGCGAGGTCGCGCGGGTCGAAGCCCTCGTGGTGGCGGCGCAGCACCGCCACCTCGTCGTCGCGACCGGGCAGCCCGACCGTGAGCTTGAGCAGGAAGCGGTCGAGCTGGGCCTCGGGCAGCGTGTAGGTGCCTTCGTACTCGATCGGGTTCTGCGTCGCGGCGACCACGAACGGATCGGGCAGCGGCCGGGCGTCGCCCTCGACCGACACCTGCCGCTCCTCCATCGCCTCCAGCAGCGCGGCCTGCGTCTTGGGAGGCGTGCGGTTGATCTCGTCGGCCAGCAGCAGGTTGGTGAACACCGGACCCGGCCGGAACTCGAACCGCGCGGTGCGCGCGTCGTAGACGAGCGACCCCGTCACGTCGCCCGGCATGAGGTCGGGGGTGAACTGCACGCGCTTCGTCTCGAGCGACAGGGCCGCCGCGAGGGCCCGGACGAGCAGCGTCTTCGCCACGCCGGGCACGCCCTCGAGCAGGACGTGGCCGCGGCACAGGAGCGCGATGACCAGCCCGGTGACGACGGGCTTCCTGCCCGACCACCGCCTTGCCCACCTCGTCGCGCAGGGCGGCGAAAGCGGCTCGCGGGTCGGTCGGCGGCTTCCGGGACGGTCGGCGTCGCGCCGACGGTGGTGGGGTCACGACATGTCCTCCGCTCGGGTTCTCATCGGTCGCGTACCGCTTGCTCGACGGCGTCCAGCTCGCCGGCCAGGCGGGTGAGCTGCGCGTCGTCCCGGGGTGGCTCGCCGGCGAGCAGGGCCGTGACGTCGGCGTCCGCCCGGCCGGTGCGGCGGGTGACGGCGTCCGTCACCGTCGTGACGTCCGCGTCCTCGGGAAGGCCGAGCCGGCCGCGGAGGCGGCCGAGGGCGGCGGTGCGCAGCGCTTCCGCCGCCGCGCCCCGCGCCCTCGCCGCACGCATCAGCCGGGCCCGGCCGACGACCGTCTCGTCCGCCCGGACGACGACGGGCAGCGGCTCGACCACGACCGGTCCGAGTCGCCGGGCGCGCCACAGCGCGAGCAGCAGCAGCGCCAGGCCGGTCGCGGCCAGGGTCCACCGGACCCGGCCGGGGAGCAGCTCGACCAGACCGCGGTGGCGCGCGTCCGCGGGGGCCTGCGTCGGTGGCCGGGGGAGCACCCAGTCGACGCGGTCGGCGCCGCCGAGCAGACCCAGCCCGAGTGCGGCGTTGCCCTCCTCGTCGAGCCAGGCGTTCGACAGGGCCGCGGTGGACCCCAGGACGGAGATCCGGCCGGTGCCGGCGGGTACGACGAGCAGCCCGGCGACCGGCCCGACCCGGTAGCAGGCGGTGCCGGGGGCGGACGGGTCGAGTGCGGCGTAGAGGCGCCCGGAATAGCGGATCGGCCCGGCGACCTGCGCCGCCGGCAGGCCGCAACCGGCCGGGACGGTCGCCTCGGAGGTCACCCTGCCCGTCGATGCGGCGACGCCGAGCGCGGCCAGCTCGCGGCGCCCGGGCGCGATCACCACGAGATCCCCACCCGCGCTCGCGAGCTGGCGCAGCTGGGCGCGGGTGAGGCCGGCCGGATCCGGGACGAACGTGGTCGTGCCGGGCCCGGCCGGGGCCGGGCGGTCGACGGGGCGGACCGTCACCCCGCGGGCGCCGAGCAGGGTGGCCAGCGCCCGCGCACCGGCCGGGGACGCGTCGCGGGGGTCGAGGGGTCGCGCCGGTGGCGCGTCCAGCACGGCCGCGAGGGCGAGGACGGCGCCGACGGCGAGCACGGCCAGCAGCACCGGGACGCGCGCCCGCTGCCACACCCCGCGCAGGTCGGGGCCGGCCACCGCGGCCACCGTGGTCATCGGCGCGGCCCGACCAGCCGGGCCGACGGCGCCGCGACGGCGCGGTCGGCCGCCAGCACCGTCTCGTAGGAGTGCGCGTCGGCGTTCCGGCCGCCGTAGGCGACGGCGTCGAAGACGACTGCTGCCGCGGCCACGGCCGGGGCGGCGGGCGGCCGGATCCGCCCGACCTCGGCAGCCAGCTCCACCGCGGTCCGGCCCGGTCCCGCCGCGACCAGGTCCTGCTCCTCCAGGCCCCGGGCCAGCGCGCGCATGCGCTCCACGACCGCGGTGCGCCAGTCGCCCCGGTCGGCCGCGTCGGTCGCGCGCCGGCGGTGGTCGGCCGCGCGCGAGGGTGTCACCTCGAGAACGGCGCCCGGCGCGCGGGCTCCGCGGCGGACCGGCCCGAAGCGCCAGCGGGCGACCGCGACCAGGGCCACGACGAGCGCGACGAGGCCGATCGCGCCGGGCCCGCCACCCGGCGCGTGGCCGGCGACCTGGTCGAGGAGCCGGGACAGCCAGTGCTCGACCGCCCGGAAGGCGCGGACCGGCCACGGGTCGTCGTAGCGGTGGTAGACGGCCTTCGCGAGCTCGTGCCGGGCGTCGGCCCGGGCGCCGTCGCGGGTCACGGGAGCCCCGCCGCCGGCTGCGAGCCACAGACCGCAGATCACGCCGGTGGCGTCTCCGCGGCCGCGCGCGTGAGCGCGACGTCGAGCGCCTCGACGCGGATCCGGCGGTCGATGTAGAGCAGCGCGGCGACCCCCGCGGTGAACGGACGGACCACCGTGCCGGCGAGCAGGCTCCCCAGTCCGGAGAGCGCGAGCTCGGAGAAGGCCGGGCTCGCCGTGTCGTCGCCCAGAGCGGTCAGCCCGCCCCCCGCCAGCCCGAAGGGCAGGCCGATGATGGCCGACACCACCGCCGCGATGATGCCGGCGAGCAGGACGACGCCGAACACGCGCCACCAGCTGCCACGCACCAGGGCCCGCGAGCGGCGCAGCGCCGCCCGGACCGACTGCCGTTCCAGGACGACGGCGGCCGGCGCCAGCGACAGGGAGATGTAGAGCCAGACCCCGAGCAGCACGCCGACCACGAGTCCGAGGACGAGCACGGCATCGCCGGCCACGCTCCCGGTCGCCACCAGCACGATCCCCGGCAGGGCGGCGGCCAGGGCGACGCCCCCGACGAGGAGGAACGTCAGCAGGGCGGTGCCCACGAGGCGCCAGAAGAGCGGTCGCAGCCGCGCCCACGCGTCCGCCGGCGTGACCGGCCGGCCGAGGACGGCCTCGCCGATGACCGCCGTGATCAGGCCGGTGAGCAGCAGCGTGGCGCCCACTCCGACCACGAAGCCGATGACCCCCGCGGCTCCCGACCCGGCCGGCGTAGTCGCCCGCGTCGGACAGCGTGGCGTTCGCGCGCGGGCGGTTGGATGCCGCTGAGCAGCCACCACTGGGTGAGCACCTCGACCGCCGTGACGACCAGCATCACCGCGGCGGCGAGGCCCAGGGTCGCCCGCGGATAGCGGCGGATCGCGGCGAACGCACCGTCCAGCAGCTCGCCGACACCCAGCGGCCGCAGCGGCACGATCCCCGGCCGCGGCGGCGGGGGAGCGGCGTACGGCGTGCCCCAGCTCGACGCATCCGGATGCGGGGCGGGCTGCTCGGCGGACCATCCGGGTGGCGGTGTCGTCGAGCCCGGGGCGGCCCAGTCGCCGGGCCGGTCGGGGTCCCCCGTCATCGCTCGCTCCTCGGGTCGGGACGGCCCATCGTCGCAGAGTGCCCCCTGAACGGCTGTCGGAATGTCACCATGGAAGGGTGCCAAAAGGTCGAGTTCTCGTGGTCGACGACGACCCCGCGCTCGCGGAGATGCTGGGCATCGTGCTCCGCACCGAGGGCTTCGAGCCCTCGTTCGTCGCCGACGGCGACCGCGCGCTGGCCGCGTTCCGGTCCACCCGCCCGGACCTGGT
Organism: uncultured Actinomycetota bacterium; assembly: GCA_963835405.1. Classification (GTDB taxonomy): domain Bacteria; phylum Actinomycetota; class Actinomycetes; order JAFAQI01; family JAFAQI01; genus CAWIFV01. Next base: position 15,698 of record CAWIFV010000010.1, read on the forward strand.
GCTGCTCGACCTCATGCTGCCGGGCACGGACGGCATCGATGTCTGCCGGCAGATCCGTGCCGAGAGCGGCACCCCGATCGTCATGCTCACCGCACGCGGCGACACGATCGACATCGTGCTCGGCCTCGAGGTCGGCGCGGACGACTACATCGTCAAACCGTTCAAGCCGAAGGAGCTGGTCGCCCGGATGCGGGCGCGGCTGCGCAGCAACGAGGCCGGGACCAACGAGGTCATCCGCGTCGGAGACGTGACCATCGACATCGCCGGGCACGTGGTCGCCCGCGACGACGAGGCGATCCCGCTGACGCCGCTGGAGTTCGACCTCCTCGCCGCGCTGGCGCGCAAACCCGGTCAGGTGTTCACCCGCGAGCAGCTCCTCGAGCAGGTCTGGGGCTACCGCCATGCCGCGGACACCCGGCTCGTCAACGTGCACGTGCAGCGGCTCCGGGCGAAGGTCGAGCGAGACCCCGAGCACCCCGAGCTCGTCCTCACGGTGAGAGGAGTCGGCTACAAGGCCGGCCCGTCGTGACGTCTGCTCCCCAGGCCTTCCTCGCCGGCGCCCTCCATCGCTGGCGCGGCTCCCTGCAGCTCCGGGTGGCGAGCACGACCCTGGTGCTCTCGGCGCTGGCCGGCGTGCTGCTCGGCGTGGTGCTGCTGCACCAGATCCGCGACGGCCTGCTCGACGCGAAGACACGCGCCTCGCTGGCCCAGCTCGACTTCGGGCTGCAGCACGCGGCGTCGCAGTTCGACGCCATGGACCGGTCCAAGCCCAACGCCGTGAGCGCGACCGCCAGCAACGTCATCGGCGACCTCGGCGGCGGTGACGCCCAGGCGTCGTACGGCGTGGTCCTGCTCGCCACCGACAGTGGTGGCGAGTCCGAGTACATCGCCCCCCTGAGCACCGCGCCCCGCGGTCTGCGCGAGGTCGTCGGCAGCATCCCGCGGGGGCTCCGCACGGCCGTCGGCAAGCAGAACCGCGAGGCCTGGACCTACGCCACGATCCCTGCCGGCGACGGCACCGAGCCCGGTTTCGTCGCGGGCGGCCCGGTCCCCACCAGCGCCGTCGGCTACCAGCTGTACTACCTCTTCCCGCTGACCCAGGAGCGGGACACCCTCGCTCTCGTCGAACGGACGATGGTGGCGGCCGGCGTGGTCATCGTGCTGCTGCTCGTCGCCATCACCCTGATCGTCACCCGGCAGGTGGTGCGGCCGGTGCGCCAGGCCGCCGCGACGGCGCAGCGCCTCGCCGCGGGGAGGTTGCGCGACCGGATGCCGGTGCGGGGCGAGGACGAGCTGTCCAGCCTCGCCACCTCGTTCAACGGCATGGCGGAGACGGTCGAGCGCCAGATCTCCCAGCTGCGGGAGCTCTCCCGCGTGCAGCGACGCTTCGTCGCCGACGTGTCCCACGAGCTGCGGACGCCGATCACCACCATCCGGATGGCGGCGGACGTGCTGCACGACGCCCGGGGCGAGCTGCCGCCCGCGCTCGCCCGGTCCGCCGAGCTCCTGCAGGCGCAGCTCGACCGGTTCGAGGCGCTGCTCGCCGACCTGCTCGAGATCAGCCGGCACGACGCCGGAGCGGTCGCCCTCGACGGCGAGCTGCTCGACCTGCGGACCCTGGTCCGGGGTGTGGTCGACGGCACCGCTCCGCTCGCCGATCAGCACGGCTGCCCGGTCCGGCTCGACCTCCCCGAGGAGCCGGTGCGTCGTCGAGGTCGACGCCCGACGCATCGAGCGCATCCTGCGCAACCTCGTCATCAACGCGCTCGAGCACGGCAGCGGCGCCCCGGTGGACGTGCGGGTGCGTACCGGCCCGGGCGGGGTCACGGTCGCCGTCCGTGACCGCGGTGTCGGGTTGCGCCCGGGCGAGGCGGCGCTCGTGTTCGGGCGGTTCTGGCGTGCGGACCCGGCGCGGGCGCGGTCGTCCGGCGGCACCGGGCTGGGGCTGTCGATCTCGTTGGAGGACGCCCGGCTGCACGGCGGCTGGCTGCAGGCGTGGGGCAAGCCCGGCGAGGGCTCGGTCTTCCGGCTGACCCTCCCGTGGCACATCGGCGAGGAGATCACCGAGGCGCCGCTGCCGCTCGAGCCCGTGGACGAGGTGGGCCCGGTCCCGGCCGGGATGGTGTCCGACCCGCGCGCGGACGGGACCACGCCGGAGGTCACCGGTGGGTGACCGGCGCGCCCGGCTCCGGCGGACCGGCGCGGTCGTGGCGGCCGTGTTGGCGCTGGCCGGCTGCGCCGGGATCCCGGACAGCGGCGCCATCCGCGTCGGCCGGGAGATCTCCGCCGAGGGGGGCCTCGACGACATCGACGTCCGCGTGCTCCCGCCCGCACCGCTGCCCGGCATGTCGGCGGCGGACATCGTCCACGGGTTCCTGCGCGCGATGGTCAACGGCGACGGTGACTACGAGATCGCCCGTGCCTACCTCACCGACCACGCCGCCCTCACCTGGGACGCCGGGGTCGCCGTCACGATGTACGACGACGGCGGCGTCACCCTGACCGCGACTGAGACGAGCGAGGTCCGGCAGTCGATCCGCGTGCAGGCGCCGCGCGTCGGGTCAGATCGACGACCGCGGCGACTTCACCCCGAGGTCGGGCACGATCGCCGCCACGCTGGAGCTGGTCCGGCAGAACGGACAGTGGCGGATCGACAAGCTCGCCCGACGGCGTCTTCCTGTCGGTCGCCGACGCCCCGCGCGCCTACCGCCTGGCCGACGTCTACTACCTCGACCGCACCGGCGGCACGCTGGTGCCCGAGCAGGTGCTGCTCCGGCCCGACCCGCGCGGCGTGACGACCGCGCTGGTGCGTGCCCTGCTCGGCGGCCCCGGGTCGTGGCTGCGGCCGGCGGTGAGCACCGGCTTCCCCCCGCGCACCGACCTGCTCGGCAACGTTCCCGTCGACTCGACCGGCACCGCCGAGGTGAACCTGTCCGCCACCGTCGGCCAGGCGACGCGGTCCCAGCTCGAGGGCCTGTCCGCGCAGCTGATCTGGACGCTGCGACAGGTGAGCGGTGTCAACGCCGTGCGCATCCTCGTCGACGGGTCGCCGGTGAGCCTTCCCGGTGTGCCGCGCGGAGCAGCCGCGCTCCGCGTGGCCGTCGTACGACCCGGACGCGCCGCCGTCGCTGTCCAGCGCGTTCTACGCCGGCCGCCGCGGATGGCGCGGGGTCACCGCCGACGTCACCGGGCTCGACGCGGCTCAGGGTCTGACGTCTCTCGCGGTCTCCCACGACGGGAGGCGGCTGGCCGGCGTGGCGCGCACCGGCCGCCGCGTCGAGCTGCGCAGCGGACCGCTGGGCACCGCACCCGCCCGGCGGCTCGTGGCCGACACGCTCACCCGCCCCTCGTTCGACCGGGTCGACAACCTCTTCACGGTGGCGACCCGCAACGGTCGGCGGTGGGTGGCGCAGGTCACCGCTGCCGGTGAGCTCCGCTCCGTGCCGACCGAGAGCGCGGTGATCGACCGTCCGGTGCAGGAGCTGCGACTGTCCCGCGACGGGACGCGCGTCGCCGTCGTCGTGGGCGCCGCCGGCGCCGGCCGGCTCGTCGTCGGGCGGGTCACCTCCGCGCACGGCGCGCTGCGGTTCACCGGTTTCCGTGACGTCCTGCCACGCGTCGACGACGTGCGCGGGGTGGCCTGGGACGGCGCCGACCAGCTCGTGGTCACGGCCGCCAACGCGCCCGGGGGTCGTGAGCTCGTCGCGGTGGACGTCGACGGCTACAGCACGCGCACCGTGTCGACGGTCGGGCTGGGCGGCGAGCCGACGGACGTGGCGGCGGCGCCGGACGAACCGCTCGTGGTGACCGCGGGCGATGCCGTCTGGCTCGACGACCCGGTCGGCGGCTGGCGCCGGATCGGCGCCGGCTCGCTTCCCGCGTACGCCGGCTGACCCGGCATCCACAGAACCGCCCGGGGAGGTGCCGGTGAGCGCCCGTCCCGGCGCAGGCTCGGCCGGTGCGCGCGCTCCTCGATCTCGTCCTCCCACAGTCCTGTGCCGGGTGTGGCACCCCCGGGCCGGCGGTCTGCGGCGGGTGCGTCGTCCCGCTGCTGGCGGTACCGCGTCCGGCCTGGCCGGAGCCGGCGCCGGCCGGGCTGCCGCCGCCCTACGCCGTCGCCGCCTACGCGGGTGTGGTGCGCGACCTGCTGCTCGCGTACAAGGAGCGCGGCGTCCTCGGGCTCGCCCGGCCGCTCGCCGGCGCTCTCGCCCGCTCGGTGACGGCGGGCGTCGAGGCGGCGCAGGTCGCCGCGCCGGTCGTGCTCGTCCCGGTGCCGTCGTCGGCGCGCGCCCGGCGCGTCCGCGGTGACGACGTCGTGGCCCGGCTCGCCCGCCGGGCCGCCCGGGAACTCACCGCCGCCGGCCGGCCCGTCGCAACGCTGGGGGCGCTGGTGCACCGCCGCGCCGTCGTCGACTCCGCCGGGCTCGGTGCGGCGGCGCGGGCGGAGAACCTCGCCGGCGCCTTCCGGCTGCGGGTGGGGGCGCGGGCCGCCCTCGCCGGCTCGGTCGTGGTGCTCGTCGACGACCTCGTCACCACCGGTGCCACGCTGGCGGAGTGCGCGCGCACGCTTCGGGCCGCGGGAGCAGTGGTCGCCGCGGCGGCGACGGTGGCCGCCACCCGGCGTAACCACGGCGTAGTCCGCCCGGGTCTGCACAACGTGGCCGCCGCGCACTACGGTGCTCGGTAGGTGCAGGACGTCGACGGAGGTAGCCGCGTGGACATCGTCGTCAAGGGCCGGCACACGGAGATCGGCGAACGGTTCCGGAGTCAGGCCGAGGCCAAGCTCGGCAAGCTCGGCAAGCTCGACGGCAAGGTCAACCGCATCGACGTCGAGGTCTGCGACGAGCACAACCCGCGCCTCGCCGACCAGCGGGCCCGGGTCGAGCTGACCTGTCTGACGCGCGGGTCCGGTCGTCCGCGCCGAGGCCGCGGCCAGCGACCCGTTCGCCGCCCTCGACCTCGCCGTCGGCAAGCTCGAGATGCGGCTGCGCCGCGCTGCCGACCGGCGCCGGGTCCACCACGGCAACCGCACCCCCGTCTCGGTCGCGGCGGCGACCGCCGCCGCCCGCGCCGACGCCGAGGCGACCCGACCCCCGGCGGGAGCGAACGGCTCCGGCCCCGCCGTGGCGGCCGAGGTCGACGAGGTGATGGCGATCGGCACCGCCATCGACTCCACCGGTGGACCCGTGCTGGTGCGGGAGAAGGTGCACACCGCCGCTCCCATGACGCTGGACCAGGCGTTGTTCGAGATGGAGCTCGTCGGGCACGACTTCTACCTGTTCGTCGACGCCGACCGGGGCTGCCCGAGCGTGGTCTACCGCCGGCGGGGCTACGACTACGGCGTGATCCGGCTGGTCAGCACGGACGGCGCCACCGCCTGACCCGATTGATGCGTTTGGGCGGGTTTTCACGCGCGGACGTGCCATCATGGGCCGCAACTGCGGGCTATACGACCCATGGAGGCAACGTGAGCGAGACGCCGTGACGGCGTACCGAGCGTGCCGCCTGGCACGGGGGACCCGATCCGCGTCCTGGTCGTCGACGACCACGCTCTGTTCCGCCGCGGCCTCGAGATGGTGCTCGAGCAGGAGCCCGACATCGACGTCGTGGGCGAGGCCGAGGACGGCGCCGCCGCGGTCCAGAAGGCGATCGAGACCACGCCGGACATCGTGCTCATGGACGTCCGGATGCCGAAGCGCGGCGGCATCGACGCCTGCACCGCCATCAAGGACGCCGTCCCGTCCACCAAGATCATCATGCTGACGATCAGCGACGAGGAGGCCGACCTCTACGACGCGATCAAGGCCGGCGCGATGGGCTACCTGCTCAAGGAGATCTCCATCGAGGAGGTCGCCTCGGCGATCCGCGCCGTGCACGGCGGCCAGTCGCTGATCTCGCCGTCGATGGCGTCGAAGCTGCTCAACGAGTTCGCCTCGATGATCAAGCGTGGCGACGACCGGCAGCAGGTGCCCGCGCCGCGGCTGACCGAGCGCGAGATGGAGGTGCTGCGGCTGGTCGCCAAGGGCCTCAACAACCGCGACATCGCCAAGCAGCTGTTCATCAGCGAGAACACGGTCAAGAACCACATCCGCAACATCCTCGAGAAGCTGCAGCTGCACTCGCGCATGGAGGCCGTGGTCTACGCCGTCCGCGAGAAGCTGCTCGAGATCACCTAGCCTCTTCGGGCATGGTCGATGCGGCGACGCTGGACATCCCGGAGTTCGATCCGGCCGACGTCGAGCTGCATGGTCAGCGATTCCACGACGTGCTCGGCGGCCTCGCCTCGTCGTCGTGGCTGGCGCGCATCCCGATGGGCTATCTGACGCTGGACCGTGAGGCGGGCGAGTTCTTCCTGCGCACGAAGCTCGGCAACGTTTCCCGGCCAGATGATCGCCGAGCTGTTCGCCGTCGGGCCGGGTCCGTTGCGCGAGGAGATCGACCACAACATCCTGCATCTCGACGGTGACCAGCACCGGCGCCTGCGCAACGTGCTCAACCCGTTCTTCACGCCCCGCGCCTCCCAGCGGTGGCGCAGCACCATGCGCGACGTCATCACCGGCATCTGCGCCGATGTCGTCCCCACGGGTCGGTGCGAGTTCGTCTCCGCCGTTGCCCGGCGCTACCCCGCGGAGGTCATCGCCAGGGTCATGGGGGCCCCGCCGGAGGACGCACCCCGGCTGCACGAGTGGTCGCACTGGATGCAAAGCCAGTTCGACGGGCCGGCGCTGCTCAACGACCGCCGGCGCATCGAGCAGGCCGTCGCGGAGTTCTACGACTGGTGTGACGCTCTCATCGCGCGCCGGAGGTCCGACCCGGGTGACGATCTCATCTCGCTGCTCATCGAAGCCGAGGCGGCGGCCCGGCTGAGCCACGTCGAGCTCCGAAACCTGGTGCTCGACGTGGTGGCCGGCGGCGTGGACACGACGCATGCGCAGCTCGCGCACGCGCTGCTGCTGTTCGCTCGGCACCCGGGGCAATGGGCGGTGCTCGCCGACCGGCCCGAACTGGCGACGCAGGCGGTCGAGGAGGTGCTGCGACACGAGCCGGTGACCCCGTTCTCGGCTCGCGTCCTCACTCACGACGTCACCTACCGCGACGTGGACTTCCCCGCAGGGGCGGTCGTCCTCATCAGCGCCGCGACCGGGAACCGCGAGGGTCTGGTGCCGGCCGAGTTCGACATCACCGTCCGGCGCGACGGCGCGCGCATCCTGACGTTCGGCGCCGGCATCCACTTCTGCGTCGGCCACAACCTCGCCCGGGCCGAGCTGGAGGAGGCGTTGCTGTTCCTCGCGCCCCGGCTGCGGGACCTGCGGCTCGACGGCGTACCGGCGTTCGGCACGGTCCAGGGCATCTACGGTCTGGGGGCGCTCCCGCTCGCCTGGCGCACCGGGCAACCCGAACACGAACAATGACGGGCGAGCGCCGGCTGGGCGTGGCCAGGTGTTCGCCGGCTCCGCCGGCCGCCGGTTGAGGTGTTGGCATGATGCGCGGATGCTCGCCACCCTGTCCCGCTCGGACCGCTGGATCGTCGCGGCCTGCCTGCTGCTGACGACCGCGGCCGCACTCACCCGGTACGTCGGGGGTGGCCATGTCGCCGCGTTCGTCGTCGCCGGTCTCGCCATCGCCGCGCTGGCGACGCTGGTCGGCCGCAGCGTCGACCAGATCGGCGAGCGGCTGGGCGCCGGCGCGACCGGGGTCCTTCAGAGCGCACTCGGCAACCTGCCCGAGCTGTTCATCGCCGTCTTCGCATTGCGGGCCGGGCTCACCGAGGTCGTCGAGGCCGCTGTGATCGGTTCGATCCTCGGCAACGTGCTCCTCGTCCTCGGCCTCGCGTTCCTCGTCGGCGGGCTGCGCAACGGAGTCCAGCGCTTCGACAGCCAACGGGCGCGCGTCATCACCGCGATGATGCTGCTGGCCGTCGCCGCGATGCTGATTCCGTCGCTGGCGGCGACGCTCCACACGCCGGCCGCCGCCCACGAGCGGACCCTGTCGGTCATCGCGTCGGTCGTCCTGCTCGCCGTCTTCGTGTGCTCGGTGCCGTCCGCGGTCCGGCGTACCGCGCAGGAGGAGGCAGCGGCTGCGGACCCCGCCGCGGACGGACGTTGGCCCATGCCGTTGGCGATCGGGTCCTTGGCGGTGACCGCGGTGCTGGCGGCGCTGGTGTCGGACTGGTTCATCCACGCGCTCGAACCGGCCATCGAGACGCTGCACATCAGCCAGGCGTTCGCCGGTCTCGTCATCGTCGCCATCGCCGGGAACGCGGTCGAGAACGTCGTCGGCATCCAGCTCGCCGCGCGAGGCCAGTCCGATCACGCGCTGTCGGTGATCCTCAACAGCCCGCTGCAGATCGCGCTGGTGCTCGCGCCCGCCCTCGTCCTGCTGTCGTTCGTCGTGGGCGGCGCGGCGTTCGTGCTCGTGTTCCCGCCGCTGCTCGTGACGACCGTGGTGGCGTCGGTGCTGGCCGTCAGCTTCATCATCGTCGACGGCGAGTCGGTCTGGCTGGAAGGCGCCGCGCTGCTCGGTCTCTACGCCGTCATCGCCGCCGCGTTCTGGTGGGGCTGACCGTCACACCTCACCGCGGTCGCCGTAGAACCGCGCCAGCCGGCCGCTGCGGCTGACCGCGCGCAGCCGTCGCTCGACGTCGTCCCGCACCGCCCGCGGCACCACGAGCATGAGGTCGTCGCCCTCGTTGAGCATCGTCGTCACCTCCGGGACGAGGCCGTGCCCGCCGCGGTTGATGAACACCACCGCCACGTCCTCCGGCAGGTCGAGCTCCCACACCGTGACGCGGTGCAGCTTCGAACCCTCCGGCACCCGGACGGTCAGCAGGTCGGCCTCCATCCGGTCCAGCGGCGCCGCATCGACGTCGAGGTCGCGCCCGGCATCGTCGCGCTGGAGGCGGAGCCGCCGGGCGAGTGGCGCGAGCAGCGGCGACTGGACGAGCGTCGACAGCGCCACGAGCACGAAGACGACGTCGAAGACCCGGCGGGCGCCGGGTGCCTGGGTCGTCAGCGGGATCGTCGAGAGCACGATCGGCACCGCGCCGCGAAGGCCGGCGGCGGACAGCAGCAGCTGCTCGCGCCAGCCCAGCCGGAACGGCGCGGTCGCCGTGAGCACCGCGAGCGGTCGGGCGACGAGCGTGAGGACCGCGCCGATGGCGAGTGCCGGCAGCGCCGCCTCGCCGAGCTGGTCCGGCTCGACCAGGAGGCCGAGCATCACGAACAGTCCCATCTGCGCCAGCCAGGCCATGCCGTCGGCGAAACCGACCGTCGTCCGGCGGTGGGGGAGATGGGCGTTGCCCAGCCACAGCGCGGTGAGGTAGACGGCGAGGAAGCCGCTGGCCCCCGCCGAGGCGGCCGCGGCGTACGACGCCATGGCGAGCGACATCGTCGCGATCGGGTAGAGCCCGGCCGCGGGCAGCGCCGCGCGCCGCAGGGTCGCCGCCCCGACCGCGCCGAGGGCGAGGCCGATGCCGGCGCCCGCGGCCAGCTCCCAGCTGAGCGACGCCGCCGCGTGGCCGAGGCTTCCGGGGTGCCGGCTCGCCAGCAGCGACACGATGATGACCGCCGGCGCGTCGTTGAGCCCGGACTCGGCTTCGAGCACGGCCACGACGCGCCGCGGCAGGCGCAGGGACCGCAGGGTCGCGAACACCGCGGCGGCGTCGGTCGAGGCGAGGACGGCGGCGGCCATGCCGGCGGTCCGCCAGCTCGTGTCGAGGACGAGCTTCGCCGCGACGCAGGTGACCCCGATGCTCACCGCCACACCGACGGTGGCCAGGGCCGCCGCCGCGGGCAGCTGCGGTCGGACCTCGATCCAGCGCGTCGTGAGCCCGCCCTCGGCGAGGATCACGGCCAGCGCGATGAGGCCCAGGTTGCGCGCGAGCGTGGTGTCGTCGAACGACAGGCCGATCGCGCCCCGGCCGAGCACGAGCCCGATCGCCAGGTAGAGCAGCAGGCTCGGCACGCCGAGCCGGGTGGACAGGCGCACCGCGGCGACGGCGACCAGCAGGACGCCCGCGCCGGCGAGCAGCGCGAGCTCGAAGTCGCCGCTCGCCACGTCGTCCCGGCGCCCGCTACCTCGGTCGCGCCGGGCGCAGCACGAGCCCGTCCAGCAGCTTGCGGGTGGCGGCCGTCACCTCGGCGACGGCGTCGGCGAACACCTCGGCGTTGGCCTGGGAGGGCGCGCGCATCCCCGCCACCTTGCGGACGTACTGCAGCGCTGCCGCCTCGATGTCGGGCGCCGTCGGCTCCTCGACGTACGGGGGACGCAGCGTCTTGATGCTCCTGCACACGTCGCAGACGGTAGCGGCTCGGCGGCCGCCGGCACGAGGCCGTCGGCGGTGATCCGGGGTGCGGCCGCCGCCTCGGCCTACGATGGCGGGACGGCGGAACCGCCGCCGTGACGTCTGTCCACGTCAGGAGATCGGCAACCGTGGCGTTTTTCGACCGGATCCTGCGAGCCGGCGAAGGTCGCATCCTGCGCAAGCTTGCGGACATCGCCCATCAGGTCAACTCGATCGAGGACGACTTCGCCGCGATGAGCGATGCCGAGCTCCGGGCCCTGACCGACGAGTTCAAGGCCCGGCACCAGGACGGCGAGTCCCTCGACGACCTGCTGGCCGAGGCGTTCGCCGCCGTGCGCGAGGCGGCGAAGCGCACGCTCGGCCAGCGGCACTTCGACGTCCAGCTCATGGGTGGGGCGGCGCTGCACCTCGGCAACATCGCCGAGATGAAGACCGGTGAGGGCAAGACCTTGACCAGCGTCCTGCCGGCGTACCTCAACGCGCTCTCCGGCAAGGGCGTGCACGTCGTCACCGTCAACGACTACCTCGCCAAGCGCGACGCCGAGTGGATGGGCCGGGTGCACCGCTTCCTCGGGCTGACCGTGGGGGTCATCCTCGCCCAGCTCCCGCCGGCCGAGCGCCGCAGCGCCTACGGCTGCGACATCACCTACGGGACCAACAACGAGTTCGGCTTCGACTACCTGCGCGACAACATGGCGTGGAGCGCCGACGAGCTCGTCCAGCGCGGCCACAACTTCGCCGTCGTCGACGAGGTCGACTCCATCCTCATCGACGAGGCCCGCACGCCGCTCATCATCAGCGGCCCGTCCGACCTCAGCCAGAAGTGGTACGTCGAGTTCGCCCGGATCGCGCGGCAGCTGACGCGGGACGTCGACTACGAGGTCGACGAGGGCAAGCGCACCATGTCCGTCGGTGAGTCCGCGATCGAGCGGGTCGAGGACGTGCTCGGCATCGACAACCTCTACGAAGCGGTCAACACGCCTCTCGTCGGCTACCTCAACAACGCCATCAAGGCGAAGGAGCTGTTCAAGCGCGACAAGGACTACATCGTCGACGACGGCGAGGTCCTCATCGTCGACGAGTTCACCGGCCGCATCCTGCACGGCCGCCGCTACAACGAGGGCATGCACCAGGCGATCGAGGCCAAGGAAGGCGTCGAGATCAAGCAGGAGAACCAGACCCTCGCGACGATCACGCTGCAGAACTACTTCCGGCTCTACGACAAGCTCGGCGGCATGACCGGTACGGCGGCGACCGAGGCGGCGGAGTTCGACCAGGTCTACAAGCTCGGCGTCGTCCCGATCCCCACCAACCGGCCGATGATCCGCGCCGACCAGGCCGACGTCGTCTACAAGACCGAAGAGGCCAAGTGGCAGGCGGTCGTCGAGGACATCGTCGAGCGGCACGAGAAGGGCCAGCCGGTGCTCGTCGGCACGACGAGCGTCGAGAAGAGCGAGGTGCTGTCCGGACTGCTGCTGCGCCGCGGCGTCCCGCACGAGGTGCTCAACGCGAAGTTCCACGAGAAGGAGGCCCAGATCGTCGCGCAGGCCGGCCGCAAGGGCGCCGTCACGGTCGCGACCAACATGGCCGGCCGGGGCACCGACATCATGCTCGGCGGCAACCCGGAGTACATGGCCGCCGCCGAGCTCGCCGCGCGCGGGCTGTCGCCGGTCGAGACCCCCGAGGACTACGAGGCCGCCTGGCCGGACGCGCTCGAGAAGGCCAAGACCTCCGTCGCCGCGGAGCACGAGGAGGTCGTCGGGCTCGGCGGGCTCTACGTGCTCGGCACCGAGCGGCACGAGTCGCGCCGCATCGACAACCAGCTGCGCGGCCGGTCCGGCCGCCAGGGCGACCCCGGCGAGTCCCGGTTCTACCTCTCGCTCGGTGACGACCTCATGCGCCTGTTCAACGCGCACATGGTCGAGTCGATCATGGACCGGCTCAACCTGCCCGAGGACGTGCCCATCGAGTCGAAGATGGTCTCGCGGTCCATCCGCAGCGCGCAGACGCAGATCGAGCAGCAGAACTTCGAGATCCGCAAGAACGTCCTGAAGTACGACGAGGTGCTCAACAAGCAGCGCACGGTCATCTACGACGAGCGCCGCCGGGTGCTGCTGGGTGAGGACATCCACGAGCAGGTCCTGCACATGATCGAGGACGTCATCGGTGACTACGTCCGCGCCGCCACCAGTGAGGGCTACGCCGGAGGACTGGGACCTCGACACGCTGTGGACCGGGCTGCGCCAGCTCTACCCGGTCAGCGTCACTCACGAGGATCTCGACGAGCGCTCCGGCGGCGGGCTGTCCTCGGAGTACCTCGCCGAGGAGCTGATCGCGGACGCGATGGCCGCCTACACCGCGACGCGAGGAGGAGCTCGGTGTCGAGGCGCTGCGCGAGCTCGAGCGCCGCGTCATCCTCTCCGTGCTCGACCGCAAGTGGCGCGAGCACCTCTACGAGATGGACTACCTCCAGGAGGGCATCGGGCTGCGGGGCTACGGCCAGCGCGACCCGGTCGTCGAGTACCAGCGCGAGGCGTTCGACATGTTCGGCGCCATGATGGACGGCATCAAGGAGGAGTCGGTCGGGTTCCTGTTCAACCTCGAGGTGGCGACCGAGGAGCCGCCGGCCGAGGCCGGCGCCGCGCCGGGCGTCGCCGCCGCACCCGCCGGAGCACCCGCCGGAGCACCGAGCGGCCCGCCGCCGATCGGCGTGACCGGCGAGCCCGTCCCGTCGGAGGCGCCTGCCGCCTTCGGCGCCGGCGTGGAGGGCCAGCAGCCGCCGGCCGCCGCCGCGCCGCCCCAGGACGAGCGGGCGCGCGTCGCGGGCGTCCTCGGCCAGGCCTTGGGGCAGCCCAACCGGCCGGCCGGGCTGCAGTACTCGGCGCCGACCGTCGACGGTGACGGCGGGGTGACGCGCTCGACCGGCGGAGCCCCCGCTGGTGGTGGCACGGCCGGCGGCGGAGGCCGGGGTCCGCGAGGTCGCCCGCAACGCTCCCTGCCCGTGCGGGTCGGGCCGCAAGTACAAGCGCTGCCACGGGGCACCCGCGAACCGCTAGCGCCAGGACGCTAACCGATCTGGACCGCGGTGCACTGCCAGCGTCCGGCGCGGTCCTCGATCCGCATCGCGATGGCCCGGCGCCGGTCGCCGGTGTCGACCACGGCGCTCACCTCCGCGACGCCGCCGGCGTGGCAGGCACAGATGCACGGAGGTGAGGCGCGGCTGCCGGCGCGTCGAGCCGGCCGGACCGCGCAACCGGCCGGCTCCCCGCTCGAGCTGATGGAGCACCTCCAGCGACGCGAAGCCGCTGAGCTGCGCCGCTCCGCGCGCGCCGGCGAGCACCTCGACGACCGCCTCGGCGATCCGCCGGCTCCAGGCCCGCGGGTCCGGCAGCGGCGCGCCGCCGTCGCGGGGGACGCGGCACCGCCGGCGGCACCAGGCGCAGCGGCATCCCGCCGTCGGCGTCCGGGGGGAAGGCCAGGGCGAGCGAGCCGCGGACGACGGGTGCCCGGTCGAGCGCCTCGTCGTCGTACGGCGGGTCGCTCGCGGGTGGCGGCAGCAGCCGCAGTCGCGGCGCGGTGGGGGCGGGCGTCATCGTGGTCTCCTCGGGTCGGGAGCCGGCGGCACCAGCCGCTGGCCGGGACGGATCAGGTCGGGGTCGGCGCCGATCACCGCACGGTTGGCCGCCCACCAGCGCGGCCAGGCGAGCGCGACGCGAGCCTCGGTGCCGGTCGGTCCCAGGGACCGGGCCGCGATGCCCACAGCGAGTCGCCGGCCCGGACCACCAGCGGGGTCGGCGACCGGCGATCGGCGGGTTCCCCACCCCGGGCCAGTCCAGCGAGGACACGTGCGGCCGGGGCCGGCCGGGTCCGTCGGCGGTGGCCGGTGCCGCGGTCGCGGTGACGACGGCGGTCGCGACGCCCACGCCCAGCGCGAGGCGTAACCGCCTGTGCAGGCCGGGCGGCAGCGGGGCGGCGACGACGCGGGCGGTCCGGCGGAGCCGGCCGCCGGCGCCGGCGAGGGCGACCGTGGCCACCACCGTCGCCAGGTAGCCGGCGAGCAGCCAGCCGGCCCACGCCGCGGCCGCGACGACCGCGGCGTCGGCCGCCCCGCCGTCCCAGCCGGCGGCCGGGTGGTGTTGGGCCAGCATCGCGAGGACGGCGAGCGAGGCCACGAGCGCTGCCGGGCGGCGGCATGCCGGCCGGCCGCCGGCGCGGACATTCGGTGGGGGTTCGGCCACAGGTGCCTGCCTACACTTTCCGGCATTTGGGGTCAATACTATGCGTTTGCCTGTGTTTACCTCGGTTAGCGCGGCGCAGGCGATCCGGTCGGTGCGGCGCCCTCGGTGGGCAGAGAAGATCGCCATCCCGTAGAAATATCTACTCTCCGTAGGAATATTTGACAGAGAGTAGAGAGAGTTTCACCATGACGGTCATGGACCTCGCCTCGCCGCTGCGCAGCATCGCGCCCGGGCTGGACTCGGCCGTCCTGCAGGTGCTGGCGGGTACTGAGTCAGGACTCGGTGCCTCACAGATCGCGCGGCTGGCACCGCGCGGCACTCGAGTCGGGCAACTGCCGGTTCTGAACAGACTGGTCGAGCACGGCCTGGTCATCGCCGATCCGTCCAACCGCGGCTTCCTGTATCGGCTGAACCGGGATCACGTACTCGCCGAAGCTGTGCTGGTCGCGGCGCGCGCTCGTGCCACGCTGCTGCAGCGGATGGCCGAGCGCGCGGCGGCGTTGCAGCCCGAAGCGGTTCACGCGTCGGTCTTCGGATCGTTCGCACGCGGCGACGCCGGACCGGACAGCGACATCGACGTACTGATCATCACCCGGCCCGGGGCCGCCCGGGACGACGAGTGGGCGGAGCGGGTGCGAACGCTCGCGGACGACGTCTTGGCCTGGACGGGCAATCGGATGGAGCACGTGACTGTCACACTCCAGCGACTGCACGACATCGCTGCGGCCGGCGAACCGATCGTCGCTGCCTGGCTGGACGAGGCCTATGTCCTGCACGGACCAAGCCTGGACGCGCTGATTCGCCCGCTCGCCACGACCGGCTCCACGAAGTGATGAGCCCGAGGAAACTGGTCACGCGGCGGGCCGACTCCGGGCAGGCTCGGGCTCGTCGCACGATTGCGCAGAAGTATCTCGAGGTCGCCGATCTGGTTGCCACCGAGGACGGCACGGCCATCAACGTCTGCGTCGGTTTGGCGGTACTCGCCGGCATCGCGGCCGGAGACGCAATCTGTATCAGCGCGACGGGAGAACGCTACGCCGGGCAGGACCACATGGCCGCCGCGGAGTTGCTCGAAAGGGTCGACAGCGCACTTGGTAGCCGGCTGCGTCAGCTGGTCGAGCTCAAACCGGGCAGCCACTACGGTGAGCAGCTGCTCGACGCTGATGACCGGAAGACCGCGTTGCGAGCCACCCAAGCTCTCGTTCGCGCGGCCACTGAGCGCACCTTCTGAGCCGTGATCGGGCTGACGCACCCTGCCGACGTCCGGGCAGCCCCTCCGCAACTCGAAGAATCCGGCGACTGCGCACACAGACCGGGTGCGACCCATGCCGGGTGCGAGACTCCCGCTGTGCGCTGGCAGGCCCTCTTCGCCGACCTCGAGGCCCAGCTCGCCTCGGCCCGGCAGGCCGAGCTCGAGGGCGAGGTCGCCGACCGCAGCCGGCGTGAGGTGGCGGCGCTGCGGTTGGCCGACCGGTTGCGCGCCGCGCGCGGGGTCCCGCTCACGTTCGGGGTGCCCGGGCTGGGAAGCCTGCCCGGGCGGGTGGCCGCGGTGGGTGCCGACTGGCTGCTCGTCGGCGCGGCACCCGCAGACGTGCTCGTGCCCCTCGCGGCCGTGGCGTGGGTCGGCGGGCTGCCCGCCGATGCGGCGCCGGGGGCGGCACCGGCGGTGATGAGCCGGCTCGGCCTCGGCTATGCCCTGCGCGGCATCTCCCGCGACCGTTCGGCGGTGACCCTCGTCCTGCGCGACGGCGCCCGGCTGGCGGGCACGATCGACCGGGTCGGCGCCGACTTCCTCGACCTGGCCGAGCACCCGCCCGACGAGCCACGCCGCCATGACGTGGTGGTCGCGGTGCGGACCGTGCCCTTCGCCGGGCTGGCGGCCGTCCGGCCGGCCTGACCGGGGTCGCTACTCCTCGTCCTCGCCGCGGCCGTAGGGGTGG
Organism: uncultured Actinomycetota bacterium; assembly: GCA_963835405.1. Lineage (GTDB taxonomy): Bacteria > Actinomycetota > Actinomycetes > JAFAQI01 > JAFAQI01 > CAWIFV01. The sequence goes on from CAWIFV010000010.1 coordinate 32,179, forward strand.
CTCGCGACGAACTGCTTCGTCTCGTCGTACGCCCGCTGGATGTAGGCCTCGAGCTGGTCCGCCTCGACCCGCCACTGCCCGCGGCCGCCGACCTTGATCGCGGGCAGCGAGCCGTTGCGCACCAGGGCGTAGGCCTGCGCCGCCGAGATGTTGAGGATCTCCGCGACGTCGGCGAGCTGCAGGAAGCGCGGGCGCCGCGCCGCCGGGTCGGACTCGGTCATCACCGCCCAGTGTGGCATCGGCCGCGGCGCCGTGGTCGGACCGGCGGCACCTGTGGACAACCGCCGCGCGGCAGGAATCCGGTCGGCCACGATGAACTCCCTTCCCCGCCGTACCGGATCACGAGGAGGCGTACGTGACGGACCTCGCCTCGCCGCGCGCGGTGCGGCTGAGCACCCCCCGCTGGCTCGACGCCCGGCTCGCCGTCGGCGTGCTGCTCGTGCTCGTCGCCGTCGTCGCCGGAGCCCGGGTGTTCGCCGCCGCCGACGACTACACCCGGGTCTACGTCGCGGCCCACGACCTGGCGCCCGGCCACCACGTCACCGCCGACGACCTCGCCGTCGGGCGGGTCCGGCTGACCGGCGGGCTGAGCCGTTACGTCGCCGCCGGGCCGGCCCTGCCGGTCGGTTACGTCGTCACCCGGTTCGTCGGCGCGCACGAGCTGCTGCCCGCGGCCGCGCTCGCCGGCGGGCAGGCGCCGGCCCGGACCCGGCTCGTCACCGTCCCGGTCCAGGCCGGGCATCTGGCCGACGCGCTGGTGCCGGGCGACCTCGTCGACGTCTACCTCACGCCCAAGGTGGGCGCGGGTGAGCCGGTCCCGGCGCCGACGCTCGTCGTCGCCGGCGTACCGGTCGAGTCGCGGTCGGGCGGGCAGCGTGGTCTCGGCGGCGCGGCCACGACGGCGGTGGTGCTCTCGGTGCCCGTCGCCGAGGTCGTCACCCTCGTCCATGCCGTCGAGAGCGGCAGCCTCGACCTCGTGTCGGTGCCGGCGGCGGTCGCCGCGGCCGAGCCGGCGGCGCAGCCGTGAGCGTCCCCGTGCTGACCGCGGTCGGCGACCCGCGCCGGGAGTCCGATCTCATGGCCGCCCTCGGCCGCCCGGTCGAGGGCGTCGAGGTCGTCCGCCGCTGCGTCGACCTCGCCGACCTGCTCGCGGCGGCCGCCGCCGGGCTCGGCCGCGCGGCGCTGCTCTCGGCCGACCTGCGGCAGCTCGACCGCGAGGCGCTGACCCGGCTGGCCGTCGCGGGCGTCGCCGTCGTCGGGCTGGTGCCGGGTGGCGACGAGCAGGCGGAGCGGCGGCTGCGGCAGCTCGGCGTCGTCCATCTCGTACGCGACGACGTGGAGCCGGGCGAGCTCGGCGCAGCGGTGCGGGTGGCGGTCGGCTCGACCCCGGTCCCGGCCGGGTTCGCGGTCGGTGACCCGCGGTCGGCCCTGCCCCGGCCACCGGCACCCGCCGACGGCCGCATCGACGGTCCTGGCGGTGACGTCGCGGCGGCGGCCGGTCGCGTCGTCGCCGTGTGGGGGCCGACCGGTGCGCCCGGCCGCACGTCGGTCGCCATCGGGCTGGCCGCCGAGCTCGCCGCCGCCGGCGTGCCGGCGTTGCTCGTCGACGCCGACACCTACGGCGGGTCGGTGGCGCAGCTCCTGGGGCTGCTCGACGAGGCGCCCGGGGTTGCGGCCGCCTGCCGGCTGGCGAACAACGGCTCCCTCGACGCGACCGGCCTGGCCGAGCTCGCCCTGCAGGTGCGGCCGGGCCTGCGCGTGCTCACCGGCATCACCCGCCCGGACCGCTGGCCCGAGCTGCGGCCCAGCGGGCTCGATGTCGTCCTCGGCCTGGCGCGCTCGCTCGCCGCAGTGACCGTCGTCGACTGCGGCTTCTGTCTCGAGCGCGACGAGGAGCTGTCCTTCGACACGGCGGCGCCGCGCCGCAACGGAGCCACCCTCACGGCGATCGCGGCCGCCGACACCGTCGTCGCCGTCGCGGCCGCCGACCCGGTGGGGCTGCAGCGGTTCGTCCGCGCCCTGGGCGACCTCGCCGACGCCGTCCCGGGCGTCTCGCCGCTGCCCGTGGTCAACCGGGTCCGGCCGGCCGTCGTCGGCGGGGGTGACGCCGAGCGCGAGATCGCCGCCGCCCTGTCGCGCTACGCCGGCCTCGATCCCCTCCACTTCGTCCCGCTCGACGTGACCGCGTTCGACGCGGCGGTGGCCGCCGGCCGCACCCTGCCCGAGATCGCGCCGTCCTCATCCGCCCGCCTGGCCCTGCGGGCGCTGGCCGCCGCGGTCACCGGCGACCCCGTCCCGGACCGGCCGCGCCGCCGGCTGCTGCCCCTCCGCCGCTGACCCGAGGGAGGTCGCGCAGCGGGTGGTTCCCGCGGCGCCCGGCCCCACCACGCTTCGGAAGGGTTGCTACTGCTGCACGTACCGACCGAGCTCCATGCGCGCCACCGACCGCAGGTGCACCGCGTCCGGTCCGTCGGCGATCCGCAGCGTGCGCGCGTGGGCGTACATGCTGGCGAGCGGGAAGTCGTCGGACACCCCGGCGCCGCCGTGCACCTGGATCGCCCGGTCGAGCACCTCGCAGCAGACCCGCGGCGCGACGACCTTGATCGCGGCGATCTCCGAGCGCGCGCCCTTCGCGCCGACGTTGTCGATGAGCCACGCGGTCTTGAGCGTCAGCAGCCGGGCCTGCTCGATCTCCATGCGTGACTCGGCGATCTGCTCGCGCACGACGCCCTGCTCCGCGAGCGTGCGACCGAACGCCACCCGGGAGACGGCGCGGCGGCACATCAGCTCGAGTGCGCGCTCGGCGACGCCGATGGCGCGCATGCAGTGGTGGATGCGGCCGGGCCCCAGCCGGGCCTGGGCGATGGCGAACCCGCCGCCCTCCTCGCCGATGAGGTTGGTGGCGGGCACGCGGACGTCGTCGAAGCGCACCTCGCAGTGACCGTGCTGGTCGAGGTAGCCGAACACGGGCAGGTTGCGGACGACGGTCACCCCCGGGGTGTCCCGCGGCACCGAGGATCTGGGACTGCTGGCGGTGCACCGGGGCGTCCGGGTCCGTCTTGCCCATGAGGATGAAGACCTTGCAGCGGGGGTCGGCGGCCCCGCTGGTCCACCACTTTCGGCCGTTGATGACGTAGTCGTCACCGTCCCGGGTGATCTGCGTCGAGATGTTGGTGGCGTCCGACGACGCGACGTCGGGCTCGGTCATCGCGAATGCGGACCGGATCTCGCCGTCGAGCAGCGGCTGCAGCCACCGCTCCTTCTGCTCGGCGGTGCCGAACATGTGCAGCACTTCCATGTTCCCGGTGTCGGGTGCGGCGCAGTTCGTCGCCTCCGGCGCGAGGTTGGCCGACCGGCCCATGATCTCGGCCAGGTGGGCGTAGTCGACGTTGGACAGCCCGGAGACCGCCGGGAGGAACAGGTTCCACAGCCCGCGGCTGCGCGCCTCGGCCTTCAGCTCCTGGACGACCGGCGGGACCTCGTCGCCGCGCCCGGAGGCGAGCATCTCCCGACGCTGCTCGGCGTAGACGCGCTCGCCGGGGTAGACGTGCGCGTCCATGAAGTCCTCGAGCCGCTTGATGTAGTCCTGCGCGGTCGCGGACGGGGCGAAGTCCACGGCGTACCTCCCGGATCTCGGTCGCGGCTCGACGGAGCCCTGGCGTCACAGTCTTCACCTTCGCCCCGGCCCGGTGCGCACAGACCTCGGCGCCCGGTCGCTATCGTCGCCAGCCGTGACGATTCCCGGGCGCGGCGACCTGGCCCCGGCGCGCCGCCAGCACCGGCGCCGCCGGTGGCCGCGGGTCCTGGCGCTGCTCCTCGTGCTCGGCGTCCTCGGCGCCGCCGGGTGGGAGGCCTACCGGCTCTGGGTCGAGGACACCTCGCAGTCTCGCGTCGCGGCACCGTGCGTCACGCCGACACCCCCGCCGGTCCCCGCGGCCGCCGACGAGGTCCGGGTGCGGGTCCTCAACGGGACCCGGCGGCCGGGTCTGGCCCACGACGTCGCGACCCGGCTCCGGCACCGGGGGTTCGCCGTCCGCAAGGTCGGCAACAACCCGCAGCGGACGGCGCGGACGACCGTCACCTACCCCGCCGGCGTGCTCGCGGCGGGGCTCGCCGTGGCCGAGCAGCTGCCGGCGGCCGAGCTCACCGCCGGGTCGGGCCGGCTCGTCGACCTGGTGCTCGGCCGCGACTTCCACCGGCTGGCCACCCGCAAGGAGGCCGCCGCCCGGCGGGCGCAGGACGAACGCGCGGCCTCGCCGTCACCCCCGGCGTGCGCGGCTTCGTAGGCTGGCGGTCGTGTCCGACCTCCGCGCGCTGGTCATCGACTACGGCGGCGTGCTCACCAGTCCGCTGCAGGACGCGATGGCGTCGTGGTGCGAGGACGACGAGATCGATCTCGCGGCGTTCCGCCGGGTGATGCGGGAGTGGCTGGGGCCGTCGTACGGCGCGGAGGCCGGCGTCAACCCGGCCCACGCGCTCGAGCGGGGAGAGATCGCGATCCCCGACTTCGAGCGGGAGCTCGCCGCCCGGCTCACCACCCACGACGGCCGCCCGGTCGAGCCGGAGGGGCTGCTCCAGCGCATGTTCGCGGGGTTCCGGCGCGAGCAGCCCATGTTCGACGTGGTCCGCCGGGCGAGGCAGCAGGGGCTGCGGACCGCCCTGCTGTCCAACTCCTGGGGCATGGACTACCCCCGGCACGAGTGGGACGAGGTGTTCGACGCGGTCGTCATCTCCGGCGAGGTCGGCATGCGCAAGCCCGAGCCGGCGATCTACCGGCACGCCGCCCGGCTGGTCGACGTCGAACCCGAGGGGTGCGTGTTCGTCGACGACCTCGGGCCCAACGTCGAGGGCGCGGTCGCCGTCGGCATGGTCGGGGTCCGGTTCGTGAGCCCGGTGCAGGCCACCGACGAGCTCGAGACGCTGTTCGGCCTCCCGCTGCGCGCGGCGGCCGACGTATGAGGAGGTGGGCGTGAGCGACCGGCTGTCCGCGCTCGACGTCTCGTTCCTCTACCTGGAGAGCCCGACCACGGCCATGCACGTGGGCAGCGTGGCCATCTGCGAACCGTCCGCCGGGACCGCCACGGAGGGCTTCGACTACGAGGCGCTGTGCGAGCTGGTCGCGCGGCGCATCGCCCTGGTGCCGCGCTACCGGCAGAAGGTGCGCTGGGTTCCGGGCCGGCTCGCGAACCCGGTCTGGGTCGACGACGAGGACTTCGACATCTCCTACCACGTCCGGCGCAGCGCGCTGCCCCGGCCGGGCAGCGTCGACCAGCTCCGCGAGCTGGTCGGCCGGATGCAGTCGCGGCGGCTGGACCGCGACCGGCCGCTGTGGGAGATCTACCTCGTCGAGGGACTCGACGACGGGCGGTTCGCGATCCTCACGAAGACCCACCACGCGATGGTCGACGGCGATCGCCGCGATCGACATCGGCACGCTGATCCTCGACCCGAGCGCCGACGCCGCGCGAGATCGCCGGACGACGGCTGGGTCCCGCGGGCCGAGCCGTCGGCCGCCCGAGCTCGTGCGGGCGCGGTGAAGGACAACCTCACCGCGCCCGACCCAGGTCGCTCGACACCGTCCGGGCCGAGGTCGCCGACGTCCGCGCCATCGGCGAGCGCGTCGCCGGTGCGGTCGGCGGGCCTGCTCGCCGCGGCCCGGACCTCGCTGCGCCCGGCGCCGGAGAGCCCGCTCAACGCCCGCGATCGGCGAGCAGCGCCGCTACGGGATGGCCGCGCACCGAGCTCGACGACTACAAGCGGGTGCGCAAGGCGCACGGCGGCACCGTCAACGACGTCGTGCTCGCCACCGTCGCCGGCGCGCTGCGCGTGTGGCTGCTGACCCGGGGCGAGTCGGTCACGCCGACGTCGATGGTCCGGGCGATGGTGCCGGTGAGCGTGCGCACCGAGGAGCGACGTCGGGAGCGCTCGGCAACCGGGTGTCGTCGTAGTTCGTCGACCTGCCGGTCGGCGAGGCCAGCCCGGTGGTGCGGCTGCACCGGGTCTCCTACGCCATGAAGGCGCACAAGGAGTCCGGCCAGTCGGTCGCGGCGGACGCGTTGGCCGCCTTGTCCGGGTTCGCGCCGCCGACGATCCACTCCGCTGCGGCGCGGCTGGCCTCCGGGTTCAGCCGGCGGCTGTTCAATGTGGTGGTGACCAACGTGCCGGGACCGCAGTTCCCGCTCTACGCCGCGGGCGCGCAGATGCTCGAGTGCTATCCCGGTCGTCCCGCTCGGCAAGGGGCAGGCGGTGTCGATCGGGCTGACGTCGTACGACGGCGGGGTCTACTACGGCCTCAACGCCGACCGGGACGCGATGCCCGACGTCGATGTGCTCGCCCAGTGTCTCGAGGAGTCCCTCGCCGAGCTCGTCGGGACGTTGGCGATGAGCCGGGACGCCGGAGCGCCGGCCGCGCCGCGGCGCTCGTCCTCGGTGGCGGCGGGGTGCTCGGCGCCGCCTGGATGATCGGCGCGCTGCGCCGCGGTGGAGGAGGTCCTCGACTGGGACCCCCGCGAGGCGGACGTGCTGGTCGGGACCTCCGCCGGCTCGGTGCTGGCCGGCCTGCTGGGCTGCGGCATCGGCGTGGAGACGCTCGTCAGACCACCAGCGCGGCGTGCCGGGTCCCGGGCGACCCGCGGATCGACTTCGACCACGACACCGCCAGCGGCGGTCCGCTGCCGCCCCGGCCGCGGCTGCGGCTCGGCTCGACCGCGCTGCTCGCCCGGGCGGCGCGCAACCCCCGCAGGCTGCCGCCGCTGGCGGCGCTGTCCGGCCTGCTGCCGCGCGGGCGCGGACCGGCTGGACGCCGGTCGGGCGCTGGTCGACGGCGGTCAACCCGGCGCGGCGGCTGGGCCCCGCACCCGGCGACCTGGATCGTGACGATGGACTACGAGAGCGGGCAGGCGGGTGGCGTTCGGCCGCGACGAGGCGCCGCGAGGCCTCCCTGGCCGACGCGGTGCGTCGCGTCCTGCGCGATCCCGGGGTGGTACGCCCCGGTCGTCATCGGCGGCCGGCGCTACGTCGACGGCGGGGACGTGCTCGCCGACCTCGCTCGACCTGGTCGCGGCGCTGGGCTCGGACGAGGTCGTCGTGCTCGCGCCGATGGCGTCGTTCGAGCTACGACGACGCCGCCGACGGTGGTCGGCCGGCTCGAGCGGCGGTTCCGCCGGGCGATCGACGCGGCGCATGCTGCACGAGGCGGGCAAGGTCCGCCGCAGCGGGACGACGGTGACGATCCTCGGCCCGGGCCGGGAGGACCTCGCCGCCATCGGGGTCAACCTCATGGACCACCGCCGCCGGCCAGGACGTGCTTCGAGACCTCGCTGCGGACCTCGGCGGTGGCGCTGGCGCGCCGCCGAGCAGCTCCCCGCCGCCTGAGCCGACGGTTGCCGGTGCGCGTCTACGTCCCCGCCACCGTGCCGCTGCTGCGCGGCTGGCTCGCCGCCGGGCAGGCGCCGCCCGGGTCCGGCGTACGCGGTGACCCCGGCCCTGCGCGAGTGGTACCGCGAGGGGTCGCAGGAGGAGATGGAGTACGTCGCCCAGGCTCGCCGCCGGCCGGCGGCGCGCTGGCGCTGCTCGCCGCGGACCCCGACGCCCCCCGGCGCCGGGTGGTGGTCGCCGCCGACGTGCCGGACGCGGACGTCGCCCGGTCGGACGACCCCGAGCGGTCGGCGGTCGCCGTCGGCAGCCGGCGTGCCGGTGTCGGCGTGGGCGTCGGCGCTGCTCGACGACGAGGACGCGGAGGCGACCGTGAGCGCGGCCGTGACCGCGCTCGGCGCGGCGGCGGCCGGCGACGACGACGCGGCGTTCCTGCTCGACGAGGCCGATGCCACCGAGCTCGCGTGGTTCGGCGTCCAGGAGCTGCGGCACCTGCTCGCCATCGAGTGACGGGTCAGGTCGGGGCGGGTCCGACGCGTGACAGGATGGCCGCAACCCGCCGATGACGCCGGGGAGCCCTGTCCGGGAGGCCGTCGTGCTCGACGCCGTGACCGTCGTACCCGAGCCCGCCAACGAGCCCGTGCGGCAGCTACGCGCCGGGCAGCAGGGAGCGGGCGACCCTCGAGGCGAAGCTCAAGGAGCTCGCCGGCGCCGATCCGCTCGACCTCACGATGACGATCGGCGGCCGCGAGCACGCCGGCGGGCGGCGAGACGATCGAGGTCGTCATGCCGCACCGGCACGCCGCGGTCCTCGGGCGGACGCCGAACGCCGCCGCGGCCGACGTGCAGGCGGCGGTGGACGCCGCGCTCGCGGCCGCACCGGCCTGGCGCGAGCTGCCGTTCGACGAGCGGGCGGCGGTGTTCCTGCGGGCGGCGGACCTGCTGAGCGGGCCGTGGCGCGACACCGTCAACGCCGCCACGATGCTCGGCCAGTCGAAGACCTGCTACCAGGCCGAGATCGACGCCGCGTGCGAGCTGGCCGACTTCTGGCGGTTCAACGTCGCCTATGCGCGGACGATCCTCGCCGAGCAGCCGCGCAGCCCCGCGCAGGCGTGGAACCGGCTCGACCACCGGCCGCTCGAGGGCTTCGTCCTCGCCATCACGCCGTTCAACTTCACCTCGATCGCGGGCAACCTGCCGACCGCACCCGCCCTCATGGGCTGCCCGGTCGTGTGGAAGCCGAGCCCGACCCAGACAGTTCTCGGCGCACTTCCTCATGCGCGCTGCTCGAGGCGGCCGGGCTGCCGCCCGGCGTGATCAACATGGTCACCGGTGACGGCCGCGCCGTCTCCGAGGTCGCGCTCGTCCACCCCGACCTCGCCGGCATCCACTTCACCGGCTCGACCGGCGACGTTCCAGCACCTGTGGCGGACCGTGGGCGAGCACCTGACCGGCTACCGCGGCTACCCGCGGCTCGTCGGCGAGACCGGCGGCAAGGACTTCGTCGTCGCGCACCCGTCGGCCGACCCCGACGCCGCTGCGGACCGGCGCTGGTGCGCGGCGCGTTCGAGTACCAGGGGCAGAAGTGCTCGGCCGCCTCGCGCGCCTACGTGCCGCGCTCGCTGTGGTCCCGGCTGCGGGACGACGCTCGTCGGCCGAGACCGAGTCGCTGCCGATGGGCGATGTGTCCGACTTCTCCAACTTCTGCGGCGCGGTCATCGACCGCCGCGCCTTCGACCGCCTCTCCGGTGTCCTCGACCGGGCCCGCTCGGATGCCGACGCTCGAGGTGCTCGCCGGCGGCACCGCCGACGACCGCGAGGGGTTCTTCGTCCGGCCGACCGTCCTGCGTCGGCAGCGACCCCACCCACGACATCTTCACGACCGAGTACTTCGGCCCGATCCTCGGCGTCTTCGTCTACGACGACGCCGACTACGACGCGGTCGTCCGGCAGGCCGCCGACGTGGCGCCCTACGCCCTGACCGGGGCGGTCTTCGCGCAGGACCGGCAGGCCATCGTCGAGGCGCAGCGACGTCCTGCGCTACTCGGCCGGCAACTTCTACGTCAACGACAAGCCGACCGGCGCCGTCGTCGGGCAGCAGCCGTTCGGCGGCGCCCGGGCGTCCGGCACGAACGACAAGGCCGGCTCGATGCTCAACCTGCTGCGCTGGATCAGCCCACGGGCGATCAAGGAGAAGTTCGTCCCGCCCACCGACTGGCGCTACCCACACATGGGCTGAGTAGCCCACCCGGCCCGCTCGGGCAGCGGAGCCGGTCCGCGGTCAGCCCTGGGGGCTGCCGGCCTGCTCGAGGGCCTCCTTCACGTACGGCGCGAACCGCTGCTGCGCGGCCTGCTTGGTCACCCCGAGAGCAGCGCCGATGCCCTGCCAGGACACACCCTGGGTGCGGGCCTCGCCGACGAGCGACAGCAGCGCCCAGTCGATGCGCTCGCCGATCATGGCGAGCTGGGTCATCGCGTCGAGGAGCGCCTCGCGATCGCCCCCGGGGCGCCCGCCGGACTCGGTGACCAGGCCGCGCAGTGCCCGGACGACCGCTGCCAGCGCCCGGTCCGCCCCCCGCTCCCCGCCGAGCCACAGCCGGTCGGCGTACGACGGGTAGGGCCAGGCCCCGGCCGCCGGTCGGGCACCCTCGTCGACGTCGGTCATGACTCACCCCTCATTCGTTCGGGCAACCGCCCTTGACGCGGTTGTCCGGGTGACTCTTGCGCCGTCAATCGGGCTTGTCAAGGCGCCGTTCCGGTGATTGTCGAAAATTGGCTGTCGCGTTGGCTCAAGTTCCGCGCCGGAGTGACCGATAGGGGGTTGTGGCGGGGGGTTTCTCACGGGGCGGGCTGGTCTCACCGGGCTGGCTGGGCGGATCGCGCACGCGCGCGCTGTCCCGGTGGCTGCTGCCGGCGGGTGGCGCCGCCGCCGCCGTCGTCCTCGCCGCCGGCAGTGCCCACGCCGCCACCGCCTCGGGTGCCTACACCGGGCCGGCGAACCCCACCACCGCCGACACGCTCACCTGGGCCGTCACGACCGACGACCCCACGACGACGAGCTGCGAGCTCGACCGGGACGCCACCACGCTGGCGGGGCCCGAGGCCTGCTCGACGTCGTACAGCTACGACGTGGCCGGCGGCCAGCCGGGCACGTACACGCTCGTCGTCTACGGCGTCGCTGCCGCGGACGTCGTGCCCGGCACCACCACCGGCAGCGCGTCGGGTGTCACCGTCGCGCCGCCCGCCCCCACGCCGAGCGCGCCCCCCGCCTCGGCGAGCACCACCCCGAGCTGGACGCTCGGGCTGCCCACCGGTTACCCCTCCGGCACCTGCACCGTGACCGACGCCTCCAGCGCGGTCGTGGTCGGTCCCGAGGCCTGCACCAGCCCGTACCCGAGCGACCTCGGCGCCACCGCGGCGACCGGGGACTACACGCTCCACGTCACGGTCTCGGCCAACGGCGTCACCAGCGCCGAGGGCACCGCGACCTACACGCTCACGCCCCCGGCGCCCACCACGCCCACGATCAGCCGGGCCGCGGCCGTGGACAGCAACCCCACCCCGTCGTTCACGGTCACCGAGCCGGACGCGGACGCGACGCTCACCTGCGCCGTCTCCGGCACGAGTGCCACGGTCTCCGCCTGCGGGGCCACCACCACGCTCGACCTGACCGCGGCGGCGGACGGCGTCTACACGCTCACCGTCACGGCCACCAACACAGCCGGGGGGACCTCCTCGGCCACCTTCGACTACACGCTCGACCGCTCCGCCCCCTCGACCGTGACCGTCACCGCACCACCCTCGCCCGCCCAAGGCACCCAGCCGGTCTTCACCGTCGCCGAGAGCGACACCGGCGTCACCTTCACCTGCGTGCTGACCCGACCGGACAGCTCGACCCGGTCGGTCAGCGGATGTGGCGCGGGCCAGGTGAGCGTCACCCTCGGCGCCGGGGACGGGCTCTACACGCTCACCGTCACCGTGACCGACGCCGCCGGAAACAGCACCGGCGGCAGCGCCTCCTACACGCTCGACAGCGCCGCGCCGACGACGCCCACGATCAGCCGGCTGAAGTCCGTCGACCGCAACCGCACCCCGTCGTTCACCGTCACCGAGCCCGATTCGGACGCCACCCTCTCCTGCACCGTCACCGCGCCCGCCACCGTGACGCTGTGCGGGTCGACCACGACGATCGACCTGAGCGGGCTGGTCGACGGCGTCTACACGCTGACCGTCACCGCCACGGACCCGGCCGGCAACACCTCGTCCGCCACGTTCGCCTACACCCTCGACACCGGCGCCCCCACGACCCCGACCATCACCCGCTCGAAGTCGGTGGACAAGACGCGCACCCCGTCGTTCACGGTCACCGAGCCGGACAGCAACGCCACACTGTCCTGCACCGTGACCGGGGCCGGGGCGTCCGTGACGACGTGCGGGCCGACCACGACGCTGAGCCTGACCGGCGCCGACGGCGACTACGTGCTGACCGTGACGGCGACCGACCCGGCCGGCAACAGCTCGGCCGCCAGCTTCACCTACACGCTGGACACCGTCGCCCCCTCCACCCCGACCGTCAGCCGGTCGCCGTCGGTGGACCGGACGCGGACCCCGTCGTTCACGGTGACCGGCGTCGACGCGGACGCCACGCTGTCCTGCACCGTGACCGGCGCCGGGGCGTCCGTGACGACGTGCGGGCCGACCACGACGCTGAGCCTCACCGGCGCCGACGGCGACTACGTGCTGACCGTCACGGCCACCGACCCCGCGGGCAACACCGCGTCCGCGACCTTCACCTACACCCTCGACGCCACCCCGCCGACCAAGCCGACGGTCAGCCGGGCGACGTCCGTGGACAACGACCCGAACCCGTCGTTCACGGTCACCGAGCCGGACCCGGACGCCACCCTGTCGTGCACCGTGAGCGGGGGCGCCGTTCTCACCCTCTGCGGCCCGACAACGACCCTTGACCTGTCCGGGCTGCCCGACGGCAGCTACGTGCTGACGGTCACGGCGACGGACGCGGTCGGCAACAGCATCTCGACGACCTTCACCTACACGTTCGACACCACCCCCCCGACCAAGCCGACCATCAGCCGGTCGAAGTCGGTGGACAAGAACCGGACCCCGTCGTTCTCGGTGACCGGCGTCGACGCGGACGCCACGCTGTCCTGCACCGTGACCGGGACGGGCGCGGGCGTGACGCTCTGCGGGCCGACCACGACGCTGAGCCTGACCGGCGCGGACGGCGACTACGTGCTGACCGTCACCGCCACCGACCCGGCCGGCAACACGACCTCGGCCACCTTCACCTACACGCTCGACACCACGCCGCCGCCCCCGCCCGCGATCGCCCCCGTCCCCGCCCGACTCGCCACGAAGCAGGTCACGGTGGGCATCAGCGACAGCGAGGCAGGAGTCGCCCTCACCTGCCTGCTCCGGGCGCCCGGCGGCGGGACGGTGTTCACCGGCACCTGCCCCGGCAGCGGCGGGTTCGACACCACCGGCTTCGGCGACGGCATCTACACGCTGACCGTGACCGCCACCGACCCGGCCGGCAACTCCTCGAGCAGCCAGGTGAGCTGGGAGCGGGACACGACCCCGCCGCCGCCGCCGGTGATCACGGGCCCGGGTGCGTTCACCAACGACACGACCCCCACGCTCGGCCTCAGCGACACCGAGACCACGGCGACGCTGACCTGCGAGCTGACGGGCCCGTCGGGGGCGAGCGTCTTCTCCGGCGGCTGCCCGGCCGACGGCACCTTCACGACGGACGACGGCGACGGCACCTACTCGCTGGTCGTCACCGCGACCGACGAGCTGGGCAACGCCTCGTCGAGCCAGACCACATGGGTGCTCGACACGGTGCCACCACCGGCGCCCGCGGTCGTCAAGCCGCGGGACCCGAGCAACCTCACCCAGCCGGCCGTCGGGATCAGCGACACCGAGAGCGGTGTCGTCCTCAGCTGTGTCCTGACCGAGCCGGGTGGCGGCACCGTCACCTACGCCGCCTGCCCGGCCACCTTCGACACCCGCCCGTACGGCGACGGGCTCTACACCCTCGCCGTGACCGCGACCGACGCCGCCAGCAACACCACGACGACGACCGTCACCTGGATCCGCGACACCCTGCCGCCGCCGGCGCCGACGGTGTCTCCTCCCGCACCGCTGACGAAGTCGCGCACGGTCACCCTCACGATCAGCGACAGCGAGCCCGGCGTCGTCCTCACGTGCGTGCTGCGGGCACCGGACGGGTCGACCGTCTTCTCCGGCGCGTGCCCCGCCGACGGCCTCTTCGACACGACCGGGCACGGGGACGGCGTCTACACCCTCGTCGTGACCGCGACCGACGCGGCGACGAACTTCTCGACGACGACCGTCACCTGGACCCGCGACACCATCCCGCCGCCGGTGCCTTCGGTCACCGGGCCGGCCAGGCAGCCGGCGCAGGACCGCGCGCCGGCGTTCACCGTCTCCGACACCGAGGCGGGCGTGACCTACACCTGCACGGTCACCGGACCGGGAAGCGCCCGCGTGAGCGCGTGCGGGTCCACCTCCCGGCTCGACCTGACCGGCTCGCCGGACGGCACTTACACGCTGACCGTCACCGCGACCGACCCGGCCGGCAACGTCAGCGGGTCGGCCTCCGCCGGCTTCACCCTCGACACCACGCCGCCGGTCACCCCCGCGGTCACGCCCACCCCATCGCCCTCCCAGGGCCGGACCGTCACCTACACCAGCACCGGGGTGGAGCCGGGCGGCGTCCTCGCCTGCGCGCTCACGGGGCCCGCCGGGTCGACGGTCACCGTCGCGTCGGCGTGCACCGCCACCGTCACGATCAACCTGGCCGGCCAGCCCGACGGCACCTACACCCTGTCCGTCACGGTCACCGACGCGGCGGGCAACGTCAGCAGCGCCGGGACCGCCAGCTACCGCCTCGACACCACGCCGCCGGCCGCGCCCGGCGTGCTGGTGCCGCCGAGCCCCGGCAACGACACCACCCCGACGTTGACCATCGCCGCCGAGCCGGGCGCGACGGTCACCTGCACCATCGCCCGCTTCTTCAAGGTGGTCGGCGCGGTGACGTGCACGACCGACGGCACCCTCGACCTCGGTGCCTACCAGGACGGCGAGTTCGAGATCACCGTCACCGTCACCGACGCCGCGGGCAACGTCAGCCCGGCGACCACCGTCACCTATCTCCTGGACACGCTCGCGCCGGTCACCCCGGAGCTCACCGAACCGGCGAGCCCGTCACCCATCGAGCGTCCGGAGTGGCTGTTCACCGCCGAGCCGGACGCCATCGCCACCTGCACGGTCACCGACGCCGCCGGCACCGTCGTCCAGGGTCCGGTCGCCTGTGCGGGGACGTTCACCGGAGCGTTCCGCCTGCTGCCGGACGGCACCTACACGCTCAGCGTCGTCGTGACCGACGCCGCCGGGAACGCCTCGGTGCCCGCCCTGTCGGTGTTCGTGCTCGACCGGACCGCGCCGGTCCCGCCGACCGTGACGCCGCCACCGCCCTCCGGCAGCGACAAGACGCCGACCTGGAAGATCCGCGCCCCACGTGGTGCGGTGCTGACCTGCACGCTGCTGGGCGGCCGGTCCGTCCTGTACGCCGGGGAATGCCCGAGCGACGGCGTCTTCAGCCTCCGCCACCAGCCGGACGGCACCTACACGCTGCGGGTCACGGCGACGGACAGCGCCGGCAACGTGAGCGCCGCGTCGGTGTCGGAATACGTCCTCGACACCGTCTCTCCGGCCGTGCCGCGCCTCGACTACGCGTCGCCGTCGCCGTCGACCAACACCAACCCCTACTGGGGCTTCACCCTGCCGGCCGGCGCTGCCGGTCGCTGCCAGCTCACCCGCGACGGGACCGTGCTGGCCACCAAGACCTGTTCCGAGGCGGTCTCGTTCGACCTGTCCGGCCGCAGCCCGGGCACCTACGTGGTGGTCATCACCGCGGTGGACGCCGCGGGCAACACCAGCCGGTCGCTGCAGGTCAGCTACATCCTGGGCGCGCCGTCGTCGCCTCCGCCCCCGGCGTCCGGCGGTAGCGCTCCGCCGCCGCCAGCCTCGGCGGTGACGGCGGCCCGACCACAGGTGGCGGCCACCACCGGTCCCACTCACCGGGCCCGGATGTCCTGCCGACGCCCGCCGCGGTCGAGCAGGCGATCGCCCGCATCGGGCAGCTGACCGAAACCGTCCGCCAGGCCGGTCACAAGGCCGCGCACGCCGCCGTCGACACGGCGCAGCACGTGCTGCCGGCCATGCGCGACCAGTTCACCCGCCACGTCTCGTCGGCCGTGCAGGGCGTCGTCGACGCGGTCAGCCACGGCGCCGGCGGGGCCGGGTTCCCTTTGATGCTGCTATTTGTCGTCATCGCCTTCCTCGTCATGCAAAACCGGATAGACAGGCGGGATCCGAAACTTGCCTTGGCATCGGTTGCTGCCGATGACAATGTGCAGTTCCTCCCGCCACCCAGTCGAGGAGCAATGCCATGAGCCCTGGCGGGCACCGCGGCGTCGACGTCGTCTCCCTCGACGAGCGCCTGCTCTACCTGCGGGTGCTCCGCGCCGTCATCGCGGCGGCCACCGTCCTCGACGCGGCGTTGCTGCCCGGGTCGCTGCACAAGCCGTTCGCGGTCGTCGGCGCCTTCGCACTCGGCTACCTGGTGCTGAGCCTGGCGGCCGAGGCCGTGTGGCGGATGATGCGCCGGCGCGGGCTCTGGCTGTTCGGCTCGCTGCTCATGATCGACGGCATCTACCTCGCGTGGGCGTCGTACCTGACCGGCGGCAGCGGCGGGCCGCTGCGCTACCTGATCCTCGTGCACCTCGGCGCGGTGACGCTGTTGGCGTCGTACCGGACGGGCATCAAGCTCGCGCTGTGGCACTCGCTGCTCCAGCTGTGCGTCTTCTACGCGGAACGGGCGAAGATCCTCGACCAGCCGGCGTCGATGAGCTCGGAGTGGTACCGCATCCTCGCCTTCATCGTCGCGCTGTGGACCCTGACCCTCACGATCTCCTCGCTGGCCGCGGTCAACGAGCGCGAGCTGCGCCGCCGCCGCTACGAGCTGGAGCAGCTCGCCCAGATGGGCCGATCGCTCGAGGACGCCAACGACCCGTTGAGCGTCGGCGACGTCCTCCTCGACACGCTCACCGAGACCTTCGGGTTCCGGCGGATGGCGCTGTTCGAGGTGGTCGACGACGCGAACCCGCGGCTGCTGACCTGCCGCAACCTCGTCGACGCCGTCGTCAACGACTTCACCCTCGGTGCGGGCTCGGTCCTCGCGACCGCGCACGAGACCCGGGAGACGCTGCTGGTCCGCGACCTGGACCCGGACGTCGACCCGTGGCTGACCGCGATCATGCCGGACGCGCACAACGTCATCGTCGTCCCGCTCGTCGCCGACGCGGTCGTCGGCGTGCTGGTGGCGGAGACCGCCGGCGTCTCCCGCGACCGTATCGAGCGCCGGGTCGTCGGGACGACGGAGCGGTTCGCCGGGCACGCGGCGCTGTCGGTCCGCAACGCCAACCTGCTCGAGCGGATGCAGCAGATGGCCGTGACCGACGGTCTGACCGAGCTGGCCAACCGCCGCTCGTTCGACCGGTCGCTGGAGCGTGAGCTCACCCGCGCCACCCGGACCGACGGTCGGCTGTCGGTGGTCCTGCTGGACATCGACCACTTCAAGGTGCTCAACGACACCCACGGGCACGTGGTCGGCGACCAGGTGCTGCGCGACGTCGCCGCGGCGCTGCGCAGCTGCGGTCGCGAGTACGACACCATCGCGCGCTACGGCGGCGAGGAGTTCGCCGCGGTGCTGCCGGGCTGCTCGTCGGCGCTCGCGCTGCAGGTCGCCGAGCGGCTCCGGGAGGCCGTCGAGCAGTGCGGCGCCGAGGTGCCGGTGACCGCGAGCGCGGGGGTCGCAACCTTCCCCTACGACGGGATCGACGCGAAGTCGCTGCTGCAGGCCGCGGACGAGGCGCTGTACGCCGGCAAGCACGCCGGGCGAAACGCGGTCCGGTCCGCCGAGCAGGCGCGAGCGGTCACGGCGCTCTCGTCCTAGGTGTTGCTCGGCCCCAACGGTCGCATCGCGAACGCGAGAAGTGTCACCGCGTCGAAGGGGACCGGAGCGTTCGCCGCGTAGCCCGCGACGTAGTCGGCGGGAACGGGATGGTCGAAGCCCTCACCGGCAACGACTTGTCGCGGGCCACTGGGCCCGCCGGACTCGTAGGTCGTACCGACGTAGCTGAGGTTGTTGTCACTTCCGCAGCTCACCCCGCCGTTCTTCGAAGCGGAGGGGCACGCATCTGCGGTGGTGGCGTCCAGCTCGGAGGGGGACGACGTCCAGTCGATGGCCACCGCGGTCGAGACGAGTGGCTTTCTGCCGAGCCGGTCAGGCATCGAGCCGAGCGCTGCGCCGCTCGCGGGTCCCAGCAGCGAGACCGGCGTCGATGAGGCATTCGCGGGGAACGGGGCGTGGCGCACCTTGACGATGTCCATCGGGAAGGGCATGCGCACTGTCGTTGAGCGATCTGTGGCGACCAGGACGGTGTAGCGGCGGCCGGGTTTCAACTGCATGAACCTGAAGTCGTAGCCGAAGGGCAGTATGGCCGGCCATCCGCGGGTTGATCCCGGGTCGGGCATCAGTGCCCAACCCTGGCGGAGCCGCGGAAAGTAGAAAGCCAGGTACCGGCTTGCCCTGCGCGGGAGCTCGCTCTGAAACGGCAGCGCCCAGGTCGTGCGCGGGACCGTGAAGACGACCCGGCTTCGGCGGGGCAGGGCCACCTGGGGGCCTGCCCCGCTCGATGGTGTCGTCGACGACGCGGTGTCCAGCGTCACTGCCTGCGAGCCCGGAGCGGACCCCTGTGTCCACGAACGCTCGACGGTGCGGCTGCCCGGGCCAGCTGATGGCGGGGTCGCGAACGTCGGCGCCGCGAGAACGAGCGCGCCGAACAGCGAGAGGGCGCACACTGGCCCTCGACGCCGAGCCACCCCTGTCTGCACGGCATCTCCAATTCGCGCGCGACGACCCGACTCCTGCCAGCGGCTCTCATCTCTCGCAGAGCGGGGCAGGCGCGAGCGGTCACGGCGCTCTCGTCGTAGGCGTTGAGGCGCCTCAACACGAGGACTAGTCGGGTCGGTGCGGGTGTCCTGACCCGTTGTCGTCAGCCTCATCATCCGTTCGGCTAATTCTTCCGTGCATTCGGGTGTATCTGCGTCATATCGACACGGGATGCTTTGACTCGCCGGAGATATCGCGTGACGGTGCAGTCACCGTCGGCCGTCGGCTGGCGGAGTGCGCACCCGGGGAGGCGTCGACACCGCGACCGAGCAGTCGGTCACCTTGGCTCGGGGGAGCCGCGGTCGCGGCGAGCCACTGGTGGGACCGGCCCCGGCACCGCGTCGGACGACAGGGGTGCCCGGGATGATCGCAAACTCACATCGGCTCCGGAGGCTGTTCGCCGGGGCCGTGAGCCTCGCCGTGCTCGCCAGCACCGCGGTCGCTTTCAGCCCGTTCGGCAGTTCGGCCGGCGCCGCCATCACGGTGATCCCATCCAACTACTTCACGGTGCAGGACGGGACGGCGAACGACGAGCCCGGGCAGAAGGACCTCACCCAGATGGGCCGGGACGACACCAGCGCCTCCCGGCTGCTGGTCTTCTGGAGCTGGGACGACACCGACTTCTCGGGCCAGGCCGGCGATGCCTGCGCGCTGTTCAGCGCCACGTCCGACGGACATGTGACCTTCGCCATCTGCGGCGAGGTCGTCAACGGCGCCACGCCCGGCACGGTCGTGCTGAACGCCGGGTTCCCGACCGGCTACACCTGCACCCCCACGGTGCACCCGCTGGACCGCTGCGACTCGGGGTTGGCGGCGTCCATCGGTACGACGACGGCGGGGCCCATCAGCGGCGGCGGCACCGACCTCGTGACCCAGACCGACCCCTTCAACAAGCCGTCGGGGACCAACACCACGCTCGCTCTCGACATCCAGCGCAGCGCTCTTCCGTCCGGGGTCAACCTGGTGAACGTCTGCTCCTACCCGTCGATCGCCAACGGCGCCAACAACGACCCGTCGGACTGCATCGTCACCCCCGGTGGTGGCTTCCTGCAGATCGTCAAGAACGCGACCGGCGGCGACCGCACGTTCGACTTCACGATCAACCCGCTCGCCGTGGCCCGGTCGGTGACGACGTCCGGGGGCACCGGCACGAGCGCGCCGTACACCGCCGCGGCCGGGACGGGCTTCGAGGTCACGGAGTCCGTGCCCAGCAACTGGGACCTGGACTCGGCGTCGTGCCTGTTGCAGGACGGCACCACCTCGACCGGGACGTTCCACTCCGCGACGGACAAGGTCGACGGCATCACGGTCGAAGTCGGGCGGCTCACCACGTGCACCTTCGCCGACGTCAAGGCCGACCCGAAGCTCCATCTCGTGAAGTCGACGACCACGGCCAACTTCAGCGCCGTCGGCGACACCATCGACTACACCTACACGCTGACCAACACCGGCAATGTGCCGCTGACACCGCCCTACTCGGTCAGTGACGACAAGACGACGGTCTCGTGTGACCAGACACCCGACCCTCTGCCCGCTGGCGGGGTCACCGAAGTCAAGTGCACGGCCAGTTACACGGTCGATCAGGCCGATCTCGACGCCGGTTCGGTGACGAACGAGGCCACGGCGAAGGCGAAGTACAACGGCAACGACGTGCCGTCCAACCAGGCCAAGCTGACCGTCAACGCAATGCGGAGCCCTGCTCTCGGTCTCGACAAGGACAGCACCGACAAGGCGAACGGCTACTCCAGCGTCGGCGACGTTCTGAACTACACCTACGACCTCACGAACATCGGCAACGTCACCCTCGACGCGCCGACTCGGTCGAGGACAAGGTCGAGAACACGACCCCGCTGACGGTCACTTGCCCGGTGGTGCCACTGCACCTGGCGCCAGGTGACCCCGCCGTCCAGTGCACTGCGACCTATGTGGTCACTCAGGACGACCTCGACCGCGGCTCGGTGACCAATGTTGCGAAGGGCCACGCCAAGTTCCTGGGGAAAGACGTGGCGTCGGCGACCGACTCGGTCACGATCGACGCCAGCCAGAGCAAGTCGGTCATGCTGGAGAAGAAGGTCACGGAGCCGACCTACGATCACCTGGGTGAGGTCATCCAATACACCTACACGCTGACCAACACCGGGAACGTCACCCTGCATTCGCCATACAGCGTGGACGACGACAAGGTAGACGTCCTCGGGTCGGTCGATTGCTCGAACGGCCCGACCGACCTCGCTCCTGGGGGGCACTTCGACTGCTCGGCCACATACAAGATCACGCAGGCCGACCTCGACGCCGGCTCGCTGACCAACAATGCTCTCGGCCACGCCACGTTCGGCGGCAAGACCGTCGACTCCAACCCCGCCCAGAAGACGATCACGGCAATCCTGATGCCTGCCGTCTCGTTGGCGAAGTCGGCGGCCGAGCCCAGCTATAGCACCCCCGGTACGGTGCTGCACTACACATACATTCTGACCAACACTGGAAATGTCACCTTGTCGGCTCCGTTTGCCGTGACGGATGACCACATCGCGACCGTCACCTGCGGCCAGCTTCCAGCGAGTCTCGCCCCGAGTGACCATGTCACCTGCACCGGGGCATACTCGGTCACGCAGTCGGACATCGATGCGGGGTCCGTGACGAACCACGCCACGGGATCGGCGGTCTTCGGGGTCACCACGATCACGTCGCAACCAGCCCAGGCCACGGTCCCGGCAGTGCGGGCCCCCGCCCTGACGCTCGTGAAGACCGCGCTCACCGCGGACTACGCGGCGGTGGGCGACGTCCTCGACTACACCTACACGCTGACCAACACCGGCAACGTGTCGCTGAGCGCGCCGTACGCCGTGGGCGACGATCTGATCGCCTCGGTCGACTGCTCGTCCGGGCCGGCGTCGCTGCCGCCGGGCGCGAGCTTCGACTGCACCGGCAGCTACGCCGTGACGCAGGCAGACCTGGACGCGGGCGCGGTCGTGAACCACGCGACCGCGACGGCCCACCAGCGTGGCGGGGTCGTCACGTCCAACCCGGGCGAGGCCACCGTGCCGGCGGTCCAGGGGCCGGCGCTGAGCCTGGTCAAGAACGCGGCCGAAGCGTCGTACAGCGGCGCCGGGGACCAGCTGCACTACACCTACACGCTGACCAACTCCGGCAACGTGTCGCTGAGCGCGCCGTACGCGGTCGCCGACGACTGATCGCTACCGTCGCCTGCCCGGACACGCCCGCGAGCCTCGCGCCGGGGGAGCGGTCGCATGCACCGGGACCTACGACGTGACGCAGGACGACGTCAACGCGGGCAGTGTCATCAACCACGCGACGGCGTCGGCGACGTTCGGCGGCAATGCCGTCGGGTCCAACGAGGCCCAGGCCACCGTGCCCGCCATCCAGGACCCGCTCCTGACGCTGTCGAAGTCGGCGGACAAGGACTCGGTCACCTACGGTGAGGAGCTCACCTACACGGTCTCGGCGACCAACACCGGCAACATCGACCTGACCGGTGTCGTGGTCAGCGATGCGATCCCGGACGGCACGACCTACGTGAAGGGCTCCGCGACTCCGGCCGCGATCGCGTCGTACGACGCCGGCACCGACGCGGTGAGCTGGACGGTCGGCGATCTCGCGGTCGGCGAGTCGGTCCGTGGGCTGACGTTCACGGTGACGGTC
Organism: uncultured Actinomycetota bacterium; assembly: GCA_963835405.1. Lineage (GTDB taxonomy): Bacteria > Actinomycetota > Actinomycetes > JAFAQI01 > JAFAQI01 > CAWIFV01. Next base: position 54,275 of record CAWIFV010000010.1, read on the forward strand.
GACACGCCGGACTTCGACCCGACGGTGGGGTTGCCGGTCAGCACGATCGACAACGTCGCACTCGTCGAGGCGGACTCCGTCGAGCCGGCGCCGTCGAACCACGTGAAGACGCCGGTCGTCGCCGTCCTCGGCATCAAGGAGGAGCGTCCGGAGCTGCCGTTCACCGGCTCCGCGCTGCCCATCCCACTCGCCTCCGGGCTGGCGGTGCTCATGATCCTGGCCGGTGCGCTGCTGACCGGATCCGTTCGCCGCCGCCGGTCTGGAGCGTTCGCCGCGTAGCCCGCGACGTGGGCGGCGGGACGACAGGTGGCGGCGACCCGTCGCGGCCGCCGTGCCGGTGGCGCTACTTGCCAGGTGCGCCGGGCTGCCCGAGGTCGACGCACTGAGTCGTCAGGTCGGACACGGTGACGCAGATGCCGTTGTTGGCCTCGCCGCTGACCTTGACCAGCCCCCCGGCGAGTGCCGGCACGGCGGCACCGACGGCGATCCCGACGGCGATGGTTGCGATCAACATGCGACGCACGGCAACTCCAGGTGTTCGACGCGGGGGAGACGTTGGGCAGTTGCAGTCTGCTCACCGGACCGGCGATGGCTCAAGGGAGGTACGCCGGGAGGTGCCACCAACGCGGGTCGACCGGAAGTCGGGCGCTGCGCAGCGGACGCCGCCGACCGGCGCGACGGCTGATGCGGCTGTCAAGCTGTGTCTGGATCGTCGTCCACAGATGCGGTGTTGGGTTCGGATCCTCCATTGATGCCCTGACTTCGGCTGGTTAGTGTGCCGCCACCCGGAGGGTCGTGGGCCCCCGGTTGCGTGCACTCGGGGAGCCGGCGATGGACTCGACAGCGGTCGTGGAGGAGGAGGTCCGCGAGCTCGTCCGCCGCCGCGGGCTCGACCCGGCCGCCGACGCCGCGGCGATCCGCCGGCTGGTCGAGGAGGTCATCGCCGACTACGACGAGCGGTCGCTGACCAGCTCGCTGCCGCCGCTGGCCGACCCGCCGCCGGCGGCCCGCGCAGGTCTACGACGCGGTCGCCGGGTTCGGGCCGCTGCAGCCCTACCTCGACGATCCCGAGGTCGAGGAGATCTGGCTGAACGAGCCCGGCCGGGTGTTCGTCGCCCGTCGCGGCCGGAGCGAGCTGACCACGACGATCCTCACCGCGGGCGAGGTCCGGGACCTCGTCGAGCGGATGCTGAAGTCCTCCGGCCGTCGGGTCGACCTGTCGAGCCCCTTCGTGGACGCGATGCTCGCCGGACGGGTCCCGGCTGCACGTCGTGATCCCCGACATCACCCGGCTGCACTGGGCGTGAACATCCGGAAGTTCGTCGTCCCGGCCCATGCCCTCGACCAGCTCGTCGAGCCTCGGCACGCTACCCGCGCAGGCGGCGCGGTTCCTCGAGGCTGCCGTCGCCGCCGGGCTCAACATCGTCGTCGCCGGCGGCACGCAGGCGGGCAAGACGACGATGCTCAACTGCCTTGCCAACGCGATCCCGCCGCGGGAGCGGGTCATCACCTGCGAGGAGGTCTTCGAGCTTCGAATCGCCGCTGCCCGGACGTCGGTCGCGATGCAGACCCGGCAGCCGAGCCTGGAGGGCACCGGCGAGATGCGGCTGCGCCGGCTGGTCAAGGAGGCGCTGCGGATGCGTCCCGAGCGGATCATCGTCGGCGAGGTCCGGCAGGAGGAGGCGCTCGACCTGCTCATCGCCCTCAACTCCGGGATCCCGGGCATGGCACGATCCACGCCAACTCCGCTCGGGAGGCGTGACGAAGCTGTGCACGCTGCCGCTGCTCGCCGGCGAGAACGTCAGCCACGCGTTCGTCGTACCGACCGTTGCCGCGAGCATCGACCTCGTCGTTCACATCGCGTGCGCGATGCGTCCGGGCAGCGCCGGGTGCGCGAGATCGTCGCGGTGCCCGGCCGGGTCGAAGGGCGACGTCATCGAGACGGCCGACATGTTCACGACCCGAGACGACCGGCTGGTCCGGGCAGAGGGCTGGCCGCCGCACCTCGACCGGTTCGCGCGCGCCGGCTGTGACGTGGCCGCCCTGCTGAACGACGCCTCGCGCACACCGGCTCGCGGGTCGATGGTGGCCGGCTGATGGGCTCGGTCATCGGGCTGCGTCTTCGGCGTCGGGCTGCTGCTGATCTGGCGCAGCGGCCCGCGCAAGCCGCCGCCCCGCCGGACATCCGCCGCTCGCGCACCGAGCGCACCGCCGAGCTTCTCGCCCAGGCCGGGTACGCCGCGATCCGGCCCGAGCAGCTCTACGCGCGTGTGCGCCGGCACCGCGCTGGCGGCCGGCGGCCGTCGTCGGTGTGGCCACCCGGTCCGCCAGCATCGCCGTGGCGTTCGGCACGTTCGCCGCCTACGCGCCGGTCGCCCTGGTCAGGGCGCGGCGCCGGCGCCGCGCCGTCGAGCTGCGGGAGCTGTGGCCGGAGGTCGTCGACAACCTCGCGTCCGCGGTCCGTGCCGGGTTGTCGCTGCCGGAGGCCGTCGCGCAGCTCGGCGTCCGCGGGCCGGAGTCGCTGCGGGAGCCGTTCCAACGCTTCGGCGCGGACTACCGCGCCACCGGCCGTTTCGGCGCGTGCCTGGACCGGTTGAAGACGAGCCTCGCCGACCCGGTGGCCGACCGGATCGTCGAGTCGCTGCGGGTCGCGCGCGACGTCGGCGGCAGTGACCTCGGCCGGCTGTTGCGCACGCTCTCGCCAGTTCCTGCGCGAGGACGACCGGACCCGTGCCGAGCTCGAGACCCGGCAGGGCTGGACGGTGAACGCGGCCCGGCTCGCGCTCACGGCTCCCTGGGCGGTGCTGGCTCTGCTCGCGATGCGGCCCGAGACCGTCGCGGCCTACGACACCGCGGCCGGCGTGCTGGTGCTGCTCGTCGGCGGCGGCGTGTCGCGTCGTCGCCTACCGGCTCATGATGCGCATCGCCCGGTTGCCCGAGCAGGAGCGGGTGCTGCGATGACCCCGGTCGCCACCGGTGCGCTGTTCGGCCTCCTCGCGTCGGGTCGGGGTCGTGCTGGCGGTCGCCTCCAGCCCGCCGCTGCGCCGCCCGCGACTGGCCGACCGGCTCGCGCCCTACCTCCGCGACGCACCTCGCCCGTCCCGGCTGCTCGACCGGGCGCACGCCTCGACCCCGTTCCCGACCGTCGAGCGGCTGCTCGGTCCGGTGCTGCGCGACGCCGCGCGCGTCGTCGACCGCGCCGTCGGAGGCACCGCGTCGGTACGTCGACGGCTGGACCAGGCGGGCCGGAACATGACCGTCGAGCAGTTCCGGATCGAGCAGGTTCTGTGCGGCGCGGCCGGGCTGCTCGTCGGGCTGCTCGGTGCCCTCGCCGCGACCGTGCACGGGGGGCCGGCGAGCCCGGTCCTGTTCCTCGTCCTGTGCGCCGGGCTCGTCACCGCCGGCGTCCTCGGCCGCGACCGGCTGCTCTCCGCCGAGGTCGCCCGGCGCGAGCGGCGGATGCTGGTCGAGTTCCCGACCGTGGCCGAGCTGCTGGCGCTGGCCGTCGCCGCCGGCGAGGGCGCGGTCGGTGCGCTGGAGCGGGTCGCCCGGCTCTCGACCGGCGAGCTGGCGCGGCGAGCTCGGCCGGGCGCTGGCCGACGCCCGCGCCGGCGCCTCCCTCGTCGCCGCCCTGGAGGGGATGGCCGCGCGGACCTCGCTACCGGCTCTGGCCCGGTTCGTCGACGGGCTCGCGATCGCCATCGAGCGCGGCACGCCGTTGGCCGAGGTGCTGCGCGCACAGGCCGTCGACGCGAGCGAGGAGCAGCGCCGGGCGTTGCTCGAGGTCGGTGGACGCAAGGAGATCGCGATGCTCGTCCCGGTCGTCTTCCTCGTGCTGCCGGTCACCGTCGTCTTCGCCCTGTTCCCGGGCTTCTACAGCCTCTCGCTCTCCGTTCCCTGAACGTCCCCTCGTCCCGACGTACCGGAAAGGAACCCGCATGCTCCCCTCCGTCCTGGTCGCGGTGTGGCACTTCGTGGGCCGGCGGCTGCCGGTTCTTCGCTCGGACCGAGGTGACGTCCCGGGGTGGGTGCTCATCACGCTCATGACCGCCGGCATCGTCACGGCGCTCTGGATCGTGGCCGAGCCCAAGATGGCCAGCATCCTGGACGGCGCGCTCAGCATCTCCGGTGACCCGAACGCCAAGTGAGCCCCGGGCCGACGGGGGACCTCGGCGGCGGGGGCGTGACCGGCGACCGGGGCTCGGCCGCCGTCGACTTCGTCCTCGTCGGGTCGCTCGTCACGCTGATGTTCCTCGCCGTGCTCCAGCTCGGTGTCGACTACCACGTGCGCAACGTCCTGGCCGCGTGCGTGGCCGAGGGGGCGCGGTACGCCGCCAACGCCGACGTGGCCGACCCCCAGGCCGGGGCCGACAAGGCCAACGAGCTGATCCGCGCGTCGCTGGGGGAGTCGTTCGCGCGTGCCGAGGCGCCGGACGCGGCCGAGACGGTCGCCGGTGCACCGGTCGTCACCGTCACGGTCCGGGCCCGGCTGCCGTTGCTCGCGTGGTTCCTGCCGGTCGGGCCGACGGTCACCGCGACCGGGCATGCGCTGGTCGAGCCATGACGGTCGCGAGAGTCGCGAACGCCGTGACCCGCCGGCGGGGCGATGCGGGCAGCGCCATCGTGGAGTTCGTCTGGCTCGCCGTGCTGTTGATGATCCCGCTCGTCTACGTCGTCCTCGCCGCGGTGTCGGTGCAGCGGACCGCGTTCGCGGAGTCGGCGGCGGCCAGGGAGGCGGCGCGGGCCTACGCGACGGCCGGGTCGGACGCCGAGGGGGAGCGGCGCGCCGAGGCGGCCGTCGCGCTGGCCATGCACGACCAGGGCGTCGACTGGCAGCCGACCGGGCGGGTCGTCGCCTGCGGTGCCTGCGGCTATGAGCCGGGGTCGACGTTCACGGTCGACCTGCGCACGGTCGTGGCGCTGCCGTTCGTGCCCCGCTGGATGTGCGGGGATCGCTGCGCCGCGGGCATCCCGGTGAGCGCGCACCACCGGGAGCGGCTCGACTGCTACGCCGGCACCGGCATAGCGGGCACCTCGTGCTGAAGCCGGGCCGGGACGACGGGCAGCTCACGCTGCTCGTCATCGGTTTCTGCCTGGTCGCGGCGACGCTCGTCGTCGTCGCGGTCGACGTCTCGAAGGTGTTTCTCGCCCGGCGCGCGCTGTCGTCGGTCGCGGACTCGGCGGCACTGCAGGCCGCGCAGGCACTCGACCGCGAGGCGATCTACGCGGGCCGGGCCGGGGGCTGCGGCTCGCTGCTGCCGTTGGACCCGGCGGCGGTCCGGCAGTCCGTCTGGTCGGCCGTCGACGACGACCTCGCCGACCTCCGGCAGACGTTCGCCGCCGTCGAGCCCCCGGCGGTGGACGTGGCCGCCGGCACCGTGACCGTGCGGCTGACCGGGCAGGTGGCTGTGCCGTTCGGCCGCGTCCTCGCGCTCCTGCTGCCCGGGCACCCGGACGGCCGGGTGGCCGTCGGGGTCACGGCGTCGGCGCAGTCACCCCTGACGACCCCGGGCGGCTGCTGAGCGACGTCAAGCGGGCAGGCGCTCACTGATGTTGCGGCTGGTGCAGGAGCAGGCAGAAGACATTGCCGTCCGGGTCGAACGCCTGCCGCCACACCGACCCGACCTCCTCGTGCCGGTCGCCGAGCCGGCCACCGAGCCGCTCCACCTCCGCGCCGGCCGCATCGATGTCGGCGACGTGCAGGTCGAGGTGCACGGCGGGCGCCGGATCACCCGACACCCGCTGGAACGCCAGCCGCACCGGCGGGGGTGTCGCCTGCCCGCCGATGACCGTGTAGGCGTCCTCGTGGAAGACGACGTCGAGGGCGAGCAGCGCGGTCCAGAACTCGACCAGGCGCTCCGGGCGGTTGCTGCTGATCGTGACGTACGCCGGCACGGGGACGCGGGCGTGGTCGGAGGTGTTCATGGCAACTCCAGCCTCGGTGGTCGGTCCCCGCCAGCATCCCGGATGGCCCGGCCCGCCCGCCTACCATGGCGTCATGGCCACCGACGTCCGCGAGCAGCTCGCCGCGCTGTCCGCGACCCTCGGGTCGATCGAGGCGGTGCTCGACCTGCCCAAGATGCGCAAGGAGCTCGAGGAGCTCGAGCGCGACGCGACCGACCCCGACCTGTGGAACGACCAGGAGCGGGCGCAGAAGGTCACCAGCACCATGTCCTACCTCCGCGGCGACATCACCCGGGTCGAGGAGCTGCGGGCGCGGATCGACGACGTCGCCGCCGCCCTCGACCTCGACGATGCCGACCTCATCGAGGAGGCGGCCGCCGCCCTGCCGGCCCTCACCGCCGAGGTCGAGGCGCTGGAGGTCCGCACCCTGCTGTCCGGCGAGTACGACCAGCGCGAGGCCCTGGTCACCATCAACGCCGGCACCGGCGGCACCGACGCCGCCGACTGGGCCGAGATGCTGCTGCGGATGTACCTGCGCTGGGCCGAGCGGCACGGCTACGCGACCGAGGTGTTCGACACGTCGTACGCCGAGGAGGCGGGCATCAAGTCGGCCACCTTCGTCGTCCACACGCCGTTCGCCTACGGGACGCTCGCCGGCGAGCACGGGGTGCACCGGCTCGTGCGCATCTCGCCGTTCGACAACCAGGCCCGCCGGCAGACCTCCTTCGCCGGCGTCGACATCACCCCCGTCGTCGAGGCCACCGACCACGTGGAGATCCCCGACGAGGACATCCGGGTCGACGTCTACCGCTCCAGCGGCCCCGGCGGGCAGGGCGTCAACACGACCGACTCGGCGGTGCGCATCACCCACCTCCCGACCGGCATCGTCGTCACCTGCCAGAACGAGCGGAGCCAGATCCAGAACCGCGCCCGCGCCATGGAGGTGCTGCAGGCCAAGCTGCTCGACGTACGCCGGCAGGAGGAGGCCGACGAGATGGGCAGGCTCAAGGGCTCCCGCAACACCGTCGGGTTCGGCAGCGACGACATCATCCGCCACTACGTGCTGCACCCCTACCAGATGGTCAAGGACGCGCGCACCGAGGTCGAGGTGGGCAACACCGGCGCCGTTCTCGACGGCGACATCGACGCCTTCATCGAGGCCGAGATCCGGTGGCGCCGCCACCAGGCGGAGGACTAGCAGCGGCGCCTCAGCCGTTCGACGACTGGATCGTCCAAACGGGTGATTTCGCTAGGGACAATAAGGTCATTCGCGACGTTCGGCTTGACCGGTGTTGATCGCGAACCCACGCTGGCGTGACCGGGGGGCTACGAACCGCGACCGGGACACGGTCACCCTTCCCCGATCCCAGGGGAACGGTCGCGGGGAGCCAGTGGTGAGACCGACCCATAGACGGTAAGAGGGGTTGGTCGGTCATGGCAGGCATCTCCCGGTGTCGCCGCTGGTTCTTCTCGCGGCAGACCGCACGCATCGGTGCGGCGGGGCTGCTCATCGCGTCGGTGACTCTCGGTGCCGCCACCATGGCGAGCGCCGCCCCCCCGGCCAACGGCAACAACGGCACGGTCCAGATCGGGACGGGTAACGGCAACGACCCGCACCTGACCTGCCCCATCGCCATCAAATGGTCCGGCTTCGACGCCGGCGTGACCAAGGACTACGACGTCGCCTTCGGCGGCATCAGCCCCACTGGCGGAAGCCCGGCCGCGGTCGCCCCGTCGGACCCGACCAGCGGTTCCTTCACGACCACGGCCCAGACGCTCAACTACTGGCTGCAGATCACGGGCGGCACGCCGAAGAAGAACGGCGAGTACCACGTCAACATCACCGTCACGACGCAGCTTGCCGCCAACACGGACACCAAGTCCAAGACCGTGTGGTTGAAGAACTGCGTGGGCAGCGGCACGGTCAGCGTCGCCGGCGCCTGCAACACCAACAAGGACGGCTACGACTGGACCGTCACCGCCACCCCCGCCGTCGGTTCGCCGCCGGTCACCGGCAGCTGGACGAGCACCACGACCAACGGGACCTACGCCACCGACGCCGCCGGCGACGGGACGTTCTCCACCACCGGTGTGGGCGAGAACACGGTGACGCTCACCGTCAACGAGGCGGGCTGGACGGTCTCCCCGTCCGGCACACCGACCGCCACGGCGGTGGCGTGCGCAAGCGGCAACACCCCTTCCGATCTGAGCCTGTCGGCGGCGTGCTCGCCGACGACGGCCGGCCAGGTGGACTGGACCATCACCAACCCGGCCGGCAACCCGACCGTCGACGTCGTTGGCGTGAGCCCGACCGGCGCGGTCACCACCTCCGTCGCGCCCACCACGCTCGCCGCCGGCGCATCGGCCACGTTCACCACCGATGCTCCGCTGTCGACCGGCAACCTGACCGCGAGCGGGACGACCAACCCGGGCGGGGTCACCCTCACGTCCAACACGCTCGGCTTCGCCGGCACCTGCACCACGGGCTCGGCCGAGACTCCCGCGACGGTGACCTTCAGTGACACCTGCACGGTCGTCCACGTGGTGTTCACCAGCGCCGGACCAGCACACGACCCGGTTCGACGTCACCGAGCCGGACGGCAGCACCGACACCGTCGTCGGCAGCGGCACCGCCGACTACCCGGCCGACGCCACGGACAAGCACATTCAGGTGAAGTACGACGGCCAGAGCGCCAACCACACGTGGACGGCGCCGGCCGGCTGCGGCAACGGCAACCCGGGCGTCGCGGACCCGAAGGTCTCGTCCAGCAAGGCCTGCAAGACCGGGATCACCGTCGTGCTGAGCAACATGGCCGGCACCGCCGACGTGGTGTTCACGGTCACGGGCGTCAACGGCAAGAGCCACGACGTCGCGGTCCGCGCCGGGCAGATCGTGCGGAAGAGCTACTTCGTGACGGAGGACAGCACCGGTGAGGTCACCGTGTCCGCCCCGGGCCTGGCGACGAGGACCATCACCTACGCCAAGGACTGCGCCACCGTCCTCGCCGAGAAGACAGACGAAGACACCGAAGACGACGAAGACACCGACGGTGAAGCCGGTCGTGCAGGGCGAGAAGGTGACCCAGCTGCCGTTCACCGGTGACTCGACCAAGAGCGAGGGGATGGTCGCGGCCGCACTGCTCTTCCTCGGCTCGGTCCTCTGCTGGGTCGGCAGCCGTCGGCGCCGACCGGCGCGAGCCGGTGCCTGGCGCGAGGGCTGACCGACAGGCGACGCAGCGGGCGGTCCCGAGACATCGGGGCCGTCCTCTTCGCTGTGTCCGGGCGGGTAGCCAGGCAGGGGTCTGCGGCCGCCGGTCCGAATACGGACATATCCGGCTACCTCCCTTGACGTACGGTTACCGACCGGCAACCGTGTGAGCGCGCCCTGCCCGGGCGTGGGGGGCATGGATCCGCGGCCGGTACGCCGGTCACCGTTCCGCGAGGAGACGGCCGCGGGGAGCCAGTGGTGAGACCGACCCGTCGCGCAGCACGGGAGGGTCGCCATGGGCCGCACGTCACGAGTCGCCGCCGGATGCATCGCCGCGGTGGCGATCGCGCCCTGGATCGGCGCGGCGGTCGCCGTCGGTGAGGTCAACCCGACGACGTACGACGGCAACGCGACCAGCTGCGCCGACGTCGACCTTGCCGGCGACAGCCAGGTCGGCGTCGGAGGCTCCGGCGGCCTCGACCAGGACGGCTTCACCGTCACCAGCGACGGCCAGTACCTCAACGTCACCGACACGCCGGACGGCACCGATATCGACGCCGTCGTGGTCAAGGCCGGCGACGCCTACAACGTCTACGCGTCGGCGATCGACGACATGCGGGGCCCCGGCGTCGGCAAGAACGGCAACGTCCCCACCATCAGCCACTGGTTCCTCTGCTACCCCCCGGCCGACGAGGACACCGGCGGCGGGGGCGCGGGCGGCGGCGACCAAGGTGCCGGCGGCGGCGACCAAGGTGCCGGCGGCGGCGACCAAGGTGCCGGCGGCGGCGACCAGGACACCGGTGGGGACCAGGACACCGGTGGGGACCAGGGCGCGGGCGGCGGCGACCAGGGTGCCGGCGGCGGCGACCAGGACACCGGCGGGGACCAGGGCGCCGGGAACAACACCGACGGGGATCAGCCGGGCGGTGGCGGCGGCGACACGGCCGGCGGTGAGGTGGCCGGCAACGGGGCGGACAAGGCCTCGAGCGATGACGGCACCCAGGTGCTCGGCACCAAGATCACCCGGCACCCGCACCGCTCCCAGCAGACCGGCGGCGGGCGGACGGTGCAGACACCCTCGGTGAGTGCGACGGGGGCCGAGGTAGCGGGGGGCGAGGTGGCGGCGCTGCCGTTCACGGGCGCCGCGAGCGCGCGGCTCCTGAGCTTCGCGCTGGCGCTGCTCGCGTTCGGGTCCGGGCTCGTGCTGGTGAGCCGCCGGCCGGCAACCGGCCGGCGCCGCGCCTGAGCCGAGGACACCGGGCCGGCGCGCCGCGAACGGGGAGCCGCTGGATCGGCGTACCGCTCAGCGGGTGAGGTGCGCGCTCAGCAGGGTGGCGAGCGCGAGCAGGGCCACCAGCCAGACGAGGGTGGGCCCGGACAGCACGGCCTGCCGTGGGTGCATCCGGTCGCGGGTCGCCCGGCAGCTCGGGCAGCGGGCGTCCGCCACCGGGTTGGCGCAGCGCGCGCAGACGAGGTGCTCGCAGCACATGGGCGGCCCCTTCCGACGCGGCTTGCCTCCAGGATGCCCGAGGAATCCTGGTTCGCAACCAAGGTCGGCTGATCCGGGCGGGGGGTTGAGGCCGGTCCGGTCGGCAGCCGCCTGCGCGCTGACCCCCTGATCGGCACCGAATCGGCCTACACTCGCCGTTCGTGATCCGCTTCCAGGGCGTGACGAAGCTCTACCCGACGAGCACCCGGCCCGCCCTCGACAACGCCTCGGTCGACATCGGCAAGGGCGAGTTCGTCTTTCTCGTGGGCCAGTCCGGCTCGGGGAAGTCGACCTTCCTGCGGCTGGTCCTCAAGGAGGAGAAGCCGACGAGCGGGCAGATCTGGGTGGCCGGGAAGGAGCTGTCCCGGTTGTCCCACTGGAAGGTGCCGGCGCTGCGCCGCCAGATCGGCACCGTCTTCCAGGACTTCCGCCTGCTGCCCAACAAGACCGTGCGTGAGAACGTCGCGTTCGCGCTGGAGGTCATCGGCAAGCCGCGGCACACGGTCGCCAAGATCGTCCCGGAGGTCCTCGACCTGGTCGGCCTGTCCGGCAAGGAGAACCGCATGCCCGACGAGCTCAGCGGTGGCGAGCAGCAGCGGGTGGCGATCGCGCGCGCGTTCGTGAACCGGCCGATGGTCCTGCTCGCCGACGAGCCGACCGGGAACCTCGACCCGACGACCAGCGTCGGGATCATGCGGCTGCTCGACCGGATCAACCGCACCGGGACCACGGTGGTCATGGCCACCCACGACTCGCACATCGTCGACTCGATGCGCCGCCGGGTGATCGAGCTCGACCAGGGTCACGTCACCCGGGACCAGTCCCGCGGCGTCTACGGCTACGCCCGCTGAGAGGACGATCGTGCGCCTTCGCTTCCTGCTGTCCGAGATGGGCATCGGCCTGCGCCGCAACCTGAGCATGACCATCGCGGTCATCCTCACCGTCGCCATCTCGCTGGCCGGCCTCGGCGTCGCCTGGCTGATGCGCGAGCAGGTCAACACGATGAAGGACTTCTGGTACGGCAAGATCGAGGTGTCGGTCTTCCTCACGAACGACGTGACGCAGCCGCAGCGCGACGCCATCAATGCCGAGCTCAAGCAGCTGCCACAGGTCGAGACCGTCTACTACGAGTCCAAGGACCAGGCGTTCGAGCGGTTCAAGCGGCAGTTCGCCTCCGAGCCGCAGCTCGTCAAGAACACCAGCCGGGACGCGCTGCCCGAGTCCTACCGGGTGAAGCTCTACGACCCCAAGAAGTACGGCATCGTCGCCAGCGCCGTCGCGCAGATGCCCGGCGTCGATCAAGTGGCCGACGTCAACGCCGCGCTGAAACGGGTCTTCCGCTTCTTCGACGGCATCCAACGGGCGGCACTCGTCGTCGCGGTGGTCGTGCTGATCGTGGCGATCCTGCTGATCTTCAACACGGTGCGGCTGGCCGCGTTCAGCCGACGGCGGGAGACGGGCATCATGCGCCTGGTCGGCGCGTCGGACCTGTTCATCCAGGGGCCGTTCGTGCTCGAGGGCGCCCTCGCCGGCCTCGTCGGCGCCGGGCTGGCGCTCGGGCTGCTGGCGCTGTTCAAGATCGTCCTCATCGACCACGGGCTCAAGAGCGCCTTCGGGCTCAACATCACCCGCTACATCGGCTGGGACACGGTCATCCTCACCTATCCCTGGCTGACCCTGCTCGGTGTCGTCATCGCCGGGTTCATCTCGGCCGCGACCCTGCAGCGATACCTTCGGGTCTAAACTGAATCCGTGGAACGACGGCGGCGCAGGCGGTTGTGCGTGATGTGAGTCGGTGCGTTGCGTCGAGACAGCGTTGATCTGCTGGTCTGCCCAGCTTTCCCACGTGGTGTTTCGGTCGTGGCCGTTGTGGCCGGTGGACGGTGGGTTGGTGTTAGCCGGGAGCGACGACCGGCACGGGCATGACGTGGTTCCACAGTGCAGTCCAGGCGTTCGCCCATGGCCAGTGCTCGGGCAGGTGCAGCCATGGTTTGCGTTGTGGGCGGGCCAGCCGGCCGGGCAGGTTGACGATCTGCCGGCGCACGGTGGCGCCGCGGGCGACCGCATGCGTGGCGTCGGCGAGGGTGCCGGCGGCACGCAGCAGGTTGTGGGTGATCGCGGCGCAGACGGCCCAGGCGGCGTTGGCGGCGAACGCCCCGGACGGCTGGTGCGCGAGTGGCCCGTCGATCAGGTCGGCGAACACGGTCTCGATGACCGCGTGCTGAGGCCCTCGGCGCCCCGCCGCCGCTCCACCTATCCTGAGCACGTGCTCCCCCGCCGCCCGCTCAAGATCGCTGCCGCGGTGACCGCCGTGCTCACGGCGTACGGCGCGGGGGCGGTGACCGTGCTGGTGACCTCCTCGGGGCCCCGGCAGTCGGCCCGGCCGAGCATCCTCGACCAGGCTGAGCGGCGGATCGCGAGCCAGGCGGCGAAGCCGGTCTCCTCGGCGCAGCTGCAACGCGCCGCGGTCGAGGGGATGCTCCGGGCCCTGGACGACCGCTGGTCGGCGTACTACGGCCCCGGCGACTTCGAACGGTTCGAGCAGGTGCTGGCCGGCCGCTACACGGGGGTCGGCGTCTGGGTGCGGCGCGGCCGGCAAGGCGCGTTGCAGGTGATGTCGGTGCAGCCGGGGTCGCCCGCCGACCGGGCCGGCCTGCGGACCGGCGACGTGCTGGTGAGCGTCTCCGGCGTACCGGTCGGTCAGCCGCTCGGTGGCCGACGTCGTGGCCGGGCTGCGTGGCGACGTCGGCAGCAGCGTGACGGTGCAGGTCCGCCGCGACGCGAGCGTCCTGACCGTGCGGCTGCGCCGGGCGTCTGTCAGCGACGACGACGTCAGCGCGACGATGATCGGGCGCGGCGTGGAGCGGCTGCGGATCGCGGCGTTCACGCGCGGCGTCGGACGCTGGGTGCGCAACCAGGTGGCGCTCGCGCGCGAGCGGCGGCTCAACGGGCTGGTGCTCGACCTGCGCGACGACCCCGGCGGGCTGCTCGACGAGGCGGTGGAGACGGCCTCCGCGTTCCTGGCCGGCGGTCCCGTCGTCTCCTACGAGCAGCGGGGCACCGAGCCACGCGTCCTCGAGGCGCTCGGCCACGGCGACACCGGGGTGCCGCTGGTCGTGCTCGTCGACGGCGGCACCGCCAGCGCGGCCGAGATCGTCGCGGCGGCGCTGCAGGAGCGCGGGCGGGCGGTCCTGCTCGGGTCACGCACCTTCGGCAAGGGCAGCGTGCAGGCCCCGAGCCGGCTGTCCGACGGCTCGGCGCTCGAGCTGACGGTGGGGCACTACCTGACGCCGTCCGGCCGCATCACTCGACGGGGTGGGCGTGGAGCCCGACGTCGTCGTACCGGCGGGCAGCAACGACGCCGTCTTCGATCAGCGTGCCGTCGAGGTGCTCTCCGGGCTGACGGCTGACGCCGGCAGCAGCGGCCGCGGCTGACCGGGACGGCTCTCATGGCCAAGGAGCGCGGGCGCAAGCTCGTCGCGCAGAACAAGAAGGCGCGGCACGACTACCACCTCGACGACTTCTACGAGGCCGGGCTCGTGCTCACCGGCACCGAGGTGAAGTCGCTGCGGGCCGGCCGGGCCTCGCTCGTCGACGCCTACGCCCACATCAAGGACGGCGAGGTGTGGCTGGAGAACGCGCACATCCCGGAGTACGACCAGGGGTCGTGGACCAACCACGAGCCGCGGCGGTCGCGCAAGCTGCTGCTGCACCGCGAGGAGATCGGCCGCCTGATCGGCAAGACCAAGGAGAGCGGCATCACGCTGGTGCCGCTGTCGCTGTACTTCAAGGACGGCAAGGCGAAGGTCGAGATCGCGCTGGCGCGCGGCAAGAAGTCCTACGACAAGCGGCAGGCACTGGCGGCGCGGGACGCGGCGCGGGAGATCGACCGCGCGGTGGGGCGGCGCGCGAAGGGCCACGTGTGACGAGGGTGCGGCACCGGTCGTGAACGACGCGGACGTGCCCGCCTTCTGGCGCGGGCTGGGGCTGCCGGGTCTGCTCGACCTGCACGTGCACTTCATGCCCGAGCGCGTGCAGGCGAAGGTGTGGGCCTACTTCGACGCGGTCGGGCCGCTCACCGGCCGGGCGTGGCCGATCCGCTACCGGTGGCCCGAGCAGCAGCGGCTGGACCATCTGCGGACGCTGGGGGTGCGGGCGTTCCCGTCCCTGCTCTACCCGCACAAGCCGGGGATGGCGGAGTGGCTGAACGGCTGGGCGGCGTCGTTCGCGGCTGCCCATGGCGACGTGGTGCCGACCGCCACCTTCTTCCCCGAGCCCGAGGCGCCGGCGTACGTCTCCCGCGCCCTCGACGGTGGCGCGCGGATCTTCAAGGCCCACGTGCAGGTCGGCGGTTACGACCCGCGGGACCCGCTGCTGGACGGGGTGTGGGGGCTGCTCGCCGAGGCGGCGGTGCCCGTGGTCGTGCACGCGGGGAGCGGCCCGGCGCCGGGGCCGTTCACCGGCCCGGGCCCGTTCGGCGAGGTGCTGCGGCGGCACCCGGCGCTCGCCGCGGTCGTCGCGCACCTCGGGATGCCGGAGTACGACGAGTTCCTCGGCTTCGCCGACTCCTTCGCCAACGTGCACCTCGACACGACGATGTGCTTCACCGACTCCTTCGGCGACGGGTCGGCGCTGGGGCGCGAGCTCGCGCCCCGGCTCGCGGCGCTGCAGGACCGCATCGTGCTCGGCACCGACTTCCCGAACATCCCGCACGACTACGCCCACCAACTGGAGGTGCTGGCCCGCCTCGACCTGGGCGACGACTGGCTGCGCGCCGTCTGCTGGCACAACGGCCGCCGGCTTGTCGGGCGAAATTTCTCGGCGGCGCAAGGCGTTGCCAACGGCGTACGATGACAACTCACAACTGAACAGTGGTCCACCCTTTCCAGGGGGTGAACGGTTTCGACTTCGGACGTCGACTCAAGGGAAGCGGGTCGAGGATGTCGCGTGATCTCGTAAATCCATCGCGGCAACTTCAATAAGTGCCGATAACAGCGCACTCGCCAAAGCTGCTTGATTAAGTAGCTGGCTGTCAGCCCAGGGATGCCCTCGCTCTGGGACCTGGCATCGATAGAGGGCTCCACCGATCGGCCCGGTCACGGGGCCGGTCGGGAAATCAAACAGTGACTGAGCCCGCAGCGACTTGCCTGCGAGATCGCTGGGGCTGAGAAAACTGCAGCAGGCTGCACCCGGAGAAGCCTTGACGAGCCGCCGAAGGACCCGGGTTCGATTCCCGGCACCTCCACTCACCGCGTGATCTTCGCCGCTGTGACCAGTTTTCGGCGCGACACGCCGTTCAAGTGGTCACGACGGCGAAGATCTGTGTGTCGCGCAGGGCGCGGGCCGGGCGACGCGGCCGCCCTCGCGATAGGCGAGGTAGACGCGGAGCCGTCCGTCGGACTCGGCGGCCAGCCGGCAGTCGGTCGACCATCCGTGAACCGCGTAGATCGGCGTGCCGGCAGGAAGGAAGGCCGTGTCGCCGTCCCTGGGCTCGCCGGGAGAGCGGTGGGTCCGGTCGTTGAACGCGGAGAACGAGCAACGTGAGTGCAGGACGACCTCGCCGAGGTCGGACCGGCTGATCGGCGGCGGGTGCCGGACCAGGCCGGCGACGTACTGCCGCCCGAACGCCTGGACGAAGTCGACGTAGTCGATCATCGCCATCCCCGACCCCGACCCCTTCGCCTCGGGGCACCCGGCGGCCGGTTCCGACGTCCGCTGCGCCGGTGGTGTGGTCCCCGGCGGCTCCGCGACAGGTGTCGAGCCGGCGGTGCAGGCGGTCACCAGGCCGCACCCGGCCACAGCGAGGACGAGTCGTCTCATCGGGCAACCTCCGCAAGGTACGACGCGGCGCGGGCCCGACCGGTTCGCCCGGGACCAAAGTCCCTTCCGGTATATACAGTAGGGGGGTATGGTAGGCGGCAACCGACGGGAGGGCCCGATGCCCGGATACGCCGCGGACAAGGAGTCGCTGCAGAAGCGCCTGCGCCGCATCGAGGGCCAGGTCCGCGGCCTGCAGCGGATGGTCGACGAGGACACCTACTGCATCGACGTCCTGACCCAGATCTCCGCCGCGACGAGGGCGTTGGAGGCCGTCGCGCTCCACCTGCTCGAGGAGCACATGCGCCACTGCGTGCAGGAGGCGCTCGCTAGCAGGCGGCCCGGAGGCCGACGCGAAGATCAACGAGGCGACGGAGGCGGTTCGCCGCCTCGTCCGCTCATGACGGAAGGAGACGCCGTGACCACGCACACCTACACCGTCGAGGGTATGAGCTGCCAGCACTGTGTGGACGCGATCACCGGTGAGGTCACCAAGCTCGACGGCGTCTCGGCGGTCGACGTCGATCTCGACGCCAAGACCGTCGCCGTCTCCGGCGACCCGCTGGACGACGACGCCGTCGCGGCCGCCATCGACGAGGCGGGCTACACAGTCGTCCACTGACGTGAAGGGACCGGCCATGAGCACCGACATCGGCACCGCGGGCACCACCGCGCCGGAGCACGTCGAGCTCGCGGTGGGCGGCATGACCTGCGCCTCGTGCGCCGCCAGGATCGAGAAGAAGCTCAACCGCCTCGCCGGCGTCACCGCCACGGTCAACTTCGCCACCGAGACGGCCACCGTCGACTACGACCCCGCTGCCGTCACGGCCGACGACCTGGTGTCCACCGTCGAGGCGACCGGCTACACGGCGCGGCTGCCCGAACCGGCGGCCACCCCGGACGCGAACGGTGCCCCGCCGGAGGAGGCCGACGACAGCGGCGGTGAGGCCGCCTCGCTCCGACAGCGCCTCCTGGTCTCGGCCGCGCTCACTCTTCCCGTCGCCGCGATGTCGATGGTGCCCGGCCTGCAGTTCCGCTTCTGGCAGTGGCTGTCCCTGACGCTCGCCACTCCTGTCGTCGTGTGGGGGGCCTGGCCGTTCCACCGCGCTGCCGCGGTCAACCTGCGGCACCGCGCGGCGACAATGGACACACTGATCTCGGTCGGAGTCCTCGCGGCGCTCGGCTGGTCGGTGTGGGCGCTGTTCTGGGGCGGCGCGGGTGAGCCCGGGATGACGATGGGCTTCGATCTCGTCCCGTCCGGCGACGACGGCTCGCCCGACATCTACCTCGAGGTCGCCTCGGGGGTGACCACGCTGATCCTGCTCGGGCGCTTCTTCGAGGCCCGGGCGAAGCGGCGCTCGGGCGCGGCGCTGCGCGCGCTGCTCGCCCTCGGCGCCAAGGACGTCGCGGTCCTGCGGGACGGCGCCGAGGTCCGGGTCGCGGTGGAGCAGCTCGCGGTGGGTGACCGGTTCGTGGTCCGGCCCGGCGAGAAGATCGCCACCGATGGTGTCGTCGAGGACGGCAGTTCGGCGGTCGACGCCAGCATGCTGACCGGCGAGTCGGTCCCGGTCGAGGTCGGCCCGGGCGACGCCGTCGCGGGGGCGACGGTCAACGCCGGCGGCCGTCTCGTCGTTCGCGCCACGAAGGTCGGGGCGGACACCGCCCTCGCGCAGATCGCCCGGCTCGTCACCGCGGCGCAGTCCGGCAAGGCGCAGGTCCAGCGGCTGGCCGACCGCGTGTCCGCCGTGTTCGTGCCGGTCGTGATCGCGCTGTCGATGGCGACGTTGGCGTTCTGGCTCCTCGACGGGGCGGGCGCCACCAAGGCGTTCACCGCCGCCGTCGCCGTGCTGATCATCGCCTGCCCGTGCGCGCTCGGGCTGGCCACGCCGACCGCCCTTCTCGTCGGCACCGGTCGCGGCGCCCAGCTCGGCATCCTCATCAAGGGCCCGG
The DNA here is from genome assembly GCA_963835405.1 of uncultured Actinomycetota bacterium. Classification (GTDB taxonomy): domain Bacteria; phylum Actinomycetota; class Actinomycetes; order JAFAQI01; family JAFAQI01; genus CAWIFV01. The sequence continues at coordinate 72,643 of CAWIFV010000010.1, forward strand.
AGATCCTCGAGTCCACGCGTCGGGTCGACACGATCGTGCTCGACAAGACCGGCACCGTCACGACCGGCCGCATGGCCCTCGTCGACGTCGTACCCGCAGCCGGCGAGGACGAGGCCGAGGTGCTCCGGGTGGCCGGTGCCCTCGAGGACGCCTCCGAGCACCCGATCGGCCGGGCGGTCGCCGCCGCGGCGGCGGCACGGTTCGGCGCGCTCCCGCCGGTCGAGTCGTTCGCCGGCACCGCCGGCCTGGGCGTGACCGGTGTGATCGAGGGCCGGGCCGCCGTCGCCGGCCGGGCGCGGCTGCTCGCCGACTGGTCCATCGACGTGCCGGCCGAGCTCGAGAGCGCCTGCGCCGCGGCCGAGGCCGACGGCCGCACCCCCGTGCTCCTCGCCTGGGACGGCGCGGCCCGCGGCGTCCTCGTCGTCGCCGACACACCCAAGGAGACGAGCGTCGCGGCCATCGCCGCGCTGCGTGACCTCGGACTCGCGCCGCTCCTGCTCACCGGGGACAACGCCCGGACGGCGCAGGCGGTCGCCGCCGCCGTCGGCATCGACGACGTTCGCGCCGAGGTGCTTCCCGCCGACAAGGTCGACGTCGTCAAGCAGTTGCAGGACGCCGGTCGCGTCGTGGCGATGGTCGGTGACGGGGTGAACGACGCCGCCGCTCTCGCCCAGGCCGACCTGGGTCTGGCGATCGGCACCGGCACCGACGTCGCGATCGAGGCGAGCGACCTGACGCTCGTCACGGGCGATCTGCGCGCGGCCGCCGACGCGATCCGGCTGTCCCGGCGCACGCTGGCGACCATCAAGGGCAACCTGTTCTGGGCGTTCGCCTACAACGTGGCCGCGTTGCCGCTCGCCGCGGCCGGGCTGCTCAACCCGCTCATCGCGGGGGCGGCGATGGCGTTCAGCTCGGTGTTCGTCGTCACCAACAGCCTGCGGCTGCGGCGCTTCACCGCACAGCACGCGCGATAACCCGCAGTCTCTTCGCGGCCCGCGTCAGCCGCGCCGGGTGAGCTCCTCGGTGAGCAACGTGACGAGGGCCTCGAGCTGGACGTCGACCGACACGGGCAGCTCCTCGTCGGACCCGTCCAGCGCCCGCGCCGCGAGCCCGGCCTTGCTGTCGATCAGCTCGGCGACCCGGGCGTCGATGGTCTGGGCCGCGATGATGCGCCAGGCGGTGACCGGCTGGTCCTGACCGATCCGGTGCACCCGGTCGATCGCCTGCGTCTGCTCGGCCGCGGTCCAGGAGAGCTCGGCGAGAACGACGTTGGAGGCGACCTGCAGGTTGATCCCGACGCCTGCGGCCATGAGCGAGCAGACCGCGACCGCCACGTCGTCGTCGTTCACGAAGGCATCGACGTTGGTCTGCCGCACCTTGGCGGTCTGGTCGCCACGGATCGACGAGTAGCCGATGCCACGACGCGCGAAGGTCTGCTCCGCCGCGTCCATCACGTCGACGTGCTTGGCGAAGAAGACGACCTTGCCGACGTTGTGCGACAGCTGGGCCGCGTAGTCCGCGGCGAGGAGGGCCTTCGCCTGCCCGATGCGCCGCATCAGCTTGAAGACGTTGTCCTCGCCGCTCGCCTCCTTCGCGTCCTGACGCTCGCGGGTGGCGACCTGCCGGACCAGCGCGTGGTCGATGCCGGATGGGATGACGCCGTCGTTCCGGGCGGCGAGGGCGCTGTCGTAGCGCTTGACGAGGCGACGGGCCAGCGCGCGCTCGGCGTCGCGGATCGACTGCCCCATCGCGTCGTCGAGCTCGACGGGCATGTCGGCGATGCGCCGGGCCGGGATGTCCGCGGCGACGTCGACCTTGCGGCGGCGGACGATGCCGAGGTCGATGACCGCCGACCGGGCGGTCGGGTAGAAGGCGGGGTCGGCCGGCGTCGTGCCGTGCTGCTCGAGTGCCTCCGTGAGCTCGGGACCGGGTTCGGACTCCCCGATCCAGCCCAGGAACTGCCAGATGGCCAGGAAGTCCTCGATGTCGTTGATGAGCGGCGTGCCGGTGAGGGCCATCAGCAGCGGGCGCACCGTTCGCATCCGGATCTTCCGGGACAGCTCGAGCACGTTGCGCGAGCGCAGCGAGGTCTTGTTCTTGATGAAGTGCGCCTCGTCGACGACCATGCCGCGGAACCCGTGGTTGCCCAGCCAGCCGACATGGCGGTCGAGCACGTCGTAGTTGACGACGACGATGTCGCAGAAGGCGTCGACCGTCTCTCCGTCGCTGTGGATGACCGTGACGGGATGGTTCGGCGTCCAGATGCCCGCCTCACGTGCCCAGCTGGTCTTGACGACGTTCGGTACGACGGCGAGCAGCGGGTAGGCGTTGGCCGCCTCGGCGGCGAGCAGGGCCTCGGCCGTCTTGCCCAGGCCCGGCTCGTCGGCCAGCAGGAACGACCGGTGGCCGGCTGCGGCCGCCGCCACGACCTGTGCCTGGTGCGGCATGAGCGCCGGGCCCGACCGTCCCTGCAGCCTGGACGGCTCGGGCAGGTTCATGCACGACGGTGCGCCGCCACTTGCCTGCTCGAACGACCGCAGCAGCGGGCCCAGCAGCTCCCAGCCGGCCAGGAGGCGTGGCCTGGTCCGTGGTGGCGGCGGGGCGGAGTAGTCCGGTGCGAGGAAGGGGTTGGCCAGCTGCCGCGAGATGACGGACTGCGGGACGACGCGGCGTTCCTCCGCCGGCGAGGCCGGCTGCGGTTCGGTCGCCGCCGGCTCCGGGGGAGCCTCCATGCCCGCAGCGGCTCGCAGCTCGCGCAGCGCCGGACGCGTCCCGTCGAGGACGGGGGCGTCCTCGGTGAGCAACGTCAGCAGGGAGGCGTGGCCGGCGGCCGTCCTCGCCAAGGCGGTCGCGACGCCCTCGATCCGCTTCAGCTGCGCGTTGCGCTGCGCCTCGCCCACCTCGGCGTTCTTCACCTGGTCGCGCAGCTCGCGGACGAGAAGGGCGGCCGCCTGGAAGGTGGCACGCGTCGTCGGGCTCACCCGCCCTCGCTGCACCGCCAGCTCGACGCCGCGCACGGCCTTCGCGAGTGCCGGGATCGGGCCGTCGTCCTGGCGGTTGCTGCGCTGCCGCTGGGGCGCGCGGCGGCCGCCACCGGAAGGCTGTCGGCCTCGTGTGACCACGTCGCTCCCCTCGAAGCACCGGCCCGACGACTCGGCGCAGCCGGACTCTTGCCTGTCCTGCCGCACCGCGTCGCCGCCCCTGACGCGTCGCTCCCGCGCTTCCCCGGCGGGGGCTCACGGGGGCACCCGGCCATCTCGTGTCCAACGCCGATGCCGGGGCGGAATCAGAACCGGTGAGCGGTTGCGGTCCTACCGGGGATCGCGATGCGCGGCGCACAACTGATGGCGGATGCCTCAGAACGCCTTCACTCTACCGCTGACCGGGCGGTGCGCGGGCCTGCAGTCCGGTTCACCGTCAACGTCGGCCCGGTACGCCGGCATGAGTAGCATCCCGGCGTATGACTGAGGGGCCGTCCGCGCCCGGCGACTACACGACCATCACCTACGAGCTGTCCGACCACGTGGCCACGGTCACGCTCAACCGGCCGGACCGGCTCAACGCCTTCAACCAGACGATGTGCGACGAGTTCGAGCATCTGTGGGCGTGGGTGCAGGCCGACGACGACGTCCGGGTGGTGGTGCTGCAGGCCGCGGGTGACCGCGCGTTCTGCACCGGTGTCGACGTCCAGGAGGGCGTCACGACGTCGGACAACATCTGGGGCCAGCGCGATCCGGGGGCGCAGCTGGGGCCCAAGCAGAACCAGGTGTGGAAGCCACTCGTCGTCGCGCTGCACGGCATGGTCGCCGGCGGCGCCTTCTACTGGGTCAACGAGGCCGACATCGTCATCTGCTCCGACGACGCCATGTTCTTCGATCCTCATGTCAGCTACGGGATGACCGCGGCGCTCGAGCCCATCGGTCTCGCCCGGCGGATCCCGCTGGGCGAGGCGCTCCGGATCGCGCTCCTGGGCCTGGACGAGCGGATGTCGGCGGCGCGGGCGCGCGAGATCGGGCTCGTCTCCGAGGTGGTCGGCCGGGAGGAGCTTCGCGCGCGGGTCGCCGAGATCGGCCGGGTCGTCGCGCAGAAACCGCCCGCGGCCGTCCAGGGCACCGTCAAGGCGGTGTGGCAGTCGCTCGACATGACCCGCAGCGGCGCCCTCGACGTGGGCATCACCTACGCCCAGCTGGGCAACCCGGTCGGTCAGGCCGAGGTCGACCGGTCCACGTTCGAGAAACCGCAGTGGCGGCTGCGCTGAGCGGCGACATGCGCTTCACCGTCGACTACCCGATCGGCTCGGCCGGCTTCGCGCCGGCGTTCTGCGAACCGGACACCGTCACCCGGTTCGCGCGGGCGGTCGAGGCGGCAGGTTTCGACGCGATTGCCTTCACCGAGCACCCGGCGCCGTCCAAGAAGTGGCTCGACAGCGGTGGGCACGAGAGCTTCGACCCGCTGACCGCGCTCGCGTTCTGTGCCGCGTCGACGTCCCGGCTGCGCCTGATGACCTACCTGCTCGTGCTGCCCTACCGCACCCCGCTGCTGGCCGCGAAACAGATCGCCACGGCCGATGTCCTTTCCGGCGGGCGCACCGTGATCACCGTCGGGGCGGGCTACCTCCGGTCGGAGTTCGCCGCCCTTGGCGTCGACTTCGAGGAGCGCAACCACCTCCTCGACGAGGCCCTCGAGGTGCTGACCACGCTGTGGTCCGGCGCGGAGTTCGCGTTCGAGGGGCGCCACTTCGTGGCGCCGGGGCAGGTCAGCCGCCCCGCTCCGACGCAGCAGCCGCACCCGCCGATCTGGATCGGCGGCGACAGCCGCCGGGCCAGGCGGCGCGTGGCGGCGTACGGCCAGGGTTGGGCGCCGATGCTCCTCGACGAGGCCATGTCCGCCTCGACGCGGACGGCGCCGCTCGGCTCGGTCGGCGCGCTGCGGGACGCCGTCGCCGACCTGCGCGGCCTGGTGGCGGACGCCGGGCGCGACCCTTCCGGCATCGACGTGCAGGTGCAGTGGCGGCCGGCCAGCACCATCGACGGTGATCCGGCCGCCGCCCTGGAGCGGATCGACGAGCTCGCCGGCGCGGGCGTCACCTGGCTGGCGCTCAACCCTCCCGTCGACGACGTGTCGCGCTGCCTCGACCTCCTCGCCTCCTACGGCGAGGATGTCATCCGTCCGCTGCGCGGCTGACCGCCTCCTGGTGCTGTCCGCACGCGTCGGTTCGGCGTTCGCGCCGGTGGGATAGTTGGGCGGAGACGAGGGGAGCGCGGTGATGGATGCGGTGATCTGCGAGCCGGTGCGAACGCCGGTCGGTCGGTTCGGCGGGATGCTCCGTGAGGTGCCCGCGGCAGACCTGGGTACGACGGTCGTCCGCGCGCTGCTCGACCGGACCGGCCTGCCGGGCGACGAGGTCGACGACGTGATCTTCGGTCACTGCTATCCCACGAGCGAGGCGCCCGCCATCGGCCGGGTCATCGCCCTCGACGCGGGCCTGCCGATCGAGGTCGGCGGCATGCAGATCGACCGTCGTTGCGGTTCCGGGCTGCAGTCGGTCGTCAACGCCGTCATGCAGGTGGCGACCGGCGCGAGCCGGGTCGTGATCGCCGGCGGCGCGGAGAGCATGAGCACGGTGCCGTTCTACACGAACGAGATGCGGTGGGGTGCCCGGCAGGGGAGCGTCACGCTGCACGACCCGCTGTCACGCGGGCGGACGACACCGGGCGGCAGGCACTACCCGGTCGAGGGCGGCATGCTCGAGACGGCCGAGAACCTGCGCCGCGACTACGCCATCCCCCGAGCCGAGCAGGACGCGTTCGCGCTGCGTTCGCACCAGCGGGCCGTCGACGCGCAGCGGACGGGGCGCTTTCGCCGCTGAGATCGTGCCGGTGACCGTGTCCGGCCGCAAGGGCGACGTCGTCGTCGACACGGACGAGCACCCGCGCGCCGACACCACGCCTCGACTCACTGGCGGCACTGCGGCCGGTCCGGCTGAAGCTGGATGCCGAGGCCACCGTCACCGCCGGCAACTCCAGCGGTCAGAACGACGGCGCGGCCGCCTGTGTCGTGACGTCTCGCGACCATGCCGAGCGGTTGGGGCTGCGACCGCTCGCCCGGCTCGTCTCCTGGGCGGTCGCCGGCGTGCCACCCGGCACGGATGGGTCTCGGTCCGGTGCCGGCGACCGCTGCCGCACTCGACCGGGCCGGGCTGAAGCTCGACGAGATCGACCTCATCGAGCTCAACGAGGCGTTCGCCGCGCAGGTGCTCGCCTGCACCCGCGAGTGGGGTCTCGGCACCGGGGACCTCGACCGGCTCAACGTCAACGGTTCGGGCATCTCGCTGGGTCACCCTGTCGGCGCGACGGGCAGCCGCATCCTCGCCACGATGCTGCACGAGATGCAGCGGCGCGAGGCGCGCTACGGGCTGGAGACGATGTGCATCGGCGGCGGCCAGGGCATCGCCGCGGTCTTCGAGCGCGCTGTCCTGACTCACCGGCGCGGCCGGGGTCACCGCAGCAGCCGGTGCAGGGCTGCGAGCCCGGCCGGTGTCCCCGGCCAGTGCCGGTCGACCGCCTCCGCGCCCGCGCGGCGGATCACGCCGCGCAGCACGAGCGCGACGACGATCGCGTCGTCGGCGTAACCGAGCACCGGGATGAAGTCCGGCACGAGGTCGATCGGAGATGCGAGGTAGGCCGCCAGCAGCACCAGCCGAAGCCGAGTCCCTCGCGGCAGCGAGCGGTCACGAGCCAACCGCGACGCGAGCCGCAGCACGTCGGGCAGCAGCCGGAGCAGCTCGCGCAGCGGCCGGCCGCGCGGCCGGGCCACCGCCAGCGCGAGCAGCAGCCCGAGCCAGCAGAGGGCGAGCCCGGCGGCCACCGTGACCAGGACGTGCCACCACATCGTCTGCTCGCCTCCCGAGGACCCGGCGGGTGCGGGGGGGTCGAACCTCTCACGGCCGCGCGATGATGGGCACATGGCGGACCTTCTCCACGAACCGCTCGCCCTCGGCGCGGCCACCATCCGCAACCGCCTCTACCGGGCGCCCGTCCTCGAGGGCGCCGGTGACGGCGACGACGCGGCGGAGGCCTACACGCGGCAGTTCACGGTCAATGCGCGGCACGGCGTGGGGCTGATCATCCAGGGGTCGTCGTGCATCTGGCCCGAGGGCCGGACCTCGCCCGGCATGACCTGCGTCGACACCCGCGCCAAGATGCTCCGCTTCGCTCCGATGGTCGACGCGGTCCACGCGGCCGGGAGCGCGCGTCTTCCTCCAGCTCGGCCACGGCGGGATCTACGCCATGGAGGCCTGGCACGAGCCGTTCGCGGGCGCCCGGCGCGGACCGCTGCTGGCGGCGTCGCCGCTGCCGTGGTTTCTCCGCCCGACGTTCCGCGGCGTCCCGGTGCACGTCATGACGACCGACGAGGTCAGGGCATGGCGGACCGGTACGGCGAGGTGGCCGCCTGGGCGCGCGAGGCCGGGTACGACGGCGTCCAGCTCGGCTCGGCCAACGCGAAGCTGCTCGACCAGTTCCTGTCGCCGTTCTACAACCGCCGTACCGACGAGTTCGGCGGATCGCTCGAACGGCGGGCGAGCGTCCTGCGGCTGATCCGGCAGGCCGTCGCAGACCGCGCGGGCGACGGACTACCCGTGCACGGTGAAGGTGCCGGCCGAGGTGGCGCCGTTCGGCCTGCCGCGGGCGACCGAGGGCGAGGCGCTCGAGCTCTGCCGGCTGGTCGAGGAGTGGGGCTTCGACGCGGTCACGCCCGTGACCGTGTCGGTCTTCCCGGACACGACGCTGTCCCGCGGGGACATCCCCGACAGCTTCCGCACCAACACGGCGATGGCCACGCGGCTGCGCCGGCGGCACCCGGCCGGATGCGGCGGGCGGCGCTGAGGGCCGGGCTGTGGTGGGGCGGTCGGCGCGCGCCGTTCGCCCCGGTCTGGAACCGGTCGCTGTTCGCTGCGGCGTCCCGGCGGGTCTCGATCCCCGTGTTCGCGGTCGGCGGCATCCGCACCGCCGGCGAGGTGCGCTCGATCCTCGACGCCGGCGAGGCGGACATGGTCGGCATCGGCCGCCCGTTCTACGCCGAGCCCGATCTCGCCGCCCGCATCCTCGGCGGTGACCCCGGGGGGCGGCTGTGCCGCAACTCCAACCGGTGCGTGCCGGCGCAGATGCTCGGGATGCGCGGCGTCTGCTACAACCCGGAGGTCAACCGGGAGGCCCGCGCCCAGCAGAGAAGGGCCCAGCAGGGGAGGGGCCGGGGAGGGCCAGCAGGGAGGGCAGGGCGCGGACACCGGGACGGGGTCGGGGCGTCGTAGGCGGCCCCGCCGCCGCATCCTCCGCCCCCTCCCGGGTAGCGTCGACGGATGCCGACCGCCCCGGCTGCGGCCGACCTGATCCCGCGCGTTGCGGGTGTCCTGGTGGACGTCGGCGAACCCAGCGGCCCGGGCTGGAACCTGCTGCTCGTCGGGATGCTCGGCGCCGTGGCCCTGCTCGTCAGCCTCGCCACCCGGCGCTGGCTGCCGGTGTCCGAGGTCGTCGCGTTCATGGCGATCGGCCTGGCGCTGGGGCCGTCGGCCGCTGGGGTCATCAGCGCCGAGACCGTGCATGCCGCGGAGCCGGTCACCGCCGTCGCCCTCGGGGCGATGGTGTTCCTCGTCGGCCACCGGTTGCAGCTTCGCACCCTGCGCCCGATCCGCGCCACGTTGCTGCCGATGGCGGTCGCCGGCAACCTGGCCACCTTCGGTGTCACCTTCCTCGTGTTGAGCCTCACCCCGCTGGAGCCCGCCGTCGCGCTGCTGCTGGCAGCGATGGCGCCGTCCACCGCGCCGATCACGGTGCGGGCGCTGGTGTCGGAGAAGGCCGCGGCCGGGCCGTTCACCGAGCACCTGCTGGCCGCCACCGCGGTGAACAACCTGGTGTCGGCGCTGCTGTTCGGCTTCAGCGCGCCGTTCGTGTTCGCGACCCTCGGCACCGGGGGCTTCGGCTCGGCCGTCGGGTCGGTGCTGCAGATCATCGGGGCGGCGATCGGCATCGGCATCGGCGGCGGACTGGCGATCAGGTTCGTCAGCCGCTGGACCACGACCCAGGGGCAGCGGTTCCTTCTCGTCTGGGTCGCTCTGGTCATCATCGTGGGCGCGGTCCGCACCACCGGAACGTCGGTGGTGGTCACCACCCTGCTCACCGGCGCGACGGTGGCCAACACCAGCCGCAACACCGACCGGCTCTTCGACCAGGTGACCGTGCTGGAAGCACCGATCTTCCTCGTCTTCTTCGTGGTCACCGGCGCCAACGTCCACATCAACCGGTTCCTGGCCCTCGGTGGCATCGGCGCCGCCTACATCGCCGCCCGTTCGGTCGGGCGCATCGGCGGCGCGTGGCTCGGCATGGCGCTGACCCGCTCCGGGCGTCGTCTCGACTGGCGCTGGCGCACCGGCACGGCCCAGCTCCCGTACGCCGGCATGGCGGTCGGTCTCGCGTCGTTCACGGTCGAGAAGGCGAGCGAGTCCGGGATCCCGGACGTCGGCGACAGCGTCGCCGCGATCGTCCTGGGCGCGGTGTTCGTGTTCGAGATCGTCACCCCGCAGCTGCTCGATCGCATCCTCGTGGGGGTCAACGAGGCCGGCGCGGAGGAGGAGCTGGCGGAGGAGCCCGCCCCCGAGCCGGCGCCGGTCCGGCACGTCCTCGTGGGTGTCTCGGACCAGGCCCATGTCCACGCCCTCGCCGACGCGGTGTTCTCCCTGGCGGTGAGCGGTCGCACCGCGATCACGGCCCTGGCGGTCGACACCGAGGGGCGATGGGAGGGCCGGGCCGGTGACCAGCCGGCGCTGTCGATGTTCGCCGACGAGGCGGCCGAGCACGGGCTCCCGGTCAACCCGGTCGTGCGCAAGAGCCCGTCCCTGGAGGAGGCAGTCGTCGCCGAGTCCCGCCGCGGCTACGTCGACCTCGTCGTCATCAACGAGCCCAGGGACCCGGGCACGGTCGCCCGGATCAACGCGGCGCTCGGGGACTCGGCTGAGGTGCTCGTCATCTCCCGTGACGGTGACGCCGGCGCCGTGCCGACCACCGCCCCGTGACCACCGGGCTAGGTGTCCCGACAGCTAGGCGACGGGCGAGTGGGGCAGCACCTGATCGGCCACCAGCCGCAGGTGGTCGAGGTCGGAGAGGTCGAGCACCTGCAGGTAGATCCGCTGCGCCCCGGCGGCGGCGAACGTGGCGAGCTTGTCGAGGATCTCCGCCGGTGTCCCGGCCAGCCCGTTCTCGCGCAGCTCCGCGACCTCCCGCCCGATGGCGGCTGCGCGGTGGGCGATGTCGCCCTCGGTCTCGCCGCAGCAGAGGACCTGCGCGACCGACCACACCAGCTCGCCCGGGTCGCGGCCGCGGTCCTCGCACGCCGCCCGCACCCTGTCGTGGACCCGTTTCATCGTGGTGACGGGCACGAACGCCACGTTGAACTCGTCGGCGTACTCCGCGGCGAGTGCGGCGTTGCGCGGCCCGCCCCGCCCGCCCACGACGATCGGTGGATGCGGGGACTGCGCCGGCCGCAGCGAGTCCGGCTGCAACCGCACCGAGCAGGTGCGGCCGCGGTGCTCGAACGTGTCGCCGGTGGCCGTCCAGACCCCGTGCAGGATGGCGAGCTGGTCGGCGAGCAGGTCGTACCGGTCGCCCGCCGGTGGAAAGGGCAGGCCGTAGGCGTCGTGCTCGGCCTCGTACCAGCCGGCTCCCAGCCCGACCTCGACCCGGCCGCCGCTCATCCGGTCGACCTGAGTGGCGACGACCGGGAACGTCCCCACCGCCCGGAAGGTGATCGGCGTGACGAGCGTGCCCAACCTGATCGTCGAGGTGTCGCGGGCCAGCCCGGCGAGCGTCGTCCACGCGTCGGTGTAGGCGGGCAGGCCACTCGCCGAGCCCATCCTGAGGAAGTGGTCGGAGCGGAAGAACGCGTCGAAGCCGCACTCCTCGGCGGTCCGGGCCACCGCCAGCAGCTGGTCGTAGGAGGCACCCTGCTGGGGCTCGGTGAAGATGCGCAGCGTCATGTCCCGGCACCCTACGGCCGGCGGCCGGGCGGCCTGCGGACCGCGCGCCGGCTCCTCCCAGGCGAGGTTCAGGCCACCTTCACGTGCGGCGGGCAGGATGTCCTGGGATCCTGCCGGCCACACGAGAGGGGAACGCGGTCGTGAGCTCGCGGCGTTCGCGGACCTGGCCTCGCCTCACCGCCGGGGTCATGGCCCTGCTCGTGCTTATCGGAGCGGTCGGCGGCGCCGCTGCCACCCGCCTGCTCTGGTCGCCGTCGTCCGGGCCCGCGGCCGCCGGTGCCGGCGCCGCCCCCGGAACCAGCCCCGGCGGCGGGAACGCCGGCGCGACCGGCCCGGCCGATGCGGCGGCGATCGCGGCCACCGTGAACGACGGCATCGTCGACATCACCACCTCGTCCAGCTACGACCGGTCGGAGGCGGCCGGCACCGGGATGGTGCTGACGTCCGACGGCGAGGTGCTCACCAACAACCACGTCATCGCCGGTGCCACGACGATCAGCGTCACCGACGTCGGCAACGGCCGCACCTACGACGCGACGGTGGTGGGCTACGACCGCAGTCACGACGTCGCCGTCCTGCAGCTCACGGACGCCTCCGGGCTCGCGACCGTCACGCTGGGCGACTCCTCCGCGGTGCGCGTCGGGCAGAGCGTGGTGGGCGTCGGCAACGCCGGCGGTCGGGGCGGGACCCCGAGCTTCGCCGGCGGCACCGTGACCGCGCTCGACCGGTCGATCACCGCCTCCGATCCCGCGACCGGGGCCGGCGAGGAGCTGGACGGACTCATCGAGACCGACGCGGCGATCGTGGCCGGCGACTCCGGCGGTCCGCTCGTCGACACCGACGGCGCGGTGATCGGCATCGACTCGGCCGCCTCGGCGGGCCTCCGCAGCCGCGTCCCGGGCGGGCCGGCCTACGCGGTGCCGATCAACGACGCGATGCGGATCGTCCACCAGATCGAGTCGGGTACGCCGACGGCCGACGTGCACATCGGACCCACCGCCTTCCTCGGCGTCGGTCTGCGCTCATCGGCGGGAGGCGCGTTCGTCGCCCGTGTGGTCCCGGGCGGGCCGGCCGAGGCCGCCGGGCTCGAGGTGGGTGACACCATCACCGCGCTCGACGGGCACGCCGTCGACGATGCACGCTCCCTCACCGACCTGATGCTCGCCGAGCAACCGGGTGCCGACGTGGAGGTCCGCTACCGCGACCGCAGCGGCGCGGACGGGACCGCGACGGTCCGGCTCGGCAGCGGCCCGGCGCAGTAGCGGCTCACCCGGTCGTCGTCGCCTTCGCCGCCTTCGTCAGCTCGTCGAGGGAGCGTTCGATGGCGTGCGCCAGCACCTCCACGTCGCCGGCGGCGTCGTAGTCACCGGTGACGCCGAAGGTGAGCCGGCCGCAGTAGCTGAAGATCGACACTCCGATCCGCAGGCCGTCCGCGATCGGCACGTAGGGAACGATCTCGACGACCCGTCGGCCGAGGGCGTAGAGCGGCATCGGCGGGCCCGGCACGTTCGTCGTCACGGTCGTGACGGACCGTTGCGGCAGCCGGAACGCCGCCCGCAGCGGCAGGGCGAACAGAGGGAAGGGCTCGTAGCCCGCCACCGACGTGACGGCGACGCCCGCTTCGGCCTCATGGCTGTCCTTCAGCGCTTGCAGCTCGTTGCGGACCGCCTCCAGGCGTTCCACCGGGTCGGCGACGTGGACGGGCAGGAACGCGAGCATGGCGGACACCCGGTTGTCCCGGATGCTCTCCTCGCCCGGTGCCCGCACCGACACCGGCACGAGCGAGCGGATCGAGTGCGGCTGCGGCTGCTCGTCCCGCGCGAGCAGCAGGGCGCGGAACCCGCCACTGATGGCGGTCAGCACGACGTCGTTGACGGTCCCGCCCAGTGCCCGGCGGATGGTGCGGACGTCGTCGAGCGAGCCGCGCGCCCAGGCGAAGCGGCGCTGGGCCCCCGTCGTACCCAGCAGCGAGGTCGCGCCGGCCGGGCGGGCGGCCGCCGCGAGGCGCAGCAACCCGCGGCCGGTCCCGACCAGCCGGCGGCCGGTCTCCGCCGGATGCCGCAGACCCCGGGCGGCGGCCCGCAGCTGCACGACCGGGTTGGCCGCGATCTCGGCGAGCGAGGTGGCGGTCAGGGACAACGTCGACGGCTCGGGCGCAGGCGACCAGACGTCCGGCACCGCCGGGCCCGGCTCCGGTGTCAGGTCGAGCAGCACGCGGTAGAGGTCGGTGCCGGAGACGCCGTCGACCATGCAGTGATGCACCTTCGAGATCAGCGCCCACCGGTCGTCGGTGAGCCCGTCGACGAGCCAGTACTCCCACAGCGGGCGGTCCCGGTCGAGCCGCTGTGCCATCACCCGGCCCATCAGCCGCCGCAGCGCCGCCTCGTCGCCCGGGGGTGGCAGCGCGGTCTGCCGCAGGTGCCAGGACAGGTCGAACGCGGGGTCGTCGACCCAGCGCGGCGCACCGAGGTCCAACGGCACCCGACGGACCTTCTGCCGGTAGCGGGGGACGAGCGCGAGCCGGCCCGCGATGCCGGCGGCGAACTCCTCGTACGACGGCGCCGGGCCCTCGAACACCGCGATCGACGCGATGGCCATGGAGGTGTGGCGGTCGGCGTCCTCCGCCTCCAGGAAAGCGGCATCGAGCGGGCTCAGTCGGTCCATGCGGCACCTCCCGTGCGCCGCTTCAGGCTGGCGCCGCCCGGACCGCGGCCGCCAGGGTCGTAGGTCCCTCGGCACCCGGAGCGTCGTCAGCGGCCGAGAACCCGGTCGTGGAAGGCGCCCCCGAAGACCCGCTGCGGGTCGAGGTCGTCCCGCACCGCCAGGAAGCGGTCGAAGGCCGGGTAGAGGGGGCGGAGCTCGGCCGCGTCGTGGTCCATCTCCTTGCCCCAGTGGGGCCGCGCGCCGAACGAGCGCATGACCCGCCAGAAGCCCTCGAAGTACGCCGCGCGGTCGGGGCCCTCCGTCGTGTACGCCCCGACCTGGCAGGTGTCGGCGCCGTGGGCCGGGCTCATCCAGATGTCGTCGCCGCGGACGAACCGGATCTCCAGGGGAAACGTGACCGCCGGGCGGCCGTGGTGGAACAGGTCGAGGACCTGCCGCAGTGCCGCACCGGCGCGGGACAGCGGCAGCGCCGCCTCCGTCTCGTGGTGCCGCATAGGCATCGGGGTGTTGAGCATCAGTCCGGCCGGGCCCACCTGTGACGCGGCACCGAGGTACACCCTCGACAGTCGCGCGTTCAGCGGCGCCGTGATGCCCGGGCGGCGACGCTGCAGCGCCACGACGCCAGGGAACACGAACCGGTGCATGACGCGTTCGTCGATCCATCGCTGCGTGCGGGGAGACGGCCGCCGGGTCGTGGCCGACGTCGTCGCGGTGTAGCGCACGATCTGCGCCGTCGGTGCGTGCGGGAGCCACCAGACCTTCACGTACTCGGCGCTGTCAGCGATCTCCGGCAACGCGTCGGGGACCGACTCGACAGGGACCTGCTCGACCGCCTGGTGGAGGTGGCCGGCCGGCCGGACGCGCAGCGTCACTCGCGTGACGACCCCCAGCGCGCCGAGGTGCACCCGCGTGGCGTCGAGGAGATCGTCCCCGCCCTCGACGGACAGCACGTCGCCGGTGCCGGTGACGAGCCGCAGTGCGGTGACCAGGCCGGGCAGGTTTCCGTGCCGGAGGCTCGACCCGTGGGTCCCGGTGGCGATCGCACCGGCGACCGTCTGGGCCTGGATCGACCCGACGATCGGGAGCGCGAGGCCGGCGTCGAGCAGTGCGCGGCTCAGCGCCGCGAGCGTGGTGCCGCCGGACACCGTGACGACCCCGCGCTCGCGATCGATGTCCGGTGCGGCGTCGAGCGCAGCGAGCGAGACGGCCTCGTCGTCCGGCGCCGCGATCCGGGAGAAGGAGTGGCCGGTGCCCACCACCCGCAGCCGCCGGCCGCCGTTCCGGGCGTGCTCGACGAGCGCCGCGACCTCCTCCTCGCTGGTCGGGAGGTGCCAGCGAGCGGGGTGCGCCGTCACGTTCCGGCCCCAGTTGACGAACCGGCCGGCCCGGTCGCGGGGGAGGGTGCGCGCCCGCAGCAGCGGCATGCGCCGACTCTATGCGGCTGCTGCTCCCGACGAGCCCCGGCGGCGGGCGCCCGCGCGGCCCGGCTGAGGGCCAATTGGTCTAATGGGACGAATCGCAGAGCGAGGGGAGAGCGACGGATGACCGTCACCGTGGGAGACAAGCTTCCGGACATCACCGTCCACACCATGGGCGAGCAGGGGCCCGTCGCCGTGCAGACGGCGGACGCGCTGGGGCACGGGAAGACCGTCCTTATCGGTGTGCCCGGCGCCTTCACGCCCGGTTGCTCGAAGATCCACCTGCCCGGATACGTCGAGAAGGCGGCCGAGCTACGGGCCAAGGGCGTCGACACCGTCGCGTGCGTCGCCGTGAACGACGCGTGGGTGATGGCCGCCTGGGGACGCGACCAGGGCGCCGACGACATCCTCATGCTCGGGGACGGCGCCGGGGAGTTCACCCGCGCCCTCGGGCTGGAGTTCGACGGCAGCGCGATCGGGCTCGGGCTCCGGTCCCGGCGCTTCGCCGCGGTGATCGACGACGGCATCATCACCGAGCTCGAGGTCGAGCCCAAGCCCGGGGTCGACCTCAGCAGCTGCGACAACATCCTCGCCAAGCTCTGACGGCACCGATGTCGCGGCGCCGATGCGCCGGCGCCGGGCGTGGCTCGGGCCCGCTCGACCACTTACCGTAGGCGATTACTCACGGTGAGTGGTTTGCCCGGAGGTCGGGGTGGAATAACGCGGGCACGGATTCACCCGCGAGCCCCTAGGGCGGCAACGACATGAGGCGTCACGCTCCGGTCTCCCGGCTGCGGGCCCCCGGGGGACCGCCCCCCGGCGTGGCCGTCGTACCCGCGCTGAGCGCCGCGCTGGCGCCGCCGGCTGCGCTGGGGCTCGGTGCCCTGCTCTGGGCGCTCGTCCGACGGCACCGCAGCGTGGTCTGCCGGGCGGCCACCGCCGAGCACTGGGTCGACGTCGTGTCTCGCGCGGCCGGGCCGTGGATGTGGCAGATCGACGCCCGGGGCAGGTTCGTCGAGGCGTCCGAGCAGTGTCTGGAATGGCTCGGGTACCGGGCGGACGAGATCGTCGGACGGCCCGCCGCGATGCTGCTTCATCCCCATGACGCCGACCGCGTCATGGCGGCGATGACCGCCGAACCGGCAGCCGCCGACGGTTGGCGGGACCTGATGATGCACTGCCTCACCCGTGCCGGCGAGGACCGCTGGCTCCTCACCCACGGACTGCCGGTTCGCGACCGGACCGGGCAGGTCGTCGGCTTCGAGGGGGTCTCCGTGCGCGTGCACGCGGACCAGGAGGCGCGGATGCGACAGGAGGCGTCCTGGCACCGGACCCGCCGCATGCTCGACGACCCGCAGCTCGACATCGCGCTCCAGCCGATCTTCGACCTCGCCACCGGCGACGTCGTCGGCGCGGAGGCGCTGACGCGTTTCCACGGCGAGCCCGCGATGGCGCCCGACCGGTGGATCGCCGAGGCTCACGCCGTCGGGCTGGGCGTCGACCTCGAGCTGTTGTGTGTGCGTACCGCGCTCGCCGTGGCTCCGCTCGCGGTGCTCGACCACTGCTACCTGTCGGTCAACGCCTCGCCGGCCCTGCTCGCGGACCGCCGCCTCGTCGACGTCATCCGGTCGTCCGCGTTTCCGCCACAGCGGCTCGTCCTCGAGGTCACCGAGCACGACTCCATCGCCGAGTACGACCGGCTCGACGGGCCACTGACCGACCTCCGGAAGCTCGGGGTCCGGCTCGCCGTCGACGACGCGGGGTCGGGCTACGCGTCGTTCCGGCACATCGTGATGCTGCGCCCCGAGGTCATCAAGCTCGACCAGGCTCTCGTTCGTGACATCGACCACGATGCGGCCCGTAGAGCGCTGGCGGCGTCGCTCGTCATGTTCGCCCTGGAGGTCGACGCGACCGTGGTCGCCGAGGGCGTGGAGACCGTGTCGGAGTACGACGCCGTCTGCACGCTGGGCTTCGACGCCGCCCAGGGATACCTTCTGGGCAAGCCGACCGTCGACCGGCTGGAGTGGTCGGCGTTCGACCGGCTATCGCTCACCTGACGCTTCGGGCCGACCTACCCGACCGGGGCGGCGAAGAGCTCCCCGCCGGCGTCGTAGACGGCGCCGCCCGTGGCGGCGATCCCGACCTGGTGCCGCCGATAGTGGTGACCGCACAGGAGGATCGCCACGATCGCGGTCGCGCGGCGTTCGGCGGCCGAGAGGAACCGCGTGGCACCTGCGCGGGACGCAGCGCGCAGCAGCACGCCGCCGGCGGCCGGGCCGGTGCCGGGCCGGTAGATGGTTGTCGCGGCCCTTCGCGCGCCTTGCGCGCCGAGCAGCCCAGCGGGCCACGGCCGACACGCACACCCCCACGCCCAGCGCCGCGAGCCCGCCGGCGACGTCGAGGAGCCAGTGGTTCGCGGTGCCGAGGACGGCGAGGAGGACGACCACGGGATAGCCCATCGCGGCGGCACGGGCCCACCGGTGTCGGCTCAGCAAGGCCACCGCCCCGGCCGACCACAGGCTCCACGCGACGTGGATGGACGGCATGGCCGCGTACTGGTTGGACACTGCGGTGACGGGACCGGAACCCCATGACCCCCAGGTGCCGTCCCGGACCACCGTGTCGACGAACCCGAGGTGCGGCAGGAGCCGGGGTGGAGCGAGGGGGAACAACCAGAAGCCCACGAGCGCGACCACCGTCGTCACGAGGAGGACGGTTCGCGCCCGCCGGTACGCCGCCGGGTGCACGGCATAGACCCAGCCGAGCACTACGAGAGTCACCGGGAGGTGCGCCGCCGAGTAGGTGTAGTCGGCAGCGACGGCAATGACGTGCCGACCGGCGACGAAGGCGTTCATCGCGTGCTCCACGTCGAGGTGCAGCCACCGTTCGACGCGGTAGAGGTCGAGCGCGTTGGCCCTGGCCTCCCGCCACCCGGCGGGCAGCGTGTTGCGGGTCAGGGTGTAGAGCCCGTACGTCCCGCCGATGAGTAGCAGCTCGCGCCACCACCGCGGCCGGATCCGGGTCACGACCGGCTCAGCCGGCCGGCGCGTCGCGACCCACTACCTTGAGCTCGACGGCGTTGCGGGCGGCGGTGGCTCGCAGCTGGTCCAGCGCGGCCGTTGCCGCGGGGTCCGGCAGTGCGGCGGCGCTCAGGTCGACGGTGACCCAGCCGGCGCCGGTGGCGAGAAGCCTTCCGAGGTGGTTGCCGAACTCCTGGATGTTCTGCCTGCAGACGGTTCCGCGAACGGTCGCGGTGAGGAAGTCGCCGCCTTCCAGCCGGACGTCGAAGCTCATCCCCGGCCCGGATCGGCCGTCGAGGGCGGGCTCGAACCGGTCGAGTCGATCTGTGGTGGTCGTCACCCGTTCCATCCTCACGTCGCCGGGGTGATGAGGCCGTAGTGGCCGTCGTAACGGTGGTAGAGGACGCAACCCCGCTCGGACTCGACGTCCCGGAAGAAGACGAAAGGTTCGCCGGTCGCGTTCAGGCGGGCGACGGCTTCCTCGGTGGTCATCGCTGCGGGCGCTGCCGGCTCGACCGTCAGCGGGGTGGCCCCACCGGTGATGCCCTCCCGGCGCGGACGGAGCTGGTGCAGGTGGTGCCCCAGGTCGTCTCGCACCAGGACACTGTCGGCGCCCGTTCCCTCCTCGGTGAACAGATGGAAGTCGTGCCCC
Organism: uncultured Actinomycetota bacterium; assembly: GCA_963835405.1. Taxonomy (GTDB): domain Bacteria; phylum Actinomycetota; class Actinomycetes; order JAFAQI01; family JAFAQI01; genus CAWIFV01. Next base: position 91,426 of record CAWIFV010000010.1, read on the forward strand.
AGCATCTCCAGCTCGAACGCGGCTTCGTCGACCGTCAGCCGGTGCAGGGAGAACGTCTTCCGACGGACGATCTGCCGATCTTCCACCGGGCGGGGGAAGAAGTCGGGCCGCTCCGTCGGCTGCGACTCGTGCCGCCACTCGTGCGCGACGTCGAGAGGGCGGCTACCGCGCACGCTCTCCCAGTCGCGCGCCGCGCGTCGCAGCCGCTCGCGCAGCCGGTCATGAACGGCGTCGATCGCCTCGCGCATGGACGGGCGGGCGACCTGCACGCGCACCGGCCTGCCCCGCAGATCGACGTTGACCTCCACCACCGACGGCCGGGCCAGTGCCGGGTCCGGCAGCCGCGTCAGCCGGGCGCGTGCGAAGAGGACCGGCTCGTGCGCGTGGTGCAGCGCGGCCTCGACCTTGTGTCGGGCGTACGCGATGTCGGCGGCCCGGACCATGCCGCGGGCCTGCACATGCACCAGTCCGGCGACAGCAGAGGTGGTCATGTCCGCCTCACCATTCCGGGCGCCGGGCGCCCTGCCTCCAACGCTGCCCGGTGCCGTCGGGGCGCGAAAGGGTCGAAGGTCCCGTCGCGCCGAGCCTCAGCCGGTGGGGCGTAGGTGCGCCAGGAACCACTCGCCGGACAGGTGCGCCACCGCGTCGAGCGCGCCTGGCTCCTCGAACAGGTGGGTCGCTCCCGGGACGACCTCCAGCCGGTGCGGACAGCGCAGCCGCGCGGCCGCACGCCGGTTGAGGTCGAGCACGGTCTCGTCGGCGCCGCCGACGACGAGGAGGGTGGGTGCGTGGACCGAGTCGAGCCGGTCGCCCGCGAGGTCCGGCCGGCCGCCGCGCGAGACGACAGCGGCCACCTCGAGGGCGGGGTCGGCGGCAGCCACCAGCGCGGCTGCCGCTCCGGTGCTGGCACCGAACAGGCCGATCCGGGTGCGAGGCAGTCCCGGCCGGTTGCGGAGCCACCGCACCGCATCGGTCAGGCGCCGGCCGAGGAGGTCGATGTCGAAGACGTTGGCGCGCTCCTGCTCCTCGTCGGTCGTGAGGAGGTCGAGCAGCAGCGTGCCCAGCCCCACCGCGTTCAGTGCGGCCGCCACCGTGATGTTGCGCGGGCTGCGGCGCGAGCTGCCGCTGCCGTGGGCGAACACGACGACCCCGTCGGCGCCGGGTGGGACCACCAGATGCCCCGGCAGCCTGACCTCGGTCAGGTCGACCGTGACCTCCTCATCCACCCGAGGTGCGAGCGCGGCCGGGGAGCGCCGCAGCAACGTGAGCACCTCCTGGTCGGTGAGCTGGGTGAAGTCGTCGTAGAACGGGCCGATCGCCCCGAAGTGCGCTGGTGTGCGGAGGCAGACGACGTCGTCGGCGGCCGGTCGCATCTCGGCCTCGATGCCGGGGGGCCCGACCGGCGCCGCGAGGATGACCTTCTCGGCGCCGTGGGCGCGTGCCACCTGGCACGCCGCTCGCGCGGTCGAGCCGGTGGCGATCCCGTCGTCGACGACGATGACGGTGCGCCCGGTGAGCGGCACCCGGGGCCGGTCTCCGCGCAGCTGGGTAAGCCGCCGTTCCAGCTCCGTGCGCTCCCGTTCCTCGACGACGGCGAGGTCCTCGGCACTGACCCCGGCCCGCCGGACGACCTCGGCGTTGACGATCCGCACACCGTCCTCGCCGATCGCTCCCATGCCGAGCTCCGGCTGGAACGGCACACCGAGCTTGCGGACGACGATGACGTCCAGCGCCGCGCCCAGCGCGCGCGCGACCTCGAAGGCCACGGGCACCCCGCCACGGGGCAGTCCGACCACGACCATGTCGTCCCCGGCGAACCGGCGCAACGCCGCGCCAGCCGGCGCCCGGCGTCGCTCCGGTCGGCGAAGGCCATCGCACCTCCCGCGGTCGCCAGTCCTTCCGCGCCCGGCAACAACGCTCGCACAGCCGCAGCTGCCGATGTCGCTTTCCCCCGGGACGATGCCTGGCCGGGCGGTTACCGACCGGGTGGGACCACCTGGACCGGCACCGGCGAGCGGTGCAGGCAGGCATGGGCGACCGAACCGACGAGCATCCGGTCGAACCCTCCGAGACCGCGCGTGCCGAGGACCAGCAGGTCGGCGCCGGCGGCGGCGTCGAGCAACGCCTGCGCCGGACTGGCATGCACGCAACGGATCTCGATGTCCGGCCGCGTCGGGCAGCGTCTGCCGGACCGCCTGCTCGATCCGCCGGGTGGCGTGCCGGTGCAGCTCGTCCTGCGGTGGCATGCGCCAGCCGGCGAAGTCGTCGAGAAGGTCGGGGCTGGTCAGCTGCCATGCCCCGATGACGACCAACCGCGCACCGCGGGCGTCGGCCTCGACGGCCGCGCGGGCCAGAGCCGTGCGGGACGGGACGGAGCCGTCGACCCCGACCACGACCACGCCGCGGTCCTCCCCGAGTTCGCCGCGGACGACCGTGATCACGGTGCGGCGCTGCTGCACCACGGCCGAGCTGGTCGAGCCGAGAATGGCCCGGCTGGCGATGCCGTGGCCCCGGTCACCCACGACCAGCTGGTCCGCACCGTCGGCTGCCGACACGAGAGCCGCACCCGCAGTCCCCTCCAGGATGGTCCCGGTGGCGCTGACGCGCCGGCCGGCCTCCTTCAGGGCCTTGGTCAGGACGTAGTCCGCATGCTGCCGGGCCGCCCGGCGGAGCTCGCGGACAACGGCCGCTGTCGTGGGTCCGGTGGCGACCAGTGGTCGGTGCCAGACGTGCACCACGTGCAGCCGCAGCTGCCGGCGTTCCGCCTCCGCGCATGCCCAGGCGAGGGCGCGGTCACCGGCGGTCGACCCGTCCACCCCGACGACCACGTCGGCCACCGACGACGCCCGGTCGACGGGCGAGGCAGCGCGCAGCGTGTCGACCGTCACCGACCCCTCCTCCGCGGTTCCCGGCTGGCTCGTCTCACCGTCCCTCGACGAGGTCGCCGCAGACGAGGGTCGAACGTCCCGACTGCACGCCGAGCTCGGCGCCAGGGGCACCCGTCCCGCCGACGGATGCCGTTCGGCCCCTGCCCCTCGCGTCGGGGACGGGAGACAGTGGCGGTGTGCCTGCCTGGGCCGACGTGGCCGAGACCCACACGGCCGCCGTCTTCTTCGCCGGCGACCGAGCGCTGAAGGTCAAGAAGCCGCTGCTCTTCGACTTCGTCGACCTGCGCTCGCCCGCCGAGCGACTGCGTGTCTGCGAGCAGGAGGTCGAGCTCAACCGGCGGCTCGCGCCGGACGTCTATCTCGGCGTAGCCCGGTTGCGGCTGCCCGACGGCTCGGACGAGCCGGCCGTCGTCATGCGCCGGCTGCCACGCAACCGCCGGCTGCGGGTGCTGGTGACGGGTGGTTCACCTGAGGCATCTGAGGCGGTGCGGACGGTCGCCCGGCTCATGGCGGCGTTCCACGAGTCCCAGGAGCCGCAGCATCCGGCCGGCGACCGGGTCGAGCGGATGCGCCGGTTGTGGCAGCAGGTGCTGAACCTGCCCTACGGGGTGGAGCCGGCGTTCGACGCCGTCGCCGCGCAGTGTCGTGGCCTCGCCGAGCGATACCTCTCGGGGCGGGCGCCGCTGTTCACCGAACGCCTCGTGGCCGGCCGGATCCGTGACGGCCACGGTGACCTGCAGGCCGACGACATCTTCGTCCTCGATGACGGCCCCCGGATCCTGGACTGTCTCGAGTTCGACGACGACCTGCGCGTCGACGACGTCCTGCTCGACATCTGCTTTCTCGCCATGGACCTGGAACGCGTGGGGGCCCCCCAGCTCTCCCGCCTGCTCCTCGACGACTATCGCGAGCTGGCCGGCGAGAGCCACCCGGCCTCGCTCGAGCACTTCTACGTCGCCTACCGCGCGGCCGTCCGGATGAACGTCACGCTCATCCGCGCCGGTCAGGGTGAGGAGTTCGCCGTCCAGCGCGCGAGTGCGCTCCTGCAGCTCAGTCACGAGCACCTGCTGGCGGCGGTCCCGGTGCTCCTCCTCGTGGGCGGGCTGCCCGGGTCGGGGAAGACCACCGTTGCGGACGCGGTGACCGCCAAGCGGCCGTGGATGCTCGTGTCGTCGGACGTGGTGCGCAAGCAGCAGCACGGGCAGCCGCTCCGACCGGCGGCGCCCGCCGGCTGGGGGACCGGCATCTACTCCGACGACGCCACCGCGGGCGTCTATGCCGAGATGGTGGAGCGTGCTCGCGTGGGGCTGCAACGCGGCGAGTCGGTCGTGCTCGACGCGTCGTGGGCCGACCCGGCGTGGCGGCAACGTGCGCGCGACGTCGCCGCCCGGACCTCCGCCGTCCTCGTGGAGGCGTGCTGCGTGGTGCCGGACGACATCGCCGCGGAGCGACTGGCGGACCGGCGCGGCGGCGCCTCCGACGCGTCGGTGGCGACCCGCACCCGTATGGCGGCGCAGTTCGCCGCCTGGCCCGAGGCGACCGAGGTCACCACGCAGAACGGGGATGCTCCCGCCCGGTTGCTGGCGACCGTCGACGCGACGGTCCTCCGCGCCGCCGGGTCATGACCAGCGCCCGGCGCGGCTGAGGAACCGGCTCCCGGTCACGGTGCCGGTGGCGCCGAGAAACTCCAGCCGGGCGGTCATTGCATGCCTCCCCGCGCTTGCGAGGTCCAGCGCGCCACCACGTACGCCGCCAGGCTGCAGCCGGCCACCAGCGCGAGCTGCGGCGCCGTTACCGCCTGCGTGTCCAGCAGCGTGCGCAGCGGGGGCAGGTACACCGCCCCGACACCGAGGGCCGCCGCGGCCGACACGGCCGTGCCGAGGGCCAAGCCGATGCCCCGGCGGGCCCGGACACCGAGGGCGACACCGAGCTGGCTCGTCGCGAGCACGAGGAAGAGCATGCTCTGCCAGGGCCGGTCGGTCGGTGCGCCCACACGCCGAGACCCAGCGCAGGGCGGCGACGACGACGCCGAGGTGCAGGATGCGCTGCCACAGGCCGGCGCCGAGGACGCTTCGGTCGGCGGTCGCGGCGGGCGGCGCATCATGTCCGGCGTCGGCGGGTTCGGCGCCGAGCGCGACGCCGGGCAGGCCGTGGGTCAGCAGGTTGACCCACAGGATCTGGGCCGGCAGCAGCGGCAGCGGCAGGCCGACCAGCGGGCCCGGCCAGCATGACGACGATCTCGGCGGCGCCTCCGGCGAGGCCGTAGAGCAGGAAGCGGCGGACGTTCGCATAGACCCGGCGCCCCTCCTCGACCGCCGTGACGACCGTGGCGAGCTCGTCGTCGGCCAGCACGAGGTCGGCGGCCTGCCGGGCGACCTCGGTGCCGCGGCCGCCCATGGCGACGCCGATGTCCGCCCGCCGCAGGGCGGGGCCGTCGTTGACGCCGTCGCCGGTCATGGCCACGACGTGCGCCGGCCGTCGCGCAGGGCCTGGATGATGTCGAGCTTCTGCTCGGGCTGGTGCGCGCGAAGACGTGCACGCCGGCGGGGTCCAGGTCGGTGCCGACGCTCGGCGCCGGCAGCTCGTCGCCGGTCACGGCGCGTCGCCGGGTCGGTGATGCCGAGTCGGCGGGCGAGGGCCTGGCGGTGGCTGGGTGGTCGCCGGTGATGAGCACCGGGCCTGATGCCGGCCTCCCGGCAGGCGGCGATCGTGGTGGCGGCGGCCGGCCGCGGCGGGTCGGCGATCGCGACCAGGCCCGAGCAGCTGCAGGTCGGTCTCGGCCCCGGCGAGGTCGTCGTGCGGGCTGCTCGGCGCACGCGCTGGGCGACGGCGAGCACGCGGTAGCCGGCATCGGCGGCGCCGTCGGCCTGGAGTCGTGCGGCACGACGTACGGGCTCGGCGTCGGCGAGCCCGCGCCGCGACCTCGAGGCAGGACACCTCGGGCGCGCCCTTGCAGGTGAGCAGGTAGCGCCGCCGTCGGAGAGCTGCGTGCAGCGTGCTCATCCGGCGGCGCACGCTGTCGAACGGGACCTCGGCGACCCGTCGGGTGCCGTGCGCGGCGGTCGCGCGGTCGAGGCGGAGCTTGGAGGCGGCGGCGAGCAGGGCGGCCTCGGTGGGGTCCCCGACGGCGGTCCAGTCGCGGTCGTCGGCGTCGGGCGGCCGCGAGACTCGCGTCGTTGCACAGGGCCGCCGCGCGGCAGCAGCGTCGGTGAGGCCGCGGCGGCCGACCGTCGCCGGCTCGGTCGACGGGACCGCGCCCGTCGGGGCCGTAGCCGACGCCCGGTGACCGTCGCCTCGCCGACGGGGTCCACAGGCGCTCCGACCGACCATCCGGCCCTCGGTGAGGGTGCCGGTCTTGTCGGTGGCGAGGACCGTGACCGAGCCGAGGGTCTCGACCGCGGGAAGCCGGCGGATGATGCGTGCCGCGCGCGGCCATCCGGCGCGCACCGAGGGCCAGGCGCAGGGTCACCACGGCGGGCAGCGACTCGGGTACGGCCGCGACGACGAGGCTGATGCGCGGTGAGACCATGAGCTCGACCGGCTGGCCGCGCACCAGGCCGAGCGCCAGACGACGACGCACAGGACGCCGGCGCCCGGCGGCGAGCACCCGGCCGAGCCCGGCCAGCCGGCGCTGCAGCGGGGTGAGCGCTCGCGCCCGGTCGAGCAGGGCGGCGATGCGGCCCGATCGCGCTGGCGGCGCCGGTCGCGGTGACGCGGCACACGGCCCCGACCGCGGACGACGACGGTGCCCGCATGGACGTCGGCCTCCGGTGCTTGGGTGCCCTTGTCGACGGGCACGGCCTCGCCGGTCAGGGCGGACTCGTCGACGAGGAGGGCCGCGGCATCGATCACCACAGCGTCGGCGGGAACGACGTCTCCGTCGGAGAGCACGACCACGTCGGCAGGGACGATCTCGACGGCTTGCACTTGTGTCGGCTCGCGGTCGCGGAGCACCGTTGCCATCGGTGCGGCCAGCTGGGCGAGTGCGGCGACCGCCGTGTCCGCTCGGATCTCCTGCGCGATCCCGACCCCCGTGTTGCTGACGATGACCACGCCGATGATCAGTGCGTCGGTGTAGTCGCCGGTCGCAAGCGTGAGTGCGATCGCACCGAGCAGCACGATGAGCAGCGGGTCCCGCAGCTGTCGCGCCACCCGCCGGTAAATCGGGACGTGCCGCTGGATGGTGATCTCGTTGCGCCCGTGCTCCGCGAGCCGTTCCGCCGCCTCCCGGGAGCTGAGCCCGAGCCGGTCCCGTGTCGGTGCGCTGACCGCTGCGCTCATCGCGCGGGCGACAGGGTGACCCGGCACCGGCAGGGCGGCCTAGCCTGCATCGTCCGCCGTCCCCTCCGGCCCGTCCCTGACGACGACGACCGAGCAGTGTGCCTGATGGGCCACGCCGGCGCTGACCGACCCGAGCAGCAACCGGCTCAGTGCTCCAGCGCTCCGGGAGCCGACGACCAGCAGGTCGGCGTCGGCGGCGCTGTGCACCAGCTGGTCGACCGGGCCGCCGATCCGCGCCCGGAGCGTCACCGGCACCGCCAGCGGGCGCCCGCGTTCACCCTCGAGCCCGGTCAGCAGCTGCTCGACCGCCTCGCGCGCCGCATCGAGGTGCGCGGCACGCGCCGCGTCGTCCGGTGGGCCTGTCCCCGCAGTGGTGACGACGGCCGGCTCGACCACGGTGACGAGCGTCAGTGGCTGCCCGGTGAGCTCGGCCTGGCCGGCCGCCCACCGCAACGCGGCCATGGCACCCGGCGTGCCGTCCACGCCCACCACGACGCCGGACATCGCGCAAGCAACCCTTCCGGATCAGGACGGGGTGTCGGCCAGACGCTCGTCCGGGTGGACGAGGGCGTCCGGGCCCGGGAAGACGAGCCCCACGTGGCCGTCCTCGGACCAGCGGACGAGGTACGGCGGACCGCCGTCGGCACCGTGGACCTCGAGGATCTCGCCGTCGCGGGACGGCTCGTCGATGTGCGTGGACTTGACGACGATGCGATCGCCGACTGCTGCGTGCATGGTTCTCGTCCTCCTCGTGGGTGCGTGTGCCGTCACTCGGTGTCGTCGTCCGCCGGCTGGCGCACCACGACGACGGAGCAGGCCGCGTGCTGCGCGAGCGCACTGGACACCGATCCCAGCAGCAGCCGGTGGAACCCACCCGTCCCGCGGTTGCCGACGACGACCAGGTCCGACTCCTTCGTCCGACGGACCAGCTCGCCTGCCGCGTCTCCTTCGAGCACGACCAGCTCGGGTTCGGGCGACAGCCGCTGCGGTCGCAGCACCAGCTCCTTCTCCACCATCTCGGCCAGCCAGACCTCGACCGCCGCTGACACCTCGTCGACGTAGCTGCGGTCCGGCGACGCGTAGTGGATGGGGATCCACGGTGGCGCCGCCTGGATGACCGTCGCCACGGTCAGGGGAGCGCCGGCTGTCTCGGCGTAGTCCATCGCCCAGCGCAGCGCGTCTTGCGACTGTGGTGAGTCGTCGACCCCCACGAGCACGCCGCCGGGGGTGGCCGGGTCGGCCGGCGGACGGATCACCGCGACCGGGCACGGCGCATGGTGCACGCACGCCGAGGAGACCGAGCCGAGGAGCAGCCGGGTGAAGCCGCCCAGGCCCCGCGAGCCGACCACGACGAGATCGGCGTCGGCGGCCTGCTCGAGAAGCACGTGTGGAGGAGAACCCTTGGAGACCACGAGGTCGACGAGGTCGCTCGGCAGGCCGCACCGCCGGGCCACCCGCCGCAGCTGGGTCCGGGCCGAGCGCGCGGGGTCGAAGTCGCCGTACACGATGGGTGCGTCCTGGAACGTGGGCCAGTCCCACGCCGTCACCAGCCGCAGCGTCCCTCCGGTGGCTTTCGCGTACCTCGTCGCCCAGGCGATCGCCTGGTCGGCCTCGGGCGAGCCGTCGAAGCCCACGAGCACGATCGGTCGGTGCGTCGCCATGGCCATCACCTCACCTGTCGCAACCAGCCTCGCGACCGGGCCTCGCGTGGCACAGAGCCGTTGGTCCCGTCTTCATCCCGCCGACCCGCCCCCGCCCCGCCTGGTCCACCGACCGTTACCGGCGACCCGGGACCTTGGTCCCTGTTGCGGGGCCCGTTCCGTGGCCGAGAGTGAACGTGGCAAGAGAGGCGACCACCACATGTCCGTCATCGAGTCGCGGCACCGTGTCCGGATCGAGCTCGAGGAGGTCCGAGACCGGCTGATCGCGGAGTTCGGGTTCGAGCTGCCCGCCGGCACCGTGACCAGGCACGTCGCGGCTGCCCGCGAGGACCTGCTCCGCGCCGGCGTGCGCGCCGGGCTGGCCCACGCGGTGGAGGCGATGGCCCGCCGCCGCCTGAGCGACCTGCTGCCCGCCCATGCCGGCGCGGTGAGCTGAGCCCGCCGTCGGGGCCGCACCACCGGGCTACGGTCGGGCCCCGTCCGGGCAGAACACGTAGAACAGCTGGCTGCCCGAACCACCGTCGTGCATCGTGTGGTTCAGCCGACCTGGGTCCCGCCCGGCATCGGCTCCCAGGGCAGCTCGGAGACGTGGTCCCGCGGTACGACGAAGAGGGTCGGAGTCGGTGTCGTCGTCATGGCGCCCTCCAGGTTGCGGCCTGACAACCGGAGAATCCCCCCTCTTCTGCTGACCGGCCAGGGCCGGAGGTCCCTGCCGGATCGCGCCCTCCTCCCGCACACTGGCGCAGTGATGGGACTCCGCGGGCGTGTCGCTGTCCTCCTGTTGGCCACGTGCCTCACGGCCGGGTCCGGCGGGCCCGCTCACGGCGCCGTGGCCGCCGGGGGGTCCGTCGCACCGGTTGGATCGTCGGTCTACGTCAAGGTGGCGGTCGCGACCCTCTGGGTCTCGCCCGACTCGCCGCGCCCGGTGGACGCCCCGGCGCTCGCGGCCCCGGTGCACATCCGGTCGTGGCTGCACTCGATGTCGACTGCTGCCCGGCGGGACCTCGTGGGCCGGGTCGAGACGCAGGCGCTGCTGGGGGAGCGGTTGCTCGTCACCGGTTCCCGGCCGGGATGGTTGCGCGTGGTGGCGGTCGGTCAGCCGACCCACCGTGACTCCCGTGGCTATCCGGGCTGGGTGCCCTCCCGGCAGGTGACGTCGCGGGCGGCTGCGCACACCGCATCGGTCGCCACGGTGATCCGGCTGACCGTCCGGTTGCATCGCCCGGACGGGACGAGGTCGTTCGCCGTGAGCTATGGCACCCGGCTGCCGGTGCTCCGCACGACCGCGAGCGAGGTCACCGTGCGCACCCCGAGCGGGCGCACGCGGACGGTGCGCGCCGGAGCGGTCGCGGTGGCGCCGGCCGGGTCGCCCGCACAAGCGTCGACCCGGCGTTCGGTCATCGACGGCGCCTTCGACTTCTCGGGCGTCCCCTACCTGTGGGGCGGCCGGTCCGGCTTCGCGGTGGACTGCTCCGGCTTCACCAACCTCGTCTACGGCGTCCACGGCGTCAGGCTCGCGCGTGACGCCGACGACCAGGCCCGGCAGGGACGGAGCGTTGCCGGCGGGCAGCAGCGCCGGGCCGACCTCGCCTTCTTCGCGCCGAGCGGATCGGTCAGCCATGTCGGCTTCGTGGTCGGGTCCGACCGGTTGCTGCATGCGCCCTCGACCGGGCAGGTCGTGTCGGTGACCCGGTTGTCCTCGATGTCCGGGCTCAGCGGCGTCCGCCGCTACCTGTGAGCCGCTCAGACCTCTGATCGGTCATCCGGGGATCGGTCATCTGGCCGAGGCCGCACCGCTGCAACGTGCGGTCGGTGATGGAACCCGGCGCGACAACGATCCGCACCGGACGCCGCTGCGCCCGGCACTCGTTGACCAGATGCAGCAGGACCGCCGCGCCCGTGGCGTCCGTCAGCCTCGCCCGGGACAGGTCGACGACCAGGGCCTGGCGCGAGGTCGTGGCCAGGTCGACCGAGATCGCGTCGCGCCGAGGATGTAGCAAGGGACGGGCGTTCATGGCCACCTCCGGTCTCGGGGTCAGCGTGCGCTGATACCGAGACCGGGCGCAGGGTCGGAGGTCCCGTCTTTCTCCGGCGCCTAGGTGGCTGGTGTCTTTCGCGGCGTGGCGGGGCATAGGTTTTCTTGATCGTTTCGGGAGAATTGGTGTGATCGCAACGGTTTCTCCTGGGGTGATGGATGACGCTTGGTCTGGCCGAACGCCAAGGTGATCTGCTCGATGATGTGAACCGGTTCTGCGAGGCGACGCTGTCGGCAGAGCTCGGTGTTCGCGGTGTTGCATCGGGAGCGGGATGGGTTGTTCCCGGATGAGATGTTCGCGGACCTGTTCTCCGAGCGCGGTCGGCGGTCGGTGCCGCCGTCGGTGGTGGCGACGGTGATGGTGTTGCAGCGGCTGGACGGCCTGTCGGATCGGGAGGCGGTGGAGCGTTACAGCTTCGACGCCCGCTGGCGTTACGCGTGCGGGGTCGGCGGTTATGACGGGGACGGCTGGACGTCGTTCGCGCATACCGTGCTGGTCGACATGCGGGCGCGGCTGGCTGCCTCGGCGGACCCGCGGCGAATCTTCAACGTGACGGTCGCAGCCGCGGGCAAGGCGGGGCTGGTCGGGGCGAAGCGGGTGTTGGACTCCACTCCGCTGTATGACGCGGTGGCCACGATGGACACGGTCACGTTGATCCGTTCGGCGATCCGCGGTCTGCTCAAGGTCGCCGACACCGGACTGGAAGCCGAGGTGCGGGCGGCGCTTTGCAGCGGGGACGACTACGCCGACGCGGCGAAGCCACAGATCGACTGGGAGGACACGGCCGCCCGCGAGCTGCTGATCGACTCCCGCGCCAAGGACGGGTTCGCCTGTCTGGCGCTGCTGGATGGCCGCGAGTTGACCGAGCCGGTCAGCGAGGCCGCGCAACTGTTGGCGAGCGTGCTCGGCCAGGACCTCGACGAGACCGACGACGGGGTGTTCCGGATCGCCCGGCGGGTGGCGAAGGATCGGATCATCTCCACCGTCGACCCGGACGCCCGGCACGGGCACAAAACCTCGGCGCGTGGCTTCGACGGATACAAAGGGCACCTGGCGGCCGACCCGGACAGCGAGATCATCACCGACACCGAGGTGAGCGCCGGCAACATCGGAGACGCCGCGGTCGCCGCCGACCTGATCGACGACCTGCTCACCCGCGTCGATGACGACAAGGCCGAGCCGGGCGGTGACGCCACGGCGCAGCCCGCTGTTTACGGTGACGCTGCCTACGGTGCCGGAGAGTTTCTCGACCGGTTGGACGAGGCCGGGATCGAACCCAACTGCAAGACCCAACCACCGGTCAACAGCGGTGACCTGTTCAGCAAGGACCTGTTCGAGGTCAACCTCGATGACGACACCGTCATCTGCCCGGCCGGGCACGAGGCGGACATCGTGCGCAACCGTGACGGTGACGGCACCGCCTACTTCGGCGAGTTCTGCGCGGACTGCCCGATGCGCGCGTCGTGCACGAACGCCGCCGGCGGCCGCACCATCCAGGTCGGCCGCTACGAACACCTGCTCGCCCAAGCCCGGGACCGGCAACAAGACCCGGCGTGGGTCGCCGACTACCGAGCGACCCGACCGAAGATCGAACGCAAGATCGGTCACCTGATGCGCCGCAAACATGGCGGACGACGAGCACGAGTCCGCAGTCGCCGCAAAGTCGACGCCGACTTCAACCTGCTCGCCGCCGCGGTCAACCTCGCCCGATTGGCAGTTCTCGGCCTACACACCACACCCGCCGGGTGGGCGGCGGCCCCAGCGGTCAGCTGAGCGGGCGTCGAGGGGCATCGGACCGCGATCGCACAGCCGCCAGCACGACCGCACGCACAGCCACGGCATTGATAAGCCAGCAGAGACATCCGCATCACAAGAGTCCTGACACCACCGGGCCCACCGAGCGACCTCAGCAACCACTCGATTCACACCAGCCACCTAGGCCGCCGCGACCGGCTGCGGAATCCAGCCGGTGTCGGCCGACTCGCTGCTGTGGATCACTTCCGAGCCGGGTCCGTCGGTGTTGAGAAGGTCGATCAGCAGAGTCAGGGGCATCCCCTGGGACATCCACTGCATCGGGTCCGGCAGCCGCTTCATGACGCCGCCCCCTTTCGTGTCATCCAGGACATCGGCGGCCCCGGTGAGCCCGTTGATCCGCCGGAGGGGTGAATCGGACAAATCCAGCCGGTGCGAGACCCGCCTGGTCAGGGTTGCCTCAGGCGGTAGCCGGCGCCACGGACGGTGTGGATGAGCGGCTCGGCGCCCGCGACGTTGAGCTTGCGGCGCAGGTAGCCGACGTAGACGTCGACCACGTTCGTGCCCGGGTCGGCGTCGTACTCCCAGACATTGTTCAGGATGTGTGCCCGGGTCAGCACACGCGTCGGGTTACGCATGAACAGCTCGAGCAGTGCCCACTCGCGGGGAGCGAGGTCGATGCGGCGGCCGCCGCGCCAGGCGACCTTCGACATCAGGTCCAGCCGCAGGTCGCCGACGACGAGCTCGGTGCTCGTCGGCTGGGTCGCGGTACGTCGTACCGCCCGGATGCGGGCCAACAGCTCCTCGAACGCGAACGGTTTGGTCACGTAGTCGTTCGCACCCGAGTCGAGCCCGTGCACCCGATCGGACACTTCGGCCCGGGCGGTCAGCACGATGACGGGGACGGCCGACCCGTTGTGCCGCAGCCCGCGCAGCACCTCCTCGCCGCTGCGCCCGGGCAGCCCCAGATCGAGCAGGACGAGGTCGAACTCCTCGCTCGTCGCCCGGAGCCACGTATCGGCCTCGTCGGCGGTGGCCGCGGCCTGGACGACGTAGCCCTCGGCCCGGAGACCCTTGGTCAGGAACGACACGATGCGCTCGTCGTCCTCCACCAGCAGGATGCGCACGTCACTCCTCGCCCGGCCGGGGTTCCACACAATCCGGCAGCACCATCGTGCACCGCAGTCCACCGAGCACGCTGTCGGTCAGTGCGAGCGTCCCCCCGTGCGCTTTCGCGACGGCGTGGGCGATCGCGAGGCCGAGGCCGCTTCCTGTCGAGTCGGCCGCACCGGGGCGTGCGAACCGCTCGAGGACCGCCTCGCGCTGCTCCGCCGGGATGCCGCGGCCCGCTGTCGTCGACCGCGAGCCGCAACGTGTCGCCGGACACCGCCGACCGACAGCGCGACGGTGTCCCCGTCGGCGGTGGCGCGGACCGCGTTGTCGATGAGGTTGAGCAGCGCGCCGCGCAGCTTGGCCTCGTCGACGTCGACGACGACGTCCGGCACCTCGGACAGCTGCCAGTCGCGCGGGGCGAGCACCCGCGCCGCGGCGAACAGGTCCAGGCAGAACGTGCGCAGGTCGACCGGGATCTGGTCGAGGAAGTCGGGTTCGAGGGCGCGGCCGAGCAGCAGCAACCGCTCGACCAGCGCGCGCATGTGGTCGATCTCGTCGACCACGAGGTCGACGGTCTCGCGCACCTCGGCGGGGTCCGGTGCCGGCCCGCGACCGAGCACCTCGAGGTGCCCCCGCGCGACCGTCAGTGGCGTCCGGAGTTGGTGCGAGACGTCGGAGAGCAGCCGGCGCTGGGCCTCCATGGCCGCCGCGACCCGGTCGGCCATCTGGTCGAACGTCGCGGCGAGCATCCCGACCTCGTCGTCGGTGCCCTGGTCCCCGAGCCGCCGGTCCAGCCGGCCCTGGCCCAGGTCCGCGGCGGTCGGCGGTGATGCGCCCGACCCGGCGCAGCAGCCGGCGCAGCAACAGGTAGCCACCGGCCGTGCCCGCCAGGAGGGCCAGCAGCGCCTCCCCGATCGCGAGGTTGCGGGCGCGGGCGGCGTCCGCGTCTGTCTGCGCCAGGTCGGCGGCCACGACCACGGTGCCGGTGCGGCCCGCGCCGACCTGCAGCGGGGAGGCGGCGACGAGGGTCGTCCCGTCCCCGAGCTCGACATGGACCCGGCGCCCGATGCTCGGTGGTTGCTGCGCCCACGTCTGCACCTCTGTGGTCCGCAGCAACGCGTTCGACCCTGCGCTGCCGAGGATCGAGTGGTCCGGCAGGGTGATGACGAGCATCTCGCCCTCGGGCAGCACCTCGGTCCGCAGGTAGCGCTCGGTGAACACCCGCACGGACTCGTCCGCCGGTCGCTTTGCCGCGGCCGCCGCGAATGCGTGCATCTCCGCCACGAGCTGCCGGGTGGTGGCCGCCGTCGACTGCGCCTCGAAGGCGCGGAGCAGGCCGACCACGGCCAGACCCAGCACCGCCGCCAGCACCGCCGCGTGCAGTGCGGCGAGGCGGGCCGCCGTGCCGGCCCGGTGCCGGTGGACCGGCACCGGGCTCACGTGTGCTCCCGCCGCTCGCCGCCGTGGTCGTCGGGGCCCTCCGACTCGATCTCCCGCTCGGGGGTGACCACGTGCTCGCTCGGCGCGGCGAGAAGGTGTCGGGGTCGCCTTCGGCGTGGCCGTCGGCGACGCGCGGTGCCCGCCGGGCCGTTCGGTCCGGTGGGCGGCCGGGCTGCCTCCGGCGGGCTTCGGCGACGCGGACAGCGTGATCCGGTCGGGAACCGACACGTGGTCGGCCAACCGTGGCGCGAACACGAGCGCCACCGCGACGCCGCCCGCCACCGCGACGACCGCGGGCACGGCCCACCACAACCGGACGACGCGCAGCAATGCGCGCCGGGATCGCGGCGGGCCGGTCATCCGCGCGTCGCCGGGACGCCTGGTTCCTCGCTCCGCAGGGCGAGCACGAGCGCTTGCCGCGGGCATGCTCGTGCCGCGCGGGCCGCGCGCCTCAGGTCCCGTCGCCCGGCCAGCACCTCGCCGTCGACGCGGGGAAAGCCCCATTCGTCCACGGTGACATGGTCGTCGAGGATCAGGGCGCAGATGCCGTGTCCGGCACATCGCGTCGGATCGACGTGCACCTGGCCCGTCACGCGGTTCCTCCCGCCGGGACGGGCAGCACCGCCGGACTCCCCGCGTGCCGGCACGTGCGCCCCCGCCGGTGGTGCGGGACATCGGCCGCGAACGCCACGAGAGCGCTCCTCGCCACCCTGGCCACACCGTCCGGGTGGCGGCAGGCGCCCCGCCCCTCCACGGCCGTGGCCCAGCTGAGGACGTCGGCGGCTGACCGGGCCCGGCCGCCGGCGAGGCGCGGACACGGCGCCGGCGAGCCGGGGCAGGCCCAGCGCACACGGGCCGCACTGGCCCGCACCCTCTCCGGCCAGCCACCGGACCAGCCGCGCCGTCTCCTCCAGGCCGCAGCGATCGTGACCGAGCACACCCACGACGCCGCAGCCGATGGTGGCCCGTGCGTCGGCGAGCGCCGCCGGGTCGAGGGATTGCCGCCATGCGGTCGCTCCCGCGATCCACGTGCCGGCGTACCCGCCGAGCAGCACGGCCTGGGGCGGCGCGGTGACGCCGCCGGCGAGCCGCAGCACCTGGCCGAGCGTGGTCGGGGCGACGACCTCGACCACCTGGCCGGCGCCCGTCACGTCTCCCTGCAGCGTCAGGAGCATCGGGCCATGGCCGCCGCCCGGTCCGGCGGCGCTCCAGCTCTGAGGGCCGAGGCGTGCGATGAGGCCGACGTGGGTGAAGGTCTCGGCGTTGGACAGCAGCGTCGGGCGGCCGGCGACCCCCGCGAGGGCTATCTGTGTCGGTGACCAGCGGGGCACTGCCCGGCCGCCGTCCAGGTGGGACACGACGGCGGTCGCCTCGCCGGCGACGTACCGTCCCGGCCCGAGGGACACCCGCCACTCGGGATCCGGGCGACCGGCGCCGACCCGCTCCCGGATGGCGTTCTCGACCGCCCGGCGCGCGGCGACGTCCCCCCTGTGCAGGTAGACGACCGCGGTGCGGGCGCCGACGGCGCGGCTCGCCAGCGACACTCCGTCGAGGAGGAGGTTCGGTCGCAGCTCGGCCAGCACCTGGTCCTTGCGACTGGCCGGCTCGCTCTCGCTGAGGTTCACCACGACGACCGGCGGGCCGGCATCCGAGGCGGCGCCGGCGACGGCGGCCAGCTTGCGCGCGAACGGGAACCGGCCGCCGCCGCGGCCGGTCAGCCCGGCGGCGTCGACGAGGGCCGTGACGTTCTCCGGTGACAGGTCCGGCAGCGGCCCGAGCCGCTCGTCGTGCTCCTCGAGCCGCTCCGCCCCCACCTCCTGCGCGGGGCCGGCGAGCAGCACCGCACCCTCGTCCCCGGCTGCCGCCACCGGCGTGGCGAGGCCGCGGACCGTTGCCGCGGTCATCGCGTCACCAGCGCGCGCTCATGCGGAGCGGCGGCGGACGGCCCGGGTGGCGGTGCCGCCAGCCGTCGGGTCGCCGCGACGACCGCGACGAGCCCACCTGTCAGGAGATACATCCACCACAGCCGCGGCGTGTCCGACCCGGCGAGCAGGCCGTGTGCCCAGACGAGGGCGAAGGCGAGCGAGGCGAACCGGTGGACCGCGAGCCAGCTGCGGCCCAGCAGCCGACCGGCCAGGCCGACGGCACCGCCGGCCAGCACGCCGACGTAGAGCCCCACCGTGCCCAGCCCGACCGCGAGCGGCCGGTAGCCCGACCGACCCGGCAGCAGCGCGCCCGCCCAGCCGACGCCCGCGTAGTGGTCGAGCGCGAGCGCGACGACATGCCCGACGATGAGCATCAGCGTCCCGGCGACGAGGCCGGCATGCACCCACAGGAGCGTCATCGCGCTCGGTCTGCGCCAGCGCATCCGGAGGGGGTGGCGCAGCCAGAGCCCGGTGACGGTGAGGGCGACCAGGAACAGGTACGACGCGACACCGAGGCCGCGGCCGACGATCCACGGGAGCAGCTGCGAGGTGACCGTCGCGCCGACGAGATGCGCGCACGCATAGCCGACCGCGAAGGTCGCCCCCACGGTCGCGGCAACCATGCCCGCGGGGCCGCGCAGGGCGCGGGTCATGGCGCGGTCCACAGCAGTCGGTCCTGCATCGGCCGGGAGGCGGCGACCTGCCCGTCGTCGGTGACCCACAGCGCGGCGACGCCGAGGTGCTCGGCCGTGGCCGCCACTCCCCGGCGGCCGGTCAGGAACAGCACCTTGCTCCAGACCTCGGCATCCGCGCTGTTGGTGTCGACGACCGTCACGGCCAGCAGCCCCTCGCCGCCGGGAAGCCCGGTGTCGGGGTCGATCAGGTGGTGGACGTCGCGGCCACCGGCCTGCCAGTGCCGGATGCGCACCGAGGACGTCGCCACGGCGGCGTCCGACAGCGCCAGCACGGCCACCGGGTCGGTGCCTCCCCGCGGGTCCTCGACAGCGACCCGCCACGGTCCGCCCTCGACCGCCTGCCCCACGCACTCGCAGTCGCCACCGGCGTCGACGAGGTGGCCCCGGCCCGCGCCGCGGAGGGACTGGGACGCCCACCGCACGGCCAGCCCCTTGCCGATGCCCCCGAGGTCGACGGGGACGTCCCCCAGCCGGACGGCGAGGTCGCGGCGCCGGAAGTCCGGCCGCCAGACCGGCAGCGGTTGCCGGCCGGACAACGCCGCGGCCCCGGAGTCGCGCGGCCCCCCGGCGCGTGTAGGACCGGTCGTAGCCGAGCCGCACCAGGTCGGGCAGCACGCGTGGGTCGAACCTGCCGTGCGTTCGGCGGTACGCGGCATAGGCGGCGAGCAGCGCACGGAAGCAGGTCTCGGACACGGCCATCCACCCGCCCGCTGCGGCGTTCGCCCGCATCAGGTCACTTGTCGGGTCGAACCGGGTGCAGGTCGTCGCGACGTCATCGATCACGTCGAGTGCGGCGCGGGCCGCGTCGAGCCCTTCCGCCCGCCCGGCCGCACCGCCGTCCGCCGGTGCGACCCGGACCGTCACGTCGCAGGCCATCGCCCGGTGCCGGACGACGACGTCGTCGGCCAGCTCAGCGGACGGCACCGGAGGCTCCGGTCGTCGTGTGCGACACCGGCGGCGCGGCGGCCGGCGGGGCGGCAGCCGGGGCGACCGGCGCGGTGACGTGGGTCGGTGCCGGCGGCACGTACGTCGCGGTCGGCAGCTTGACCGGCGGGGCGTCCTCGCCTCGCGGCAGCGTGCCCATGTCACGCAGCAGCCCGGGCAGATCGTGGCGGATGACGGCCAGCCGGTGGCGCAGCTCACGGATCCTCTGCTGCTGGTCGACAGCCGTCGTCGATGCCGTCGCGGGGACCGGGGCCGTCGCGGTCGCCGTCGTGGTGGCCGGCGTCGTGGTGGCCGCCCACGCGATGGCGGCCGAGCCCGTCGCGGCCGTGACGACGAGGCCGATGATGCTTGCCGCCGTCCGCCGTCTCGCGTAGCCGCTGTCAGTCATCGTCGCCGCCCTCGTGCTCGTGTTCGCGCTCGCCCTCGCCGGACCCGGTGCCGCTCGCGCCGGTCGTGTTGTGGGTCGCTGGAGCGGCCGCCGGCTGTGCGGCGGACACGGATGTCGGCTGGCGGTAGGCCGGTTGCGACCGTGCCGCGGCAAGCGCGGCCTGCTCCTGGCGCAACGCTGCCTCGGTCTGCAGCAGGCGCGTGTGCAGGGTGTCCAGCGACGCCTCGCTGGCGCCGACCTGGGTGCGCAACCGCTTCTTCGCCTTTGACAGCGCCTTGCGCAGCGCCCGGCCCTGAGCCTCGAGGGAGGCGACCTGGGTCTCGAGCCGGGTGGTCGACGCCGCGGGCGCCGCGGGCGCCGTCGTCGGTCTTGGCTGTGGCGGCCGGGCTCGAGCCGGCCGTGGTCGCGACACCTGCGATCGCACCCCCGGCGACACCGCCCGCGGTGACGAGCAGCAGCAGGTTGCGTCGTACGGGTCCCATCGCGCACCACTCCCGTTCCGCGGTCTCGGAGACCGCTGAGGAGAAGTCTCGGGACGCGGGATGAGAGGGGAATGAAAGCGCCGTGAGAGTTCTCTCACCGGTAGTGGGACATCACGGACGCCGCGACCACAACTTCCGCGCGTAGAGGCTCAGGTTGTGAAAGATCCAGGGGGTCACGAGCACGGCCAGCGGTTGCTCGGGGTCCGTCGCCGGGTCGACCAGCACGTCGACGTCGTAGTCGCCGATCCGGCCTCGCCGGACGCCCTCGTGGTCCGCGTCATCGACGAGGCGGATCTCCGCCGCGATGGCCGGTGTCGCGAGCAGCGCGAGGGGCTCGACGACACCGGCAGGGGTGACGGCCACGACGGCGGCGATCTCGGCGTCGCCGCCGAGCACGCCGCGCATCAGCGCCATGAGCCGGTCGGGGCGGCGGAGCCGCTCCCGCAGCATCGGCCACAACGCCCGCTCGGCCTCGTCGAGACCGATGGAGGAGTGGGCGCCGCACACGAGCGGGTCTCAGCCGCGCCGGCCGGTCAGTCGGGCACGTCGGCTATCCGGAGGCACGCCGGCCCCGGAGGGCGAGTGCGGCAATGCCACCGGTGGCGGCGACGGCCGCGGTGACGCGACCCATCCGGCGGGCAAGCGGCGGAGCCGGCCGCTTGGACCGGTAGGTCTTCTCCGGTCGGCCCTTCGCCGGCGCCTCGGCGCCCTGCTCGCGAGCGAGCTTCATGACCTGCGCGAGGTGCAAGGCCTTGCGGTCGACATCCGGTGCGTGCTCGAGCTGTGTCTTGCAGCTGAACCCGTCCGCGACGATCACCGTGTTGTCTCCCGCCTTCCGCACCGCCGGCAGCAGCCCTTCCTCGCCACAGTCCAGCGACATCTGCCACTTGCCGTTCTCGAACCCCCAGGAGCCGGCCAGCCCGCAGCATCCCCCGGATGCTGAATCGACCTCAACCCCCATCTTGCGGAGCACGCGCTCCTCCGGGTCGATGCCACCGGTCGCCCGGTGGTGGCAGTGGCCCCACAGCACCGCGTCACCGCGCAGCGCCGGCGGGTCGATGTCGAAGCGGTCGAAGAACTCGGGGAAGTGGTAGGCGTTCTGCGCCAACCGGCGGGCGTCGTCGTCGTGCGGCAGCAGCTTCGTCAGCTCGTCCTTGAACACGGCGAGGCACGACGGCTCCATGCCCACGACCGGCGTGCCGGCGCGGACGTGCTCGCGCAGCGCGTCGAGGACGTTGTGGAGGTAGCGCTCGGCGGTGTCGAGGAAGCCGTAGTCGTAGAGCGGCCGCCCGCAGCAGACGTGCCCGGTCGGCATGATGACCTGCCAGCCGGCTTCCTCGATCGCTTCGACACAGGCGACGCCCACGTCGGTGTGGAGGTGGTTGTTGAAGGTGTCCGGGAAGAGCACGACCGGTCGGCCGAGCGGGTTGCGGGTGCCGCCGCGGCGCTTGAACCACTCCTGCAGTGTCATCGGCGCGAATGTCGGCAGCGGCCGGTGCCGGTCGATGCCGGCGGCGAGCTTCGCGACCCTCGCGAGGCCCGGGAAGTGGGTGGCGAAGTTGGCGAGCTCGGGCATACGGGCGGCGAGCCTCGACGCCTGGTCGATGAAGCCGAAGGCATAGGCGTAGCGCGGTCGCCACCGCCGTAGCGACTTGTAGTGGTGGTGGAGGAACTCGGCCTTGTACGTCGGCATGTCGACGTTGACGGGGCAGTCGTTGGTGCAGCCCTTGCAGGCCAGGCAGAGGTCGAGTGCCTCCTCGACCTCCTTCGACTGCCAGCCGTCGGTGATGACCTCGCCCTCGAGCATCTCGAAGAGCAGCCGTGCCCGGCCCCGGGTCGTGTGCTTCTCCTCGCGGGTGACCATGTAGCTCGGGCAGATGGTCTGGCTCGTCTCGGGCACGCGGCACTTGCCGACACCGACGCAGCGCAGCGCGGCGTGCGCGAAGTCTCCGTCGTCCTCGGGATAGCTGAACTTCACGTCCGGCCGGGGCGGGTTGTAGTCCGTGCCGAGCTTGAGGAACTGGTCGAGCTTGTAGGGGTCGACGACCTTGCCCGGGTTCATCTTCCAGTGCGGGTCCCAGATGCGCTTGAACTCGCGCATCGCGTCCATGAGCTCCTCGCCGAACTGCTTGACCAGCAGCTCGCCGCGCTGCTGCCCGTCCCCGTGCTCACCGGACAGCGAGCCACCGTAGGACACGACGAGGTCGGCGGCCTCCTCCATGAAGCGCCTGTAGTGCGCGATGCCGTCGTGGCTGCGCAGGTCGAACGAGATGCGGGAGTGGATGCAGCCCTGCCCGAAGTGGCCGTACATGGCTCCGCGCAGGTCGTAGCGGTCGTAGAGCGCCTGGAGGTCGCGCAGGTAGGGACCGACCTTCTCCGGCGGCACGGCCGAGTCCTCCCACCCCGGCCAGTGATCGCCCTCCCCGGGCGGGAAGGCGGTGGCACCGAGGCCCGCCTCCCGGATCTCCCAGATGTCGCCGCTGTTGCCCGACTCCTGCTGGCTCCGCATGACTTTGACGCGGTCCTCGTCGTAGCCGAGCTTCGCCGACCAGCCACTCGACGAACTCGGCGGCCTGCCGCTCGGACTCCTCCGCGTCGTCCGCGCCGAACTGCACGAGCAGCCAGCCGCGCGCCGCGTGCGGGCGCGGCAGCTTCTCGACGTCCTGCACGTGCATGTGCTCCTCGAGCTGGTCCTCGATGAGCTTGTGGTCCAGGCCTTCCAGCCCGATCGGCTTGAAGCGCTCGAGGATGCGTGGCACGTCGTCACCGGCGTCGCCCACCTCGTCGTAGGCGACGACCACCAGGGTGCGCATGAGCAGCGCCGGGGTGAGCATCAGGGATGCGCCGCAGCACGGTCGCACAGGTGCTCTCGGTCCCGACGAGGGCGCGGGCGACGTTGAACCCGCGTCTCGGGCAGCAGCTCGTCGAGGTTGTAGCCGCTGACCCGGCGCGGGACCTCGGTGACCGGCCGGAACCCCGCGCGGATGGCATCGGCGTACTTGTCGCGCAGGTCCCGGAGCCGGGCATAGATCTCGCCCTTGCGCCCACCCGCCGCGATGATGTCGTCGAGCTGGTCCTCCTCGTCGACCCCGACCCAGAACCGTTCGCCGTCGTAGGTCACGACCTCCAGCGCGTGGACGTTGTCGGAGGTGCGCGGACCGGGGCCGTAGAGCTGCGACTGCAGCGAGTGGATGCCGCAGGAGTTGTTGCCGATGTTGCCGCCGATGACGCAGCGGGAGTGCGACGACGGGTCGGGCCCGAAGACCAGGCCGTCTTCGCCGGTCTGCTCGTTGACCCGCTCGTTGATCGCGCCCGGCTCGACGGTGACCAGCCGGCCGCGGACATCCGTCTCACCGATACCGGTGAGGTGCTTGGAGTGGTCGATGACGACGGCGAAGTTGACGGTCTCCCCGGAGAGGCTGGTGCCGCCGCCACGGTTGAGGATCGGCGCGCCGTGGGCCGCGCAGACCCGGTGCGTGGCGACGACCGCGTCGAGTGTCTTGGGCACGACGACGCCGATGGGGACCTGGCGGTAGTTCGACGCGTCGTGTGCGTACATGCCGATCGAGGCGCGATCGAACCTCACCTCGCCGTCGTCCCCGAGCTCCTTCTCCAGGGCCTTCCGCAGGGCACGGACGTCCACCGTCGTACTGCCGTAGATCCCCCCGGGGATTCTGGCTGTCCGTCTTCGCGGGCACCTGCCGCTTGTCGTTCGTCACCGCCGCCTGCGTCATTCCATTCCTCTTCTCCGATGTGCGTTGCGGGACTGCAGAGCGGGAATGCCCCCTTTGAAGCTCCGTATTTCAGCGATCTCAGTGCGAGGAGAGCCATGCCCGACGTCGCCCAGTTCATGCTCGAGCGGTTACGCGAATGGGGGGTCCACCGCGTCTATGGCTTCCCCGGAGACGGCATCAACGGGTTTCTGGGCGCCTTCGACGAGGTCAAGGACCACGACCCGTTCTTCACGCAGACGCGCCACGAGGAGATGGCCGCGTTCATGGCGTGCGCGCACGCCAAGTTCACCGGCGAGATCGGCGCGTGCATCGCGACGTCCGGGCCGGGTGCGATCCACCTCGCCAACGGCTTGTACGACGCCAAGCTCGACCACCAGCCGGTCATCGCGATCGTCGGCCAGCAGAAGCGCTACTCGATCGGCGCGCACTATCAGCAGGAGATCGACCTGCAGTCGTTCTTCAAGGACATCGCCGGCTTCGTGTCGACCGTGAGCGACAAGCACTCCGCGCGGCACGTCCTCGACCGCGCGATCAAGTCGGCACTGACCGAACGGCGACCGGCTGTCGTCATCGTCCCCGAGGACGTCCAGGAGTCGGAGTACGCCGAGCCGCCGCGCATGCACGGCTCGGTGTTCACCAGCCCGACCTGGAACCGGCCCAAGATGGTTCCCGAGGAGCCGTTGCTGCGGGCCGCCGCCGACATCCTCAACGAGGGTCAGAAGGTCGCGATCCTCATCGGCCAGGGTGCCGCCGCCGCGTCCAAGGAGGTCCTGGAGGTCGCCGACCTTCTCGGGGCCGGGATCGCGAAGGCGCTGCTGGGCAAGGACGCCGTGCCGGACGACCTGCCGATCGTCACCGGATCGCTCGGGCTGCTGGGCACCGAGCCCAGCCACAAGATGTTGATGAGCTGCGACACGCTCTTCATGATCGGGACGTCGTTCCCCTATGCCGAGTGGCTGCCCGAGGAGGGCCAGGCCAAGTGCGTCGAGATCGACATCGACGGCTCGCTGATCGGCGTCCGCTACCCGAACGACGTGTCCCTGGTCGGTGACTCGAAGCACACGCTCCAGGCGCTGCTGCCGATGCTGAAGCGCAAGGAGGACCGCTCCTGGCAGGAGCTCATCAAGGCCGAGGTCGCCACCTGGTGGCGCGTCCTGGACGACCGGGCGCACCAGAAGGGCGACCCGGTCAACCCGCAGCTCGTGTTCTGGGAGCTCAACCGTCGGCTGCCCGAGCGCCTCATCACGACGTCCGACTCGGGTTCTGCCACCAACTGGTGGGCGCGCTACCTCGCCCTCCGCGAGGGCATGAAGGCGTCCCTGTCCGGAACGCTGGCGACGATGGTGCCGGGCGTCCCCTATGCGATCGGGGCGAAGTTCGCGTTCCCGGACCGGCCGGTCATCGCGTTCACCGGTGACGGCGCCTTCCAGATGCTCGGGATGAACGAGCTGATCACGGTGAAGCGCTACCTCGCCCACCTGGTGAAGGAGAACCCGACTCTCATCTTCGCCGTCCTCGTCAACGAGGACCTCAACCAGGTGTCCTACGAGCAGCGGGTGCTGGCGAGCGACCCGAAGAACCCGGAGACGCAGACCGTCCCCTACGTGTCGGCAGCCGAGTTCGGCCGGCAGCTCGGCTTCGAGGGCATCAAGGTGACCTCCCCGAAGGACGTCGGCCCGGCGTGGGAACGGGCGCTGTCCGCGGACGGTCCGGTCGTCCTCGAGTTCGTCGTCGACCCGCAGATCCCGCCGCTCCCGCCGCACGTCCGGCCGTCGCAGCTGAAGAAGACGGTCGAAGGCACTGGTCCAGGGCGACGAGGACGCGGCCGGCATCGCGACCAAGGGGTTCAAGGGCAAGCTTGCCGAGCTCAAGGAGCACCTGCCGGGCGCGGCCCGCGAGGACTGAGCGCTTCGGTTGCCGGGGTTCGGGGCCGGGTGTCGCTGGTCGTCAGCGGCACTCGGCCGACGCCGCGGCCACTGCCTCGTCCACCGTCGGGCAATGGGGCAGCACCCAGCGCAGCCCGGTGCGGGACAGCGCGGCCGTGACGACGTCGTTGGCCGCCAGCACCAGCGTGCCGCCACCGGCGCGCAGCCGCCGTCGCCAGCGCACCGCGGAGGCGAGGGCGGGTAGGCAGCCGTCGGGGGCGTGGGTCGCGTCGACGACCACCCGGCTGCCCCGGGGCACCCGGCGTACGTCGGTGAGCCGGTCGATCCTGAGCACGGTGACGGAGGGGGCCGGTCCTTGTGGGGCGAAGGTCGCGGCCGACGTGGTGCTCACAACGATGGCTCCTCGGCGACGACGCTGCTGACGCGGCTGGGGAGGCTGAGGTTAGCCGCGCGCCGTCCCGGTCCTTCCTGCTCGGGGCCGATGTCATGGAACCGTCACAAGCAGGAAGCTCCGCCGCGCCGTCGAACCGTTTCCTCATGCCCCCTGGTCCCCGGCGTCGCATCGTCATGGCCGCCGCGCTCGTGCTCGGCGCTGCCGGGTACGCGTTGGCGCCGCTGGCCGCCGCCGACCAGAGCCCGGCGCCCGCGTTCGGGACGACACTGCCCGCCGCCGACACCGCCCTCACCGGCGCCGTCGTCGTGGGACCGGCCGGCGCCACGGCCGGCTACGCGACCAAGGTCGTCGTCGTCACCCAGGGCAGCTCGCTGACCTTCGTCAACCTCGACGAGCTCGCCCACACGGTGACGTCCGTGGCGAAGGGCCGCGACGGCAACCCGCTGTTCAACGGCAACGCCCTGCCCGGCACCACGGCCGAGATCTCGGGCGTCGACCGGCTCGCCCCCGGCAGCTATCCCTTCTACTGCCAGTTCCACCCCAACATGCAGGGCACGCTGGTCGTGCAGGGCCAGGGCAGCTCCGGCGTGAAACCGGCCGCCCCGTCGTTCGAGCAGCCGCTGCGGCTCCCCAAGGTCCTGACCGGCTCCCACCTGACGATCCCGGTCCGGCAGGCCGACGTCCGGGTGCTACCGCACGGGCCCAAGACGCTGATGTGGACCTACGGCGGCAGCTATCCGGGCCCGACGATCGCGCCGGCCGACCGGGCACCGCACGACGGTGACGTTCCTCAACAAGCTGCCCCACGCGGTGGGGTCGATCACCGTCCACCTGCACGGCGACCACCACGCGTCCGCCGACGACGGGCTGCCCGACCGCCACCTCATCCAGCCGGGCTCCTGGCGGACCTACACCTATCCGCTGACCGATCACGGCAAGCCCGAGCGGGCGGCGTTCGACTTCTACCACGACCACCGGATGGACGTGACCGGGCGCAACGTGTGGAACGGCCTGCAGGGCATGTTCATCACGCACGACCGGTTCGAGCGCAAGCTCCCGCTGCCGACCGGGCAAGTACGACGTGCCGCTCCTCGTGTCGCGACCGCAGCTTCGACCAGAACAACCAGCTCACCCAACCCTTCCCGCACGCCGGGGACGGCTACGACAACGTCCAGGGCGAGTTCACCGGCCCCTACGCGCCGCCAGGTGACGCGACGGTGGGCGACCACATCCTCGTCAACGGCCGGTACGCGCCGTTCTTCAAGGTCGGCACGCACCGCTACCGGCTGCGGCTGCTCAACGGCTCCGGGCTTCCAGTCCTACGACTTCCACCTGTCCAACGACCAGCCGTTCGTCCAGATCGGGAACGACGCCGGGCTGTTCCCGCACCCGGTCGTCCGCAAGGACATCCTGCTCGGGCCGGCCCAGCGCGCCGACGTCGTCGTCGACTTCGGGCACGACCTCGGCAAGAAGGTGACGCTGGAGAGCATCCCGCGCACTGACGACCAGCCGGGCGGCATCGGCACCCCCTCGTCGCCCATCATGCAGTTCCGCGTGACGCACCGCGTCGCCGACCACACCCGCATCCCGTCGAAGCTGCGGCCCCTTCCGAAGCTCGACGTGCCCGCGACCCCCAGCGTGGTCTGGACGTTCGGGCTCGGCGGCGACGCCCAGCAGGGCACCTACTGGACCGTCAACAACCAGCCCTACGACTCCAGTCGCGTCGACGCCACGGTTCCCCTCGGCGCCACGCAGAAGTGGCTGCTGCAGAACCTCAGCCCGATCACGCACTACATCCACATCCACGAGGAGCTGTGGCACACGATCTCCCGTGACGGCCGCCCGCCGCCGGCCTACGAGGCCGGGCTCCAGGACACCTGGCGGCTGGACCCCGGCGAGACGGTCGAGGTGGCGGCCCGCTTCACCGACTACACCGGCATCTTCATGATCCATTGCCACATGCTCGACCACGAGGACCACGGCATGATGGCGCAGTTCGCCGTGGTCAAACCGGGCAAGACCGCCCTGCCGCCGACGTACCACCGGCCGCGGCCGGTGACCGGGCTCGCGAAGGTCGCCGCCGCGCACGGCTGGTCGTGCGACCCCGGAAGGGACCGGGAGCTCGGTCGAGCCCGTCGTGCTCGCCGGGCTGGCCAGACGGGCCGACCCCTCGTTCGCTCCGACGGCCTGGGAAACCGTCGGTCATCGATCACCCATCGCCACGGCGCTCTCGTTGTGGTTGTTCGTCGCTTTCTTCTGGCGCCGTCGCGCCGGACTGCCGAGGAGTGGAGACAGACAATGATCAGGACCCGGGTCGCCGTGGCGGCGAGCATTGCTGCGAGCGTTGTCGCCGCGGTCATCGGTGCGGTGCCGTCGCACGCGGGGAAGCCGCGCGTGCTGCTCGTCTGCAACGGCAGCGCCGGCTGCCCCAAGGCGGCAGGCGCGCACTACTACAAGTCGCTGCAGCTGGCCGTCGGCCATGCCCGCAACGGCGACTGGGTCCTGGTCTGGCCCGGCACCTACAAAGAGGCGACGGAAGTCAAGCCGACCGGCGTGCTGACCGACGGGCTGCACATCCGCGGCATGGACCGCAACGGCGTCATCTTCGACGGCAAGAAGACCGGCGGCTCGGCCGTCCACGTCACCGGCGTGAACAACACCTGGGTCGAGAACATGACCGGGCAGAACTACCAGAAAGGCTCGGCCAACGCCTTCTACTGGACCGGTGTCGACGGCTACTGGGGCAACTACCTCACGGCGTACAACAACGGTGACTACGGGCTCTACGCCTACGACTCCACGAGCAGCGGGCGGGTCCCGGCCGCGTTCGCACACGACTACGCGTCGTGGAACGCCGACAGCGGCATCTACATCGGCGGTTGCCGCAACTGCCACGCGGTCATCGTCGCGTCGAAGTCCGAGAAGAACGCCCTCGGCTACTCGGGTACCAACGCCGGCGGCGAGCTCTACCTGATGAACAGCGAGTGGGACCACAACGCCACCGGCATCCTGCCCAACACGCTGACGAGCGAGCCGGACCCGCCGCAGGACGGCGCCTACATCGTGAACAACTACGTCCACGACAACAACGACAACGACGTCCCCGGTGCCGGCATCACCGCTATCGCCCCGGTCGGGCTGGGCATCGGCATCGCCGGCGGGTCCAACAACATCGTCCGCGAACAACCTCGTGACGCACCAGAAGCACACCGGCATCGGCGTGTTCTGGTTGTTCACCCCGCCCGTCAACAACCAGATCCTCTACAACACCTTCAAGAAGGTGGGCGCCGCCGGAAACCCGGGTGACGTCGACATCTCCTTCGGCGCGAGCAGCCTGCACAACTGCGCGACGGGCAACATCGACCGCACCGGCGGGAAGGCGAAGCCGGCGTCGACCGACCCGCCGAACCTCGCGAACCTCCAGGACTGCGACGACAGCAACCCGCTGCGGGGGCTGGGCCGCGGGCTCTACGAGCCGGGCGACCCGCTCTACAGCGTCATGACCGCTCTCAACGCGGTGGGCATCACCGAGCCCAAGGACTACCAGGGTCCCGGGCCGCGGCCGGATGCGCAGCGGACGATGCGCAACCCGTGCAAGGGTGTGCCGGACAACCCGTGGTGCGCGCACGGCGAGCCGCGGTTCCGGATAGCGTCACATGCGTGAGCGTCACTGACCTGTTCGACCTCGACGGCAAGGTCGCCGTCGTCACCGGCGGCACCCGCGGGATCGGTCTGATGATCGCCCGCGGGCTGCTGCAGGCGGGTGCGTCCGTCTACATCAGCTCGCGCAAGGCCGACGCGGTCGCCGCGGCCGAGCAGGAGCTGTCGTCGTACGGCACGGTGGTCGGTGTCCCCGCCGACCTCGCGCAGCTGAGGGAGTGCCGCCGGCTGGCCGAGTTCGTGGGGCAGCGCGAGAGCACGCTGCACGTGCTCGTCAACAACGCCGGCGCGACCTGGGGGGAGCCGTTCGAGCAGTTCCCCGAGAGCGGGTGGGACCGGGTCGTCGACCTCAACCTCAAGTCGCCGTTCTTCCTCACCCAGGCCTTCCTTCCCCTGCTGGAGGCGGCGGCGTCCGCCGACGACCCGGCCCGCGTCATCAACGTCGGGAGCATCGACGGGATGCACGTCAACCCGATGCCGCACTACCCGTACTCGGCGAGCAAAGCCGGTCTGCACCACCTGACCCGGCACCTGGCCAGGGAGCTGGGCCCCCGGGGCATCACCGTCAACGCCGTCGCCCCCGGCCCCTTCGAGTCGAAGATGATGTCCTTCGCGCTCGACGACCCCGAGATGCGTGCGGCGGTCGCGGCGTCATCCCCCTTGGGGCGGATCGGCCGGCCGGAGGATATGGCCGGCGTCGCCGTCTACCTGTCCAGCCGCGCGGGCGGCTACGTCACCGGCGCGGTGATCCCGGTCGACGGCGGGATCGGCACGACCGTCTGACGGGCATCCGATCGGGAAGCAGGCTGTCCGTCACCGTCACCGGCCTGGAAGACGGCTCGGTGATCCGTCGCATCCGCGTCGACGACGTCGACCCCGCACCGAGGTCTACGAGCTGATCAAGCTGGGCGAGCTGACCTCAGTTCAGATCAGCCGTGCCCGGCGGGTGCCCTGTGACGCCGTCACCGCATTTGTCGCGCGTCTCGCCGCTCGCAATGGCGAGGCTGATGTCCACATGTTGCCGACGCCAGCACCGGAACCGTCGGCGCACGGAGAGACGATGCCTGAGGAGCCAGACGTCGAGGAGGCAAGCTGATGGCCGACGGTGGCAGGGCAGCGAACGGTCGGTCCAGTGTCTACCGCGGCGAGGACGGCCGTTGGCACGGCCGCGTCACCATGGGCGTCCGAGACGACGGGCGCGCCGACCGCCGCCACGTTACGGGACGGACGCAGCGCGAGGTCGTGCAGAAGGTCCGGGCGTTGGAGCGCGCTCGCGACTCCGGTCAGGCGGCTGGGCCGGGACGCGCGCCAACTGTCGAGACGTGGCTGACGCACTGGGTGGAGCGGGTCGCAGCCCCGGGACTGCGGGTTAAGACGCTTGCCGGGTATCGCACCGCGGTCTATCGCCACCTCGTCCCCCGCCTCGGCAAGCACCGACTCGACCGGCTGACACCCGAACACATCGAGGCGATGTACGCGGCGCTGCTCGCGGATGGGCTGGCGCCAGCGACGGTTCACCAGGTGCACCGGACGTTGCGTACGGCTCTCGGTGAGGCGTTCGCCCGCGGTCGCGTTGCGGTCAACCCGGCGGTGCGGGCGAAGGCGCCGCGGCTGGTCGAGGCGGAGGACCTCGACGAGTCAGCGCCGACGCTGATCGTGCGACGCGCGCTGCAGCGTCACGTATGGCAGCACGGTTGTACGCCGGCCGGTGCGTGTGGGGGCAAGCGCGGTGCTGACTGTCCCCAGCGGCATGGTGGCGGGCTTGTTCTCGTTCCCCCCAAGTCCCGCGCGGGCCGTCGGACGATCGCGTTGCCGCCGCCGCTCGCTCAGGCACTGCGGGTGCACCGGACTCACCAGCTCGAGCAACGGTTGGCAGCGGGGCAGCTGTGGGTCGACCGCAACCTCGTGTTTTGCCAACCGAACGGCAGGCCGTTGGACCCGCGTGCCGACCTGCGCCACTGGAAGCGGCTGCTCGCGGCCGCCGGCGTCCGCGACGCCCGGTTGCACGACGCCAGGCACACCGCGGCGACCATGCTGCTCGTGCAGGGCGTCGACCCGCGCACGGTCATGGACTTGCGGTGTGCTGCTGTGGCCAGGCGATGACGCACCTGGCGCGTCTACCATGACCTCATGAGCACGACGCCGAGCCTTCCCGAGCTGCCGCTCGCGGACGAGAGCGTCGTGCGCGCCCACGCTGGAGCGCTGCGGGACCTCGCCTCCCACTACGGGATCGACGACCTGAGGTATGCCTCGCCGGGTCGCCTGGTCGGGCAGGTCGCCGATGACAGGGACATGCTCGACATCGTCGAGTTCGACCTCGCCGCCTCCGACCTCCTGGGGGCGAAGGTCAGCCTTCTGTCGGCGGCGGTGTTGAGTCACCCGAACGTGAGCCTTGATCTGGTCGAGGCCACTCCGCTGTGACGGGACCAGCGCGTCCCGAACGTCATGCACTGCTTGAGCTGGATGCGCTGTTGGCGCAACTGGCCGCCCTTGTAGGTGAAGGCGACGCCGTGCGGTTCGGGTCGGACGATCGGTACCGCTGGATCATCGAGCGGTTGTGGATCGCCGTGGGCAATGAGGCCCTCGCGTACCTGAGCCACCTCGGCGATCTTCGCCGTCCGCCATGGCGGGCGCTGGTCGAACTCCGCAACGAGCTGGCTCATCAACGGCTGCCCGACATCGATCGCGACAAGGTATGGCGCGCGACCGTCTTGCGACCGGAGCGCCTTCGAGACCAAGTCCGGCAGCTGCTGAGTTGACTACAGGTCGAGGTGCAGCGCCTCGTTGACAGAAGCGACCTCGAAGAACTCCGGGTCCCAATCCTGACCGATCCACTGCCGGTAGTGCTCGTGCTCCGGGTGCTTCGGGTCGGCCACCGCCTCGCAGAACTCGGCGTAGCCGAAGTCGCCGCCGACGTCCTCCGGCGGTGTCGCCCGCTTGCCGGCGATGCAGCGCGGGTAGCGGACACCGTCCTCGGCCAGCTCGACTTTCTCCACGATGACGTCGTGGCGCCAGTTGTCGCCGAAGTCGTAGGTGTAGCGGATCTTGGCGCCTTCGTTCGCGACCTTGTTCAGGCGCACCTTTGACTCGTCGCGGACCTTCTCGTCGCCGCCACACCGGCGGCTTCACGTCACGCAGCGTCACTTTCAGCCGGTAGATCTGCGCCCTCGGCAACCCTCTGTCGACCTCTCTTTCGGACACAATTGAGACCAAAATTGAGACCGCGAAGTGATCAAGGTCGCCGAGTTGATCTTCGCTAGAACAACAGACCAGGTCAACGGCTGTTTTCGAAGTGGGCAGGGGCGGGGTCGAACCGCCGACCTTCTGCTTTTGGCTCATCCGGGAAGTCCGTGGGTTTGTGGGTAGAGCTGCAGTCCGCCGCAGTGGAACCAGATGGCGGTCTTGAAGTTCTGCCGGTTGCGGTAGCCGCGAGCGGAGACGCGGATTGCCTGGATGCGTGAGTTGAGACCTTCGGCGGCGGCGTTGGTGACGCGGTGGGCGAAGTAGGAGAGCAGGCCGGCTTCGTGTCGTTTGAGGGTGCGGGCCGCGTCGATCACCGGCTGCAGTCTCGAGTGGGTCGCCCAGAAGTACCAGCTGCGCCAGTGCCGAAGGCCCCAGCCGCGCAGCCGGTAGTTCCAGAAGTGGCGCAGGCTCTCCTTGATCGCCCAGGCGCGGCCGGTCTTGAGGTCAGCGGCGCGTAGGCCGGTGAAGCGGGCGCGGTGCCGGTCGGGGAGGTTCTCGGCGGAGTACAGCCATAGGTACTTCGAGCCGGCCAGGCTCTTGTCGCCGCCGGCGGCCAGCGCCCGGTTCTCCTGTTTGCGGACGGTGTCGACGGCGGTGGTGAGGTAGCGCATGACGTGGTAACGGTCGAAGACGATCTTCTCGTCGGCGTCGGTGAGGTGCTCGCGGGCCGAGGTGATGTAGGGCTCCCACATGTCCATCGCCACCGCCGCGATCCCGGTGCGCTGCTCGGCGGTGAACCGGGTGAAATAGCTATCCAGACTTGCTTGGCGGCGTTCGTCGGCGATGTGCTCGACCGTTCCCTTGTCGAGGTCGCAGACCACGGTGATGTAGTCCTGGCCCCGCCCGGCTGACTTCTCATCCACCCCGATGGTGCCGGCACGGTGGCCGGCTTGGCCGCCAAACCCCGGGCAACGGCGCGGTCCATCAGATGCCACGCCTCGTCCCAGCTCAGCCGCAACAGGCGGCCAGCGCCGAGCACGTCGCACTCGGTGAGCACGTCGATGGCGAGCCGTTCGAACAGCACCGTGAACCGCGAGTGCGGCTCGGCCCACGGCAGCCGGACCTGACGCACACCGTGCTCCGGGCAGTCGACCCGCGGCGGGGCCGCATGCAGATAGGTGAGGAACTGGCAGCTGTCCAGATGCCGCCAGGCCCGCTCCTCGGAATGGTCATAAACCGCAAGCTCACCCTCGCACTCCGGACAGGAGAAGCGCGTCCGCCGTGGGTGCTCTACCCACACGTCGACGCGTCCCTCCGGTACTGACATCTCGACCCGGCTCACCCCCCACGGCGCGACCAGTCCCAACAGATGCCGATACAGCTCGGTGTCACGCATGCCGAGATCATGCCGCCAGCCGCCCCATCACGCCTCCGAGGTACCCACGGAGAACCCGGAAGCGCCCTGCTTTTCAGCATCGTGGGTGGCTCCTACGCACCGTGGCACAGGCCTCGCCGCGCGGCTTGTCGAAGCGGTGCTTGCGTGGGCGAACGAGGTGGGTGTGCGACCCGTGCAAGGACGAGGTGCGGATGCTGCGCGCGCGGTGAAGTGCACTGCTTCGCTACGCAATCTCGTCCACATGCAGCGATTCGCGCTGGTTTCTGTCGGACCCACATGACATGATCGAACACATGTTCGATCGATGCAGCGACGCGGCCGCCTCCACCGGCGTGCTGTGGTCGGACCTGCCTGCCGTCGATGACTTCGCTCCCGGTGAGGTGCCGCCCGGGGCGGAGCTGAGTGCGGCGGACTGGGACGCGTGGATCGACGAGCTCGCCGCCGCGGACCCGGATCGGCCGTGCTCTGCCGCCGAGGCGCTCGCGCAGGCGCGGGTCGACGGGACGACGTTCGACCGGCTCGGCGCGGTCGACCTGTCCGAGCTCGACGCCGACCAGTTGGTGGCCCTCGCGACCGCCGCGGATCGCCTCGCCAACAGCGCACACGCTCTTCGCGCGCGGGCGGTCGCCGCGCTGCCCGCGGCGATGGAAGGCGGGCTGTTGGGGCACGACTGGGTCGACGCGCGGCGGCTGGCCGCGGCGGAGGTGGGCGCCGCGCTCGCGCTCGGCTCCGGTGCTGCGGACCTGCTGGTGGATGCCGCATCGTCGGCGGTGACCCGCTTGCCCGGCACGATGGCAGCCGCCCGGAGAGGCGAGCTGACGTGGGGCAAGGTCGTCGCCTTGGCCCTGGCGACGGCGCCGCTCACCGACGCCCAGGCCGCGGCGGTGGAGGCGCGGGTGCTGCCGGGCGCGGGCGGGCGGACCCCGGCGCAGCACCGCGCGATGATCCGTCGCTGGGTCGACCGGGTCGACCCGGCCGGTGCCGAGGACCGCCGCCGGCAGGCCAAGGCCGACATCGAGCTGATCCGCACCCAGCACGGTGGCGGGCTGGCCACCCTGCTCGCGAGGCTGCCGCCCGAGCAGGCCGACCTGGTCTGGACGGCGGCCGACACCCACGCGCGCCGGGCCAAGGCCGGCGGTGAGCGGGGCTCGCTCGCTCAGCTGCGGGTCGCCGCCCTCGTCGACTGGGCGACCCGTTTCCTCTCCGGTGCCGACGAACAGGCGAGCGCACCGACGCGGCACGGCCGTCCGGTCGGGCTGACCGTGGTGTGGGACCTGTCCAGCCTGCTCGGGCTGACCGGGCACTGCGGGCTGCTCCGCGACTCCGACACCACGCTGCCCCCGTCCGGGGTCCGCGACCTCCTGGCCAAGGGCGCCCGGGTCCGGCGCCTGATCATCCACGACCCTCGGCCTTCCGCACCGGCGTCCGCCGGCGGCGACCCGGCGACACCGGCCGCCGGTGAGTTGCTCGACCTCACCCCGCGCTGGTGGCCGCTGGCCGTCGACGATGCCGGCGGTGGGACGCCGCCGGTGGTGCTGCACCTGGTCATCCCCGACTGGCAGCACCACGCGCTGACCACCGGTGATCTCACCGGCCTCGACGGCGCGGACAGGACGCTGGTGCAGGACCTGCTGGCCGCCCTGCACGACGGCGATGCCGCCCCGGCGCTGCGCGCGATGCTGCTGGAGCTGCTCGCCCATCCCGTCACTGCGGACACCCTCGACGCCGAGCCCGACGCCGAGATCCCGCCCGCGGCACTCGCCGAGTTCGTCGCCGTCCGGGACGGCCACCCGACCAACCCCACGGCGGGGCCGTCGGCCGCGGAGGCCGGCGACATCGACCACGGAGTCGCGCGCCGCGCGGGCGGCCTGACCGTCCGGGCCAACCTGGCCGCGCTCACCCGTCGATGGCATGTCCTCAAGACGCACGGCGGCTGGAGCTACCGGAAGGTCTGTGGCGGCTGGGAGTGGACCAGCCCGGTCGGGCGGACCTACCGAACCCGACCCTTCGACTACCGCCTCGGCCCCTAGCCCTCACCGCACGAGGGCGGCGACCCCGTCCAGCAGCCGGTCGACATCGGCGTCGGTGTTGTACGGCGCGAGGCCGGCGCGGACCGCACCTGTGTCGCCCAGCCCTGCCCATCGCGACGCCTCGATGGCGTAGAAGCTGCCCGCCGGCGCGTTGACCTCGCGTTCGGCCAGTTCGGCATGCACCCGGTCCGGTGCCAGGCCCGCGACGGAGAACAACACCGTCGGTGTCCGGCGCGCAGGACGGCCGTGCAGCGTCACACCGGACAGCTGCCGCAGCCCCTGCTCCAGCCTCGCGGCGAGCGCCGACTCGTGCTCCTCGACGGCCCGCATCGACGCCAGGACCCGCTCCCGCCGGGTTCCGGCCGCCGCCGGGTCGAGCGAGGCCAGGAAATCCACCGCCGCCGTCGTACCGGCCAGCAGCTCGTAGGGCAGCGTGCCCAGCTCGAAGCGTTCCGGGACGGCGTCGGTGGAGGGCAGCAGCTTGTCCGGCTCGAGTGTCGACAGCACGGCCGGGTCGGCAACGAGCGCGCCCAGGTGCGGCCCGCAGAACTTGTACGGCGAGCAGGCGAGGAAGTCAGCGCCGAGTGCGGCCATGTCGACCGGCGTGTGCGGCGTTCGGTGCACACCGTCGACGTAGACGAGGGCGCCGGCATCGTGGGCCGCGGCGGCGATCCCGCGCACGTCGGGGATGGTGCCGAACAGGTTCGACGCCGCCGTGACCGCGATCAGCCGCGTCCGCGGTCCCACCGCGGCCGCGACGTCGGTGACCGGCAGCTCGGCCGTGTCCCGGTCGAAGCCGACCCAGCGCACCTGCGCACCGGCTCGCTGCGCAGCGAGGACCCACGGCCGGATGTTCGCGTCGTGGTCCAGCCGGGTGACCACGACCTCGTCACCGGGTCGCCACGATTTCGCCAGGGCACGGGAGATCTCGAAGGTGAGGGCGGTCATGCTCCGGCCGAAGACGACTCCCGCGGGCGTGCCACCCAGCAGGTCGGCCATCGCCTGCCGGGCCGCCACGACGATCTCCTCGGCCCGCCGCTCCGCCCGCGTCACCGTGCCGCGGTTGGCGACGGCGGCCCGCAGGGTTGCGGCGACGGCGTCGGCCACCGGTGCCGCGACCTGGGATCCGCCCGGGCCGTCGAAGTGCGCGGCGCCCTCGGTCAACGCCGGGAACGCGGCGCGGACCCGGGCGACGTCGTAGGACACGGTGACTGTTCTAGTGCACTGTTTGTTCTAGCGCACTGTTTGTTCTAGTGCACCGGCTGGTGGCAGCCCACCCCGGCGACGTCGGCATCCACCCGCAGCTGCCGGCGGGAGTCGCGGAATGCGTAGCCGGTGCAGTAGTAGAACGACAGCAGGTCGGCGCGGTGCAGTCGCACCGGCCGCCACACGCCGACGTCGACCGGCTCGAGATAGCGCCACGACCGGGCGAGCAGGGTGCGGTCCGCCGCGTGGCGGTGCTTGAGGTACTTGTCCAGCCAAGCCTGGGTGTAGACGCTCGCGAGATCCTGACCGTAGCGCGAGGCGGGCAGCACCCACGGGATGTCGGTGTACTCCAGGTGCGTGGACGCACGCGGCACGACGACCATCGTGTCGACGCCGGCTTTCGCCCAGCCGTCGAAGCCGGTTCGCTCCTCCCGCCGCGGGTCCGGTCCCTGGTCCGGAGGGCCCGGCTGGGGCGCGATCGACGACCCGTGCGAGAAGACGTACGGGTAGACGTTGAAGCCGTACTCGGACTGGATGCCCATCGACGGCACGACCGGCCGCATCTTCCCTAGCGCGTCGAAGCCCGGATCCGACTGCAGCTTGTCGAGCGCCACCACCGCCTCGACCCGCTTGTCGACCGCCTGGACGTAGGACACCGCGGTCGCGCCGAGCGAGTGCCCCACGATGCCGAGCCGCAGGTGCCGCCCCGGCGTCACCGACGACCGGTCGCGCGAGTGGTCGAACCATCGCCACAGCGGGTTGTACGGCGTGACGTCGGCAGACCCGGCACGCCGGTTGGGGGCGGGGTG
This sequence comes from uncultured Actinomycetota bacterium, assembly GCA_963835405.1. Lineage (GTDB taxonomy): Bacteria > Actinomycetota > Actinomycetes > JAFAQI01 > JAFAQI01 > CAWIFV01. The sequence continues at coordinate 129,330 of CAWIFV010000010.1, forward strand.
CCGCGGGGTCGAGACGAAGAAGTCGATGGCGTCCTCCGTGCCGTAGACGAAGTTGGCGGTCTGCTGGAACGGCACCCCCGGACACGGTGACATCTCGCCGGGCTCGGTCGGGTCGGCCAACGAGCAGTAAGGCAGGTCCGCCGTCGGCCCGCCGTGGGGCAACGTCTCGCTCCGCCCCTGCCCCTGCACGTCGTAGGTCAGGACGACGTAACCGCGTTCGGCGAGGTCCTGCGCGAGCCACCAGTACATCCGCTCGGAACCCTGCACCGACCCGGTCGTGATGACGACACCGGGGTACGGCGGGCGCAGCCGCTGGTGCGAGTACGGGTCACGCGCACCCGGCAGCGGTGCGAAGACGTCGCCGGTGAGCAGCGCGCCGTACCGGTTGGTGAACCGCACCTGCTGCATCAGCCCGCGGTGCCCGGCCCACGTCGCGCGGTAGGGGTTGCCCGAGTTCCACCCCGGCACCACCTCGCCCGGGTCCAGCGCCGGCCGGGTCGGCGCAGCCGACATCCCGAAGAACTGCTCAGCCCACTGCCGGCCCTGCTGCCCGGTCACGGCCCGGACGTACGTCGGCGACCGTTGGCCGTCCGGAGCCGTCTGCCGGCCGTAGGCGTCGGCGATGTTCTGCAGGTCGCGCTGCACGTAGGCCGGCGAACCGGGTTGCGGCTTGCCGGGCGCTGTGGCGTCTGACGGCACTGCAGCGGTGACGGCGCCGACGGCGGACGCCACGAGCAGGGCGACGAGGGTCGAACGGGTGCGTCGCACGGAAGCTCCGGGCAATCGGGGTCCAGCCACCCTGATGACTTCGGCGCCTGGGCGCGCCCTCCTGCTCCCCGCTAGGCCACGTGCGCGTGCAGCCAGTCGTTCAGCGGCTGCGCGGCCTCGAGCAGCGACACGACCCGCCGCCGAGCCTTCGGTGTGCCGAGCCACGCACCGACCGGCCACGCCTGCCACGCGGCCAGTCCCTTGTGCCGCAGCAGGTCCGCTCGCGGGTGCTCGCGGTCGAAACCGCGCGGCACCGTGCGCAGCGATTCGCGCGCGATGACGTCGATGCCGCCGACACGCAGCTCGGTGACGATGCGCGCGAGAGCCGCCCCCGTGCTTTCGTCGTCGACGGCGGCCCGGAACCGCCGCAGCTCGTCGGCCTCGAGGTGCCAGGTGCCGCGGCCGGCGGCCAGGCCGTCGGCACCGAGCTGGACGTAGCCGCCACGCTCGAGCAGCGCGCCGATGTGCGTCTTGTACGGCGTCTTGTCGGCGCTGAAGCGCACGTCCCGGTAGGGCCGGAAGATCTTCCCGGCACCCCAGCGGGGTGCGAGCTCCTCGAGCAGCTCGAGCATGGGTGCGCGCACGTGCTCGTCGTACGTCGCCTTGTGGGCCTGCCAGTAGGTCTTGCTGTTGTCGGCGACAAGCCCCTCGTAGAACTCGACGGCCTCCACCGGCCAGCCACGGAACGCCATGTGCGAAGGGTAGGGTTTTGTCCCTCCGCACCGGTGAGGCAGCATGACCGAGACAGCACAGTCGTCGCCGTCCGTCGCGTTCAACCCGTTCGCTCCCGGGTTCAGCGACGACCCGTACCCGCACTACGCGGAGCTGCGGCAGCACAACCCCGTCGAGCACCACGAGCTCGGCTTCTGGGCGCTGTGGCGCTACGCCGATGCCGCGGAGATGCTGCGCGCGAAGCTGTCCGTGCAGGACGACAAGGTGCAGCACATCGGTCCGATGGCCGACGTCTTCGAGCAGGTCTACCGGGAGAAGAACGTCGAACCCGGGATCCCGTCGATGCTCGATCTCGATCCGCCAGATCACACCCGGCTGCGCAAGCTGGTGTCCAAGGCGTTCACGCCGCGCACGATCGACGCACTGACGCCGGACGTCGAGCTCTTGGTCGACGACGCTCTCGACCGGATCGCGGACGCCGGCTCCGTCGACCTCATCGACGCGCTCGCGTTCCCGCTGCCCTTCACCGTGATCTCGCTCATGCTCGGGATGCCCGACACCGACACCGACCGGCTGCGGGACCTGTCCGGCACCGTGGTCCGCTCGCTCGAGCCGGTGCCCGACGAGGCCACTGTCCGCGCGATCGTCGACGCCGAGCAGGAGTTGCGCGATCTCGCTTCTGCCGCCATCGCGTGGAAGCGCGACCATCCCGCGGACGACCTGCTCACCGCCCTCATCAACGCCGAGGACGCCGGCGACGTGCTCACCGAGGACGAGCTGCGGGTGCAGGTCATCCTGCTCTACGTCGCCGGCCACGAGACGACCGTCAACCTCATCGGCAACGGTGCGCTCGCCCTGCTGCGCGACCCGGACCAGGCGACTCTCTGGCGGGGCCGGCCCGACCTGGACGAGAACGCCGTGGAGGAGCTGCTGCGGTTCGACTCGCCCGTGCAGATGAGCCGGCGGGTGACGGTCGACGACTATGCCGTCGGGGGCACGGTCATCCCGTCCGGGTCGTTCGTCATCGCGAGCCTCGCCTCGGCCAACCGCGACGAGGCGCAGTTCGGCCCGGACGCGGACCGGCTGCGACTCGACCGGCCCAACGCTCGCCAGCAGATCTCGTTCGGGGCCGGTGTGCACCACTGTCTCGGTGCCGCTCTGGCCCGGCTCGAGGGGCGGGTCGCGCTCGCCCGCCTCCTCCGGCGGTTCCCGGACCTCGCGCCGGCGGCGGAGCCGGTCTGGAACGGCCGGGTCAACCTGCGCGGTCTCGCCCGGCTGCCGGTGGCCGTGCGCTGACGTCGACATAGCGCACGCTCTTCGCCGGCCGGAGCCGCAGCTGCGCCGCGCGGGCGGCCAGCGCCTGCGGGTCCTCGCGCCGGTCCCGCCGCGCGCGCAGCAGTTGCGCCTGCTGGGCGAGAGCGGCGATGCGCGCGTGCTGGGTGGCGATCAGATCCGCCTGACGCTGCATCGCGGTGTTGAGCAGCAGCACCCCCAGGACACCGGACACGAGAAGCAGCGTCAGGAACGACGCGAAAGCGGCATCGCGCCGACCGCTGCCCGCGTCTGCCATGCGCGCACCCGCCAGGTGTGAAAAGAGGGACTGGTGTGACGATGGCAGGAGCCGGCACGGGAACGGTGGTGACACGCCGAGCACCGGCTGCGGGGACAATCGCCGGATGGGCGAGGTCCTGAAAGGAAAGCTGCTGGTGGCGACACCGGCACTGGCCGAGCAGCCCTTCCTGCGCACCGTCATCCTCCTGCTGGAGCACGGCCCGGACTCCGGCGCCCTCGGTGTCGTCGTCAACCGGCGGAGCGACGTGCCCGTCCACACCGTCGTACCTGCTGTCGCCGACCTGGTGACGGGGCCGCCGGCGCTGTTCGACGGTGGCCCGGTCGGGCCGTCGACCGCGATCGCCCTCGGGCTCGCGGCCGCCGACGCGGAGCCCGAGGGTTGGGCGTACGTCGTTCCGCCCCTCGCCACCGTCGACCTCGATCACGACCCGGCCCTGCTGGCCGCCACGCTGCGCAGTCTGCGCGTGTTCGCGGGCTACGCCGGATGGGCCGCGGGTCAGCTGGAGGGGGAGATCGCGGAGGGCGCCTGGTACGTCGTCGAGTGCCTGCCGTCGGACCCGTTCGCCGACCGCCCGGAGGAGCTCTGGTCGGCTGTCCTGCGGCGACAGGGTTGGCCGCTGTCCGCGGTGGCGACATGTCCGCTGGACCCGAGCATGAACTGATGGCCGGAGATGGGACGGACCGAGTGAGTGAATTCACGCCGCCGAGCGGCGACCAGTACGAGCTTCGCCACGGTGACCACGTGGCGGTGGTGGCCGCCGTCGGCGGTGGCTTGCGCACCTACGACGTGGCCGGCCGGCCGTGCTCGACGGCTACCCGCTGGAGGCCATGGCGGACGGCGCGCGCGGCCAGACGTTGGTGCCGTGGCCCAATCGCGTCAAGGACGGGCGATGGGCGTGGCGCGGCGAGCAGCGGCAGCTCGCCCTGACCGAGCCCGAGCAGCACAACGCGATCCACGGACTCGTGCGCTGGCTGTCCTGGCGTCCGGTCGAGCAGTCCGCGACCTCGCTCGGCATCGCCTGCGCCGTCAACCCGCAGCCGGGCTACCCGTGGTCGCTGCGCGTGCGCAACGACTACCGGCTCGGTGACGACGGCATCGTCGTCCGCACCGAGATCACCAACGTGGGTGTGGAGGCCGCACCGGTCGCGGCCGGCAGCCACCCCTACCTCACGGTCGGGACCGACCGGGTCGACGCGGCGGTGCTGCACCTGCCCGCCGACACCTGGCTGCCCACCGGCGAGCAGCAGATCCCGGTGGGGCGCGAGCCGGTCGACGGGACCGACTACGACTTCCGGGCGCCCCGCCCCATCGGCGCCACCGAGATCGACTACACCTTCACCGACCTCGCCCGCGACGGCGACGGCAGGTTCCGGCTGCGGTTGGCGAAGCCCGATGACTCGGCGGGCGTCACCTTCTGGGTCGGGCCCGACTACCCCTTCGTCGAGATCTTCACCGGCGACGCCCTCCCGGACGACAGCCGGCGTCGCCAAGGCCTCGGCGTGGAGCCCATGACCGCACCTCCCAACGCGCTGGCCACCGGTGAGTGCCTGGTCGTGCTGGAGCCCCAACAGTCCTGGTCCGGGGAGTGGGGCATCCATCCGGAGTGACGGACGCGGGTCCGGACGGCGCAACGGAAAATGCGCCACGCGGGGCAACACCTGGCCCGCACAGAAGCCGATGACGGCCGTACGATCAGCCGGTGGTCGCCCGCCAGCTCGCTTTGCGTCCGGAGCCCGCAAGCGTGCGGGAGGCGCGGCGCCACGTCGCGGTCGAGCTCGAGGCGGCCGGGTTCGAGGCCGCGGTCGTCGTGGCGCGAGCTCCTCGTCAGCGAGCTGGTGACCAACTCGATCCTGCACGCGCGCACGCCGTTGCGTGTCGTCGTCGAGCCGCAGGGTGAGACGGTGCGAGTGTCGGTCGGCGACGACAGCGCCGCGCACCCACGGATGCGTGCGCACAGCGTGGACTCCGGAACCGGCCGTGGCCTGCTGCTCGTGCAACGAATGGCGAGCCGGTGGGGTGTGGACCCGCGCGGTTCGGGCAAGGTGGTCTGGTTCGAGCTCCCACGACGTCCCATGGACGACGACGAGTGGGGTGAGAGTCTGGAGGCGTGACGGTGCTCGCAGGCCCGCTGCAGTGGCTCGGCCGACCCCTGTCGGACGGGACGGCGGCCGTCAAGGTGCTCGTCCGCACCGGCCTGCTCTCACCGGTGCGCCCGGACCGCCTCCCGGGCATGGCGCTGTCGTTCCTTCGCTGGGGCACCTCACCCGCGGCGGCCTATGCCGTGGGCACCGCGCGAGACCCCGGCCGGCTCGCGGTCGTCGACGCGCGCGAGCGCCTCACCTACGCCGACGTCCACCGGCGCAGCAGTGCGGTCGCGCACGCGCTCGCCGACGCGGGTGTGGGGGTCGGCGACTCGGTCGCGCTGCTCGCCCGCAACTCCGCGCAGTTCGTCGTGGGCATGGTGGCCATCAGCAAGCTCGGGGCAGACATCCTCTACCTCAACACCGGCTTCGCCGGTCCGCAGCTCGGCGACGTGTTGACGGGCGAGAACGCGGCCGCCGTCATCGCCGACGACGAGTTCGTGCCCCTGCTGGAGGAGGTCGCGCCGCGGCTGCCGCGCCTGCTCGCCTGGGTCGAGGACGGCGGCGAGCCGGCCGACAGCCTGGCGGCGATCGCCCGGCGGGGCACCGACCATCCCGGCTCGCCCGGTCGCGAGAGCCGCCACGTCATCCTCACGAGCGGTACGACGGGGCGGCCCAAGGGCGCGGCCCGCTCGGCACCCAACCCCATGGCGGGCATGCTCGAGCTGCTCGCGATCCTGGAGGCGATCCCCTACCGGGCGCGGGGCGTGACGGTCCTGGCGGCGCCGGCGTTCCACGCCTGGGGGCTCGCCAACCTCACTCTCGGGATGCTGCTGCAGTCGACCCTCGTCATGACGCGGCGGTTCGATCCCGAGGCCACGCTCGAGCTCGTCGAGGCGCACCGGGCCGACACCCTCGTCGCCGTGCCGGTGATGGTGCAGCGGATGCTGGAGCGCCCGACGACGCACCCGAGCGGGACACCTCCAGCCTGCGCATCGTCGCCCTCTCCGGGCTCGGCGCTGCCGCCGGCGCTCGCGACCCGCTTCATGGACACTTACGGCGATGTCCTCTACAGCCTCTACGGCTCCACCGAGGTCTCCTACGTCAGCGTGGCGTCGCCGGACGACCTGCGCGCCGACCCGGCGAGCGCCGGCCGGCTCGTGCGCGGCGTGCGGCTCCGGTTGGTGGATCCGACGGCAACGACGTCGCTGTCGGCGAGACCGGGCGGATCTTCGCCGGCAGCCCGTTGGCGTTCGAGGGCTACACCAACGGCGACGACAAGGACCGCCTCGGCACGTTGACCGCCACCGGGGACGTCGGCCGGCTCGACGCGCGCGGCCGGCTCCACGTCGAGGGCCGTGACGACGACATGATCGTGTCCGGCGGCGAGAACGTCTTCCCGGCCGAGGTCGAGGACTGCCTGCACGATCATCCGGACGTGGCCGACGCTGCCGTCGTCGGAGTGCCGGACGAGCAGTTCGGGCAGGCGCTCGTGGCGCACGTCGTGCTGCGTGACGGGGCGACGGCGGGGCCGGACGAGCTGCGCAAGCACGTGAAGCAGCTCGCTCGCCAACTACAAGGTGCCGCGCGAGGTCGTCCTCCACGACACCCTGCCGCGCAACGAGACCGGAAAGGTGGTCAAACGGGACTCCCCGAGCCCCGACCGGGGTGCGACTGGGTTGGTGGCGCCGCACTGCTCCCGCTCAGGTGCCGGGCTCGAGCCGGACACCGGCCGCGGCCATCTCCCGGATCGCCGCCTCGACGGTGGCGGCGGACACACCGGCGGTGAGGTCGAGCAGCACCCGGACGGCGAAGCCTTCCCGCTTGGCGTCGAGCGCGGTGGCGCGCACGCAGTGGTCGGTGGCGATGCCCGCGATGTCGACGGTGTCGACGTTGCGAGCGCGCAGCCAGTCGGCCAGCGGCTCACCGGACGGGTCGACTCCCTCGAACCCGCTGTAGGCCGCCTTCCACTCGCCCTTGTCGAAGACCGTCTCGATCCGTTGCGTGTCCAGGGCGGGATGGAACTCCGCCCCCGTCGTACCGGCGACGCAGTGCGGCGGCCAGGAGTCCACGAAGTCCGGGTCAGTGGCGAAGTGCGCGCCGGGGTCGCGGTGAGTGTCGCGGGTTGCGACCACGTGGTCGTAGTCGGCGTTGGCGACGAAGACGCTGATGGCGGCCGCCGTGGCGGCCCCTCCCTCGACCGCGAGCGAACCGCCTTCGCAGAAGTCGTTCTGCACGTCGACGACCAGCAGCGCCCGCGTCATCCCGGCACCTCCTCGTAGCGCGTCTCGATGGCCGGCTCGCCGGGGGAGAGCTTCATCGCCTCCGGCGGCAGCTCCGCCACCGAACGCCGGCAGTGCGCGCGGCTCTCCTCGAGGGACGACGGCCGTACCACCTCGCCCCGGTCGACCACGTGCCCGAGCAGCAGGCGTTCGCCCTCGTCGCCGGCCCGGGTCGGCGACCGACCCAGACCTGCTCGGTCGTCGCCACCCCGTCGCGGTGGACGCGGGCCGGTGTCTTCCGGCCGCCCGTCGACACCTTGCCCACCGAACGCTTCTCGACCGGTTGCCAGCCGGCGCCGGACCTGCGCGCGACGAGCTTGTAGACGAATCCGGCCGTCGGCACCCCGCTGCCGGTGACCACCGCGGTGCCCACGCCGAAACCGTCGACCGGCGCGGCGCCCAGCCTGGCGATCGAGTTCTCGTCGAGGTCGCTGGTGACGACGATTCGCGTCCGGGTGGCGCCGAGCTCGTCGAGCAGCTGGCGCGCGCGGTGCGGCGAGTGACAGCAGGTCACCGGAGTCGAGCCGGATGGCGCCGAGGTCCGGGCCGGCGGCGGCGACTGCGTTGCGGATCCCCCGCTCGACGTCGTAGGTGTCCACGAGCAGCGTCGTCGACCGGCCGAGCGCGGCGACCTGGGCGCGGAACGCCGCGGGCTCGTCGTCGTGCGCCAGCGTGAACGCGTGCGCCGCGGTCCCCGTCGTGGGGATGCCCCAGCGCCGCCCGGCGGCGAGGTTGGAGGTCGCGGCGAACCCGGCCACGTAGGCAGCCCGGGCGGCGGCCACCGCCGCCTCCTCGTGCGTGCGCCGGGACCCCATCTCGATGCACGGCCGCTCGCCGGCCGCGCAGATCATCCGCGCCGCGGCCGTCGCCACCGCGCTGTCGTGGTTGAGGATCGACAGGATCAGCGTCTCGAGCACGAGGCACTCCGCGAAGCCGCCCTGGACGACGAGGACGGGCGAGCCCGGGAAGTACGCCTCGCCCTCGGCATAGGCGCGGATCGACCCGCTGAACCGGTACGACGACAGCCAGCGGGCGGTGGTCTCGTCCACCACGCCGGTGGAGCGCAGGAAGTCGAGATCGTCGTCGTGGAAGCGCATGCGCGGCAGCGTGTCGAGCAGCCGGCCGAGGCCGGCGACCACGCCGTAGCGTCGCCGCCCGGGCAACGAGCGGGCGAAGACCTCGAAGACGCAGGGCAGCTCGGCGGTCCCACCCTGGCAGCGCGGCCTGCACCATCGTCAGCTCGTAGTGGTCGGTGCGCAGCGCCGTACCGTTGCCCACCACGTCACCCTAGGTGTCACCATGGAGGCATGGGTGAGGCGGCTTCCCCCACGATCGAACGCGTCGAGCGACCGCTCGACGAGGAGACCGCCGACCCCGACCGCCCGTGGGTCACGATCGTGTGGAACGACCCGGTCAACCTCATGAGCTACGTCACCCACGTCTTCCAGAAGCTGTTCGGCTACAGCCGCCAGAAGGCCACCAAGCTCATGCTCGACGTCCATCACAAGGGACGCGCCGTCGTCTCGAGTGGCAGTCGCGAGCAGATGGAGCACGACGTCGCCCGGCTCCACGCGGCCGGGCTGTGGGCCACGGTGCAGCAGGATTGAGCCGCGCCACCACCACCGTCACCCGGCACGGCGACATCGTCGCCGTGACGCTCGCCGCCGCGGACCAGACGTTGCTGCGCAACCTCGCGGGTCAGGTCGGTGCGCTCCTCGGCGGCGGCGCGCCGGAGGGGTCCACCGACCCGCTGGAGCAGCTGGTCGGGATGACCGACGAGGACGTCACCGCCCCCGACGACCCGGCGCTGCAACGCCTGCTCCCGGACGCGTACGCCGACGACGAGGCGGCGCAGGAGTTCCGCCGCCTCACCGACACAGAGCTGCGCCGGACGAAGGTCGACGCGCTCGAGCGCTTCGCCGCCGACCTGGGGGAACCGCGGGTCGAGCTGGCCGATGCCGACGCCGAGCAGTGGCTGCAGGCGCTCAACGACATCCGGCTGGTCCTCGGCGTCCGGCTCGACGTCCGCGAGGACATGGACGACCTGGTCCGCTCCCTGTCGGCCGACGACCCCAGGTTGCCGCTGCTCTACGCCTACGACCGGGTCACCCGGCTCCAGGACGCGCTCCTCGACGCCCTCGACGGCTGACCGCCGTCGCCGCGCCCTACCCTCGTCGGGTGCTCCGGGTACGCCGCGACCTCCACGACGCCATCGTCGACCACGCCCGTCGGGACCATCCCGACGAGGCGTGCGGCGTGCTGGCCGGACCGGCCGGCACCGACCGGCCCGAGCGGTTCGTGCCGATGCTCAACGCGGCCCGCTCACCGACGTTCTTCGAGTTCGACTCCAAGGACCTGTTCGAGCTCTACAAAGCCGTCGAGGACCGCGACGAGGACATCGTCGTCATCTACCACTCGCACACGGCCACCGAGGCCTACCCGTCGCGGACCGACATCCAGTACGGCTCTCTCAGCCCGGACGCCCACTGGGTGCTGGTCTCCACCCGCGACCCCGACCGGGCGGAGTTCCGCTCGTTCCGGATCGTCGACGGCGAGGTGGCCGAGGAACCCGTCGAGATCGTCGATCCCTAGCTGCGGCGGGCGGGGAGGTGGACGCGGAATGTCACGGGTCCGGAGCGAGTTGCGAGAATGTGCCCATGGCTATCGAAGTCCGCATCCCGACGATCCTCCGCAGCCACACAGGCGGCGAGAAGTCGGTCGAGGGCAAGGGTGACACCCTCGACGACCTCCTCAGCGACCTGGACGGCCGGCACGAGGGCCTCCGCGCCCGGCTGCTCGCTGACGACGGCTCCCTGAACCGCTTCGTCAACGTCTACCTCAACGACGAGGACGTCCGGTTCCTGGGCGGCATCCAGACGCCGGTCGCCGACGGTGACGTCGTGACGATCCTGCCCGCGGTCGCCGGGGGCTGAGGCGCCGCGCCCATGGCCCGCTACGACTCGCTGCTGGACTCGCTCGGCCGGACCCCCCTGGTCGGGCTGCCCCGCCTGTCGCCGGCCTGGGACGGTGACCGGCCGGTGCGGCTGTGGGCCAAGCTCGAGGACCGCAACCCCACTGGCTCGGTGAAGGACCGGCCGGCGTACTTCATGATCGAGCAGGCCGAGCGCGACGGCGTCCTGCGCCCGGGCTGCACCGTGCTCGAGCCCACCAGCGGCAACACCGGCATCTCCCTCGCCATGGTCTGCCAGCTGCGGGGCTACCGGCTCGTCTGCGTCATGCCCGAGAACACCTCGGCCGAGCGCCGCCAGCTGCTGGAGATGTACGGCGCGCACATCCGCTTCTCGCCCGCCGCCGGCGGGTCCAACCAGGCCGTCGCGATGGCCAAGGAGCTCGCCGCGCAGAACCCCGACTGGGTGATGCTCTACCAGTACGGCAACGAGGCGAACGCCCGGGCGCACTACGAGACCACGGCGCCGGAACTGCTCGAGGACCTCCCGACCATCACGCACTTCGTCGCCGGGCTGGGGACCACGGGGACGCTGATGGGAGTGGGCCGCTACCTCAAGGAGAAGGTGCCGGGCGTGCGGATCGTCGCCGCCGAGCCCCGTTACGGCGAGCTCGTCTACGGCCTGCGGAACCTCGACGAGGGGTTCGTACCCAGAGCTCTACGACGAGGGCGTGCTGGACACGCGCTTCTCGGTGGGGCCGGACGACGCCCTGCGCCGGACGCGCCAGCTCATCGAGCAGGAGGGCATCTTCGCCGGCATCTCCACCGGCGCGGTGCTGCACGCCGCGCTCGCCCAGGCCGGCCGGGCCGCCCGCGCGGATGAGCGGGCGGACATCGCGCTCGTGGTCGCCGACGCCGGATGGAAGTACCTGTCGACCGGCGCCTACACCGGAACGCTCGAGGAGGCCGCGGAGCGCCTGGAGGGCCAGCTCTGGGCCTGAGCCCGGATGCAGTGCCGGGCCCGGCACCGCGTCGATGTGACCTGACTCACAGCCACCGGACACGGCTGGTAACGGATACATTGCGTGGCGTGGACGCGCCGATCGGCATCTTCGACAGCGGGGTCGGAGGACTGACGGTCGCGCGCGCCGTGCTCGACCAGCTGCCGGACGAGCCGATCGTCTACGTCGGCGACACCGCGCACGGCCCGTACGGCCCGCGGCCGATCGCGGAGGTGCGCTCCCTGGCGCTGGACGTCCTCGACCACCTTGTCGAGGAGCACCGGGTCAAGCTGCTCGTCATCGCCTGCAACTCGGCCAGCGCGGCGTGCCTGCGCGACGCCCGCGAACGCTACGAGATCCCGGTGGTCGAGGTGATCCTGCCGGCGGTACGACGCGCGGTCGCCGCGACGCGCAACGGAAAGGTGGGGGTCATCGGGACCGCCGCCACGATCAGCAGCCGGGCCTACGACGACGCCTTCGCCGCTGCGCCCCACATCGAGCTCACGACGGCCGCGCTGCCCGCGGTTCGTCGAGTTCGTCGAGCGGGGCGAGACCGGTCTGGCCGGTCCGGTCGGACGGGAGCTGCTCGAGGTGGCGACCGACTACCTGCGACCCGTCGTCGACGCCGGGTGCGACACGCTTGTGCTGGGCTGCACCCACTACCCGCTGCTGACCGGCGTCATCTCCTACGTCGTGGGCGACGAGGTCTCGCTCGTGTCCAGCGCGGAGGAGACCGCGAAGGACGTCTACCGCGAGCTCGCCCGGCACGACCTGTTCCGGCCGGAGGAGCTCGCCCGCCCGGCCCACCGGTTCCTCGCCACCGGTGACCCGGAGCCGTTCGGCCGGCTCGGCCGCCGCTTCCTCGGCCCGGAGATCGGCGACGTCGCGAAGGCACAGCGATCGCCCGGGCTCATGACGGTGAGGTCGAGCGCATGAGGCTCACCGTCGTCGGGTGCGCCGGCACCTACCCCGGACCCGACTCGCCGTGCTCGTCGTACCTGCTGGAGCACGACGGGTTCCGGCTCCTCGTCGACGCCGGCAACGGTTCCACCGGGGTGCTGCAGCGGTCGGTCGGCCTGCTCGACCTCGATGCCGTCGCGATCAGCCACCTGCACGGCGACCACTACCTCGACCTCGTCACCTACACCTACGCCCGCCGCTATCACCCGGCCGGCTCACCCGGCCCCCTGCCGGTCTACGGCCCGGGGGAGACGCGCGAGCACGTCGCCGGCGCGTTCGGCCGCCCGGTCGACCAGCTGCTCTCGGAGGTCTTCGAGTTCCGCACGTTCGGGGCGGCCGGCCGGCTGAGCATCGGCCCCTTCGACGTCGAGACCGCGGTGGTCAACCACCCGGTCGAGACCTACGCGATGCGGTTCACCGTCGGCGGCCGCACGCTCGCCTACAGCGCGGACAGCGGCCGCTGCGACGACCTGGTGAAGCTGGCCCGCAACGCGGACCTGTTCCTGTGTGAGGCGTCCTACCTCGAGGGCGAGGACAACCCGCCGGACATCCACCTGACCGGCCGGGAGGCTGGCGAGCACGCGACCCGCGCGGACGTGGGCCGGCTGATGCTGACCCACCTCGTCCCGTGGGGGGACCGGGCCCGTACTCTCGCGGAGGCGCAGGACACCTACGCCGGGGAGATCCTCGTCGCGAGCACCGGCGCCGTCATCGACCTCTGACCGCACACCCCTCTGCGAGGCGTCTCATGTCCCGTCCGGACGGACGTCAGCCCCACGAGCTGCGTCCGGTGACCATCAGCCGCGACTGGCTCGACCACGCCGAGGGCTCGGTGCTCGTCGAGTTCGGCCGCACGCGCGTCCTGTGCGCCGCGTCCGTCACGCAGGGCGTGCCGCGCTGGCGGCAGGGCAGCGGCCTCGGCTGGCTGACCGCCGAGTACGCCATGCTGCCCCGCTCCACCCACACGAGATCCGACCGCGAGTCCGTCAAGGGCCGGCTCGGCGGTCGCACCCACGAGATCTCGCGCCTCGTCGGCCGCTCGCTGCGCGCGTGCGTCGACTACAAAGCCCTGGGCGAGAACACGATCGTCCTCGACTGCGACGTCCTCCAGGCTGACGGCGGCACCCGGACGGCCGCCATCACCGGCGCCTACGTCGCTCTCGCCGACGCGGTCTCCTACCTGCGCGACCGGCGTCGCCTCCCGGGCGAGCCGCTCGTCGGCTCCGTGGCCGCCGTGTCGGTAGGGCTGTTCGCCGACGGGCCGCGGCTCGACCTCTGCTACGAGGAGGACGTCGCCGCCGAGACCGACATGAACGTCGTGTGCACCGGCGACGGGCGGTTCGTGGAGGTCCAGGGCACCGCCGAGGGCGACCCGTTCGACCGCTCGCTGCTCGACGGACTGCTCGACGTGGCGCTGCACGGTTGTGCCGAGCTCACCGAGCTGCAGCAGCAGGCGCTCGCCGCGCCCCGCCGGCCGCGCGGGCCGGCGGGTGACGCCACCGGCATGTGACGGCGGCCGCGCCGACGATGACTCGACAGGTCGTCCTCGCCACCCGCAACCCGCACAAGGTCCGGGAGCTGCGCCGCATCCTGACGCCGTACGACGTGGTGCTGGTCGGGCTCGACGAGTTTCCCGATGCGCCGGACGTCGCCGAGACCGGGGCCACGTTCGCCGAGAACGCACTGCTGAAGGCGCGCTCGGCGGCCGCCGTCACCGGGCTGGTCGCGGTCGCCGACGACAGCGGGCTCGCCGTCGATGCGCTCAACGGGATGCCGGGCGTGCTGTCGGTCTACTGGGCCGGGCGCGCACGCGACGACGAGGCGAACCTGCGGCTGGTGCTCGAGCAGCTCGAGGACGTGCCGGACGAGCGGCGTGGCGCAGCGTTCGTGTGCGCGGCCGCCGCCGTAGCGCCGGACGGGCGCGAGATCGTCGTCGAGGGGCGGATGGAGGGCACGATCCGCCGGGAGGCCGCGCGGCGGCGGCGGGTTCGGCTACGACCCCATCTTCGTGCCGGCGGGGGAGAGCCGGACCAGCGCGGAGCTGGCCCCGGAGGAGAAGGACGCGATCAGTCACCGGGGGGCGGCCTTCCGCGCGTTGGCGCCGCGCCTCGCCGAGGTGCTGCCCTGAGTCGACCGGCCGGCCCCACAATGGGGGCAACGGGGTCGTAGCCCAATCCGGCAGGAGGCACGCGGTTTAGGTCCGCGACAGTGTGGGTTCGAGTCCCACCGACCCCACGAGGAACCGCACGTCAGGGGCGCTCGAACATCGAGCTGCCCAGGGGTCACAATTGGTCACCCCGCGCGGCGACGGTGACGCGTCGCCACGTACTCGTCCACCCAGTTGCGGCTGCTTCGCCACTGTCCGTCGCCGCCCTTCACCGCCTGCAGTGCACCTCTGACGGCCGCCGCACGGAGAGCCCCGGCGCTCAGGTCCCTGGTCGCCAGGGCGGTGATCGGTACCAGGCGAGCCGGGCCAGCGACGGCCGGCACGATGAACTTGTAGAGGTTGTCCAGAATGGCTCGCGCAATGAACTCGCCCAGCGCGCCGCAGTCACCTGTGTCGGCGCGACGCAGGGCCTTGAGGTACGCCGAACGCTGGTTCTTGTAGATGATCGCCGGGGGAAAGCCGAGTCGCACCAGAATGAGGTTCAAGAGCAGTCGGCCGGCACGCCCGTTGCCGTCGAGGAACGGGTGGATGTGTTCGAATTCGCAGTGCAGTGCAGCGATCTTTTGCGGAAACGGCTCGTCGCCCTCGTTGATAGCCACCACGCGCTGCACCCAATCCGCCATGCAGGCAGGCACTTCTACCCACGACGGGGGCGTCATGCCGGCCGGGAAGGGGTGGATGTCGTGTTCCCGGAAGGAACCGGGCTTCTCCCTCTCGGTGGCTTCAGGGTGCGGTTCGGCGTCCCATGCGGGGTTGAGTGCGAGCTCGTGAACGCGCCGAACCTCGGTGAGTGTGATGAGAGCGTCCCTTGTCCAGCTCTCTGGCAGGTTGGCCTGGCCGTAGACCCACTCGGCGGCGTCGGCGTAGCCCTTGACCTCTAGGTATTCCTTGAGCTGTTTGTTGCCGACGGCTCGGCCCTCGAGCAATAGTTGCTCGACCTGCTTGAGCACGAGTGTGTTGCCTTCGATGGCCGTCGAGTGATGGGCCTCCTCGTACCAGATGCCCTTCCAAATGTCGGCCGCTTCCATCGGGTTGGGCAAGCCGCCCATCCGGTCCCAGAGTTCGCGGATTTGATGATCAAGTCGCTGGAAGACCAGTTCCCGCGGGGGTCGCCCTCTCGGCATGACACACCCGTGGTTCTTGTCGAGTTCGTGCAAATCGAATTCGATCGTACATCGAAGTCGTACGCGAAGCTGGAATTGAATCCGACCGTACGACTTTGAAGGCGGCACGTCGCTGGCATGCTCAGCTCACCCGGCAAGGGTGGCGAGGACGGGCGACTAGTCATCTGTGCCCATCTCGGGACCATTCGGTGCCGATCGGACGATGCGGACGGTCCCGGGACCGCAGAGTCGGGACCGTGACGGCACGGCGTGACAGGCGCGTCCAGCGCGGCGCGTTGGTCGCCGCCACCGGGCTGGTCCTGATGGTCGCCCTCTCGCCGAGCGGGGCGGACGCCAGGACCGGGGCGACCCGCTGCTGCGACGGCCGTCGACCCGCTGGGCGTCTACTTCCGCCCCGATGCCGTAGGCCGGTCGCAGCTCGCGCTCGTCACCACCTCGTGCGGCACCGAACGTTGGACGGTGAAGACCGGCACCGACGACGACCGGCATGCGGTCGACACCACTGCCGAGCGCGTGTCGCTGCGGTTCCTGCGCCGCCGGTCCGTGCCCTCGACCCTTCCGGCGACCGGGAGGGTCGCTCCGGTGGAGACCACGACCTACCGGGTCCGGGCACGGTTGCGGGAATACGTCCGCGAGGCCGACGGCGACTATCACCTCGTCCTGCGGGACGCGCACGGCCGCAGCATCGTCGCGGAGATCCCGCAGCCGTCGTGCGTCGGCCGGATCAGCCCGTTCAAGCGGGCCATCCGGCGTGCCCGCGCCCGGATGGACCGGCACTACTCCGTGACGAGCGGTTTCAAGGCCACGAACGCCCGCGTCGTCGTCCGTGGCGTCGGGTTCTTCGACTACCTCCACGGCCAGACCGGGATGGCGCCGAACGGGCTCGAGCTGCACCCTGTCCTCGGCCTGCGCTTCCGCTGACGGCGGGTCGTAGCGTGGCGGGATGAACGACGCCGACGACCGGGTGGACGTCGTCGTCGTCGGCGGGGGCCCCGCCGGCCTGGCCACCGCGGCCGAGGCGGCGCGCGGCGGACTGCGGGTCGTCGTCTGCGAGCGCAACCATGCGATCGGCGAGCCGGTGCGCACCAGTGGCGGCAGCTTCATCCGGCCGCTGCGCCGGTTGGGGGTCCCGGCGTCGTGCTGGCACCCGGTGCACCGGATCCGCGTCGTCGGTCCGACGACGGAGGTGGTCAAGACCTTCCGGCGCCCGGTGGGCTGCGTGCTCGACGTCCGGGCGACCTACCAGTGGCTCGCGGCCCGGGCGGTGGACGCGGGCGCCGAGATCCGGCTGAAAGCCGTGGTCGAGGCCCCGCTGTACGACGGGGCACAGGCCGGCGTGACCGGCGTGCGGGTCCGTGACCCGTTCCGCGGTCGCTACGACCTCCCGGCCGGAGTCGTCGTCGACGCGACCGGCCACACCGGCTTCCTGGCCCGCGACGCGGGGCTGCGGCCACGGAACGAGCGCAGCGCGGTCGGTCTCGAGCTCGAGCTGCGGGCTTCCGGCCACGATCAGCGCGAGGCTGTGTTCTGGCTCGGGGACGACGTCGCCCCGGGCGGCTACGGGTGGGCTTTTCCCTGCGGTGCCGGGCGGGTGCGGGTCGGTGTCGGCGTCGTACGGCCGGACAGCGACGCCGAGCCGCGGGTGCTGCTCGACCGGCTCGTCGAGACCTTTCGCGCGGATGCCGGCTCGGCCGCGCCGGTCGGCGCGGTCGAGCTGCACAGCGGGCTCATGCCGGTGCTGTCGCCGCGCGCGACCCGGCTGGTCGGTCCGGGACTGGTCGTCGTCGGCGACGCGGCCGGGCAGGGGTCGACCCTGCTCGGCGAGGGCATCCGCTACGCGATCAGCGCCGGCCGCCTCGCCGGCCGGACACTCGCCGAGGCACGGGGCGACTACGGCGCTCGCGCGCTCGCGGGCTACCCGCGGTCGTGGCGCCGCCACTGCGGCCGCGACCTGGCGATCTCCTACGCCGTCAACACGCGCATCTGCCGCTACGGCGACGCCGACTGGGATCGCGCGATCCGCCGCCTCGAGCGGCTCCGACCGCGGCAGGCGGCGCGGGTGTTCGCCAGCGACTTCTCGCTCGCGTGGGCCGCGGGCGTGCTGCTGACCGACCCGTCCCTGCTGCTGTCGCTGGCGCGCGCGCTCAGCCGGTCAGCTGCAGGTCGCGGAGCAGCTTCGCCACATGCCCCGTCGCCTTGACGTTGTACGCCGCGCGCTCGACCTCTCCCCGCGGGTCGATGATGACCGTGGAGCGGATCACGCCGGTCACGGTCTTGCCGTAGAGCTTCTTCTCTCCCCAGGCGCCGTAGGCCTCCAGGACCCGGTGCGTCGGGTCGGACAGCAGCAGGAACGGCAGTGCGTGCGTGTCCCGGAACTCGCGCAGCTTCGCCGGCGGATCGGGAGAGACACCCACCACGACGATGCCGGCGTCGCGCAGGACGGTCAGGTTGTCCCGGAAGTCACAGGCCTGCGTCGTGCAGCCGGGCGTGAGCGCGGCCGGGTAGAAGTAGAGGGCGACGCGCTGGCCGCGCAACTGGGTGAGCGACACCGTGCGCTCGTCGGCGTCGGGCAGCTCGAAGTCGGGGGCGGGATCACCGGGGCTCAACCGCATGGGTGGAAACGCTAGGCGAAAGTCGTCGCATGCGCGCAGCCGGGGTAGGGGGAGATCATGGGTGATGGGAGCATGCCGTCGTACGACGAGACCGACGGAGGCGACGTGGCCGAGCAGCGCAGCCCTGACGCGATCCAGCGCGAGATCGAGCAGACCCGAGCAGAGCTCGCCGAGACGATCGACGCCATCGCCGAGCGGATCAGCCCGAAGCGTGCGGCCAGCCGGGGGGCGCAGGCAGTGAAGTCCCAGGTGTCGTCGGTCCTGGGGGGCAACGGGAACGCGCCGTCGGCGGTGCTCGACGCCGGGTCGGCCGAGGCCGCGGCGGCCGACGCCGGGGCGGGGCGGCACCGCGCGGTCGAGGAGATCGCGGCGGCGAACGCGGGGTCGACCTACACGGGGACGACCTCCTTCACCGTTGCGCGCACGCTGCGGGTCGACCGGGTGCTGCTGGCGGTGGGGGCGGCCGCCGCCGTGGCGGGAGCGATCGTCCTGTGGCGGGCGCGGCGCTGAGACGCGCCGGCGCGCCGCGTCGCCGGCCTCTTGCGGTCCGGGTTTCCGCCCGTTACTATCCGGGTATAACTGGAGTTAATCACTCGACTTGATCGTGACAGTTGATCTGGTCGACTCGGATGAGGAGGCGGCGTGGACCTGGATCCGATGCTCGCCGTCGCCGGCCTCCTCGTCGGTGTCGTCGTCGGGCTGACCGGCATGGGCGGCGGCGCCCTGATGACACCGGTCCTCGTCCTGTTCTTCCACACGGCGCCCGCCGCCGCGGTGTCCAGCGACCTGGTCGCCTCACTGTTCATGAAGCCGGTCGGCGGGACGATCCACTGGCGCCGGGCGACAGTGCACCGCGGGATCGTGGGATGGCTGCTGCTCGGCGCCGTCCCGGCGGCTTTCAGCGGGGTGTTCGTCCTCAACGCACTCGGCGGTGCCGCGGCGGCGGACAAGATCAAGCTGCTGCTCGGCATCGCCCTGGTGCTGGCCGTCGGCACGATGGTGCTGCGCGAGCTCGGCGTCGGCAGGCACCGGGAGGACCCGCACGAGGGGTTGCGCGACCCGGTCCGCGTGGTCCCGACGCTGCTCATCGGGATCGTCGGCGGCCTCATCGTGGGGATGACGTCCGTCGGCGGCGGCTCGATCATGATCGTCGCGCTGATGTGGCTCTACCCCCGGCTGTCCAACCGCGTGCTGGTCGGGACCAGCCTCGTCCAGGCGATCCCGCTGGTCGGGTCGGCCGCCCTCGCGCATCTGCTGTTCGGCGACGTGCGCTTCGGCGTGACCACGGCGCTGCTCATCGGCGCCATGCCCGGCGTCTACATCGGCGCGCAGATCTCCTCGCGCACCACGGCCTCGTGGCTGCGTCCGGTGCTCGCCGGGGTGCTGCTCGCGTCGGCGCTGAAGCTGCTCGGCGCACCGTCGGTGCCGACCGGCATCGTGTCCGCCGCCGTGGTCGTCGTCCTCCTCGCGCTTCCGGTTCTGCTGCGGCGGCTGCGCGCACCGCAGCAGGACCCCTGGCCCGAGTCACAGGACACGGAGCAACCGTGCGCATCTCAGCAAAGTCTGACTACGCCATTCGTGCGATGGCCGAGCTGGCCGCCGCCGAAGCCACCGGCGCGGTGAAGGCCGAGGACATCGCCGATGCGCAGGCCATCCCGCTGAACTTCCTGCTCGGCATCCTGCGTGAGCTGCGCAACGGGCATCTCGTCCGCAGCGTCCGGGGCCGGGAGGGGGGCTACCTGCTGGGCCGGCCGGCGGCGGAGATCACGCTTGCCGACGTCATCCGGGAGGTCGACGGGCCGCTCGCCAACATCCGCGACCTCAGCCTGTCGGAGCTCGCCTACCCCGGATCGGCCGCGGCCCTGCGGGACGTCTGGATGGCGGTGCGGGGCAGCCTGCGGGAGGTGCTCGAGAACGTGACCGTCGCCGACCTCGCCGCCGGCCGGCTGCCGAGGCACGTCAAGCAGCTCGCCGACCGGCACCAGGCCGAGCGGAGCTGACCGCGGTCAGGCGACCAGACCGGTCAGGCGACCAGACCGGTCAGGCGACCAGACCGGTCAGGCGACCAGACCGGTCAGGCGAACAGACCGGTCAGGCGAACAGCGCGGCGATCTCGGCGTCGAGGTCGACCCGGTCGAGCTCGGAGCCGGTCGGCACGAGGGCGAACGTCTCGAGCAGGAACTCCGTGATCGGGTCCGACGAGGTCACCATCGTGGCCATGCAGTCGGTCGCGAGGGTGATGCGCACGAGCCGGACCGCCTCGTCCATGGAGGCCGCGTGGTCCGGCTCGACGGTGATGTCGCCCTCGCCGGCCGGGGCGGTGAGGCCGGCCGCCAGCAGGTCCCGGGCGAACGTCCAGACGACGGGCTCGCCGCACTCGACGCCGATGGCGAGCGAGACGGCGAACGGGTCGGCCGGGTCGTAGCGGAGCTCGGCGCCGATGGCTGCCTCGGCGGTGCCGGTGGTGACCACGAGCGACAGCGGCGTCGTGACGGTGCGAGGCAGGTGCAGCATCTTCGGCTCCCGGTGCGGTCGTGCGGAGTGGGGGTTCGCTTCTGCCCCAACAACGAGCGGCCCGGGCGGGGGTAACGCGCCATTGCTGTGAGCCACGCCACGCCTGCCCGCTCGTCCGTTATTGCCCGTGTTTGTCCTGGATCACGAGAACGACGGCTGCTTCGGACGCGGCAGCAGCTCCACCCAGGTGCGCCCTGGCCTCAGCAGCAGCGGCGCGCCCTTCGAGTCGGTGAGGGACCAGGTCTTCGTGCGGTTGGCGCGCTTCCACGTGCCATGGATGACGCGCCCGTTGCGTAGCACCCAGACCTTTCCCGAGCCCGTGGTGACGTCGTCCGGGGACGGGTTCCCCAGCACGTCGTGCAGGCCGGTGTTGCGGGTCTCGATCGACATGACGACCACGTTCGCGGCGGTGATGCGCTTGCTCGTCGGCGAGGACGTCGGCGCTGCCGGTCTGCGTGCGCTTCCAGGTGCGGCCGGACCAGCTCCAGCGCGCGCTGGTGGCCGGCCAGGTCAGGGAGGCCGTGTGCACGCGCTTGCCGGGGTGGGCCACTTGCCGTAGCGCGAAGATCGGCTTGGGCGCCTTGAGGTGCGGGTTGCGTGCCAGCCCCGCCTTGAGCAGCGTGGCGGTGGAGCCCATGACGTTGTGCACCGCCGGCCGGGACGAGTCGACGTGGAAGTACTGCGGCACGTTGTCCCACGCGAGCAGCACGGCCTTGCTGTTCGCCTGCACCGGCACGAGCGCCTTGGGGTTGGCCCCGGAGAAGGCGAACACGGCTCCGTTGAGGAGCCGGAGCAGGTCGGCGTCGCTGGTGCGGGCGGATCGGATCGGTCCGACGACCGAGGCGCTGCTGCACTGGAACATCGTGAACAGCCGGGTGACCCCGCCCTCGACGGTCTCCTCGACGACGATGTCCGCCTGGTTGAGGCCGGCCTGCGGTCGTGCCACGTGACACGTTGTCGATCTTCACGGCGAGTGCCACCCGGTGGACCCGCTGCCCCGGCTTGGGTGGCTTGCCGGTGAGGGGGCAGGTCGCGACCGCGGCGGGCGACGCACTGGCGCGTCGGGCTCGCGCTGGCGCTGGAGCTCGGTGCAGGCGGCCGGCGGGGCCGAGCTCCCGCTGCACGCGGCGGCGACGAGGGCGACGCGCCGATGCGCAGGCAGCGGCAAGGACGGAACGTCGTACGGGGGGCATGACGACGACGGTAGCCCGGCATGCGGCGCTTGGCCGGGGAGGCTCACGAGCAGATGTCGTCGGCGGCGGTGCGGGGGTTGCTCAGGCTGCCCGTCCCGCCGTCCTGGACGACCTTCACCTGTTGGGTTCCGTGGTAGTCCGAGCCCACCTGCAGCTGCAGGCCGTCGCCGAACGACTCGTCGAGCTTCAGCTTGCGCACCGGGCACCGCGGCGGCCAGCGTCTTCGCCGAGTCGGCCCGGCTCGGGCCGTAGCGGACGACCGTTGCCTCCGGGTCGGCACCGGCCGGCGAGTTGCTCGTACCGGAGACGCGGAAGCCGACCGAGGTGAGGTCCTGCGCGGCCTTGGCCGCCAGGCCGTTGGTGTCCGTCGAGTTGCGGACGTCGACGGAGATGCTGCTCGGCGGGATCGTGACCTTCGGTTTCTTGGCCGGCTTCACCAGGGGTCGGTCGTCGGTGAGGTCGCGGAACAGCTCCTTCGACTTCGCCGGGTCCCACTTCACGACGTTGCCGACCGCGCCCATGTTGAAGCTCCCCGGCACCAGCGGCACGGTGAGCATCTGCACGTGCGACGGGGACATGTTGTGCAGGTTGGTCGCCAGGTCCTTGATCTGCTTGAGCCCGAAGTCCTCGTCGGTCGTCAACGACTTGCCGACCGCTCCCAGCAGGCCGTAGAGCCTGGGCAGGTTGAGGAGGATGCCCGCGCTCTCGGCCTTCTGCAGCATGGCGGCCATGAACTTCTGCTGCCGCTGGATCCGGCCGAGGTCGGCCGACGGGTCGAACTCGCGGGCGCGCACGTACTCCAGCGCGCGGGTCCCGTTGAGGGTGCTGCGCCCGGCGGGCAGCTCGAGCCCGCTGCCGCCGTACCCGCCCGACGCGAGCCGGTGCACCGGGTCGTGGATCGGCGTCTTCGTGCACACGCTGACGCCGCCGAGCGCGTCGACGATGTTGACGAACCCCAGGAAGTTGACCTCGATGTAGTGGTCGATGCGGACGTGGGTGTTGGCCTCGATCGTCGCCACGGTGAGCCGGGCGCCGCCGAAGGAGTAGGCGGTGTTGAGCTTGTTCATCTGGGCCGGTACGACGTGACCGCTCGCGTCCTTGTGCTTCGGGATGCGCACGTAGGAGTCGCGGGGGAGGCTGACGAGCACGGCCCGGCCACCGCCGCGCGGGATGTGCAGCAGGATCATGGTGTCCGAGCGCTTGCCGACGTCGTGGCCGACGTGCAGGTCCTTGCGCTGCTGGGCCGTCAGCCCGGCGCGGCTGTCCGACCCGACGAGCAGGATGTTGAGGTCGCCCTTCACGCCGCCGCCGGGGCGGTTCTCGAGCCCGCCGAACACGTTCGACTGGGTGATCGTGTTGAGCAGGTGCTGGAGGAAGGCCCAGCTCGTCACCGAGGTGACGAGGAGCAGCGCGGCCACGCCACCGGCGGTCCACATGAGGATGCGCCGCCGGCGGCTGCGTCGCGGCCGGGGCTCGGTCGAGCCGGGCTCGCCCGACCGGGGCTGGCTCGATCGGGGCTGGCTCGATCGGGGCTGGGAGCCGGACCGTGGACCGCGGGGGTCGAGCTCCGGTGGCAGCGCCGGTCCGGACTCGTCCGGCCCGTCCCCCGGGGGGCCGTCGTTCGGCCCGGTCATGCGGGGTACCTCCGGTGGGGTGCCGAAGCCGACGACTGCCGGCCGCCTCCCATGGTAGGCGAGCCCGCCCGGGGGAGCCGGTTGCGCCACACCCGGGCGTGGGGACCGTGCAGTAGCGTGCCGACGCCATGACCGACTGGCCCGCCGTGTCCGCCGTGCTGACCGTTCTCAACGAGGAGCACCACCTCCGGTCGGCCATCGCGTCGGTGCTGGCGCAGGACTACCCCGGCGAGATCGAGGTCGTGATCGCCCTCGGTCCGTCCCGCGATGCCACCGACCGGGTCGCCGCCGAGCTGGCGGCCGCGGACCCCCGGGTCTCCACCGTGGCCAACCCGTCCGGACGCACGCCCGAGGGCCTCAACCGCGCGATCGCGCTCGCCCGGCATCCGGTGATCGCCCGGGTCGACGGCCATGCCGAGCTGCCGCCGGACTACGTCCGCACCGCCGTCGAGGCCCTGGACCGCACCGGCGCCGTGAACGTCGGCGGTCTGATGGGCGCCGTCGGCCGGACCGACTTCGAGACCGCGGTCGCGCGGGCCATGACGACGCGGTTCGGCGTCGGCAACGCCCCGTTCCACGTGGGCGGCGAGGAGGGGCCGGCGGACACCGTGTACCTCGGCGTCTTCCGCCGGGAGGCGTTGGAGGCGGTCGGCGGCTACGACGAGGAGTTCACGCGCGCGCAGGACTGGGAGATGAACTACCGGTTGCGCCAGCACGGTGGGCGCATCTGGTTCACGCCGGCGCTCAAGGTGTCCTACCGGCCCCGGGGCTCGGTCCCCACGCTGGCGCGGCAGTACTTCTACTACGGCCGCTGGCGGCGCGAGGTGATGCGCCGGCACCCGGACACCGTCAACCTGCGCTACCTGGCCCCGCCGCTGGCGCTTGCCGGCGTGGTGCTGGGACTGGTCGCGGGCGTGGCGGGGCTGGTCGGGTGGCCGTGGCTGCTGCTGGGCTTCGCCCTGCCGGGCGGTTACCTGCTCGCGGTGCTCACCGCGTCCCTGCTCACCGGTAGCGGTCTCCCGCGGCGCAGCCGGCTCTGGCTGCCGGCGGTCTACGCGACGATGCATGGGTCCTGGGGGGCCGGCTTCCTCACCTCGGTCAAGCGGTACACACGTCCTCCTTCGCGGTGACCACGTTGAGGCTGGCCGTGGGCGCCGGGCTCGGGGTCGTGACCGTGACCGGTTGCGTCCCGGAGTAGTCGCGGCCGACGACCAGCACCAGCGTCGTGCCGAGCGTGCCGTCGGTCTGCCGGTCGGCTCCGGGCACCGCGGCGGCGAGGGTCTGCGCCGAGTCGGCCCGGTCGACGCCGTACCGGACGACGGAGGAGGGGTACGACGAGTCTGCGTCGCCGATGCCGTCGACGACGAACCCCTGCCGGCCCAGCTCGTCGGCCACGCGGTGCGCCAGGCCGGACTCGCCGGTCCCGTTGAGCACCCGGACGTGGATCTGGCTCGGCGCGACGGTCAGGTCGGCCCGGCCCCGGGCAGAGCCCCGCCGGGACTTGGGTTCGGTGCCCGGCAGCGGGCCGTCGGTCCGCAACGCGTGCCAGAGCGCCCGCGCCCGCTTCTTGTCCCAGAAGACCACCGACGCCTGCATCCCGCCGATCGTCACCCACGCGTCCGGGTTGGACAGCGGCACCGTGAGCAGGCTCACCTTGCCCGGCTTCAGCCCGTGCAGCTGCCCGGCGAGCGTCCGCAGCTGGGGCAGGCCGAACCCGGGATCGGTGCGGATCGACTTCGTGGCGGCATCGAGGAAGCGGTAGAGGCTCAAGGGGTGGAGGATCAGGCCGGTGCTGGTCGCCTTGCGGATCATGGCCGACAGGAAGACCTGCTGGTTCTTGATCCGGCCGAGGTCGCTGCCGTTGCCGACGGCGTAGCGAGAGCGGACGAAGCCCAGCGCCTGCTCGCCGTCCAGGGTGTGGGTCCCGGCGTCGATCACCAGCCCGCTGCCGATCTTGCCCCCGGTCACGGGGTTGGTCCGCACCGGGTCGTTGATGGGATGGCTCAGGCAGACGGTGACGCCGCCCAGGGCGTCGACCATGCGCTGGAAGCCCTCGAAGTTGACCTCGACGAAGTGGTCGATACGCAGGTGCGTCAGGTGCTCGGTGGTCGCGATGGTGCACGACGGCCCCCCGATGGAGAACGCCGCGTTGAAGCGGTTCATCGTGGGGCTCGACGTCTTCCCGCCGCCGAGGTCGCAAGCGGGGATCTTGACGTAGGTGTCGCGCGGGATGCTGACGAGCACGGCCTTCTTCCCGTCCGCCGCGATGTGCACGAGGATCGTCGTGTCCGACCGTGCGCCGGTCACCTCCGCACCGAACCGCGCGCCACCTTTGAAGTCGCGCGTGTCGGAACCCATCAGGAGGATGTTCTCGGACTTGCCGGGGCCCTCGGGCGGCCGCGCGCCCTTCACGTCGATGCCGGTGTGCGCGATGTTGCCGGACAGGTGCCGGTAGACGAGGTAGCCGCCGACGGCGGTCACGGCCAGGACCACCGCGAGCCCCGCAGCCGTCCACCCGAGGACGCGCTTGAGCCGGGACGAGGGCGCGGATGGCGGTGGCGGCTCGGGTGCAGCCGGGTCTGACACGTGCTCGTCCCCTCCCGCGGCGACCTGCCGCGCCGGCCCATGCTAGGCAGGCCCGGCTGAAGACGGGCTTCAGGCAATCTGTCCGGGTTCGCCGAGTTCGGGGTCAACTCCGCCTACTCTTGTGACGAAAGTTTCTGGTGTGAGTGGTGTCCGTCGTGACCGGGAGCCGAGCCGCGTGAGCGTCCGTCGTACCGCCGCCGCAGCCGCCCTCGCGGCCGCGGCCGGCGTCGCCGGGCTGCCCGCGCTCGCGCCTGCGCCCGCGGTCGCCGCGACCGGCTCCGGCGCCACCTACCGGGTGCCGTCGAGCGGCATGCTCGAGCTGCGGGGTCACGGCTGGGGGCACGGCCACGGGATGTCGCAGTACGGCGCGTACGGCGCGGCCAAGGAGCGGAACCTCGGCTACCGGCAGATCCTGGCCTTCTACTACCCGCGCACCACGCTCGGCGGGCAGCCGCTGTCGACGACCGTCCGGGTGCTGCTGCACGGGACCACCGGCCGGCAGCTGACCGCCCTGCCGTCCTCCGCCGGGCCCCTGACCGTGAGCACCGACGTGGCCGATGTCGCGCCGTGCACGCTGCCCGTCACCATCGACGACCAGACGCAGGCCCGCGCCTGGCGGGCCAAGGTCGTGCATCCCGACGCCGGACCGCGGTTGCGGCTGCAGGTGTCCGACGGGTCGTCGTGGTCGGCCGCGAGGCCGCCCGGCTGCGACCGCGCCTGGCGGCACCCGATGGACGCCAGCATCAGCTTCGACGGGGGCGACGTCACGCGGCTGTCCCGCAGCGACGGCGTGGGCACCTACCGCGGGATCCTGCGCGCCGCCTTCACCGGCTCCCGCATCTACGTCGTCAACGTGGTCCGGATGGAGTCCTACCTGCGCTCGGTCGTGCCGAGCGAGATGCCCTCGTCCTGGGCCGCCGCGGCGCTGCAGGCGCAGACGGTCGCGGCCCGCACCTATGCGGCGTTCGAGATGGCGCACCCCAAGAATCGGCCCTACTACGACGTCTACGACGACACCCGCGACCAGATGTACGTCGGTGCGAGAGCGGAGACCGCCGCGACCGACGCGGCGATCACGGCCACCCAGGACGCGGCGGCGGGCACGGCCGCGGTGCTGCTCGACGGCGCCGGCAACGCCGCGTTCACCCAGTTCTCCTCCTCCGACGGAGGCTGGACGGTCTCGGGCGGGCAGCCCTACCTACCGGCGCAGGAGGACCCGTACGACGGCCTGGTGCCGAGCAGCGTGCATTCGTGGTCGACGCAGGTGTCCGCCGCCTCGATCGCCGCGCGGTTCCGCGAGATCGGCACGCTGCGCGCGATCGTCATCACCGACCGGGACGGCAACGGCGACTGGGGCGGCCGGGTCACCGGCCTGACCCTGCGCGGCAGCACCGGTCGCGTCTCCCTGACCGGGGCCGCATTCCGCACCGCCCTGGGCCTGCGCAGCGATTGGTTCACCGTCGTCGCCCCGCCCGGCCGGCCGACGCACGTCGAGGCGCGGGCGGACGACGGCAGCGTCGCCGTGAGCTGGCAGCCGCCGGTGCGTTCGGCCGACCAGGTCACCGGCTACCGCGTCGTGCTGAAGCCGGCCCGGGTAGTGCGCAAGGTGCCGGCCGACTCCCGGTCCGTGCAGTTCGCCGACGTGTCCGACACCGACGCCACCGTCACCGTCGCGGCCTTGAGCGCGGCCGGCCGTGGCCGGGGGTCGACCGTCACGACGAAGGTGCAGCGGCTCGCCGCCGGATCGCGCGTCGCCACCGCGGTCGCCGTCGGCCCGGTCGGTGTTCGCCGACGGCGCCGCCGGAGCGGCCCTGCTCGTGCGGCGGGGCGACCGCGTCTCGGCGCTCGCCGCGGCGCCGCTCGCCGCCCGGCTGCACGCGCCCCTGCTCCTGAGCGGGCGGTCGAAGGTGCCGGCCGCGACCCGGGCCGAGCTGCGCCGGGTGCTGGCCGCCGGCGGCACCGTGCACCTGTTGGGAAGCACCGAGCAGCTGACCGGTGAGGTGCGCAGCACCCTGACCGGCATGGGCTACGACGTGCACCGCTTCGGCGGCCACGCCGCCGCCGGCACCGCCCGGAAGATCGCCCGCGCCATCACGGCCGACGCGAAGGTGACGACGGCGTTCGAGGTGTCCGCGGACGATCCGGCGGCGTTCGCCGCCGCGGCCGCCGCGGCCGCAGCCGATGCGGTGCTGCTGCTCACCGACGGTGCGCAGCAGGCGCCCCCGACGGGGCACTGGCTGGCCCATCATCCCGAGGTCACGCAGCGGTTCGCGGTCGGCACCGACGCGGCCGCGGCGGACGGCTCCGCGACGCCTGTCACCGCCTCGGGAAGTCCCGCGGTGGCGGCTGCGGTGGCGGACCGCTTCTTCGCGGCACCGCCGCGCGTGGGCGTGGTCCGGCCGTCGATGTCGTCGACCGGAGCGGTCACGGCGGTCACGCTGGCTCTCGCCGGTGGGCCGGTGCTCCTTCCGACCGACCGGGCTCTCGGCGCGGCGACGCAGACGTTCCTGCGCGAGCGTCGTACGGATGTCGGGCGGGTCGACCTCGTCGGAGGTCACCTCCCCTACGACGACGTCGAGGCCGACGTCCAGGGCGCGCTGCTCGGCTGAGCCGGGATCGTGCCGAGGCGACCGGCCTGGTAGTCCTCGAAGGCGGCCAGCACCTCGGCCTTGGTGTTCATGACGAAGGGCCCGCCCCAGGCGACCGGCTCCCGGATCGGGCGGCCGCCGAGCAGGACCACCTCGAGCGCCGGGTGCCGCGCCTCCTGCTCCGCCGCGGCCGAGACGGTGACGGTGTCACCCGGGCCGAAGACCGCCAGCTGCCCGGTCCGGACCGGCCGGCGCTCGGCGCCGGCGGCGCCGTCGCCGGCCAGCACGTAGGCCAGGGCGTTGAAGTCCCGCCGCCAGGGCAGCGACGAGCTCGGCGCCGGGGGAGACGGTGGCGTGCAGCATCGTGATCGGGGTGTGGGTCGAGCCCGGCCCGGGGTGCCCGGCGAGCTCTCCGGCGATCACCCGCACGAGTGCCCCGGCGTCCGCGGACGCGAGGAGGGTGACGCGGTCGCCGCGCAGGTCCTGGTAGCGCGGCGGCACGAGCTTCTGCTCCCGCGGCAGGTTGACCCACAGCTGCAGGCCGTGGAACAGCCCGCCCGAGACGACGAGTGACTCGGGCGGCTTCTCGATGTGCAGGATCCCCTGGCCCGCGGTCATCCACTGCGTGTCGCCGTTGGTGATGAGCCCGCCGCCGCCGTTGGAGTCCTGGTGCTCGAACGTGCCGTCGATGAGGTAGGTGACCGTCTCGAAGCCGCGGTGCGGGTGCCAGGGCGTGCCCTTGGGCTCGCCGGGGGCATAGTCGACCTCGCCCATCTGGTCGAGGTGGATGAACGGGTCGAGGTGCGCGAGGTCGACCCCGGCGAAGGCACGGCGGACGGGAAAACCTTCCCCCTCGAAGCCCCGCGGGGCGGTGGTGACCGACCGGACCGGCCGGGACGTGGACGCGGCATCCCCGCGTGGCACGCGAGCGAGGGTGGTGACGTCGTCGACGGTGACTGCTGGCATCGGAACCTCCTGCGAGGTTCAAGGTAGTTGCTCTGTCAACTATTCCGCGCCGAGAGAGGATCGGTTCAGGAGGCGTTCCGCCGCCGGCCTCACGCTCGAGCACGGGCCGCATGGGCGGCAAGTCCGGCAGCTACGAGGACTGGACCAAGTCCGACCTCATGGACCGGGCCCGCGAGATCGGCATCGACGGCCGCTCGTCGATGAACAAGGGCGAGTTGATCGACGCGCTCCGCAACCACTGACCCGCGGCGGCGGTCAGTGGGCGCCGCGCTCGGTCAGGCTGCGCTGGACGTCGCCGGCGCGCTCCGAGGCGCGCGCACCGCTGTCGTCCCGCGGCCCCGGGACGTTGCGGAAGCGGAACGGCTCGCTCGGCCGCCCCGGCTGGACGTACCAGCACTGCCCGGACTCGCCGCTCCCGATCGCCGCCATGACCGCGTCCACGACCCGGTCGACGCTCAGCAGCGGGACGCCGATGCTCTCCAGCGTCTCGCGCGCCTCGGCGCTGACGATGTTGGTGTCGGCGAAGCCCGGGCAGACGGCGTTGACGCGGATGCCCTGCGGTCCGTACGCCGCTCCGGCCGCCCGGACCAGCCCGACCACCCCGTGCTTGTTCGCCCCGTAGATGGGGTCGAACGGCGTGGCGGTGAGCCCGGCCAGGCTCGCGGTCGCCACGATGTCGCCGCCGCTGCCGGCCATCGCGCCGAGTGCGGCGTGCATGCCGTAGACGACGCCGTCGAGGTTGACCGCCATGGCCTGCCGGTAGCGCGTGGCGTCGAAGTCGGCGCCGATGCCGATGTGGGTGGCGATGCCGGCGTTGAGGAAGGCGATGTCGAGCCGGCCGTGCCGGTCGACGACCTCCCCCACCGCGGCGCGGTTGGCGTCGTACGACGTGACGTCGCAGCCGACGAACGAGCCACCGACGGACTCGGCCACGGCCGTCCCGTTCTCGGTGTCGATGTCGCTGACCGCCACGACCGCTCCCGCGGCGGCGAGGCGGCGGGCCACACCCGCGCCGAAACCGTTGGCGCCGCCGGTGATCCACGCCACCCGTCCGGAGAGGTCGACCTCGTGCTGCTGGGTCATCGCCGCGCTCCTATCCGAACAGCTGCTGGTTGACCGACCGCGCCCACGGCTTGACCAGCTCGATCAGCCGGCGTGTCTTGTCCGCACCGAGGTGGTCGTAGGGAGCCGAGGCCGCCACGTCGGTCTGCGCCTCGATCCCGTCGCGCAGCGCCTGGCCGGCCGTGGTGAGCCGGAAGTCGTCGTCGACAAGCCCTCGTCGACGGAGCATGGCCTTGATGTCGGCCCACTCCTGCTCGTCGTAGCCGCGCATCGACCGCATCAGGTCCTCCGGCATCGACTTCCCGGTCGCCACGTAGGACACGACCGCCTCCGGTCCGGAGAGGCCACCGAGCACGAGCGCGGCGATGTGCCCGTCGCCGCGGTGCTCGCGCAGCAGCGTGGCGGCGTGCCACAGCTGCAGGTGCGCCGGGCCCGGCCAGTCGAGGGCGGCGTGGGCGGCGAACAGCGGCCGGCCGACGATGTCGGCCGCCGCCGTCGCCTCGCGAGCGAGTGCCGCGGCCTCGGCAAGGTCGGGGGAGTCCACCACCTCGTCGCCGAGCAGCCGCCGCAGCGCGGCGTCGGCGGCGTCGAGCCGCGCCGCGAGCAGCGCCTCGGGCGTCGAGTCCTCCCACGCCGACGGGATCGCCCGGCGCACCAGGGACGGCGCGAAGTTGTAGAAGGTGGCGATGACGACCTCGGCCGGGACCTTGCCCATCGCGGCGGACCGGCTGGCGAAGTACTGGCGCATGCCGCCCTTCAGCCCCGCGGCGACGTAGCGCTCGCCGGCCTCGGGCACGAAGTAGATCAGAGTGTGGAGGGGCTCCAGGGCGCGGTGCGCGGCCCGGGCGAGGGCCGGGTCGCCGGTGCTGCTCGGCACGGGATCGCTCGTCATGGGCGGGACCTTACGACGCGCGCTCACCCGCGGGAGCAGCGGCTGCAGGTGCCCGTGACCTCGAGGGTGTGGGCAGCCGGGCGGTAGCCGTGCTTCGCCGCGACCTGCGCGACCCAGCGCTCGAGGGCAGGCGCCTCGACCTCGACGGTGTCGCCGCAGCCGGTGCAGACGAGGTGATGGTGATGGCGGTCGCTGGCACAGCTTCGGTACGTCGCCTCACCGGCGGCCGTCCGCAGCACGTCGACCCTGCCGTCCTCGGTCAGCCCTTGCAGGGCGCGGTAGACGCTCGTGAGCCCGACGGGCTCGCCGCCCGCACGCAGCCGCGCGTGGATGTCCTGCGCGGACAGGAACGCCGTGCTGTCGCCGAGGGCGGCCAGCACCGCGCGTTGGGCCCGCGTCACGGCAGCACCGCGGTCACGCCGTACATCGCGGCGACCCCGCCGATCGTCAGCCCCAGCGTCGCCAGCGATGGCTTCGACGCATGCGCCTCCGGGAGGATGTCACTCGCCCCGATGTAGAGCAGGAACCCGGCGAAGACACCGAGGTAGAGGAGCAGCCCGCGGTCGGGAACGCTGAACAGCAGCGTGAGTGCCGCGCCGGCGAGTGGCGCGAGGGAGTCGACCGCGAGCAGCGCGGTCGCGCGCCGCCGGCTGTTGCCGTGCATGAGCATCAACGACACGGTGTTGAGACCGTCGGCGAAGTCGTGGCCGACGACCGCGATCGCGACCGCGAAGCCGATGCCGTCGTCGACCTGGAACGCAAGGCCGATCGCGATCCCGTCGGTGAGGCTGTGCCCGCAGAGCGCGAGTGCCGAGGCGACGCCGACGCTTGGGTGGTGGTGGCCGGCGTACTGGTGTTCGTGCGCGTTGTGCACCAGCAGCCACTTCTCGATCGCGTGGAAGCCGAGGAAGCCGACGGCGAGCGCGATCATCACCGACTTGAAGGCGAGGCCGGTGGTCCGGCTGAGCTCGGAGATCTCGGGCAGCACGTCGAAGGCCACCACTCCGACGATCACTCCCGCGGTGAAACCGAGGATGAGGTGCAGGTGCCGTCGGTTGTGCAGGGCGAGCAGCCCACCCAGCCCGGTCGAGAGGACGGTGGAGAGCGCCACGAGAACCGCCATGGAGCGACTCTAGGCGGAAATGGAAACCATTGTCACTACCGGTACCGGCGCCGCCGGACAGTGGACCAGCCGGTGGGGGCACAATGCACGCGTGCCTCTCATGTCGCCGACCGACTCGATGTTCCTCATCCCGGAGTCGCGCGAGCAGCCGATGCACGTGGGATCGCTGCAGCTCTTCGAGCTTCCGCCGGGGGCGGACCGGTCGCTGATCCGCGAGACCTACGAGCAGCTGCTGACCGCGACCGACATCGCGCCGCTGTTCCGCCGCCGCCCGCGACGCTCGCTCGCCACGCTCGGGCAGTGGGCCTGGGAGGACGACGACGACGTCGACCTCGAGCACCACGTCCGGCACTCGGCGCTGCCGGAGCCCGGCCGGGTGCGCGAGCTGCTCGCCCTCACCGGCCGGTTGCACCAGACGTTGCTCGACCGGCAGCGTCCCCTGTGGGAGATGCACGTCATCGAGGGCCTCGAAGGGGACCGGTTCGCGGTCTACACCAAGCTCCATCACGCCGTCATGGACGGCGTCTCGGGGCTGCGCCTCATGCAGCGCACGTTCAGCACCTCGGCGGACGACCGGTCCGGCACGCCGCGTTCTGGTCGCCGCGCCGGCCGCGGACGTCGAGACCGGAGTCGTCCGGCGGCGGGATGCTCGCGCTTCCCGGCATGGCCGTGCGCGGGGTCGTCCGACCTCGTCGGGCTGACACCGACGGTCCTCCGGATCGCCGAGCAGGCGGTGCGCGAGCAGTCGGCGATGCTGCCGTTGCCAGGCGCCGCGGAGCATGCTCAACGTCCCGATCACCGGCGCCCGACGCTTCGCGGCGCAGTCCTGGCCGATGGACCAGGTCCGGGCGGTTGCCAAGGCTGCGGGCGCGACGGTCAACGACGTCGTCCTCGCCATGTCCGCGGGCGCGCTGCGCGCCTACATGCTCGAGCTCGGCGTCCTGCCCGACGCCCCGCTCGTCGCGATGACCCCCGTGTCGCTGCGGCGGGACAGCGACGGCGACGCGGCCGACGGAGGGGGCAACGCCGTCGGCGACGATCCTGTGCAGCCTGGCGACCGACGAGGCCGACGCCGCCGACCGGCTGGCCGTCGATCCACGAGTCGATGCGCCAGCGGCAAGGCGATGTTCTCCGGGCTCAACCAGGTGCAGGCCAGCGCGATGAGTGCCGTGATGATGGCGCCGCTGCTGCTGAGCCTCGTGCCCGGCGGGGTGTCGCGGCTCGTCCCGCCGCCGTTCAACCTCGTCATCTCCAACGTCCCGGGCCCGCCGCAGCCGATGTACTGGAACGGCGCCCGGCTGCAAGGCGTCTATCCGCTGTCGATCCCGTTCACGGGCCAGGCGCTCAACATCACGGTGACGAGCTACGCCGGCAACCTCGAGTTCGGTCTCATCGGCTGCCGCCGCAGCGTGCCGCACCTGCAGCGCCTGCTCACCCACCTCGACGACTCCCTCGAGGAGCTCGTCAAGATCACCGGCGCCTGACCCGGGCCCAGCCAGCACGATGACGAGGAGGTCCACGATGTTCGGCAAGAACGACCGACGGGAGCTGCTGGGCCGGGTGGCGCTGTTCTCGGCCTGCAGCGACAAGGAGCTCGACCGGCTCGCCCGGAACTCCGAGCTCGTCGACTTCCAGGCCGGTGACGTGCTCATGACCGAGGGCGAGCCGGGCCACGAGTTCTACGTCATCGTCGACGGCGAGGTCGGCGTCACGACCGGTGGCGAGACGGTGGCCAAGCTCGGCTCCGGTGCTTACGTCGGGGAGCAGGCGCTGCTCGACCCGGGCCCGCGGACGGCGACGGTGACCGCGCTGCGCGACTCGCAGGCGGTGCTGCTGTCGAGCCGCGAGTTCTACGCCGCCGTGGACGACGTGCCGGGGCTCGCACGCAAGCTGCTGGCGGGGATGGCCAGGCGGCTCCGCGAGGAGACCGGCCACCCGACCACCTGAGCCGGCGGACTACGGGCGGACGACGAGCCGGATCGGGTCGCCCCGCTTCGTCGCCAGCCGGTCGACGGCGTCGACGATGTCGTCGAGCGGCAGCACCTCGCTGACCGAGTCGCTCACGTCGAGCCGCCCCAGCGCGACGAGCCGGACGAGCTGGTCGAGGTGCTCCTTGCGATAGCCGAGGTGGCCCAGCAGCGTCTGGGACTGCAGCGAGAAGAAGACGCCGGGCCCCAGCGTCGTCGGGTCCCACGAGATCCCGACCATGACGAGCCGTCCGCCGCGGCCCAGGCACGGCTCCGCCTGCCGGAGCACGGCTGTGGACCCCACGACGTCGAGCGCGACATCGAGGCCGTGCCCGCCGGCGAGGGCGCGCACCTGCTCCGTCACGTCATCCCGGCGCGGGTCCACCGCCGCATCCGCTCCGGCCCGCAGTGCCCGCTCGCGGGCGCCGGGCAGCGGGTCGAGGGCGATGATCGGTGCCGCTCCCATCAGCCGGGCG
This sequence comes from uncultured Actinomycetota bacterium, assembly GCA_963835405.1. Lineage (GTDB taxonomy): Bacteria > Actinomycetota > Actinomycetes > JAFAQI01 > JAFAQI01 > CAWIFV01. The sequence continues at coordinate 164,479 of CAWIFV010000010.1, forward strand.
AGCTTGACGGCGTGGAAACCGAGACCGCCCACGCCCCAGACCCCGATCGACTCGCCGGGCCGGATGTTCGCGCGCTCCAACAGCGCCGCGTACGGCGTGGAGACGGCATCGGCGAGGATGGCCGCCGCCTCGATGGGGATGTCGTCGGGGACCGCGGTGAGGGCGGCGTACGGCGCGATGACGTACTCCGCCCAGGCCCCGTCGTAGTTGAAGCCCATGATCTCGACGGCGAGGCACTGGTCGGTCCGCCCGCCGGCGCAGCTCGCGCATGACAGGCACGGCCGGCCCGCCGCCATGACGACCCGCTGCCCCGGCTGCCAGAACGGCACCGCGTCCCCCACGGCCTCGATGACGCCGGCGGGCTCGTGTCCCGGTGTCACCACCGGCAGCGGCCCCGGCAGCGTCCCGTCGATGAGATGCACGTCGGACAGGCACACGCCACAGGCCTGCACCCGGACCAACACCTCGTGCGGTCGCGGCTCGGGGACCGGGACCTCGGTGACCTCGAGGCTCTTGCGCTCCGCGTCGAACCGGGCGGCCCGCATCAGACCGAGACGAGCCGTGACGGCTGCTCGACCGGTGCGAGCTCCTGGTAGTAGGACTCGATGTCGAAGCGCTTGAGCCGGCGGGCGAACTTGAACGTGAAGTCCGGCCAGATGGTCGGGTTGCGCCCGCTGCGGTCGAGATACCAGCTCACGCATCCGCCGGTGTTCCACACCGTCGGCGCGAGCTTGCGCTGGACCTCCTCGTTGTACTCCGCCTCGACGTCTGCGCGCACGTCCAGGACGGCGATCCCGCGCTCGTCCATCAGCCGCAGCGCGTCGACGATGTAGGGGAACTGCGCCTCGATCATGTAGACGAGGGAGGTGTGGCCGATGCCGGTGTTGGGCCCGGCCAGCATGAAGAAGTTGGGGAAGCCGGCGAACGTCGTCCCGTTGTAGCCCGTCATCCCCGCGCCGTCCCAGACCTCTCGCAGCGACCGGCCGTCCCGGCCGCGGACGAGCTGCGGGAACGTGTTGTCGGTGACCCGGAAGCCGGTCGCCAGGATGATGACGTCGACCTCGTGGGTGACGCCGTCCTTGGTCGACGATTCCCGCGGGCACCATCCGGTCGATGCCGGACGTGACGAGCGTCGTCCTCGGTGACGCGATCGCCGGCAGGTAGTCGTCGGACGGTGTCAGCCGCTTGCAGCCCGGCTTGAACGTCGGCGTCAGCTTGGCGCGCAGCTCCGGGTCGGGCACCTGGTCCTCCAGGTGCTTCATCGCGACCTTCTTGAGCAGCTTGCCCTTGCCCGGGTTCATGAGCGCCGGGACGGCGAGGATCTCCGCGGACCAGTAGTGGTAGCCGCGGACCATCCGCTGGGCGGCGGGGAGGCGGCGGTAGAGGCGCCGTTCCCACTCAGGAATCGGCCGGCCGCGGTGCGGCAGGATCCACGCCGGGGTGCGCTGGAACACGTGCAGTGCGTCGGCCTGTTCGTGCACTCGCGGCACGATCTGGACCGCCGAGGCGCCGGTGCCGATGACCGCGACGCGCTTGCCGGAGACGTCGTACGACGGGTCCCACTGCGCCGAGTGCATGACCTCGCCGCGGAAGGTGTCGATGCCCTCGAAGTGCGGCACCGCCGGCTCCGACAGGAAGCCGTGGGCGGCGATGAGCACGTCGCCGGTGATGGTGCCCTGCGACGTCTCGAGGACGTAGCGCTTCTGCTCGTCGTCCCAGGCCGCACTGTCGACCTTGCAGCCGAAGCGCACGCGGTCGACGACGTGGTGCTCCTCGGCGACCCGGCGCAGGTAGCGCCAGATCTCGGGTTGCAGCGAGTAGCTGTCCGACCAGTCCGGGTTCAGCGCGAAGGAGAACGAGTAGAGGTGCGACGGGACGTCGCACCGGCAGCCGGGGTACTGGTTCGACAGCCAGGTGCCGCCGACGTCGTCCAGCTTCTCGAGGATGACGTGCTCGATGCCGGCCTCGGCCAGGCGGATCGACGCGCCGATCCCACCGAAGCCGGCGCCGATGATGACGACGCGGTGGTGCTCGTTCATACGTCTGCCCCCTTCGCCTCGACCGCGCGGGTGACGAGGTGGTCGAGCTTCCGCGTTGACCGCCTCGGGCTGCTCCAGCATGGCGCAGTGCCCGGCGTCGCAGAGCTCGACGAGCCAGGCCCCGGGGATCTCCGCGGCGAGCAGGCGGGAGTCCGATGGCGGCGTCAGCCGGTCGCGGTCGCCGACGACGACGAGCGTCGGGACGTGGCCGAGCGCGTGCAGCGCCTCGAGCTTGTCGTGCCCGTCGAGCGTCGCCCAGAAGTCGCCGATGACCTGCGGCTTGGTCTGCGCCGTCATCGCCTCGGTGAAGCGCGCCAGCCGCTTGTCCGCGCCGCGACCGAGATTGAGCCAGCCGCTGATGGCGACGGAGAGGGCGGAGCCGGCGCGGCGGGCGCGCTCCGCGCGCTCCGGGTCGGAGACCATCAGCGCGAGCGAGGAGTCCCAGCTCTTGAGCCAGAACTTCGCGACCGGGCCGCGGAGGCCGAACGTGTGGTCGTCCGGCCGCCGGGCGCTCGTGTCGAGCAGCGCGACCCCGATGACCTGGTCGCCGAACATCTCCGGGTGCTCCCCGGCGAGCGCCATGATCGTCATGCCGCCCATCGAGTGGCCGACGAGCACGACGTCGCGGTCGCCGCAGGTCTTCTGGAGGACGGCGTAGAGGTCCCGGCCGACCTGGTCGATGGTGCGATTCTCCCGCGGCCCTTCGCCGGACTGGCCGTGGTCGCGGTGGTCCATGAGCACGAGCCGGTGCCGCTCCGCGAGCATCCGCTGGTAGTGCCACGACCGGCTGGAGAAGGTCCAGCCGTGGACGAAGACGAGCGTCGGCCCGGGATGGTTGTCCCCGAGGATCTCGACGGCGATCTCGGTCCCGTCGTCCGACGGCACGTGCATGGTCGGCGTCCACCGGAGTCGCTTCGGGTCCGGCCAGGTCATGAGGGGCTCCTGTCGCGGGTATGGCGCAGCCGTGTGCCGCAAGGTGGGTTTCGGAGTTTGCACGAAGAGTGCTATAAGTTCGCGGGTGGCGTCAATGTCGGACGAACTGCCGGCGCTGGACGGCCGGCTGGCGCGTTCGCAGCGGACCCGCCGGGCGATCGTCGACGCGCTGCGGTCGCTGCACGCCGAAGGCGACCTCCGCCCCACGGCTCCGCGGGTGGCCGAACGGGCAAAGGTGTCGCTGCGCACCGTCTGGCAGCACTTCGACGACCTCGAGTCCCTGTTCGTCGAGGCGGGTCGGCGCGACCTCGAGGCCGCGCAGGGCTACGTCCGGCCGATCGATCCCGGTGCCCCGCTCGGCGACCGGATCCGCGACCTGGTCGCGCAACGCGCCTGCATGTACGAGGCGCTGGCACCGGTGTGGCGTGCGGCTCGCCTCCAGGAGCCGTTCTCGCCGCAGATCCGGGTGAACCGTGACCGGCTGATCGACCTCGGTCGCGACCAGCTCGCTCAGGTGTTCGAACCCGAGCTCGTCGCCATGTCCGACACCGACCGACCCACCAGGCTCCACGCGCTCCAGGCGGCCACCAACTGGGCCACCTGGGAGTCGCTGCGCACCGAGCTGCGGCTAACTCCCGGCGATGCCCAGCAGGCGGTCCTGCTCCTCGTGTCGAACCTGTTCTCCACCGGCTGACCCGGCGTCAGTCAGGTGCCCCACCCGGAGGTGTCGATGGGCATGTTCCGCCGATATGCACCGTTCGCCCTGCTCGTCGCGGCGCAGATCGTCCTCGTCCTCGTCGCCCCCTCCCGGGGTGCGTCGACGACCGCGGGCGGACCCCTCGGCGGCCAGTTCTCCGGAGCCGCGCCGGCCGGCGAGGCGTCGCCGGGAGCGGTCGCGCCCGGCGCCGCCCCCGACGCCGCGAGCGGCGCGCCGGCGCCCGGCGCCGCGACCGGCGCGGACACGACGCAGACCGGCGCCGCTCCCACGGGCGGTTCGGCGTCCACCGGCACCACGGGAAGCACGTCGTCCGGTGCCGCCGCGAAGCGCGGGGTCGCCCCACCGGCCAGCGGCTCGAGCACCGGGAAGGCCTTCTGCATCAAGGGGCTGCTCGAGCACCCGCCCTGCGTCGCAGCGTGGAGCGGCGGCGACAACGGCGGCGCGACCTGGCAGGGCGTGACGGCCACGACCATCAAGGTCGTCATGTACCGGCCGAAATCCAACGCCGCGGTCGACGCGATCCTCCGCGAGACCGGGACCTACATCAGCCCGGCGGACGAGAAGGAGATGTTCGAGCTCACCGTCGACTGGCTCAACAAGCACGGCCAGCTCTACGGCCGGAAGATCGTGCCGATCTACGTCCAGGGCAACTGCGACATCGCTCCGCCGAAGGACAGCTGCTTCCGCACCGACGCCGACAGCATCGTCGCGAAGTACAAGCCGTTCGCCGTCTTCTGGGACAACGACACCAACGAGCCCGCGTTCTTCGACCAGCTGTCCCGCAAGGGCGTCGTCAACTGGGGCGGCTGGGGCTTCGCCGACGCCTTCAGCCAGAACCTGCGGCCCTACCACTACGACCTGTTCATGGGCGGCGACACCCAGGCCGAGATCACCGGCCGGTGGATCTGCCAGCGGCTCGCGGGACGCAAGGCGATCCATGCCGGCGACGCCTCGATGCACGACAAGGTGCGCAAGTTCTCCGTCACCTATCCGGACACGCCGCAGACGACGCCGGCCGCTCAGCACCTCATGCGGATCATCAGCAGCTGCGCCGGCTCGGACGCCGTCGTCGACGGCAAGTACTCGTCCGACACCTCGACCGCGGCCCAGCAGGCGACGACCAACACCGCGCAGACCAAGAGCCAGGGTGTCACCACCATCGTGTGGATGAGCGACCCGATCGCGCCGGCGTACGGCACCAAGGCGGAGGCGTCACAGAACTACTACCCGGAGCAGGTCATCGCCGGCGGGGGGTTGCTCGACTACGACGCGCTCGCGCAGACCTACGACGCGACCGAGTGGGCGCACGCGTTCGGGCCGTCCGACATCGGCGCCACGCCGCCGGTGGAGCAGCAGGACTGCGGCCGCATCTGGAAGGCCGAGGGGAAGTCCGGGAACCCGAGCCCGACCGCGAACCTCGCCGCGAACTACACGCTGAGCGTCGCGATGGGCCTCATGGCCGCCGGTCCGAAGCTGACCCCGCTGACCTACGAGTACGGGTTGCTCGCCGCCCCCGGGTACGACGAGTGGAGCAAGTGGCACGACCCGCGGCTCGTCTACCTCGACTGGGGACGGGGGGACTACACCGGGATCTCGGATATCCGCGAGGTCTACTACGACCCGCAGAAGCGGTCGGTGACCAACGGCCGCAACGGCGCCTACGTCGCGCTGCACGGCGGGCAGCGTTACCAGCTGAACCAGATCCCGCGGGGCGAACCGGACCTCCCGAAGGGGTTCTGACGCCGTGAGCACCCTGGTCCCGCCGCTGCTGCGCGGAGTCGCCCTCCCGCCGGTCGTCCGGCGGGTGGTGCAGCTCGCCGCGTGGCCACTCGGGCTCGTCGCCGCCGTCGAGCTCATGTTCGGCCGGGAGCGGACGACCCACCTGCTCGGCATCCCGTTCCCCAATGGCGTCTCGCTGGGGATCCTCGTCAACGGTGCGATCCTCGGGATGCTCTACGCGCTGCTGGCGTTCGGCCTGATCCTCGTCTACCGCGCGAACCGCATCGTCAACTTCGCGCACGCCGGGCTCGGGCTCGTGCCCGCCGTCACCGCGCTGCTGCTCGTGACCAACCGGGGCTGGCCCTACGGCGTCTCGGTCGTCGTCATGCTGGCCGGCTCGGCGCTGATCGGGGGCGTGGTCGAGCTGGTGATGCGCCGGTTCTGGACGTCGCCGCGGCTGATCGCGACCGTGTTCACGATCGGCCTCGCGCAGATCTTCGTCTACCTCGAGATCCAGCTGCCGGACTGGATCGGCGGCCGGTCGACGCTGCCGTTCAACTTCCCGACGCCGTACTCGGGGTTCCGGCTCGAGATCGGCGGCATCATCTTCAACGGCGACTACTTCGCGATCATCATCGCGACCGCAGCCGTGTGCGCGGGCCTCGCGGCGTTCTTGCGCTTCACCCGCGCCGGGATCGCGGTGCGCGCCGCTGCCGAGAACGCCGACCGGGCGTCGTTGCTCGGCGTTCCGGTGGCGCGGCTGTCGACGATCGTCTGGGTGCTCGCCGGCCTCTGCTCCGGCATCGCCGTCTTCCTGCAGGCGCCGGTGACGGCGCTCCCGAGCGGCGGCACCGTGTCACCACTCGTCCTGCTCTACGGTCTCGCCGCGGCGGTCGTCGCCCGCATGGAGAGCCTGCCGATCGCGTTCGCGGCGGGCATGGGTGTCGGCGTCGTCCAGCAGGCCGCCTTCGCCGGGTCGAGCCGGCCGGACGACGCGGCCGCGCTGATGCTGCCGGTGATCGTCGGTGCGTTGCTGTTCCAGCGGCGCCGGATGGCGCGCGCGTTCGACACCGGGGTCGCGTCGTTCCGCAGCCTCCAGGAGTTCCGGCCGATCCCGGTCGAGCTGCGCGGGCTGCGCGAGGTGCGGCAGGTGCGGATCGCGGGTGCGGTGCTGCTCGCGCTCATCGCCCTCGCTGCGCCGTACCTCGTGGGCACGGCACGCACCGGCTTCTGCACCGCGGCCGTGATCGCCGGCATGGTCGCGGCGTCACTCGTCGTCCTGTCCGGCTGGGCCGGCCAGATCTCGTTGGGGCAGTTCGCCTTCGCCGGCGTCGGCGCCGCGGTCGCCGGCGGGCTCGCGACCCGCCACGGCCAGGACTTCTTCCTCACGCTGGCGGCCGCGGTGGTCGCCGGTGCCGTCGTCGCGCTGCTGATCGGGCTGCCGGCGCTGCGCGTGCCCGGCCTCTTCCTCGCGGTGGTCACGCTCGCACTCGGCGCCACGGTGCAGTACGCCGTGCTCAGCCCGGCGCGCTTCGGCTGGCTGCTGCCGCCGAACGGCGCCTACATCACCCGACCGATCCTCTACGGCCGGTTCGACCTCCAGGCGTCGCCGGTGGGCTACTACTACCTCTGTCTGGGCTTCCTCGTGCTCGTCTGCCTGTCGGCGTGGTCGCTGCGGCACAGCCGCTCCGGCCGGCTGTTCATCGGCTTGCGCGACAACCAGCGGGCGGCGCAGTCGTTCGGCGTCAACGTGACGTCGACGCGGTTGGCGGCGTTCGCCGTCTCGGGCGCGGTCGCCGCGCTCGCCGGCGCGCTGTCGGCGTACCAGTCCCAGGTCGACGCGAGCAGCTTCTCGATGGACGTCAGCCTCACCGCGTTCCTGTACGCCGTCGTCGGCGGCCTGACCTCGCTGCCGGGCGCGGTCCTCGGCACGATCGGCTTCAGCGCCATCAGCTACTTCGGCGGCGCGAAGCTGTCGGTGCTCGCGAGCGGCGTCGGCGTGTCCATCGTCCTGCTCGTCTTTCCCGGCGGACTCGCCCAGGCAGCGCAACAGGCGCGCGACGGGATGTTGCGCTGGCTCGCCGAGCGGCACGGGATCCATGTCCCGAGCCTGGTGGCCGACAGCCGGCCCGACGGTGGTGGTGACGCGGACGACGACGCGGACGACGACATCCTGCGTCAGGCCGCGACACACGTGCGGCAGGTGGGCGTCGCGACCGGGAGCCCGTCGTGAACGTCGCCCGCCGGCTCACCGGCGGCTACTCGACCTTCCCGCTCGTGGTGCTGTCGGCACTCTTCTTCTTCGACGAGTGGGACACCGCGGCGTTCAACGTCCTCGCCCCCAACATCCAGCACGCGTTCCACCTGTCCGACCGCGCGTTCGGCACGCTCGTCATCGCGAACCTGTCGGTGATCCTCATCGCCGCCGTGCCGCTCGGGTTCTTCGGCGACCGGCTGCCCCGGGTCCGGTTCGTGACCGGTGGCGCGATCGTCGCCGGCGTCTTCTCGCTGCTCACCGGTGTGGCGGGTTCGCTCCTCGCGCTCTCGTTGTTCCGCATGGGCAACGGGATCGGCCGCATGGTCAACGACCCCATCCACTCCTCACTGCTGTCCGACTACTACCGGCCCCAGGACCGGGCCGCCGTCTACACGGTGCACCGCAACGCCGAACGTGCCGCGCTCGTCGTCGGCCCCGCGGTCGCCGGTCTGGTGGCCTGGCAGGCCGGCTGGCGGGCGGCGTTCATGGTGCTGATCGTCCCGATCGCGTTGGTCGCGATCGTCAGCCTGCGCATGAAGGAGCCGACGCGCGGAGCGACGGACGACCCGGCGTCCGCGGAGGCCGCCGCCAAGGAGGAGCCGGTCCCGTTCGGCGAGGCGCGCCGGACACTGTTCGCCGTCCCGACCCTGCGCCGGCAGTTCAGCTCGTTCTTCTTCATCGGGGCCGCCTACATCCCGCTCGCGTTCTACATCCCGATCTTCCTGGAGCGCGTGTTCGGTGTGGGTGAGTTCGGCCGCGGGCTGGTCGTCGCCGGCAACGGCGCGGCCGCCTTCGCCGGAGTCGTCGTCGCCGGGCGGTGGACGCACCGCCTCGCCCAGCGCGATCTCGGTGAGCCGATCAAGTGGGCCGGGGTCACGCTCGTGGTCGTCGGCGTCGGCATCGCCGTCCTCACGGCCCTGCCGGTGCTGTGGGCCGTGGTGGCGATGAGCATGCTGACCTCGTTCATCGGCGGGATGTTCACGCCGCCGTTCGTGATGACGCAGGCCTTCGTGTCACCGGCGCGAGTGCGGTCCCTGTCGTTCGCGTGGTCGTTCCTGTTCCTCGTCGCCGGCGTCTGGGTGCTGTTCATCATCCTGCCGGTGGCGAGCATCGCCGACGCGCACGGCATCCGGCTGGGCCTCGCGGCGACGACGCCGTACTGGGTCATCGGGGGCGCGATCCTCGCGTCGGCGAAGCGGTTCGTGGCCGCTGACGCCAAGGCGGCGCTCGACTCGCTCGCGTTCGTCACCCGCATCCGCGCCCAGCGGCTGGCGGGCGAGCACGACCACGCGTTGCTGCAGTGCCAGGGCGTCACCGTCGCCTACGACGGGGTCCGGGTGCTGTTCGGCGTCGACCTCGAGGTGCACGAGGGAGAGGTCGTCGCGCTGCTCGGCACCAACGGCGCAGGCAAGTCGACGCTGCTGAAGGCCATCACCGGGCTCGTCGACCCGTCGGGCGGCGTCGTCATGTTCGGCGGTCGCGACATCACGCACGCCGACGCCGTGACGACGGCGAAGCTGGGCATCGCGCAGATGCCTGGCGGCAAGGGTGTGTTCCCGACGCTCACCGTCGACGAGCACTTCACCGTCGCCTCGTGGCTGCTGCCCGACCGCAGCGACGCACAGCGCGAGGTGGAGGCGGCCCTCGACCGGTTCCCGCGGCTGCGTGAGCGGCGTGGCCAGCTGGCCGGCAACCTGTCCGGTGGCGAGCAGCAGATGCTCGCCGTCGCGATGGCGTTCCTGACGAAACCGAAGCTGCTGCTCATCGACGAGCTGTCGCTCGGGCTCGCGCCGACGATCGTCGAGCAGCTGCTCGAGACGGTGCGCGAGATCAATGCTCAGGGGACGACGATCGTGCTCGTCGAGCAGTCGGTCAACGTGGCGCTGGCCATCGCGGATCGGGCGTACTTCCTGGAGAAGGGGGAGGTGCGCTTCTCGGGGCCGACCGCCGAGCTACTCGACCGCGACGACGTGATGCGGTCGATCTTCCTGGCCGGCGCGACGAAGGAGACCCAGCCCAAGCGGGCCGGTCGCACGCGCAGCCGGAAGAGTCAGAGTGTTCGGCTGCCGGACCTCACCACACCGGCGTTGCTCGAGGCGCAGAGCGTCTCCGTGACGTTCGGCGGGATCCGAGCCGTGGACGGCGTCGACCTCGCCGTCGGCGACCGCGAGATCCTCGGCATCATCGGGCCCAACGGCGCGGGCAAGACGACCCTGTTCGACGTGCTGTCCGGGTTCCTCTCGCCGACGCAGGGCGTGGTGCGGCTCGGCGGCTACGACGTCACGGCGATGTCCCCGGACGTGCGGGCGCGGATGGGGCTCGGCCGGTCGTTCCAGGACGCGCGCATCTTCGCCTCGCTCACGGTCGCGGAGAACCTCGCGCATGCGCTCGAGCGGCACCTTCCGGTCCGTGACCATCTGGCAGCGGCGCTCGGGCTCCCCGCGGTGCGGCAGCAGGAGGACGACGTCGCGTGGTCCGTCCACGACCTGATCGAGCTGATGGGTCTCGGCGCGTTCCGCGACAAGTTCGTCAGCGAGCTGTCGACCGGGTCGCGGCGGGTCGTCGACATCGCGATGGCCCTCGCGCACGATCCGGCCGTGCTGATCCTGGACGAGCCGTCGAGCGGGATCGCGCAGCGCGAGACGGAGGCGCTGGGACCGTTGCTTCAACAGATCCGCGACGAGACCGGCTGTGCGCTGCTCGTCATCGAGCACGACATGCCGCTGATCGCGTCGATCTCCGACCGGCTGATGGCGCTCGACCAGGGCCGGGTGGTCGTGACCGGTGAGCCGCAGGCGGTGCTCGAGCACCCGCTCGTGGTCGCGTCGTACCTCGGCTCCGACCGGGCGGCCATCGAACGCTCCGGCGCGCGTGCGGAGGTGGCGACATGACGCCCCGCGGTGCCCGTGCCGTCGCGCTCGGCTGCCTCGCGACGACCGCCGTCGCCGCGGTGATGCTCATGGGCGTCGACAGCGCCTCCGCACAGCAGCCGGACGTCAGCGCCTGGTGGAACTCGGCGAACCTCGGCGATCCGGCCCCGGAGCCGCCGATGCCGCCCGACGTCGCCGAGGGCGACCTGCTCGTCGCAGGGCTCGAACGCGGGGCCGGCGGACACGCCCGCTCGGAGCCGCGCCCGCGACGACGCCAGGCGATCGCGGGACTGCGCGTTCGATCTCCAACCGACCGACATCGTCGGCGCACTGACGCTGACCATCGACGGCGACCCGCCGCCGCAGGTGAGCGTCGTGGCCTGCAAGGCGACTGAGTCGTTCTCGTCCGCGCAGAACGGGCCCTGGAAGCAAGCGCCGGCGTACGACGACAAGAACTGCGTCGGCGGCAAGCTGCAGGGGGCCGACGTGACGTTCACCGGGGTGGCGGGTTTCGTCACCGACGCGCGGCTCGCGGTCGTCATCCTCCCCGGCCCGGTGGACCGGCTCGTGTTCAAGCATCCGGGACCGGACACGCTGGCCGTCCGCTCCGGCACCGGCGTCGGGACGGACGCGCCGGCGTTCGGCGCAGGTGCCGCGGCCGCACCGCCGCCGGCCGCGACCGCCCCGGACACCCCCGCCGCGGCGGGGGGTGGTCCCGCCGGGCCCGCCGCCCGACCTGCCCGGCGCGGCCACGGGGTCCGTCTCGCAGCCCGATGCCGCGCCGGTGGTGGCGCCGTCCCAGGCCCCGGCGTCGGCGGCCCCGGTCGCGGCGCAGCCGGCTGCCGCGTCGAGCGGCCTCGACACGGGCGCCCGGCGCGCGATCGCCCTCGCGGTCATCGCGCTCGAGGTGCTCGGCTACGCCTGGTTGCAGCGGGCGCGAGACCCCGCGCTCGCACCGGCCGCCGCCGGCGCCGTCACGGCCGCTTCCGGTGGCCGGCTGCGGCCACCCGACCGGGCGACGACGCGCGGCGCCACCCCAGCGCTGGGCGGGGTGGGACGCTTCCGGCAGGAACGCCGCGGCGCCGCCCCGCACCTGTGACCGACCCTGCCCCTGCCTGAGGAGTGCGAAGGACCGCGATGACGCCCGAGATGGTGACCGACCCGACCGGTACGACGATGCAGCGGCTCGCGGAGCAGGCGTGGGAGCGCCTCGGCGGGGAGTCGACGCTCCACTTCGAGGACCAGACGTTCACCGGTCTCCAGCTCGCGGAGCGCACCCGCCGGATGTCGCAGGGCCTGCGGGACGCCGGCCTGCAGCCGGGGGAGCGGGTCGTCGTGTGCATGGCGAACTGCCCGGAGGTCGGGCTGATCTACAACGCGGTGTGGCGAGCCGGCGCGGCCACCACGCCGGTGCTGTTCCTGCTGAGCGAGGACGAGCTGCGGCACGTGCTCACCGACAGCGGGGCGGCGTACGTCGTCACCACGCCGGACTTCCTGCTGAAGGTGGCGTTCGCCGCGTCGGGTGTCCCGACCCTGCGCGGCATCATCGTCACGGGCGACCCTGGGGGGATCGACTCGCCGGTGCCCTTGCTCGACCTGGCCGAGCTGGAGCAGGCGCCGGAGGGCGAGCTGGTCGACGCCGATTCGTCCAGCCTTGCGGCACTGCTCTACACCGGCGGCACGACCGGCCGGTCCAAGGGAGTGATGCTGAGTCACGACTCGCTGTCCGCGGCGGCCTGGCAGCTCACTGCGTCCGGCAAGGAGACCGAGCGGGAGCCGACGACGGTGGGGTTGCTCCCGCTGCCGCTCTCCCACGTCTACGGCCTGATGCTGACCGTCGCCGGATCGCATGCGACCGAGCCGTCGACGACGGTGATGATGCGGTGGTTCGACCCGGTCGGATGGTTGCAGCTGGCCGATAGGCACCGGGTCCAGGTGAGCGCGCTCGTGCCGTCGATGATCCAGATGCTGCTGGCCCAGCCGCTCGAGGACTACGACCTGTCGGCGCTCCGGCGGCTCGGCAGCGGTGGCGGCCCGTTGGCGCCGGAGATCGCCGACGAGGTGCTGAAGCGGCTGCCGCAGGTGGAGATCACCGAGGGCTACGGGTGCACCGAGACCGGCGGCTCGCTCGCGGCCAACCGGCCGGGGGCGGCGCGGCTGGGCAGTGTCGGCAAGCCGCTGCCGCTGTGCGAGCTGAAGCTGGTCAAGCCGGACGGGAGCCCGGCCGGTCCCGGTGAGGACGGCGAGATCTGTGCTCGTGGCCCCAACATCATGACCGGCTACTGGAACGCCCCGGACGCGACCGCAGAGGCGATCCGGGACGGCTGGTTCCACACCGGCGACATCGGCCGGTTCGACGACGACGGCTACCTCTATGTCGTCGACCGGATCAAGGACCTGGTCATCCGCGGCGGCATCAACGTCTACCCGCGCGATGTCGAGGACGCGCTGCTCGAGCACCCCGACATCGTCGGCGCCGGGGTCGTCGGCAAGCCGGATCCGCGGATGGGCGAGGAGGTTGTCGCGTTCGTCCAGCTGTCCCCGGGCGCGTCGCTGACCGCCGAGGACGTGGTGGCGTTCGCGAGGACGCGGCTGTCAGCGGCGAAGTACCCCCGCGACGTCCGCATCGTCGACTCGTTGCCGCTGACGAGCGTGTTCAAGCTCGACCGCAAGGCGCTCCGCGCGCAGGTGCGCTGAGGCGGCCCCGACCCCCGTCCGGCATCGAGGGCGCCTCCCGTCGTACGGCTGACGGTGCCGCTGACCGGTGTTATGGTCCGGCCTCGGGACGCGCACTCGATGCCGGAGGGGGCTCCAGATGAGGCAGCGCACGTCCAGGTCATCGCTTTTCCCGACCTCTGGTCGCCTGGCCGGTTTCGTCCCGGCCGCGACCGGTCGCTGACCCTTCGATCCACGCCGCCGGTGGCCCCCTGGCCGCCGCCGGTCGTTGCCGTTGTCCCGGCCCGCCCGATCCTCGACCGCGGAAGGACTCTCATGGCGAAGACTCTCGACCTCGACGCGCTCACCGGCGATTTCTCCGGTGCGGTGCTCACTCCGGCCGATGCCGGCTACGACGACGCCCGGCAGGTGCACAACGGCGCGATCGACCGGCGGCCCGCCGTCATCGCCCGCTGCCGCACCACTCCCGACGTCGTCGACGCGGTCCGCTTCGCCCGTGACCGGGGCCTCGAGCTGTCGGTCCGCGGCGGCGGCCACAGCGTCGCCGGGCGCGCCGTCACCGACGGTGGCCTGATGATCGACCTCGCACCCATGCGCGGGACGTACGTCGACCCGCGCCAGCGCAGTGCGCGGGCACAGGGCGGCGTCACCTGGCGGGAGTACAACCGGGCGACGCACCTGCACGGCCTGGCGTCGACGGGCGGCACGATCTCGACCACGGGCATCGGTGGCCTGACGCTCGGAGGCGGGGTCGGCTGGCTGATGGGCACGCAGGGCCTGGCGATCGACAACCTCCGGTCCCTCGAGGTGGTGACGGCGGACGGGGAGGTCCGAGCCGTGACGGCCGACACCGACCCCGACCTGTTCTGGGCGATGCGCGGCGGCGGCGGCAACTTCGGTGTCGCGACCTGGCTCGAGTACGGCATCCATCCCGTCGCGACCGTGGTCGGCGGCATGACGGCGTATCCGCTCGAGGAGGCGGGCAAGGTGATGGCGGTCTACCGCGAGGTGATGGCGGACGCACCGGACGAGCTGACGGCGTTCGTCGTGCTCGTGCACGCGCCGGACGGGTCGGGCGCGAAGCTGACCGCGGTCGTCGTCTGCCATCAGGGCGAGGACGCCGTCGCGGAGCGCGAGCTCGCTCCGCTGCGCTCGGCCGGCACGGTGCTGATGGACACGGTGGCGCGCATCCCGTACCCGGTCGTGAACACGCTGCTCGACGACGGCTTCCCGAAGGGGGCGCGCAACTACTGGAAGTCGGGTTTCCTGACGTCCGCGGAGGACTCGGCGGTCGATGCCATGGTCGACGCCATGAACAGCGCCCCCTCCACGATGAGCGGCATGCTCATCGAGCACTACCACGGGGCGGCGACACGTGTCCCCGCCACGGCGACCGCCTTCCCGCACCGGGAGCCGGGCTTCAACATGATCATCGCCGGTGAGTGGCTGACTGCGGCCGAGGACGACGCCAACCGCGACTGGGTCCGCACGCTCTTCCGTGACCTGACGCCGCACATGTCCGAGTCGAACTACGTCAATTACCTCGACGAGGACGACACGGCCCGCACCCGGGCGGCGTACGGGCCCAACTGGGACCGGCTGGTCGAGCTGAAGCGCCGCTACGACCCGGACAACGTCTTCCACCTCAACCACAACATCAGCCCGTCCGGCGGCTGACTGCGCCACCATAAGGGGATGACCGAGCCCGAGCCTGATCCCCAGCCGGCGGTCACTCCGTCTGGCGCGGCGTCCTCCTGGCGAGGCCGGCTGAGCCCGATCTGGCTCGCCGTCCTCGCCAGTGTGGGCATGTCGGCGGCCGCGCTGGGGGTCGCGCTGTCGCAGGGCGGCGACCCCGACGTCGACCGGTTCGCCGTCCGGTCACCTGAAGAGGGGATGCGCGCTCCGCTGCGCCAGGTGCTGCCGGAACAGTCGGAGCCGTCCCGGTCGCCGCTGCCACGCGCGAGGCTGCGGGTCTACTCCGACGGCTGCGGGGTGATCCGCTCGGAGTTCCCCGGCGGGCCTCCGGACGGGCTGACGTGGACGGTGCTCGACGCCGGCGGGTTCCAGGTGCTCGGCCGCAACGCGGAGGGCGAGACCCGCTACCGCTACTACCGGCCGGGGACCTACACCGTCGTCCTGAAGGCCTGGGGCGGCAGCAGCTACGTGCCGGTCAGCAACACGGTGACCATCCGTTGCTGACGCGGCCGGGTCAGATGAGCGGGCGGGGTGGCGCGGTCCGTGGCTTGGCGAACCGGCCGAGGCCGCGGCTGCCGTAGCCGGGGGCCGGAGCCGGCGCCGCAGCCGTGACGGCCGCGGCCGAGCCGCCCGCGGTGGCGAGACCGGCCCGGCGCCCGGCACCGCCGAGCAGCCGGGGGGCACGCTGCTGCACCTGGTTGTTGCTGCCGGCGACGATGAGGGTGCCGAGCACGATCAGCATGGCGAGTGCCGCGTTGTGCGCCGTGTTGTCCGAGGCGGGGGTGACGGCTGCCGCCGGGGCGGCGGCCGGCGCGGCCGGCGCCGCCGAGCCCGCGACGACCGGCGGGGTCTGCGCGCCCGTCGAGGTCGTCGTCGCTGCGGGCAGGGACAGGTCAGGCGCCGCCGGCGCCCCCGGGGGCCCGGCGGCCGAACCAGCGGCAGTGGCCGCGCCGGTCGTCGTGCCCGCGGGGGCGGGCGGGGCACTGGCCGGGGCGGGTGCGGCGGCCGGCAGTGCCGTGCCACCGGTCAGGACCAGCGATCCGGCGTCCGGCTTGCTGATGTCGACGCTGTAGGGCTGGGTGGCGTCGGTGGGCAGCTGGGTGCCGACTCCCGGCGCGTCCGTCGTCATCACGGGGACGATCGCCAGGCTCAGCTGCCCCGGCACCGTCTCCGCGGACCCGTCGACCAGGAACGTCACCGACGTGCCGTCCGCCGACACGCTGCCCGTGAACGAGCGCAGCGAGCAGTCGTAGTCCGGCGCGCTGTCCATCGGCTGGTTGTCGCCGGCCTTCCAGCTGGTGTCCGCGGTCGGGCAGGCCTGGATGTTCACGGCCGGGTCGGTGGTGGGTGCGGTGGGGTTCACCTGTGGTGTCGCGGCGATGTTGCCGATCTTCAGCTCGAGGGTGCCGCTCGCCTCGACCGGCATCGCGTAGAGGACCGCCCCGAAGGCGAGGATCTGGCCGGGCTCGACCGCGAGGTGCAGCCCACCCTCCTCCGCGGTCGGCTCCGGGGCGGCCTGGCCGCCGCCGGAGGCGGCGTTCCACCATGCCGTCTGCACCGGTGCGTCGGCCTGGGCCGCCGTGGGCCAGGTGGCGCCGAAGACGGTCGCCGCGGCGACGAAGAGCGTGCCGACCGCGACCCGGCGCGCGGTACGTCGGGGCGCGGGCTCGGCTCGATGCCGTCCGGTGCCGGCCATCACGCACCCACCTTCTGTCGTTGCCGCGCGGTCGAGGAGCTGCTCCGGCGGATCGCGGCCGGGTCGCCGCCGAGGTAGGCCGCGACGACGCGCGGGTCGGCGAGCACCTCGTCCGGCGTGCCCCTGGACGCAGCACCGCGCCGAGCTCGAGCGCGACGATGGAGTCCGACAGCGTGCGTGATGAGCGGCATGTCGTGCTCGATGACGAGCATCGCGCAGCCGGTCTCCTCGCGGATGCGCCGCAGCAGCGGGCCGAGCGCCTCGGTCTCGCGCTGCGCGATGCCGCTCGACGGGCTCGTCGAGCAGCAGCACCTTCGGGTCGTGCGCGATCGACATCGCCAGGTCGACGATCCGGCGCGACCCGGTGGACAGCTCGCCGACGAACTTGTCGCGGAAGGCGCCGAGCCCCATCAGCTCGATGAGGTCGTCGACGGTGAAGGCGACGTCCACCTCCGACTCACGCATGGCTGGTGTGCCGAACAGCGCGGACACGTGGTCGCGCACCTCGATGTGCCGCTCCAGCCCGAGCGCGATGTTCTCCGCCACGGTGAGCGACGGGAAGATGCGGGCGTCCTGGAACGACCGGCCGAGCCCGGCCGCCGCCCGCCGCTCCGGCGCCCAGGTCGCTGACGTCGCTGCCCTGGCCAGCACGATCCGCCCGCGCTGGGTCGGCAGGTGCCCGCAGATCATGTCGAAGATCGTCGTCTTGCCGGCGCCGTTCGGGCCGATCAGGCCGAGGATCTCGCTCTCGCGCAGCGTGAAGCTGACGTCGTTGACCGCGCTGATGCCGCCGAAGCGGTTGGTCAGGCCCGTGACCTCGAGCACCGGCGCGGTGCCGGCGGCCGCCTCGTCCGCGGTGGCCCGCGCGACGTGCGGGCGCCGGAGGTGGGTTCCGCCGGCGCTCATGCGCCTTGCCCGCGCCGTCGAGGAAGACCGAGCGCAGGATGTCGTCGCGCTCGAGCAGGTCCTCGGTCGGGCCCGGAGAAGCGGACCTGCCCCTTCTCCATGAAGTACGCGCGGGTGGCGATGGTCAGCGCGACGTTGACGGACTGCTCGACGAGGATGATCGTGGCGCCGTCGGCGTGGATCGCGCGCACCGCGTCGAGCAGCCGCTCGACGATCGACGGGCGCCAGCCCGAGCGAGAGCTCGTCGATGACGAGCAGCTCGGGCCGGGCGACGAACGCCATGCCGAGCGCCAGCTGCTGCTGCTCGCCGCCGGACAGGTTGCCGGCCAGCTGGTCCCAGCGCTCGCTCCAGCCGGGGGAACATCTCCAGCACCTCGCGGGTGCGCTCGGCGACCTCGCCCGGGTCACTGTCGCGCGAAGAGCCAGCCGCCGGCCTTGAAGTGCTCGGCGACCGTCAGGGTCGGGAAGACCGCCTTGCCGCCCGGCACCTGCACGATGCCGCGCGTGGCGGTCTCTGCGGCGTCGGCCTTGGTGATGTCGCGCCGTCGAACAGGATCGGCCGGCGGCCGGGTGCACCAGCGCCGGAGATCGCCTTGAGCAGGGTCGACTTGCCGGCGCCGTTCGTGCCGAGCAGCGCGACGATCTCGCCGCGGCGGACGTCGAGGTCGACGCCGAACAGCACCTGCACCTTGTCGTAGGCGACGTCCACGCCGCGGCAGCTGAGGATCGGTTCGCCACGGACAGTGCGGCCGCGCTCGGATAGGGCTCCGCGGCGGTGTCGTGAGCGGGTCGGCGGCGCCAGGTGGCTCATGTCGCGGGCTCCGGTTCCGGCTGGGCGGCCAGGGCGGTCGGTTCCTCGTCGACGAGGCTGTCGGCGACCAGGGACGGGACGTGGATCTGATGCGCGGGCGGCGAGCCGGCGCAGCCACTTGTCCCGCTCGGCGAACGCCCAGCCGGCCAGCCCACCGGGGTTGCTGTAGAGGTTGAGGATCAGCAGCGGCCCGGTGATGAGCAGCGGGACGACCGAGGAGAACGTGTGGCCGAGGTGGTGCCAGGCCATCGGCCCCCACAGGATCGTCGCCTGGAACAGGACGACGGCGATCGTGGCGAAGGCCAGCGAGCCGAGGCCGCCGACGGCGGCCGCGAGGAAGACGGCGATGCTGCCGTAGACGTCGTACGTGCCGGGGATGACGTTGTGCTGCTGGTAGGCGAACAGCACGCCGGCCAGGCCGGCGATGGCACCCGACACGGCGAACGCCGCCAGCCGCGACCGCACCGGCGCGATGGAGTACGACGACGCGGCGCGCTGGTTGTCCCGCAGCGCGATGAGGACCCGGCCGCTGTGGTGGCGGCGGAACGAGGCCGCTGCCGCCAGCACCAGCAGGAGGAACCCCAGGCAGAGGAAGTAGAAGGAGCGCTCCCCGCCGATGGAGCCGTCGAGCGCGAACTTGCCGTAGAGCATCGGCCGCTTGACCGTCGTCGCCAGCTGGTCGGGCAGCAGGTGCGGAGCCGATCCAGTAGTGGCTGTTGAGGACGTAGTACTGCATCGCGAAGCCGAAGGCGAGCGTGGCGACGGCGAGGTAGAGCCCCCGCATCCGGACGGCGGGCAGGCCGATGACGACCGCGGTGAGCGCACCGGCCGCGATGCCGACGCCGACGGCGGCGAAGAAGTCGATGTTGTGGTCGCCGATGAGACCGCCGGCAGCCGCCGACCCGATCCCGACCAGCCCGTACTGGCCGAGGCTGATCTGGCCCGCCCACCCGGTGAGGATGACGAGCGACACCGCGATGATCCCCACGATCGGCAGGATCTGGAGGCCGGGCAGGCTCGGCTCGCTGAGGACGTACGGCAGGATCACGGCGACCGCGATCGGGGCGATCAGGAGGATGGCCCGGGCCCGCTGCACCTGGGGCAGCGACCGCAGCTCCATCGGGACCGGCCGGAAGACCGCGATCGTCTGCCAGCTCGACGCGTCCGCGTCGACGGCCCGGCTGCGCGACCGCCGCTGCACGAGCAGGGCGACGAGGATCACCGGCAGCATGAGGGCCTGGGCGAGGTCGTTGGTGCCGGTGGCGGTGACCGAGGTCATGATGAGCAGGCCGATGCCGAGGCCCATGAGCAGCGCCATGCCCAGGTTCTCCATCCGGGCGACGACCGCGGCGGCGAGCCCGTAGAGCAGCGTCTGGTAGCCCAGGGTCGCGTCGCTCGGAACGCCGTACAGCGGGGAGATCGCGAAGATCGCCATCGCGGACAGCAGGCCGGCGATGGCCCACGCGACGGTGTTGACGCGGTTGACCGGCACGCCGAGCAGCTCGGCCCGGTCGCTGTTCTCCGACGACGCGCGGAGCGCGATGCCCATCCGGCTGCGCTTGAGGAACAGCATGAGACCGAAGGTCAGCAGCAGCACGAGAGCGAAGGCGAAGACCTGGTTGCCGGTGAGGATCGGCTCGCCGCGGGAGTTGTGCAGCTGGAGGCCCTGCCACGGGGTGGCGACCTTCGGGACGGCGCTCGCCTTCTCCCCGAACCAGATCGGGATGAAGAAGCCGAGCGCGGCGAAGCTCTGCGCGATGCCGATCGAGACGACCGTCACGATGAGCCGGGAGGCGTGCTTGAACCGGCGGAGCACGACGATCTCGGTCAATGCACCGGTGAGCAGCCCGCCGACGACGGCGATCGGCAGGGTCAGCAGGTAGTTGACGTGGTCGGCCGTGGTGAGCAGGACCGCGGTGATCGCCGGCACCGCCCCGACCGCGGCCGCGGCGAAGTTGATGATCCGGCTGGTGCGGTAGGTGAGGACCAGTGCGACGCCGACGATGCCGTAGAGCGCGCCGAGCGCCATCCCGTTGATGAAGATGAACGGCGTCAGCCCGAAGGCGAGGTCGACGACGACGACGAAGAGGATCGACAGCACCACCCGGCGCGCGACGATGGCCACCATCCGGTTGCTCGTCGCGGCCTCCAGCAGCCGCTGCGCCGCATCGCTCACGGTCGGCGGCAGCGCGGCGCCGTAGCCGCTCACTTGCGGTCCTCCGGGGCCGGGGCCGGGGGCTGCTTCAGGCGCGGGAACTCACCGATGTTGAACCGCTTGCCCTCGATCTCGACGTAGGTGCCGTTCTCCCCGTTGTAGGGGCTCTTCTTGTTCTTGTTCCAGTAGACGACGCGCGTGTCCTGTGTCCAGCACCAGTTGCCCGCGGAGAACGCCCGGAGCTCGTGGCCGGTCTTGCCGCCACCGCGGGCGGGGATGTGCACGGCCGCGGCCTGCATGCGATCCGGCGTGAGCTGCGGGCCGGTGCTCTGGATCAGCGTCGCGAACATGCTCAGGTTGGCCCACGCGATCGTCAGCGCCGGCGGCTGGCCGTTGGTCGGCAGCTCCTTCTTGCCGCTCGACATCCGCCAGACCTTCACGGCGGCCATGTCGTCCGGGCTCGTCTGCGCCTCCTGCGAGCCGATGCCCACCGTGTTGTCCCACGGGCAGCCACGGCCGGGGTTGGGGCAGGCGAGGCCGGGACTCTGCCCGCCCTGGGAGTAGGTCTGGGCGTTGGAGTCCCAGTCCATCGTCTGGTCGGAGGCGAGGATCGACTCCGGCCAGTAGTTGTCGGTCGCGAACGCGTTCTGGCCGAACTGCGGGGCGACCGGGTCGCAGAAGCAGACGACGCTGGTGGCGGGGTTCGTCGGCGTGTTCATCGCGGACGCCGTGGCCTGCGACTGCTGCGTCGCGGTGTTGATGTCCTGGGCGTAGAAGTACTCGTGCGTGACCTTCTCGCCGCAGCCCTTCTCGAGGGCCGGGTAGAGCACGTGCTTGATGGTGTTCTCGTTGTCCGGGTCGTTGGTGCTGATGACACCGAGCTCGCGGGGCTTGTTGCGGAAGTTCTGGCTCGGGTTCTGCGTCCCGGCGAAGATCGCCGTCCGGCCGCTGTTGCCCTCGCTGGTCATCTGGTTGCACCACCAGTCGGCGAACGCGAGCTCGATCCGGGTGGCGCTCTCGCCGGCGTCGTAGGAGTACGGCGCGTTGGCGTTGTGGAACGCGTCGGAGAAGCCGCTGCCGCCGAAGTTCACGACGTGGAGGCGGGACAGCTCGGCGAAGCACTGCGAGCACACGGTCGTGTCCCAGAGCACGCCGTAGGGGTGGTACTTCGCGACCAGGCTGTCCATGTCCTTGATGAGGCACGGGTAGTCCGGCGGCACCGTGCGGCAGCCGCCCTGGACGGTGTCGATGTGGATCTTGCGACCGTAGAGCTGGTAATGGGTGTTGATGAACTTCTCGTACGCCGCGTTCCAGACCTTGGCGTTGTCCGCGTTGTAGTACAGGCCCTGCGCCTTGAGGATCTGGTCGACCTCGGCGCCGTAGTCGGCGACGTACACCACCAGCTCGATGGTCTTGTCGTCGACGCCCTGCCAGGTCTGGCCGCCGTTGTCCGGGAAGTCGGCGCCGGGGATCCCGGCGACGCACGGCGGCGCGTAGTAGTCGATGGCCGGGTCGAACTGCCGGCCGTCGACGCAGTGCTTGGTGTCGCCGGTGGCCGCGGCGCTCGTGGTGCCGCCGCCCGGGCCGCTGGCCGTGGTCCCGCCCGCCGTGCTGCCGCCGGTAGCGCCCGGCGTGCTCCCGCCGCCGGGGCCGGCGGCGACGGCGCCGGCGCCACCCGCGTCCGTGCCGGTCGCCCCGGGCACGGTGCCCTCCGGGGTGGTGCCGCTCGGGCTCACGCCCTGGGCGTAGGCACCCGCGCCGGCCGCCTGCGTGCTCGCGGTCGGCGCCGTTGACGGCGCGGCGAGCACGAGCACCAGCTGGGTGACGACGAGCAGGATGATCGGGCCGAACTTGCCGAGCAGTGGGTTGCTGGGCACTCGAGGCCTCCTGGGAACTCTGGGGATCCGGTGTGACCTGGGTCACAAGCCTGTCTAATGCACCACAAAAGCGGACGGATTGGCCAGGGAGGTAGGCGGATCCGGGCCGTGCCGGGATCAACGCGCGAAGGCCCCGGACGTGACGGGCGTCACACCGATTTCCGTGGCCGCCCGTTCGGCGGCGCCGCCTCAGCCGCTGTCGGGGCCGCTCGATCCCCGCTGCGGGGGGACCGCGCTCGGCTCGTCCGCGGGGGGGCCGACCTCCGGGGGGACCGGGGTGGCGAGGTACGCCGGGTCGACGGCCACCTGGGCCGCGGGCTCAGCCCGGCCGTGCAGGTCGAACAGCCACGCCGGCACCAGCAGCGGCCCCGAGCCGTCGGTGTCGAGGACCAGGCCGAGGTGCGCGCCGGTCACCTGGGCCGGCGGCCGTTCGGCGCACCCGGGCTCGCCGTCCGGGCGCTGCATGCAGAGCTCCATCAACGGCCGGGGACGGGCGAGCAGCAGCGCGAACGCCTGCGCCGCGTCGACGACGGGATAGGCGGTGCCCGCGGTGGACGTCGGCAGCCAGCCGTTCCCGGTCGTGACCCGGCCGTCGGCGTCGATCTGCAGCGACGTGTCCCACCCGCTGGTGTCGAGATCACCGGCTCGCGGCCCGGCGGTGACGGAGGTGGTCGGGCTTCCCTCGCTCACGTCGATGTCGGCGCCGGCCAGGCCGAGGCGGTCGAGGATCGGCCCGGCGACGGCGCGGGCCTCCGCAGCCGTGGGGCCCGACTCCGCTGCCGCATCCGGCGCCGGTTCCGCGGAAGCGTCGGGCGCCGAGCCGTCGGCCGGTACGACCGCGGCCGCGCTCGCCACCGCGCACGCGACGTCGAGGTTCTCCTCCGTCACCGGTCGATCGGGCGAGCAGTCCAGCCCGTAGTACCACCCGCCCTCGGCCCGGACGGCGAGGCGGTTGTCGCCGTCCCGGATGACCCACCCACCCCGCACCGCGGTCGGCGTCCCGGGGATCCCGAGGGCGCGCGCGACCGCGCCGGCGTCCGCGGCGGTCGCCGCGGCCGGCCGGCGTACCTGCTGGTCCGCCGGTCGGCCGGTGGGCAGCTCGCCCACCAGCTCGTACGGAGCGCCGGTGCCGGTGCCCGGTGCCGCAGCCACGGCACCGCTGCTCGTCAGGTGCAGCAGTGGCGGGCGGCTCGCCGCCTCGCCGTCGTGGCGGGCGGCCCGCGCCAGCCAGACGGCGGTCGCGACGAGCGCGACGACGGCCAGCGCCAGGGCGGTCGGTGCCGCCGCACCTCGCAGCCGCATCGCACCTCCTCCGTCGGCTCCTGTCCGGTCGGACGCGCCGGGTCGCGGACGGGTTCCGCCCGGTTACGCCGACTGCGCTGGTGGCTGGGCCGGTCGGATGGACTGGGCTGCGGACGGACTGGGTCGACGGGCTCGACTCGGCCGGGTCGCCGCGGAACGTGCGGCGGTACCGCGTCGGTGGCACCCCGACGCTGCGCGTGAAGTGCTGGCGCAGGTTCGCGGCGGTGCCGAAGCCGGAGAGCGCCGCCACCCGCTCGACCGGCTCGTCGCTGCTCTCGAGCAGGTGCTGCGCCCGCCGGACCCGCTGCGCCAGCAGCCACTGCAGCGGCGTCGTACCGGTCGCTGCGGCGAACCGGCGGACGAGCGTGCGCACGCTCACGTTGGCCTGCCGGGCGAGGTCGGCGAGGGTGAGCGGCTCGTCGAGGCGGGCGAGCGCCCAGTCGAGCAGCGGCCCGAGCGTCTCCTCCTCGACGCGGCGGCAGCGGCGCGTCGACGAACTGCGCCTGGCCGCCGTCCCGGTGCGGCGGGACGACCATCGCCCGGGCGAGGGAGTTGGCCACGTCGGTGCCGAAGTCGAGCCGGACCAGGTGCAGGCACAGGTCGATGCCGGCCGCGGTGCCGGCCGAGGTGAAGATCGAGCCGTCCTGGACGTAGAGCACGTTGGGGTCGACGTCGACCCGGGGATAGCGCGCGGCCAGGTCGGCGGCGTGCGACCAGTGGGTCGTCGCCCGCCGGCCGTCCAGCAGGCCGGCCTCGGCGAGCAGGAACGCGCCGGTGCAGATCGAGGCGATCCGGGCGCCGTTGGCATGCGCCGCGCGGAGCGCGTCGAGCAGGTCGCCGTAGCGGGCCGGGTCCTCGCCGGCCGCCGGTACGACGACGGTGTCGGCCCGGGCGATGTCGTCGAGACCGTGGGGCGAGTCGAGCACCAGCCCGGCGGCGGTCCGGATCGGGCCGGGTTCGCCGGCGCAGAGCTTGAACGAGTACCAGTCGCCGACCTCGGCCGTGCGGTCGATCCCGAAGACCTCGCACGCGACCGCCAGCTCGAACTGCGCCGTGTTGGTGACCACCGCCACCGCGACGTCAGGCATGGCAAGAATCTAGCGCATGTTGTCATTAGCGCCACTCGTGCGAGCGACCGGGACGGATGAGGATCGTCGTCAGGAGGTGGTCCCCATGACCCACCCGATCATCGTCGAGGCACTGGCCGCCGCCCGCCGCGACGACATGCTCCGCGCCGCCGCCGGGCGCTCCCGGCCCGATCGCGTCGTCCGGACCCGGGCTCGCCGCCGACTGCGGGCCTGGCTCGGTGCCCAGCTCCGGCCCACGCCGCGGCCGCTCCCGCCGGTCGGCGTGCGGCTCGATCCCGCCACCCGCGCCGCCCTCTGCCGGGGAGCCTCGTGATGCTCCTCGCCGTGCTGCTGGCTATCGTCGCCGTCGGATGAGGACGGAGGGGGCCCAATGTCACGCCGCGGCTGGGCACTGTTCGCCGCGATGTGCGCCATCTGGGGGATCCCCTACCTGCTGATCCGGGTCGCCGTCCGCGAGATCGACCCTGCGGCGGTGGTGGTGTTCCGCACCGCGCTCGGCGCGCTCGTGCTGCTGCCGATCGCGATCCGCCGGGTCGACCTGGGCGACCTGCTCCGGCGGTGGCGACCGCTGCTGCTGTTCACCGCCGTCGAGCTGGCCGGCCCCTGGTGGCTGCTCACCTGGGCCGAGCAGCACCTGTCCAGTGCCCTGGCCGGTCTCCTCATCGCGGCGGTGCCGCTGCTGGGCGTCCTGCTCGTCCGCCTGGCCGGTGACCCGGAGCCCGTCGACCGGACGCGGCTGCTGGGGCTGGCCGTCGGGGTGGCGGGGGTCGCCGCGCTCGTCGGGCTTCAGGTCGGCCGCATCGACCTGCTCGCCGTCGGCGCCGTCCTCCTGACCGCGCTCGGCTACGCCGCCGGGCCCATCGTGCTCAGCCGCCGGCTCAGCGACCTGCCCGCGGTGGGTGTCGTCGTCACGTCCCTGGTCCTCACCGCGGTCGGGTGGGCGCCGGTCGCCGCGCTGCAGGTGCCGGAGCGGGTGTCGGCCAAGCCGCTGCTCGCGCTGCTGGCGCTGGCCGTCGTCTGCACGTCGTTGGCGTTCCTGCTGTTCTTCGCGCTCATCGCCGAGGTGGGTCCGACCCGCGCGACGGTCATCACCTACGTCAACCCGGCGGTGGCGATCCTGCTCGGCGTGCTGCTGCTCGACGAGCGGTTCACGGTCGGCATCGCGGTCGGGTTCCCGCTCGTGCTCGCCGGGTCCGTGCTCGCGACGCGGCGCTCCGGGGCGTCGGCGGAGACGGCCGCCGTTCCCGCGGCGGTCGCCTCCTCCGTGCCGGAGGTGGTGCTCGACGTCTCCGTCAGCGGCTGCGCCAGCAACCAGAGCGACAGGCAGGTGTAGCCGACCATCGCGGCCAGCCACGGGTACTCGCTGCGCCGGCGCCGCCCCTCGTCGCGACCGGCGCGCACGAGATGCCGGTGCGCGATCACGACGGCGTAGACGTGCACGGCGATGATGACGGCGACGGCGAGATACCAGTAGAACGAGCTCGGGAGCACGTGGACCCGCGGGTCGTAGTCGTCGTTGAACGGATAGGGCAGGTGGATCGGCCAGCTCTCCAGCCCGGGCGGGTTGCCGGTCAGCGGCAGCAGCAGCTGGCCGTTGAGGATGAGGTACTCGAAGTTGTGCGCGAACAGGTAGCCGAACGCGATCGGCACGAGGCTCGGCATCAGCCCTTCGAGTGACGCCAGCGGCCTGGTGCGGTGCCCGCCCGCCACCGCCGACCCGTGGGCGAAGCCGGCGAGCAGCACGGCCAGGGTGAGCGCCATGACCGCGAACACCCCGACGTTGAACCAGTGCTGCGCGTCGCCGAACTGACCCAGCGAGCCAGGCAGGTCACGCAGCACGCCGGCCCACTGCGGCGTCGACAGCAGGCCGTCGAAGTTGACGTTGAGCAGGAGCAGCAGGACGAAGGCCAGCCGGCTCGGCCGGCGGGCGAATCCGACCTCGAGGCCGCCGGCGAAGCCGCGCCGGCCGGGCGCTCCGAACCGGAAGTAGCCGAGCCGTCCCCAGGTGTCGAACAGCACCGCGAACATCTCTCCCCGGCGCAGCCACTCCGCGCCGAACAGGAACCCGCCCACGAGCGTGAGGCCGGCGTAGCCGGCGAGCATGGCGGCGGCGACGTGCGGGACCGTCGTGGTCAGGTTGAAGACGAGCTCGGAGCAGGCGGCCGCGAAGAACAGCACGACCGCGGGCCACCATCCCAGCCAGGCGGGCCAGCGGACCGGTTCGGACCCGCCCAGCACGCTCGCGCGCAGCCGATCGGAGTCGGCCAGCTTGGCGAGGAACGCGAACGGGTTCACGGGCTGCGTCCAGTCGCCCACGAGCGCCACGGACAGCGGCACCGCGATCCAGACGACGAGCCACAAGACGGTGGGCAGCAGGTTCTCCGACACCTCCTGGCTGCCGGCGAAGCCGCACCAGCACAGGAACGCCAGGAACAACGCCGACAGCCGTCCCCCAGACCCGGTGCGACCCGCGGAGATGCGTCCCGTCGGCCGCTCCCTCGTCCCGCTTCACCCCGGCCGTGCCGTGGCGCGGGAGGACGACGAGGAACGACGCGATGACGACGAGGGCCCCGCCGATGACGAACAGGTAGAGCGGGATGGGCAGGTCGTAACGCTCGCCGAACGCGTGCGCGAGCACCGTCATGCGCTCCTCCATCTCCTCCCGGCGCGCTCGCGCCGACTCGTGGGTGTGGCCAGGTGCGCCAGCAGCACGAAGCCGGTCAGGGCGCACAGGTGAGGGATCTCGTCGACGGCCGCGGTTCGGCCGGCCGCGAGATCGGACCCCGCAGTCAGCAGCAGGAGGGCGGCGATGACGCCGACGAGCGGGAGCATGCCGCGGGCGAGGCGGGGCCGGAACGCGGCGAGCAGCAGGCCGATCGCCAGGGCAGCGTCGAACGACCCGAGCTCGTGCGCCACGTGCACCGGTGCCGCGTGGTCGTGGCCGAGGACGAGCACCGGGCTCGACATCGCCAGCTGCAGGAGCGCGACCACGCCGAGCATGACCCGCGCGGCGGTCAGGGTCCGTCGCGGTCGGGCGGGTGGTGCGGTCGGGATCGCGGCCAGCACGCGTTCGGTGAGGTCGGTGGCCGCCGGGGCCGCTGTCAGGCGGGCCCGGCGGTGCAGGTCGGTCGCGGCCCGCTGCCAGTCACGGCATCGGACGCACGCCGACAGGTGACGTTGCACCGTCTGCTCGGGCACCGGCATCGCCTCGTCGTCGAGCCGGGCGGACAGGGCCTCGCGGATGAGATCGCACCTCACATGTCCTGAGTCGACCGGGACCGGGCAAAGGTTCCCGGCAATCCTCGGCCTCCGGCCGCGTCGGTGTCTTCCGCCGGCGCACCGATAGCGTCTCCGGTCGTGGAGGACGAGCTGTGCGCCCTCGGTCGGCGCGCGGCAGACGGTGATCCGTCCGCTTTCGCCGCCGTCGTCCGCCTCACCGAGGTCGACGTGCGGCGCACGTGCGCTGCGATGGTCGATCGCGACAGCTCCGACGACCTGGCGCAGGAGTCCTACCTGCGTGCCTACCGCGCTCTCCCGACCTTCGACGGCCGGTCGTCGATCCGCACCTGGCTTCTCGGCATCGCCCGGCACGTGTGCCTGGACGAGCTGCGCTCGCGTGGCAGGCGGCGGCGGCTGCTTCGGGAGCTGGTCCGAGCCACGGGACGCACCTGGCCCGGCGGGCGCGGTGGAGCTCGAGATGCTGGTCGCGGCGCTTCCCGAGGCGCGGCGGGGCGCCTTCGTCCTCACCCAGGTCGCCGGGCTGAGCTACGCCGAGGCGGCCGAGGTCTGCGGCTGCCCCGTGGGGACGATCCGGTCCCGGGTTGCACGCGCGCGTGAGCAGCTGCCTGGACGACCTGGCCGCGGCCGACCGGGTGGCGGGAGCCTGAGGGTCTGCCGGTCATCCCGGCCGGCGGCGGCGCAGCCACCATGCGGCAGCGCCGATGATGGCCACGGCGGCGACCGCGGCGCCGACCCACGGCCACGGAGACGGCTGGTCCACGGACACCACCGTCGCCGCCGGATCCGGGGCCGCGGCGATGCCGTGCATCGGGAAGTGCACGTGCCCGGAGCCGGCGCGGCCCGTCAACCGGACCTCGACGCGCCAGTCGTCCGGGTAGGCGTTCGGCAGGCGGTAGAGGACGACGTTGCCGAACGTGTCGATGCTCGCCTGTGCCTGCACCTCGTGGTGGGGACCTCGCGACGCGCTGATCCGGGTCGTGACGTCGTACGCCGGGGCGCCCGTCGACCGGGAGAGCAGGACCACGCGGTACTCGACCTGGTCCCCGTCGACGAGGCTGCCGTCGTACGCGTAGACCGTGTAGGGGCCGGCAGCGCCCTTGAAGGCGGCGCCGACGCCATTGTGCGCCGATGCCGGGGGGCCGGTGAGCGCGACGGCGGCGGCGAGACCGGTCGCGACCAGGCTCGCCCGGTACAACGGCCGGCGCAACGGCCGGCGCCTCGGCCGCCTCCTCCTACCCGTGGTGGTCACTCACTCGACCCTCTCATCCGCCCGTTAGGTTCGGCGGCGGGAGGAGACCTCGATGACAGACCCGCTCGTCCGGCTCGACGTCAGCAACGGGATCGCCACGGTGACACTCGACTCGCCGCACAACCGCAACGCGCTCTCGGCCCAGCTGCGGCAGGAACTGCGCGACCACCTCGCCACCGCGATGGACGACGAGGCGGTCCGCGTCGTCGTCCTCACCCACGCCGGCTCGGTCTTCTGCTCCGGGATGGACCTCAAGGAGGCGCGTTCGGGCGGGGTCGCGGGCGACGAGTTCCCCCAGGTGCTCGAGTCGATCTGGACCTCGCCCAAGCCGGTCGTCGCGCGGCTGGCCGGACCGGCGCGCGCCGGCGGGCTGGGGCTCGTGGCGGCCTGCGACGTCGCCGTGGCCGCAGACTCGGTCACCTTCGCGCTCACCGAGGTGCGGATCGGTGTGGTGCCGGCGATCATCTCGGTGCTCCTGCTGCCGCGGATGCTGCCCCGGGCCGCGAACGAGCTGTTCCTCACCGGCGAGACCTTCGACGCCGCCCGTGCGGTCGAGGTCGGTGTGGTCACCAGCGCCGTTCCCGCCGACCGTCTCGACGACGAGGTGCGGCGCTACGTCGACATGCTGGCGCTCGGTGCGCCCGCCGCGGTCGCCGCGACGAAGGCCCTGCTGCGCGCACCGCGGGCGGCGACGATCGGGGAGGAGTTCGCCGCGATGCTCGAGCTGTCCGCGCGCCACTTCGGATCCGACGAGGCGCGCGAGGGGATGGCGGCATTCCTCGACAAGCGCAGGCCGTCCTGGGTCCCCGAACCCCGACCATGACTCCGGGCACCGGCCGCACCTGCCGTTCCGGGCATCCGGTGAGAGGTTCAAAGGTGGGCGTGCATCTCCCAGACGAGGATCTCGGCCGGCTCGACCGCGGTCACTCGCTGGCCGCCGGTGCCGGTGAACCGCACCGCGTCGCCGGGTCGACAGCGCGCCCGCGCCCTCGAGGGTCGACCGTCCCGCGGGGCACGAACAGGTGCAGGCACGGCGCGTCCGGGAGCTGCACCGACTCGGCCGGGCGCGAGCCGGGCGGCGTGCAGCGCGGCGTACCGGTTGCGGATGCGGATCGCCGACGCGACCGTCGTGCTCGGCCATCCCGGACGCCACCGGGACCAGGCCGCCGCGCAGCAGCTCGTCGTCGATCTCGAGCTGCTCGTAGCCCGGGGTGATGCCGGTCGTCGTCGGGGACGACCCACATCTGCACGAAGTGGACCGGGTCGGTGTGCTCGGCCTCCCCGGTCGAGCCGCCAGGCGTCGTTCTTCTCCGAGTGCAGGATGCCGGTGCCGGCGCTCATCCGCTGGGCCAGGCCGGGGTAGATGACGCCGTTGTGGCCCTGCGAGTCCTGGTGCACCAGCTGGCCGCGCAGCACCCAGGTGACGATCTCCATGTCGCGGTGCGGGTGGGTCTCGAAGCCGGCGCCCGGCGCGACCACGTCGTCGTTGTTGACCAGCAGCAGCCCGTGGTGGGTGTTGCGCGGGTCGTAGTGCGGGCCGAACGAGAACGAGTGCTTGGAGTCGAGCCAGTCGATGCCCGTCGCGAACCGGTCGGCGGCCCGGCGTACGTCGATCGAGGGCTGCTGGATGCTCGTCACATGTGCCGAAACCCGCCCACGGAGGTGTTCATTCCGCGCTCAGCCGGGGGTCTTCTCGTCGGCCTCCTGCTGCGGGACGAGCGCGTAGTGCGTGCCGTCGACGAGAGCGACCCGGCCGTCCTCCGGCGGGGCGTGCTCGGCCCGGTCCGCGGCCCGTTGCAGCCGCTTGCAGAACCGGCGGGTGAACTCGAACGTCAGCACCGGCAACACGATGATCAGCACCCGCATCGCCCAGGTGAACGCCATCATGTCCAGGCCGAACGTGTACGGGATGAGGTCGTTGGCCCCGGCGGCCGACAGGATCACGAAGAAGACGACGGCCGCCAGGCCGATGCCCGTGCGGACCGGGTGGTAGCGCGGCCGGTCCAGCAGCTCGTGCGGCTCGCGGTCGCGCGTCAGGAACCGTTCCGCGAACGGATAGACGTAGAGGAGTGCGAAGCACACGAGCGGCAGCGCGACGGCCGGCAGGAAGACGTTCCAGGGGATCGTGTGCCCCAGGAAGCGGCTCTCCAGGTGGGGCATCAGCCGCAGCGACCCCTCCAGCCAGAACATGTACCAGTCGGGTTGTGACCCGGCCGACACCACAGCGGGGTCGTAGGGGCCGTAGAGGAAGATCGGGTTGATCTGCGCGAAGCCGCCCAGCAGGGCCAGGACCCCGAAGATCGTGAAGAGCAGTCCCTGCGACTTGATGGAGTACGCCGGCCACACCCGGCTGCCGACGACGTTGCGCTCGGTGCGCGCGGGCTCCGGGAACTGCGTGTGCTTCTGGTGCCACACCGCCATCAGGTGGGCGGCGAGCAGCGCGATGATGAGCCCGGGCAGCAGCAGGACGTGGAAGATGTAGAGCCGCGGCCAGAACACCTCGGTGCCCGGGTACTGCCCGCCCCAGATGAAGGTCGCGAGGTAGTTGCCCACGATCGGGATCGACTCGACGATCGAGTAGGCGATGCGGACGCCGGTGCCGGACAGGAGGTCGTCGGGCAGCGAGTAGCCGGCGAACCCTTCGGCGATCGCGAGCATCAGCAGGGTGACGCCGACGACCCAGTTCATCTCCCGCGGCTTGCGGAACGCGCCGGTGAAGAAGATGCGGCACATGTGCAGGAAGATGGCGCCACGAACAGGACCGCGGCCCAGTGGTGGATCTGCCTGATGAGCAGCCCGGCGCGCACCTCGAACGAGATGTCGATGACCGAGGCATAGGCCTCGCTCACCTTCACGTTCTTCAGCGGCGCGTAGACCCCGTCGTACAGCACGTGGTGGTCGCTGGCCACGAAGAAGAAGCTGAGGAACGTCCCGGTGATGATGAGGATGAGGAAGTTGTAGAGGGCGATCTCGCCCAGCATGAACGACCAGTGGTCCGGAAAGATCTTGTTGAGCTGGCCGCGCAGCGCCTTGCCGGTGCCGAGCCGGTCGTCCATGGCCCGCATCACCCGGCGGGTGCGGCTCACCTCAGCCACGTCGCCCCCGCCCCGTCACGCGTTGTCCCGTGACCAGAAGCTCGGGCCGGGCGCGACGTCGAAGCCGCGCCGGGCGCGGAAGTAGCCCTCGCCGTCGACGTAGATGGGTAGCTGGGGCAGGGCCCGGGCCGCCGGACCGAAGACGACGCGGCACCCGTGCGGGACGTCGAAGGTCGACTGGTGGCACGGGCAGAGCAGGTGCCCGGTACGGCGTTCGAACAGCGCCACCGGGCAGCCGGCGTGCGTGCAGATCTTGGAGTAGGCGACGTGGTCGGCCGCCGCCCAGTCCTCGCGTCCGGCAACGGGCTGGTTCACCCCCGGCGCCAGGTGGATGAGAACGACGACGCTCTCGGCGTTGATGGGCAGGGAGCTGTCGGTGTGGTTCTCCGGCATCACGGTGAGGAACCCGCCGATGTCGATGTCTCCCAGCTTCACCGGCTTCTCGGTGTCGATGTCGACGAGCCGGACGTCCGGGTCCCACGAGTCGGCGTCGAGGCTTCCCTTCGGGCGCGGCCCCGTGTCACGCAACCCGACGAGGAACGGCACCGGTGCCAGCCCCAGGGCGGTGAGCATCGTCCGCCGGACGAGCGTGCGCTTGTGCAGGCCGACCTCGCGGACGCCGCCGGTCAGCTCCTCCTCGGCGGCGAGCTCGTCCTCGGGCTCGGAGTGGTGCGGCGGCCGGTCCTGCTGGTCGGTGACCGCCGGGTAGAACTTCTTGCCGATGAGGATCATCCCGATGCCGAGGCCGAGCATGGTGGCCGCGAGGGCGCCCGCGAGGACGAAGTTCTGCGTCTGGCCCAGGTCGCCCCGCCACGGGAGCAGCACGTAGGCGAAGGCGAAGAGCAGCGACCCCGCGATGGAGACGGCGAAGCAGAGGGTCACGGCGAGCGAGGCAGCCCGCTCGCTGCCCGGGGCCCGCTGGGCCCGTGGCGGTTTGTCCTGCGCCTCCGCCGGCGCGGGACCGGTGTGCCACTGCGGATCCGACGGGCGCTCCGCCGCCGCCCGATAGGACTCCGCCATCGTCTCCGAGGCGAGTGGGTACGCAGGCAGCGGCAGCTCCTCCGGGACCCGCGGGGTCTCCTCGCCGTGCTCGCTCATCGAGGCGCGGCTACCCGCGGGTCACACCTGCTAACCGCGGCCCGCGATCTTCCTGAGGCCGCGGGTTAGCGGTCCCGACCGCGGGTAGTCGGCGGATCAGTTGTGGTCGGCTGATGCGCGGGTTCCGGCGCAGGGAGGGTTGGCACCGGGTGCCGTACACCGACGTGTTCGACGAGATCGCCCGGGTGCAGTGGGCGATCGCGGGCGCGGTGTTCGCCGTCGTCGTCGGTCTCATGCTCTTCGCAGTGGTCCGCTATCGGGCGGGCCGGCGTGCCGAGGCCTCGCAGCACACCGAGCACACGAAGGTCGAGCTCACCTACGCCGCTGTGCTGCTGGTCGTCGCTGTCGGTTTCGTCACGTTCACCAGCCAGGTGGGCACCCGCGACAGTGCGATGGCGACCGCGCCCGCCGCCCGGATCGAGGTGACCGGCTTCCAGTGGTGCTGGACGTTCCACTACGTCGACACGCCCGTCACCTTGTCGGCGACCTGCCAGGACGGTCGCTACCCGACGCTGATGCTCCCGGCCGGCGAGCCGGTCACGGTCACCGTGACGTCCACCGACGTCATCCACTCGTTCTGGATCCCGGAATTCCGGTACAAGATGGACGCCTTCCCCGACCACACCAACCGCTTCAGCATCACCGCTCCGCACCCGGGGGAGTGGCTGGGTCACTGCGCCGAGTTCTGCGGCGAGGACCACGCGACGATGCTGTTCCACGTCCGCGCGGTCCCCCCGCGGAGTTCCGCGCATGGCTGGAGGCACGAACGGCCGCGCCGACGACGGCGGAGCAGCCGTGACCGCGCCTCGACGTACCGGCCCACGAGGAGGTCCACCCGTCGACCCCGCACGTCGGCGGCTGGGTCCTCACCACCGACCACAAGCGCATCGCCCTGATGACGATGGCGGTCGCGGGGGTCCTCTTCTTCGGGATGGGCGTCCTCGCGCTGATCATGCGGGCGCAGCTGGCCCAGCCCGAGCTCGGCGTCGTGAGCAAGAACCTCTACAACGAGCTCTTCACCATCCACGGCTCCGGCATGATCTACCTCGTCGTGACGCCGCTGGCGATCGCGCTCGGGGTCTACCTCGTGCCCCTGCAGATCGGCGCCCCGGCCATCGCCGCGCCGCGGACGACGATGCTCGGCTTCTGGCTCTACGTGATGGGTGCCGTCTCCGTCATCTCGGGTTTCGCGGTGGTCGGCGGGGCAGCGGGCACGGGGTGGACGGCGTACCTGCCGCTCGCGAACTCGCGGTACTCGCCGGGCACCGGCCAGAACCTGTGGCTTTTCGGCACGTTCACCTCGACGCTCGGCATGATCCTCATGAGCGCAACGCTGCTGTGGACCGTGCTCATGAAACGCATGCCGACGATGACGATGCTGCGGCTGCCGGTGTTCACCTGGTCGGTGATCGCCTCGGTGCTCATGGTGCTCGGGGCGTTTCCGTCGCTGCTGGCGGCCGACGGGCTGGTCGCGGTGAGCCGGATGGACCCGTCGCTCGTCGACAACAACCTGTGGAACATCGGCTATCAGCACCTGTTCTGGTTCTACGGGCACCCGGTCGTCTACGTGATGTTCTTCCCCTTCGTCGGCGCCGTCGCCGAGGTGCTGTCCACCTTCGCGGGCCGGCCCTTCGTCGGTTACAAGCCCACAGCCTTCTCGCTCCTCACGTTCTCGGCACTGTCGATGAGCGTCTGGGGCCATCACATGTTCACGACCGGGCAGGCGACGAACGGCTACTACCAGCTGACCTCGACGCTACTGCTGGTGCCGGCGGGCATCGAGTACTTCGGCATGGTGGGCACGCTCATCGGCGGGAAGCTGACGTTCCCGACCCCCATGCTCTTCGCGCTGGCCTTCATCCCGCAGTTCCTCGTCGGCGGGTTGACCGGGATCATGGTCGGCCAGCCGGCCTTCGACTACCACGTGCAGGACAGCTACTTCGTCGTGGCGCACTTCCATTACACGCTGCTCGCCGGGAGCGTCTTCGGCCTCTTCGCGGGCCTCTACTTCTGGTTCCCGAAGTTCACCGGCGTGTTCCTGCGGGACGGGCTCGGCAAGCTCCACTTCTGGCTGATGGTGGTGGGGACCAACACGCTGGTCCTGCCGTTCTTCGCACTCGGCATGCTCGGCATGCCGCGCCGGGTCGCGACCTACCCCGACCTGCCGTGGTGGGGCGGGCTGAACCTGACCTCCAGCATCGGCGCCGGCATCATCGGCCTGTCGGTGGTCGTCTTCGCGATGAACGTCGTCGTCTCACTCGCCTTCCGCCGGCCCGCAGCCGCCGACCCGTGGGGTGGGCTGACGCTCGAGTGGGCGACGTCCTCGCCCCCGCCACCGACCAACTACGACGCGCACTGGCCGCTACCCCGGGTCACCAGCCACGCGCCGCTGCTCGACCTCAGGCTCCGTGCTGCGGAGGCCGCACCATGACCACCCCGCAGGTCGTGGCCGGGTGGGGTCTCGGGCTCAGCATCCTGGTCGCCATCCATGTCGGCTACCAGCGCAGCCTGTTCGCGCTCGCGCTGTTCGCCGCGGTCTCCGTCCTCGTCGAGGTGGTCGCGCTTGCCGTCTACCTGACCCGCCCACGTGACGGTGCCGTCGGGCCCTCGCCGGCACCGCGACGGAGCACCCAGTCGCTGCTCGTCGCCGCCATCGTCCTGTTCGTGGGCATCGGGCTGGTCTGGCGCACCTACATGATCATCCCGGCGTTCTACCCCGCGCTGCTGCTGGCGGTGGAGCTGGGGCGGACCCTGCGCAGCAGGCTCTCCCCGGACCGGTGGGACGACGTCCCGCCGCGCACCGATGACGCGGCGACCCGGCCCACCGGCACGGCGACGACGGCGGTGGCTGCCGGTGCGGTGGTCGGGGGCGTGGCTGCCGGTGCTCGCCGGTGGTGGCGGCGCCGATGAGCGACGGCGGCGTGGGCCACATGGTCGAGATGGGCCTGGAGACCTCGGCGCTGGCACCCGCGCTCGTGCTCCTCGCCCGCAACCGGCTGCCCCTCGATCGGCTGGCCCTGCCCGGCGCGGTCGCGCTCCCGCTCTTCCTCGCCGTCCACTCGGCCATCACGATGACGATGCCGTTCCACGACCCGTCGCCGCTCGCTCACGTCGGGCTGCACGCCCTGCTGCTGGCCGCGGCGCTGTGGTTCTGGCTGCCGGTGCTGGGCGAGCGGCGGCGGATGAGCGACCCCGCACGCATGGTCTACCTCTACCTCGCCATGCCGGTCATGGACCTGGCCGGCGTCTACGTCGTCCTGCGCGGCGACAGCGCCGGTGGCATCGCGATGATCGTGGCGATGCTGCCCGTCGGCCTGGCCGCCGTCGCGGTGACCTGGCGGTGGATGCTGGTCGAGGAGAGCCGGCTCGGGGTTCAGGCCTTGTAGGGCAACAGCGGGACGTCGAAGCAGTTCTTGTCCATGTCGCCACCTGCGTCACCCAGCCCCCCTGCTGTTGCTCCCAGCGGGCCACGTTGATGCAGTTCGTCGTGTGTTTCTTGGGCGAGCTGCGCTCCACGAAGTGGCGGGGCGTGAGGAGGCCGTGCGCCTGGTAGGGCTTGCCCGTGTTCAGGAACTTCTCGACGCAGCGGCGGGTGAGGTCCGCGCCGCAGGAGGCCGCCGCGTCCGCGAACCACTGGCCGCCCGCCCAGCCCTCGAGCGCCCACTCGGAGAGCCCGGTCGAGTCGCCGTGGCCGTCGGCGTCCATCTGGGCGCGGAAGTCGTGCACCTGCTGGTACTTCGTGTCCGCATAGCTGCGTGTCATCCCGGTCACCCAGAGCTTGCTACGGCAGTGCGGAGACTGGCTGTAGTCGTCACCGACGGACTGCTCCCAGCTCTGTGGGGTCATCACCTTGGCGGTGAAGTCGACGTCGTTGTCGTCTAGCGCCTTGCACAGGCGCACGTTCCCCTGCCGGTCGATGACGTCGTAGATGAACTGCACGCCCTTGTTCTTGAAGTCGATCGCCACCGAGTCGTAGTCCGGCAGGGCGAAGTTCACGACCTTCTCGTCCACCGTGTAGCCCTCGTGGCGCAGCCCGTCGGCGATGCTGTTGCCGAAGCGCTCGGACGCCGACTGGTTGTAGACGACGACGCCCGCGACCTTCTTGACGTCGGGGAACGCGGTCTTGAAGTACCGGTAGACCTCGGTCCCGCCGTACAGCTTCCCGTCGAAACCGACCTGCTGGCCGTCGCGCGGGTACTCCTCGCCGTAGATGTCCCACAGGTGGGGGTACTGGTAGTAGGCGGTGTCGATGGGCTGGCTGCCGATGTCCGGGATCGCCTTCTGGTTCACGTAGTCGGCGCCGGCGTAGTCGAGCATCGCGTTGCTGACGAGGGCGAAGACCTTCTCCCGGTCGACGAGCCGGTGCACGCAGGTCACGTTGGCGTCCCCGCTGCCCTGGTCGTCACAGCTCTTCAGCACCAGCTTGCGGCCGTTGATGCCGCCGTGTGCGTTGGTCCAGTGCACGAAAGCCTGGATGCCGTACGCCGGCCCCACGAAGGCGCGCGGGTCGAACGGGTTGGTCTTGCTGACGATGTTGCCGA
The DNA here is from genome assembly GCA_963835405.1 of uncultured Actinomycetota bacterium. Taxonomy (GTDB): domain Bacteria; phylum Actinomycetota; class Actinomycetes; order JAFAQI01; family JAFAQI01; genus CAWIFV01. Next base: position 202,444 of record CAWIFV010000010.1, read on the forward strand.
TGGTGATGGTCGTCGCGGTGACACCACGGTCCGACGCGGTGTTCGACGCATCACCTCCGCTCGCCTTGCCATGCGCCGCGTCCTGCTTTCCGGTCCGGGACTTCGCGTGGCCCTGGCTCGTCGTCCCGCCCGAGCCGCCGGGCGCCGACGCACCCGCGACGACAGACCTGTCGGAGCCGGGTGACCCCGGCGCGCCCCGGCCCGTGCCCGGCGCCGGTGCCGCCTGCCGGTTGCCCGCGTGAGCGAAGTCACTGTTCGGCAGCCGTGTCCCGCATGCGCCGAGCGCAGCCAGGCCGACCATGACCAGCGCGACGGCTCCGTTGCGGGACACGGCACCGCGTGGGGCACGCCGCACCTGCATCACCTCTCTCGTTTCGGCTTCACTCGCGGGTTCGGCTCACCGCGACCGGCAGGGGATGACCGCCCGGACCCTTCCGTTTTCCCCCGGGTCGGCGCGGGCACGCAGCCCGCGAGGTGACGATGATCGGCGGCGACGAGGCGTCCGGACCTGCGGTGCTCGCGGGCCGGGTCCAGGAGGTGGCTGCCCAGTCGGTCGACCGTCTCGACGACGTCGTAGGCGGCAAGGCTCGGCGACACGTTCTCGTGCTGCTCGCCGCCGTGCTGGGGTTGAGCAGCGCCGACCTGTCCACGGTCGGGGCCAGCGCGACGCAGCTCCGGGATGCCCTCGGGCTGAGCAACACCGAGCTCGGTGTCGTGGCGGCGGTGACCGGACTGGTGGCCGCAGCCGCGACGGTGCCGCTCGGCGCCCTCGTCGACCGGACGAACCGGACCCGGCTGCTTGCCGTCGGGCTGATCGGCTGGGCCGTCGTCATGGGCATCAGCGCGACGGCGACGTCGTTCACCTTCCTCGTCCTGGTCCGGTCGGCTCTGGGAGCAGTGACCGCCATCGCCACCCCCGCCGTCGCCAGCCTCATCGGTGACTACTTCCCGCCCGCGGAGCGGGGCCGGATCTGGGGCTACGTGCTGACCGGCGAGCTCATCGGGACGGGGTTCGGCTTCACCGTCGCGGGTGGGCTCGCGGCCGTCAGCTGGCGGGCGTCGTTCGCCGCGCTCGGCCTGCCGGCCATCGCCCTGGCGGTCCTCTTCTGGCGGCTGCCGGAGCCCGCCCGCGGCGGCGAGGGGCAGCTGCCCGCGGGTGCCGAGACGGTGCACGCCGAGACGACGGATCACCCCGAGGAGGTCCAGGAGGCCGGGACGCCGGACGGCGACGACGCACCGATGAGCGACACCCAGCAGGAGGCGGCGGACGGGGAGGTCGAGCCGGACATGGACCTCGTCCTGGACGAGTCCCCGACCGACTGGCCGCTGTTGCGGGCGGTGCGCTACGTCCTGCGGATCCGCACGAACGTGGTTCTCATCGTCACGGGAGCGGCGGGCTACTTCTTCTTCGGCGGCGTTCGCGCGTTCGGGGTGGAGTTCATCAAGGGCCAGTACGACATCGGCCAGGGCATGGCCAGCATGATGGCGCTGGTCCTCGGCGCCTTCGCCGTCGCCGGCGTGCTCGTGAGCGGCCAGCTGAGCGACCGGCTCAGCGGTGGCGGCAACCTCAACGTTCGCGTGTACGTCGGCGCGGCCGCGCTCGCCGCCGCGACCGTGCTCTTCGTGCCCGCGCTGCTCGTCACCCAGCTCGTCCTCGCGGTGTTCGTGCTCGGTGCGGCCGGGTTCTGCCTGGCCGCCCTCAACCCTCCGCTCGACGCCGCCCGGCTCGACATCATGCATCCGACGCTGTGGGGGCGGGCGGAGGCGGTGCGGACGGTCCTGCGCCAGCCGTCGGAGGCGGCGGCACCTCTCATCTTCGGATTCCTGGCCGACCACCTGTTCGGCGGTGGCCAGCAGGGTCTGCAGGGCGCCTTCCTCGTGATGCTGGTCCCCCTGGGAGCGGCGGTGGGGATCCTGCTGACGGCCCGTAAGCACTACGCCCGTGACGTGGCCACGGCGGCCGAGTCGATTCGGCGTACCTGCTCCTGACGTGCACTTTCGCCCGATTGGCCGTCGCCGCCGGTTGAGATTTGCCCTAATGTGGCCGCATGAGCCCGGCCCGCCAGCGACGGCGCGGCGAGCAGCAGATGATGCTCGACCTGGCAGCCCATCTGAAGGCGATCTCAGCGCCGCCGGAGTGCGACGAAGGCTGGCGGGTCCAGACCGCGCTGGCGGTCGCGGACGGCGCCCCCATCGGCGGCGACTTCATGGTCTTCGCGCGCGACCAGCGCGGCACCCGGCTCCAGGCCGTCATCGTCGACAGCTCCGGCAAGGGTGCCGACGCCGCCACCCGGTCGGTCATGCTCGCGGGCGCGCTGTCCGGTCTGCTCGGCGAGGTGCCGGGCGACCAGGTGCTGCCGGCGGCCAACCGGCACATCCTGCGCATGGGCTGGGACGAGCACTTCGCGACGGCCGTGCACCTCGACCTCGACCTCGACTCCGGCGGTTACCAGCTGGGTGTCGCCGGTCATCCGGCCCCGGCCCACTTCGACGCCGGGTCGGGCCGGTGGACCCCCTTGCCCGCCACCGGGCCGGCGCTCGGCTTCTTCGGCGAGGCCCGCTGGACCCGCCACCGGGGCCGGCTCGCCCCGGGTGACGCGCTGCTCGTCGTGACCGACGGTGTGGTGGAGACCCCGGGCCAGGACCTGGACGTCGGTCTCGACCGGATGCTCGGTCACGCCGAGCGGCTGGTGCTGACCGACTTCGAGGGCGGCGCCGAGCAGCTCCTCGCCCAGCGCCGCCAGGTCGGTCAGGACGATGCCCAGGTGTTGCTCATCAGCCGTCGGGTGGTGGCCGCGCGCCGCGGCGGCCGGCGGCGGCCCACCGCCGCAACCACCCTGTCCGGCCTCGTCAGCGGCGTCGCCGGCCAGCGCGAGCCCGACGTTGCCTCCGAGGTGGCGGAGGCGGCCGACCGGCGTTAGGCCAGCGCTGCGGCGAGCTCTGGCACCGCGGAGACCGTGATGTCCGGCGCGGTGAGATGTGGCGGATAGGTCGCGCCGTCGCGGTTGAGCCAACACGCCCGAAGCCCGGCCCGGTGCGCGCCGTCGACGTCCCACGGGTGTACCGCGACGAGCATCATCGCGCCGGGGTCGGCGTCGCACTCGCGGGCGGCGTACAGGTAGGGCTCGGGCGCAGGCTTCCACCGCCGCACCGCCGCCACCGACAGGCAGCGTTCGACGAGGTTTCCGAGCCCGGCGCGGTCGAGCAGGCCGGCGGTGCTCTCCGCGCTGCCGTTGGTCAACGTGATCAGGCGTGATCCGGCGTCGGCGAGCGCGCGCATGCCCCCCGGTACGTCGGGGTGCACGTCGAGCCCGCCGAAGCCGGCAACCACGTGCTCGACGGCGTCGTGAACCGGCCGGTCCACTGCCGCTTCCGTGGACAACAGAGTGGTGAGCGCACCGGAGGCGACCCCGGCGAAGTCGGCGTAGCCGCCCGCCGCGGTCAGGCCGAGGCCGTCCCGCAGCACGCCGGCGAACCAGACCGGGAGCAGCTCGGGCCGAGCGCCGACCTCGGCCAACCGGTCCGCGAGCGGGGCGAGGTCGGACAGCGTCCCGTTGACGTCGAAGGTGACGACGCGTGGCAGGCCGGTCACGAGGCGGCCACCGCGAGCAGCTTCCGGGTCTGCACGACGCCGAGCGTGTGGTCCCTCACCGCCGGGCCGCCTCGGTGTCGTGGGACCGCTCCGCGGCGACCAGCCGCCGGTGCTCGGCCGCGGTGCGCCGGCGGGCCCGCTCACCGTTGCGGCCGCGCGGTCGCCGGTCGATGTCGGCGAGGACGGCCTCCCGTCCGTAGAGCAGCACGGTGTCGCCGACGAGCAGGCAGGTGTCGCCGGTCGGAGCGCCGAGGTAGGTGCCGTCGTTGCGCTGGATGCCGAGCACCAGGACACCCTGGTGCGGCAGGTCGAGGTCGCGCAGCGGCCGGTCGGCGATCCAGTCGCCGGGGTCGACGGCGAGCTCGACCACCTTCCACTCGCCGGCGAGGTGGAGCAGGGACTGGTAGTCGCGCACGTCGACGTGGGTGTGCCGGCGCAGGTAGCGCTCGATCGCCGTGGACATCCACCGGTCCACGGGCTCGCTGCGGGCGAGCAGCAGGATGAGGGCCAGCCCGCCGACCAGGATCCCCACGTTCACGAGCCGCTGGCCGCCGCTGTGGACACCGACGAAGCCGATCAGCAGCGTCCCGATCACCGACACCACACCTGCGCTGCCGAGCAGCATGAGAATCGAGATGATCCGCCGGCGTACGGGGTGGTTCACCACCGCCTCGGACTCGGCGGTCGTGAACCCGGACCCGGTGAACGCCGATCGCGCCTGGAACCGGGCGGATTGCTGGGACAGGCCGGTGAGCCGCAGCGCCACGGTCGCCACCCTGGTCACGATCAGGCCGACGAGCACGACGACGAGAAGCGAGACGATGGCGACCACCTCGTGGTCGTTCCCCACCGGGGTCGCGACGAACGCCTCCGGGCGCGGGAAGGAGAAGGACAGGACCGCTGGCTACGGCTGGTAGACGATCGACGGCACCATGAAGCAGTTCGTGAACATGTCCTCCGGCTGCGTCACCCAGCCACCATCCCCGCCGTTCGCGTCGTCCTGCCACCGGGCGACGTTGAGACAGCTCTTGTGCACGTCGGTCGACCCGTCGCCGGGGACGAAGTCGCGGGGCAGCAGCAGGCCGTGGCCGGTGTACGGCGTGGGGCGGGCCAGGAAGCCCTCGACGCACTCCCGCGTGACGTCGTCGCAGGAGTCGACCGCGTCGGCGAACCACTGTGCGCCGGCCCAGCCCTCCAGCGCCCACTCGGACAGCGTGCTCGGCTTGTCCCAGCCGAGCCGGTCCATCGCCGCCCGGAAGCGGGTGACCTGCGGGTCGTCGGTCTCGTCGTAGTTGCGGCTGTTGCCGGTGGCGTAGATCGTGTTGCGGCAGTTCGGGCTGGCGGAGTAGTCGGAGCGGATGCTGCCCTCCCAGCTCTGCGTCGTGGTCACCTTCGCGACCACCTGCAGCCGGTTCTCGTCCATGGCGACGCACAACCGCTCGTTGCCGGACCGGTCGATGGTGTCGTAGACGTAGCGGACACCGGCGTTGCGCATCTTGATCGCGACGGCGTCGTAGTCGGGGAGGGCGAAGTTCACCTCGGAGGTGACGACCTTGTAGCCCTCCCGCTCGAGACCGGTGACGATGGACCGACCGAAGCGCTTCGACGACGCCTGGTTGTAGAAGACGACGCCGGCTTTGAGCGGTACGTCGGGGTGCTTCACCTTGAAGTAGCGGTAGACCTCGGTCCCGCCGTGCAGCTCGCCGTCGTACCCGACTTTGCCGTCGCGGGGATAGCTGTTGCCGTTGATGTCCCACAGGTGCGGGTACTGCGTGTAGGCCAGGTCGATCGGCTGGCTGCCGATGTCCGGGACGCCCCGGTCGTTGACGATCCTCGCGCCGGCGTAGTTGAGGATCCCGTTGCCCACGAGCGCGAAGACGTGGTCGCGGTCGAGGAGCTGGTGCACGCAGGTGACGTTCTGGTTCGAGCTCCCGAAGTCGTCACAGGTCTTCAGCACCAGCTTGCGGCCGTCGATGCCGCCGCGGCGGTTGATGTCGTCGACGAACGCGCTGACGCCGTAGTAGGGCCCGACGAACGCCCTCGCGTCGAAGGGGTTGGACCGGCTGACGATGTTGCCGATCGTGATGGTCGTGTCGGTCACCCCGACGGCGGCGGAGCCGCCCTCGTCCGGAGACGCCGAGCCCGAGGTCGACGCCGCCGGTGTCTCGGAGGGGAACTGCGAGTCGGGGAGCCGGGACCCGCACGCGACGGTCAGCAGCGCGGCGACGGCGAGGGCGCAGGCGAGCCGGGTCGGGTTGCTCATGACGGCACCAGGACCGCGGCACCGGTGACCCGGTCGGCGGCCAGGTCGCGCAGGGCCGCGTCCGCCTGCGTCGAGGGGGTACGGCTGGGTGCTGACCTCGAGTCGCATCGCCCCGGCGAGGCGGAGGAACTCCTCGCCGTCCCGGCGGGTGTTGGCCGTGACGCTGCGGAGGACCCGCTCGCGGAACAGATGCTGCTCGTATCGCAGCGACGGGACATCCGTCAGGTGGATGCCCGCGACCGCGAGCGTCCCGCCGGAGGCGAGCGCCGCCAACGCCACCGGCACGAGGTCGCCGACCGGCGCGAAGAGGATCGCCGCGTCGAGCGGCTCGGGCGGAAGGTCGTCGGCGCCGCCGGCCGACGCCGCGCCGAGTGTCAGCGCGAGCTGTCGGGCGTGCTCGGAGCGGGTCAGCGCGTGCACCCTCGCGCCCTGGTGGATCGCCACCTGCGCGGCGAGGTGCGCCGAGGCCCCGAACCCGTAGACGCCGAGCACCCCGCCGGGGGGCAGGGAGGCCAGCTTGAGCGCCCGGTAGCCGATGATCCCGGCGCACAGGAGCGGCGCCGCGTGCTCGTCGTCGAGGTCGTCGGGCAGGGGATAGGCGTAGGCCTCGTCGACGACCGCGTGCTCGGCGTACCCGCCGTCGGCGTCCCAACCGGTGAACGCCGGGGACACGCAGAGGTTCTCCTCACCCCGGCGGCACCAGCGGCAGCGGCCGCAGGTCATCCGCAGCCAGGCGATCCCGATCCGGTCACCGACGTCGAACCGCGTGGCGTCCGGCCCTCTCTCGTCCACCACGCCGACCACCTCGTGCCCCGGCACCACCCGCGGTGCCCGGGGCGGCAGGTCGCCCTCGGCCAGATGCAGGTCGGTCCGGCACACCCCGCACGCGCGGACGCGGACCCGGACCTCGCTCCCCCGCGGGCGGGGCTCCGGCCGGTCACCATGGCGCAGCGGTGCCGACGTCCGGACGTCACCCGGCCGCTCGACCCACCAAGCGTGCACGCCTGCCAGCCTCTCTCACCGCGAGCGCGGCCGTCAGCATCCACGGATCGCGACGCGGCGCGCCAGAGCCGAACGTCCCGACGTGGCCGGCGGCTGTCGTGGACCGCACGCGCGCCGCGCTGCCCGCTTCGTGCGTGGGCACCATGCGCCCCGGCGGCTCTCGTCCGATCGAACGTCGCCGCTGCGCGAACGGGCGCCTACCGTCGTTTCGCGGGTAACCGACCAGGAGTGGACATGACACGGGTGGACTCGGCGCGGGATGCCGTCGGATCGGCGCCACCGCCGGCCGGCGCGTCGTCGCCCGTGTCGATCGACCTCGTGCACACGGAGGCGGAGGCGCGGGACGCGGTCCGGGCACTCGCGTCGGTGTGGTCCCGCGAGGACGGCAAGGAGCCGTTGCCGCCGGAGCTGGCGTGGGTCTTCGCGCACTCGGGCAACTACGTCGCGGTCGCCCGGGCGGAGGGGTCGGTCGTCGGTGCCGCGATCGGTTTCCGCGGCCACGACGAGCACGGGGCGATGCTGCACAGTCACATCGCCGGCGTCGTGCCGTCCAAGCAGGGCGCCAGTGTCGGCTATGCGCTGAAGCAGCACCAGCGGTCGTGGAGCCTCGAGCAGGGCCTCGACCGGATCACCTGGACGTTCGACCCGCTGGTGGCCCGCAACGCCTACTTCAACGTCGTGAAGCTCGGTGCCCGGCTCACCCGCTACTACGTCGACTTCTACGGGCCGATGGACGACGGGATCAACACCGGTGACGAGACCGACCGCTGCCTCGTGACCTGGCGGCTGCTGGACGCACCGGCGTGCGCGGCGGCGGCCGGGGAGTTCGCAGCGGCGGACCTGGCGGGGTTCCGCTCGGCGGGGGCGACGGAGATCGTGCGCCGGGGCGCGGACGACGAGCCGGTGCGCGGGCCGGGGGGCGGCGACATCCGCCTGGTGCAGGTGCCGGACGACGTGGTGGCGCTGCGCCGGGACCGTCCGGAGCTCGCCCGTGCCTGGCGGCTGGCGCTGCGCGAGGCGCTGACGACGGCGTTCGCCGACGGGCTCGAGGTCGTCGGCGTGACCAGGGACTCCTGGTACGTCGTCGGCCGCCGTACGACCTGAACCGATTGCGCGCTGCCCGCCTTCTAGGGCGGACAACGCGCAATTGGCGGGTCAGGCCCGGCGGCTCGCGGCGCGGGCGGACAGCGCGAGCCCGGCCGCGCAGTAGGCGCCCACGACGCCGAACGCCAGTGCCCGGCTGACGCCGTAGTGGCCCGTCAGCCCACCGCGGATGAGGTCCGCCATGTAGGTCACGGGCAGCGCCCGGTGCACGTCCTGCAGCCAGCCGGGAAGCCGGTCGAGCGGGAAGTTGATGGGGGAGAAGAGCAGCAGCCCGATCGACAGGAACTGCGTGAACTGCGTCGTCGCCTGCGGGGGGAACGACACGGCGACCGCGTAGCCGACCGCGGCTGCGGTCAGCGCCACCAGCGCGACCGCGGGCAGGATGAGGGCGTCGACGTGCAGAGTCAGGTCGAAGTGCGCCACCGCGAGCAGCAGGGTGAGCACCCAGCCGGGCAGCTGCAACAGCAGCCAGTAGGTGACGTCGGCGAGCATCGGCGCGAGCCGCGGGACGGGCAGCGCGGTCACGTAGGTGAACCGGCCGCTGATGCGCGCCTGGGCGGTCTCCTGCGGCACGACGGTGAGCCCCATGAGGATCATGCTCAGAGTCGGTGCCCCGGTGGCGAAGAACAGGGCCACCGTCGGTGTCACCTGCGGCACGAGGAAGGTGAACCCGTAGATGATGCCGATGCCGAGAGCGATCTGGATGCCCATGATGAGCACGAGCAGCCGGCGGTTGCGGAGCAGGTTCCACCGCAACAGCAGCAGGTAGCTGCGCACCGCCTCGCTCGTCATTCGCCTGCCCCGATCGGCTGCACCCACTGCGCGTAGACGTCCTCGAGCGAGGCGGGGGTGACGGCGAACTCGGCCACGACGCCCTCGCTCTGCGCGGTGCGCGCCCAGCTGACGGCGTGCGAGATGTCGGGCAGCTGCACGTGGGCGACGGCACGCCGGCCGGTCGTGGTCGTGAGCTCGATCCCGTCCGGTGGCCGCAGTGACGGCACGCCGGGCTCCAGGGTGCATTCCAGCCGGAGGGGCGCCCCGAGCTGCGCCTTGAGTGCCGCCGCGGTCCCCTCGGCGAGGACCCGGCCGCCGCCGAGGATCGCGAGCCGGTCGACGCAACGCTCGGCTTCGAGCACGTTGTGCGTGACGAGCAGCACGGCGGCGCCGTCGTCGGCCAGCCGGCGGATCTGCGTCCACAGCGCCCGGCGGCGCAACGGGTCGACGTCGTTGGTCGGCTCGTCGAGGACGGCGACCTTGCCGGGTACGACGGCGGCCATGCAGAAGCCGGTGAGCCGGGCCATCCCCCCGGACATCGGGACCGGCCGGTCGGCGACCGCGTCGAGCTCGAGCGCCTCGAGCAGCTCGGCAGCGCGTCGTCGAACGGCTCGTCGGCTGCCTCCGCGGATGCGGCCGACGATCTCGACGGCCTCGCGCGCACTGACGCCGTCGACCGGGGCCGACGCCTGGGGCTGGTAGCTGCACAGGCGCCGGGCGAGCTCCGGCCGTCGTACGACGTCGTGGCCGTCGACGCTGATGCGTCCGTCGTCCGGTGCCAGCAGCGTGAGCACTTGGGCGACCAGCGTGGTCTTGCCGGCGCCGTTGGGGCCGAGGAGCCCGAAGACCTCGCCGGGGGAGACGGTGAGGCTGACGTCGTCGTTGGCGCGGATGCCGTTGCGGTACGTCTTCGTGACGTGCTCGACCTGCAGCAGGCTCACTGGTGCACCATCCTCAGGTCACTGGTCTCCGATGGATCGGTGATGCGCCCCAGGTGCCGCCAGGTCATCGCCCTGCTCGCTTGACGCGGTTGATGTCCAGCATGAGATCTGCGAGATCTGGCGGTTACCCGGGACGTGCAGACCGTCGACAGGGCTGAGCGCCAAGGCCACGTGCCGCGAGCGCCGATCAGTGAGCGAACCGGCAGCCACGTTCCGGCACCACCGGCACCACAAGCGGGCGCCTCCCCACTGGGACTAGCAGCGAGGAGGCTGACGTGAAGTCTGCCAGCACAACCCTGCCCGAGACACCCCCCAACGACGTAACCGGCGGCCTGGACTGGTCCCGCGATGACCACGCAGTGTCGGTCGTGGATGCTCGCGGCCGTGAACTGCTGCGGCACACCGTCGAGCACAGCGCGGCCGGGCTGCGCGAGCTGATCGCGGTGCTCACCGATGCCGACTGTGAGGAAGTCGCCATCGAACGCCCGGACGGGCCGGTCGTCGACGCGCTGCTCGCCGCCGGGCTGACCGTGGTGGTGATCAGCCCGAACCAGGTCAAGAACCTGCGTGGCCGCTATGGCTCGGCCGGCAACAAGGACGACCGGTTCGACGCGTTCGTGCTCGCTGACACGCTGCGCACCGACCGGGCCCGGCTTCGCCCGCTCACCCCGGACCGTCCGGAGACGGTGACGCTGCGCCGGCTGGGCCGGGCGCGCAAGGACCTCATCCGGCACCGCGTCGCCGCCGCCAACCAGCTGCGCGCCCACCTGCGCCTGGCGTTCCCCGGCGCGGTCGGCCTGTTCGCCGAGATCGACAGCCCGATCAGCCTGGCGTTTCTGACCCGCTTCCCCACCCAGGACAAGGCGGACTGGCTGACCCCGCAACGCCTCGGCGACTGGCTGGCTAAGCAGAGATACTCCGGCAAGGTCGACCCCGCAGTGCTGCACGCCCGACTGCTCGCCGCGCCACGCGGCCTCACCGGCACCGACGCCGCCGTCAACGCGCACATCACCGCGGCCCTGGCCGCGCTGCTGGCCAGCCTGCTCGAGCAGATCAAGGCCCTGTCCACACAAATCGGCACCCAGCTCGACGCGCACCTCGACGCGCACATCTTCATCAACCTGCCGCGCGCTGGCCGCGTGCGCGCCGCCCGGCTGCTCGGCGAGATCGGCGACTGCCGCGCCCGCTTCCCCACCCCCGAGTCGCTGACCTGCCTGGCCGGCGCCGCCCCCTCCACCAGGCAGTCCGGCAAGAGCCGCTCCGTCGGGTTCCGCTGGGCCTGCGACAAACAACTCCGAGACGCCGTCTGCGACTTCGCCGGCGACAGCCGACGCGCCAACCCATGGGCCGACAAGCTCTACCGCGACGCCCGCGCCCGAGGACACGACCACCCGCACGCGGTCCGCGTCCTGGCCCGCGCTTGGCTCTACGTGATCTGGCACTGCTGGCAAGACAGCGTCGCCTACAACCCCAACAAGCACCGCGCCCTGCAACGCGTCCTCGCGGAGGAAAACAAGATCATTCCTCAGGCAGGTTGACACAGGGCTTCTCATGGGGTCACCGGTCCAGGTTCTCGCCGCCGCGGATGATGCGGTCGTCGATCCGCTTGAGCACCTCGGCCGGGCCGCGGACGGCGCCGAAAATGCGAATCCGCTCGATCGCCTCCGCGGCGAGGTCGGGGGTGACGCTGCCCTGGATCCGCAGCACGCCGACGACGAACGTGTTGATCGGCTTCCGGAGGTTGCGGGCGTGCTCGAGCTCGCTCTTCATGAGCAGCTGGTAGCCGATGCGCGCATCGGTGCGGGCGACCCGGTGGACGGTCTCCTCGTGACTGTCGAGCACGGTGCGGATCCCGCTGCGGATGAGGTCGGTCCGGCTCGCGAACAGGCCCTCGGCCACCAGGACGTCGATCTTGCCCAGCTCTGCCGCCGGAAGGTTGATGCACACCTTCTCGGTCTCCATCGCGAGCCCTCCCGCCATGCTCCTGCTGGAATACGTCCGGAGTATCCACGGGATACGGACGGAGCACAAGGGGGCAGGATGTCCGCGCTTATCAGGACGGTCCAGGAAATTCGGGCGCGGGGACGAATACAGACCCATGCCTCGTCCCGACACTGGCCCCATGGCGAGACGACGGGTTCGCGTGGCCGCTGGCGCCGTCGTGGCGCTGTTGGTGGCAGCGTGCGGCAGCACGGTCCAGACGACGGCGCAGCAGCCGGGCGCGGTGCTGGCGCCGGACGGCCAGGTGGTGCCGTCAGCCGGTGCCACCGCCGGCGCCGACGGTGGCCTGAGCGTGCCCGGCACCACGTCGAGCACCGGGACCTCGGGTGCGGGTGCGGCCGACGGTGGCACGACGTACACCGGCCCCGGGACGACGGCGGGCACCACGTCGTCCGGGACGACGGGGTCCGGCGCGACGACCACCCGCACCGGAAGCACCACCACCGCGAGCGGCCCCGTCGGGACCTGGCATCACCGATGACAAGGTCTTCATCGGGCTCGGCTACAGCTCGGATGCTGCGGCCGGGGACCGCGCGATCGGAGCCGCGGGCGCGGCGCCGAGCTACGACACCCGCGATGTGATCAACACGGCGATCCGCTACGCCAACAGTCACGGCGGCTTCGCCGGACGGAAGCTGGAGCCGATCTACTACGACTACAGCCTCACCGACGACCAGAGCACCCAGGACCAGGCCGCGTGCGCGCGCTACACACAGGACAACAAGGTCTTCGTCGTCGGCCTCGCCGACGACGTCTTGCGAGCGTGCGCGGAGAAGGCGGGAGCGGTCTCACTCGTCGGCTGCGACACCACCGCGGCGACGTTCCAGCGATTTCCTCACTTCGTCGACCCGTACTGCATGCGGCTCGACCGGCTCGGATCGGTGACGGTCAACGGTCTGGCACACGCCAAGTACTTCAGCGGCACGCTCGGCTTCGTCACCTGGGATGCGCCGTCGTACAAGAGCGCCTACGAGAACGGTTACGTCCCGGCGCTTCGGGCCAACCACGTCGCCCTGAAGGACAAGGTGTTCATCGCGGTGCCGCAGCAGGTCGGCGCGCTCGGTGACATGTCGGCGGCGGTGAGCAGTGCGATCACGAAATTCCGGTCCGAGGGCATCGACCACGTGATCATCCAGGACGGGCCGGCCGGCGTATGGTCCGGCACCGGGCTGACCTTCGAGTGGATGAACCAGGCGAAGTCGCAGCGCTACTACCCGCGCTACGGGCAGAACGCGCTGAACTCGCCGGGCTGGGATGTCCTGCCCGCCGACCAGATGGACAGGGCGATCGCGGTCATGGACTCGGACAACGACGCGAAGTACGACCAGGGTTGGCACACCAACAAGACCCGGAAGAAGTGCTTCAAGATCATGGCAGATGCCGGCTATCCGGTGCGGTCGAGCAACGAGAACGACGAGGGCATCGCGGCGCAGGTCTGTGACATCGTCTTCTTCACCCAGATGGTGATGAACAGGGCGAGCAGCCTGACCTCGGACGGATTCGTGCAGACGGTCGAGACGCTGGGCCGGGATTTCCCGAGCGCGTACGTCTACGGCACCGAGTTCGGTCCGGGCCTGCACGACGGATCCGCGGCCGTGCGGAAGGCCGAGTACTTCCAGTCCTGCAAGTGTCTGAAGTACAGCGGCGCCCCGTACTACCCAGGTTGAGGGAAGAGTCATCGTGACCCGGAACCGGAGCCGCGCCCGTCTCGCCACGCTGGCCGTGGCGGGGCTGCTCGCGGCAGCGTGCGGCAGCACGGTGCAGACGACGGCGCAGCAGCCGGGCGCGGTGTTGGCGCCGGATGGCCAGGTGGTGCCGTCAGCCGGCGCCACCGCCGGTGCCGACGCCGGCCTGAGCGTCCCCGGCACCACGTCGAGCACCGGGAGCGCACCCGGCGCGGCCGCCGGTGCGACGACGTACACCGGCCCCGGGACTGCCGGCACTACGGCGGGGTCCGGCGCGACGACGACTCGGACCGGTGGCGGAAGCGCGACGACGACCGTTGGTGGTCCGGTCGGCCCCGGGATCACCGACGAGAAGGTCTACGTCGGGCTGGCCTACAGTTCCGATGCTGCCGCCGGGAACCGAGCGATCGGTGCAGCCGGAGCCGCGCAGAGCTACGACGGTCGCGACTATTACAACTCCGTCATCCACTACGCCAACAGTCATGGCGGGTTCGCCGGGCGACAACTCGAACCCGTCTACTTCGACTTCAGCGTCTCGCAGGACAAGTCCTCCCAGGACCAGGCGGCGTGCGCGAAGTGGACGCAGGACAACAAGGTGTTCGCGATGTACGCCTTCCGCAGCGACACGATTCGTACGTGTGCCGAGAAGGCGGGCGGCGTGTCCCTCGTGTCCGGAGACGGCATCAAGTCGACGTTCGAACGGTTCCCACACTTCCTCGACCCCAACTCGATCCGGCTGGACCGGATGGGTGGCGTCACCGTCGGCGGCCTCGCGAAGGCCGGCTACTTCCGTGGAAAGCTCGGCCTGGTCACCTGGGACGACCCCAACTACAAGTTCGCTATGCAGCACGGCTATCTACCGGCGCTGACCCGACAAGGGATCAAGCCGACGCTCGACCCGGTCTACATCTCGGTTCCCCAGCAGTTGGGTGCGATCGGGGACATGACGGCGGCGGTCAGCAGCGCGGTGACGAAGTTCCGCGCCGCCGGCATCGACCACGTGATCATCCAGGACGGGCCGGCGGGTGTGTGGGCCGGCGGCGGGCTGACCCTCGAATGGATGAACCAGGCCAAGTCCCAGAACTACTACCCGCGCTACGGGCAGAACGCGTACAACCTGCCGGGCAACAGCGTGCTTCCGGCCGACCAGATGGACCACGCGATCGCCATCCTGTCGACCGACGACGACAAGAAGTACGACGAGGGGTGGCACCTGAACAAGGCCAGGGAGAAGTGCTTCAAGATCATGGCTGATGCGGGCTTTCCCATCAGCAGCAGCAACTCGACCGACGAGAGCCTGGCATCGCAGGCGTGCGACATGGTCTTCTTCATTCAGCAGGTCGTGAACTCGTTGCGGGAGTCGATCACCGCGGATTCCTTCGTCCGGGGCGCAGAGGCGCTCGGTACCAGCTTTGCGAGTGCCTATGTCTACGGCACCAAGCTGGGTCCGAACCGCCATGACGGGGCGGACATGGTGCGCACCGCCGAGTACCTCCAGTCGTGCAAGTGCCTGAAGTACAAGGGCCCGCCGTATTACCCGGACTGAGCGGGAGACTCGTCGTGACCGGTAACCGGAGCCGCGCCCGTCTCGCCACGCTGGCCGTGGCGGGGCTGCTCGCGGCAGCGTGCGGCAGCACGGTGCAGACGACGGCGCAGCAGCCGGGAGCGGTGTTGGCGCCGGACGGCCAGGTGGTGCCGTCGGCCGGCGCCACCGCCGGTGCCGACGGTGCCGACGGTGGCCTGAGCGTGCCGGGCACCACGTCGAGCACCGGGAGCGCACCCGGCGCGGCCGCCGGTGCGACGACGTACACCGGCCCGGCGACGACGGCGGGCACCACGTCGTCCGGGGCGACGACGGGGTCCGGCGCGACGACGACGCGCACCGGCAACACCACCACCGCGAGCGGCCCGGTCGGGCCCGGCATCACCGACGACAC
>CAWIFV010000011.1:0-103263 GCA_963835405.1 uncultured Actinomycetota bacterium
CCTCGAAGGTGCCCGCGGCGGTGACGGCGAAGATCCGCGCCGCCGCCGGCCCGACCTCGTCCTGGGTCCATACGTAGGAACCGGCCCTCCTCACCCTTCGCTGTCGGCATCGAGCGCGGACGGCGAACCCGCCCTCCGGTACGAGGTCCCGGATCATGCAGTCGCCGTCTCGCGCGCGATCCGCTCGGCCGAGCGGCGAGTGGTCGCCCGCCACAGGTGCAGGTAGACCCGCGCAGCTGGGCGTTGTCGTAGAGCATCTTCTCGAAGTGCGGCACGACCCACCGGGCGTCGACGGAGTAGCGGGCGAAGCCGCCGGCCAGCTGGTCGTAGATACCGCCGCGGGCCATCGCCTCGCAGGTGCCGACCGACCATCTCTCAGCGCGCGCGCGTCGCCGGTGCGCGCGTAGTGGCGCAGCAGGAACTCCAGCACCATCGGCGGCGGGAACTTCGGCGCATCGCCGAAGCCGCCGTGGGGCGGCGTCGAAGCTGCGCCGAGCCGCGCGACGGCGCGTCCACGCGCCGGCGTCGAGGGGCCCGCGGCCGGGGGCGCCGCACGCTCGGCGAGCCGCCGCGGCGAGTGGCCGCCCGCCTCCATTCCCCTCGCGTTCCGCTCCAGGCCTCGGCGATCGCCGTGCACACTCGCAGGAACGCCGGCGCCCCCGCGGCCGCCGGCGGGAAGTAGGTGCCGCAGAAGAACGGCTCGCGGCCGGGGTGAGCCACAGGTATCGGCCAGCCGCCCTGCCCGGTGATCGCCTGCGTCGGCATCATGTAGACGCGTCGACGTCCGGCCGCTCCTCCCGGTCGACCTTGACGCACGAAGTGCTCGTTGAGCAGCGCGGCGACCGTTTCGTCCTCGAACGACTCGTGCGCCATCACGTGGCACCAGTGGCAGGTGGAGTAGCCGACGGAGAGGAGAATCGGCATGTCGCGGCGCGCGCCTCCGCGAACGCCTCGTCGCCCCACGGAAACCAGTCGACCGGGTTGTCCTCGTGCTGAAGCAGGTAGGGGCTGGCGGAACCCGCAAGTCTGTTCATCTGGCCGGCCGGATCTCCTCGCCCGAGGCCCGAAAAGGGCACGTTACGCCCATCTCGGCGGCGTCACGCTGTGCCTGTCTCTTCGTGTCGATTTCGTGCGAGACTGGTCCTCCTCCAGCGAGCGTGGGTCTGTCCGGACCTCGTGCCTCCCCGCGCGCCCCGTGACCCTGCTCGTAAGGCGGCGAAGCCATGGCACGTGTTTTGTCCGGCGTGGTACCCGGCCGGTGCCGAAGTGAGTTCGCCTATCACGGGCCCTGCGGATCGTTCCCGGTCGACTACCGGGACGTTGGTGGCGACCTCCGCCGACCTCATCACCGTCAGCGACGTCGACGGCGTCTACCGCTACGTGTCGGCCGCTGAGTCAGACCTCTGTTCGGCTGGGAGCCGGGTCAAGCTCGTAGGAAGCTCGGAAGTACGACTTCGTCCATCCCGATGACATTGCCTCGCGGCGGACCAAGCCGGGGTTCGAGGTGCGCGACCGACAAGCAGGGGACTCACCAGCTTCCCGATTCCGCTGTCGGGACGGGTCAGGCGCTGGACCGAAGCCACCACGCGTGAGGGTACTCGTCGACGAGTACCTTGTTGGTGGGTGTTCGACGATCCGGGACATCACTGAGCGGCAGGAAGCGCACCGTGGCCGGGGGAGCATACTTCGGCGGCCCACCGATCCGCTGACCGGGGTCGCGAACCGCAGCGTGCTGATGGACCGACTCCGCCAGGTACTCGTCCGGCTTGACCGAACACCCGGTGTGCTGGCGGTGCTCTACCTCGACCTCGACCGGTTCAAGATCATCAACGACTCCCTCGGCCACCGGGTCGGTGACGGGATGCTGCTGTCCATGGCGGCCCGACTCACCCACTACCTGCGCCCCGCTGACACGTTGGCCCGACTCGGCGGTGACGAGTTCGTCATCGTGGGTCGAAGGGATGGCCGACGAGTCGGCCGCACTCGAGCTGGCCCACCGGATCATCGTGGCCGGGTCGGGAGCCGTTCCGGATCGGTGCCCGAGGAGTTCGAGTGCACGGTCAGCGTGGGCATCGCCAGCTGCGCTGACCCGCAGGCGCGGCGCCGAGGACCTGCTCCACGAGGCCGACCTCGCGCTGTACCGGGCCAAGGACCGGGGTCGGGATCGTGCCGAGGTCTTCGACGAAGCCGCCCCGGACGAAGGCGGTCGGCCGTTTTGGTCACCGAGCGCATGGTGCGCCGTGCCGTTCGACGAAGGGCGCATCGAGGTCGACTACCAGCCGATCGTCGGCCTGCGGTCCGGCCGCCGGGTCAGTGCCGAGGCGCTCGTCCGGATCCGTGTACCCTGACTGGAGGGCCTACTGGCACCGGAGTCGTTCCTCGAGGTGGCCGAGGAGTCCGGGCTCCTGATCGCGATCGACGAAGTTGTGTGCTCGAGGACGTCGCGGCCGGCGCCAGTCCGCCATCTGGCGCCCCCGGCTGCTGACCGACACGGAGTTCGAAGGTTGTCGCGATCATCGCTACGGCGCGTCACCTCGCCGACGTCGCGTTCCACCAGGCGGTCATCGGACCTGCTAGACGTGCACGACGTGCCTCCTCTCCCACCTTCCAGATCGAAGTGACCGAACTGAGTTCTCATGGAGGCGTCGAACTCGGCCATGTCCGGGCTGCGGGCGCTTCGCGGTCGCTGGCGTCTGCATCGGGCTGGACGACTTCGGCACCGGCTTCTCCTCACTTGGTTACCTGCGGCAGTTCCCCCTCGACTTCATCAAGATCGACAAGCTGTTCGTCGACGACCTCGAAGCACGATCAGCCGGGAGCGAGCCATCACCGCCGCCATCATCGGTCTGGCGCACGGGCTCCACCTGACCGTCATCGCCGAAGGAGTCGAGACCGCCGGTCAGCGCGAGATCCTCCGCGACCTCGACTGCGACCACGCCCAGGGTTACCTGTTCGCCGCACCCGGCCCGCCGAAGGCCATGGAAGATTTCGCAGCCCGCGAGGCTTCTCGACGCCTCTGACCTCCCGGGACTCGGTCGGTTTGGGTGGCTCGCTGTCAGTCGGCGGACGTCGACGCCATCGACGCGCAGTCGGCCCTGGCGTCGCCGGGCGGCCGCTCGGAGGGTGCGTACTGGTTGCGGCCGAAATAGTCGACGACGCGGTCCATCACGTCCGCCGAACGGCTGAGGATGACATAGCGCTTGCGCCGCCCTACGCCTGCCGCCGCTGCCCGCGGCACCCGGAAGTCGATGTGGAAGCCACGCGCCTCGGCCAGGATGCGCAACGCCTTCGGCGTGTAGTAGGAGACGTGGCCGCGACCGTAGATGTAGACCTGCTTGTCGAGGTCGCCCCCGTTGTACAGGTTCGTCGAGCACACGAGCAGTCCGTCGTCGCGGACGTAGGAGAGCAGCCGGTCGAACTCCTGATGTGGGTTCACGAAATGCTCGATCACCTCGCACGCGATGACGACGTCGAACGTCTCCGCTGCAGGCTTGCTGGTGTCGACGAAGTCCGCGTCGTCCCGGGCCTTGAAGATGTCACCGATGGCAACCCGCTTGACCCGCTTCAGCCGCTGGATGTGCATGTTGTCGACGCTGCGACCGGCGCCGTAGACCAGCACGGAGACGTCCGCGCCGACCCAGGACGGCCAGCGCCAGCCGGGCCATGCCGAACTCCCGGCCAGGGACCTCCTCGGTGCCCACTCGCGGCGCGAGCCCGAGCTCGTTCGTGCTCTGGGTCTGCGTGTAGTCGTGCTTGTTGCCGGGGATCCCGACGTGCCCGCAGTCCCGGCAGATGCGCACCTTGAGCTCGCGGTCGAAGTTGAGGTTCTTCACCCGCTGCCGACGAACACGCTCGCTGTAGCAGACCCGGCAGGCGCCACGCTTGCGCTGCTCGGCCACCTCCTTGCGCGGCGGCTGCGCGCCGGCCGCGGGCGGAACCGGCGCGAACCGCGCGCACGAGCGAGCGCACCGAGCGTCGAGAGGCCATGAATCCACGCTATCCGGGCAGCGCGGAGGGCGCGAGCCGGGCCGGGATGGCGCGGCCGGGGATGACACCCTTTCCGCATGCGCGTGCGCCTCCGCCTCCTGCTCCCGGCACTCCTCGCCGCCCTGGTCGTCACGGTGGTCGGTGCGCCGCCGTCGCCGGCGGTGGGCGCGGACCGCCCACCCGCGCAGCACCTGCATGCCAGGACCGTCCTCCCGCCCGGCGAGAACGCCGACTTCACCAGCGACGAGCAGGCGGCGTACGAGGCCGACGGCGACCCCGCCGACTTCGGCCCGCACGTCGACGACCAGCGCGAAATGTACTGGTCGTCCCACAGCAAGCCGGCCACCTTCCGCCAGCCGTCCGGCACGCCGGCCACGCCGAGAGCCGGCGTGCGCATCTATCGCGACGGGCACGGCGTGCCGCTCGTCTACGGCGACAGCGGCTACGACGTCTGGTTCGGCGCCGGGTACGCCGCCGCCGTCGACCGGCTGTTCGAGACCGACGCGGTCCGGCGGGTGGCGCGCGGGACCCTGGCCGAGCTGACCGGCCCGTCGAGCGTGCCCGACGACCTGCAGGAACGGACGATCACCTACACCGACGCCGAGTACGACGCGCATGCTGGCGCGGCTCTCGCCCGCCGGGCAGGCCGCGATCCGCGGCTACGCAGCCGGTGTCGAGGCCCGCATCGAGGAGGTGCGGGCCGACCCGTCGCTGCTTCCCGCGGAGTACCAGGTGCTCTCCACCACGCCCGCCGACTGGACGGTGGAGGACACGCTGGCCGCCGGCGTCTACATCACGCGCACCGTCGCCGCGCAGGGCGGCGAGGAGATGGCGAACGTCGCCAGCCTGCGCGAGCTGCAGGACACGCTCGGCGGCAGGAAGGGCCGCCGGGCGTTCGACGCCCTCTTCCCCGCCACCGACCCGGGGGCGGTGACTACCGCCGTGGGGCGCCGGTTCTCCAACCTGCCCGCCGGCGACCGGTCGGTCGCCGACCGGCGACGGGCCTACCGCGCCGCGGTGCGCTACGCCCGGCACGTCCCGCTCGCCCTCGCGACCGGGCCCGGCACCGGGGACGCGCCACCGCCCCCGACCCCCGCTCTGACGCCCTGTCGACCCTGTCCGCCCGGGCGCCGGCGCGGACGCCGCCGACATCCGCTCCGCCGTCGCGCACGTCGAGGCATGGCGGCGGGGCCTGCACGGCGGCTCGTTCGCCTACGCCGTCAGCGGCCGTCGTACCGCCTCCGGGCACGCGATGCTCGTCTCCAACCCGCAGCTGGACTACTCCTATCCGTCCCTGCTGTGGGAGCTCGAGGTCCACGGCGGCGGGTACGACGCCCGCGGCGTCGGCGTTCCCGGCATCCCCACCGTCGGCATCGGCCACAACGCCGACGTGGCGTGGGGCCTGACGACCGGCTACTCGAAGACGATCGACAGCTATATCGAGACGACCCGGCCCAACCCGGCCGCCGGCGGCCCGCCGCAGTACCTGCACGACGGCCGGTGGCAGGACGAGTCCTGCCGCACCGAGACGATCCGCTACCGCGCCGCAGCCGACGGCGTCCCCGCCGGCCCGCCGTCGTTCTCGAAGGACTACCGGATCTGCCGGACGGTGCACGGACCGGTCGTCGCCACCACCGACGACGGCACCCGGGCCCGCACCGTCGACTACGCGATGTGGAAGCACGAGGTGGACACCGTCGAGGGCATCCTGCGGTGGGACCGCGCCCGCTCGCTGGACGACGTCGCGGCCGGGGTCCGGCAGGTGACGTGGAACGAGAACATCGTCGCCGCCGACCGCTACGGCCACATCGGCTACTGGCACCCGGGGCGCTACCCGCGCCGGGCGGCCGGGGTCGACCAGCGCTTCCCCCTCGACGGGCGCGGCGGGCAGGACAGCCGCGGGCTGCTCCGGTTCGGCCGGATGCCGCACGTCGTCGACCCCGCGCCGGGCTTCGTCGCCAACTGGAACACCAAGCCGGCCCGCGGCTGGGTCGACGGCGACCTGTCCGGGAGCAACAGCCGTCCCGGCGGCCCGTTGCAGCGGGTGCTCGTCATCAAACGGCTGCTCCGGCACGGGCACCGGCTGCGGTTGCCTGACCTCATGCGGATCGACACCCACGCGGGCGAGGACGACCACCGCGCCGCCGGGTACCTGCCGCCGCTGCTGGCGCTGCGCGACGAGGCCGGGCTCAGCCGCGCGCAGCGGCGCGCCCTGCGCCTGCTCGCGCACTGGGACGGCCGCGCCTACGCCCCCGGCGACCCCGGCGGGTCCGTCACCGGCGGGGACCCCGGCCGGGGACGTCACCGACGGGCCGGCCGCCACGCTGTTCGTCGCCGTCCGCAACCGCGTGCTGCACCGGCTGTTCGGCGACCTGCCCGACGACGTCCTGGCCCGGCTGAACACGCTGTCGCACGAGAGCCACCAGTACGACGCCACCCCGCTGGACAACCTCGCGATGCGGGTCCTGCGGCCCGGCTGGTCCGGCCTGCCGGCGCCGACCGTCGTCACCGGCCGGCGGCACCCGGACGCGGTGCTGCGGAACGCACTGGCCGCCGCCGTCCGCTCGCTGCACAAGCGGTACGGCGCGATGCGGCGCTGGCGGCGGCCGCACGGCATCAGCCACATCGAGACACTCACCGGCGTCGTGGGACCGTCCGCGCAGGAACCGTTCGAGGACCGGGGCAGCTGGGTGCAGCAGGTGGCCTTCTCCGCCGGACGGCCGCGCTGAAACCGCTGGTCGTGACGAGCCGGCTCGTGGTCCCCCCGCACGAGCTGCACTGGCGCTTCTCCCGCTCGGGTGGACCCGGCGGCCAGTCGGTCAACACCAGCGACAGCCGGGTCGAGCTCAGCGTCGACGTCGAGAACTCGACCGCCTTCCCGCCGGTCCTGCGCGACCGGGCGCGGCGGCGGCTGGGTGACCGGCTGGTCGACGGCCGGGTGACCGTCGCGGCCAGCGAGCACCGGTCCCAGCTGCGCAACCGGGAGGCCGCCCTCGCCCGCATGGCCGAGCTGCTGCGCGACGCGGTCGCACCGCCCGCGGCGCCGCGACGTCGTACCCGGCCGACCGCGGCCAGCCGCGAACGCCGGCTGGCGGACAAGCGCCGGCGCGGCGACGTCAAGAAGCTCCGCCGTCAGTCCTCCGACGACTGACCGGGCGCGGGCCGGTCGGCTCCGGCGGCGCCGCGCTTGTCCCGGGCCGGGTCGTGGGGAGCGGCGTTGTCGGGAGCGGGCGGGGCGCCGGGCGGTGGCTCCTCGAACGTCGGCGGCACCTTGCGCAGGTGCCGCAACATCGACCGGAAGAGGAAGACGGCACCGATCACCAGCGCCACCACGACGACGAAGCCGACCGCGCCGCCGCTGATGCCCCCGTCGGCGAGCACGGTCATGCCGGCCGCTCGATCCCGGCGAAGAGGTCGTCCTCCGGAAACTCGGTGTCCACGAGGCTGCGGGCGAGCTCGTAGTCCTCGGTGGGCCACGCCTTCTGCTGCAGCTCGAGCGGGCAGGCGAACCAGAACGACCCCGGGTCGACCTGCGTCTCGTGCGCCAGCAGCGCGCGATCCCGGATCTCGAAGTGCTCCGCGCAGGGCACCCGGGTCGTCACCCGCTTGAAGTGGTCCTCGTTCTCCTCCCACTTCTCCAGCCGCTCCGCGTAGGGCGACTCCAGGCCGATCTCCAGCATCGCGTCGTGCAGCGCCTGGAACCGCGGCCGGTGGAAGGTCACGTGGTAGTAGAGCTTCAGGGGTTGCCACGGCTCGCCGGTGCCGGGATAGCGCTCCGGGTCGGGCGCCGCCTCGAACGCCTCGACGCTCACCTTGTGGCACATGATGTGGTCCGGGTGCGGATAGCCACCGTTCTCGTCGTACGTCGTGATGACGTGCGGGCGGAAGGTCCGGACCAGCCGCACGAGGGGCTCGGCGGCGAGCTCCAGCGGCTCCAGCGCGAAGCAGCCGTCCGGCAGCGGCGGGAGCGGGTCACCCTCGGGGAGGCCGGAGTCGACGAAACCCAGCCACGCGTGGTGCGTCCCGAGCACGGCGATGGCGCGCTCCATCTCCTGGTGCCGGATGCCGGCGAGGTTCGCGATCACGTCCGGCCGGTCCATGGAGGGATTGAGGATCGAGCCCCGCTCCCCGCCCGTGCACGTCGCGATCAGCACCTCGACGCCCTCACGCACGTAGCGAGCGACGGTCGCCGAGCCTTTGCTCGCCTCGTCGTCGGGATGCGCGTGGACGGCGAGCAGCCGGAGCGTCTCCTGGGGCACGCAGCGATTCTCCACGGCGGGCACCCGGGCCGCGAGCGCAGGTAACCTCGACGCATGACCGAAGCGACCGACGCCAACGTCACGTGGCTCACCCAGGAGGCATACGACCGGCTCAAGGCCGAGCTCGAGCACCTCTCCGGCCCTGCCCGCACCGAGATCTCCGCCCGTATCGGCGCCGCCCGCGCCGAGGGGGACCTCCGGGAGAACGGCGGCTACCACGCCGCCAAGGAGGAGCAGGGGAAGATGGAGGCGCGGATCCGACAGCTCACCCAGCTGCTGCGCGATGCCAAGGTGGGCGAGCCGCCCGCCGCGCAGGAGGGTGTCGCCGGCCCGGGCATGATCGTCACCGTGCGCTTCGCCGAGGGCGACGAGGAGGAGTTCCTCATCGGCTCGCGCGAGGAGGCGGCGCACAGCGACATCACCGTCTACTCGGCGCAGTCACCGCTCGGCCAGGCGCTCACCGGCCGCAAGCCCGGCGAGTCGGCGACGTACGAGGCGCCCACCGGGCGGGAGATCACCGTCGAGCTGGTGCGGGCCGAGGCCTACACCGGTTGAGCCGCCCCACCGGTGAGCGCCCCACCGGTTGAGCCGCCCCACCGGTGAGCGCCCCACCGGTTGAGCCGCCCCACCGGTGAGCGCCCCACCGGTGAATCACCGCTGTTGCTATAGCCCACTGGTGATTCATCCGTGCGAGACCGCACCGCCCACCGGTGAATCACCGCTGTTGCTATAGCCCACTGGTGATTCATCCGTGCGAGACCGCCCCCGCCCCACCGGTGAATCACCGCTGTTGCTATAGCCCAGTGATGATTCATCCGTGCGAGACCACACCCCAGCAGTGATTCACCGGTGGGCGGTGGCAAGGGGTCAGTGGAAGCTCAGTGGAAGCTGAGGGGATAGCCGGCGGCACGCAGCCGGCTGAGCACCGCGTCGCAGTGCTCGGCGCCACGTGTCTCGAGCTGCAGCGCCACCTCGACCTCGTCGAGGTGCAGCTTCGGGCCGGTGCGGACGTGCTCGACGTCGAGCACGTTCGCCCCGACGTCGGCGAGCTCGCCGAGCAGCCGGGCCAGCTCGCCCGGCCGGTCCGGGATCCGCACCGGAACGACAGGTAGCGGCCGGCCGCGGCCATGCCGTGCCGCAGCACCCGCAGCAGCAGCACCGGGTCGATGTTGCCGCCGGAGAGCACCGCGACCACCGGCGGCTCGAACGGCGCCGGGTGCGTCCATCAGCGCCGCGACCGCCGCCGCGCCGGCCGGCTCGACCACGAGCTTCGCCCGCTCGAGGCAGAGCAGCAGCGCCTGGGAGAGCGACTCCTCGGACACGGTGACGATGTCGTCGACGAGGTCGCGCACCATGCCGGAAGGTGAGCTCGCCCGGGCGCCCGACCGCGATGCCGTCGGCGATCGTGGCCATCGAGTCGAGCTTGCAGCGGATGCCCGGCCGCCAGCGAGGCCGGGAAGGCGGCCGCGCCGGCGGCCTGCACGCCGACCAGCCGGACGTCCGGCCGGTCCGCCTTGACCGCTGCGGCGATGCCGCTGACGAGGCCGCCGCCGCCGACGCTGACGACGACGGTGCGCACGTCCGGGCACTGCTCGAGGATCTCGAGCCCGATGGTGCCCTGCCCGGCGACGATGTCGGGGTGGTCGAACGGGTGGATGACCACGGCGCCGGTCGCGCGGCGAACTCGGTCGCGGCCGCGCAGCGCCTCGTCGACGGTCGCCCCGGCGAAGCGGACCGTGCGCGCCGTAGGCCTCGGGTCGCGGCCACCTTCGGCAGCGGCGCGCCCTCCGGCATGAACACCGTCGGCCTGCGCGTCCAGCAGCCGGCGCGGCGAGCGCCACCCCCTGCGCGTGGTTGCCGGCGCTGGCCGCGACGACGCCGCCGGCCCGCTCGGCGTCGGTCAGCCGGGCGATCCGCACGTAGGCGCCGCGGATCTTGAACGAGCCCGGTGCGCTGCAGGTTCTCGCACTTCAGCCACACCGGGCCACCGACCCGCTCGGACGAGCGGGCGGGACTCCTCGACGGGCGTCACCCGGGCGACGTCGGCCAGCAGGGCGCGCGCCTCCTCGACGTCGGCACGCGTCACCGCGCGGGTGTCGACGCCGTCGGTCACGGGCTCAGGATGCCATCGACGCCGCCGCCCCGGCGCCGGGTGCCGCGGTCGGCCACCGACCCCGAGCCGAAGGCCAGGACGGAGGCGCTGAGGCCGTGGACGTGGTTGCGCCCGCCGACCGGGCCGATCTCGCCGGCGGCGAAGAACCCGGCGACGTGGTCGACGGCGAGCTCCTCGCTCACCACCGTCACGTCGTGGTCTGCGGACGACGAACAGGTGCGCGCCGCGCCCGTTGCACGAGAACAGCAGCACGCCCTCGACCGCGTCGAGCGCTTCGGCGCGACGCATCCGGCTGCAGCGACGCGCGCAGGTCGGCGTCGGCCGTCACCGCGTCGCGAAGCTGGAAGCGAACCGTGCGGCCCACCTCGACCAGGTCGCCGACGACGAGGCCGCGGCGGGCGTCGTCGGCGCCGGCGACGCCGCGGACGAGGAAGTCGCCGATGCCGTGCTCGTCGGCGTACTCGTCCATGGCCACGCCGAGCTGCAGCCCCGCCGACGCGAGCGCCTGGTCCTCCGGCGTCGAGGCCGACGAGGATCTCCTCGAGCTTCGTCGAGCGCCGGGGTGCCGGCGAGCTCGAGGAGCGACGTTGCCGTCGGCCGCGGTGACCGTCATGGTCGGACCGACCGGGCGGCAGCCCTGGCTGACCAGCGCGCGTGCACCGACCGGGCCGCCGAGCAGCACCCCCACCGCGCCCCGGTCGAGCGACGTCGCCGTCGAGGAACAGCCGGGTCGCGCCGCGCCCGCCCCAGCCCGCGGCGAGGCCGCCGACGAACGGCAGCGCCGGGCAGCGCGTCGTTGGACCGCTCGACGAAGCCGTCGACCGGGAACGACCAGGGATCGGCGAGCAGCACGGCCACCGTCGTCGTCGTCGCGTCGCTCCGGCAGCCCCACCACCGCCATGCCGCCGTCGGCGGGCATCACCTCGAGGTGGAAGGTGCGCACGTCGCACGTCCGGGCAGCACGGCGGCCCAGACGGCGACCGCGGTCTGCGCCTCCGACGGCCCGGCCCGGCGCGCGAGCACGCCCCGGCGCGCTGCAGCCGATGCACGGCGGCCGGCGCCGGTCCGGCTGCGCGGCCCGCTCGCCCGCCGTCGGCCACGCCGGTCGGGGTCGCGGCCCGCAGACGAACACGAAGGCGAGGTCGGGACGCCGCGCCCAGCCAGCGGCGGCGACGTCGCCGCTGCCGCCGCCTCCTCCGCCGCCCGGAGCGAGGTCGGCGCCGCCGACCAGCCCGCATCCCGAACCTCGCCATCCGCCCCATCCTGCCTGCCGCCGGCGAGCGATCGGCGCGCGGCCGCACCGCGGACGTACGGTGGACGTCATGAGCCCTGACCCCGCCGTCGCCGCACCGGAGCCGACCACGCTCGGCGACGCTGCGCGGCGGCGGCCACCAGCACCGCTCGGTCAAGGCCGAGCTCCGCGAGAACCTGCTCGCCCGGATGCGCGCCGGCGCGTGAGCGCTTCCCCGGCATCGTCGGCTTCGACGAGACCGTGCTGCCCCAGGTCGAGCGGGCCCTGCTCGCCGGCCACGACCTCGTCCTGCTCGGCGAGCGCGGGCAGGGCAAGACCCGCCTGATCCGCACCCTCGTCCAGCTGCTCGACGAGTGGACACCCGTCGTCGCCGGCTGCGAGATCAACGACCATCCCTACGACCCGGTCTGCGTGCGCTGCCGCCGGCTGCGTCGCCGAGCGCGGCGACGACCACGCCGGTCGCATGGAAGAACCGCGACGACCGGTACGCCGAGAAGCTCGCCACCCCGACGTCTCCGTCGGCGACCTCATCGGCGACGTCGACCCGATCAAGGTGGCGGAGGGGCGGGTGCTCGGCGACCCGGAGACGGTCCACTACGGGCTGGTGCCGCGGACCAACCGCGGCATCGTCGCGGTCAACGAGCTGCCCGACCTGGCCGAGCGGATCCAGGTGGCGCTGCTCAACGTCCTCGAGGAGCGCGACGTCCAGGTCCGCGGCTACACGCTGCGGCTGCCGCTCGACCTGCTGCTCGTGGCGTCGGCCAACCCGGAGGACTACACCAACCGCGGCCGGATCATCACGCCGCTGAAGGACCGCTTCGGCGCCGAGGTCCGGACCCACTACCCGATCTCGCTGGACGACGAGCTGCGGCTGATCCGCCAGGAGGCGATGCTCGCCTGGGGCGTCGAGGCCGTGTCGGCGGCGCTGCCCGACCACCTCATCGAGATCGTCGCGCGGTTCGCCCGGCACGTGCGGGAGTCGCCGGCGGTGGACCAGCGGTCGG
This sequence comes from uncultured Actinomycetota bacterium, assembly GCA_963835405.1. Classification (GTDB taxonomy): domain Bacteria; phylum Actinomycetota; class Actinomycetes; order JAFAQI01; family JAFAQI01; genus CAWIFV01. The sequence continues at coordinate 12,616 of CAWIFV010000011.1, forward strand.
GCGTGTCCGCCCGGTTCGCCGTCGCCGCGGCCGAGACCGTCGCCGCCTCGGCGGTCCGGCGCGCCGCCCTCACCGGCGAGGACGTCGCGGTCGCCCGGGTCGTCCGACCTGCCGGCGATCGTGCCCGCGGTGCAGGGCAAGGTCGAGTTCGAGGCGACCGAGGAGGGCCGCGAGGCCGAGATCCTCGAGCACCTGCTGCGCCGCGCCGTCGCCGACACGTTCCGGCACCGGCTGGGCGGCGCCGACCTGAGCGGCGTCCTGGCGACGTTCGAGGACGGCGGGGTCGTCGAGACCGGCGAGCTGGTGCCGGCGACCGACCTGCTCGCCGCGATCGGGCGAGGTCGACGGACTCGCCCGGCTGCTGAGCGCGGCCGGCATCGACGACGTGGACAGCCCCGGGCTGGCCGCGGCCGGCGGTCGAGTTCGCCCTGGAGGGCCTGTACCTGCTGCGCCGGCTGTCCAAGGAGACGGTCGACGACCGCGTCATCTACGGCTCGCGCTGATGACGGCCGGTCGGGGGCCACGGTGAGCCGGGCCCGGTACGGCGGGTGGCGCGGCGGGCCGGACCCGCTCGCGCCGCCGTACGACGTCCGCGGACGCCCTCGACGAGCTCGGTGACAGCGGTCCTGAGGCGGGCTGTCGCCGGGCGAGGCGATGCAGGACCTGCTGCGCCGCGGCCTCGACGGCCGGCGCGGCCTCGACGACCTGCTCCGCCAGGTGCGGGCCCGCCAGCGGCAGGCCCGCCGCGCCGGGCAGCTCGACGGCACCCTCGAGCAGGTGCGGGAGCTGCTCGACCGCGCGCTCGACCGAGGAGCGGCAGACGCTGTTCCCCGACCCGTCGGACGACGCGCGGCTGGCCGAGGCCGAGCTGGACGTCGCTGCCCACGGACACCGCCCGCGCCGTCCGCGAACTCAGCGACTACCGGTGGCGGTCGCCGCAGGCGCAGTCCGCGTACGACGAGATCCAGGACCTGCTCCGGCGCGAGGTGCTCGACAGCCAGTTCCGGGGGATGAAGCAGGCGCTCGAGGGCGCGGACCCGCAGGCCATGCAGCGCGTCAAGGACATGATGTCCGCCCTCAACGACATGCTCGAGGCAGACGCGCGTGGCGAGGACACCACCGAGCAGCTTCCAGCAGTTCATGCAGGACTACGGCGAGTTCTTCCCCGACGACCCGCAGGACCTCGAGGAGCTGGTCGACTCCCTCGCCCGCCGAGCCGCCGCGGCGCAGCGACTGATGAACTCCCTGTCGCCCGAGCAGCAGCAGGAGCTCGCCGAGCTGATGATGGCGGCGATGCAGGACGCCGGCCTCGCCGCGGAGATGGGTCGGCTCTCCGACCAGCTCCGGGCGCGGCGCCCGGAGCTCGACTGGGCCGGACGCCAGCGGATGCGCGGCGACAACCCGCTCGGCCTCGGCGACGCCACGACGGCACTGGAGGAGGTGGCCGACCTCGACGAGCTGGAGGCGGCGCTGGCGCAGGACTACGCCGGCGCGTCGCTCGAGGACGTCGACCCGGAGCTGCTCGAGCGCGCGCTCGGCCGCAACGCCGTCGACGACCTGGAGGCGCTGCGGCGCATCGAGCGGGAGCTGGAACGGCAGGGCTACCTCCAGCGGCAGGGCGGCGAGCTGGAGCTCACCCCGCGGGGGCTGCGCCGGCTGGGCGAGACCGCGCTGCGGCGGGTCTTCGCCAAGCTGGAGGCCCGGGGGCGCGGCGACCACGACACCCACGACGCGGGTGCAGCGGGCGACCCCACCGGCGCCACCCGCCCGTGGCAGTTCGGCGACGAGCAGCCCATCGACGTCGTGCGGACGGTGCGCAACGCGCTCACCCGCTCGCGGCCGGCACCCACCGGCGGCGGCCCGACGCGGGTCCGGCTGTCGGTGGACGACTTCGAGGTGGTGGAGACCGAGCGGCGCTCGGGTGCGGCCGTCGCCCTGCTCGTCGACCTCTCCTACTCGATGGCGCTGCGGGGCACCTGGGGGGCGGCGAAGGCGACCGCGCTCGCGCTGCACACGCTCGCGACGACGCAGTTCCCGCAGGACGCCGTCCAGCTCATCGGGTTCTCCCGCTACGCGCGGGTCCTCCAGCCCGCCGACCTGGCGACCCTCAGCTGGGACATGGTGCAGGGGACCAACCTGCAGCACGCGCTCATGCTCGCCGGGCAGGCACCTGGCCCGACACCCGGACGCCGAGCCGGTCGTCCTCGTCGTGACCGACGGCGAGCCGACGGCGCACCTGCTCGCCGACGGCAACGCGTGGTTCGACTGGCCGACGCACCCGGAGACCGTCGCGGTGACCATGGCCGAGGTCGACCGGATCACCCGCCGCGGCGCCACGATCAACGTCTTCATGCTCGACGACGAGCCCGGGCTGGTCCGGTTCGTCGAGTCCCTCGCCCACCGCAACGGGGGCCGGGTGTTCTCCCCGGACCCCGCCGCGCTCGGGGAGTACGTCGTCAGCGACTACCTGCGGGCCCGCAAGGGTCGCCGCGCCTCGGCCTGAGGGCACCGCTCGCCCGCTCCGGGCAAGAGGACCCGGGCAGCAGGAGTCGGGCGGCAGGAGTCGGGCGGGCGGTGTCGAAGTGTGTCCGCCAAGGACCGACCGGAAGGCAGACTCATGGCCGCCTCGCCGTACGACGTGGGCACGCTCGGCACGCTCGGCAACGACAACCGCCGCAGGTTCTCTCTCGCGCGGCTGCGCGCGGGCGGGCTCGGCGGCGGGCTCGCGCTGGTCATCGTCGGGATCGGCCTGCTCGTCATCGGCATCGGCTGGAACGGCATGGCCGGCGGCGGCGGCGAGATCAACGGCGTGCCCAACCTCAACGCCCAGCTCCCCTGGCTCGTCTCCGGCGGCATCCTCGGGCTCGCGCTGGTGGTCTTCGGCGCGGCCATGCTCGTCGTGCACAACGCGCGGACCGACCGGGCGCACCTGGAGGCCAAGCTCGACGAGCTGGTGGCGACCCTGTCCCGGTCCGGGGTACCCGCCCCGGCGTACCCGCAGCAGGCCGCGCCCGCGCGGACGAGTGGTCTCGTGGTCGCGGGCGGCGCGGCGTACCACCGGCAGGACTGCCGGCTGGTGCAGGGCCGCGACGAGATGGAGCTCGTGACCACCGGCGACGCCGAGGCCCGTGCAGCTCCGCCCCTGCCGGGTGTGCAAGCCGGCCGAGTCGCTCACCCGCTGAGGAGCTCCCGCGCCGGGCGGGGCGCCGTCCCCGCTAGCCCAGGCACCGCTAGCCCAGGCACCGCTAGCCCAGGAGCGCGGTCCGCAGGTCGCCGCTCGCCTCGAGCTCGGCGCCGCGGCCGTCGAAGGTGAGCGTCCCCTTCTCCATGACCAGCGCCTGGTCGGCGTAGGGCAGGACGCCGACGTTCTGCTCGACGATGACCACCGTGGTGCCGTCGTCGTTGATCTGGTCGACGACCTCGGAAGACCGTCTCGGCGAGCTTGGGTGACAGCCCGAGCGACGCCTCGTCGATGAGCAGCAGCCGCGGCTTGCTCATGAGCGCGCGGCCGATCGCGAGCATCTGCTGCTCGCCGCCGGACAGCGTGCCGGCCAGCTGGTCCGCGCGCTCCTCCAGCCGCGGGAAGTAGCCGAAGACCGCGCGCCATCTGCTCCTTCTGCACGCTGCGCCTGGTCCACGACCCCGAGCTCGAGGTTCTTGCGCACCGACAGCTGGGGGAACACCCGGCGGCCCTCGGGGGAGAGCGACGACCCCGCGCTTGACGATCTCGGTCGTCGGCAGGCCGCTGATCGACGCCACCGTCGAAACGGATCTCGCCGCCCCAGGCGGGCAGCAGGCCGGCGATGGTGTTGACCGTCGGTGGTCTTGCCGGCGCCGTTGAGCCCGAACATGACGGCCGTCTCGCCCTCGGCGACCGCGAACGAGATGCCCTGCAGCACCGGCAGCGCGCCGTAGCCGGCGCGGAGGTCCTCGACCTCGAGCAGCGCGCTCATCCGTCCTCCTCCGTGCAACGGTGCCCGGGTCCGCCTGCTCATGCCGCGTCCTCCGTGACCGTCTGCTCCAGGGCCTCCGGCGCCTCGCCGCCGAGGTAGGCGGCGACCACCTCGGGGTGGTCTGCGAGACGTGGTCGGGCTCGCCCTCGGCGAGCAGCTGGCCGAAGTTCAGCACGTAGACGTAGTCGCAGACCGCGCTGACGAGCGGCACGTGGTGCTCGATGAGCAGCATCGTCAGCCCGAGCTCCCGGCGCAGGCGCCAGCAGCCGCTCGCCGAGCTCGTCCGACTCGTCCGGGCCCATGCCCGCTCGACGGCTCGTCGAGCAGCAGCAGGTCGGGGTCGGTCGCCAGGGCGCAGCCGAGCTCGAGCAGCTTCAGCGTGCCGTAGGGCAGGCCGCCGATGCGGCGGTCGCGGATGTCGGCCGAGCCCGAGCAGGTCGAGGATCGCCTCGGCCTGGGCGGCGAGCTGCGCGCTCGCCGCTGGCGTACCGTCGCGGCGCCGGTGAGGCCGTGCAGCGCGCCGTAGCCGGCGCGGGCGTGCTGCGCCGTCATGCAGGTTCTCCAGGGCCGTCGCCGACTTGACCATGCCGACGTTCTGGAACGTCCGGCCGATCCCCAGCGCGGCCTTGCGGTGCGGCGGCAGCTGCGTGACGTCGCGGCCGCGGTAGCGCACCTGGCCGCGGGTCGGGCTTGTAGAAGCCGGTGATGCAGTTGAACGCCGTCGTCTTGCCGGCGCCGTTGGGCCCGATCAGGCCGACGATCTCCCACTCGTTGACCTTCAGGTCGAGGCCGTCGACGGCGCCTGCAGGCCGCCGAAGCGGATCGACAGGTCGCGCACCTCAAGCACGGACATTGCTCGCCCTCCATCGCGCCTACTCCGGCGTCGCCGTCGGGGTCGTGCAGCGTGAAGGGGCGCCCCTTGAACCACTGCGTGAACGGCCGGATCACCTGGCCGAGTCCGCCCGGGTTCATGACGATGGTCTGGAGCAGCAGCGCCGCGCCGATGACGTTGGAGATGTAGAACTTGTTGTTGCCGTAGAACGTGCCCCAGCCGGTGTGGCCCAGCGATCCACGGCAGCAGCGTCGCTCAACGGGCTGACCAGCGCGAAGAACACCGCGGCGGCGATGACGCCCGCCCGCGTTGCCCAGCCCGCCGACGACGACCATGACCACGAAGGTGAGCGCCAGGTTGAAGCCGCCGACGCCGAGTGAAGTCCTTGTCGGAGAACAGCTGCGACCAGAAGGCGAACAGCCGCCGGCGAGACCCGGCCAGCGCACCCGAGATGGTGAAGCCGAGCAGCTTGTAGCCGAGCACGTTCACGCCGAAGGCCTACGCGACGAGCTCGTTCTCCCGTAGCGCCATCGACGCGCGGCCCGACCTTGGTGCGGCGGACCGACACGTCGACGTAGAGCAGACGAGCACCATCGCGACGGCGAACAGGTAGTAGCGGTACTCGGTCGCCAGGGCCGAGGCCGGTAGGCCGACACGCCGGCGTCGTGGCCGTTGAGCGCCGGCAGCGTGAACACCGCGTCGGCGAAGACGCTGCCGAACACCAGCGTGACGAGAGCCAGGTAGAGCCCGCGTGATGCGCAGCGCGACGCGCGCCGAGGACGAGCGCCGCGCGGCCGCCGACGGCGGCAGAGGACACGAGCCGAACCGCGAACGTGAACGGGTCGGCGGGCGACGACGCCGGTGTGTGACGACGTTGGCCGCGACGAGCGCCCCGAGCCCGACGAACGCCTGGTGGCCCAGTGAGATCTGGCCGGTGTAGCCGATCAGGATGTTCATGCGACAGCCCGACGATGACGAAGATCGAGGCGTAGGCGGCGACGTGGCCGTTGGTGTCGCTCAGGCCGGTACGACGAGGACCAGCAGCACCACCGGCAGACCGACGACGAGTCGGGCGGCCACAGCGAGAGCTGGCTGCGCCGCGTCGCCACCGACGTGCGAGGCCATCGTGGAGGTTCCCGCGACCACTCACGCCTCCCGGCCCAGGAGCCCGCGCGGCCGCACGAGGAGCACGAGGAGCAGCACGATGAACACGGCGAGCTCCTGGCTGTTGCTCACCTTGTTGAGCGCCGGGACGAAGGTCGCGTCGGCGTTCGCGAACGACTCGATAGAGCCCGAGCGAGAGGCCGCCCACGAACGCGCCGGGCAGGCTCGTCATGCCGCCGAGCACGGCGGCGGTGAACGCGACGGTAAGAGTCGTGCCGGTGAACGCGCCCGGTGTCACTGACCCGGTGGGTGGCACCGCGAGCAGGATGCCGGCGATGCCGCCGAGCAGGCCGGCGATCCCCCACGTGATGAGGGAGATCCGCTCGACCGAGATGCCGACGACGCGCGCCGCGGTGGCGTCCTGGCTGACGGCGAGGATCGCGGTGCCGGTCGCCGTGTAGCGGAAGAACACGAACGCCGCGATCGCGAGCACCGTCAGCATGACGAGCTTCGCGACGTCCTGGTCCAGCACCGGCACGTGTCAACCCGGCCGACGATAGGCGGTCGCAGCGCCGGAACACGTCGCTGATCGAGCGGCAGCGCCTGCGTGCTTGGGAAGGGAAGCAGCCCCTCCACGCCGATGAGCAGCAGCGCCACGCCGACGGTGCCGACGACGAGGATCACCTTCGCCCGGTCGAACATCGGCCGGATGACGAGGCGCTCGGTGAGCAGCGCGACCGAGACGGATCGCGAGCGAGCCCGCAGAAGCGCCGCGATGGAGAACGGCAGCTTCGGGAGCACGCCGGTCCCGGCGTAGAAGACGTACGTCGATGATCGCCGCGACCGTGGCGAACTCACCTTGGGCGAAGTTGAAGATGCGGTTGCTCTTGTACAGCAGCACCAGACCAAGCCCCATCAGGCCGTAGGCCGCACCTTGGCGATAGCCCGTGATGAGCGGGCTGAGGAACATGGATCTGCACGCTGAACGTGTCGGAGCAGCCAGCACGGAGACGCCGGTCATGTCAGTACAGCGACAGGTAGGTGTTGCCGACGGTGTCCCACGCGCCGGGCTGGTTCTGGTTGGGCTCGGTCTTGTTGCAGTTGACCCGCTGCACCCAGGCGCCGGTGCCGCCGAAGTGCCCGCCGTGCTCGGCATAGTCGACCGGCGGGTACGCCGCCGCCGGCAGCTTCGCCGCGCTCGGTGGCGCGATGAAGTTCTCCCGGGTCAGGTTGGTCGTGGCGTTGTTCAGCAGCTTCCAGAGCGACTCGGACAGGCCCCACAGCGCCCATTCGATGTCGTCGTACTTGTTGTTGTAGGCCTTCTTGAACTCCGCCGTGGCGCGGTCGAGGCCGGGAGCCGGCGAGAGGAAGCACGCGTGGCCGTTGACCTGGTTCTTGCTGCCGCTGCAGATGTACTGGGCGACGGTCACCTCGGTGAAGGTCACGCCGGGGCCGACCCAGTGGCCTGCCGCCGACGTTCGCGCCGTAGTAGCCGCCGGTCATGAAGACGAAGTAGCCCGGGGCGGCGTCGACGAAGATCGTCTTGAAGCCGTTGAGGGCGAGTTGCTGGCCGAACTGCGTCGCCTCGGCCTGGTAGTTGCCGTGTCTGGTTGACCGGGTAGTTCTTGTAGCGGGATGCCCGCCTTGTCGAGCGCCTTGGCCATCATGCCGTCGCGCGCACCGGCGAAGTTCGGCGAGTTGCCGGTGACGATCGCCCAGACGGCCTTCTTGCCGTCGATGTTGTCGGAGTCGACCCTGGACGGCGACGGGTTGGCGATGCGCTGGTTCTGCGCGTTGCGGAGGACGAGGCTGCCCTGCTGCGCGTAGGTCAGGGAGACCGCGAAGTAGTTGCTGAGCCCGTCCAGGCCGTTGTCGGTGACGCCCGCCGACAGGTACGGCACACCGAGTGCGCTGGATGTCGGGCGTCGTCGCGCAGGCCTGGATCTGGTCGGTGCCGCCGCCGCCGACGACGAGGAAGTCGCGCTTGGCCATCTGGCTGCAGACGTTGCGTCGCGCCGGCGGGGGTGTAGGTGTCGTCCTGGAACTCGACCTGGACCTTGCGGCCGCAGACGGTGTGACCGGGCTGCTCCCAGAACGTGCCGGCGCCGGCCTGGAACGAGCTGTTCGGGAACGGCGTGCCGGTGCCGGTCAGCGGCGCGTGCAGGCCGATGTTGATCGTCGAGGACGTGATGCCGGTCGTGTCGCCGCCACTCGGCGTCCCGCACGCCCCACCGGTCGTGGTCGTCGCGCCGCCCCCACCGCCACGGCCGCCACCGGTCGTGGTGGTGCCACTGGTGGAGGTCGTCGAGCTCGATCCCGTCGTGCTGCCGGCTGTCGTCCCGCTGCCGGCCGGGCCGGCGGCCACCGTCCCGCCGCTACCGGGGGCGGCACTGCCCGCCGGAGCGGGCACGCCAGCGGCTCCCGCGCCGGTACCGGTGTTCGCGACGGCCGCTCCCCCCGCGGCGCCGGTGGACTTGAGCGAATCGGTCGCCTCGGACTTGAGCCCGCAACCCGCGGTGACTGTCGTGACGGCGAGCACGGTCGCCAGGAGGCGGGCGGTGCTTGGGCGGTTCATCGTGTCTCCGTGATGCTGGGGGGCAGGGGGGGTGATGCTGGGGGCAGGGGGTCAGGCTTCGCGCGGCGTGAATGCCGGCGTGGGGTCGGCGGTGTGCTGCAGGGCGCGCTCGCGCTCCCGCTCGCGCAGGACCCGGCCGAGCCGGCTCGTCGTCGCACCGGGCACGGGGACCCGGTCGTCGGCGAGGACGACGGCGGCCGTGAGCAGCAACAGGGTCAGCGCGGCAGCGCCGGCCCAGAAGGCGGCGTTCGGAGCCGACGGGGAGGGGCGGGCCGCGGCCACCGGGGTGGCGGCGTCCGGCGCCTGGGTCGCCACCTCCGGAGGCTGGGAGGTCTGGTCGGGCGCCGTGTCCGCCGCCGGCGGGGGCAGGTCCACCGGCGCCGGCGCGGGGGCGGCCGGGCCGGGCCCGGACGGCGCGGACCCGGTCGAGCCGGTCGAGCCACCGCCTGCCGTCGCCGTACCCGCGTCCGTCGGAGTCGGGGTGACCGTGGTGGTCGTGCCGCCGTGGTAGGTCATCTTCGCCTGAACGGTCTTGGCACCGGTGAAGACGGCCTGGAAAGGCGTCGCCGTGTTGTCCGGGTCGTTGACGAACGCGACGCCGAGGTTCTGGTCGGCGACCCAGCTCTGCGCGAGCGTGGTGATGTCGAAGGTGTAGGTGTCGCCCTTGACCTTGGGCTCCACCTTGGCGAGGCAGTTCACCGGCGGGGCGTCGGTGTAGTCGCCCCCGTCGGCGGGTGACCACTGCCGGGTGGGCAGGCAGGCGATGATCGGCGCGTCCGAGGCGTTGAAGCTCGCCGCGGGCGGGCCGTCGAGGGTGAGCGTGACCTCGAACGACGCGATCGTGTCGGTCTTGTCGAGGGCGGCGATGTTGAAGCTGACCACCGTGATCTTGCTCGAGGTGCCGTCGTTCGACGTGTGCGCGACGGCCAGGTCGCCCTCGGGCACCCCCGAGGGCTCGCTCGCGTCCGGCGGCGCCTCGCCGATGGGCGGGTTCACCTGCTGGTAGGCGTGCTGCCAGAACCACGCCGACTGCAACACCTCGGGCTTCGCCGACTGCTCGCCGGCGGCGGGGGCCGCCAGCGCGACGCCGGGCGCGCCGAGCACGACGCCCGGCATGGCGAGCGCCACGAGTACCGCCGCCTGCGCGACCCTACGCATGTCCACCCGCCTCCGATCGGCCCGGGACTCGTTTCGGCCCGGGACTCAGACCCGTTCAGGCTGACTTCGACACCGAGGGGCGGCTTCCTCCTCCGTCGCGGTGCGATGATCTCCCGGTGCCACGGTCGCCGGTCGCGGACCTTCCGCGCGAAGTCGGCGTCCTCGCGGTCGTGGCCTTCTTCGTCGCCCTGGGGTTCGGTATCGTCGCCCCGGCGCTGCCGCTGTTCGCCCGTGACTTCGGGGTGGGGACGGCTGCCGCCGCCGCGGTCATCAGCGCGTTCGCCTTCCTGCGGATCGCCTTCGCCTTCCCGGCCGGAAAGCTCATCGACATCTTCGGCGAACGCCTCGTGCTCGCCACCGGCATCGCCATCGTCGCGGTGTCGAGCGCGCTGGCCGGCGCTGGCCCAGTCCTACTGGCAGCTGTTCGTGCTGCGCGGCGCCGGCGGGGTGGGATCGGCCATGTTCTCCATCAGCGCGATGTCGGTGCTGGTGCGGCTGGTCCCGTCGGTGCAGCGGGCCCGGGCCGTCGGCCTGTGGTCGGGCGGTTTCCTCCTCGGCGGGCATCGCCGGGCCCGGTCTGGGTGGCGTCGTCACCAGTGTCTCGATCCGGCTGCCGTTCTTCCTCTACGCCGGGACGCTGACCGTCGCCGGTGCGGTGGCGCTCGTCGCCCTGCGCAGCACGCCGCTCGCGGACCGGGCCGACGCCGCGGCGACCGCCCGCACATCGCTGCGCAGTGCGCTGCGGATGCCGGCGTACCGGGCTGCGCTCGCCGCCAACTTCGCCGACGCCTGGGCGTCCATGGGTGTGCGGGCGGCGCTGATCCCGCTCTTCGTGGCCGACGTCCTGCACCGCGACGTCGTGTGGACCGGGGTCGGGTTCTGGTGCGTCGCCGGGATCAACGGGCTGGTGCTGCTACCGGCCGGCCGGTACGCCGACCGGGTGGGCCGGCGACCGGTGCTCGTCCTGGGATGCGCGATCGCGGGCTCGGCGTTCGTGCTGCTCGCGCTGTGGTCGACGCTGCCGGGGTTCCTCGTGTCGATGGCGATCCTCGGGCTGGGCTCGGGGCTGCTGGACGTCGCGCCGGCCGCTGTCGTGGGTGACGTGGTGGAGGGTCGCGGCGGACCGGTCTTCGCGGCGTACTCCATGTCCTCCGACGTCGCGAACGTGGTCGGGCCGGTGGCCGCGGGCGCGATCGCCGAGGCGTCGTACTCCGGGGCGTTCGGTCTGACCGCCGGCATCCTGGGACTGGCGGTCGGCGCCGGGCTGGCCATGCCCGAGACGAGGTCAGCCGGCCAGGGCGGCCCGGAGGTCGGCGAGGAGATCGTCGACGTGCTCGATGCCGACCGACAGGCGGACGAGGTCGCCCGGGACCTCCAGCGGGGAGCCGGCAGCGCTGGCATGGGTCATGCGGCCGGGGTGCTCGATGAGTGACTCCACACCGCCGAGCGACTCGGCGAGTGTGAAGACCCTGGTTCGCCCGCAGAGGGCGACGGCCCGGGACTCGCCGCCGGCCACGCGGAACGACACCATGCCGCCGTACCGCGTCATCTGCTTGCGCGCGACGTCGTCGGTGTCCGGGTAGCGCACCTCCGTCACCGCCGGATGCTCGCGAAGCATGGCGACGACGGCCTCGGCGTTGTCGCAGTGCCGCTGCATGCGGACCGCGAGGGTCTTGATCCCGCGCAGCACGAGCCAGGCGTCGAAGGGGCCGGCCACGGCGCCGACGGCGTTCTGATGGAAGGCCAGCCGCTCGCCGAGCTCCTCGTCGGCGGCGACGACTGCGCCTCCGACGACGTCGCTGTGGCCGCCCAGGTACTTGGTCGTGGAGTGGACGACGACGTCGGCGCCGAGCTCCAGCGGTCGCTGCAGCGCGGGCGACGCGAAGGTGTTGTCCACGACGAGGAGCGCACCGGCCTCGCGGGCGACGGCGGCCAGGGCGGCGATGTCGGCGACGTTGAGCAGCGGGTTGGTCGGCGTCTCGCACCAGATGACGCGGGTGGCGTCGGTGACGGCCCGACGGACCTCGTCGAGGTCCTGCTGGGCGACGGCGGTCCAGCGCAGTCCCCATCGCTCGAGGACCTTCGCGAAGAGCCGGAACGTGCCGCCGTAGGCGTCGCCGGGGATGACCACGTGGTCACCGGGTGTGCAGAGGGTGCGGAGCAGCGTGTCCTCGGCGGCGAGCCCACTGGCGAACGCGAGGCCTCTCGACCCGCCCTCGATCGCGGCGAGGCACTCCTCGAGGGCGCTACGGGTGGGGTTGGCGCTGCGGCTGTACTCGTAGCCGGCGCGCAGGCCCCCGACACCGTCCTGGGCGTAGGTCGACACCTGGTAGATCGGCGGTACGACGGCGCCGGTGCCGGGGTCGGGCTCCTGGCCGGCGTGGATCAGCCGCGTCTCGAACTCCGTCGCGGTGTCGTCCGCCCGGATGTTGTCAGCCACGCCGTCACAGTAGCCAGTCGTCCAGGTTGCGCTCGGCGAGCTCGCGCGGGGTCCTGAACCGCTCCACGGTCACCTGGGGCTCGGCGCCGACGGCGTCGAGCAGCCGGCAGAACAGGGCCCAGTTGGGCGCGCCGCGTTCGAGCCGGGACACCGAGGCCTGGTCGGTGCCGGCGAGATCGGCGAGCTGCTTCTGGGAGAGGAACAGCTGGAGGCGGACCGCGCGCAGGGCACGACCGAGCGGCCCGACGGCGGGGTGGACGAAGCCGCGTCCGCCGGTGTCAATGTCGTCGAACCACATCCGTCGAGAGTGCGCCGTAAGCGGCTGCGCCGGGGCAGCTGACGTCCGATCCGTGGAAGGCCGAGGGGACGCCAGTCGCTGTGCACGACGCCGGGGTCTCACCCCTCACCCCCGACCCCCCACCCCCGAGCACCTATGCACCTGGACCATGACTCATGCAGCAGGTGCATGAGTCATGGTCCAGGTGCATAGGCCTGGGTAGCCGGGGGTGGGGGGCCCAGGTGCCGGTGGGTCTGGGTGCCGAGGGTCGGGTGCCGATGGGTCGGGTGCCGATGGGTCGGGTGCCGGTGCGGGAGGGCGCCGGTGAGGTTGGAGGGTGCTCAGCGGGAGGCGAGGAAGCCCAGCAGGTCCTGCCTGGTGATGACGCCTCTCGGGCGACCGTCGTCGAGGACGACCGCCGCATCGGCATCCCGCAGCGCCGCCACCGCGGCTGACACCGACTCGCCCGCGCCCACCATCGGCAGCGGCGCTGACATGTGCCGCTCCAGCGGGTCGGCCAGGTGGGCCCGCCCGGCGAACAGCGCGTCCAGCAGGGCCCGCTCCACCACCGAACCGATCACCTCGGCCGCCATGACCGGCGGCTCCTCCTTCACCACCGGCATCTGCGAGACGCCGTACTCGCGCAGGATGTCGATGGCCTCGCGCACCGTCTCGTACGGGTGGACGTGCACGAACTCAGGGAGCTGGGCCCCTTTCCGAGCCAGGACCTGTCCGACCGTCTCGGTGCTCTCGCCCGTCGCCAGGAAGCCGTAGTCCGCCATCCAGTCGTCGTTGAAGATCTTCGACAGGTAGCCGCGCCCACCGTCGGGCAGGAGCACGACGACGACGTCACCCGGGCGGGCCCGCCTCCGCGACCCGTAGGGCGGCGACCACCGCCATGCCGCACGAGCCACCGACGAGCAGGCCCTCCTCCCGCGCCAGCCGCCGGGTCATCTCGAAGGAGTCCGCGTCGGAGACCGCGAGGATCTCGTCCGGCACCTTGCGGTCGAACGTCTCCGGCCAGAAGTCTTCGCCGACGCCCTCGACGAGATACGGCCGGCCGGTGCCGCCCGAGTAGACCGAACCCTCCGGGTCGGCACCCACGATGCGGACCCGCCCGGCAGAGACCTCCTTCAGGTACTGCCCCGCGCCGGTGATCGTGCCTCCGGTGCCGACACCCGCGACGAAGTGCGTCACCCGGCCATCCGTCTGCTGCCAGATCTCGGGCCCGGTCGAGTGGTAGTGCGACAGCGGGTTGTTGACGTTCGCGTACTGGTTCGGCTTCCACCCGCCAGGGCGCTCGGCGGCCAGCCGATCCGAGACGTTGTAGTAGGACTCCGGATGCTCGGGCGGGACCGCGGTCGGGCACACGACCACCTCCGCGCCGTACGCCTTCAGCACGTTGATCTTGTCCTGGGACACCTTGTCCGGGCAGACGAACACACAGTGGTAGCCGCGCTGCTGCGCGACCAGTGCCAGCCCGACGCCGGTGTTGCCGCTCGTCGGCTCGACGATGGTGCCGCCGGGCTTCAGCTCGCCGGACTGCTCGGCCGCGTCGATCATCCGCTCCGCGATCCTGTCCTTCACCGACCCACCGGGGTTCAGGTACTCCACCTTCGCGAGCACCTCCGCCGGCAACCCCTTCGCCAGCGTCCGCAGCCGCACCAACGGCGTGTTCCCGATGAGCTGGACGACCGAGTCGAAAGCCTCCACAACGGGGAACGTATCTTGATCCCAACCCCTGAGTTGAGGAGTCGCCATGCCCGAGGCCGTCATCGTCGCCACCGCCCGCTCGCCCATCGGCCGCGCGTTCAAGGGGTCGCTCGTCGACTTCCGCCCCGACGACCTGACCGCCACGATCATCAAGGCGGCCCTCGACAAGGTGCCCCAGCTCAAGCCGGAGGACATCGACGACCTCATCCTCGGCTGCGGTCTCCCCGGGGGCGAGCAGGGCTACAACATGGGACGCGTCGTCGCGGTCCTCATGGGCTACGACTTCCTCCCGGGTACGACGATCACCCGCTACTGCTCATCCAGCCTCCAGACCACGCGGATGGCCTTCCACGCGATCAAGTCCGGCGAGGGTGACGCCTTCATCAGCGCCGGCGTCGAGATGGTCAGCCGCTACGTCAAGGGCAACAGCGACTCGCTGCCGGAGACGTCGAACCCGGCGTTCGCCGACGCCCAGGCCCGCTCCGCCAAGGCCGCCGAGGGTGGCTTCGACTGGCACGACCCGCGCAAGGACGGCAACATCCCCGACGTCTACATCGCGATGGGCCAGACTGCCGAGAACGTCGCGCAGCTCAAGGGCATCAGCCGCCAGGAGCAGGACGAGTTCGGCGCCCGCTCCCAGAACCTCGCCGAGAAGGCCATCGCGAACGGCTTCTTCGAGCGGGAGATCACCCCCGTCACGAAGCCGGACGGTACCGAGGTCGGCAAGGACGACGGCCCCCGCGCCGGTGCGACGGTCGAGGGCATGGCCGGCCTCAAGCCGGTCTTCCGCCCGGACGGGACCGTCACCGCGGGCAACGCCTGCCCGCTGAACGACGGCGCCGCGGCCGTCATCGTCATGAGCGACACCAAGGCGAAGGAGCTCGGCCTGACCCCGCTCGCGCGCGTCGTCTCCACCGGCGTCTCGGCTCTGAACCCCGAGATCATGGGCCTCGGGCCCGTCGAGGCGACGAAGAAGGCGCTCGCCCGCGCGAACATGTCGATCGACGACATCGACCTCGTCGAGATCAACGAGGCGTTCGCCGCCCAGGTCATCCCATCCGCGCGCGAGATCGGCATCGACCCGTTCGGCGACAAGCTCAACGTCAACGGCGGCGCGATCGCCGTCGGGCACCCGTTCGGCATGACCGGCGCCCGCATCACCACCACGCTGCTCAACTCGCTGCAGAGCCACGACAAGCAGTTCGGTCTGGAGACCATGTGCGTCGGCGGCGGCCAGGGCATGGCAATGGTGCTGGAGCGGCTCAGCTAGGCGGGGAGCCGGTCAACAGCTGACCACCGGCCAACCCGCGCGTGTGGCCCCGGCATGCCAGTCGAGGCCGAGCTGAGCGAACCGGTCCGCGGCACGAGCGACGAGAGCGGGCTGGTCACGGACGAGCCCCAGCGCACGGAGGGCGAACGGCTCGAGATACGTGCCAGGCACGGCGAGCCGTTCCCCCTCGACCTCAGCGTCGTCCCGCCTGCCGACGGCCACCAACGCGTCGAGCCGGGTCGCGACGGCGAACAGGTGGGGATAGACCGCCCCGGACCAGTCGTCGGCGTTCACGAGCAGCTCGCACACCCGGTCACGTCGACCACTGATCAGCGCGAGCTGGGCCCGCAGCGGGTCCAACCAGATGTCGTAACCCTCGAAGCCGAGCTCCTCGGCACACGCCGCCAGCTTCCCACTCTCCCCCTCGAGCCCGAGCCGGGCGCAGGCGATCGCGCTGGCCAGCATGATCCAGGGGTTGTCCACGCACGGGGTCGCCACGTTGGCCGCGACTGTGCGCTCGGCGAGGGGCTGCAACCTGCGCACCTCGTCCCAGCAGCCGAGCGTCGTCGCCGCGAGGACCAGGGTGCCGACGCCGTGGGTGGCGTGATGCGGCGAGAGGCGTTCGCAGGTCTCCCACTGCATTTGCGCATATGAGCGTGCGTCGTCGAAACGGACGACGGCCAGTGCGGCCGACGTCAGCGACATGTACGCCGACGACCGCAGGTCCGGGTCCTTGACGCTGGGCAGCCGATCGCGGCTCTGCCGCGCCCACTCCCACGCGGCCCGGTAATCCGACTGCGTGTAGCTGACGGCGACACACGTGTCGAGGGCGCGCGACGTCAGCTCGACGTCACCCAGCCGTTGTGCCTCGCGGGTCGCGTGCTGTGCCAGCTCGAGATCGTCGGTGCACCAGGACTGCGCGATGGACGCGAGCACCTCGGACCGGGTGCCCGGTGCGCTCAGTCGGGACGCCTGCTCGATCCATTGCTCGATCACCGCCTGGTCGGGCGCGCGGCGCCACATGGCGCCGCGGAAGATCGATTCCACGGACAGCTCGCCGTACAGCTCGGCGAGCAGTTGCGGCTCGTCGGTCAACCGGATTGCTGTCTGCATGGCGGTCCAGTAGGCCTCGCCGTCGTACTTGAGCGCGTTCGCTCGACCGACCGCTCGCCACAGGGAGGCGTCGTCCGGCGTCAGGTCGAGCGCCCGGCGGAGCAGACCGAGCGCCGCCTCGACGTCGTAGCGCGCGATCGCAACCTCGGCAGCGCGTCGCAGCCAGACCAGCGCGGAAGCCCGCAGCTGCTCCAGCCGGTCGGCCTGACCGCGCCACGCAAGCTCGGCGATGTCCGGGTCGACGGCGCGGGCGTAGTGCTCGGCGAGCGGGCCGGCCCGGTCACCGTGGTCGGTCCCCGACGCTTCGAGCCATTCGGCGAACGACGCGTGCAACTGTGCACGGTCCGCCCTGGTGAGCCCGCCGTACGCGACCTCTCTCGTGAGAGCGTGCTTGATGACGAGCCCTTCCTCACCATGCCGGAGAAAGTCGCGCTCGACCAGCGCGTCGAGCTCCGTCGGCGTCGTGCCACAGAGCGAGGCCAGTGCCTCGGGAATAACGACCCGTCCGATGACGGCGGCCGTCTGCAGGGCTCGCTTCTCAACGGGCGTGAGCAGGTCGACGCGAGCAGCCAGAACGGCGGTCACGGTGTCCGGCACCGCGAGGTCGACGGCCGATGCTGTCTCTACCCAGACCGGCCCGTCCCGGACGAGCGTTCCTTGGTCGATCAGCGTCGACACCAGCTCCTCGACGAAGAACGGATTTCCTTCGGAACGCCGGACGACGAGATCGTGCACCGCGCTGCTCAGCTCGACGCCGAGCAGCAGACCCATCATCTCCTCCGACTCGTCGCCGGTCAGCGGGTCGACGTCCAGGCAGCGCTCCTGCGGGGCGGGGACGGCATGACCCGGGCGGGTCGTCGTGACGAGGAGCAGCGCTCCCGTCGCCTCCGTCACGACCTGCTCGAGGAGCTCGAGCAACAACGGGCTGGCCCAGTGCATGTCCTCCAGCACGACGACGACAGGCCCGGCGTCGGCGATCTCGCTCAGCAGGTCGACCCACGCGGACCGAAGCTCCTTCGCGGCCACCCGGGGGTCGAGTGTGTCCGCGAGGTCGAGCCCCAGGGTGAGTCCCAGGATCTCCCGTCCGGCCAGCCGAGCGCGGACGGTGTCGACCGAAGCGTCGTCGCTCAGACCGGTCTCGAGGCGCAGGACCTCGGCGAGGGGCCGGTAGGTCGCCACCCGGCCGTACGCCGGGCAGCTACCGGCCCGCAGCCGCGTGGGCGGCGGGAGCCGCAGCCGGAACTCACGGACCAGTGCCGACTTGCCGACGCCCGGCTCGCCGACCAGGGCGATCAGTCGCGGCCGCCGCTCCGCGACACAGGCCGTCAGCTGACCGAGCATCCAGTCGAGCTCGGCGCGACGGCCGACGAAGACGCTCGGCAGACCCTTGCCGCCGTACGGCCGGCGCTCGGCGACCATGCGCACGACCTCGCGGCAGGCGACGCCGTCGGGCTTCCCCTTCGCCACAACCGTCCGCTCGTCGCGGAACGTGAAGGCCGAGCCGACTGCTGCGACCGTGCGTGCGCCGCAGAGAACCTGTCCCGGGCCGGCGGCCTGCTCGAGTCGCGCCGCCACGTTGACCGCATCCCCGGTGGCGAACGAGCTGCCTTCCCGCGGCCGGCCGACGACCACTTCACCGGTGTTGACTCCGACCCGCAGCCCGAGTCGGTCACCGAACAGCTCGTGCAACCGGCGCTGCATCGACAAGGCGACGCCGAGGGCGCGCTCCGCGTGATCCTCCTGTGCTTTGGGCGCACCGAACACCGCGACGACTGCGTCGCCGATGAACTTCTCGGTCGTCCCGCCTCCGTTCGCGATTTCCGCGGCCATCGCGTCGTAGAAGCGTTCGATCAGATCGCGGACCTGCTCGGGATCGTGGTCGCCGCCGAGCTCCGTGGAGCCGACGAGGTCCGCGAACAGCACCGTGGAGAGTTTGCGTTCCCTCGACGACGACGGCGCAGGCTCGGTCGTTGCCGCGCAGTTGGGGCAGAACCGAGCGGCGTCGGGTACCTCCGCCGAGCACTGCGCGCAGACCGCCATGGGTCACCCCCGCACGCGGCGTCTGCCTGCACGGTCGCACGGTTGGAGGGTCGCCGTCACCACAACCGGCTAACGCGTGGCAGCGAGGGCCTCGGCGACCAGCTGCGCGGTGCGCTCGAGATCGACCGCCGCCGCGTCGGCCCCGAGCACGGCGATCACGTCGGCCATCGCATGGTCGGGCAGCTCCGGCAGCCGATGTCCCTCGCCGCCGATCTCGGCGAGCTCCTCCGCGAGCCGGCGTATCGCCGTCCGACGGTTCCGCTCGGACCATCCCCGCGAGGTCAGTCCGCGCAGCCGGCGTACCAGCCGGTCGAGGTCGGACATGACCCCGAGGCTAGGGTCAGAACCACCTGACGGAGACTTGTCCCAGGGGCGATGCTGAGGCAGGCTGTCGGGACACCCCCGCTCGTCGCTGCACCGGAGGCGCACATGTCGATGCCCCAGTCCGAGGAGACCCACCAGTCGCTTCTGGCGAGGATCCCCGACGTGACGGGGCGCGACCTCCCGTCGTGGTTCGAGTGTCTGAACGACGGACCCGGCCTGCTCCGGTTCGAGGAGCGGGTCAACTGGCTCGCCGACGAGCACAACCTGCCTCATGGCTACGCCCGCGCGATCGTGCACGAGCACGACAAGCGCCGCGCCGCCGCCCGCGGCTGACCCGCCGGCGTGGACCTCGACGCCGCCCGGGAGCACATCCGCACCAACCACCACGCCGTCCTCGCGACGATGCGCCGCGACGGCACCCCGCAGATGTCCCCGGTGACGGCTGCGGTCGACGCTGACGGCCACGTGGTGATCTCCAGCCGGCAGACGGCGGTGAAGACCAAGAACCTCCGGCGGGACCCGCGCGCGTGGGTCTGCGCCTTCCCGGACAGCTTCTACGGCGGCCCGTTCGTCCAGGTCGAGGGACGCGTGACGATCATCGAGCTGCCCGAGGCAATGGACGGTCTGGTCGAGTACTACCGCAGCGTCTCCGGCGAGCACCCGGACTGGGAGGACTACCGGGCCGCGATGGTCAGGGACAAACGCGTGCTGCTGAGCCTCGACCTGACCCGCGCGGGGCCGGACGTCGCCGGCTGACCGCCGGCCGGCGACCCACGTGCCCGGGGTGGGACTCGAACCCACACTGCTCTCACGAGCAAGATCATTTTAAGTGACCCGCGTCGACCAGTTGCGCCACCCGGGCGGTGCTCCCGCAGTCTAGGCAGCGTCGGTGGGCGCCGCGGCCGCTTCGAAGTCGCGTCGCGGGTTCTGGAAGTCCCCGAGGGAGACGATCTCGCGGTGGAAGAACAGGGCGAGCGTCCAGTCGGCCACCACGCGCACCTTCCGGTTGAGCGTCGGCATCCGCGTCATGTGGTAGGTCCGGTGCATGAACCAGGCGGGCAGCCCGCGCAGCTTCACGCCGTAGATCTCCGCCACCCCCTTGTGCAGCCCGAGGGAGGCGACAGACCCGGCGTAGGCGTGCCGGTAGTCCTGCACCGGCTGCCCGCGCAGCACCGCAAGCACGTTGTCGGCCAGCCGCCGGGCCTGGCGGACCGCGTGCTGCGCGGAGGGCCCGGTGGTCGCGTCGGGGTCGTCCTCGGTCAGGTCGGGCACCGCCGCGCAGTCCCCCGCCGCCCAGGCCCCCTCCACTCCCACGACCTGCAGCGTCGCCGTGCACCGCACCCGCTTGCGCTCGTCGAGCGGCAGGTCGGTCGACTCCAGCATCGGGTGCGGCCGCACCCCGGCGGTCCACACGACCGTCTCGGTCTCGAACCGCTCGCCGGTGGACAGCACCGCAGCGCCGTCGGCCAGTGACTCGACCAGCGTGTCGAGCTTCACCTCGATCCCGCGCTCGGCCAGCTCCCGGATCGTGTAGTGGCTCAGGTCCTCGCTGACCTCCGGCAGGATCCGCCGGGTCGCCTCGACCATGACCCACCGCATGTCCGACGGCTCGATGCCCGGATAGACCCCGATCGCGTCGCGGGCCATGTCCTCGAGCTCGGCCAGCGCCTCGATGCCGGCGTACCCGCCGCCGACGAAGAGGAAGGTCAGCGCCCGCCGCCGGACGGCGGGGTCGGTGGTCGAGGCGGCGACGTCGAGCTTGCCCAGCACGTGGTTGCGCAGGTAGATGGCCTCGGCCACGGTGCGGAACCCGATCCCGCACTCGCGCAGACCCGGAATAGGCAGGGTCCGGGCGATCGAGCCGGGCGCGAGAACGAGCACGTCGTAGCCGAGGTCGGTGGCCGCGCCCTCCAGCGGCTGGAACCGCGCCACCCGCCGGCTGTGGTCGATCGAGACGACCGTGCCACCGAGAACGCGGCAGTGACGGAGCACCCGGCGGAGCGGGACGACCACATGCCGCGGCTCCAGGTTCCCCGCAGCGGCCTCGGGCAGGAACGGCTGGTAGGTCATGTACGACTGCGGGTCGACGATCGTGATCGTCGCCTCACCCGGACGCAGCCGTTGCTGCAGCCGGAGCGCGGTGTACATGCCGACGTAGCCGCCGCCCACGATGAGGATGTGCGGGGATCGGGCTGCCGACATGCGCCGAACCTATCCGGCGCCCGGGGACGCCCCTGCAGGTGAACCGCGCGCAATCCCGGTCACGAGCAGTAACGGGTGAGACAGTGATCCGGAAGTCTTCGGGGCAGGGGGTCCGATGTCGCAGGCCGCGGCCACGCGGCGGGTCACTTTCGGTGACGTCCTCGCCAACCCCGAGTTCCGGGCGATCTTCGTCGCCCAGGCACTCAGCGTCGTGGGCGACCAGCTCGCCCGGATCGCGGTCGCGCTGCTCGTCTTCGACCGGTCGCACTCGCCGCTGCTGACGGCGATCACCTACGCAGCGACCTACCTGCCCTGGCTCATCGGCGGGCCGCTGCTGGCGGTGTACGCCGACCGGCTCCCCCGGCGGCGCATGCTGATCCTCTGTGACCTGGCCCGCGCCGGCCTCATCCTGGTCGTCGCGATCCCCCAGGTTCCCGTCCTGAGCGCGCTGCTCGTCATCGCGGTCGTCTCCACGCTCCAGCCCGCCTTCAGCGCGGCCCGGTCGGCCCTCCTGACCGACGTCCTGCCCGACAGCGAGGCGTACGCGACGGGAACCGCGCTGGGGGCCATGACCAACCAGTTCGGTCAGGTGTTCGGGTTCGCCGTCGGCGGCGTGCTCGTCGCCGCGCTGAGCTCCGCCGGGGCGATCTTCATCGACTCCGCCTCGTTCCTGCTGTCCGCCGCGCTGATTGTCCGGGGCGTCAGGCACCGGGGGGCGGCGATCGGGCGCGACCCGTCGCTCGGCACCAGCCGGGCCGAGGCCCTGGCGTTCGTGTGGCACACGCCGGACGTCCGGCGCACGATCCTCATGGCCTACGCGGTCGTCGCCGCCACGATCGCCCCGGAGAGCGTGGCCATCCCCTATGCCCACGCCCACGGGCTCGGGTCCACCTGGGCCGGAATCCTCACCGCCGCGATCCCTCTGGGCACCATGATCGGCGCCATCGGGCTCAGTCGCGGCCTTGGCCAGCGACGCGCGGAGCGGTGGATGGCGCCGCTGGCCCTCGCCACGGCCGCCCTCCTGGCCCTGACCGCGTTGGACCCTCCACCGCTCGTCGCGCTGCTCGTCTGGGTGCTGGGCGGCGCCGCGTCGGCGATGGTCATCACCTCGAGCGCCTTCGTCGCACGCCTGACCCCCCCGGGGATGCGCGGGCGGGTGTTCGGCATCGTCGGCACGGGGCTGGCGGTCGTGCAGGGGCTGGGCGCCGTGCTGGCCGGGTGGATCGCGGAGGTGCTGACCCCGGCCATCGCCGTGGCGGACGTCGCGTTGCCCGCCTTCGCCGTCCTCACCGTCATCCTGGCCCGGGCCAGCAACGACTCCGTCGCCAACTCGCGGTCAAGCCCCGAGCCGGCAGCACCGATGTCCGAGATGGCTGATCATGCGAGCGAGGTGGGGATGAGGAGCGCCGGAGGGCGGTGGAGGCCCGAGCCGCAGCTCTGGGCTGCCTCGGTTGCACTCGCCCTCGTGGCCTGCGGGATCGCGTTCGGCGCGCTCCGCGGCGACGAGGCGCCCTTAAGCGTCGACCTCCCCACCTGGTGGTTCCTGCTCCTGTTCGTCATCGTGCAGGCCTACCCGCTGCAGTTCGAGTTCCGCCGCACCACCCGCCTCGTGCTCCTCGACAGCATCGCCCTGGTGCTCGGCCTGTTCTTCCTCGCTTCCGCGACCATGCTGGGGGCGCGCGTGCTCGCCAAGGCGGCCGTCACTGCCGTGCGCCGGAAATCAGCGCTCCGCGTCGCATTCAATACGGCGAGCGCTGCCACCACGACCGCTTTCGCGACTGTCGTGTTCCACGGGCTGCTCCCAGGGCAAGCCTCGGCGCACCTCGCCGTGTGGCCGGCCGCGATCCTGGCCGTCGTCGCCGACGACGTGCTCGCCGCGGTCGTGGTCACCTACCCGGCGTACGTCTACGACCGGGTTATCCGCCTTCGCGCTCTCTGGCCGCCCTTGGCGTTCAGCCTGGGCATCAACCTGCTCAATGCATGCCTGGGACTCGTCACCGCCGGCGCGATCATCTATGACCCCGCGAACGCCTGGGTGATGGCGGTCTTCCTGGTCCTCACCCTGGCCGGGTTCCGTACCTTCCACCGTCTCGCCGAGCGGCACGCCGCACTCGACCGGCTCTACGCGCTGGCGAAGGACCTTGGGCCAATAACCTCCGACCCGGCAGATCTGGGCCCTGTCATGCTTCAGCTGCGCGAGCTCATGCATAGCCCGCAGCTTCAGATCGCACTGTTGCGCGACTCGGACGTCGCGACCGTCATCACCGTCACGGACGACGAACCCGCCGCACGGATTACGGTCGGCGAGTCACCACTTGACGAGCAAAGCCTGTCGCTCGCCGCCGCTGCGCGTGACGGGGCAGGCAAGCGAAGCATCTGGCCCCGGGGACGGCGTCGCACTGCGGCGCTGTCTGCCGAGACGATCGCGGTGGCGGTGGGCATCGGCGGAGAATCGGTTGGCCTTCTCCGCGCGACCGCGCTGCCCGGAAGCAGCCGGGTTTTCGACCGCACCGAACTGCACCTGCTCGAGGCAGTGGGCGACCAACTGGGCGCCGCACTCGAGAAGGGGCGGCTGATCGAGAACCTGCGCCGGGCCGCAACCCGGGACAGCCTCACCGGCCTGGCCAACCTCGACACCCTCCGCGAGTTCCTCACGGCTATGGTCACCGAACAGACCGGAGGCGTCGTCCTGCTGCTCGACATCGACCGGTTCCACGACATCAACGACACCGTCGGCCACGACGCCGGCGACGCCGTCCTCGTCGAGGTCGCCCGCCGGCTCGAGGACGCCGCCACTCCGGGGAGCCTGCCGTGCCGGGTCGGTGGCGACCAGTTCGCACTCGTCATTCCGGGCCAGTCCAACAGCGACCTCGCCCGGCTCGCCGCTCTGGCGGTCAAGTCGCGCGTGGACGGGTCGCTGCGACTCGCGAGCGTCGCGGCCGACGTGCGGCTAACCATCGGCATGGCACGCGCACCCGAGCACGGCGAGGACGCGCCGACGATCCTGCGCCGGGCCGAGATCGCGATGGGCGAGGCCAAGGGCTCCGCGACCGGGATCGGCGAATGGGAAGCTCACATGGAGCGCGACGGGAGCCGTCGGCTCTACGTGCTCTCCGGCCTGCGGCAGGCGCTGGTCGACAGCGACCTCAGCGTCGAGTTCCAGCCCAAGCTGGTCCTGGGCACCGGCGAGGTGACCGGCTTCGAGGCGCTGGTCCGCTGGCGGCACCCGGAGCTCGGCATGGTGAGCCCGGCCGAGTTCATCCCGCTGGCCGAGGCGACCGGCCTCGTCAGCGCCCTGACGAGCATCGTGCTGCGCCAGTCACTCGAGACCTGCAAGCGCTGGCACGTCGCAGGCAAGCCGGTCGGTATCGCGGTCAACATCTCCGCCCGCAGCCTCGACGACCCGGTGCTCGTCGGGCAGGTGGCCGCACTTCTGACCGCCAGTGGCCTCGAGGGAAGCGCGCTCACACTGGAGATCACCGAGAGCTCGGTCATGGAGAACCCCGCCCGCAGCCTGGAGGTGCTCCGGCAGCTGCGCTCCCTCGGCATCCGGCTGTCGATCGACGACTTCGGCACCGGCTACTCGTCGCTGCACCAGCTGCGCGGCCTCCCCGTGCACGAGGTGAAGATCGACAAGACCTTCGTCGACAACATCGACCGCGACGGCGCAGACCGGGCCGTGGTTCGGGCCGTGGTGGAGCTGTGCGACTCGCTGGGGCTGGACACCGTCGCCGAAGGCGTCGAAGAGGCGGCGCAGGCCTACGCGCTCGAGTCGCTGGGGGTCCGGCAGGTGCAGGGCTACTTCTACGGCCGGCCGATGCCGGAGGCGGCCGCCACTCAGTGGCTGCGTCAGCGTTCGGTCGCCCGCCACATCGACGAGGAACCGACCCCGCGTCGCGTGTGACCAGCGTCGCCTCTGGCGCCTGGCCGGGACCGGATCCGCCGGGCATTCCCGGGAAGCCGAAAGGGTTGAGACTCGGCGTAGCGCCGCCGACTCTCAACCCTTTCGCTGCTTGGTGACTGTGCGGCCTAGCCCCACTCGTGACCGAACTGCATATCGTCCACCCCCTGCTTGTGGAGCCCTGAACGTGTGCCCATGTTGGGGCATCTGGAGTAACCGCGCTAGGCCAATCGGAGTATTGGTGGCCCTGTTCGGCAAAAAAAATTCGGACACAGGACCACTCTTGTGACAAGTCTGGCGGTGCGCCGACTGTCCGGACTCAAGTGACCGGTGTGAACTGCCGAGGCGGGGGGTACGGCGGAGCCTCGGCTCCAGCCGGCTCTCAGATGCTCCCCGGCCCGGACGAACACGGCATCGAGCATGGATTCGGTCAATCTGCCGGTGAACGTGTTCTGCTGGCTCGGGTGGTACGAGCCGAGCAGGAGCTGCCCACCGGGCAGGCGACACTCGGCGAGGTGCCCGAAGGCGGGCCGTGGGGACGGCACCGGCCAGCCCAGCTCGGTCAGCACCGGCCAGAGCGCCGCCCAGGCGAAGCCGCCGAGTGCGACGACGACCCGCAGGTGCGGGCGGAGCAACGCCAGCTCCCGGGTGAGCCATGGCCGGCAGGCATCGCGCTCGTCCGGCGTCGGCTTGTTGGCCGGCGGGGCGCAGCGGACCGCCGCCAGCATGCGCACGTCGTGCAACTGCTGGCCGTCCCCCGCCGCGACCGACGTCGGCAGCCGGGCGAGGCCGGCCCGGTGCAGCGCCGCGAACAGCCAGTCACCGCTGCGGTCGCCGGTGAACACCCGGCCGGTCCGGTTGCCGCCGTGGGCGGCGGGGGCCAGGCCGACGACCGCGATCCGGGCCCGCTCGTCCCCCCAACCGGTGACGGGCCGTCCCCAGTAGGACTCGGCGCGGAAGGACGCGCGCTTGGTGGTGGCGACCGCCTCCCGCCACTCGACCAGCCGCGGGCAGGCGCGGCAGACCGACACCCGCGCGGTGAGGTGCCGCATCGTCGGGGCACTCGCGGCGAGCCGGGAGACGGCGGCGGGATCCGTGGCGACCGGCGTGCGGACGGTGGCAGCGTCGTCGGGCCAGCCGCTGCCGGGCAGGACGACCACCCGCACCTCCTCGCTTCGCCGCAGGGAAGCAACGGCGTCAGTTCTTGCTTACCAGACCTCGGGGGGACCGGGCGCGGTGCCGATAGGGGCTCGTGCGCAGAATCACCCTCTCGGTTCTCACCGCCGCTCTCGTCGCCACCGGCGCCCTCCCGGCCTCGGCGGCGGTGGTGGGCTCCGACGTCGCGAGCTGGCAGCACCCGCACCACAAGCGGATCGCCTGGCCGGCCGTACGCGACGACGGCCACCGCTTCGTCTTCATCAAGGCGACCGAGGGCGGCAACTACACCAACCCCTACTTCCACCGCGACTGGCGCGGCAGCGGCGCGGCCGGCATCTTCCACGGGGCCTACCACTTCGCCCGCCCGCACCGGCGCCTGCACTCGGCCGTCGCGCAGGCGCACCGCTTCGTCCGGGTGGCCGGCCGGGCCCACGCCCACGGGGAGCTCCCGCCGACCCTCGACCTCGAGACCTCCGGCGGGCTGCGACCGAAGCGGCTGATCGCCTGGACCCGCACCTGGCTGCATACGGTCACCCGGATCACCGGCCGCCGCCCGATGATCTACAGCTACCACTACTTCTGGTCGCACCAGATGCACCGCACCCGGGCTTTCCGTCACTACCGGCTCTGGGGGGCCTCCTACGGTCGCACTCCCACCACGTTCGGGCACACGTGGTCGCACTGGACGTTCTGGCAGTTCACCGCGGGCGGGCACGTCCGCGGCATCCGCGGCCGCACCGACGTCAACCGGTTCCACGGCAGCCTGCACCGGCTCAAGCACATGGCGAACCTCTACCGGCACCATCACCACCGGCACCATCACCACCGGCACCATCACCACCGGCACCATCACCACCGGCACCATCACCACCGGCACCACCATCACCGGCACCACCACCGCTGACCGGCAGCGTCAGGCGAGGCTGAAGGCGATGCCGTCCAGGATGTCGTGCTCGCTCGCGACGACCTCGGCGAAGCCGCACCGCCGCACGATCGTGTCGAGGACCAGCGCGCCGGCCCCGATGACGTCGACCCGGCCGGGGTGCATGACCGGGAGCGCCGCCCGCTCCGCGTGGGTCATCCCGAGCAGTCGCTCGGTCACCGCGTGGACCTCCGCGGCACCGACCGCGGCATGGTGGATCCGCCCGGCGTCGTACGCCGGCAGGCCGAGCGCGATGCGCGGCGACCGTCGTCACCGAGCCGGCCAGCCCGACGAGGGTCCGGGCCTGCCGCATCGGCGACGGTCTGCGCCGCCAGGTCGACCGCAGCCTCGACGTCGCGCCTGGCGCCGGCGACCTGTCCGGCGGTCGGCGGGTCGTCGCGCAGGTGCCGCTCGGTCATCCGGACGCAGCCGATGTCGACCGACCGCGCGGCCCTCATGCCCGCCGCGTCGCCGAGCACGAACTCGGTCGACCCGCCGCCGATGTCGCACGACCAGGAACGGCTCCGGCAACGACGCGGGTCGAGCTCGCGCGTCGCGCCGTCGAACGACAGCCGGGCCTCGCTCGTCGCCGGTCACCACCTCCGGCGCGACGCCGAGCCGCTGCTCGACGCCGGCGACGAAGGTCGTCGCGGTTGCCGGCGTCCCGGGTGGCCGACGTGGCGACCATGCGCACCCGTTCGGCACCCAGCGCGCCGGATCTCGGCCGCGTAGTCGTCGAGCGCGGCGAACGTGCGCTCCAGCGCCTCCGGGGCGAGCCGCCCGGTGCGGTCCACGCCCGTCCGAGCCGGACGATCTCCATCCGGCGGACGACGTCGACGAGCGCGTCCCGTCGACGTCGGCGACGAGCAGGCGGATCGAGTTGGTGCCGCAGTCGATCGCCGCGACGCGCGTCACGGCTCTCGCCCGACGCTGGCGGCACGCAGGGGCCGTCCGCGCCCCAGTCGGCGAGCACGGCCAGCGCCTCGTCACCGAGCGGGTTGACGCCGGGGCCCGCGGCGAGCGAGTGCGCGACGAGCACGTGCAGGCACTTCACCCGGTCGGCATGCCGCCGGCCGCCGCCGTCGTCCCGAGCGGCTCGATCGCGTCCCGCCGGCGAGGTAGTCGTCGTGCGCCGCCTGGTAGCGCGGCGGCCAGGTCCGGGTCGGCGGCCAGCCGCTCGGTCATCTCCCGCATCAGCCCGCCGGCCTCCAGCCGGCCGATCGCCGACGCCGCGCGCGGGCAGGTCAGGTAGTACAGCGTCGGGAACGGCGTGCCGTCCTCCAGCCGCGGCGCGGTCTCCACGACGTCGGGCAGGCCGCAGGGGCAGCGGTGGGCGACCGCCGCGCGCCGCGCGCGGCGGGCGGCCGAGCTGGGCGCGACCGACCGTGACGTCGCGCGGTCGACCCGGCTCGATCACGACGCGGCGGAGGCGGCCGTCCGCGCCGCCTCGACGCGTCTGCCACAGCTGCGAGTACCACGGCCCCGTCAGCGTCGCCGTCGCGGCATCGCCGACCGCGGCCCTCTTGCGGTGCTTGCGACGGTCGCCCAGCACGACGTAGGACGTCTCGCCGGGCAGCACGAAGTGCAGCCGGTCCCGCGCCTGCGCCTCGACGTACGCCGGGTCGTTCCAGCGCTGCTCCTGCTCGCGCAGCGGCGACGGCCGCTCCTGGGCGTGCGTCTGCGCCTGCGAGCTGCGTCGATCTGTCCCGCTGGGCCGACCCACACCTTCAAGGGCAGCGCGAGCGCGAGCGCCACGGACGGCGACCGCGACCGCGAGCATCGCGGCCCGCGCGGTCATCGTGGCGCGCCGCGGCGGGGCGCGGGCGGACGTCGGCCGGCGGCGGCGGTGGCCGGCCGCGAGCGCCGCGCCGGGAGGCGCCGGAGCGGCCGGCGCGCGGCGCGCGGCCGGCGCTGCCCGACGGGCACCGGGTGCGCCGTCGTGTCCCGCCGCGGCCATCGGGTCAACCGGCCCTCGATCGGGGCGAACCGCGGGAAGGCGCCGGCCCCGGCGTAGCGGGCGGCGTCGTCGAGCTCCTCCTCGATGCGCAGCAGCTGGTTGTACTTCGCCACCCGCTCGCTGCGCGCCGGGGCGCCGGTCTTGATCTGGCCGCAGTCGGTGGCGACCGCGAGGTCGGCGATCGTGGTGTCCTCGGTCTCGCCGGAGCGGTGGCTCATCATGCAGCGGAAGCCGCTGCGGTGCGCCAGGTCGACCGCGTCGAGCGTCTCGGACAGCGTGCCGATCTGGTTGACCTTGACCAGCAGCGCGTTGGCCGCCCTGCTCGGCGATGCCGCGCGCCAGCCGCTCCGGGTTGGTGACGAACAGGTCGTCGCCGACGATCTGCACCCGGGCGCCGAGCACCGCGGTGAGCCGCTGCCCAGCCCTCCCAGTCGTCCTCGCCAGCGGGTCCTCGAGCGAGACGATCGGGTACGCCGCGAGCAGCTCGTCGTAGTACGTCGGTCATCTGGTCGGCGCTGCGTCGCGGCCCTTCGAACGCGGTAGCCGTCGGCGCCGAAGAACTCCGTCGCGGCCACGTCGAGCGCGAGCGCGACGTCGCGCGCCGGGCGTGAGGCCGGCCTTGCCGATCGCCTCCATGATCAGGTCGAGCGCCTCCCGGTTGTTCGGCAGGTCGGGGGCGAAGCCGCCCTCGTCGCCGAGGCCGGTCGCCAGCCCGCGAGCCTTCAGCACCGCCTTGAGCGCGTGGTAGACCTCGGCGCCCCACCGCAGCGCCTCCCGGAACGTCGCCGCGCCCGATCGGCGCGATCATGAACTCCTGGATGTCGACGTTGCGTGTCGGCGTGCGCGCCGCCGTTGAGGATGTTCATCATCGGCACCGGCAGCAGGTGCGCGTTCGGCCCGCCGACGTAGCGGAACAGCGGCAGCTCCGCGGAGTCGGCGGCGGCCTTGGCCACGGCGAGCGAGACACCCAGGATCGCGTTGGCGCCCGAGCCGGGACTTGTCCGGCGTGCCGTCGAGGTCGAGCAGCGTCTGGTCGACGAGCCGCTGCTCGCTCGCGTCGTAGCCGAGCAGCTCCGGGCCGATCTCGTCCTCGACCGCGCGTGACGGCCGCTGCGACGCCCTTGCCGCCGTAGCGGTCGCCGCCGTCGCGCAGCTCGACCGCCTCGAACGCGCCGGTCGACGCACCGCTCGGCACCGCCGCGCGGGCGATCGGTGCCGTCGTCGAGCGCGACCTCGACCTCGACGGTGGGGTTGCCGCGCGAGTCGAGGATCTCGCGGGCGGCGACGGCCTCGATCGTGGGCACGGGGCGGAACTCCTCGCGCAGGGGAAGGGTGCGCGTCGAGCCTATCCTCGCGACCGGTCCCGAACCGGTTGCCCCGCCGAGGCAGGACTCGGCGGTCGAGCGCGAAATCCTCCGGGCGTCACCCAGCGCGGGGGAGGACCCGCTGATGCGTCACCGCCCGCTCGTCGCCATCGCCGCCGCCGCCGCGGTGGCCGTCGTCATCCCCGCCCACGCCGGCGTGAAGAAGGTCGACGGGAAGAAGCACAAGGCTACTCACGTTCTCGCTGGAGTCGACCCCGCAGGATCACCGCCCGACCTCGCCACCGACCAGACCGACCCGGTGAAGCAGCCGGGTGTCAGCCGCCCCCGCCGACATCGCGGAGTGCCCGAAGGCGCGGTGCCTCACCTACTCGTTCAAGTGCAGGCCAGCGAGGCACGTCAAGCCCGGACCGTTCTCGGTGCGCATCTCGTGGTGGTCGCCGGGTCAGGACTACGACCTCTACGTCGTGCAGAACGGCGCCGAGGTCGGCCACTGCGGCGCCTCCGCCGGAACCTCCGAGGTCGTCGTGATCCCGACCCCCGTCCGCGGCAAGACCTACACCGGATCTTCGTGGACCAGTACCGAGCGTTCCGGACACCGTGATCGGCAAGGTCTCGTTCCCGGCGAAGGACGCAGTCGGCAGCACCGCGCCTGGAGTCTTCGACAGCATCGGCCTTCCGACGAACTGCGGGCTGAGCTAGCGCCAGTCCTCGAACCAGTCGGCTCACCAGTCGGCGCAACGTCGGCGCACCAACGGGGTGACCGTCGGGCTCGGCGGCGAGCCGGGCGCGGAACTCCCGTGCCCGGCCGCGCAGCGCGGCCTCGGCGTCGATGTCGTGGGCCCGCATGACCGCGACGGCCGTCCACAGCAGCGCGGCCGCGGTCTCGACACCCGGGTCGTCGTCGAAGGCGGCAGCCAATGCGGCGATCGCTGCTCCTGGCGTGTCCGCCGCCGCCAGCTCCGGCGCGACCTGCTCCACGGGGACGCCGAACTTCGCCGCCTTGCGCTGCAGCGTCGCCGCCAGCGTGAGCGCGGCCATGGACAGCGGCACCCCGGCCAGCGGCGGCCGGCCGGCCTTCTCCTCCGCCTTGATGACGTCCCAGTTGGCCTGGACCTCCGCCGCGTCCCGCGACGTCGCGGTCGGCGAAGACGTGCGGGTGGCGGCGGACCAGCTTGTCGACCAGGTCCGCGGCGACGTCGTCGATCGCACCAGCGCCGGTCCTCGGACGCCCTCCTCGGCGAGCCGGGCGTGGAACACGACCTGCAGCAGCACGTCGCCGAGCTCCTCGCGCAGCGCGTCGGTGTCGGCGTCCTCGATCGCCTGGTAGGCCTCGTAGGCCTCCTCCAGCAGGTAGGGCGCGAGGCGTCTCGTGGGTCTGCTTGGCGTCCCACGGGCAGCCGCCGGGCGACCGCAGCCGGTCCATCGTGGCCACCACGTCGAGCAGCCGCGCACCCGGCAGGTCGCACGAGCCGTGCAGCACCTCGATGCTCGACGCGGCGTCCGCGTCGGCCGACTGCGTGGCGACTCGCCGAGAGCGCGACCGACGCTCGTCGCCGCCGGCGCCGGCCAGCCACGTCGCCGAGCCGGCCCCGGCGCGGCCGCGCGGAGCAGCCGGGCCACGCCACCGGCGGCAGTTCCGGGTCGACCGCCTCGACGGCGCACGCCGGCGGCTCGCAGCGGCAGGCAGCTGCGGGTGCTCCGGGTCCGCGCGTGAACACCGGCCCGGCCCGCAGCGCGGTCCAGGCGTCCCAGCTGAGGGCATGCCCGGCGCCACCCGCGGCGAGGTCGACGAGCAGGACGAGGCGGCGGCCGGCGGTCGCGGCGCTGCCCTGGCCGCCGTGTCCGCCGGCTGCGCCCGGCGGCCGGCGGGCGGCCGGCGCTGGCTCACGCGCGCCGCTCCGGCGCGGCGACGGACGCTCGACCGTCTGCGTGCTCGGCGTCCCAGCGGCCGAAGCGCGGGTTGACCTGGACCCCGAGCCTGC
Organism: uncultured Actinomycetota bacterium; assembly: GCA_963835405.1. GTDB lineage: Bacteria > Actinomycetota > Actinomycetes > JAFAQI01 > JAFAQI01 > CAWIFV01. Next base: position 44,862 of record CAWIFV010000011.1, read on the forward strand.
TTGCGCCTCGGCGGCCAGCGCCTGCGCCGCTGCTGGCGCTCGGTCTTGCAGCAGCGTCGCGCTCTGCAGCTGCGGCGTCGCCTCGCTCCAGCGATGTCGTGCGGTGCTCGATGACGTGGACGACGTGCCATCCGAACTGCGTGTGCACCTCGATGAAGCGACCCGGCATCGGCGGCGAAGACCGCCTTCGCAGAACTCCGTGACGAACTTGCTCGCCGGCCGGCGAAGCCGAGGTCACCGCCGCTGTCCTTGTTGCTCGTGTCGGTGGAGTACTTGCGCGGCAAGGGCGGCGAACGCGACGGGTCGGCCTTGCACCTGCGCGAGGATCTTGTCGGCCGCTGCCTTGTCCGCCACCAGGATGTGCGCGGCGTGCACCTGGTCGAACTGGTCGATGTTCTGCTGGTAGCGCCGCGTCGAGCGTCGGCCCGGCTGACCGGCACGTCGGCGACGAGCGCGTCGCCGAGCTTCTGCTCCAGCACGCAGTCGCGGACGACGGCGGCAGGTCCTGCTGCGGCGACGCCGCTTCGCGCCGCCTGCTGCTCGAGCTGGTCCTGGCCGCCGGCCTGCTGGGCGAAGTCGTGCCAGCCGCTGGTCGACGTCCGCCGTCGTCGCGGTGACGTCGTGAGCCGGCCGCCGCGGCTCACCAGATCGGTCGTTGATGAGCCGGCTGAGCTGGTCCCGCGTGAACTGCCGCGCGGTCGCTCACCGTAGCTGGCACGGCCTGCGGGTCGGCAAGGCTGCGGTCGACCATGCCGCTGCAGGTGTCTCGGTGGAGATCCGGAAGTCGCCGACGAGGGCGGCCGCGCCCGGGATCGGTGTTGCAGCCGGCCAGGCCGGCGCCGCGGCCAGGGCGCGGCCGCGGCGGCGAGCCGTGCGGCGATCGCGGTCACGATCGGTCAGCTCCGAGGAGGGCTGAGCCGGACGAACGGCGGCCAGCTCGCCTATGACGGTGTCGAGCGACGGGTCTGCGCCCATCCACGCAGCGGTCGGTCGACGCAGGTCGCACGCCGCCGGGCAGCGGCCTCGGTCGCGCAGCGGCTGCCCGCCGACGCGGCGGTCTGGGCGCGGCACGAGCACGGTCTGGGTCGCGGCTTGACGACCGAGCCCGGGTAGAGCCGCTGCAGCCGCAGCGTCTGCGACTCCCGCAGGTCCAGCGGTGCGAAGCGGATGTAGCCTGCCCTGCGACGGCGACCTCGGTCAGCCCGAAGCGCCTGGCGTAGGCGCGGAACGCGGCGACCGCGAGCAGGTTCTCGACCGCCTCGGGGCGGCGGGCCGTAGCGGTCGGCGAGCTCGCGCGCGCACCGCCTCGAGCGTCCGCGTCGTGGTCGCGGACGCGATCCGCGCGGTAGGCCTCGAGCCGCAGCCGCTCGCCGGGGACGTAGTCGTGCGGCAGGTGCGCGTCGACCGGCAGGTCGACCTTGACCTCGGCGACCTCCTCGGCGCTTCTCGCCCTTGAAGTCGGCGACCGCCTCGCCGACCAGGCGCACGTAGAGGTCGAAGCCGACCGCGGCGATGTGGCCGGACTGCTCGCCGCCGAGCAGGTTGCCGGCGCCGCGGATCTCGAGGTCCTTCATCGCCACCTGCATGCCGGCGCCGAGGTCGGTGTTCTGCGCGATCGTCGCCAGCCGGTCGTGCGCGTCCTCGGTCAGCGGCTTCTCGGGCGGGTAGAGGAAGTAGGCGTAGGCGCGCTCGCGGCCACGGCCGACCCGGCCGCGCAGCTGGTGCAGCTGGGAGAGCCCGAGCAGCGTCGGCCCGCTCGACGATCAGCGTGTTGGCGTTGGAGATGTCGAGCCCGCTCTCGACGATCGTGGTGCAGACGAGGACGTCGTAGTCCTTCTCCCAGAAGTCGACCATGACCGTGCTCGAGCGGTGTCCTCGCTCATCTGGCCGTGCGCCGTGGCGATCGCGCGCCTCGGGCACGAGCTCGGCGAGATCGCGCCGCGGCCCGGTCGATCGACTCCACCCGGTTGTGGATGTAGAAGACCTGGCCCTCGCGCAGCAGCTCGCGGCGGATCGCGGCGGCGATCTGCTTCTCGTCGTAGGCGCCGACGAAGGTGAGCACCGGGTGCCGCTCCTCCGGCGGCGTCTGGATGCGCGACATCTCGCGGATGCCGGTGATGGACATCTCCAGCGTGCGCGGGATCGGGGTCGCGGACATCGTCAGCACGTCCACGCTGGCGCGCAGCTGCTTCAGGAACTCCTTGTGCTCCACGCCGAAGCGCTGCTCCTCGTCGACGATGACGAGCCCGAGGTCCTTGAACCGGATGCCCGCCTGAGAGCAGCCGGTGGGTGCCGATGACGACGTCGACGTCGCCCTGGCGCGAGCCCGGTCGAGGATCTCGCGCCTGCTCGCTTGTCGGACTTGAAGCGGCGACAGCGCCCTCACCGTCACCGGGAACGCCGCGAACCGCTCCGCGAACGTGGCGTAGTGCTGCTGCGCCAGCAGCGTCGTGGGCACGAGGACCGCGACCTGCTTGCCGTCCTGCACCGCCTTGAACGCCGCCCGGACGGCGATCTCGGTCTTGCCGTAGCCGACGTCGCCGCAGATGACGCGGTCCATCGGGTGCGGCTGCTCCATGTCGGCCTTGACCTCGTCGATCGCGTCCAGCTGGTCGGGCGTCTCGACGTAGGGGAAGGCGTCCTCGAGCTCGCGCTGCCAGGGCGTGTCCGCGCCGAAGGCGTGCCCGGGTGACGCCATCCGGGCCGCGTAGAGCCGGATCAGCTCGGCGGCGATCTCCTTGACCGCCTTGCGGGCGCGGCCCTTGCGCTTCTCCCAGTCGGCGCCGCCCATCTTGTCCAGGCTCGGCTGCTCGCCGCCGACGTACCGCGTCACCTGGTCGAGCTGGTCGGTCGGGACGTAGAGCCGGTCACCGGGGTGGCCACGCTTGGACGGGGCGTACTCGATGACGAGGTACTCGCGGGTCGCGCCCTGCACGGTCCGCTGGACCATCTCGACGTAGCGGCCGACGCCGTGCTGCTCGTGCACGACCGGGTCGCCCGGCTTGAGCTGCAGCGGGTCGACGGTGTTGCGTCGCCGGCTGGGCATCCGGCGCATGTCCTTCGTCGCCGAACGCTGGCCGGCGAGGTCGGTCTCGGTGAGCACGGCGAGACGCAGCGACTCCGACAGGAAGCCGGTCGACAGGCAGGCGGTGGACACGTGCACGACGGACGGGTCTGGAGGGCCGGCCACGGACGGCTCCAGCCGCGCGGCGACGTCCTCGCCGCGGAGCACCTCGACCAGCCGCTCGGCCGGGCCGTGCCCCTCGGTGAGCACGACCACCCGCCAGCCGCCCTGCAGCCACGCCCGGAAGTCGTCGAGCGCGCGCTTGGTGTCGCCGCGGTAGGAGTCGACGGGCCGGGCGTCGGAGGCGACGACGGTGTCGTCGTCCGGCCCGAGCTCCTCGTCGGCGGTGAACGGCGAGATCGACCACCACGGCGTGCCCAGCTCGAGCGCGTGCGCGCGCACGTCGGCGAGCGTGCGGTAGGCGGCGGCCCCGAGGTCGATCGGGGCGCGGCCACCGCCGCGGCCGCCGCCCACGACGCCTCGAGGAACTCCTGGCTCGTGCGGACCAGGTCGCTGGCGCGGGTGCGGACCCGCTCCGGGTCGCACACGACGACGTGGCGCCGGCGGGCAGCTCGTCGAGGAGCAGCCCCAGGTCGTCGACGAGCACGGGCGCGAGCGACTCCATGCCCTCGACGGGGATGCCGTCGGCGAGCTTGTCGAGGATGTCGGCGAGCTCGGGGTGGCGCTCGGCGAGATCGCGGGCGCGCTCGCGCACCTGGTCGGTGAGCAGCAGCTCGCGGCACGGCGGCGCCCACAGGCCGTGCTCGGCGACCTCGAGGGTGCGCTGGTCGGCGACCTTGAACCAGCGCACCTCCTCGACCGTGTCGCCCCAGAACTCGACCCGCACCGGGTGCTCCTCCGTCGGCGGGAAGACGTCGAGGATGCCGCCGCGGACGGCGAACTCGCCCCGGCGTTCGACCATGTCGACCCGGCTGTAGGCGATGTCGGCGAGCCGGCGCGACGACGTCGTCGAGCTCCGCCTCCGTCCCCCGGCTTGAGCGCGACCGGCTCCAGGTCGCCGAGGCCGGGCACCTGCGGCTGCAGCACGCTCGCGCACCGGTGCGACCACGACGTTGACCGGCCCGGTGGCCGGGTCGTAGGCGTCGGGGTGGCGAGCCGGCGCAGCACCGCGAGCCGACGCCCGACGGTGTCGGCGCGCGGGCTGAGCCGCTCGTGCGGCAGCGTCTCCCAGGCCGGGAAGTCGACGACGGCGTACGGCGGCAGCAGGGCCTCGAGCGCGGCGACGAGGTCCTCGGCCTCGCGGCCGGTCGCGGTGACGGCGAGCACGCAACGGTCCCGCGCCCGGCCGCGAGCGCCGCGAGGGTGAAGGGGTGCAGCGCCGGCCGGTCCGGACAGGGTCGAGGGTCGGCGTACCGACGCTGCGCAGCGCGTGCGCGACCGCGGGATCAGCAGCGGTGACGTCGAGCAGACCGGCGATGTTCATGAGGAAGCGCTCCAGGCTACCCGCGGCCGAGTGACCGCCGGGCAGGTCGCCGCCGACAGCGGGCATCGGCGCGATGGTCCTAGTCGTTGTAGAGGTTCTGGGCGGCGGCCGGGCCGTCCGCCACCAGCGTCTCCACGGCGTCTGCGGCCCGCTCGAGATGGACGTCGAGCTCCTTCTGCTCGGTCGCGGAGAAGTCGCGCAGCACGAAGTCGGCCGGGTCCTGCCGGCCCGGGGGGCGTCCGATCCCGACGCGGACCCGGAGGTAGTCGCCGGTGCCCAGCGCGCGGCGCAGCGACTTCAGCCCGTTGTGCCCGTTGTCGCCCGCCGCCCAGCTTCAGCCGGATCGTGCCGTAGGGAAGGTCGAGCTCGTCGTGGACGACGACCAGCCGACCGAGCGGCACCTTGAAGAAGTCGCGCAGCGCGACCACGGGGCCGCCGGAGGCGTTCATGTACGACCGCGGCTTCGCGAGCACGAGGCGGTCGGCGCCGAGCTGCCCCTCGATGACGTCGGCCCGCGCCTTGTGCGCCTTGAACCGCCCGCCGACCCGGTCGCCGAGCACGTCGAGGACCAAGGCGCCGGCGTTGTGACGGTTGCCGAGGTACTGCGGCCCGGGGTTGCCGAGACCGACGACGAGCCACGGGCCGGGATCGGCCACGGCCTACTCCTCTGCCGCGCCCTGACCCTCGGCCGGCCCACCCTCTCCGGACTCGGTGTCCGGGACGATGTCGCCCTCGCCCGGCTCGGCCGCGGCGCCTTCCTCGACCCGCCCCGCCACCGGCGCCGAGCTCGGCCTCCGCCGTCTCCAGCTCGGCCTCGAGCTCCTCGGCCGTGGGCGCCGCCATGATGTGCACGACGACGGCGTCCGGGTCGCCGGCCAGCACGGTGCCGGCCGGAAGCGAGACGTCCTTGGCGTGCACCGACTCGCCGATCTCGAGGCCCTCGATGGAGACCTCGAACGAGCTCGGGATGTGCGTGGCCTCGGCCGCCACCGACAGGGCACCGAGCTGGTGGTCGAGCAGGCCACCGCTGACGACCTCACCGCTCAGCACCACCGGGACGTCGACGGTGATCTTCTCGCCCTTCCGGACGAGGATCAGGTCGACGTGCTCGATGGCCCCGCGGACCGGGTCGCGCTGGATCGACTTGGGCAGCGCGAGCTCGGTGCCGCCGTCGATCTCGAGGAAGAGCAGCACGTTGGCCCCGTCGGTCCGCAGCGCGTGCTCGAAGTCACGGCCCGGCAGCGAGATGTGTCGCGGGTCGGTGCCGTGGCCGTAGAGGACGGCGGGCAGCTTGCCGGCCCGCCGCGTACGCCGGGCGCCCCCCTTGCCGAACTCGGTACGCGGTTCGGCGGTGATGCGGACCTCGGACACGGCGACGACTCCTCGGGCGGTGCAGGCAGGACTGGCGGTCGGCTGACCGACTGACGAGTCTAGGCGACCGCAGCGGCAGCCGGGAAACCCGCCCGAGAGGAGCCGGCGCGCCGGCGCAAGGTCAGGCGTTGCCGTCGAAGAGGCTGGTGACCGAGCCGTCCGCGAAGACCTCGCTGATCGCGCGCGCGACGAGGGGGGCGATCGAGAGCACGGTGAGCTTGTCGAACTGCTTGTCCGAGTCGATCGGCAGCGTGTTGGTGAGGATGATCTCGCTGATCCGGCTGTTCTTGAGGCGGTCGATCGCGGAGCCGGACAGCACGCCGTGGGTGGCGGCCACGATGACCGAGGCGGCGCCGTCGTTGAACAGGGCGTCGGCGGCCTTGGTGATGGTGCCGGCGGTGTCGATCATGTCGTCGACGAGGACACAGGTGCGACCGTCGACCTCGCCGACGACCCGGTTGGCGACGACCGAGTTGGCGACGTTGAGGTCGCGGGTCTTGTGGATGAAGGCCAGGGGCGTGCCGCCCAGCCGTTCGGTCCAGCGCTCCGCGACCCGCACCCGGCCGGCATCCGGGGCCACCACGGTGATGCCACTCGGGTCGTAGTTGGCCGCCACGTGCTCGGCGAGCAGCGGGAGGGCGAACAGGTGGTCGACGGGCCCGTTGAAGAACCCCTGGATCTGGCTGGTGTGCAGGTCGACGGTGAGGATGCGGTTGGCGCCGGCGGACTTGTAGAGGTCGGCGACGAGACGGGCGCTGATCGGCTCCCGGCCGCGGCTCTTCTTGTCCTGCCGCGCGTAGGGGTAGTAGGGAACGACGACGGTGATCCGCTTGGCCGAGCCCCGCTTGAGGGCGTCGCACATGACCAGCGTCTCCATCAGCCACTGGTTGACCGGCGCGGTCATGGACTGCACCACGAAGGCGTCGCACCCGCGGACCGACTCCTCGAAGCGCGCGTAGATCTCGCCGTCGGCGAAGTCGCGGATGTCGGTCGGGCTGACCCCGATGCCCAGGTCGCGGGCGATCTCGGCGGCAAGCTCGGGGTGGGCACGGCCGGAGAAGAGCATCAGAGTCTTCTCGCCGGTGGTCTTGATGCCGGTCACGGCGCGTCCCCCTGCTGCTGGCCTTCGTCGGTGTCCCCCATTGTGCCGCCTGCACCCGCCCGGCGGGCGGCAGCGGCCGACTTCGTCCCGGCGCGTCGCCGGAGGACCCAGTCGAGGATGTTGCGCTGGCGCCCGCGGGCCACCCCGATGGCGCCGGGCGGGACGTCCTCGGTGATCACCGAACCGGCGGCGACGTATGCCCCGGGCCCGACCTCCCGAGGGGCGACGAGCATCGTGCCCGATCCCACGAAAGCGGCGTCGCCGATCTGGGTGTGGTGCTTGTCCACCCCGTCGTAGTTCACGAAGACGGTGCCCGCCCCGATGTTGGCGTCGGAACCGATGGTGGCGTCACCGACGTAGGTGAGATGGGGCACCTTGCTTCCGGTGCCGATCTCGGCCGCCTTGGTCTCGACGAAGGCGCCGATCTTGCCGCCGGCGCCCAGCCGGGTGCCCGGACGCAGGTAGCTGTAGGGCCCGACCGAGGCGTCGGCTCCGATCGAGGCGCCGTCGCACGTCGACTTGACCACCCGCGCGCCCGCCTCGACCACGGTGTCGGTGAGCGTGGCGTCCGGCCCGACGACGGCGCCGCTGCGGACGACGGTCGCGCCGTGGAGCTGGGTGTTCTGGTGCAGGGTCACGTCCGGCTCCAGCCGCACATCCACACCCATCCACGTGGTCTGCGGGTCGGTGACCGTCACTCCCTCGCGCATCCACCGGGCGACGATGCGGTCGCGCATGTGCCGCCGGGCGTCGGCGAGCTGGGAGCGGTCGTTGACCCCCAGCGTCTCCCGCCAGTCGCCCGCCTCGACGCTCGCGACGACCCTGCCGTCGCGGACGAGCAGGCCGACCACGTCGGTCAGGTACTCCTCCTTGTCTCGTATCCGGTCGCCGATCCGGTCGTCGCTGTCCCGCTCGGTCGCGAGCCGGTCGAGGGCATCACGCAGAACGGCGGCATCGAAGGCGTAGACACCGGTGCAGATCTCGGCGATCTGCTTCACGCGGTCGTCGGCGTCGCGGTCCTCGACGATCCCGGTCACGTGGCCGTCCGCGTCACGCGTCACGCGACCGTAGTTGGTGGGGTCGGGCATCACGGCGGTGAGCATCGTCGCGTCGGCCCGAGCCTCGGCGTGCCGGGCGAGCACCGCGGCGAGCGACTCGGTGGTGAACAGCGGGGTGTCACCGTGCATGACCAGGACGGTGCCGGTGAGCTCGGTCGCCGCTTCGAGCGCCAGCCGCGCAGCGTGACCGGTCCCCTGCTGCTCCTCCTGGACGACGACCTCGGTGCCGGGAGCGGCGGCCGCGAGGAACTTCTCCACCTGCGGCCGCTCGTGCCCGAGGACGACGAGCCTGCGCTCCGCCTCGAGCGGTTCGATCGCCGCGAGCACGTGACCGAGCAGCGTGCGACCGCACATCGTGTGGAGCACCTTCGGAAGCTCCGAACGCATCCGTCGTCCCTGCCCCGCCGCCAGCACGAGGACGGCCGCCGGACGAGCGTCGGTCACACGGACTCCTTCTGGTGCCACTCGCCTGGCGTCCCCGCCCGGGCTCGAGCCGGGAAGAGCAGCTCCCCCGCCTGGATTCGAACCAGGAAAATGACACTGCTCCAAAGGCAGCCGGGTTGCCAGTTACCCTACGGGGGACCGCTGGGAATTCCAGTGTGCACCATCCCCGGCGGGTGGCTCAGTACCAGCCGTGCCGGTGCTCGTGCCGCAGCGCGTGGCACGGCCGGTGGTAGCGCCCGCGCACGTACCGCAGCCCCCACCGGATCTGCGTCTTGGCGCTGCGGCGCCAGTGGTCACCAGCCGACGACATCTTCTTGCCCGGCAGGGCCTGCGGGATCCCGTAGGCCCGGCTCGACGGGTTGTCCGCGTGCACCCGCCACGACGACTCGAACCGCCACAGCCGCCGCAGGCAGTGCCACTGGCGGTCGCCGCGGTATCCGAAGTCGCGCGTCATCCGGTGGCCGAGAGCCTTCGCGTAGTCCGGATCGTGCTCGGCGCGGTCGTTAAGCGCCGCGTCGGACATGGAGGCGTACCGGACGAGCTGCATCGGCGGCGCCGTGGGCGTGGAGAGGGCGGCCAGGCCACCGGTGGCGACCAGAGCTGCGCCGGCAAGCGTCGGCGTCACCGTGGTGACCATCTGGTGCGTCAGGGGGCCGCGCCGGCCGCGCTTCGCGCGCGAGGGGCGAGACGCGGGCAGGCGAAAGCCAGTGAGCATCCGGGACATGGGTGAGTGACTCCAGGGTCGGCGGTCCGGGCGGGGGTGCGGGCGGTCACGACTGCGGTGACGCGGTCCTCGCGGCGCGGACCGGCAGGCCGGGTCCGCGCAGATGTTCTGCTTGGGCAGGTCCCCTCGTGGAGGTCTCGACTCGTCGCACATCAATGCGACGAAGGGGACAACACGGGCGGCCACCGGTGTTCTTCCCACACCCGCGACTTTTTTGGTCGGGAAGTGCCCGGGACTGGTTACGGGACCGTAGGTTACGCTGGCGTAGGAAACCCGGGGGCTCAGCAAGGAGTACGTCGAATGACCGCACCGACCACGACGGCGAACGGCGCCGTACCGGCGCAGCCGACCACGACCGCGGCGGGCAAACCGCTCGCGTCCCTGCCCGGGACGATGCGACGGGCGCGCTTCGAGCAGGTGGCACTGGCCCTGTTCATCCTCGTCCCGCTGCTCGCCGTCGCCGCCGCCGTACCCGTCGTCTGGGGTTGGGGGCTCGGCTGGCACGACGTCGTCATCGCCGTCGTCATGTACGCCGTCTCCGGCCACGGCATCACCGTGGGCTTCCACCGCTACTTCACCCACGGCTCGTTCAAGGCCCCCCGCCCGGTGCGCATCGCGCTCGCCGTCGCGGGCAGCCTCGCGATCGAGGGACCGGTGATCCGATGGGTGGCCGACCACCGCCGCCACCACGCGTTCAGCGACAAGGAGGGCGACCCGCACTCGCCGTGGCGCTACGGCAACAACCTCAAGGCCCTGACCAAGGGGCTCTGGCACGCCCACATCGGCTGGCTCTTCGACGTCGAGCAGACCAACCAGGAGCGGTTCGCGCCCGACCTGCTCGCCGACGAGGACATCGTCAAGGTCGACCGCATGTTCATGCGCCTCGCCGCCGTCACCCTGCTGCTGCCGCCACTCGTCGGCTGCCTGTGGAGCGGCTTCGCCTGGCAGGGCGCCCTCACCGCGTTCTTCTGGGGCAGCCTGGTCCGGGTCTCGCTCCTGCACCACACGACGTGGTCGATCAACTCGATCTGCCACGCCGTCGGTGAGCGGCCCTTCCGGAGCCGCGACCGGTCCGGCGAACGTGTGGTGGCTGGCGATCCTGATCGCATGGGCGAGTCCTGGCACAACCTGCACCACGCCGACCCGACGGCGGCGCGCCACGGCGTGATGCGCGGCCAGCTCGACTCGAGCGCGCGCATCATCTGGGTGATCGAGAAGCTCGCCTCGCCCGCGAGGTCCGCTGGCCCAGCCGCGAGCGCCTGGCCGCGAAGCTGGCGACCAGACGCCGCAGCCACGGCAGAACGGTGACCGACGCCGCGCTCCCGCTGCCCGCGCACCCGTCCGCGCCAGCGGTGCGGGTGCGGATGACGGGCAAGGAGCGGCGGGAGCAGCTTCTCGACGTCGGGCGCGCTCTGTCTTCGCCGGCAAGGGCTTCGACGGCACCAGCGATCGAGGAGATCGCCGCAGAAGGCCGGCGTGTCCAAGCCCGTCGTCTACGAGCACTTCGGCGGCAAGGAGGGCCTCTACGCGGTCGTCGTCGACCGGGAGGTACGACGGCTGCTCGACCGGATCACGCTCTCGCTCGACCGGCAGCCATCCCCGGGATCTGCTCGAGCAGGCCGCGCGGGGCCCTGCTCGACTACGTCGAGAGCGACACCGACGGGTTCCGCATCCTCGTCCGCGACTCGCCGGTCGCGTCGACTACCGGCACCTTCGCCAGCCTCATCAGCGACATCGCCAGCCAGGTCGAGCACATCCTCGCCGCGGAGTTCAAGGCCCGCGGCTACGACCCGAAGCTCGCCGGCCTCTACTCCCAGGCGCTCGTCGGCATGGTCGCGCTCACCGGCCAGTGGTGGCTCGACGCCCGCAAGCCCAAGCGCGACGAGGTGGCCGCGCACCTGGTCAACCTCGCCTGGAACGGCCTGTCCCACCTCGAGACCGAAGCCCCGCGGCTCGGCGCTACGCCCGCCGCCGCTGAAGGGGACGACCACGCATGACCGTGCTCATCGGGACGTGCGGATGGCAGTACCGCGCACTGGCGGTACCGCTACTTCTCCGGGGCGCCGCAGCGCCGGTGGTTCGAGCAGGTCATCGCGCGACTTCCGCACCGTGGAGCTGAACGTCACGTTCTACCGGCTGCCCCGGAGCGGAGGTCTTCGCCGGCTGGTACGACCGCTCCCCGGCCGACGCGGTGATCACGGTCAAGGCCAGCCGCTACCTCACCCATGTCAAGCGGCTGAGGGACCCGCAGCCGTCCGTCGACATGCTCATGGAGCGCGTTGCCCCGCTGCGCGAGAAGCTCGGGCCGGTCCTCATCCAGCTGCCGCCCGACCTGCCGGTGGACACCGAGGCCCTCGACGCGACGCTGGCCGCGTTCCCGATGCCGGCGTCCGGCTGGCGGTGGAGCCACGGCACGAGTCGTGGTGGACCGACGAGGTACGGCAGGTGCTCGAGCGCAACGGCGCGGCGCTGTGCTGGGCGGACCGGCAAGGGGCCGATCACGCCCCTGTGGCGGACGGCCGACTGGGGCTACCTCCGCTTCCACGAGGGGGCGCAGGAGCCGTGGCCGTTCTACACCGACGCGGAGCTGCGACGCCTGGGCCGGACGGCTGACCGAGGTCGTCCACGACGACGACGCAGGACGGTCTACGTCTACTTCAACAACGACCCCGGCGGCGGCGGCCCTCGACGAACGCGATCACGTTCGCCGGGCAGCTACCGGCCGGGGTGCACGGTGACCCGCGTCCCGGTGGCGCGGCCCGACCTGAGCGCCGACCCGGACGCCGGCTCCCCCTGACACCGCCGCCCTGACATTTCCAGCGGTGGCCGGGCGACCGCGACCGGCACACTGGTGGGCATGACCGGCACCGCGCATCCCACCGAGGACGACGCTCGCGACGGGCAGACCGAGCCGTTGCTCGACCTCGGCAATCTGGGCGGTCGGCGTGGTGTCATCGAGCGACCCCGGCGTGGTGCTGGTGTTCCTCGACACCTTCACCCCGCTGAGCTGGGCCATCGGCGGCGCGGCGCTGGTCGCCGCGGCCATCGCGGCGTCCGCCGCGCCGGCGAGCAGCCGGTGCGGCAGGCGATCATGGGCCTCCTGGGAATCGCCGGCTGCGCGACTGCTCGCCGCCTACACCGGCGAGGCGAAGACCTACTTCCTGCCGGGCATCCTGCTCAATGCCGCCTGGGCGGTCGCGCTCACCGTCAGCGTCGTCGTACGCCGGCCGCTGCTCGGGTACGCCGCCGCGCTGCTGGACCGCGGCTACTCGCACTGGCGCGGGCATCCCGGCCTGCGGCGCGCGGCGATGCTGGCCACCGGCATCTGGATCGCGCTGTTCACGCTGCGCGCGTCGGTGCAAGGCTGGTTCTACGCCCACGACGACGTGCAGCTGCTCGCGCCGGCGCGCGTCGGGATGGGGCTGCCGCTGTTCATCCTCGGGGTGGCCGCGACGCTCTACCTGCTCGAGGCCGAGCGCGAGGACGAGGAAGCCGAGGAGGGAGAGCACGGCGCCGTCACGGCACCGTGACCGGCGACACCGATGTCGTCAGCGGGTCACGATGCGTCGTCCGCGGCGGCGAGCCACTCGTCCTCGAGCTGCGCCCGCTGGGCCTGCACCTCGCGCAGCTCGGCGTCGAGCGCCGCGACCCGCTCGTAGTCCGTGGCGTGCTCGGCCAGCTCGGCATGCAGCCGCCGTTCGTCGGCGGTGAGCCGGTCCAGCCGGCGTTCGAGCCGGGCCAGCTCCTTGCGAGCCGCCCGGTTCGCGCCGGCCGTCGAAACCGTGTTCTCCCCCGGTGGTGCCGCCGGCGGCCGGGCCCGGCCGCTCGGCTGCCGCCCGCCGCAGGGCGAGGTAGTCCTCGACACCGCCGGGAAGGTTCCGCAGACTGCCGTCGCCCGAGCAGTGCCCACCACGTGTCGCAGACCCGCTCGAGGAACCACCGGTCGTGGCTGACGACGACGAGGGTGCCGGCCCAGCCGTCGAGGACGTCCTCCACCTCGGCGAGCGTGTCGACGTCGAGGTCGTTCGTCGGCTCGTCGAGGAGCAGCAGGTTCGGCCCGCGCATCAACAGCCGCAGGAGCTGCAGCCGCCGCCGTTCCCCGCCGGACAGCTCCTGCACCGGTGTCCACTGCCGCGCGGCCGGGAAGCCGAGCCGCTCGACCAGCTGCGCGGCAGTCGCCTCCCGGCCTTTCCCCAGCACGACGCGCTGGGCAACGTCCTCGACCGCCTGCAGCACCCGCAGTGACCCGTCGAGCTCCATGACCTCCTGGGACAGGTACGCCGGCACGACGGTGCGGCCGACCCGCACCCGGCCGACGTCGGGACGCAGGGCACCCGAGAGCAGCCGCAGCAACGTCGTCTTGCCGGCACCGTTGGCCCCGACCAGGCCGACGCGGTCACCGGGGCCGAGGTGCCAGCTGACGCGGTCGATCACCTGCGTCTCACCGAGCCGCACCGACGCGTCGACCAGCTCGACCACGTCCTTTCCGAGCCGCGCCGCGGCGAAGCGCTGCAACTCGACCGACTCGCGCGGGGGTGGCTCGCCTTCGATCAGCGCGTTGGCCGCCTCGATGCGGAACCGGGGTTTCGACGTCCGCGCCGGCGGCCCGCGTCGCAGCCAGGCGAGCTCCTTTCGCAGCAGGTTTCGCCGGCGCTCCTCCCCGGCGGCGGCCTGCCGGGCGCGCTCGGCCCGGGCCAGCACGTAGGCGGCGTAGCCGCCGTCGTACTGGTGCACCTGCCCGCCGCCGACCTCCCAGGTCTGCTGGCACACGGCGTCGAGGAACCAGCGGTCGTGGGTGACGACGACGAGGGCGCCGCGGCGGGCGGTGAGCCACGGTCCGAGCCAGTCGATCGCCTCCAGGTCGAGATGGTTGGTCGGTTCGTCGAGGAGCAGGAGATCGGGGTCGGCGACCAGCAGCGCGGCGAGGGCGACCCGCCGCCGCTCGCCACCGGACAGCTCGCCGACACGGGAGGTCGGCGCGACGCCCCGGAGCAGCCCCTCCAGGACCGCCCGGACACGCGCGTCGCCGGCCCACTCGTGCTCGGCGGCCTCGCCCACGACGGCCGCGAGCACGTCGGCGTCCGGGGGCAGCCCGTCGCCCTGGGCGAGCAACCCGACCCGGATCCCGCCGGTGCGGGTGACGCGACCGGTGTCGGCGGGCTCCACGCCTGCCATCACACGCAGGAGCGTCGACTTGCCGCCGCCGTTGCGGCCGACGACGCCGATCCGCTCGCCGTCCGCGACCCCCAGGGAGAGCCCGTCGAGAACGACGGTGGTGCCGTAGGACTTGCCGACCGTCTCGAGGTTGACGATGTTGGCGGGCATCGCCGTCAGGCCGAGGGGTCGCCGGGCGGAAGGGCCCGCGCGCCCGGAACCGGCCCGTGCGCCCGTCGTACGGTGCGGCACACGCCGAACCCCGGCAGCGCCGAGGCGATGGCGACCGACTCGTCCGCGGACCGCGCGAGCAGCGCGACCGTCGGCCCGGAGCCGGAGACGATGCCAGCCCACGGCGCCCAGCTCCTGGCCCACGTCGAGCAGGCGCTGCAGCTGCGGCCGGGCCCGCAGCGCGGGAGGCTGCAGGTCGTTGGCAAGCGCGCGGCCGAGAGCGACCGTGTCGCGCGGCCCGCAGGGCGGCGAGCACCCCGTCGGGGGCGCCGATGGGCGCCGCGGCGACCCCGTCGGCACGCATCTCGTCGAGGTCGGCGTAGATCGCCCGGGTCGACAGCCCCACGTCGGCGATCGCGAGGACCCAGTGGTAGTCGCCCGTCGCCAGCACCGGCGAGATCGCTCGCCGCGGCCGGTGCCGAGGGCGGTGCCGCCGTGGAGCGAGGAACGCGACGTCGCTGCCGAGCCCCGCGGCCAGCCCGTCCATCGTCGCCGGGTCGATGCCGCCGCCCCACAGCGCGTCGGCTGCGACGAGCGCAGCGGCCGCATCGGCGCTGCCACCGGCCAGCCCGCCTGCGACCGGGATGCCCTTGCGCACCGTGATGGCGACGTCGGGCTCGCGCCGCACGACGGCCGCGACGCGCACGGACCGCGCGAACCGCCAGGTTGTCGCCGTCGAGCGGCACCACGTCGGCGCCCTCGCCGACGACGCCGACGGACAGCCGGTCGGCCGCCTCGACCACGACCTCGTCGTAGAGCGAGACCGCGTGGATAGATCGTGACCAGCTCGTGGAAGCCGTCCTTGCGCACCGGTCCCACGCCGAGGTGGAGGTTGACCTTCGCCGGCACGCGGACGGCCACGCGGCCGCCGCGTCAGCGCGCTTCGCCCGCCGACACGGTCGCCGATCGTACGGCGCGACCGGCGCTCGACCAGCCGGACGAAGTCCGCCACGCCCAGCGACTCCCCGCGCGTGGCCGGGTCGATCCCGGCGGCGCGCAGGACCTCCTCGGCGGCGGCGGCCGAACCCGCCCACCCGCTCAGCGCCGCCCGCAGCGACTTCCGGCGCTGCGCGAACGCCGCGTCCACGAGGGCGAAGACCTCCGACCGGGTCGCCGACGTCTGCGGCGGCGGGCGCCGGACCAGCCGCACGAGCGCCGAGTCGACGTTGGGCGCGGGCCAGAACACCGTTCGCGGCGACCGACCCGGCCCGGGTGGCCTCGGCCCACCACGCCGTCTTCACGCTCGGTACGCCGTAGACACGTGACCCGGGTACGGCGACGAGACGGTCGGCAACCTCGGCCTGCACCATGACCAGGCCGTGCTCGATGGACGGGAAGCGTCGCGAGCAGGTGCAGGACGCACCGGGACCGCGACGTTGTAGGGCAGGTTCGACACGAGCACGGTCGGCGGCGGGCCGGGCAGCCGACTCCAGCGCGAGCGCGTCCGCGACGACGACGTCGAGCCGGTCGGCGAACGCCGGGGCCCGCTCGGCCACGGTGCGCGGGCAGCAGGTCGCCGAGCCACCGGATCGACCTCGACGGCGACGACACGTGCGGCGGCCGGCAGCAGGCCGAGCGTCAGCGACCCGAGTCCCGGGCCGATCTCGACGACGACGTCGGATGGCTCCAGCCGAGCCGCGCGCACGATCCGCCGCACCGTGTTGGCGTCGACGACGAAGTTCTGCCCGAGCGCGCTTCGTCGGGCGCAGCCCGAGCCGCGTCGGCCAGCCGGCGGACGTCGGCCGGGCCCAGCAGCGGCAGCGGCTCCGGCGGGGCGGTCACCCCTCAGGTGTACAGGTAATGGCCGCAGACCGGCCACGGCGAGTCGCCGCTGCGGCGGTAGAGCAGCTGCGCGCGGTAGGTCTGCTCGTTGGGTGACGCGTCGATCGGGTCGCCGGAGCCGCCCACGCTCTGCCAGGTGCTCAACGTGAACTGGTAGAGGCCGTGGTACGGCGCCGTCGGGACCAGCCGCGGGTTGCCGCCCGACTCGCACTGCGCGAGCGCGGGCCAGTTCAGCCCGTCGGCGGCACGGCGCGTACTGCGGTCGCGCCCGCGTTCCGACGGCGACGACCCGCGCCACCGGGTGGCGCCGCTACCGTGCTGTGGACGAGCTCGCGCTTGACGATGCGGTGGTTCTTGCCGCGTGATCCGGTACGTGTCGACGCGCACGCCCCGGCCTACCCGGACGCAGCAGCTTGGTCGTCGCCGACGTACAGCGACGCGTCGCGGACCTGCCGGGTGGGGAACGCGATCGCCACGTCGTTCGTCACGAGCCGCGCGGGTGACCCGGTCGATGGTGACGACCATGCCGTCGGTCGGGTACTTCGACCCAGCGGCACGCTGACCGGTCGAGCCGGTGCAGCCGCACGTGCAGCCGTTCGCAGCAGCGCGCGCAACGGTGGCGGCCGTGGTGTCGCGCACCGTGCGCTTGCCGTCGACGAGCACGACGACGTGCTGCGGCAGCCGCAGGTCGAAGGCGCAGGCCCGGCGCGCGGGATCGCGGCGAGCGGGACGCCGACAGCCAGGCGGCCCGGTCGGCCAGCCCGAGCTGGTCGAGCGCCTCGTCGACCGACAGGGCGGTCGACCCACACGTCGCGCTGCTGCCGTGTCGAGGTGAGGTGCAGCAGCCGGCCGTGCCGGACGATGACGCGGGAGCCGTCGCGCGACGGGCGCGGCCGGGTCGGGCGCGACCGTGTCGTGGGGGCCGAGGTGCAGGTCGGCCTTGCGCGAGCACGCCGGCGACGGTGCCGGCGAACGTGCGCACCGACGTGCGCGTGCCCGTCGACGTCGAGCCGCACCGTCTTGTCCATCGCGGCGAACGCCGTTGCGGCGGCGGTGAACAAGACGAGGATGGCGGTGAAGAACGCGATGGCGAGCGGCGAGCGGCGCACACGTCTCCGAAGGTCGGTCCATCCGGGCACCGGCGTCCCGCGTGACTGAGACCCTGCGCCGGCAGCGTTCGCCGGCGGAGGGCGAGGTCGCGGGCGACCGGATCCGGCCGTCAGTCGGGAAACGACCCTAGGGGCCTGCCGGTCACGGGGACAAATCGGATGTTTCTGCTGAGACTCGTGTGACAGGAGCGGTGGAAAAGGCTCACCAGCCGAAGGCGCGGGCGGCGGTGCCGCGCCACCCCGGCCGCGACCTCCTCGCGTCCGCCGCCTTCGTGGCTCGGCCAGGGCGCGCACGGTGAGCGGCACGAGGTACGGCGCGTTGGGCCGTCCCCGGTAGCGGCATCGGCGTGAGGAACGGCGCGTCGGTCTCGACCAGCATCTGGTCCAGCGG
Source organism: uncultured Actinomycetota bacterium (assembly GCA_963835405.1). Classification (GTDB taxonomy): domain Bacteria; phylum Actinomycetota; class Actinomycetes; order JAFAQI01; family JAFAQI01; genus CAWIFV01. The sequence continues at coordinate 62,736 of CAWIFV010000011.1, forward strand.
CGCGACGGCGGCGGCCTCGCGCAGAGCCCGTCGGCGTTCTTGAAGGTGACGTTGCCGGCGAAGCGACAGGACGTAGCCGCGCGTCGACGCACCGGCGCGGCGAACGCGGCGTCGCCGCTGAAGCAGTGGAAGACGACGCGGTCCGGCGCGCCCTCCGCCTCGAGCACCCGGAGCACGTCGTCGTGCGCGTCGCGGTCGTGGATGACGAGCGCGCGCCGGTCTGCTTGGCGATCGCGATGTGCCGCCGGAACGACTCCTCCTGCGGCGGCCCAGCCGTCCTCCGGCGTGCGGTAGTGGTCGAGGCCGGTCTCCCCGATCGCCGACGACCTTGTCGGCGGTCGCCAGCTCGGCGATCGCGCGCCCAGGCGGTCCTCGTCCGCGCGCGTGCGCCTCGTTGGGGTGGATCGCGACGGTGGCGAACACGTCGCGGATGCGCCGCGGCTGCGTCTCACCTGCCACTCGCGAGGACGGCACGTCGATGCCGATCGTCACGACCGGGCGATGCCGACCGCCCGGGCCGCGGCCACGGCGCGTCGTCGACCGGCACCATCCATGAGGTCGAGGTGGCAGTGGCGTCGGCGACCGGCACGGGAGCGGCTCCGGCGCCGGCGGCGCGCTCACCCTGCGCCGGTACCGCGTCGTACCTCCGTGCGGTCCGGCGGCACGACGTCGCCGGCCTCCATGCGCGCGAGCTCCTCGTCGACGACCGACGGGTCGAGCTTGGCGAACAGCGGCGTCGGCGGGGCGACCGGCGTCCCGGGCACGACCGGCTCGCCGCTCCCACCGCGCGCCGGCTGTCGTAGTCGCCGGTCAGCACCGGGTAGGCCGGGCCGCCGTCGAGGTCGTCGACCTCGACGCAGCTCGGGCTGCCGGCGCGAGCACGCCGGTCGCGGCCGAGCAGCTCGTGCACCTGCTGCGCCGAGTGCGGCAGGAACGGCGAGAGCAGCGTGTTGCAGTCGCTGACCGCCTGCAGCGCGACGTGCAGGATCGTCGCGCATCCGCTCCGGGTCCGCCTCGCGCAGCTTCCACGGCGCCTGGTCGGAGAGGTACTTGTTGGCCTCGGCGACGACGCGCATCGCCTCGGTGACGCGCGGCCTTCATCCGCGACCGCTCGAGTCGCGCACCGACCGACGCGAACGCGCCCCGGTCGCGGCAGCAGGTCGCGGTCGGCGTCGGTGAGCTCGACCGGCCGCGGGGATCGTGCCGAGGTTCTTCGCCGTGAACGACAGCGAGCGGTTGACGAGGTTGCCCCAGGCCGGCGACCAGCTCGTCGTTGTTGCGGCGGACGAACTCCGCCCAGGTGAAGTCGGTGTCCTGGTCTCCGGGCCGGCAGCGGACAGGTAGTAGCGCAGCGAGTCGGCGCGAGTAGCGCGACGAGGAAGTCGCGTACGTAGATGACGACGCTGCGGCTGGAGGAGAACTTGCGGCCCTCCATCGTGAGGTACTCGCTCGACACCACCTCGGTCGGCAGCTCGAGCTCGGCCCAGGTCGCCGGGCGATCCGCCGTGGCGCCCTCGCCGTTGTAGCCCGAGCAGGATCGACGGCCAGATGACCGAGTGGAAGATGACGTTGTCCTTGCCCATGAAGTAGTAGGACTCGGCGTCGCCGGCTCGGTCCACCACGGCCCGCCAGGCGTCGGGGTCGCCGCTGCGCCGGGCCCACTCGACGCTCGCCGACAGGTAGCCGATGACCGCGTCGAACCACACGTAGAGCCGCTTGTCCGGTGCGGTCCTCCCAGCCGGGCAGCGGGATCGGGCACGCCCCAGTCGAGGTCGCGGCTGATCGCGCGCGGCTTGAGGTCGTCGACGAGGTTCATCGAGAACTTCAGCACGTTGGGCCGCCAGTCCGTGCGGGCCTGCAGCCAGGAGCCGAGCGCGTCCGCGAACGCCGGCAGGTCGAGGAAGAAGTGCTGGCTCTCGACGAACTCGGCGTCTCGCCGTTGATCCGGCTGCGCGGGTTGACGAGCTGGTCGGGGTCGAGCTGGTTGCCGCAGTTGTCGCACTGGTCGCCGCGCGCGCCGTCGTACCCGCAGATCGGGCAGGTGCCCTCGATGTAGCGGTCGGGCAGCGTGCGGCCGGTCGACGGCGAGATCGCGGACATCGTCGGCCGCTCGGTGACGTAGCCGTTGGCGTGCAGCTGGCGGAACAGCTCCTGCGCGACGCGGTAGTGGTTGCGCGTCGTCGTCCGGGTGAACAGGTCGTAGGACAGGCCGAGGCGCTGCAGGTCCTCGGCGATGACGCGGTTGTAGCGGTCGGCGAGCTCGCGCGGCGGACACGCCCTCGTTGTCGGCCTGCACGAGGATCGGGGTGCCGTGCTCGTCGGTGCCGCTGACCATGAGCACCCGGTTGCCGGCCAGCCGCTGGTAGCGGCTGAAGACGTCGGACGGCACGCCGAAGCCGGCGACGTGGCCGATGTGGCGCGGCCCGTTGGCGTAGGGCCAGGCGACGGCGGTCAGGATGTGCCGGGACATGCCCTCAGCCTATTGAGTCCTCACCACTGCGTTTCCGTGGCGCGCTCGCCGCGGCGTAGACGACCCGGCGGGCCAGGCCGTGCCGGGCCGCGACGGCGTCGACGGCGTCGCGCCGGCTCATCCCGGTCGCGACGAGCCCGTCGACCTCCGCGCCGAGGTCGGAGTCGGCGCGGGGTCGGCGGGGCGCGCGGGCGCCCCGCCGACGACGACGGTCAGCTCGCCGCGCAGCCCCGACTCGCGCCCACTCGGCGAGCTCGGCGAGCGCCGCCGCGGCGGACCTCCTCGTGCGTCTTGGTCAGCTCCCGGCAGACCGACGGCCGGCCGGTCGGCCCCGAACGCGGCGACGAGGTCGGCGAGGGTCGCGGCCGATCCGGTGCGGCGCCTCGAAGAGCACCGTGCGTCCGGGGGTCGGCGGCGAGCTGCCGCAGCCGGGCCCGGCGCTCCCCCGCCCGCCGGGGCAGGAAGCCCTCGAAGCACCAGCGGTCGGCCGGCAGGCCCGCGACCGCCAGAGCCGCGGTCACGCGCGGACGGCCCGGGCAGGACGGTCACCGGCAGCGTCCTCGGCGGCGGCTGCGACCACCAGCCGGTAGCCGGGGTCGGACACCATCGGCGTGCCGGCGTCGGTCACGAGCAGGACGACCCGCCCGCGCGCAGGTGCGTCGAGCAGCGGCTGGCGTCCGCGACGCCTCGACGGCGTCGTAGTAGGAGACCACCCGCGCCGGTGAGCGCGCACGTCGAGCGCGGCGGCGAGCCGAGCAGCCGCGTCGGGTGTCCTCGGCGGCGACGACGTCCGCGGTGGCGAGCGCCGCCCGCAGCCGCGGCGACGCGTCCGCCGGGTTGCCGATCGGTGTCGCCGCGAGCGAGCAGGGGCACGCCGCCATCCTGTCTCACCTCCCGGGCCGAGCCGGGTGCCGGACCTACGATGACCCCCATGTCCGAGACGGCGGTCGAGCGCCGCGCGCACGGCCGCGACCGCGAGGCGCTCGAGCGGATCCGGGCCCGGCTGGTGCGGCCGCATGCCGGCCGACGGCTGCGTGCGGCTGGCTGCTACCGCTCGCCATCGCCGCGGTCTCGGCGCTGCATGCGGCTCTGGCGGATCACCCGCCCGGGCGACAAGGTCTTCGACGAGACCTACTACGCCCACGACGCTGGAACCTGCTGCAGCACGGCGTCGAGCTGGACGTCACAACGCGGCACCCAGGCTGACCGTCGACCCACTGCGGCTTCGTCGTCCACCCCCCGCTGGGCAAGTGGGTGATCGCGCGTCGGCGAGTGGATCTTCGGCAACAACCCGCTCGGCTGGCGGTTCGCCAGCGCCGTGGTCGGCAGCCTCGCCGTGCTGCTCATCGCCCGGGTGGCCCGGCGGATGTTCCGCTCCACCGCTGCTCGGGATGCGTCGCCGGGCTGCTGCTCACCTTCGACGGGCTGGAGTTCGTGCAGAGCCGGGTGTCGATGCTCGACATCTTCCTGATGTTCTGGGTGCTCGCGGCCTTCGGCTGCCTGCTGCTCGACCGCGATCAGGGCGGGCCCGGCTGATGCGCCGGCTCGACGACCTCGGCCGGCCCGCTCGGCGACGGCCGCGGCCCGTGGCTCGGGCTGGCGGCCGTGGCGGCTGGGCGGCGGGGTTCTGCCTGGGCGCAGCCACGGCGACGAAGTGGGACGGCATCTTCTGGCTACCGGCGTTCCTGGCTCTGGCGCTGGTGTGGGACTGGGGTGCCCGGCGCACGGCGGGCTCGCCGCGCCCGTTCCGGGACATGCTGCTGCTCGACGGCCTGCTCGCCCTGGTGCCGTTCGTCGTCCTGGCCGCGGCCGTCTACACCGCGTCGTGGACGGGGTGGTTCGTCTCTGACGGCGCCCATGCCTACGACCACGACCGGTACGTCGCAGGCCGGCCAGTCGTGGTTCACCCACGGCCGGGCGGTGCTCGGCGGGTGGCTGCGCTACCACTGGGAGATCTTCCACTTCCACAGCGGCCTGAACGCCGCGCACCCGTACCTGTCCCGCCCCTACGGCTGGCTGCTGCTCGCCCGGCCGGTCGACTACTTCTACGCCTCACCCGACACCTGCGGCGCGACCACCTGCTCGCAGGCGGTCCTGGCCATCGGAACGCCGCTGCTGTGGTGGATGGTGATCCCGGCTCTCGTCGCGGTCCTGTGGCGGGCGGTCGGCCGCTTCGACTGGCGGGCGATGGCCATCCTGGTCTCGTTCCTCGTCGGGTTCCTGCCCTGGATCTATGAAGACCTCCGCCACCACCGGACGATGTTCCTGTTCTACCTGATGCCCGCCCTGCCGTTCATGGTGCTGGCGGTGACCATGGGCGTGGGCATGGTCATCGGCCGCCGGTCGGCGTCGTACCGCCGCCGGGTCGCCGGGATCGCGGTCGCCGCGGTCTACACGCTGTCGGTCGTCGGCACCTTCGCCTACTTCTACCCGGTGCTGTCCGGCCAGACCATCACCTACGACCAGTGGCGGCACCGCATGTGGCTCGACCACTGCGACGGCGGCGAAGCACCGCAACGAGCACCACGAGCTCGCCCCGTGCTGGATCTGACCGGCCGGGCGCTGGATCTGACCGGCGCGGTCAGGCGCGCACGGAGCCGTCAGGTGGTCGCCGGCCTGACGACAGCAGCGACCGGTTCGGGCGCGCGGACCCGGGCGAACGCACGGGCGGCGCCGCGCTGGGCCAGCCAGGCGAGGACGAGCAGGACCGCCGCCGCGAGCCCGTCGAACCAGTAGTGGTTGGCGGTCGCGACCACCACGAAGACCGTGAGCACGCCGTGGCCGGCGCCGACCCATCGCCACCAACCGGTGCTGCACGACCAGCACGCGGCGGCGATGAGCAGCGCCCAGCCGACATGGATCGAGGGCATGGCGGCGTACTGGTCGGCGAGGTTGCTGCCGACGAAGGCGTAGACGCTCTGGCCGTAGGCCATCGCGGTGTCGACGAGGCCGGTGCCCCCGATCAGGCGGGGCGGCGCCACCGGGACCATCTGGATGAGCAACGACACCCCGGTGAAGAGGACCAGCACGTTGCGCCACTCCGGGTAGCGGTCGCGGTGCCGTAACCACAACCAGACGAGGAACACCAACATCCCGGTGAGGTGTGCGGTCGCGTAGTAGTAGTTGCTCACCCGCACCAGATCCGGGTGGCCGAGGACAGGTTCTGCATCCAGGTCTCGTTCGGGACGTGCAGCCAGCGTTCGGCGTGCCAGACCCAGCGGCCGTTGCGAGGCCCCCGGCCGATGGGTGTGGGTCGCGCGGTTCGCCAGCTGCCACAGCGCGAAGAGGCCGCACACGAAGGCGGTCTCGAACGCCGCGGCGCCGATCCATGCGGCCCACCGGCGGTCGAACGGCCGGGCGGCGACAGCCACCGCCATGAGGACGCCGGCGACGATCGTCGCGCTCGTGACGTCGAGCCGGAACCACGACACCCGTCGACCATAGAACGCGCGGCCGGGAGAACCGGCGAGGTCAGCGGAAGAGGGACTCCTCGACCGGCATCGGGACACCGTCGGCGTCCCGGTCGGGTGCGTCGGCCGGCGTGTCGCCGGCGGCTGCGGCATCGCCGGTCGACGGCAGGCACCAGCGTCGCCACCGCGCCGCCGCCGTCGCGGTTGTGGAGCGAGATGGAGCCGCCGTGCCCCTCCGCGACCTGGTGGGCGATCGCGAGCCCGAGCCCGGAACCGGGCAGCGCCCGGGCCTCGTCGGCGCGGTAGAACCGGTCGAAGACGTGGGGCAGGGCGTCCGTCCGGGACGCCGGGTCCGCGGTCGGCGACGGCCAGGGCGCCGTCGGACCGCAGGGCCACGTCCACGGCGCCCTCGGCCGGGCTGAACTTGCCCGCGTTGTCGAGCATGTTGGCGACCGCCCGGTCGAGGCGCCGCGGCCGCGCCGCGGACGACGACCGGGGCGGTGGTCAGCTGGAACGTGACCCCCGGCCAGTGCCGGCGGGCGCGCTCCACCGCACTGCGTGACGAGCTCGTCGAGGGCGACCTCGTCGTGGTCCGAGGGCGGGGAGTCTCGCCGCGGGCGAGCTCGACCACGTCGGCGACGAGGCCGGTGAGCTCGTCGAGCTGGGTGACGATGCCGGACAGCACCGCCCGGCGCTGTTCGGGCGAGAGCCGGTCGACGTCGTTCAGCACCTCGACGTTCGTCCGCAGGCTCGCGAGGGGGGTGCGGCAGCTCGTGGCTGGCGTCGGTGACGAGCTGGCGCTGGGCGTTCACGGCGCGTTCGAGCGCGTCGAGCATGGTGTTGAACGACAGGCGCGAGCCGGCCGAGCTCGTCCTCCCCCTCGGCCGCGATCCGCAGGGTGAGGTCGCGGGTGGCCGCGATCTGCTCCGCCGTCTCGGTCAACGTGCGCACCGGGCGGGTGACGCGCCGCACCGACAGCCCAGGACAGGAAGACGGTGAGGGCGAGCCCGCCGAGGGCCAGCACGCCGAACGCCGCGGCCAGCGTGCGGAGCTGGTGGTCGACCGCGGTGAGCGGCAGGGCGATCTGCACCGCGTAGCCGGGCAGCCAGGACACCGGCTCGGTGAGGATCCGCACGTGGATGCCCGCGGTAGGTGTCGTCGCGCATGACCCGTCCGGCGCCCCGGGCGGCGATCCTGAGGTCGGCTTGTCGAACCGGAAGCCCGGCGCTGCCGGTGGCGAGGAAACCGGTCGCGCTCACGGCCTGGGAGTAGCCGCCGATGTCGCCGGCCCCGGTGTTGATCCGCACGCCGCGACTCCCGGTCCGGGCTCGACCTCGGCCGCCTGGTGGCGCAGCTGGCTGTCGATCTGCCCGCGGAGCTCGTGCCGGGTCGCGACGTAGGCGACCGCCACGACCGCAGTGATGGCAAGCGCCGCCGAGAGGGCCGCCGCGGTGGTGAGCCGGGTGCGCAACGGCAGGTCACGCCAGAGGCGGTCGACCCGCTCGAGCCCGGTCCGCACCAGGGCCGGCGGACTCGTCATCCCTCGTTCCTCAGGACGTAGCCGACCCCGCGCACGGTGTGGATCAGCCTCGGCTCGCCCTCGCTCTCGGTCTTGCGCCGCAGGTAGCCGATGAACACCTCGAGCGAGTTGCTCGTCGGCTCGGAGTCCCATCCCCACACGCGGTCCATGATGACGTCCCGCGGGATGGGGCGCCCGGCGTTGCGCAGCAACAGCTCGAGCAGGGCGAACTCGGTGCGGGTCAGCTCGACCAGCCGGCCCCCTCGGTGCACCGTCCGCGCCGCCGGGTCGAGCACGAGATCCTCGTAGCGGAGCGCACCGCCCTCGGCCCCGGCCTCGTCGGTGGTACGTCGCAGCAACGCCCGCAGGCGGGCGCGGAGCTCCTCGAGCGCGAACGGCTTCGTCAGGTAGTCGTCCGCGCCGGCGTCGAGACCGGCGACCCGGTCACCGACCTCGTCGCGGGCGGTGAGGACGAGGATGGGCAGCCGGTCCCGCCGTTCGCGCAGCGTTCGGCAGACGTCGAGCCCCCCGACGTACGGCATCATCACGTCGAGCACCATGACGTCCGGCCGGTCGCGCCCGACCAGCTCCAAGGCCTGCGCCCCGTTGTTCGCCGTCGTGACCGTGTAGCCGTCGAGGTCGAGGGCGCGCGCCAGGGCCTCCCGCAGCTGCGGGTCGTCGTCGACCACGAGCACCCTGGCGTCGGCGCCCATCACACCACCTCGAGCTCCCGGTCAGCCCTGGACGCTTGCCGCGTCGACCAACGTCACGCTGACAGTCTTGCGGTTGCCGTCCCGCAGCACGGTGACCGGCACCCGGTCGCCGGGCTGGTGGGTGCGGATCGCCGCGATGACTGCGTCCGCGCCCGCGGTGCGCTGGTCGCCGACAGCGACGACGATGTCTCCGACCTCGATGCCTGCATCCGCCGCAGGCCCGCCGGACAGGACCGACTGCACGCGCGCGAGCTGGTTGCCGTTGCTGTCGGTCGCGTCGGCGAGGGAGACGCCCATCAGCGGGTGGGTGGCCTTGCCGTTCTTGATGAGCTGGTCGGCGACGACCTTGGCCTGGTCGATCGGGATCGCGAAGCCGACACCGATGTTGCCGGGCTGACCGCCGATGCCCCCGCCGGTCGAGGCGATCGCGCTGTTGATGCCGACGACGTTGCCGTTCGCGTCCACGAGCGGACCACCGGAGTTGCCCGGATTGATCGCCGCGTCCGTCTGGATGGCGCTGATGACGGTGGTCGCCGTCCGCTGCGGAGGCGCGAACGGGTTCTGCTGCTGGTCCTGCGTGGTGTCCACCGGGCGGTTGAGCGCCGACACGATGCCGGACGTGACCGTGCCGGTCAACCCGAGCGGCGAGCCGACCGCGAGCACTGGATCGCCCACGCGGACCGCGCCCGACGACCCGAGCGTGGCGGCGGGAAGCCCGGTCTTGTCGACCTTGATGACCGCGAGGTCGTCCTCCTGGTCGGTGCCGACGATGCGGGCGGCCGCCGTCGTACCGTCGTTGAACACGACCGCGACCCGCCCGCCGCCGACCGCAGCGGCGACGACGTGGTTGTTGGTGAGCACGTAGCCGTCGGAGCGGATGATGACGCCCGACCCGGTGTCCTGCTGGCCGGACCCGCTGACGTTGATCGACACCACCGAGGGCAGCACGCGCGCCGCGATCGCCGCGTAGGAGTTGGGATCGAGCTTGGCCGGGGACGACGAGGCCGGGGCGACGTTCAGCCCCGCGGAGGTCGTCGTGGCGCCTCCGCTGTCACCACTCTCGATGGCGGCCCCGATCCCGACCCCCGCACCGCCGAAGACCAGCGCGGCGAGGCCCGCCGCCACCGCCGGCGTCCGCCACGACCGCGACCGCGCCGGTGCCTCGGTGTGCGGGCGCTCGATGGGCTCGGTGAGCTGCCAACCGGAGCCGCGGTCACGGTCGTCGTCGTCCGGCCGGTGGGAGGGCCAGAAAAGGTCGTCGCTCATGGGTGTGCTCCTCCAGCCGCGACCGCGGGCCGCGCGCAGATCGATGCGGTGTCCGTCGAACAGCGTCACCGCCGGCGCTGAACGAAAACTGAACAGCGAGAAGCGCTCCCGCAGACGGGTGCGCCTGGGACTACCGTGGGGGCGATGACCACCGACCCGCGGGACGTCGCCGCCGCAGCCGTCGCCTACGTGCGGCCGAGGCTCCGTGGCTGGCTGCACCTCGTCACGGCGCCGGTGGCGCTGGTGTGCGGCATCGTGCTGATCGTTCTGGCCCCCACCGGGGCGGCGGCCGGGGCGGCTGCGGCGTTCGCGGTCAGCGCCGTCGTGCTGTTCACGACGAGCGCCATCTACCACCGCGGCAACTGGTCACCGGCGGCCGAGCGCCGGCTCAAGCGGTTGGACCACGCCAACATCTTCCTGCTCATCGCCGGCACCTACACGCCTTTTGCCGTGCTGGCGCTGCGCGACGAGGCGCGCATCGCCGTGCTCGCGGCGGTGTGGGGCGTCGCGATCGTGGGCGCACTGTTCCGGGTGCTGTGGGTCGCGGCACCTCGCTGGCTCTACGTGCCGCTCTACATCGGGCTGGGGTGGACGGCCAGCTTCGTCGTCCCCCAGCTTCTCCACGGCGCGGGGGCGGCAGCCTTCACACTGCTGGCGATCGGTGGTGCCTGCTACACGGTCGGCGGAGTCATCTACGGGCTGCGGCGGCCGGACCCGCTGCCGCGCTGGTTCGGCTTCCACGAGATCTTCCACTCGCTCACGGTGATCGGCTTCGTCCTGCAGTACGTCGCCGCGTCGCTGGTGGTCTATCGCGCGGCCTGAGCCGGCAGCCGTCCGGACCGGGCGATCTCTCCGAGATGGCGCGCCGACGGCCGGACGGTCCGCTCGAGGGTGCTCCGGTCGACACCGACGAGGCCGAACCTCGGCCGGTAGCCGTGGGCCCACTCGAAGTTGTCGAGCAGGCTCCAGTAGAGGTATCCGCGCACCGGTAGGCCGTCCTGCATGACCCCGGCGACGGCGGCGAGCCCGCGGTCGACGAACTCGACGCGCTCGGTGTCATCGCCGGTGGCGATGCCGTGCTCGGTGACGACGAGGTCCTTGCCCGGCCACAGGTCGGCGGCGCGGCGGAGCGTCGCCGCGATCGCCTCCGGGCGGAACTCGTAGCCCATGTCGGTCCGCCGGATCCCGCTCCCGCCGGGTGCCATGGTGGCGAACGCGCGCCGCAGGACGCCCGGCAGGACGGCGTCGCGCACCGGCCGGACGTCGGACACGAGGCGGGCGGGCAGCGCCAACCAGGCAGGCAGCTCGACGGGCACCCGGGTGTAGGTCTGGACACCGAGGAAGTCGTCGTCGCCGGCCGCTTCGAGGAAGACGTCCTCGAGCATCCGTCGTACCCGGCGCATCGGTGGCCCGCCTGCGTCGTTCGCCACCCACTCCTGCATCCCGTGCGTCGCTCCGACGCGGGACTCCGGCCGGATCGACTTGACCGTCTCCAGCGCCCGGCGGTGGGCACGCACGAGCCCGGTGGTCGCCCGCTCGACCGAGCGCATGTCGGTCGTGCCGGGCGGCCATCCGAACAGCCCGAGGTAGCCGCCGACGGCGACGTTGCCCGGCTCGTTGACGGTGCACCACCAGTCCACGAGATCGCCGAGGCGACGGACCACCCGCTCGCAGTAGCGGGCGAAGACCTCGGGCGCGTCGGGCGCCGTCCAGCCCCCGCGGTCGGCGAGCCACTGCGGCAGTGTGAAGTGGTGGAGGGTCACCATCGGCGTGAGCCCGGCGGCGCGCACCGTCTCGGTCATCGTCCGGTAGTGCTCCAGCTCGCCCTCGTCGTAGTCGCCTTCAGCGCGCTCGATGCGAGCCCACTCGACCGAGTAGCGGTAGGTGTTGAGCCCGAGGCCGGCGAGCAGCCGGACGTCGTCCGGGTAGCGGTGGTAGTGGTCGCAGGCGATGCCGCTGGGCTCGGGGCACGGTGAGCCGGGTCGGTGCTCCCACTCCCACCAGTCGCTGGTGCGGTTGTCGCCCTCGACCTGGTGCGCTGCCGTCGCGGCACCCCAGAGGAAGTCGGAGGGGAATCGGAAGTCGCCCACAACCGCTGATCATCGCGCACCCGGAGCGCCGGACCCCGGTCGCGGGCACCGTACGCTTCGCCCCGTGACCGACGCGGCCGCCGCCATCCACGCCTGGCGCACGCGCGAACCCGGCCGGCTGATCGGCAGGGGGCACCCGGCGGGCGACTTCCTCGAGGCCTACGCGTGGACGGTGCTCGAGGAGCGGGCGGGCCACCTGCGGATCGAGGCGGGACTGCCGGACTCGGTCCGCAACCCCCGTGGGCAGCTCTTCGGCGGGTTCACCCCGACCTACGTCGACCTCGTCGCACTGATGACCGTGCACGCGGGTGCCGAGCACACGTCGAGGTTCACCAGCTGGCTGGCCACCACGAACATGCGCGTCGACTATTTCGAGCCGGTCACCGGGCCGACGTTCGTCATCGAGAGCGAGCTGGAGAAGCGCCGCGGCCGGACGTGCTTCGTCGTCACGCGCTTCTTCCAGGACGACGAGCTCGCCGCCTACGCGGTGACCACCATGCGGGAGATGCCGCTCGACCGGCCTCTGGGCGACGCCTGAGGGAACCTCGGCTTCCGGAACGGGCCGGAGGTGATTGCGACCGTGCCGCGGCGACGCGCCGATCATGGTGAAACGCGCCTCATGAGAGCCGGATAACGCGCGCTTGGCCATGATCGGCAATGGCCGGGAAGCTGCGGCGGGCCAGGCGCTGCCCTGCGCCGTCTCGGTGGAGCTGAGGGGAATCGAACCCCTGACCTCTTCGATGCGAACGAAGCGCGCTACCAACTGCGCTACAGCCCCGGATGCGCCGCCCAGGCTACCGGATCGGCTGACCCCGGGCTCAGTCGTTGACGGCCCAGCGACGCTCGAGGATGTCGTCGAGGTCGGCGTCGACCACCTCGTCCGACGCGACGGCCTCCGCCGCCTCCGCTGCCGGCGTGGATGGCGCGTAGACCGGGTCGGTGTAGGTCGGGTCCGCCTGGTACGCCGGCGCCGGGGGCTTCATGGCGTAGGTCGGCAGCGGCACCGGGACGGGCTCCCACGTGTCGTCCGTCGCCTCGGCCGAGTCGGTGCCGGTGGCGGCAACCACGACCGTCTCGGCCGGGTCCGGCCAGCCCCGGTCCGCGGGGACCGGCGCGGCGCGGCGCGCCGGCCGCATCCGGGCCGCCGCCACCGCCGGTGCGGCGGTGGGGCGAGCCACAGGCGCGGCGGGGGTCGCGGCCGGGCGGCGCTGCCGGGCGACGGCCAGGGCCCGCCGCGCCTGCGAGCGCAGGTGGATGCAGAAGGCGACGAGCACGACGTCGACGACGAACTGCAGCGGCCACGAGATGACACCGACGGCGGCGAGCACGACGGTCACGGTCGTCACCGCGAGCAGGCCGAGCAGCCAACGCCGGCGCCGGGCGACGATGGAGGTGCGCCGCCGGCCGGACCGCGCCGGCGGGCGCACCGCACCGGCCGGGCGGGCTGGGGCGGCTGTGCGGGCTGGGACGGTCGGTGCGGGCGGCAGCCTGGCGCTTGGGCGGGTCCGGAACCGCGGCCCCGGACACGTGCACCGACACGCCCTCACTCCGGCGGGGCATGACGACGTAGCGCCGGCCGGGGCCGGACGTCGTACGCCGGGACAGGGTGCGCATGGCGGTGGAGAAGCGGTCGACCGAGCGGGACTCGGTCGAGTCCTCGTGGCGACGCAGCCACATCGGCACGAGAACGACGGCCCACATCACCACGATCGCTGCGTAGATGACGGCGCTCACGCCTCGCTCCCTCGATGCACGACGGTCATTGCGGGCAGACGCTAGTCACTGCACCGGTCCCGGGCACGGACCTCGGTCGGTGTGTCGGAAAGTCGGTCCGGCGTGACGACCGTCACGACCCGCGGTGCGAGCGCCGCACGCGGCTGACGAGACCGGCCGGCACGTCCTCGCGGGTGAGCGCGTAGGAGACGTGGTCGCGCCAGTCGCCGGCGATGTGCAGGAACCGACGTCGCACGCCCTCCTCGCAGAAGCCGAGCTTTTCCACCACCCGGCGGCTGGCCGTGTTCTCCGGCCGGATGTTGACCTCGACCCGGTGCAGCCCGACCGGCCCGAAGCAGTGGTCCACCACCATGGCCACCGCAACCGGCATGATGCCGCGACCCGCGACCCGGCTGTCGATCCAGTAGCCGAGGTGCGCCGACTGCAACGACCCGCGCACGATCCCTCCGACGGTGAGCTGCCCGACGAGCTCCCCGTCGTAGCAGACGGCGAACGGCAAGGCGAGCCCGCGCCGGGCGTCGCGGCGCAACCGCCGGGTCATGGTCACGAACGTCGCCATCGACGCGGGCACGGGGGGATCGGCACCGGAGGCGGCACCCGCGACCGGGGGCGCGGTCGACTCCCAGGGACGCAGCCACTCCTGGTTGGCCCGGCGCGCGTTGACCCAGGCCGGCCCGTCCCGGAGCGCGAGCGGCCGGAGCCGGACGGGGCCCTCCTCGAGCACGGCCGGCCAGCCCCGGGTGAGCATCAGCCCGTCCCCCGCGCCGGCTGGAGCTGCGGCATGGCTAGTGGTCGCCGCCGCGGAGCTGGGTCACCGCGTGCCCGATGACGGGCGTGAGCACCTCGACGCCGTCGCGCACCCCGCCGGTCGAGCCGGGCAGGTTGACGACGATCGTCCGCCCGGCCACGCCGGCGACCGCCCGGGACAGGATCGTCGTCGGCACGCGGTCGCGGTTGTGCTGGCGCAGCGCCTCGGCGAGCCCGGGCGCCTCCCGGTCGAGCACCCGGCGGGTCGCCTCCGGCGTGACGTCACGCGGCGCGAAGCCGGTGCCGCCCGTGGTCACGCACACGTCGACGCCCGCGGCGACGGCGGCGCGCAGCGCCGCCTCGATCTCGCCGGTCTCGTCCGGCACCACCTGCACGTCGTCGACGGCGAAGCCCGAGGTCGGCGAGCAGCGCGGCGAGCAACGGCCCGGACTCGTCGTGCCGCAGGCCGCCGTGCGACCGGTCGGACACCGTGACGACCCGGGCCCGCGCGTCCGCCGGGAGGTCCTCGGCGCTCACGGCCGCCGCCACTCGCCGGTCTTGCCACCGCTCTTGCTGACCACCCGCACGTCGGTGATCACGGCCGCCGGGTCGACCGCCTTGACCATGTCGATGACGGCGAGGGCGGCGACGGCGACCGACGTCAGCGCCTCCATCTCCACGCCGGTGCGGTCGGCGGTGCGCACCTGCGCCTCGATGGCCACCCCGTCGTCGTCCACGGCCACGTCGACGGTCACGCCGTGGATCGCGATCGGGTGGCACAGCGGCACGAGGTCGGGCGTCCGCTTCGCTGCCATGATGCCCGCGATCCGCGCGACCGCGAGGGCGTCACCCTTGGGCAGCCCGCCGTCGCGAAGCAATCGCACGACCTCCGCCGACGTCCGGACCCGGCCACGGCGACCGCGGTGCGCACCGACGGCTCCTTGCCGCCGACATCGACCATGCGCGCGGCCCCGGTCTCGTCGAGATGGGTGAACCCGCTCACTGCCGACTCACCCCTGGCGCCGCTCGAGCAGCATGACCGACACGGTGGCACCGGCGACCAGCTCGGTGGTGTCCTCCGGGACGACGACAAGGGCGTTGGCGGCGGCGAGCGACGCGATCAGGTGCGAGCCGCCGCCACCGACCGGGGCCACCAGGTAGGCGCCCGCGTCGACGGTCAACCGGGCGCGGAGGAACGAGCGCTTGCCCGGCGGGGAGGCCACCGCCTCGGTCAGCCGGGCCCGGACGACCGGCCGGATGATCGGCTCCACCCCCAGCATCCGCCGCAACGCCGGGCGGACGAACACCTCGAAGGACACGTAGGCGCTGACCGGGTTGCCGGGCAGGCCGAAGAGCGGCGTGCGGTCGGGGCCGATCACCCCGAACCCCTGCGGCATCCCGGGCTGCATCGCGACCCGGTCGAACGAGACCTTGCCGATCCGGCCGAGCGCCTCCTTGACCACGTCGTAGGCGCCGACGCTGACCCCGCCGCTGGTGACGACGAGGTCGGCCCGGATCAGCTGGTCCTCGAGGGTGGCGAGCAGCTCGCGCGGGTCGTCGGGGACGATGCCGACGCGGTAGGCGATGCGCGCCGGCCTCGCGGGCCGCGGCGGTGAGCAGGGTGCTGTTGGAGTCGGGGATCTGGCCGGGCGTCAGCGGCGCGCCCGGCTCGACCAGCTCGCTGCCGGTGGACAGCACCACCACCCGCGGCCGGGGGCGCGCCAGCAC
Organism: uncultured Actinomycetota bacterium; assembly: GCA_963835405.1. GTDB lineage: Bacteria > Actinomycetota > Actinomycetes > JAFAQI01 > JAFAQI01 > CAWIFV01. Next base: position 78,413 of record CAWIFV010000011.1, read on the forward strand.
CCGGTCGCGGCCGACGGCCGCGAGCAGGCCGAGCTGCGTGGCGCCGAGGTGGGTGCCGGCGGTGAGCACCGTGGTCGCCGGCCGGGGCGTCCTCGCCCGCCCGGCGGACGTGCTGGCCGGCGGTGCGGAGCGCGGCGGATCGACGACCTGCGCGACCCCGCCGTCGGTCCACTCGACCGGTACGACGGCGTCCGCGCCGGCGGGCATCGGGGCGCCGGTCATGATCCGGACGCACAGGCCCGGCTGGACGCTGACGGCCCCGTGCTCCCGGCCGCGACGTCGCCGACCACCGGCAGCGTCACCGGAGCGGACTCGCTGGCGCGCGGCCAGGTCGGCGGCGCGCACGGCGTAGCCGTCCATCGCCGAGTTGTCGAACGGCGGCAGCGGGACGCGGCGCGTCACGTCCTCGGCGAGCACGCAGCCGTGCGCGTCGAGCAGGGTGAGGTCCAGCGGGCTCAACGGCGCGACGACGGAGAGGATCTCGTCGAGGTGCTCGTCGACGGACGAGCGTCGACGCGGTCGTCGCCGTCATGGCTGGATCGGCTGGTCCGGGTCGCCGAGCGGCAGCCGGGTCCGACGAACTCGGCGAGCCAGGCGCGGAACTCCGGCCCGAGGTCGTCGCGGTCGCACGGCCAGCTGCACGACGGCGCGCAGGTAGTCGGCCGGTCGCCGGTGTCGTAGCGGCGGCCGCGGAAGACGACGCCGTGCACCGGCCCGCCCGGGGCCGAGCCGTCGGCGAGCGGCGCATGGCGTCGGTCAGCTGGATCTCGCCACCGCGGCCGGGCGGGGTCTCGCGCAGCCCGTCGAAGATCGCCGGCGCGAGCACGTACCGGCCGATGATGGCCAGGTTGCTGGGCGCCTCGTCGGGCCGGCGGCTTCTCGACCAGGCCGGTGACGCGGACGACGTCGTCGCCGCCGGTCGGCTCGACCGCGGCGCAGCCGTAGAGGTGGATCTGGTCGGGCGGCACCTCCATCAGGGCGACGACGCTGCCGCCGTGCTCCTCCTGCACCTCGATCATCCGCGTCGAGCAGCGTCGTCGCGGTCGTCGATGAGGTCGTCGCCGAGCAGCACGGCGAACGGCTCGTCGCCGACGTGCTCGGCCGCGCACAGCACCGCGTGGCCGAGCCCGCGCGGGTCGCCCTGCCGGACGAAGTGCAGCGTCGGCCAGGTCGGTGGAGTCCCGGCACCGGTCGAGCCGGTCCGTCTTCGCCCTCGTCGCCGAGCAGCGTGTCCTCGAGCTCGAAGGCGCGGTCGAAGTGGTCCTCGAGCGGCGCTTGTTGCGGCCGGTGACCATGAGCACGTCGTCAGCCCGGCGCGGACCGCCTCCTCGACGACGTACTGGATCGCCGGCTTGTCGACGACCGGCAGCATCTCCTTGGGCGTGGCCTTGGTGGCCGGCAGGAACCGGGTGCCGAGGCCGGCCGCCGGGATCACCGCCTTCGCGGACGCGCGCTGCTCATGCGCGCGACCCTAACGAGGCAGCGGTCGCTCGACGTCGCCGGGCCGCCATCCGCCAGCGGTCCCGGCCGCCTGCCTTCGCGACGTAGAGCGCCTCGTCGGCGGCGCGCGACGAGGGCGGGCGCGGAGTCGGCGTCGCGCGGGGTAGACCGCCACGCCCGATCGACACCGTGACGGTGAGGCTCAGCCCGGCCACGTCGATCTGGCTGTGCCCGGACCGCCGCGCAGATGCGCTCGGCGGTGCAGCCCGCGCCCTCCGCATCGGTCTCCGGCAGGATGACGACGAACTCCTCGCCGCCGTACCGGGCGACCGTGTCGACCTCGCGCACCTGCGCCGCACCCGCTGCGGCCACCTCGACCAGAACGTCGTCACCGACCTGGTGGCCGTGGGTGTCGTTGACCTTCTTGAAGTGGTCGAGGTCGAGCATGAGCAGTCCGAGCGGGCGGCCGAACCGCGACGCCCGCTCGATCTCTCGGGTCAGGGTGGCCTGGAAGGACCGGTAGTTGCCGAGCCCGGTCAGGCCGTCGGTCACGGACAGCCGCTGCGCCTCCTGGTGGAGCAGGACGTTGTCGACCGCCACGGCCGCCTGGCCGGCGAAGGTGCGGATCGTCTGGAGGTCACCCGCGTCGAACGGCCGGCCGTCCGCCCGGTCGTAGAGCGTCAGCACGCCGAGCAGCCCGCGGCTCGTGCGCATGGGAACGCTGATCAGCTCGCGCGCCGTCGGCTCCAGCGAGGACGGTTCGAGCCCTTCGGCGCCGACCCGCCCGCGCAGGGGTTCGCCGGTCCGCGGCCACCGGCCGGTGACGCCCTCCCCGACGGCCAGGCGCGGGCCCGCGCTGCGACCCTCGAGGCCGCGCCCGGCGCGCAGCACCAGCTCGTCGCGCCCCGGCTGAAGGACGTACGCCGCGCCGGCCGTGGCGCGCACACTGCCGATGGCGGTGTCGAGGATGACGGTGAGGATCCGGCCGAGGTCGTGCGTGGAGGACAGCGTGTCGCCGAGCCGGGCGATGTTGCCCCGCAGCTCGTCCCGGCTGCGTCTCCAGCTCGCCGACGTAGCTGCGCAGCTCGTCGGTCATCTCGTTGAACGCCGTGGCGAGGCGGCCGACCTCGTCGTGGGAGCGAACGTCGATGTGGGTGTCGAGGTCACCGGCAGCCACTCGGGCCGCGGCGCCGGAGAGCTCGGCGAGAGGCCGGGTCGTCAACCGCGCCAGCCACCACCCGATGAGGGCGGACAGGACGAGGGCAGCGAGGAGCACCGCGGCGAGCAGTGCCTCCAGCCCGGCGACACCCGTCCGGCCGACCGTGAGCACGACGGCGGACCGGCCGCCTGCGACGGGGGTGGCGACAGCGAGTCGGCCGGCGATCGGGTACCGGCCCGCGCCCACCAGCTTCGGCTCCGCCGCCGCCAGGCGCCGCGAGACGTCCGCCGGCTCGGTCGACGCCACCACCTCGCGGCCGGCGAGCAGCGTCACATCGGCGTCGGTGGCCGTCGCGATCCGCCGCGCGGTCGTGCTGTCCAGCGCCACCGCCACCGCAGCGGTGCCGAGCTGCCGCCCGTCCTGCGTCCGGACCGTGACGAAGTCGCCCAACGCGGCGGCGTCGTCGGTGCCCGGCCGGCTGCGGCTGCACGAGCCGATCGCGCGCGGGCCGGGTGTGTGGCCGCGCAACGTCCCGGCCCGCGCCAGGACCCGGCCGGACGGCGAGGCCACGACCGCGTAACCGGCGACCCCGCGATCGACGATGTCCTGGGCGGCGGCGGTCCGGGCGGCGCCATCGTCCGCCGCGGCGGCCTCGCGGGCGAGCACCTCGGCGGCGAGCCGGACCGTCGAGCAGGTCTGCTCCAGGAGCGCGCCGGCGCCGGCGCGCGCCGAGGCGAGCCGGTTGGCGGCCGATTCGTCCAGGGCGTTGGGCACGTACGCGTCCGACCACGACCGCGGCGATGGCGAGCGGCACGATGACGACGAGCAGGAAGGCAAGGGACAGGCGCATCCGGAGCGTCATGCCTCCCACCTCCCTCGTCGCGCAGGAACGCCGCGGTGCGATGCTCGCACGCCGTGGAGGAGAAGCGAGTGCTCCGAGCGCGGTTGCGGGCGGCACGGGCGGCGCGACCCGCCCCCGAGCGCGAACTCGCGGGCCGCGCGATCGCCGGGCACGGGACGCGCGCGTGGGCCGGGGCCGACGTCGTGGCGTCCTACGCCGGCACCGCCGACGAGCCACCGACGCGCGCGCTGCTGGACGGGCTGCTCGCCGCCGGGGTGCGGGTCGTGCTGCCCATCGTCGCCGGCCCACAGCGGCTCGCCTGGGGCGGCTACGCCGGGTGGGAGCGACTCGTCCCCGGCCCGCACGGCGTCCCCCAGCCGGCCGAGCCGGATCCGACGTTCGAGCTGGAGCGGGCGGTGGTGGTCATCGTGCCGGCGCTCGCGGTCGACGGGCGTGGCAACCGGCTCGGTCGCGGCGCCGGCTACTACGACCGGGCGCTCGCCGGCCTCGACGTCCCCACCGTCGCCGTCGTGTTCGACGACGAGGTGCTCCCCGAGGTGCCGACGCAGGAGCACGACGTCGCGGTCGGGGCGGCGCTGACCCCGAGCGGGCTGCGGCCGCTCCTGCGGTGACCGGCGCCGTCAGTGTCCGCCGTTGCCCCGGTGGTGGCGCCGGGTGGGGCTCGGGCTCGGGCTGGGGCTGCGGCTGTGGCTCGGAGACGGGCTCGCGGTGGCGGCGTGCGTCGTGATCGGCGCGGCCGGTGCCGCCGGCTCGCCGGCGCGAGGCATCTTGGCGTGCACGGCCAGTGCGGTCGCGGTCGGGTCGGCGTCGCCGGCCACCCACTGCTTCCACGACATGTTCCAGTCGGACATGCCCGGGTCGGCGGTGTCGGGCGGGGCGTTGGTGTTGTAGACGTCGACGATGTCGCCGCGCATCGACCAGCTGTAGAACCACTGCGCGTTGTCCGGGGCGACGTTGACGCAGCCGTGCGAGACGTTGGTGACGCCCTGGTCGGCCACCGACCACGGCGCGGCATGCACGAACGCGCCGCCGTAGGAGATCCGGACGTCCCAGTAGACCTTCTCGTAGTAGCCGTCCGGCGAGTCCCGTGGGATGCCGACCGTGGCCGAGTCCATCGTCACGACCTGCGACTTCTCGAAGGTGATGTGCACGCCGCTTTTCGTCGGGTACTTGTCGCTGCCCGCGCTGATCGGGAACGCCCGGATCATCTTGCCGTTCTGGTAGACGTACATCTCGTGCCGCTGCGCGTCGACGCGGCTGATGTGCGAGTCGCCGATCTTGAACGTCGTCTGGTGGTCGCCCTCGCCCCACACACCCTTGCCGAGGTAGAGCCCGTCGAGGTGGGAGCTGACCGTCACCGTCGTACCGGGGTCCCAGTACGTCGGCGGGCGCCAGTGGAGCTCCTGCCCGTTCATCCAGTGCCAGGCTCCGACGACCGACGGGGTCGTGGAGACGGCGAGGCGCCGCTGCACCTCGGCCCGCTGCGAGTCAGGCACCGCCCGCGAGAGCCGGACGATGACGGGGGAACCGACCCCGACCACGTCGTGGTCACCGGGGCTCAGCAGTGCGGTCAGGTGCCGGTTGGTGTCGCGGGCACGGACCCGCTTCGTCAGGCTGACCGGGTCGCCGGCGGCGCCCACGATGACGGCCTGCACCTTGTAGCGCGTCAGCGGCACCAGCCGCGAGTCGCTCGTCCACCTGGTCGCGTCCGAGGTCAGGGTACCGTCGACGAAGACCCCGTCCTTCGTGGTGACGACCACCGAGCGGAGCTCGCCGTCGCGCACGATCAGTCGCAGCGGCCGCTTCCAGGCGACCCGGTGGTGCTTGGCGCCGAGCACCCGGAGCTCGGGGGGCGGCGGAGGCTGCCCGTCGGTGACGGTCGCCGGAGACCGGCCGCCCGAGCCGAGCTGCGTGGCCGCGAACACCCCGCCGCCCACGCCCAGCACCGCGACAGCGGCCAGGGCGACGGCGGCGCCGCGTGACAGGGGGCGGATGGTGCGCATCGGCGTCAGGAGCCTCTCGTCCGGATCGGCAGGTGGTGCGGTTCTTCCAATTCTGCCGTCAGTTGAGCCTTACCGCACCGCTTGATATTCCAGACGCCCGAAAAGCGCTGATGGTTGCCTCGGGTCAGGTGGCGAGTGTCGGCGCGGGATGTCCCGCCCAGATCGCCCGCCGCTGCTCCTCGTCCAGCCCGCCCCACACCCCGAAGGGCTGCCGGCTTGCCAGGGCGTAGTCACGGCACTCCCGCAGGACGGCGCAGCCACGACAGATGCCCTTCGCCGCGCTGATGTCGTCCACCGCCATCCCGGCGTTGCCGACCGGGAAGAACAGTTCGGGCTCCGCGGTCAGACATGCCGCTCGGTCGGACCAGTTCACCTGTCACCTCCGCAATCCTCGGGCGCGCCTACCCGTCATTTCGGGGCCGCAACCTGGCCCATCCGAGCCATTTGCGGGCCATCCGCGTCCGGCCAGGCTGAACCGCAACCCGTCGAACCCGGCGGGTCACGTAGCGTGGTCGGGTCACAGGAGGTGGCGGTGGCCCTGGTCGTGGTGGCCGACGATGACGCCGGGATCCGTACCCTGCTCCGACTCAACCTCGAGATCGAGGGTCACGCCGTGGTGGGCGAGGCGGCCGACGGCTGCGCCGCGCTGACGGCGATGCGGGCGTTCTCTCCCGACGTGCTCGTGCTCGACATGATGATGCCGGGCGTGGACGGCGCCGACGTGCTCCGGGAGCTCAGCGCCGGCTCGGTCGAACGCCGTCCATGTGTGGTCGCCTACTCGGCGTCTGCGACCCACCTCGAGCTGGCCGGGAAGCTGGGCGCCGACGCCACCGTGTTGAAGTCCGGCGACATGCAGGCGCTCCTGGCCGCGGTCCACTGCTGCTGAGCGGCCGTCGCTGCTTGGCGAATCGGCGGCGGCAGGGCATCATTAGCAGTCGGAGCCGCTGAGTGCCAGCGCGCGCCGGCCCGCGAGGAGGACCGATGCCGACCTATCAGTACGCCTGCACGAGCTGCGGGGAGCGGCTGGAGGTCGTCCAGAAGTTCAGCGACGACCCGCTGACCGTCTGCCCGGCGTGCTCCGGTGCGCTCCGGAAGGTGTTCTCGCCCGTGGGCGTGGTGTTCAAGGGGTCCGGCTTCTACAAGACCGACAGCCGCTCGGCGAAGCGCGGCGCCGGCTCGTCCGGCGCCCCGTCCGGGCCCGCTGACGACAAGACGGGCAAGCCCGCCGGCGACAAGGACACCGCCCCGTCCGGGTCGGGCGCCGACGCCGCACCCACCACCTCCGGCACGGACTCGTCGGCGAGCGCGCCGACGCCGTCGGGCGACGGCAAGGCCGGCAGCAGCGAGCGCGTCGCCTGATCCACACCCCGCGCGGCAATCCACAACCCCGGCCGGCGGACCGGGCACCCGGTGAGTCCGCCCCTCTAGGGTCGACCTCCTCGCGAGGGGGTGCGGATGGACGAGGTGCTGACCGTTGCCGGCCTGCGCCGGGCAGCTGCCCGGACGGCCACGGCGCTCGGCGGTCGCCGCCGGCTGCTGGCCGCCGGTCTCGCCGCGGTCGCCGTCGTGGCCGGGCTGCGGGCGGTGACACCGGCACCGGCCGCCACCGTCTCGGTGTGGGCCGCCGCCCACGACCTCGCCGGTGGCCGTCCGCTGACCGTGGGGGACCTGCGCCGGGTGGCGCTGCCGACCGGGGCGGTCCCCGCCGGGGCGCTGCGGGCGACGGCGGACGTCGTGGGCCGGTTGCTGGCCGCACCGGTACGGCGGGGTGAGCCGCTCACCGACGTGCGGCTGCTCGAGCCGGCCTTGCTCGCCGCCTTGCCCGAGCCCGGGCTGGTCGCCGTACCGGTCCGGGTGGCCGACGGCTCGGCGGCCGCGGCGCTGGTCGGACCCGGTGACGTGGTCGACGTCCTCGCCGCCGGTGACCCCACCGCCGGCGGGGCCCGGGACGCCACGACGGTGGCCGCCGGCGTCCGCGTCCTCGCGGTGCCGGCCGCGGCCGGCCGGGACGGCGACGCCGGCCTGGTGGTGGTCGCCACGACGGACCGGCAGGCCGCCGCCCTCGCACAGGCGTCCGCCTCCGCCCGGCTGAGCCTCGCCCTGCGGCGACCATGACCGACACCTATCCGGTCTGGGGCTGGGCGAGCGACCCCGCGCAGGCGCCGACCGCCACCGACCTCGAGTCCGTGGCACCGCTGGTCGCCGAACACCTCGGCCTGCCCACGCTGCCACCGGAGGCGCCGACCGGGCTCCCGGAGCTGCCCGCCGAGCGCGTGACCGCGCGGCTGCCACGCTCCCTGGTGGACCTGGCCGCCACCGACCCGGTGGAGCGCGCCCGGCACAGCCTCGGCCGGTCCTATCGCGACCTCGTCCGCGGCATCCGCGGCCAGCTGCCGTTCGTGGTCGACGCGGTCCTGCGCCCCCGGGACGAGGCGGACGTGACCGCGGTCCTCGACTGGTGCAGCGACCACCGGGTGGCCGTCGTCCCCTTCGGCGGCGGTACGAGCGTCGTCGGGGGCCTCGAACCCGACGTCGGCGCGGACTTCGGCGCCGTGGTCTGCCTCGACCTCGCCGAGCTCGCCGGGGTCGCCGAGGTCGACACCGAGTCGCGCGCCGCGTGCGTACGCGCAGGTACGCCGGGTCCGCGCCTCGAGGCGGAGCTGCGGGCGCACGGGCTGACCGCGCGGTTCTTCCCCCAGTCGTTCGAGCGGTCGACCGTCGGCGGCTGGGTCGCCACCCGGGCAGCCGGCCACTTCTCGACCAGGCTCACGCACATCGACGACCTCGTCGAGTCGGTCCGCGCCGTCACCCCGACGGGCACCTGGGAGTCCCGCCGGCTGCCGGGGTCGGGGGCCGGCCCCAGCCCGGACCGCATGCTCCTCGGCAGCGAAGGCACCCTCGGGGTCGTCACCGAGGCATGGCTGCGGGTGCAGCCACGGCCGACGCACCGGTGGGCAGCCACGTGCGCGGCACCCGACTTCGCCGCCGGCGCCCGAGCCGTTCGGGCCCTGATGCACGACGGTCTGCTGCCCGGGACCTGCCGCCTCATCGACGCCGGTGAGGCCGCGACCACCGGCACGCTGGCAACCGGTGAGGCCGCGCTCGTCCTCGGGTTCGAGTCCTACGGCCCCCCGGTCGAGCCGGACGCCGACCGGGCGCTGGAGCTGTGCCGGGACACGGGGCTGCGCGTCGTCGAGGCCGGACCGCGCGGTGGGTCGGGCGAGGCGTGGCGGTCGTCGTTCGTGCGCGCCCCCTACGTGCGCGAGCAGCTCGTGCTGCTGGGCATCCTCGTCGAAACCTTCGAGACGGCGGTGACCTGGGGCGGGTTCGGCGCGCTCGTCGCGGCCGTGACGGCGGCGACGGAGGCTGCGCTCGCCGAGGTCTGCGGCGGCGGCCGGGTCACCTGCCGGCTGACCCACGTCTACCCGGACGGCGCCGCTCCCTACTTCACCGTCATGGCGCCGGCCCGGCGCGGCAGCGAGGTCGCTCAGTGGGCCGAGGTCAAGCGCGCCGCCAGCGAGGCGATCCTCGCCGCCGGCGGCACGATCACCCACCACCACGCCGTCGGCCGCGACCACATGCCCTGGTACGCCGGCCAGCGGCCGGAGCCGTTCGCCCGGGCGCTGGCCGGTGCAAAGGCGGCGGTGGACCCGGCCGGTGTCATGAACCCGGGTGTCCTCGTTCCTCCGATAAACGGGCGGCCGACCACCTGAACCGCCATGATGTCCCCCATCAACCACGGGAGGACGTCATGAGCGGATTCAGGAAGTTCCTGCTGCGCGGGAACGTCGTCGACCTGGCCATCGCCGTCGTCATCGGTGCCGCGTTCGGCGTGGTGATCACGGCCTTCGTCGAGAACCTCGTCACGCCGCTGCTCGCCGCCATCGGCGGCAACCCCGACTTCGCGAACCTGCACTTCACCGTCAACAACAGCGTCTTCACCTACGGCAAGTTCCTCAACGCCTTGATCGCGTTCGTCGTGTTGGCCGCGATCATCTACTTCTTCGTCGTGGTGCCGATCAACCGGATGATGGACCGCTACAAGCCCTCCGCCGACGAGCCGACGCCGGTCAAGGAGTGCACCGAGTGCCTGTCGTCGATCCCGCAGGGGGCGCGCAAGTGCGCGTTCTGCACCTCGGTGCAGAAGGGCTGAGGCTCAGTCCGACCGGTCGTGGTGGGGCGGCCGCTCGTCGAGGAACCGGCGCAGATCGGCGTCGTCCTCGTCAGGGCGGTCACCCCAGCCCACGTCGGTGTCGTCGACGCTCTGCTCGGGCAGCACCTCGTCATCCGGGCCGGTGGTCACGGCTCGAACTTGTACCCGAGCCCCCGCACGGTCAACAGGTGCCGGGGGCGGGACGGGTCGGGCTCGACCTTGGCGCGCAGCCGCTTGACGTGCACGTCGAGCGTCTTCGTGTCACCGACGTAGTCAGCTGCCCCAGACCCGGTCGATGAGCTGTGAGCGGGTCAGCACCCGGCGGGCGTTGCGCAGCAGGAGCTCGAGCAGCTCGAACTCCTTGAGCGGCAGCTGCACGGGCTCGCCACCGACGGTCACCACGTGCCGGTCGACGTCCATCCGGACGGGGCCGCTCTCGAGCACCCCGGTGGGCGCCTCCCCGGAGTCGCCGCGTCGGCGCAGCACCGCGCGCACCCGGGCGAGGAGCTCGCGACCGGAGAAGGGCTTGGTGACGTAGTCGTCGGCGCCGATCTCGAGCCCGACGACCTTGTCGACCTCGGCGTCCTTCGCCGTCAGCATGATGACGGGGACGTCGGAGGCCTGCCGCAGCTGGCGGCAGACCTCCAGCCCGGACAGCCCCGGCAGCATCAGGTCCAGCAGCACGAGGTCCGCACCCGTACGGTCGAACTCCTCGAGGCCGGCCGGGCCGGTGGTCGCCACCGCGACCTCGAAGCCCTCCCTGCGCAGCAGGTAGGACAGGGCGTCGGAGAACGACTCCTCGTCCTCCACCACGAGGATGCGGGTCACGTGCTCGCTGCCTTCTCGGCGGCCTGCGCCACCGGTTCCTGGGCCGAGAGGTCACGGCCGTCGGTCGTCAGCGGAAGCCGGATGGTGAACGTGCTGCCGGCGCCAGGTTCGCTCCACACGGTGACCTCGCCGCCGTGGTTGCCGACGATGTGCTTGACGATGGCCAACCCGAGACCGGTGCCACCGGTCTCGCGAGACCGCGCCGGATCCACCCGGTAGAAGCGCTCGAAGATGCGCTCCTGGTCCTCGGCGGCGATACCGATGCCCTGGTCGGCCACTGCCAGCTCGACCGAGTCGTCGCGGCGGTGCACACCGATCGCCACGCGCGTGTGGGCCGGGCTGTAGGCGACCGCGTTGTCCAGGAGGTTACGCACGGCCGTGACGATCTGGTCCTCCGCCGCGGTCACGGTCAGGCCGATGTCCCCCCCGCGGACGAGCTCGATCCGCTTCGCGTCCGCAGCCGGGCGGGCCCGGTCGACAGCCTCGTCGACGGCCGCATCGACCGACACCTGCGTCAGCTCCGGCAATGGTTCCCCGCCCTGGAGCCGGGACAGGTCCAGCAGCTCCTGCACGAGTCGGGACAGTCGCTGTGCCTCGCGTTGCATCCGGCCGACGAACCGACGGACCGCATCGGGATCGTCGCGAGCGTCGAGCGCAGCCTCGGCCAGGACGGTCAGCGCGCCGACCGGCGTCTTGATCTCGTGGCCGACGTTGGCGACGAAGTCCCGTCGTACCGCCTCGACGCGCCTGGCCTCGGTGAGATCGTCGACCACCACCGCGACGTCGGCCCCAATCGGCTCCGACCGTGCACCGACGTTGAGCACCCGGCGCGGGAATCCGCCGCGGTCAAGCACCAGCTCGGCCACCTGCGGCTCCGCCGGTCTGCCGGCACCGGCGGACGAGTCGGCCCAGTTCCGGGACGGTCAGCTCCTGGTCACGCACGATGCCCATCGACCACGCCGCCCGGTTCGCCAGCCGCACCGTGTCGCGCGCATCGACCAGGACCACGGCAGCGGGCAGCAGGTCGAGCAGCTGCTCGGCGGCAGAGGGTTCGCGCCGCCGGGGACGAGCGGTGGCCGGGACCACGCTGTCCGCGGTCTCGTCGCGTCGCCACGGCAGGAACCGCACGTGCTCATGCTAGTTGCGTCTGGCGGGGGAAGCCGACCGTCCGTCAAACGGCCCCCGCGCACCTGAGCGGACAAACGTTCCCGCGTCGCCTTGCCCGGCGTTCACCGCGATGGTCGGCAGCGGTTCACGTGCAAAGGCGTCAGTCAGCGGCACGACGGCGGCTACCCTGACGCCGAGACTTGGAGGTCCCGTGCGCGACCAGTACCACGAAGAGCTCGACGCCATCACCGCCTCCCTGGTCGAGATCACTCGCCTCGCCGGGAGCGCGATCAACCGCGCCACCCAGGCGCTGCTCGACGCCGACCTCCAGGCGGCCGAGTCGGTCATCTCCGGGGACGCGGCCATCGACCAGCTCTACGCCGACATCGAGGCGCGAGCGATGGACCTGCTCGCCCGCCAGCAGCCGGTCGCGAGCGATCTGCGGGCACTCATCACCAGCCTGCGCATGGTCGCCGACATCGAGCGGATGGGTGACCTGGCTCTGAACATCGCGCGGGTCGCCCGGCGCCGCTATCCCGCCTCGGCGATCCCTGCCTGAGCTGCGCGCGACCGTCCTGGAGATGGGTCAGGTCGCGCAACGCATCGTCACCAAGTGCTCGAGCGTCATCGCGAGCCGCGACGTCGAGATGGCCGACGGAGCTCGAGCGCGACGACGACGTCATGGACGACCTGCACAAGCGGCTGTTCACCGTGCTGCTCGACCCCCACTGGGAGGGCGGCATCGAGGGCGCCATCGACGTCACGCTCTGCGGCCGGTACTACGAGCGCTTCTGCGACCACGCCGTCTCCGTCGCGCGCCGGGTCGTCTACCTCGTGACGGGCGAGCTCCCCGCCGGCGTCGACGCCTAGCACGGTTCTCCACAGCCGGCGGCCGACCGGTTCACGCAGGCTCCGCCAGCCGTTCACCCGGCGTTCACCCGAAGTCCGGTGTCGCGACAGGTCGGTTACCTAGCGTCGCCGTCGTACGCCGGGATCACCCCGGCAGGGCGACGGAGGTCAGAGAGTGAAGGTCTCGCTCCTCATGCGAGCAGTGGGCGTCAGCGCCGTCGCCGCGGTCGGGCTGACCGCCTGCGGCAGCAACAGCAACGGCTCGACCGGCGCCGACAACGGCTCGACCACCGCGGCGGGATGTGCCAGCGGCAGCGCCACCGGACAGGGGTCGACGTTCCAGCTCACCATCGAGCAGCAGTGGATCTCGAAGTTCACCACCCAGTGCCCCGACGCGCACATCACCTACACCGGGGTCGGGTCGGGCGCAGGAATCCAGCAGCTCGGGGCCGGCACCACGGACTTCGCCGGATCTGACGTCACGATGCTCGACACCGAGCAGGCCGCAGCCGACAAGACCTGCGGCAGCCCGGCCATCCACGTCCCGATCACGGCCGGCGGCGTCGCCGTCATCTACAACCTCGAGGGCGTCGACAACCTGCAGCTGTCGGCGCCGACGATCGCGAAGATCTTCACCGGCAAGGTGAAGACGTGGGACGACCCGGCGATCAAGCAGGAAAACCCGGGCACGGACCTGCCGGGCACGGCGATCAAGACCTACCACCGCGCGGATGCCTCCGGCACGACGGCGGTCTTCTCGGGCTTTCTCGACGCGGTGGCGAAGTCGGACTGGCCCCTGGGCGCCGACAAGGAGATCAACTGGCCGTCCGGGCAGGGTGCGACCGGCTCGGACGGTGTCACCGCCGGTGTCAAGCAGACCGAGGGCGGCATCACCTACTCGGAGGTCTCTTACGCCAAGCAGAACAACCTGCCCACGGCGAAGGTGAAGGGGGCGGTCGGTGACTACACGGACATCTCCGCCGACACTGTCTCCCAGGCCCTCGACTCGGGCTTCGAGGTGACCGGCTCGGGCAACGACCTCAAGGGCACCCTCGACTTCACGAAGATGGACGGGTATCCGATCTCGACCGTCTCCTACGTCATCGTCTGCAGCACGTACAGCGACGCGGCCAAGGCCGACCTCATCAAGGCCTACTTCGACTACGCCCTGACCGACGGGCAGTCGGAGGCGGACGCCCTGGGCTTCGCCCCGTTGCCCGAGTCTCTCGCGCAGCAGGGCAAGCAGAGTATCGACAGCATCGGTTGATCCCTGCGGTGAGGCGAACGGGTCGCGCGGTCGCCGCGCGGCCCGTTCGCCGTCGCCCTAGAGTGACCGCAGCCTCCGACCGCTGTCCGACCCGCCGCCAGGAGACGCGATGACCGCCGCCAGCCCCGGTGCCGACAGCGGGCCGCTGTCGGCCGCGCGGTCGACCCGCCGCGGCGACTCGCTGTTTCGGTCGCTGACGCTGTCGGCCGGGGTCGTCGTCTTCGCCCTGCTGACCGCCATCGCGGTCTTTCTCGTCGTCAAGGCCCTGCCGGCGCTCCACCAGGACGAGTCGAGCTTCCTGACGACCAAGACCTGGACGCCGGACTCGACCCACACGTTCGGCATCGCCGCCCTGGTGTTCGGCACCCTGCTGTCGAGCGCGCTGGCGCTCGTCATGGCGGTGCCGGTGGCGATCGGCGTCGCGCTCTACGTCACCAACTACGCCCCGCGCCGGGTCGCGACCCTGCTCGGCTACGCCACCGACATGCTCGCCGCGGTCCCCAGCGTCGTCTTCGGGCTCTGGGGCCTGCACTTCCTGCTGCCGCGCATCGTCGGACTGCAGGTCTTCCTCAACGACTACTTCGGGTGGATCCCGCTGTTCGCAGGCAGCCACGGTGCGGTGGCGACGTACAGCAAGTCCATCTTCGGCGCGGCGATCATCCTGGCCATCATGATCGCTGCCGATCATCGCGGCGATCAGCCGTGAGGTGCTCCAGCAGGCGGACCCGGCGCAGAAGGAGGCCGCGCTCGCCCTCGGTGCGACCCGCTGGGAGATGATCCGGACCGCGGTGCTGCCACCGAGCCGCGCCGGCATCGTCAGCGCGGTCATGCTCGGGCCTGGGGCGGGCGCTCGGCGAGACCATCGCGGTCGCTCTCGTCATCGGCAACACGTTCACGACCTCCTTCAAGGTGCTGGTGCCGGGCGGCAACACGATCGCCGCCAACATCGCAAACAGCTTCGGGGAGGCGGGCTCGCTCGGGCGCAGCGCGCTCATCGCGAGCGGGCTGGTGCTGTTCGCCATCACGCTGGCGGTGAACCTGATCGCGCGCTACGTGATCTACCGCTCCGGCACCGAGGAGCGCAGCGCCGTATGAGCCTCGCCACGACCACCGCGCGTGACCTGCGGGCCAAACCGCCGGGCTGGCGCCGCCGGCAGCTGGTCAACCGGCTGGCCACCTCCGGCGCGCTGCTCGCCCTGCTCCTGACGCTGCTGCCGCTCGGGCTCACCCTGGGCTACACGATCGACCGTGGGCTGACCCGCTTCAGCGGCGCCTTCCTCACCCACTCCATGGCGGGCGTCGGCCCGCTCTCCCCCGCGGGCGGGGTCTACCACGCCATCATCGGCACGCTCGAACAGGTGCTCCTGGCAAGCCTCATGTCGGTCCCGCTCGGCCTGCTGGTCGCCATCTACGTGACCGAGTACGGCGCCGGTCGGCTCGCGACCGCGATCCGGTTCCTCATCGACGTCATGACCGGCATCCCGTCGATCGTCGCCGGGCTGTTCGTCCTGGCGTTCTGGGTGCTGGCCCTCGGCCGTGGCTTCAGCGGCTTCGCGGGCGCGCTTGCGCTGGCGATCCTCGAGCTGCCCATCGTCGTGCGGTCCGCCGAGGAGATGATCCGGCTCGTCCCGGCCGCGCTGCGGGAGGCGTCGTACGCACTGGGCGTCCCGAAGTGGAAGACCGTGCTGAGGATCGTGCTGCCGACCGCGGCCACCGGGATCACCACCGGGATCATGCTCGCCATCGCCCGGGTCACCGGCGAGACAGCGCCGGTCCTGCTCGTCGCGGGCAACAACTTCTTCATCAACAACGATCCGTTCCACGAGGGCCAGGCCTCGCTCCCCGTATACGTGTTCCAGGGCGCCCGGTCGTCCAGTAACTTCGAGGTCGACCGAGCCTGGGCGGCGGCGCTGACGCTGATCCTCGTGGTGCTGGTTCTCTACGTCGCCGCTCGCCTGCTCACCCGTCGCAATGCGCTGAACCGGAGGTAGTGCCCCGATCATGGCCAAGCGCATCGAGACGGTCGCGCTCTCCTGCTACTACGGCAGCACCAAGGCCGTCGAGGACGTCAGCATCTCCATCGAGCCCAAGAGCGTGACGGCCTGCATCGGCCCGAGCGGCTGCGGCAAGTCGACCTTCCTGCGGGCCCTCAACCGGATGCACGAGGTCGTGCCGGGCGCACGCATCGAGGGCACGGTGCTCCTCGACGACGAGGACATCTACGCCTCCGACATCGACCCGGCCGCGGTGCGCCGCACCATCGGCATGGTCTTCCAGCGGCCTAACCCCTTCCCCACGATGTCCATCTACGACAACGTCGCGGCCGGTCTCCGCCTCAACGGTGTCCGGAAGAAGAGCGACCTGGACGACGCCGTCGAACGGTCGCTGCGCGCCTCCAACCTCTGGGAGGAGGTCCGCGCCCGGTTGGGCAAGCCGGGCGCCGGGCTGTCGGGTGGGCAGCAGCAGCGGCTGTGCATCGCGCGGGCGATCGCCGTCGAACCCCAGGTGCTGCTCATGGACGAGCCGTGCAGCGCCCTCGACCCGATCTCGACGCTCGCGATCGAGGACCTGATGGCAGATCTGAAGGATCGCTACACGATCGTCATCGTCACCCACAACATGCAGCAGGCGGCGCGGGTCTCGGACACGACCGCGTTCTTCACGCTGCGAGGGCCGGGCGAGCCGGGGCACCTGGTCGAGGTCGACACCACGCAGAAGATCTTCACCAACCCGAGCAACAAGCGCACCGAGGACTACATCACCGGCCGCTTCGGATAGCTGCGCCGGCCCGGACGGCGCCGCCCGCGGGCCGCGGGCGGCCGACGTGCATGCTGGAGCCGTGCCCGCCCGTAACCGCCCCGTCCTCGTGACGACCGCGCGCAAGAGCCCGGGCGACGAACGCCGGGCCCGGGAGCGCCGGTACCTCGTGACGATGGGCATCCGCGTGGCCTGCTTCGTCCTCGCCATCGTCCTGGTGGCACTGGACCTCCGGTGGGAAGCGGGCATCGCAGTGGCCGCCTCGCTCGTGCTGCCGTGGGTGGCGGTCGTCGCCGCGAACGCCGGCCCCAAGAACGCCGCGGAGCAGCCCGCCCTCTACCGCCGGAGCACCCGGGAGATCGACAGCGGCGCGGACGACGAGGAGTAGGCGATCAGCTCACGAACGGGTGGATGACCGCGAACACCGCGGCCGCGCACAGACCGGCCATCGGCAGGGTCAGCACCCAGGCGGTGAGGATGTTGCCCGCGACGCCCCAACGGACCGCGGAGAGCTTGCGCGTCGCGCCGACGCCCATGACCGACGACGTGATGACGTGCGTGGTGGAGATCGGGGCGGCGTAGACGTAGGCCGTCGTCATGAGGACGCCGGAGGCGACGGTCTGCGCGGCGAAGCCCGCCGTGTTGTCCAGCTTGAAGACCCGGCGGCCGAGCGTGCGCATGATCCGCCAGCCGCCGCTGTAGGTGCCGGCGGCGATCGCGATGGCGCACGCGAACTTCACCCACAACGGGACGACGAACGCGTCGAGATGGTTGGTGACGACCAGTGAGAGCGTGATGACGCCCATCGTCTTCTGGGCGTCCTGCAGCCCATGCCCGTAGGACATCGCCGCGGCCGACGCCCACTGGCCGTACTTGAAGCCGCGCGCCGCCTTGCTCGGGTGCATGCGCCGGAAGGTCCACAGCAGCAGGAGCATGAACAGGAACGCGAGGGCGAAGCCCACCAACGGTGACAGCACCATGGGGATGATGACCTTGTGCACGATGCCGCTCCACTGCACCGACCCGCTCGAGGCGAGGGCGGCGCCCACCAGCCCGCCGATCAGCGCGTGCGACGACGACGACGGCAGCCCGAAGTACCAGGTGACGAGGTTCCACGAGATCGCGCCGACGACGGCGGCGAACACCAGGGTCAGCCCCTCGTGGCTGGTGACCTGCGACGTGTCGATGATGCCTTTGCCCACCGTGCTCGCGACCTTCGTCGACACCAGCGAGCCGAAGAGGTTGAACACGGCGGCGAGCCCTAGCGCAGCGCGGGGCGTCAGTGCTCGGGTCGACACCGACGTGGCGATGGCGTTTGCCGCGTCGTGGAACCCGTTGGTGTAGTCGAATCCCAGCGCGACGATGATGAGGACGACGAGTCCGGCGGTCTCCACGAGCGGACTCAGGACTCCTTGACCGCGATGGTCTCGACGGTGTCGGCGACGTTTTCGAACGCGTCGGCGGCGGCCTCGAGCTCCTCCGCGACCTCCTTGAGCTTGAGGACCATCAACGCGTCGAAGTCCCCACCGAACAGCCGCGCCACGAACCGGCGGTGCAGCTTGTCGGCCTCGTTCTCGATCCGGTTGACCTCGATCCAGTAGTCGCTGAGGTTCTTCAGCGACTTCAGCCGCGGCATCGCGGCCGCGGTCAGCTCCGCCGCGCGCACGAGCAGGTCGGACAGCTGCTGCATCTCCTGCGGCAGTGCCTCGAGCTCGTAGAGGACGATGAGGTCGCCGGCCGCCTCGAAGAAGTCCATGCAGTCGTCGAGCCGGCTGGCGAGCCGGTAGATGTCCTCGCGGTCCATCGGCGTGACGAACGTGGAGTTGACCTCGCGCAGGATGCTGTGGGTGCGGTCGTCCCCCCGGTGCTCCTGGTCGCGCAGCTGGCTGTTGAGCGCCTCGCGCTGGTCACGGGGACCAGTGATGAGCGCGTTGAGCGTGGTGGCGCCGTCCAGCAGGTTGTTGGCCGACGCAGTGAACAGGTCGTAGAAGACGTTCTCCTGGGGGCGGAGGCGCAGCCGCATCGACACAGATCCGTTCGTCCGGAGTTGACCCGCGATCGCGGGCCACTCTAGGGGAGTCGCGCCGCCCGACCGCACACGGCCCGCAGCCCCACCGCGACCGCGGCGCCGAGGACGAGCCCACCAACGACGTCACTGACGAAATGCACGCCCAAGAAGGACGCGTGTGGACGCGACCGCGACCGGCGGCAGCACCGCGACGGTCACGCGTGACCACGGCGGCCACCGGTCGCCGACGACCAGCGCGAGGCTGCACCACAGAGCGGCCGAACCGGCCGCGTGCCCGGACGGGAACGACCCGCCATGTGCGTGCGCCACCGGGTCCGGCAGATCCGGCCGGCTCCGGCCGACCGCCGCCTTCAGGCCCCAGTCGAGGACGACGATCGCGACACGTACGCCGACCAGGTACGCCGCCGCCCGGCTGCGTCGTACGGCCAGCAGGGCGAGTGCGGCGAGACCGGTCAGCACGGTCACGACGAGCGGGTCGCCCAGGTGCGTGAGCGCACGGGCGGTGTCGAGCACGCCCGCGTGGCCGAGGACGAACCGGTGCACCGCCGACTCGACCTGCCGGTCCGCGTGCATCAAGGGGGGCCAGCCGGCCGCCACCAGGCCCGCCAGCGCCAGGAACGCCACGAGCAGCGCCGCCGGCACGGCGAGCATGCGGCGGACCGACACCGTCAGCCGGCAGTCGGGCGGTAGACCACGAGCCGCCGGGCCGCCGGCCGCAGCACGACGCGGCGGGGCGCCGGCTCGGTCTCGCCGTCCCGGGCGAGCTCCTCGTCACCGCCACGCAGCGCCACCTCGAGCCGCTGGACGGTCCGCTCCTCGTAGACCCGGCAGCGGCCGAGCCGACCCGAGAGCACCGCCGACACGAGCCGCATCCGCGCCCACCGGCGATCGGCGTAGACCGTCCGCACATCGATCTCGTCGCCGTCGAGCCGCTCCCGCCACGTCGGCGCGAACCCCGGCGGGTGGTAGCGCCCGTTGCCGGCGAACAGCAGCCACACCCGGCGGTCGACCCCGTCGACCGACGCGGCCATCGGCTCCGCCCGGCGCAGCGCCACGACAAGGCCGAGAGCGAGCGCCAGCCACTTGCCGGTCCAGCGCTCGTACGTGCGACGGTGCCGGACGAGCTCCGGGTAGATCCCCAACGAGAACGTGTTGAGGAAGAGCATGCCTTCACCGTCGGGCTCGGCGCTGCCGACGCTGACCGCCACCGCCGAGCCCTGCCGCACCGCCTCGACCGTGTCGTCGAGATCGTCGAGTCGCAGCTCACCGGCGAAGTGGTTGAGGGTGCCGGCCGGGAAGACCGCGAGTGGCAGGCCCCGGCTCAGGGCGGTGGCGGCCGCGCGGTTGACCGTCCCGTCACCGCCCGCGACGCCCAGCAGCGAGGCGCGCCCGGCCGCGCGCTCGAGTGCAGCGTCGAGGTCGTCGTCCGGGCCGATGACGACGACCTCGGCGGCGGGCAGCCGCTCCCGAAGGTGGGCGCCGACGTCGGCACCGTCACCGGAGCCGGAGCCGGCGTTCACCACGACGACGAGGCCGGCGCCGTCCGGGGTGGCGGGTGCCGGTGCCCGCCCGGCCGGCGGCACCTCGCGCGACGGCTCCGGCGGCACCGGCCAGACCCGGCGGACGAGGAGGGCACCGACGACTCCGATGGTCACGCCGGCGAGGACGTCACCGGGGTAGTGGACACCGGTGTGGACCCGGCTGTACGCGACGGCGGCGGCCGCCGCCGCGACCGGGAGCCCGACCGCAGGCGTCTGCATGACCACACCCGTCGCGAAGGCCGCCGCCGACGCCGAGTGACCGCTCGGGAACGACGTCGTTCGCGGCTGGCGGGCGAGCTGGCGCAACGTCGGGACGTCGGTCAGCAGCGGCCGGGTCCGCCGGAAGGCCCACTTGGCGGGCCCGTTGACCAATGCGCTCGTCACGGCCAGCGAGGCCACGCCACGCAGCGCCGCCCGCCGTCCGCGTCGCCCGGTGAGCGCGAGGGCCGCCGCCGTACCGAACCACAGCACACCGTGGTCGGCGGTGTGGCTCAGCCGGGGCAGCACGACGTCCAGCCGGGGGACTCGCGCCGCGCCACCCGCAGGAACAGGCGCTGGTCGACGGCGTGCGCACGAGC
This sequence comes from uncultured Actinomycetota bacterium, assembly GCA_963835405.1. Taxonomy (GTDB): domain Bacteria; phylum Actinomycetota; class Actinomycetes; order JAFAQI01; family JAFAQI01; genus CAWIFV01. The sequence goes on from CAWIFV010000011.1 coordinate 98,986, forward strand.
GACGAAGGTGGCCCTCACGGGCGCGACCGTACCCACGACGCCGACCGGGACTAACCCGAGGTCGCACCGCTCCTGGGCGGAGCGCCGTTTCGGCCGTGGGTGAGAAGTCGTTGTCGGACAACGAAAACTGTCGGTGGGTGTCCGTATCGTCCGGGCATGTTGTTGATGGTGGAGTGTCCTGATGAGCTGCTGTCGGTGACGTCGGTCCCGGTGGTGATGACCGGTGACGGTGCGGTGTTGGAGGCGGTGGAGGACCTGCCCGCGGGGCCGTGGCTGGCGACGCTGCTCGACGGTGTCGACCCGGCGGGGCTGTCCGAGTGGGACCTGCCGGCCTATCTGCGTGCGTGCGCGAAGGTGCAGGCGTGGGCGGCGGCCCGGTTGTCCGACGGGGTCGCGGAGCTGGCCGGCCGCACGGGTGAGTTCGGCGCGGACAAGGAGGTCGCGCTCGCGGTACGGGAGCCGGTCGGTGCTGCGCAGCGCCGGGTCCATCACGCGGTGCGGTTGCGCCGGTTGTTGCCGAGGACCCGGCGGTTGTTCCGGGCCGGGCAACTGAGCGAGAAGCATGTCGAGGCCGTCCTCGAGGCGCTCGGCACCGTCCAGGACCCGGAGCTGGCCGCGGCGGTGGAGGACCGGGTGCTCACGGCCACCGGCGCGCTGGCCCGGACCGCCCGTGAGCTGGGTCGCGCCGCGCGGCGGTGGTTGACCCGCCTCGATCCGTCCGGTGCACAGGACCGGGCCCGCACCGCCCGCGACCACGCAGACGTGTCCCTGTATCCGGATCAGGATCAGGACGGCATGGCCAGCGTGGTCATCGACGCCCCGGTCGAGCAGGCGCTCACGGTCAAGACCGCCGCCGACAGCTACGCCGCCACCGCCAAGACGACCGGCGACCCGCGACGCATCGGGGTGCTGCGTGCCGAGGGGCTGGCCCGGATCTGCGCCGACTACCTGACCGGCCGGTCCCCCAACGGTCCGGCCGCGCCCCGCTCCGCCGGGCGGCCGATCGAGATCGGGATCGTGCTCGGCCTCGACACCGCGCTCGGCCGGCACGACCTGCCCGGTGAGGTCCCCGGCGTCGGCATCATCCCTCGCGACGTCATCGCCGAGATGATCCGCACCGAGGCGCCCCGGCTGCGGCTGCTGGTCGTCGACGAGGACAGCGGCCGGCTCCTGCACCGGGCGCACGACGCCTACCGGCCCACGCCGGCACAGATCGCGCACGTCCGCAGCGAGTACGTGTTCAGCGTCGGACCCGGCAGCCAGGTCCTCGCCGGCCGCACCGACACCGACCACCCGATCGCCTACCCCACCGGCCCGACCCAGATCGGCAACCTCGTCCCCAACGACCGGGTCTGGCACAACGGCCACACCCGCCGGCAACTGTCCGTCACCGTCGATGACAGCGGTACCGTCACCTGGACCAGCGTGCTCGGCCAGTCGCGCACCGTCACCTCCTACGACTACCGGCTCGAACCACCACCGGAGAACGACCCGCCGCCGTTCTGAGGGCGGCCAGCTCGACCGGCGGGCGACGTCACCTCAGCCAACCGGTACGGGCGGGCCTAACCCGGCCCGTCGCCGCGCGCGCCGAAGCCGTCCCAGAGCAGGGCGGTCAGCTCGTCGACGACCGTCGCCCGCGGCACCCCGGGGTGGTCGAGCCACCAGTCACCGGCGGCCTGCACCATCCCGGCGATGCCCTGCGCCCAGATGAGTGCCCGCGCTTCGGCGACGCCGGCGAGCTCCGGCTCACCCGCAATGCCGGCCGCAAGCTCCTCGCCGAAGCGCCGCACGAAGCCGACCACCTGGCCGCGCACCCCCGGCTCCTCGACCGCGGCTCGTTCCAGGAGGAAGCGGTAGACCTGCGGCTGCTCCTCGACCGAGGCGAGGTAGGCGTCGATCGTCGCCCGGGTTCGGGCACGCAACCCGCCGCGGGTGGCCAGGCCGGCGCGCAGCCGGGGAAGGAGCTCGGCGATGTGGTGCTCGGCGAGAGCGCGGTAGAGGCCGCCCTTGTCGCCGAAGTGCCGGTAGAGGATGGGCTTGGTGATGCCCGCCTCGGCGGCGATCACGTTCATCGACGCCGCCGAGCCGTCCCGCCGCACGACGCGATCGGCGGCTTGCAACAGCTGGTCGCGGCGACCGTCACCGGTCGCCGGCGCGGATCCTCCCGGCGGCACGCGTTCACGGTACGGCGCCCCGGCGATCGACCCGGTTCGTCCCGGCGCGAGCAGCCGTCACCCGCCCTCCCTCGACCCCCGCCCTCCCTCGACCCCCGCCCTCCCTCGACCCCTGCCCCCCTTGACAGAGGGTTACCGTGGGTAACACCATGGTCGGAACGATTCCCCGCGCCCTGCCGGGTACCGCAACCCCGCCCGCACCGACCGACCCAGGAGCACCCATGGCCGACACGACGTTCTCGTTGGAGCTCAACGACGACCAGAAAGAGCTCCGGAAGTGGCTGCACGAGTTCGCCGCGGACGTGATCCGCCCGGCCGCCCACGAGTGGGACGAGCGGGAGGAGACGCCCTGGCCGATCATCCAGGAGGCCGCGAAGGCCGGCATCTACTCGCTGGACTTCATGGCCGCCCAGTGGTTCGACGACTCCGGCCTCGGCATGGTCATCGCCCAGGAGGAGCTCTTCTGGGGTGACGCCGGCATCGGGCTCGCCATCATGGGCACCGGACTCGCCGCGGCGGCGATCAGCGCCAACGGCACCAACGAGCAGATCGGCGAGTTCATCCCCGCGATGTACGGCACGCCCGAGGACGTCAAGCTCGGCGCGTTCTGCTCCTCCGAGCCCGACGCCGGGTCGGACGTAGGCGCGATGAAGACCCGCGCGGTCTACGACGAGGCCAAGGACGAGTGGGTCCTCAACGGCACGAAGACGTGGGCGACCAACGGCGGGATCGCGGACTGGCACGTCATCGTCGCGTCCGTCGACCCCTCGCTCGGGACGCGCGGCCAGGTGTCGTTCGTCGTCCCGCCGGAGACGAAGGGGCTGTCGCAGGGACAGAAGTTCAAGAAGCACGGCATCCGCGCGTCGCACACCGCCGAGGTCGTGCTCGACGACGTCCGGCTCCCCGGCAAGTACCTGCTCGGCGGCAAGGAGAAGCTCGACGATCGCCTCAACCGCGCCCGCGAGGGGATGCGCACCGGTCGCTCGCAGCCGTCGATGGCGACGTTCGAGCGGACCCGTCCTACCGTCGGCGCGCAGGCGGTCGGCATCGCACGCGCGGCCTACGAGGTGGCGCTCGACTACTCGAAGACGCGCGAGCAGTTCGGCCGCCCGATCGTCGAGAACCAGGGCATCGCGTTCAAGCTCGCCGACATGAAGACGCGGATCGACGCCTCCCGCCTGCTCGTGTGGCGGGCCGCGTGGATGGCGCGGCAGGGCAAGGAGTTCACCGCGGCCGAGGGTTCGCAGTGCAAGCTGTTCGCCGGCGAGACGGCCGTGTGGGTGACCGAGCAGGCGATCCAGATCCTGGGCGGCAACGGTTACACCCGTGAGTACCCGGTCGAGCGGATGCACCGCGACGCGAAGATCTACACGATCTTCGAGGGGACGTCGGAGATCCAGCGCCTCGTCATCGCCCGGGCCGTGAGCGGGACCTACATCCGCTGACCGCAGCAAGCGGATCGGCCAGGTGCCAACAGATTCGGTCCGAACGGCCGATCTTGTCCCGATTCGCTGGCCACGACGGGGAGACCGGGGTGCAATAGCGGCGTGGCCGAGGTCGTCGTCGCACACCGGTGGGTCGCGCGCATGCTCGCGCTGCTCCCGGCGGTGGTCGTGGCCGTGTGCGTGCGGGTGCTCACCCTGACCCATCCCCCGGTGGCCGCCAGGGCGGCCGCCGCTGCCGGTGTCGCCGCCGCGGCCTGGATCGCCTACCGGCTGCTGACCGTCCGGTTGACCGTGGCTGACGACGGCATCCATGTGCGCGGCGTCTGGTACGAGGCCGACATCGACTGGGCCGACGTACAGGCCGGTGGCATCGCACCGGCTACCCCGGCGCTGCGGGCGCTGCTCTGGGGCGTCATGGCGCCGCAGACGCTCGAGCTGCGGACCACGCGCGGGACGCTGCGGCCCCTGGTCGCCGTCGGCCCCGAGGACGACGACGACCTGCGCCGGGCAGCGACCGCGGTGCGGCTGCGGATCGCCGGTTGGACCGTGCCGGCCCAACGTTCCCCCGACGGACGCGTGACCCGGGTCTGACGCCGGGGTAGAGCCCGGGGATGAAGAACGACGGGGCCGCCGAGACCGAGAGCGAGCGGCTCAACCGC
>CAWIFV010000012.1:0-103008 GCA_963835405.1 uncultured Actinomycetota bacterium
GATGTATTGCTCTGGCGCTGGTCGTCGACGTGCGGGCCGAAGTCGGCAGGGTCGCCGTCGGCCTCGTATGCCGCCTGCTCGTCACTGGTGAAGTCGGCGTTCTCACCGGGCGGGGAGGACGCTCCTGGCATGCAGGTGTTCCGCCGGCTGGCCGGCTGCCCACCGCCGGCGACGGCGGTGCGCCGGCCACCGTGAGCGACCAGGGCGGCGAGAAGTGCCGGGAGCAGGAGGCGCGCACGCATGCGAAGAAGGGTGTCATCCCCGGCCGCGTCATCCCGGCCCGGCTCGCAGCGGCCGCGATGTCCGGATAGCGTTGATACGTGGCAGACCGGCGCTCGGCGCGCTCAATCGTTCGCGCGGTGCGCCGGCGGCTCGGAGCCGCGCCCCCGCCGCCTCCCAAGAAGAAGGTGGAGAAGCGCAAGAAGGGCGCCTGCCGGGTGTGCTTCGGCGAGCGTGTACGTCGCCGCCGGGTGACCAACCCGACGTTCGATCGCGAGCTCAGGGTGCGCATCTGCCGGGACTGCGGGCACGTCGGGATCCCCGGCAACACTCACGACTACACCCAGACCCAGAGCACGACCGAGCTGGGGCTCGCCCCGCGAGTCGGGACGGAGGAGGTGCCCGGGCGCGAGTTCGGCATGGCCCGGCTGGCGCTGGCCGCGCTCGGTCGCCGGGACGTCTCCGTGCTGGTCTACGGTGCCGGGCGCAGCGTCGACAACAAGCACATCGAGCGGCTGAAGTGAGTCTCGCGGGTCGCCATCGGTGACATCTTCCGCGCCCGCGACGACGCGGAGTTCGTCGACGTCAGCAAGCCGGCGGAGGAACGCTGGGACATCGTCATCGCGTCCGAGGTCATCGAGCATTTCGTCAACCCGCGCAAGGAGTTCCGCCGGTTGTTCTCCTATGTCGCCGACGACGGCATCCTCGTCTGCTCGACCAACATCTACGACGGGGGAGATCTCGCCAAGCAGGCCTACATCTGACAACCGCGGTCATGTCTCCTACTACTCGCCGGAGGCCTTGCGGATCCTCGCCCGGCGGCGCGGGTTCCAGGTGGACTTCCGGGTGCCTCGCGCGGCCGCCGCGGGGGCCGGGCCTGCGAGAGGGCTACGTCGTCTTCACCCGTTCCGCCGAGGTGATGGAGCGGCTCGGCGACTACTTCGGCCGCAACCAGTACGCGCCGTCGGAGCGGCCGTCCGCTGATGCCGGTGACGAGTGCGCGTCTGGTCCGTGTCCGCGTCTGCCGACTGACGGGACCCGCCCGCCGGCTTCGTCGCTCGTTCGCCGCCCCGCCCTGCTGTCTCATGTCTCTGCGGCGACTCCGCGACGCGGCGGGGCGAGGTCCGGGAGCCGTCAGCCTGAAGTCTCTGTGGGTCCGCAACAAGGCGTCGGGTTGCCGGAGCCAGGTGTCGAGTGCGGTGATCAGCCGGCCGATGGCCCTCCGGTTGCGCGGGAAGGTTCGGTGGCTCGTGGACAACAAACCTGGCGTGCCGCGTCGACCGGTGTGCCGGAGCAGCGGCCGGAAGTCCTTGACGTTCTCTGTGACGATGCGCCGTCGCTGTCTGAAACCCGGCCCACGTATACAACTCTTCGTCGGTCATCGCACGCAGTGCTGGTTCCTCGGCAACGGCGATGACGTCGTGCCCGCGGTGACGCAGCTCGACAGCGAGGGCTGGGGCGAACATCTCGTCCAGCAGTAGTGCGGGTGCGCTGCGGCGTTGACTCACGCGAGCAACTGCTGCTGGGAGTTGCCCAAGCTCGCTCGGCGGCCGCGGACGTCTCGTCGGCGAGCCCGATCTCCGCATCGATCTCCTCGGGGAAGGCGGCGTAGTAGTCCAGGGCAACCTGCACGCGCTCGGCCGACAGGTTCATGATCTCAGCCGTCCGGCGCAGAGCGGACGTCCGCGCTCGTGGAGCTCGCGGGTCACCTTGATGAGCTCCCAGACGTCCGGCCCGAGTGCGAGTGCGGCCCTGCGACCGGTCGGCCCGTCTTTGAACACGATGCCGGATGCTCGGCCATCCGTAGTCCTTCGTCGACGAGCCGCTGCGCCAGCCCGGACGGTGTCGCGCCGGGAATGGCCCGGGTCCGGCGACGCAACCGATCCAGGATGGCCGGGTCGAAGCGGATGGAGAGCGGCGAACTCATGTAGCGCGTAGTAGTAAACGCACTACAAGGCTAGGAGCTGCTCGCACCGGATGGCAACTGCGGCACACTGGTTGGCGATGACCAACCGACTCGCCGACGCGACCAGCCCGTACCTGCTGCAGCACAAGGACAACCCGGTCGACTGGTGGCAGTGGGGCGCCGAGGCGTTCGCGGAGGCGCGGCGCCGCGGCGTGCCGGTGCTGCTGTCCGTCGGCTACGCCGCCTGCCACTGGTGCCACGTGATGGCGCACGAGTCGTTCGAGGACGAGGCGACCGCCGCGCTCATGAACGAGCACTTCGTCTGCGTCAAGGTCGACCGGGAGGAGCGGCCGGACGTCGACGCGGTCTACATGGAGGCGACGCAGGCGATGACCGGCCACGGCGGCTGGCCGATGACGTGCTTCCTCACGCCCGACGGCGAGCCGTTCTTCTGCGGCACCTACTTCCCGCCGGCGACGCGGCCGGCATGCCGTCGTTCCGGCGGGTGCTGCGCGTCGGTCGCCCAGGCCTGGGCGGAACGCAACGGGCGAGGTCGAGGCGGCCGCCGCCGACGTCGTGCGGCAGCTCTCCGAGCGCGGCGCCCGCCGGCCGGCGCGGCCCGGTCGACGCCGGGGTGCTCGACGCGGCGGCGGCGCGGCTCGGCGCCGACTACGACGACGCACGCGGCGGCTTCGGCGGCGCGCCGAAGTTCCCGCCGTCGATGGTGCTGGAGTTCCTGCTGCGCCAGCACGCCCGCACCGGCGACGAGCGCTGCGCTGCGAGGTCGTCGGGCGGACCTGCGAGGCGATGGCCCGCGGCGGGATCTACGACCAGCTGGCCGGCGGCTTCGCCCGCTACTCCGTCGACGCCGGCTGGGTGGTGCCGCACTTCGAGAAGATGCTCTACGACAACGCGCTGCTGCTGCGCGTCTACGCGCACTGGTGGCGCGCGACCGGCTCGCCACTCGGCCCGGCGGGTCGCCCTGGAGACCGCCGACTGGCTGCTGCGCGAGCTGCGCACGCCGGAGGGCGGGTTCGCCTCCGCGCTCGACGCCGACAGCGAGGGCGAGGAGGGGCCGGACCTACGTCTGGACGCCCCAGCACGGAGGTCCTGGGCGCGGACGGCGGGCGGGCGGCGATCGTTCGCCGTCACCGCCGCGGGCACGTTCGAGCACGGCCGCTCGGTGCTGCAGCTGCTGGCCGACCCGGCCGACGCCGAGCGAGTACGCCGCCGTGCGGGCCCGGCTGCTGGCCTGCGCGGGCAGCGCGCCGCGCCGGCGCGCGACGACAAGGTGGTCGCCGCGTGGAACGGGCTGGCGGTCGCCGCGCTGGCCGACGGCGGCGCGCTGCTTCGACCGGCCGACCTGCGTCGACGCGGCGGAGCGGTGCGCCGACCTGCTGCTCGCGACCTGCATGTCGTCGACGGCGCGGCTGCGCCGGGTCTCGCGCGACGGGCGCGGCCGGCGCACCGCGCGGCGTGCTGGAGGACTACGGCGACGTGGCCGAGGGGCTGCTCGCGCTGCACCAGGCGACCGGCGACCGGCGCTGGCTGGACGCTCGCCGGGCGAGCTGCTCGACGCCGTGCTCGACGCACTTCGCCGACGGCGACGGCGGCTTCTTCGACACCGCCGACGACGCCGAGCGGCTGGTGCGCCGGCCGCAGGACCCGACCGACAACGCCACGCCGTCCGGCGCTGGCCGCCGCTGCCGGGCGCGCTGCTCACCTACGCCGCGCTGACCGGCGACCCGGCCACCGGGAGGCCGCCGAGGCGGCGCTCGCGACCGTCGCGCCGCTGGTCGGCCGGCACGCCGCGGTTCGCCGGCTGGGCGGCCGCGGTCGGGCGAGGCGCTGCGTCGCCGGGCCGCTCGAGGTGGCGGTGGTCGGCACGCCCCGGCCTCGCTCGCCGTCGCCCGGCTGGCGACCTCGCCCGGGGCGGTCGTCGTCACCGGCGAGCCGGCTCGCCGCTGCTCGCCGACCGGCCCGCGCGGCGCGGCGTACGTCTGCCGGGGCTTCGTCTGCGACGCCCCGGCACTGACGCCGCCAGGCGCTCGCGCAGCCGGCGTGGGCGCTCGCCAGGACCGGCTGAGCGGCCCCGTACGCCGCGGCGTACAACCGTGGCCGGCGCCAGCCGTCGCTGCTGTACGGCGCTGTAATCAGTCATTACATCGTAGGAGGAGCCATGGACCGACACCATCACGAGCTGGCTGCTCGGCCGGCTGCCCGACGACTGGTTCGACGGCGACCCGAGGTCACCGTGGACCGCGAGGAGGTCGTCGTCGTCGGCCGGCTGGCCGCGGCCGGAGGTCGCGGGCGGCGACGACCGCGCCGGCGGCGCGAGGGCCGGATCGCGCGCTTCCGGGAGGACACCCGCGACCGGCGGATCCGGATCGCCCGCGAGGCGAGGGCACCGGTTCGGGCGCAAGGTCGCCTGGGGCGTGCCGTCGGCGAGGCCGACGCGCTGTTCACCACGCTGTCGGTGCCGGTGATGACGCGGCTGCGCCAGCCGGAGCGGCTGGTGCTCGACACGCTCGTCGACGCCGGGCGTCGCGCGGAGCCGGTCGGACGCGCTGGCCTGGTGCGTGCGGCTCGTCGGGCGAGCACACCGCGACTGGCTGCGGTGAGCTGCGCGGGCGATGCGCCGGTCGAGCGGGTGCGTCGAGCGGCCGGACCGCGGCCGGCACGCGTAGGAACGCCGGGGCGCGGCGGGTAGACCGACGCTTGTTATAGTTTTCACAGAGCGGCTGCCTCCGGACTTCGCGCTGTGTCACGGCCCTCCCGGTGCGGCCGCCGCTCCGGCGCGAGGGCGAGGAGACCCCACTGATGACGACCGCGACCATCCCCGGGCTCGACCAGGCCCCCACGAAGCACGCGAGGCTGATGGCCTGGGTGAGCGAGGTCGCGGAGCTCACCAAGCCCGACCGGGTCGTGTGGTGCGACGGCTCCGAGGAGGAGTGGGAGCGGCTGACCACCGAGCTGGTCGAGCGGGCACCTTCACCAGCTCAACCCGGACAAGCGGCCCAACTCCTTCTACGCCCACTCCGACCCCGCGACGTCGCCCGGGTCGAGGGCCGCACCTTCATCTGCTCCGAGAAGGAGGCCGACGCCGGCCCGACCAACAACTGGATGGCGCCCGCCGAGATGCGCGCGACGCTCAGCGGCGCTGTTCGACGGGTGCATGCGCGGCCGCACGATGTACGTCGTCCCGTTCTGCATGGGCCCGCTCGGCTCGACGATCTCCGCCCTCGGCGTCGAGATCACCGACTCGCCGTACGTCGTCGTGTCGATGCGGATCATGACCCGGATGGGCAAGGCCGCCCTCGACGAGATCGGCGAGGACGGCTTCTTCGTCCCGGCCGTCCACTCCGTCGGCGCGCCGCTCGAGCCGGGCCAGCAGGACGTGCCGTGGCCGTGCAACGAGACCAAGTACATCGTCCACTTCCCCGAGACCCGCGAGATCTGGTCCTACGGCTCGGGGTACGGCGGCAACGCCCTGCTCGGCAAGAAGTGCTACGCGCTGCGCATCGCCTCGGTGATGGCCCGCGACGAGGGCTGGCTCGCCGAGCACATGCTCATCCTCAAGCTCACCTCGCCCGACGGCGACGTCCGCTACATCGCCGCCGCCTTCCCGCGCGCGTGCGGCAAGACCAACCTCGCGATGCTGCAGCCGACGATCCCCGGCTGGAAGGTCGAGACCGTCGGCGACGACATCTGCTGGATGCGCTTCGGCGACGACGGCCGGCTCTACGCCATCAACCCCGAGGCCGGGCTTCTTCGGCGTCGCGCCCGGCACCGGCGAGGACACCAACAACAACGCGATCGACACGCTGCTACGCCAACTGCATCTTCACCAACGTCGCGCTGACCGACGACGGCGACGTGTGGTGGGAGGGGCTGACCGACGACGCCGCCGGCGCACCTGACCGACTGGAAGGGCCGCGACTGGACGCCGGACTCCGACGAGCCGGCCGCCCACCCCAACGCCCGCTTCACCGCGCCGGCCGCGCCAGTGCCCGACGATCGCGCCCGAGTGGGAGGACCCCAAGGGCGTCCCGATCTACGCGATCCTCTTCGGCGGCCGCCGCGCCACCACCGTGCCGCTGGTCACCGAGTCCTTCGACTGGCAGCACGGCGTGTTCCTCGCCTCCAACGTCTCCTCCGAGGGCACCGCCGCCGCCGAGAACAAGGTCGGCGAGCTGCGCCGCGACCCGTTCGCGATGCTGCCGTTCTGCGGCTACAACATGGGCGACTACTTCGGCCACTGGCTGAAGATGGGCGAGCAGGCCGACGCGTCGAAGCTGCCGCGGATCTACTACGTCAACTGGTTCCGCAAGGACGCCGACGGCACGTTCGTCTGGCCCGGCTTCGGCGACAACAGCCGGGTGCTCAAGTGGATCGTCGAGCGGCTCGAGGGCAAGGCCGACGCGACCGAGACGCCGATCGGCAACGTGCCGACCAAGGACTCGCTCGACCTCGTCGGGCTCGACCTCACCGACGCCCAGCTCGACCTGCTGCTCACGGTCGACACCGAGGCGTGGCGGGAGGAGGCGGCGCTGATCCCGCCGCACTACGAGCAGTTCGGCGACCACCTGCCCGCAGCGCTGGGCGCCGAGCTCGACGAGCTGGAGTCCCGCCTCGCCTGACCGCTGCGGCACTTCGCCCGCCCCACCGGTGAATCACTGCGTGGGGTCGGGCGGCCCCCGGTGAATCACTGCTGCCGGCATGCGACAGCGATGAATCACCCGCGGGGGCCGGTGTGCGGCGCGCGGGCGGGGGCGGGCCGGCCGGGCCACGACTAGGTCGGCGGGAGGCGTCAGGTGGGTCTACGCGAGCTGGTCTACGGCATCTACGAGCGGCGGCTCGCACGAACGATCCCCGCCGAGCCCCGGCCTCGCCACGTCGGGGTCATCCTCGACGGCAACCGCCGCTGGGCGCGCGGCCGCGGGTGCCGCCCACGTCAGCCACGGCCACCGGGCCGGCGCCGACCACATCGACGACCTGCTCGGCTGGTGCGAGGAGGCGCGCGTCGAGGTCGTCACCCTCTGGCTGCTCTCGACGCGACAACCTCAACCGGCCGCGCGGACGAGCTCGTGCCGCTGCTCGGCATCATCGAGGACACCGTCGCGCGACCTGGCCGCGGCCGGACCACTCCTGGCGCGTACATCCGGTCGGCGCGCTCGACCTGCTCCCGGACTCGACCGTCCGCGTCCTCAAGGAGGCCGCCGAGCTGCACGCGGGACCGGCCCGGCCTCACCGTCAACGTCGCCATCGGCTACGGCGGCCGGCGCGAGATCGCCGACGCGGTCCGGGGCCTGCTCCAGCAGCACGCCGAGCAGGGGGCCTCGCTCGAGGAGGTCGCCGCCGCCCTGGACGCCGGAGCACATCGCCGCGCACCTCTACACCCGCGGCCAGCCCGACCCCGACCTCGTCATCCGTACGTCGGGTGAGCAGCGGCATCGGCGGGGTTCCTGCTCTGGCAGAGCGTGCAGTCACGAGTTCTACTTCTGCGACGCGCTCTGGCCGGACTTCCGGCGCATCGACTTCCTGCGCGCCCTGCGCTCCTACGCCCAGCGCAACCGCCGGTACGGCGGCTGACGGCCCCACGCATGTCCCGGACCGACCGCCGGCAGATCCTCGCCACCTCCGGAGGATTCCGCCGCACCGAGCGCGGGTGGACCGAGTGGACGCGAGCGCCGCTCGTCGACTACGCGCTGCGGCTGACCGGCAAGGACCGCCCCCGGATCTGCTATGTCGGCACCGCGACCGGCGACTCACCGATCGGCACGCAGATCTTCTACGGCGCCTTCGCCGGCTGCGACGACGCGGTCCCCAGCCACCTGGCGCTCTTCCCGATGCCCAACGTCGCCGACGCCGCCGAGCACCTGCTGGGCCAGGACGTCATCTGGGTGGGCGGCGGCTCGGTCGCCAACCTCCTGGCGGTGTGGCGCACGCACCGCCTCGAGCCGGTCTTCCACGAGGCCTGGGAGCAGGGCGTCGTGTCTGGCCGGTGTCTCGGCCGGCTCGATCTGCTGGCACGCCGGCGGGGTGACCGACTCCTACGGCCCCGACCTGCAGCCGGTGACGGACGGGCTGGGCCTGTTGCCCTACGCGAACGGTGTGCACTACGACTCCGAGGAGCAGCGGCGCCCGACGGTGCAGCGGCTGGTCGCGGACGGCACGTTGCCGCCGGCGTACTGCACCGACGACGGTGTCGGGCTGCACTACGTCGGTACGACGCTCGCGGACGTCCTGGCCGAGACGCCGGGCGCGGCGGCGTACCACGTCGAGCCCGACGGCGCCGGCGGCGTGCGCGAGACCTGCCTGGCCGCGACCCTGCTCGGCTGACCTGCGGTGCGCGGCGCGCGTGGGCACCCGGGCGGATTACGACGGGCTCATGACGATCTCCGCGAGTCGCAGCGTGTCGGACGGATTCGCCCTGCCCCGCGCCGTACCGTCGGGCGCGGCGGACAGAACCCTGGCCGCCCCCTCTCAGGAGGCGCCTCTTGACCCCGATACCCGCCCAGCCGACACCGACTCTCACCGTCCGGACCAGGAAGCGCAGGACCCGCAGGCGCACGTTCGTCCTCGACACCAGCGTCCTGCTGGCGGACCCCGGAGCCATCGCCCGGTTCGCCGAGCACGAGGTCGTGCTCCCGATCGTCGTCATCACCGAGCTCGAGGCCAAACGCAACCATCCCGAGCTGGGCTGGTTCGCGCGCCAGTCCTTGCGGCTGCTCGACGCCTTGCGGGTCGACCACGGCCGGCTCGACGAGCCGTTGCCGGTCAACGACGCGGGTGGCACCGTCCGCGTCGAGCTCAACCACACCGATCCCTCCGTGCTGCCGCAGGGCTACCGGTTGGGGGACAACGACTCGCGGCTGCTGGCGGTCGCCCGCAACCTCGCCGCCGAAGGCTGCGACGTCGTACTCGTCAGCAAGGACATGCCGCTGCGCATCAAGGCGGCGAGCATCGGCCTGCACGCGCAGGAGTACCTCGCCGAGCAGGTCGACTCGGGTTGGACCGGCATGGCCGAGATCGAGGTCGCCGGCGCCGATATCGACGCGCTCTACGCCGACGACGTCATCGACCTCGTCGAGGCGGCCGATCTGCCCTGCCACACCGGGCTGGTGCTGCTGTCCGAGCGGGGCAGCGCGCTCGGCCGGGTGACCGCGGACAAGCGGGTCCGGCTCGTGCGCGGTGACCGGGAGGCGTTCGGCGTGCACGGCCGCAGCGCCGAGCAGCGGGTGGCGCTCGACCTGCTCACCGACCCCGAGGTCGGCATCGTCTCCCTCGGAGGCCGGGCCGGCACCGGCAAGTCGGCGCTCGCACTGTGCGCAGGGCTGGAGGCGGTGCTCGAACGCCGCCAGCACCGCAAGGTCATGGTGTTCCGGCCGCTCTACGCGGTCGGCGGCCAGGAGCTGGGCTACCTGCCGGGCACCGAGGCGGAGAAGATGTCGCCCTGGGGGCAGGCCGTCTACGACACCCTCGGGGCGCTGGTCTCGCCCGCCGTGATCGACGAGGTGCTGGACCGCGGGCTGCTCGAGGTCCTGCCGCTGACCCACATCCGGGGGCGCAGCCTGCACGACGCGTTCGTCGTCGTCGACGAGGCGCAGTCACTCGAGCGCGGGGTGCTGCTGACGGTTCTCTCGCGGGTGGGGCAGAACTCGCGGGTGGTGCTGACTCACGACGTCGCGCAACGCGACAACCTGCGGGTCGGTCGCCACGACGGTGTCGCCGCCGTCATCGAGGCGCTCAAGGGCCACCCGCTGTTCGCGCACGTCACCCTGACGCGCTCGGAGCGCTCACCGATCGCTGCTCTCGTGACCGAGATGCTCGAAGATCTCGGCATCTGAGCGCGCCCACCCCCATGTCGAGTGCGACGTTCGGTGTCCCATCCGGCGCGGAGAGGACACGGAACGTCGCACTCAACGGGCGGTTCGCGCTGCCGGCGCTCGCTCTCGCTCTCGTCGCCGCCGGCGGGTGCCAGGCGGTCGCCGGGCCGCCAGGTGCGCGGCATCCGGGTCGGGACCGCGCGGTGCTCGCGGCACCTGTTGCGGCGTACGCCGGACGCGGCGGGCCGGCCGGGACCGGTCTGTCGGTGCCCGTCACCCCGACCCCGACACCCACGTCGACGTCGACCCCGACTCCCACCGCCTCGCCGACATCCAGCGCCTCCCGACATCCAGCGCCTCCCCGACATCCAGCGCCTCACCGACTCCCGGGCCGCGGCTGCGCCGGCTTCCGGACGGTACCCGCCGGCTGTTCCCGAGGCACCGGCTCGTCGCCTTCTACGGCGCCGCGGGTGCTCCCGGCCTCGGTGTGCTCGGCACCGGAAGCCCGGAGGAGGTCTGGCCCAGGTTGCGCCGCCAGGCCAAGCCCTACCGCGCCGTCAAGGCGCGCGTGCTGCCGACGTACGAGCTCATCGCGTTCCTCGCGACGAGTGGTCCCGGCAACCAGGGCAACTACTCGAGCCGGGTGAGCGACCGGACGATCCGGCGCTACGTGCGCTCGGCCCGGCGCCATGACGCGATGCTCGTCCTCGACATCCAGCCCGGGCGCGGGCGGTTCATCGACGATGCGAAGTCACTGCGGAGCTGGCTGGCGAAGCCGTTCGTCGGGCTCGCCCTCGACCCCGAGTGGAAGCTGTACGGCGACGAGACGCCGGGCCAGCGGATCGGCCACACGACCGCGCGTCAGGTCAACCGCGTGTCGCGGTGGCTCGCGAGGCTGACGGTGCGTCACGGCCTGCCGCAGAAGCCGCTGCTCGTGCACCAGTTCACCGAGGACATGGTGCGGGACAAGCCTGACGTCCGGCCGCACAAGCATCTCGGGCTGGTGTTCAACGCCGACGGGTTCGGCAGCAAGGAAGCGAAGATCTCGAAGTACCGCGACTTCGCCAAGGACGACCGGTTCCCGCTCGGCTTCAAGCTGTTCTACGACTACGACCACCCCGTGATGACCCCGCGTGAGGTGTTGCGGCTGCGCCCGCGGCCCAAAGTCGTCGAATACCAGTAACTGTTGAGTGCGACGCTCCGTGTCCTATGCGGCGCGGAGAGGACACGGAGCGTCGCACTCAACGCGGCTGGGGGGTGGGGTCAGGCGGTGCGGGCACGGCCACGCCGGACGCGGGCGATCTCGGCGCACATGCCTATCGGGTTCCCGTAGACGTCGTCCGCGTCGTAGACGAGTACCTCCCACCCTTGGGCCCGCAACGCGGCGCGGCGCCGATCGTCGTCGCGGCGACGCTTCCAGTGCCAGGCGCCGTCGTACTCGATCGCGAGTTTCACCTCGGGGTAGGCGAGGTCGACCCGCCCGACGAACGTGCCGCGTGGGGTGTATACCTCCCACTGTGCCTCCGGGCGGGGCAGGCCACTGAGCACCATCTCCCAGCGCATGCGGGTCTCCATCGGGGACTCCGCCTTCGGCTCGATCTCGTCGACCAGCGCCTCTCCGCGACGCAGGTTGCGCAGCCGCTTCTTGCTCGCGAAGTACCGGCGCAGGTCCTCGACCGACACGAGTTCCGCATGCGTCAGTGCATCGGCGACGACGAGGCGCTCAGCACCGCGCAGCCAGCGGAGACAGTCGAAGGCGGTCCGCAGCGGTGTGGTGACGCGGACACCGTCGACGTCCATCCAGTCGGTCTCGTCGAGAGTCTCCTGACAGACGGTGAGTCCGGCCTGCTTGCGTCGTCGCCTTCCTTTGGGAAAGGCGACGTGCACGTCCAGATCGCCCTCGCGACGTACGTCGCCACCGTGGATCCACGCCGCGGTCAGGCCACACAGGACGGCGTGCCGGGGGAGGACCAGCTTCGCCGCCGCGAGCCGTAGCTCGCGAGTGTCCGGCAGGTCCTCGTGGCACCAGACGCCGGAGAGGAGTCGGCGCCAGGGACCGCTTTGGAGTGCGGCGTCGGTGAGCCCGGCACGGCGCGCCTGCTCAAGGGTGAACGGGGTGGCTGCCAGCTCGGCCGGCACGCGGGCTCGCTTCATGGGCTAGCAGCATGGCCGCCCTGCCGACATCGTGTCGGAGCTGTCCACAGGCCCCGTTGAGTGCGACGCTCCGTGTCGTCTGGCGCGCTGACAAGACACGAGGCGTCGCACTCAACGGGGTTAGCGCCGATTTTCGCGCGGCGGTGTTGACCCCTATCGGGCAGCCACGGGAGTAGCGGCGGCAGCTCGCTCTTCCCTTGCTGGCATGGGGTTTTGGTCTCTGGCCGGTGACTCGGTGGTTGATCAGTGGGCTAAATACGCTGACCAGTCGGCCGGATTGAGAGTTCTAGTGTGCATGCTGGAGGGCGCCGCTCATCGGCGATGCAGTCCAGAATCCCTGAATCACAAGCATGTAGTTCGCTCGGGCGGCGTGGCGCCTTGCCCTTTCGCTCGGAATACGCTCAACTATCTGCATCGACCATCAGCGAATAGCCCTCAGTCTCCGGTGCGTCCGGGAGGCGAGTTCTTCAGCTCTCCGACCCACCCGGCCAGCGCCGGTACGAGGCATTGCGGGCCTACCTGCGCGATGGTGAGCCGGCGGCAGTGGTGGCCGAGCGGTTCGGCTACACCACCGCTGCGCTGAACTCCGCGGTCCGGGACTTCCGCGCCGGCAACCAGGAGTTCTTCCTCACCGCCACGCCCGGGCCCAAGCGCGCACCAGCCAAGGACGCCGCCCGCGCCCGGATCATCGAGCTGCGCACCGACGGCCACTCCATCGACGAGATCGCCCTCGCCCTGGCCGCCGAAGGCCTCGGGCTGAACCGGACCGGGATCGCTGAGGTGATCGCCGAGCACGGCATGCCGCGGCTGTGGCGCTGGCCCGACACCGCCCGCGGCGGACCCCGACGAGAGGTACTGCCACGCGCCGAACTGCTCGACTTCGCCCAGCTGCCGCCTCGGTCGGCCACCAACATGGCTGGCTTGTTGCTGACCATCCCGGACCTGCTCGACCTGGACCTGCCCGCCCTGGTGACAGCGGCCGGCTACCCGGCACCCAGGCCATCGGAGCGATCAACTACCTGCTGAGCCTGCTGGCGCTCAAGCTCACCGCGACCCGCCGGGTCAGCCACGTCGAGGACCTCGCCGCCGACCCCGGCGCGGCGTTGTTCGCGGGCCTGACCGCACTGCCCAAGACCACCGCCCTGACCAGCTACTCCTACCGGCTGCAGCACGCCAAGCAGGCCGCGTTCCTGACCGCGCTGGACAAGGCCACCCTCATAACGGGGCTCGCGACCGGCGACGCGGTCAACCTGGACTTCCACGCCGTCATGCACTGGGGACAAGATCCGGCGCTGGAAAAGCACTACGTCCCGAGCAGATCCCAACGCACCCGCTCGGTGTTGACGTTCTTCGCCGAAGACGCCGACAGCCACACCCTGCTCTACGCCAACGCCGACCTGTTCAAAGCCACCCAGCACCACGAGGTCCTGACCTTCGCCGACCACTGGAAGGCCACCACCGGCCAGGACCCGAAGCTGCTGATCATGGACAGCAAGGTCACCACCCAACCCGAACTCGGCAAGCTCACCGCGCGCGGCATCACCTTCATCACGTTGCGGGCCCGCACCCCTGGTTTGCGTCTGACTTCGTGACGCAGATCGGCGTGTCGATCAGACAACATCCGACGGGTTCTCCGACTCTCACCGGAGGATCTGATCATGTCCGAAGCAGACCGTGGAACCGACCGCGCCGGCCGGCGTGCGAAGCGGTTCTTGTCGCCGTCGCAGAAGTACGAGATCTGGTTGCAGCTGGTCCGCCAGGAGGTGACGATCGCCGAGGCGGCGACTCAGCAGCACGTCGACCGTTCGACGATCATGCGGATCCGACGGTCGCCAAGGAGGGTGCGTTGGCGGCGCTGGCGGCGTCCAAGCCCGGGGTGGCGGGCCGGGAACGCGACTACGAGCTGGAGGAGGCCAAGGCCGAGGTCGCCCGGCTGTCCGAGGCGCTCAAGGAGATGGCGGTCAAGCTCACGCTGGTCGAGGGAAAAGGCGGTTGGGGCTGAGTGGCCGGGTCCCGCGCCGGGTCGACGCGGCCACCAAAGCCGGGCTGCTCGACCTGCTCGACGAGCGGTCGACGCCGGCTGGTCGCTGCGCCGCGGCTGCGACGAGCTGGAGCTGGCGGAGCGGCGGGCGCATCGCTGGATCGCCCGCCGGGCCCGCGGCCAGCTGGCCGACAAGGCCCCCGGCGGGGCAGCCGATGCACGGGCTGCTGGCGGAGGAAGCTCGCGAGATCCTCGCCCTGTTCGACGAGTGGGGCGAGACCGACCGCATCGCACCGCAAGCTGGCCCACCGCGGCTCCTACCTGCAGCCGGGTGTGGGTGTCGCCGTCGAGGGTCCGCCGCGTACTTTTCCTGGCCGACAAGCACTTCCGGCCGCTGCCGCGGCCCGGGCGCTCGGTGCGCAAGCCGTTCCCGGACTGGGTCGACTACACCCCGAACTCGATCTGGATCTACGACACGACGCATTTCACCCGCGCCGGGATGGCGGTGCTGATCATCGAGGACCTGGTCTCCCGCAAGTGGCTCACCGAGATCGTCTCCGCCGAGGAGACCTCCACCCAGGTCGAGCTCGCGTTCACCGCCGCCCTCGAAGCCGAGGGGCTGCTCGAGACCGGTCGGACGCCGCCACAGCGACGGCCGGGTCGACCTGACCGACGACGACGAGTCCCGGCCGATCCTGCTCGCCGTCTCCGACAACGGCCCGCAGATGACCTCGGGCTCGACCCGGGAGTTCATGGCGCTGTGCGCGATCGCCCAGCACTTCGGCCGGCCAGGCACACCGACCGACCAGGCCTGGATCGAAAGCCTCAACGGCCACGTCAAGGGCGAGTACCCGCACCTGCTCGCGATCCGCGACCCGGCCACCCTGCGCGCCGAGCTCGCCGTCACCCGGGCGCACTACAACGGCGTCCGGCTGCACGCCGGCATCGGCTACGTCACCCCCAACGACGAACACGAAGGACGAGGTGAAGCCATCCGCAAAGCCCGCCAAGCCGGCCTCGAGCAGGCCCGGCTACACCGGCTTGCCTGGCACCGCCAGCACCGGCAAGATCAACCCGACCAGGACCCCGACGATGTTGGCTAATCAAACGCCGAAGTGCGACACAAAGTCAGACACACGTCACCCCCAAACTCACCGCCGCGCTGCACGCCCTACCGGCCAGCGCATGGACCGCACTCACCATCGTTCGTGCTGGCGGCAAGACCCGCAAGGTCAGGATCATCGACGACCCAGCCGCGACGCTGAGCAGCTACCCCGGCACGCTGCGACAGATCGCCGTCGCCGGCCTCGGCCACGACGAACCCACCATCCTGATCACCAACGACCTCACCAGCCCGGCGAAGAAGATCATCGAGCGCTACGCCCGCCGGATGAACATCGAACAACGCCTCGCCGAATCGATCCGGTCCTTCGGCCTCGACGCGCTGGCCGGTGCCGTCCCCCTCAACGTCGACCTCGACGTCGTGCTGACCGTGCTGGCCCACACCGTCTGCGCCGCAATGCGACGACGACTACCCGGCTACGCCACCAGCACCCCCGACATCCTGCAACGCCGGTTCCTGCAAACAAGCGGCGAGATCCTCAACCGAGACAACGAGCTCATCGTCCGCCTCGACCGGCGTGCCTACTCACCCGTCCTACGCCAAGCCGAACTCCCCACCGTGACCGTCCCCTGGTGGGGCAACCGACGCCTCACCTACCAGTTCGCCTGAAAATAGGGTCGAACTCGCTGCGTGAAAATCGGCGTTAGGGGAGACTGCTCGCCGTGGTCATCCCGATCCACGACGACAACCCGGTACGCCGGGTGCCGATCATCACCTACCTGCTGATCGCGCTGAACGTCGGCGTCTTCCTCACCGAACCGGTGGTCTCCCTGATCGGCGTCGGCGGGCAGACCCAGGTCCAGGCGTGCCAACAGGCGGCCTACTTCGACAAGTACGCCGCCATCCCGCGCGAGCTGACCCACAACGAGCAGCTCCAGCACCCGATCGAGCTCCTGACCGCCCCCGACGGCCGGCGGGTCTGCGTGCGCGCCCCGGCGCCGACGTACGAGAAGAGTCCGGTGCTGTCGGTGCTGTTCGCGATGTTCCTGCACGGCGGCTGGCTGCATCTGCTCGGAAACATGCTGTTCCTGTGGGTGTTCGGGAACAACGTCGAGGACCGGATGGGGCGGGTCGGGTTCACGCTGTTCTACCTGGTCTGCGGCTACGTCGCGACCTACGGCTTCGCCTTCGGCTCGCCCGACGCCACCACGACCCTCGTCGGCGCATCCGGGGCGATCGCCGGCGTGCTGGGGGCCTACATCGTGCTGTTCCCGACCGCGCGGGTCACGAGCCTGGTGCCCATCGCCGTCATCCTCTTCCCCGTGCGGCTGCCCGCCTGGCTGGTGCTGGGCGGATGGTTCCTGCTGCAGTGGGTCTATTCGAGCGGCACCGCGGTGGCGAGCGGCGCCGGCGTGGCCTACCTCGCGCACGTGTTCGGGTTCCTCACCGGGGTGGTGGTCGCCCTCGCGGCCCGATCCGCCTTGACTGGTGCGCTTCGTGTGACTCAGCGGTACTGATGTGACTGTCTCCGGGTAAGTGTGAGCTTGCTCACGTCGCGATCGCGGAACGTTAAGGGTGCTTGCAACGGTTAGCACTGTGGAAGCACAAGACGTTGCCCTTTGAACGCCCACGTGGCGTGAGCGCACCGAGGCACCCGACGGCCGGATCCGGCTGAACGACGAGGTGCTGCGCAGGGTGCCCCCGAGGGCCGGTCGAACCGAGACCGCCCGCGAGAGCACGAGAGGCAAATTCTGTGAGCCCGACCAAGAGCCGGGGGACTTGCCGCTGCCGTCATCGGGGTGGCGCTGACCGCGACCGTCGCCGCCGTCGCCCCCACGATCGCCAGTGGCGCCGAGAACGCCGAGATCCGACCGATGCCGGAGTCGGCGCAGCGCGCGACGATGGACTGGGACCTGCCCCTGGTCCCGGGCCTGCGCCACCTGCACGCCAAGCAGCGCGCCGCCAAGCACCGCCAGGAGGTCGCGCGCCGGCACGCGAGGCAGGCCGCGTCGCCGATCCACCACCGCGCCACGTTGACGGGCTCCCCGCAGACGGTGGCCCACGCGATGGTGCTGCGCCGGGGATGGGACGAGTCGCAATGGTCCTGCCTCTACACGCTGTGGACGCGCGAGAGCGACTGGAACCCCTACGCCGAGAACAGCAGCTCCGGCGCTTACGGGATCCCGCAGGCGCTTCCGGGCTACAAGATGGCCTCGGCAGGGTCGGACTGGCGCACCAACCCGATCACGCAGATCACCTGGGGCTTTGTCCTACATCGCGAGCACTTATGGCACCCCGTGCGGGGCGCTGTCGCACTCCTCGTCGTACGGCTACTACTGATTCGTACGCCGTCGGGTCCCTTCCCTTCCTGAACACAAACGTGGCGGCCGGCCGCTACTGAGGCGCGCCCCTCGCCCCGGTAGTGCGCCCCTGTCACGTTCGTGTTCAGAAGCGGAACGCCCCCCGCCGTACGGCCGACCCTGATGGCCCGTTCGTCCTGATTGACCCCCCGTAGCCCCTCCCGCACCGTGACAGGGCGAGAGGAGACGGAGTGCGGCTCAACCGCATCGCCCTGTGGCTGGTGTGGCTCGGCGGCGGCGGCATCACCGCCGTTCATGCCGCGCGCCCGGCCGGCTTCGCGCTGCACAGCCCGTCGTCGTCGGCCGTCTTCGAGACGGTCGCGGCCGGCGGCGCGTTGCTGCTGTCGGCGATGACGTACGGGCGTTGGCGGGAGCGGCGCCTGCTCTCCGACGTGGTGACCTGTTACGCGTTCACCACGCTGGCGGCGGGCAACGTCCTCTTCGCTCTGCTGCCGCTGATGGCGGGAAGTGACGCGGTCCGGCCGGGCATCCGGGTTGCGGCATTCGTCTGCGGGGCGGCGGCCGCGGCTGTCTTCGCGCTCGCGTCGGTGGTGCCCGAGCGGGAGACCAGGCACCGGCCGCGGCTCACGGTGCTGCTCCTCGTCGTGATGCTCTCGGTGGCGGCGCTCGCGGCTGTCGGCTGGGCGTCGAGGGACACCTTCCCCGGTCTGACGGGACCGGCGTCGACGGAGGCGTCGGGTGACGCCGGCGACGTCGGTGTGGCTGTCATGCAGGCGCTGTCCGCCCTGGCCTTCCTGCTCGCCTCGGCCCGGTTCGCCAGCCGTCGGCGGCCGGTAGCGGACCAGTTCTACGGGTGGCTGGCGGTGACGACTGCCTTGTGGGCGCTGTCGCGGGTCAACTACGTCTTCACCCCGGCGCACGAGGTCAACTTCATCAGCATCGGCGACTGGCTGCGCCTGGCGGCCTACTCCGTCGCGGTCGTGGCCGTGGCTTTCGAGCTCAACGGCTACTGGCGCCGGCTCGCCGAGTCGGCGGTGCTCGAGGAACGACGCCGGATCGCCCGGGACATGCACGACGGCCTCGCACAGGAGCTGGCGTTCATCGCCACCCAGTCGCGGGCGTTGACCGGCCAGGGCAGCACTGAGCGCGCGGAGCTCGTGGCGAAGTCGGCCGAACGCGCGCTGGACGAGTCCCGGCGTGCGATCGCCGCGTTGACCCGGCCGGTGGACGAGCCGCTGGACGTGGCGCTGGCACAGCAGGCGGAGGAGCTCGGCGGGCGGATGGGCGTTCGGGTGTTGCTCGACGTAGAGCCGGTGGGCCGGGTCGACTCCGACAAGCGCGAGGCGCTGCTCCGGATCGCGCGCGAGGCGATCACCAACGCCGGTCGGCACGGCCGGCCGACGAAGATCTCGGTGCATCTGGCGAACCACGATGGGATCTCGATGCGGGTGTCCGATGATGGCCGTGGGTTCCGTCCGGACGACCCGAGGATGTACGCCGGCGACCGATGGGGGATCGCCGGTATGCGCGAGCGGGCCGAGGCACTCGGTGGCCTGTTCCTGATCGAGTCGCGGCCGTTCGGCGGCACTCGCGTGGAGGTGTGGGTGCCGTGACGCTGCGGGTTCTCATCGCGGACGACCATCCGCCGACGCGCGCCGGCGTACGGCTGTCTCTGCAGGCGAGTGGCCGATTCGAGGTCTGCGGTGAAGCGGCCTCGGCCGCTTCGGCTGTCGAGGCGGTGCAGCAGCTGTCTCCCGACATCGCCCTGCTGGACATCAAGATGCCGGGCGACGGGATCGCAGCGGCACGCGAGATCTCGGACCGGTGCCCGGACGTCGTCATCGTCATGCTGACCGTGTCCCGCGACGACGCGGATCTGTTCGCCGCACTTCGGGCAGGGGCGCGCGGTTACCTGTTGAAGGACATCGACCCGGACCGGCTCCCCAATGCGCTCGAAGGCGTAGTGGCGGGAGAGGCGGCGCTGCCGCGCGGGCTTGTCGCGCGGCTCATCGACGAGTTCCGGGTCAGGGACGAGGCCGGTCGCCGGTCGAGAGGTCCGCTGGGCGGGCTGACCGAGCGCGAGTGGGAAACGCTCGAGCTGATGCGGCAGGGGCTGTCGACGGCGGAGATCGCGGCCAAGCTGTTCGTCAGCGCCGTGACGGTCCGGACGCACATCTCGGCGATCCTGCGCAAGCTCCGGGTGACGACGCGGGCGGACGCCGTCCGGGTCGCCGCGGACGACCGCTAGCAAGCGCTTCGCCGACCGAGACCCCCTACTAACCGCTCGCGGGGCCGCTCGCGTTACGGCCGCAGCGTTGGGATTTTTTCAACGGGCCATATCCCTTCGTTCGATGCCGCGACGGGTCAATCCGCCCACACACTCCGGCTGAGATCCGAAGCGCCACCCCGGCGCGACTCTCACACGGGAGGGGGCCCACAGTGGCTTCTGGAAGCAAGAGAACGCGGCGGGCCCTCATCGCTGCCGCCGCCGCAAGCGCCGCGCTGGCGAACTTCGTCCCGCTGGCCTCCGCCGGCGGAGCCGAGCAGCACCATCACGTTCGACCCGGACGACGCGATCACCTTCGACATCGATCCGGTACTTTCGATGATGGGTCCGGTCGACGTGGACGCAGCCCTGGACAGCGATTGCGAGATAGCGGTGCCCTCAAGAAGGGCCAGGAGTACGTGATCGAGGCGACGACCCTGAACGACGCGGTGCGCAACCGTCTCACCGGATGCGAGCGATCCGGCACATTGTGGTGACGCCGCCACCACCTTCACCATCGCGATCGCCGCGACCTGGAGTAGCGAGGAGGGTGGGAACACCGCCGCCTGCGATGCGGTCGGATCCACAAGCATCGGCTTCACCCCGGTCACCGGTGCGCCCGGTGAGCAGAAGCACGTTCACGGCACGTCCCTCTCGGTGACCGTGAACAACCCAAGAACGAACACTGCACGGACGACGGGAACAACCCACCGCCAGCCGACGGGATGCACCCTGCGGCCCCGGCCGTCGCCAACGACGACGTGCGCACTGACTCCACGCTCGCGAACACCTGCCGCCAGGCGTTCGGCCCGAAGGCTTGGCATGGCAAATTCATTCAGGCGGTGGCAGCGTGCGATGTCCAAGCCGGAAAGTCATCAAGACAGCCTGACCGACGACAACGGTGATGCTCTTCCGGACAACTGGTGGGAGCAGTACGTCGGTACCGAGGTCAACCAAACTCTGCGGAGTGACGGCAGAGGTCTACCCGATCCGAATCTGACCGGCCTCGTTGGCTATAGCCCTGACAGAGCGGTCGCCAGAAGGTGGAGGGGTCGGGGCTTCCCGGCCCCTCCGCCATGTATGGCGGTCGTTCGGATGGTCGTCGATGGAGGCGACGCTGGTACCGGCCCAGGCGCTCGGGTTCGAGACCGACGGGTCGGCCTGCGTGGCGGCGACCGCAGCGCCGGTACCGGCGGTCGATGCCGATCGCGGCGGCGGCGACGAAGAACGGCTGCGGCTCGGAGGCGCGGGCATTACCTCGAACGCTTCGGCAATTTCTGGCCCGTTCGGGTCAGCGCGGTGGACTTCGGTCCTGGCGAGGTCCAAGCCGTGGGAAAGATCCAACGGCTGCAGCGGATTCCGTTGATGTGTGCAGCCCCGGGTGACGCGCCCGGCCGGGGCCGTGGAGATAAACCAACGCTGTCTGCTCCCAACGGCTCAGTGTGCAACGCAACCCACCGCCGGGGTCGACTTTTCGGTGGAGAGTGGCCCGCCGGCATACCGCCTGACGGGGCTTCCTCTGGGGGAGACCATGAGATATCGGAGATTGACAGGTGGCCGTGGCCGCCGTGGCGTCTACGCCATTGATGGCCGTGCCGGCGCGACGACGAGCACGTCGACGGCGCTGCGCGTGCCCGCGCATCTGTAGTCGATGCGCAGTGGGACTGCGACAACACCGGCCCGCACGTGACGCTCGGTGGTGTCCTCTACCTGGGCGCGGGCCCGTCGGTGACCTTCACCTTCAAGAACAACGGCAGGGCACGCACACCTACGTCACCGAGAAGACGACGGTCGACTGGCTGGTGACGGTCAATGGTGGTGACGGCGTCCAGATCCCCAAGCAGCCGGCGATCAAGCAGGACTCCGGCGACTGGTGGGGGCAGGGCACCGGAGGGAACCCCTACATCTCGTTCCAGGCCGTCGACACGAACGGCGCCACGCTGGTGCCCGATCCTCCTCGGGCGATGCGTGCAGGGCACTCGTTCAAGCACGCGAGCCAGGACTACTTCCTCCAGGCCAGCGCCACCATCACCGTGACGGGCGCCACGTGCACGAACGACAGGTCCTACCTCGACTTCGGGGGCACGGGGACCCACGTGGGCACCAGGGAGACTGCTGTATCTCGACAACAACATCAACAAGGTCGGTACCGCGCGACGACATCGCCGACATGGGCTTCGACATGGCGCAGTCCGAGAGCGTGCCGAAGTCGGCCACCTCGGCGGTGCCGGCGAGTAACCCCTGGGTGTCGGTCCAGGTGATCGACGGTCAGAACACCACGCTCTCCGACACGACACTGGGCAGGTCCGGCAACTCTGAGAGCTCGACCAAGGAAAGGGCGGGCCGACCAGCGGCCCCTTCCTTCGCTGACGGCTACCGGCCGTGGGGATAGGCCATCCCGAGCAGGTCGAGCGCCTCGTCGAGCTGCGCCTCGGTGAGCCGCCCCCGTCGACGAAGCCCGAGCTCGAGACCGCCTCCCGGATCGTCGATGCCCTCCGCCACCGCCTTCTTCGCCACCTTGGCCGCGTTCTCGTAGCCGATGTAGCGGTTCAGCGGGGTGACGATCGACGGCGACGACTCGGCGTACTCGCGGCACCGCTCCGCGTCCGCCGCGATGCCGTCGACGCACCGGTCGGCGAGCAGCCGCGCGACGTTGGCCAGCAGCCGGATCGACTCGAGCAGGTTGCGCGCGATCACCGGCAGCATCACGTTCAGCTCGAGGTTGCCGGCCGCGCCCGCCGAACGCCACCGCGGCGTCGTTGCCGATCACCTGCGCGACGACCTGGCAGACCGCCTCCGGGATGACCGGGTTCACCTTGCCCGGCATGATCGACGAGCCCGGCTGCAGGTCCGGCAGGTGGATCTCGCCCAGCCCGGCGCGCGGGCCGGACGACATCCAGCGCAGGTCGTTGGCGATCTTGTAGAGCCCGACCGCGATCGTGCGCAGCTGCCCGGAGCACTCGACGAGCGCGTCCCGGGCGCCCTGGGCCTCGAAGTGGTCGCGGGCCTCCGTCAGCGGCAGCCCGAGCTCGTCCGCGAGCAGCGCGATCACGGCGCGCGGCGAACCCGGGCGGCGTGTTGATGCCGGTGCCCACCGCGGTGCCGCCCAGCGGCAGCTCGCCGACCCGCGGGAGCGAGGCCTCGAGCCGCTCGACGCCGTAGCGGACCTGCGCGGCGTACCCGCCGAACTCCTGCCCCAGCGTGACCGGCGTCGCGTCCATCAGGTGCGTGCGGCCGCTCTTCACCACGTCGGCGAACTCGTCCGCCTTGCGCTCCAGCGACGCCGCGAGGTGCTCCAGCGCCGGGACGAGCGTCGCCGCACGATGCCGGCGGTCGCGGCCAGGTGGATCGCCGACGGGAACGTGTCGTTGGAGGACTGCGAGGCGTTGACGTGGTCGTTGGGGTGCACGTCGCGGCCCAGCCGCTCGCGTCGCCAGCGTGGCGAGCACCTCGTTGGTGTTCATGTTGCGACGAGGTGCCGGAGCCGGTCTGGAACACGTCGACGGGGAACTGGTCGTCGTAGTCGCCGGCGGCGACCTCCTCGGCCGCGGTCGGCGACCGCCGTCGGCGACGTCGGCGTCGAGCACGCCGAGGTCGGCGTTGACCCGCGCCGCCGCCGCCTTGATCGCGCGCCAGCGCGTGGATCGAGCGCGGGTCGATGCGTCGCGCCGCTGACCGGGAAGTTCTCCACCGCGCGCTGCGTCTGCGCCCGCCACAGCGCGTCGCGCGGGCACCCGCACCTCACCCATCGAGTCGTGCTCGATCCGGGACTCCGCTCGTCGGCCATGCCGCCATCCTGCCCGCCACCCCGGCTGATCTTCGCCGCTGGGACCACTTTCGGCCGCGACACGCCGCGGAGTGGTCGTAGCGCGAAGATCAGCGGGAGGTGCCGGAGGGCGGGCCCACCGGGATCTGTGTCGCGACCGGCCGCAGCGTGTCGGCGAAGAAGTCGTTGCCCTTGTCGTCGACCACGACGAACGCCGGGAAGTCCTCGACCTCGATCCGCCAGACCGCCTCCATGCCCAGCTCGGCGTACTCGAGCACCTCGACCTTGCGGATGCAGTCCTGCGCCAGCCGCGCCGCCGGCCCGCCGATCGAGCCCGAGGTAGAAGCCGCCGTTCTCCCGGCACGCCGTCGGTCACCGCCGCCGACCGGTTGCCCTTCGCCACCATCACCAGCGACCCGCCGGCCGTCTGGAACTGCTCGACGTAGGCGTCCATCCGCCCGGCCGTCGTCGGGCCCGAACGACCCGCTCGCGTAGCCCTGCGGGGTCTTCGCCGGGCCCGCGTAGTAGACGGCGTGGTCGCGAAGGTACGCCGGCATCGGCTCGCCCGCGTCCAGCCGCTCCTTGATCTTCGCGTGGGCGATGTCGCGCGCGACGACCATCGTCCCGGTCAGCGACAGCCGGGTCTTCACCGGATACCTCGTCAGCTCAGCGCGGATCTCGTCCATCGGCCGGGTCGAGGTCGACCCGGACGACCGTGCCGTCCCCGTCCGGTCCGGCCAGGTGCTCGTCGGAGACCTCCGGCAGGTACTGCGCCGGGTCGGTCTCCAGCGCCTCGAGGAACACGCCGTCCGCGGTGATCCGGCCCAGCGCCTGCCGGTCGGCGCTGCACGACACCGCGATCGCGACCGGGCAGGACGCACCGTGCCGCGGCAGCCGCACCACCCGCACGTCGTGGCAGAAGTACTTGCCGCCGAACTGCGCCCCGATCCCGAACGACTGCGTCAGCTCCAGGACCTGCTTCTCCAGCTCCAGGTCGCGGAAGCCGTGCCCGGTCACGCCACCACTCGTCGGCAGCGAGTCGAGGTAGCGCGCGCTGGCATACTTCGCCGCCTTCAGCGCGAACTCCGCCGACGTCCCGCCGACGACGACGGCAAGGTGGTACGGCGGGCACGCGGCGGTGCCGAGCGACCGGAGCTTCTCGTCGAGGAAGGCCAGCATCCGCTTCTCGTTCAGGACGGCCTTGGTCTCCTGGTAGAGGAAGGACTTGTTGGCCGACCCGCCGCCCTTGGCCATGAACAGGAACTCGTAGGCGTCCGGGTGGCCGTGCGGGTCCGCGGCGTACAGCTCGATCTGCGCCGGCAGGTTGGACCCGGTGTTCTTCTCGTCCCACATCGTGAGCGGCGCCAGCTGCGAGTAGCGCAGGTTCAGCGTCGTGTAGGCGTCGAACACCCCGCGGGACAGGTGCTCCTCGTCCCGGCCGTCGGTCAGCACGTGGCGGCCGCGCTTTCCCATGACGATCGCGGTGCCGGTGTCCTGGCACATCGGCAGCACGCCACCCGCCGCGATGTTGGCGTTCTTCAGCAGGTCGAGGGCGACGAAGCGGTCGTTGGGCGAGGCGTCCGGGTCGTCGAGGATCCTGGCCAGTTGCCGAAGGTGCGCGGGGCGGAGCAGGTGGGCGACGTCGCGCATGGCCGTCTCGGCGAGCAGCCGCAACGCCTCCGGCTGCACCTCGAGGAACGAGCGACCGGCTGCCTCGACGACGGAAACGCCGTCGGAGGTCAGCAGCCGGTACGGCGTGGTGTCGTCCCCCAGGGGGAGCAGCTCCGTGAAGGCGAAGTCGGGCACGGCACGAGCCTACGTCCGGCCATTAGGTTGTCGGTCATGGAACTCGACACCCTCCAGGCACAGCAGACCTTCCTCGTGCGCCAGAAGATCACGCCGCTGGTCAACCGCTACGTCGTGACCGTCCCGACGCCGACCGGTGACGAGGGTGAGCTCGTCGCGTTCGTCGAGCAGAAGCGTCTCGCGTTCAAGGAGGAGGTGTCGTTCTTCGCCGACGAGGGGAAGCAACACCTGCTGTTCCGGTTCAAGGCACGGCAGGTGCTCGACGTCGGCGCGACGTACGACGTGACGGCGGCGGACGGGACACCGATCGGTCTGTTCCGCAAGGACTTCAAGAAGTCGCTGCTCCGGTCGACCTGGCACCTCGAGCAGCCGCCCGACCTCCACGCGCTGGGGCAGGAGCGCAGCCCGGTGGTCGCGATCCTGCGCCGGGTGTGGGAGCTCGTCTCCGACTGGGGCTTCCCGGTCCGGTTCCACTTCGACTTCGCCGACGGCGACGTCACGGTCATGTCCCTGGACAAGACCGCCGTCATCCGCGACCGCTACCGGCTCGAGATCAACGTGCCCGGCCTCGACCGCAGGCTCGCGATCGCGATGGCGATCGCCTTGGACGCGCTCCAGTCGCGGTAACTGGTCAGGTGGTGCGCCGCCGGTAGCGGGCGAGCGCGAGCCCACCGCCGACCAGCAGCAGCCCGGCGATCCCCACACCGGCCGGAAGGCCGGTGTCGGCAAGCGCACCCGACGTGCTCGGTCGCGACGACACCACGTGGTGGCGCGCACCCGAGCTCCGCACCGTCTTCCCGAAGAGCTCGAGCTCCGCGGCGGTGACCCGGTGCGCGTAGTCGCTGCTCGGGCAGTCCGAGTCGACGAGCGGGTCGGCCTCCTGCTCGCCCCGGAAGTCGGGCGAGCCGATGCACTGGTTGGTGCGGATGGTCAGCCGCACGGCGTCGGCACGGACCGGTTCGGGCAGCTTCACCGTCCGCAGGTTGATGTTCGGCGCCACTGTCCGCGGGCGGTCGCCGGGGAAGAAGTCGGCCGGGCTGCGGTAGACGGTGTGGAAGCCGCCGTCGCCGACCCGGACTGCCAGGTCGAAGGCGCGCAGGCCCGTGAGCCGGTTCTGGAAGTCCGGGTGCTTCGTGCCGCTGAGCCGCTCGTCGGTCGGCCGGTGCAGAGCACTGACCGCGAATCTCGTGATCTTCGCTGTGTGCTTCAGCCGGACGGTCCAGGACTTCCCGCGGATCGATGCACCTGAGCCGCTGCCGTCGAAGCCGCCGTCGGTGCCCTCGTCGTCGTCGATGAGCTTGCCGAGCCGCACGCCGGCACCGCTGATCTCGGCGCCCTGCGCGCTGGAGGCGAGGTTCGGGCGCAGCCGGAAGGTGTGCCGCGTCCGCTCGCCCGCTCCGAACCGTGCGTGGAAGCGCTGCAGCCCATAGCCATCGGCACGGACCAGGAAGGGATACCTGCCCTTGACGATCCGGGTGGTGGCGTCCGGCAGCCGGTCGCCGTTCAGGTCCTTGCCCGTCGCGGTGGCCGCGACCGGTGTGGCCCGGCCCTGGTAGTGCCCGATGAAGACCTCGGCGTCGACCGGCTCCCCGGTGGTGGCGTCGACGGTCCGGAACGTCACCCGGGCGTTGTCGCGGGCGACGGGGGAGGCGTAGCCCGGGCGCGGGTTGGTGTCCTCGACGGTCTTCGCCGAGCTGTCCGCACCGAGACCGCGGCCGGCGTAGGCGTCGGCCACCGTCCGGTAGTCGGCGCCGCCGCGGAGCTTGGTGGCCGCCAGCATCGCGTCCTTCATGTCCACCATCGACGGGCCGCCGTTGGCCTGGAGCAGCATCGCGTCGTAGAGGTAGGAGATCCAGCGCCGGTTGCCCGGGCAGCCGGAGAACGTCGAGTGCTTGGCCCCGCTGGCCGTGTGCCCGAGGGCGCAGGCCTCCTGCAGCGCCCGGTCCGACGGGTCCGCGCTCGCCCGGTACTTCTTCACCAGCGCGGCGCGGACGGCGAACTGGATGCCGTTCCAGATCTCGCCGTCGGCGTGGACCTCGGGCCCGACGGCGTCGAACCCGTACTCGCCGTAGGTCAGCGGGTTGTGGGCGAGGTTGTAGTCGCGGATGCCGCGGAAGGTGTCGCCGGTGGCGTAGGCGCCGACGGAGTAGCGGTTCTCGCCACGTTGCCCGGCGTAGCCGAACGCGTTGAGGTACTCGACGGCGTCGAGGTCGCTCCAGCTCTCGCCCATCGCACCGGCCTGCTCGCCGGACAGGGTCTGGTCCGGCCCGCCGACGAGACGGTTGCTGATGGCGTGGGTGTACTCGTGCAGGAAGATCGTCGCGTCGAGGTCGCCGTCGGCGCAGGGCGGGTAGAAGCCGAGGACGGGTTCGAACAGGTACTGGTTGGTGATGCCCGCCACGCCGTCCTGCAGCGTGATCTGGTTGGCGTTGTTGCGGCCGGTCAGACCGATGCCGCTGGTGGGGACGGTCACCTCGTTGGTCACGTCGAACGTCGGGTTGGTGATCGCGGCGTTCTGCGCGTCGCCGAGCTCGGGGTCGCCCTCCATGCCGCCCTTGCCGAAGTTGTTGGCCTGCAGGGCACCGGTTTGTTCGGTCAGCCCGAGGCGGTAGGCGAAGTCGTGGACGCGGTTGTGCCCGACGAACAGGTTCACGATCGCCGCGTCGATGTCGGCCCGCTTCGTCGGGTCCAGCAGCACGGTGGGGTCGCAGTCGGCGGTGTGCCAGGTGTCGGCGAAGGAGGGTGCGTAGTCGCGCGTCGGGCTGACGAACGGCGTGGCCGGCGGCCCCGGCGTCAGCGACGTCGACATCTGGGCGTTGGTGGTGATGGCGTTGTTGCCGAACGTCGCGAAGGTCGGCACGCCCGAGGTGGCGTCGACGTCGTACGGGAAGGGGGTGGCATCGAAGTAGGTGAAGACGTCGCAGGCGCTCAGGTCCTTGCCGGCAGTGTCACCGGGCGCGGCGTTGCAGACGAGCGAGCGGTCGTCCGTGCTCGCCTTGCCCTTGGACGGCAGCGTCGGGTTCGACGTGAAGGCGCGGTAGGTGGCAGGGCCGAGTAGGGACCCGTCCGACAGGAGGCCGCTCGGCAGGCCCGGGATGCTCGGCAGCGCCTGTTCGGAGGCGACCCAGAAGCCCGAGTAGGTGTAGGGCTCCATGACCGAGCCGGCGTCGAAGGGGCACACCTCGGCCTCGATGACGTCCGCGGCCGTGGTCGGCGGGTCGAAGCTGACCGCCGCCGCCTCGGGGCTCGTGCCGGTGTCGCTGCTTCCCACGCCCACGCCGTTGCGCAGCACCTTCAGCGTGATGTCGTTCGACGGCAGGTCCGCGGTCGCGACGACGGACAGGGTCGCGGTGCCGGTCGGGACGTCGAGCTTCGCCTTCGGCGCACAGGCGTCGGCGCTGAACTCGCCGGAGAACGTGCCGGTGCTGGGCTGCTGCTGCGACTGCGCGCGGGGCAGCGAAACGGCGTGCGGCGCCACGCCGCGCGACAGCCCGGTGGCCAGGGTGTCGACTGCGTCCCGGCGCGCGAGGATCCGCCCGTCGACGGCGTCGACGAACGTGATCGCCCCCAGCGAGCGACCTCCGGCGACGTCGAGGACGTCGGTCTCCCACGCCAGCCGCAACCCGCGGTCGGTGGTCGGCACGATCGTCGGCCGCGCCCGCTGCGACTGGTGCAGGCCCTTCGCCTGGAACAGCAGGAACCCCGCCGCGTCGGTCTTCCCGGCGTGCAGGTCGCCGAGGGTGAGGTCCCGCACGCCGGCGTCGTGGGCGGCGCGGAGCAGCGCCTCGGCGGCGCTGAGGCGAGGTGTGCGCGTGTTCAGCGTGGCCGTCGGCACCGCCGAGGAGGTGACGATCGCGATCTTGCCGGCGCGCAGGCCGACGGTGATGAGCCCGTCGAGGCCGTAACGCAGCGACCCGACGTGCTGACCGAAACGGACGACGTGGGCCGCCGGCTCGTCGGAGAGCGTGGTGTCCGAGCGCAGCTCGAGCGCGGCGACGTCGCCCGCGGTGAGCCCGAAGAGCCCGCGGTGCTCGGCGATCCAGGAGCGCGCGGCGGTGGCCGGGTCACCGCCAGCCCCTGCGCGAGCCAGCCCCCCGGCCGGCTCAAGCGACAGCGGCGTGCCGAACTGCGTCCAGGACACGGCCAGGCCGGCGCCCAGCCGCCCGAGCTCGGCACGGGCGGAGGTCAGCGGTGCCTGTCGCGGGCCGCGGGCGTCACGGTCGCCGAGGGGGGTCTCCGCGCCGGGGAAGCCGGCCGACTCCGGCCCCGCCGGGGCCCGGAGCGCCGCTGTCGTGGCCCGCGCCTGCGGTCCGGGAGCGGCCACGGAGACCGCCGAGAGGCCGAGGACCCCGATCCCTGCCAGGCTGACTACTGCAGTACGACGTCGCACGCTGCTCCCTCACAGGCCGGTACGTCCCTGATCATCCGTTTCGGACCTATTCGGGATCGACTGGCCGGTTCCTGTCGGCAGGGAGACTCTTTACGCCGGCCTCACGCTCCGGGCGCCACGCCCATCCCGTCGAGACGCCGTGTCGTGTGCGAGCGGCATGGGACACTAGGCGCGCCCCTCAGCCGGCGTCGGCCAGGCGGTAGATCGCGGTGTGGTCGACCTCGGCGGCCGCCGTGCCGTCGGCGGTGACGAGGGCGTCGTAACGCACGTAGGCGTTGCCGTTGCGCTCGAAGCATCCGGTCACGAACCCGTGGCACGCCAGCGTGGCCGGCAGCCGTGCCGCGACGAGGAACCGGGCGTCGCTCGCGGTGTGGATCCAGGGGCCCAGCTCGACGTTCTGCATGAGGACGTCGTTCACCATCCGCAGCAGGGCGCCGGGGTGGACGAGCCCGGCGCCGCGGAACAGCTCGCCCTGCTCGCCGATGCCGGCGAGGTACTCGTTGTGCCGCTCGCGGTCGACCTCCTGCGTCACCGAGCCCATGGCGCCCGACGGCAACCGGCCGTCGGTCGACCACCGCTGAGCGGGCAGCGGCGTCTCGTCGTAGAGGTGTCTCAGGTCACGGTCCGGCGCCTGCCGCTCCGCGGTACCGACGGCGCGCGGCTCGGCGTCGGTCCCGACTGTCAGCTGCACCTCGGGGGCGTTGCCGTCGCCGGTCGCGGTGACCGTGACCTCGTCGCCCTCGTAGACCGGGCGCCGGAAGCGCAGCTGCAGCCGCCCGCCGTTGAGCAGCTCCGGTCCCCACATCTCGGCGAGAGGGTGTGCCGCATAGGCGAACAGCTCGACCCCCGGGACGAGCCCGCCGCTGAAGCCGAACTTCGCCGCGACCTCGTTGTCGTGGATCTTGTTGTCGGAGTCGACCGCGAGGTTGCGGGCGCGGACCGTGTAGGACGTCAGCGTCGGCACGCTCAGCGCTTCTCGAAGTCGATGGACGAGTAGGCGCGCAGCTTGGTGAGCTGGTGGTCGCTGTGGATGCTGCGGATCGTCCCGGACTTCGAGCGCATCACGAGCGAGTGGGTCCGCGCGCCGCCGGCGCGGTAGCGCACGCCGTCCAGCAGCTCGCCGTCCGTGACGCCGGTGGCCACGAAGAACACATTGTCGCCGCTCACCAGGTCGTCGGTCGTACAGCACGCGGTCGAGGTCGTGACCGGCGTCCGGCGCGCTGTCGCTCCTCGGAGTCCTTGGGCCAGAGCTTGCCGAGGACCACGCCGCCGAGGCACTTGACCGCGCACGCGGCGATGATGCCCTCGGGAGTGCCGCCGACGCCGAGCAGCAGGTCGACGCCGGTGCCCTCGCGCACCGCCATGATCGCGCCGGCGACGTCGCCGTCGGTGATGAACTTGATGCGCGCGCCGGCGTCGCGGACCTGCTGGACGAGGTCGTTGTGCCGCGGCCGGTCGAGGACGACGACGGTGACGTCCTCGGGCGAGCAGTGGCGCGCCTTCGCCACCGCCTGCATGTTGTGCTCGACGGGCGCCTCGAGGTCGACGTAATCGGCGGCCTCCGGTCCCGTGACGAGCTTGTCCATGTAGAACACCGCGGACGGGTCATACATCGCGCCGCGGTCGGCCACCGCCATGACGGCGATCGCGTTGTTCATGCCCTTGGCGGTCAGGGTCGTCCCGTCGATCGGGTCGACCGCGACGTCGCAGTCGGGGCCGTTGCCGTCACCGACCTCCTCGCCGTTGAACAGCATGGGCGCTTCGTCCTTCTCGCCCTCTCCGATGACGACCACGCCCTTCATCGACACGGTCGAGACGAGCTGGCGCATGGCGTTGACCGCGGCCGAGTCGGCGCCGTTCTTGTCCCCGCGCCCGACCCACCGCCCGGCGGCCATCGCCGCCGCCTCCGTGACGCGCACGAGCTCGAGGGCGAGGTTGCGGTCCGGGGCCTCACCACCGACCCGCAATGTTCCCGGTACGGCGGCATCGGCTCTGGACGCGTCGGACATGGGGCGATCGTAACCAGGTGAGTCTAGAGAGGCACGATCGTGACCTCGGTCGCCTTGACGCTCGCCCACAGCGGCGCCCCCTCGACGACGCCCAGATCCGCCACCGCGGCGGGCGTGACCTCGGCGACGACCGCCGGCCGCCCGTCGCAGCGCACGCGAACGCGCGAGCCGATGGCCGTCAGGTCTCGTACGACGACCGGCCAGCAGTTGCGCGCACTGCTGTCCGGCCGGTCGCGGTGCAGGGCGACGGCGTGCGCCGGGATGACCGCGAGAGCCGGTACGCCGGCGCCGTCGGGTGACCGCGG
This sequence comes from uncultured Actinomycetota bacterium, assembly GCA_963835405.1. Classification (GTDB taxonomy): domain Bacteria; phylum Actinomycetota; class Actinomycetes; order JAFAQI01; family JAFAQI01; genus CAWIFV01. The sequence goes on from CAWIFV010000012.1 coordinate 32,016, forward strand.
TTCGGGAGCCTCCGCCGCGGTCAGCTCACCACCGCCGTCGAGGGAGACCGTGCGGTCGTGCAGCCGGCCCGGGCAGGCGTTGCCGCCCATGAGCTCGGCCAGCCAGGGAGAGCGCGGCGCCCGCACGACCTCCGACACCGGCGCGTCCTGGACGACCCGGCCGTGGTCCAGCGCGACGACGCGGTGGGCGAGGCTCACGATGTCGACCGGGTCGTGGGTCACGACGAGCGTCGCACCGGCGAAGCCGGCGAGGTGGTCGCGGAGCACCCGGCGGACGTCTGCCCGGGCGGTGACGTCCAGTGCGGCCAGGGGCTCGTCGAGCAGGAGCAGCCGGGGGTCGCGGGCGAGTGCGCGGGCCAGGGCGACCTTCTGCCCCTGGCCGCCGGACAGCTGCGCGGGCAGCCGGTCGGCGAGGTCGGCGATGCCGAAACCGGCGAGCAGCTCGTCGGCGCGACTGCGCCCCCGCCGGCCCCCCAGGGCGAAAGCGACGTTGTCGCGGGCGGACAGGTGCGGGAACAGCGCCCCGTCCTGGGGAACCCAGCCGACCGCGCGCCGGTAGGCGGCCGTGGCGGTCGCGTCGACCGCGTCGAGGGTCACCGTCCCGTCGACGTCGACGAGTCCCGCCAGCCCGCGCAGCAGCGTCGACTTACCGGAGCCGTTCGGCCCCACGACGGCGACGACTTCGCCGGCGGATGCCCCGAGGGCGGCGTCCAGCTCGAACGGACCCCGTCGTACCCGCAGGTGGCAGGCGAGCATCACGGCCGGCCCGGCGCGCCGGGGCCGAACAACCGGCCCCGGCCCACGGCGACCAGCAGGCCGATCGACACCACCAGCAGCAGCAGGGAGAGCGCGACCGCGGCATCGGGGTCGGACTGCAACGCGACGTACACGTGGAGCGGCAGGGTCTGTGTCTGGCCCGGCAGGTTGCCGGCGAACGTGATGGTCGCGCCGAACTCGCCCAGCGCGCGGGCCCAGGCGAGCGCGGCGCCGGCGGCGATGCCGGGAGCGACGAGCGGGAGCGTGACCCGGCGGAACGTCCGCAGCGGGCCGCTGCCGAGTGTCGCGGCGACGTCCTCGAACCGGCGGTCGAGCCCGCCGAGCGCGCCCTCCACGGCGAGCACCAGGAAGGGCATCGCGACGAACGCCTCGGCCGCGACCGCTCCCCACGTCGTGAACGCGATGTGCAGCGGCAGCAGCCCGTCGCGGCCGAACGCGAGGAGCAGCGCGACGCCGCCCACCACCGGCGGCAGCACCAGCGGGACGGTCACCAGGGCGCGCAGCAGCGACTTGCCGGGAAACTCGCAGCGCGCGAGGACCCACGCGAGGGGCACACCCGTGACGAGCGCGATCCCCAGCGCGGCGAAGGAGACCACGAGAGACAGCCGGAGCGCGTCGGTCGCCGCCGGGGTCGTGACGAGGCTCGGCCAGCGCGCCCACGGAGCGCGCACGAGGACGCCGGCGAGCGGCAGGAGGAGGAACAGCACTCCCAGCGCGGCGGGCGCCGCGAGCGCCGCGGGTGGCCGGCGCCGGTTCACGGGCTGAACCCGAACGTCCGCAGCACCGCCTGCCCCCGCGCCGACAGCACGAAGTCGACGAAGGCCCGGCCGCGGTCGTCGAGGGCACCGATCCGGTACGTCGCCGTGGGGGCGTCGGGGATCGGGACGGCGTCGACCTCGTCGGCGGCGGCGCGCGCGTCGGTGCGGTAGACGATGCCGGCGTCGGCCTCGCCGAGCTCCACCTTGGTGAGCACGCTGCGCACGTCGAGCTCGAGCGACCGGGGCGAGACGTCCACGCCTGCGGTCGCGAGCGCCTGCGCGGCGTAGTGCCCCGCCGGCACCGACGGGTCGGCCAGCACGACGACCAGGTCCGGGTCGGCGAGGTCGGCGAGACGACTGATGTGTCGCGGGTTGCCGGCCGTGGTGACGATGACGAGGCCGTTGTGCGCGAACGTGCGGGCGGGGCTCGCCAGCTCGCCGGCCACCGTCGCGATCGTCGCGGCGTCGGCCGTGGCGAGCACGTCCGCGGGCGCGCCGTTCGCGACCTGCGCGGCCAGCGACTGGGACCCGGCGAAGGAGAAGCGGGGCTCGGCGGCGGCGGCGTGCGCCGCGAACGCGCGGGCCACGGCCGGGAACACGTCGGTCAGCGAGGCGGCCGCGAAGACGGTGACCCGCTCGGCGCGGGGAGTGCTGCGCCCCCCGGAGCCGCCGCCACAGCCGGCCAGCCCGGCCGGGACGGCGAGCAGCGCGACGGCGACGACGAGCGTGGCCGGGGCCCGCGGTCTCATGGCGGCAGCTCGACCGCGACGTTCGTCGCCTTGACGACGGCGACCGCCCGGTCGCCCTCCTGCAGGTCGAGCTCGTCGACCGCCTCCCGGGTGAGGAGGGAGACCAGCCGGTGCGGCCCGGCCTGCACCTCGACCTGCGCGGCGACGTCGCCGCGGACGACCCGGGTGACGATGCCCGCGAACCGGTTGCGCATCGATGATCCGGACGGACCCTCCTCGCGGCCGGCCTGGGCCACCGCGAACGCCGCGAGCTCGCGGCCGGCCACCGCCCGGTGGCCGTGCTCGTCGGCGCCGGCGGCGAGCCGGCCACTGTCCGTCCACCGCCGCACGGTGTCGACGCTCACCCCGAGCAGCTCGGCCGCCTCGCGGAGGCTGTACGTCGGCATGTGCGGCAGCCTAGCGCCTGACTGAGTCGCAGTTGCGGCTTGGCCTTTGCTCAGAGCATCCGCATCTGCCTAGGCCCTTTCCGGCCGCAGGCCGGCGTCGTACCGGGTCTCGGGCCGGGGGCTGTGGCCGGCGTCGCACCGCCATGGCCCCCGGTCGAGCGGCGTGGCACAGTTGTCGCCGTGCAACCCACGCCCGCACCGACCCGGGCGCGCGGACGCGCGCAGGCGACGCGTTCGGCGCTGCTGAGCTCGGCCCGCGAGGTCTTCGCCGAGTCCGGGTTCGTCCAGACCAACATCGCCGACGTCGTCGCCCGCGCCGGCGCCAGCGTCGGCAGCCTCTACCACCACTTCGGGGGCAAGGCCGACCTCTATCTCGCCCTGTTCGAGGACTACCAGACCCGGCAGGAGGAGCGGGCCGCGGCCGCGGTCCGGGAGGCGCGGTCGCGCGGCACGGTCGACCCGGCCGACCTGTTCCTCGTCGGGGCGGCGGCCTACCTGCGCGGGTGCTGGGAGGAGCGGGAGCTCGCCCGGCTGTTCCTCGAGGGCGGCGGGCCGCCGGGGTTCGAGCTGATCGCCCGGCGCCGCTACCGGGAGTGGGTCAGCGTCAACGCCGCCCTGCTGCGGGCCGACGACCAGCCACTCGGCGAGACGCTCGTCCTCGTGCTGACCAGCGTCGTGGCCGAGGCCGGCCGGGAGGTGTCCGTGCAGGAGAGCGAGGCCGACGCGACCCGGCTCGCCGACGAGGTGCTCGAGCTGGTCGCGCGCATCGGCACCCCCCGCTGATTCTCCGTTGATGAGGAGGATGCTGCTCGCGCCGAGTGCGTCTCCAGCTGCGGTGGAGCGCATGCGCCGTAGCGATCGGCGGGTTCGGCGTCACGAGTGGCGAGGCACTCACCGGCGTCGTTACGACGTTTTGCGACGAAGCGTTGGGGTTCCGCGTACGGTTCGAAGCGATGCCGGCTGAAGAGCGCAAGCTCGTCACAGTCCTGTTCGCCGACCTGGTCGGCTCGACGGCGCTCGCCAGCGATGAGGATCCTGAGCGCACGCGCATGCTGCTCGACCGCTTCTACGACCTTATGGAAGCCGAGATCGAGCGGGCCGGCGGCACGATCGAGAAGTTCGTCGGCGACGCGGTCATGGCGGCCTTCGGGGCCCCGGCGGCGCATGAAGATGACGCCGAGCGGGCGCTGCACGTGGCGTTGGCCATGCAGCGCCGGCTGGTCGAGACTCTTCGGCGGTCGCCTGGGCTTGCGGGTCGGCGTGAACACCGGCGATGTTGTCGTCGGCCGGCCGAGAGAGGGAAGTTCCTTCGTCACAGGTGACGCCGTCAACGTCTGTGCGCGCTTGGAGCAGGCACGCCGCTCCGGGCGAGATCCTGGTCGGTGAGCGGACAGTTACAGCTGCGCGTCGGGGCCTTTGAGTTCACCGACCCGATGAGAATCGAGGCGAAGGGCAAAGAGGGTGGAGTGCGTGTGCCGGAAGCTGGTGCGAGCGCTGTCTCTCATGCGGCCGCGCGGCGTACGCGGGCAGCGTCCGAGCGTTCGTGGGGCGCGATGAACGAACTCCGCGAACTGCGGGCCGGATATGACCGGGTCGTCGCCGAGCGGGGCCCCGCGGATAGTTGTGCTGGTTGGGGATGCCGGCGTCGGAAAGACGCGGCTGACGCGCGAGTTGTGGCAAGTGTTGACCGAGGAGTCGCCGCAGCCGCTGCTGCGGACCGGCCGCTGCCTGTCCTACGGGCAGGGCATCACGTACTGGCCGCTGGGGGAAGTGCTGAAAGAGCACTTTGGCATCCTCGGCAGCGACTCACCGGAGACGGTCGCGGACCGCCTCGAAGGCCGCGAGGGACTGGGCTACGCCCTCGGCCTGCCGCCGCCCTCTGGCCTGCACCCACTCACTGTGCGCGATCAACTCCACGAGGCCTGGGTGAGTCTGCTCCAAGAACTCGTGGCCGAGCGCCCCGTCGTCCTGCTCGTGGAGGATGTGCACTGGGCCGAGCCGGATCTGTGCGACCTGCTCGACACGCTCGTGGAGCGGGTCGACGGCCCGCTGCTCGTCGTGTGCACGGCCCGCCCCGAGCTGTTCGACAGCCGGCCGACCTGGCACAGCCGCGTCGTTCGGCTCGAAGCGTTCGCCGCGGGTGAGACGGCGGCGCTCGACAGGTCAGAACAGGGCGGCGTCGCCGCGACCCTCGTGGGCGAGCAGCCACTCCTTGACCGGCAGCCCGTAGTAGTAGCCGCCCAGCGCGCCGCCGGTGCGGACGATCCGGTGACAGGGCACGATCGGCGCGACGCGGTTCTGCGCGCACGCACTCCCGGCTGCGCGTACGGCACCGGGGTTGCCGGCGCGCGCGGCCAGCTCGGCGTAGGTGATGACCTCCCCGGGCGGCACCGCCCGCATCGCCTTCCACGCCGCCTGTCGAAACGTCCCGCCGGGCTGCTCGACCGGCAGCGCGTCGATGGCGGTGACGTCCCCGGAGAAGTACGCCGCCAGCGCGGCGGAGAAGGCGCCGAGGTCGTCGACCCGCCGCAGCGGCGCGTCGGTCTGCAAGCGAGCGAACTGGTCGTCGACGTCGGTGAATCCCGCTGCCACCAGAGCGTCGTCCTGCACGAGCAGGGCCAACGTGCCGACCGGCGTCTCGAGCGTCGTCGCATGCACGGCTGTCATGGTGTCTCCTCGGTCGAGCGATGCCACAGGTGCATCGCGGCGTAGGCCCGCCAGGGTCGCCAGCGGTCGGCCCGGTCCGGTCCGGCGCCGGCGAGCACGCGGCGCAGCACCAGGTCGGTAGCGGGGAAGGCGTCGGGGTCGCCGAGCGCGCGCATGGCGACGTAGTCGGCTGTCCACGGCCCGATGCCGGGCAGCTCGAGCAGCCGGGCGCGGACCTCGTCGCGGTCGGCGAGCGCGTCGAGCACGACTCGCCCGTCCGTGACGGCGACCGCGAGCGCGCGGAGTGTCTTCGTGCGCCCGGTGGTGAGCCCGAGGCCGGTCAGGTCGGCGGCGGCGACCGCGTCGGCGGTGGGGAACGTGTGGGTGAGCCCGTCGCGCGGGGCCGCCAGCGGGTGCCCGCAGTGCTGCACCAGCCGGCCCGCGAACGTCCGCGCGGCCGCGACCGACACCTGCTGGCCGAGTACGGCCCGCGCCGCGAGCTCGAACCCGTCGACCGCACCCGGCACCCGCATCCCAGGATGGCGCGCGACGGACGGCGCGAGCAGCTCGTCGGCGGCGAGCAGTTCGTCGACCGCGGCGGGGTCGGCGTCGAGGTCCAGCAGCCGGCGGCACCGGCTGACGACGGCGGCCACGCGGCCGACGTCCTCGACCTCGATCCGGGCGAGGACGTGGCCCGCCGCCGGCATCGGGGTGAGCTCGACGATGCCGCTGCCGACCACCCGCCGGTACGACGTACCGTCGGCGGTTTCCACCCCGTCGATGGCGCGAGCGCCCAGCCAGCCCAGCAACGGCGTGACCGCGAACGGGGAGCGGTGCTGCAGCCGGACCGACAGCGTCCCGACCGCCTCGCCGGCTTTCGTGCCGACGCGGCGCAGCTGCCGCGGCGGACAGCCGAACTCGGCGCGCATGACGTCGTTGAACTGCCGCACGCTCGCGAACCCGGCGCTGAACGCGACCGTGGACAGCGGCAGCTCGGTGTGCTCCACGAGCATCCGGGCGGTCTGCGCCCGCCGGGTGCGCGCGAGGGCCAGCGGCCCGACGCCGATCTCGCCGACGAGCACCCGGTGCAGGTGCCGCTCGCTCACCGCGAGCCGGGTCGCCAGGCCCGGGATCCCGACCTCGTCGACCAGGCCGGTCTCGATCGCCCGCAGCGCCCGCGCGGCGAGGTCGCCGCGGGCGTCCCAGTCGCGGCTGCCGGGGGCGGCGTCCGGGCGGCAGCGCTTGCAGGCGCGGAAGCCGGCCGCCGCGGCCGCCGCCGGTCGCGGGTAGAACAGCACGTTCTCGCGCTTCGGCGTCTGGGCGGGGCAGCTGGGCCGGCAGTAGATGCCCGTCGTCCGGACCGCGGTCACGAACGTGCCGTCGAACCTCGCGTCTCGCGCCTGCAGGGCCCGATAGCTTCGGTCGTCGCTCTCGTACACGCCGTTCATCCTGGACCCCGCCTCCGACAAGTTCTGGCGGATTTCGGACCTGGCCCGCCTCCAATTGCGCGTGGCCTGCCCTAGAGGGCAGAAATCGCGCAATTGCCTGGGCGTGGCAGGCTCGACGGCGTGCACGACGCGCTGCTCGACCGCCGCCGCGACTACCCGATCCTCGAGCGGACGACGTACCTCATCAACAACTCCCTCGGCGCGATGCACCGCGGCACCCGGGCCCGGTTGCAGGACTACGCCGACCTCTGGGACACCGAGGGCGTCGTGGCATGGGACACCTGGTTTCCCGAGATGACCCGCGTCGCGAGCCTGGTCGGGGCGGCGATCGGCGCGCCGCCCGGGACGACGGTCCTGCGGCAGAGCGTCGCCGACGCGATCACCGCGGTCGCCTCCTGCTTCGACCTCGGCGGCAACCGCAACCGCGTCGTCACCACCGCCGCCGACTGGCCCGGCACGCACTACTTCTGGACGGAGCAGTGCGCGCGCGCCGGCGGCGAGCTCGTCGTCGTGCCGTTCGAGCCGGACGGGCTCACCGTCGACACCGGCCGGCTCGTCAACGCAATCGAAGACCGCACCCTGCTCGTGTCCGTGAGCCTCGTGCAGTTCCGTACGTCGGCGCTGCTCGACCTGGCCCCCGTCGTCGACGCCGCGCACCGGCACGGCGCACTGGTTCTCCTCGATGCCTACCAGGGAGCCGGCGCCGTCCCGGTCGACGTCGTCGGCAACGACGTCGACATCTGCGTCGGCGGCTCGGTCAAGTTCCTCTGCGGTGGTCCCGGCAACGGCTGGCTCTACGTCCGGCCCGATCTCGCCGAGACGCTGCGCCCGGCCGCGATCGGCTGGATCTCCCACGAGCGGCCGTTCGACTTCGCCTGGGACGCGATCGACTACGCGCCCGGCGTCATGCGCTTCGCCGGCGGCACCCCCAACGTGCCGGCCGCCTACGCCGCCGCGCCCGGCTACCAGGCCGTCGTCGACATCGGTGTCGACCGCATCCGCGAGCGATCGACCTCGCTCACCCAGCCGCTGCTCGAAGGGGCCCTCGAACGCGGTTTCACTGTCCGCTCGCCGCACGATCCCGCTCGCCGCGGCGGCCACGTGACCATCGACCCGGGCGACTCCGAGCGCGTCCATCGCGAGCTGGTCGAGCGACGCTTCGTCGTCGACCACCGGCCGAACAGCGGCATCCGTGTCGCGCCACACTTCTACAACACCGCGGACGAGTGCGCGGCCCTGCTCGACGAGATGGCCGCGATCCGCCGGAGCAGCCGATGAGCGGACGTACGGCGACCCGGCAGGCGGTCGCCGACATGGCGCGTTCGCTCGGGCTGGTGCTCGGCATCGTCGCCGTGCTCCTGCTCATCGGGCCGGCTCGCACGCTCGTCTTCCCCGGGTCGGACGAGCAGGGGCCCGTCGACTACGACCGGCAGGTCGCGGGGTTCGCGAAGCTCGCGCACACCGACGCGCTCGTTCCGGTGTCGCTGCCGGCCGGCTGGCGGGCGAACGCCGCGGACCTGTCCACCGACCGCCGGACCGGCACGCGCCTGCACATCGGCTGGGCGACGCCCGGCGATCTGTTCGCCGGGCTGGACGAGACCGACGGCGACGCGGACGCACTGGTCCGGTCCGTGTTGGGCCGCCGCGGCACCACCGTCGTCGGCACCCGCAGCCTCGACGGGCACGAGTGGCAGCAGCGGCGCTCCCAGCGCGGTGAGCTCGCGCTGACCCGCTCGTTCGGGCCCGTGTCCGTCGTCGTCACCGGCAGCGCGACCGACGAGCAGCTCGAGCTGCTCGCGCGCTCACTCCGCTGACCCGTCGCCGTCCGGGTCCGGGGCGGCCGCCTCGAGCCGCGCCCGCGCACCGTCGAGCCACTCCTGGCAGATGCGCGCGAGCTGCTCACCGCGCTCCCACAGCGCGAGCGACTCCTCGAGCGTGACCCCCCCGGCCTCCAGCCGCCGGACGACGTCGACGAGCTCGTCACGCGCCTGCTCGTACGTCGGCCGCTCATCGGCCGGCGGCCGGCTTGTCGGCTCGGTTGTCGGCGCCTGGCTCGTCGAGGAGTCGGTGCCGTCGGTCACGTCGTCACCTCCAGCGGGATGCGGCCGCCCGCCACCCGGCCGACCAGCCGGTCACCGGCGGCCACCTCGGCCGGGTCGCGCACCGCCTGGCCGTCGGCCCGCTGCAGCACGGCGTAGCCGCGGTCCAGCGTCGCCTGCGGCGACAGCGCCGTCACCCGGGTGCTCAGGCGCACCACCTCGGTCGCCGCCTCGCCGACGCAGGCCAGCGCCGCCCGCCGGGCCCGCTCCCGGGCCCGGTCGACCTCCGCCGCGCGGCGGGACAGCTCCTCGCGTGGCGCGGCGAACGCGGGCCGGCTGCACAGCGCCTCGAGCCGGTGCTGCTCGCCGTCGAGCCGGCCGCGCACGCACCGCAACGCGCGGCTGCGCAAGGCATGCACGCGCTGCAGCTCTTCGGCCATGTCGGGGACGACGAGCTTCGCGGCATCGGTCGGGGTCGAGGCGCGCCGGTCCGCGGCGTGGTCGACGAGCGGGACGTCGGTCTCGTGGCCGACGGCCGTGACGACCGGCACCGGGCAGGACACGACCGCACGGACGAGGGTCTCGTCGGAGAACGGCAGCAGGTCCTCGACCGAGCCTCCGCCGCGGGCGATGACGACGACGTCGACCGACCCGTCGGCGCCGAGCCGTTGCAGGGCGGCGACGACCTCGGTCACGGCGTACGGGCCCTGCACGGCGACGTTCTCGATCCGGAACTGCACCGACGGCCAGCGGCGCCGGGCGTTGTCGACGACGTCGCGTTCGGCGGCGCTGGCCCGGCCGGTGACGAGCCCGACGGTGCGCGGCAGGAACGGCAGCGGCCGCTTGCGCTCCGGCGCGAACAGCCCTTCGGCCGCGAGGGTCTGACGGAGCTCCTCCAGCCGGGCGAGCAACGCACCGACGCCGACCGGTCGCACGTCGTACGCCGTCAGCGCGAGGGTTCCGCGCTGCGGGCGGAAGTCCGGCTTCGCCCATACGACGACCCGCCGGCCTTCGGCCAGCGGTGGCTCGACCCGGTCGAGCAGCATGCGCGGGCACACGACCTGCAGCGACATCTCGGCGACCGGGTCGCGCAGCACGAGGAAGCACGTCGACTGCCCCGGCCGGCGGGTGAGCTGGGTGATCTGCCCCTCGACCCAGACCCGGCCGAGCCGGCCGACCCATTCGCCGATCGCGCGCGCGACGGTGCGCACCGGCAGCGGCTGCTCGGCCGAGGACTCCAGGGGCATGCGGTCAGCCTAGGTGCACCGGCCGGTCCCACCGCCGGCTCGGCCGCGCGGTCGGAGCGGGACTCAGATGCGGAGCGTGCCGCCTTCGTCCTGCGCGGCCTCCTTGGCCGACTCGGCGGCATCAGCGCCGCCGGGGTAGGGCGCGTCGCCGCTCTTGCTCGCCTTGCTCTCCTCGGCGGCGAGCTTTGCGATGCGGTTGTCGAGCAGCGTGATGACGGGGAGCCGGTGCGCGTGGCCCTGCTCCCAGTCCCGCAACTGCACGAGCTGGCCGGTCGACAGCGAGCGGAGCCGAGCCCGCAGCGAGCCGATCGAGATGTTGTCGAAGTCGGGGATGGGGAGCTCCTCGCGCGAGGTCGCACTCGGCACGTCGAGCTCGTCGGCGACCTCGTCGACCGTGTCCGCCACCGCGCCCGGGGCGCCCGCGGCCACCGCCTCGGCGGGCGGGGTCCCGCTCGGTGTTGCCGGCCGGGCCTTGGCCGTCGGCTCGGTCGCCGGCTCGGTCGGCGGCTCCTCGGTTGCCGGGGTCTCGACCGCCGCCTCGGCCACGATGGCCGACGCGGTCTCGCGCGCGGCGGACAGGGCGATCTCCGCCGCCTCGCGGTCGGCGCCGTCGTCCAGCACCGGCTGCGGCAGGAACCGGCCCAGCGGCGTGTGCGCGGCGATCTGCAACGCCTCGCCCCCGCGGCGGATCGTGAACTCGCGGATCCCACGGGTCCGCTCCCAGGCCTCCAGCGCGAATGTCAGCGCGACGAGCGGCACCCGGCCCACCTCCCGGCTGAGCCTGCCGACCACGGCGCCGGCCAACCCGGGGTTGTCCGAGGCGCGAGGGTCGCGGTGGTCGGCTGACGTCATGCTGGGCCTCCGGGACACGAACGAGGTCGGGGTCTTCTAGCGGCGTGCCCTCCACCGTGCACTGCCTAACCGGCGTCCGTCCAACCGGGGCGGCATGGCGGTGGGTGCCGTCCGGACCGGCGCCGTCGACCCGACATAGCATCGACGGGTGACGCCGACGACCGAGCAGCCGGGCCGCAAGGTGCTGCTGGCCAGCCCGCGCGGGTACTGCGCCGGCGTCGACCGCGCGGTGCAGACCGTCGAGCGGGCACTCGAGAACTACGGCGCCCCCGTCTACGTCCGCAAGCAGATCGTCCACAACTCGCACGTCGTCCGTGACGCTCGAGCGCCGCGGCGCGGTCTTCGTCGACGAGACCGCGGAGGTGCCCGAGGGCGCGGTCGTGGTCTTCTCCGCGCACGGTGTCGCACCGGTCGTCCACGAGGAGGCGGCGAGCCGCGGGCTGCGCACGATCGACGCGACCTGCCCGCTCGTGACGAAGGTGCACGCGGAGGCGCGGCGGTTCGACCGCGAGGACTACGACATCCTCCTCATCGGGCACGAGGGCCACGAGGAGGTCGTCGGTACGACGGGGGAGGCGCCCGAGCGCGTCCATCTCGTCGACGGCCCCGAGGCGGTGGACGGGATCGAGGTGCGCGATCCGGCCAAGGTCGCCTGGCTGTCGCAGACGACGCTGTCGGTGGACGAGACGCTCGAGACCGTCGCCGCGCTGCGCCGCCGGTTCCCCCAGCTCGTCGACCCGCCGAGCGACGACATCTGTTACGCCACCCAGAACCGGCAGACCGCGGTGAAGGACATCGCCGCCGCCGCCGACCTCGTGCTCGTCGTCGGCTCCGCGAACTCGTCGAACTCGGTCCGCCTCGTCGAGGTGGCGCTGGACGCCGGCGCTCGCGCGGCGTACCTGGTCGACGACGTCAGCCACATCGGGGCCGGCTGGCTCGACGGCGTCTCGACGGTCGGGGTCACCAGTGGCGCGTCGGTCCCGGAGGACCTGGTCGCGCAGGTGCTGGAGTGGCTGGCCGAGCACGGCTTCGGTGACGTCGAGCAAGTCACGTCGGCGGAGGAGAAGCTGACGTTCGCGCTGCCGCACGAGCTTGCGTCGCGACCTGCGCATCACTCCCGTCTGACCGGGTTCCGCCGATCGGTCCGCACGCGCTCGGTGGGTTGTGCGGTCGGCGGTCAGCCGGTCAGCCGATGGCGCGGCCGGCGTCGCGGGCTGAGTCGATCGGCGCCTCGGGGGCGACCACGCCGTAGTCCTCCGGGCGGTCGAGGTCGACGGTGTCGGCGGCGGGTAGCGCGACGACGGCGCGGGCCTGCTCGGCGGCGGAGACGAGCTCGGGAGCGCCGAGCGGGCGCACCGGCTCCTCCACCGCGGTCGGCGGGTCGAGGACCGCGTCGACGACCTGCAGGTCGTTGAGCTTGCGGGCCGTGACGAGCACCTGGCGCTCGAGCGAGCCGACCGTGCCGTTGTAGGCCTTCACCGCGCCGCTGAGCGACCGGCCGAGCTTGTCGACGTGGTCGCCGAGCGTGCCGAGCCGCTTGTAGAGCTCGCGGCCGAGGTCGAACACCTCGCGGGCGTTGGCGGCGAGGGCGTCCTGCTGCCAGGCGTAGGCACAGGTCCGCAGCACGGAGATCAGCGTCGTGGGCGTCGCGATGTGGATGCGCTTGGCGAACGCGTCCTCGAGGATCGCGGGGTCGCGGTCGAGGGCGGCCGCGAGCAACGGGTCGCCCGGCACGAAGAGCACGACGAACTCGGGCGCGGGGGAGAACTGCGACCAGTACGACTTCGCGGCGAGCTGCTCGACGTGGGTGCGCAGGTGCCGGGCGTGGGCGGCGAGACGCTCCTCGCGCACGTCGTCGTCGGTGGCGTCGTGCGCCTCCAGATAGGCGGCCAGCGTGACCTTCGAGTCGACCACGATGCTCTTGCCGCCGACGAGCCTGACGACGACGTCGGGCCGCAGGATGCCGTCGGCCGTCGTGACGCTCGCCTGCTCGGTGAAGTCGCACCGGTCGGTCATGCCGGCGTGCTCCAGGCACTTGCGCAGCTGCAGCTCACCCCAGCGACCACGGGCCTGCGGCTTGCGCAGCGCGCTGACGAGCATCGCCGTCTCGTGCTTGAGGTCGTCGCCCGTCTTGCGGACCGACTCGATCTGCTCCTTGAGGGTGGCCTGGGCGGCAGCCCGGGCCTGCTCGATCTGCCGCAGCTGCACCTCGACCTTGCCCAGGGTCTCGGTCAGCGGCGCGCCGGCCTGCTTGAACTGCCGGTCGGCGAGCTGGAGGAACTGGCTCTGGTTGCGGTCGAGCGCCTCCTGGGAGAGCCGCGCGAACGCGTCCTTGAGCTGGACCTGGGCCTGAGTGAGCAGCTCGAGCTTCTCCGCCGCCGAGGCGCGCTCGCTCTCCAGCCGGGCGGCGGTGTCGGTCGGCCGCCGCCTCCGCGGTGCGCAGGTCGGCGGCGAGCGTGTCGCGCTCGCCGCGCAGGCCGGCCAGCTCGGCGCGCGCGGCGTCCCGCTCGGCCGCAGCGGTCGCGGTCGCGCCGGCCCCCTGCGTGCGGGCCAGGGCCCAGCCGGCGAGGAACCCGGCGGCGAGCGTGACGACGGCGATGATCACGGCGGCAACGTCCATGCCCCCGATCGTCGCCGACGGGACCGACAGTTTCGCCGTACGACGCGCCGCCCCCGCCCCGTTGATCATGAGCAGTCGGACCCGACACGCCGGCGTGCCCGGTCCGACCGCTCATGATCAACGCGGGGGGCGGGGGCGGCGTCAGCGACAATGGGTGCATGGGACTGTCGATCGGCATCGTCGGGCTGCCCAACGTCGGGAAGTCGACGCTGTTCAACGCGCTGACCGAGAACGACGTGCTCGCGGCCAACTACCCGTTCGCGACGATCGACCCCAACGTCGGCATCGTCAACGTGCCCGATCCGAGGCTGGCCGTCCTGGCCGAGATGTTCGCCAGCGCCAAGGTGGTGCCGGCGACGGTGACGTTCGTCGACATCGCCGGCATCGTCCGTGGCGCCAGCGAGGGTCAGGGGCTCGGCAACAAGTTCCTGTCGCATATCCGCGAGGCGGACGCGATCTGCCAGGTCGTCCGCGTCTTCGACGATCCCGACGTCACCCACGTCGAGGGCCGCGTCGACCCCGCCGACGACATCGCGACGATCAACACCGAGCTGGTCCTCGCCGACCTGCAGTCGATCGACAACCGGCTCGCCAAGCTCGAACGCGAGGCCCGCATGCGTCCGGAGCGGCGTGCCGAGCTGGCCGCCGTACAGGACGCGCGGAAGGTCCTCGACGAGGGCCGCCCGGTGAGCAGCGAGCCGTCGCTGGACCGCACGGCGCTGCGCGAGTCGTTCCTGCTGACCGACAAGCCGTTCATCTACGTCTTCAACCTCGACGACACCGCACTCACCGACGACAGCACCCGCGCCAAGCTCGTCGACCTCGTGGCCCCGGCGCCGGCGGTGTTCGTGTCCGCCAAGCTCGAGTCCGAGCTCATCGGGGTCGACGAGGCCGAGGCGACCGAGCTGCTGCAGGAGTACGGGCAGGAGGAGTCCGGGCTCGCCATCCTCGCGCGGGTCGGCTTCGACACTCTCGGGCTGCAGACCTACCTCACGGCGGGGCCGAAGGAGTCGCGCGCGTGGACGATCCACCAGGGCGACACCGCGCCCCAGGCCGCCGGGGTCATCCACACCGACTTCGAGCGCGGGTTCATCAAGGCCGAGATCGTGTCCTTCGACGATCTGGTCGCCGCGGGCTCGATGCAGGCGGCCAAGGCGGCGGGGAAGGTGCGCATGGAGGGCAAGGACTACGTCATGCAGGACGGCGACGTCGTCGAGTTCCGCTTCAACGTCTGAATCGCGGTAAACCGCAGGTCAGCGGCTTGTCAACCCTCCTGGGCCGTCTCTGGGCCGTGGGGGATTTCGCCGAATGCGGCGGTGAAGAGCTCCCCGGCGGCCTTCCGGGTGCGGTCCTCCGCGGTCGGCCAGAGGTGTGCGTAGGTGTTCAGAGTCGTCGTCGCCTTGGCGTGTCCTAGCGCTCGCTGGACCGTCACGACGTCGCAGCCGGCGGCGATGAGACCGCTGGCATAGAAGTGCCGCAGGTCGTGCAGCGTCAGTCCGGTGACGCCGGCGTTGCGGCAGGCACGCCGCCACTGGTGCCCGACCGTGTTCTGGTGCGGTGGCTGTCCTGGCGAGGCCTCGAACAGCCATCGGCTGGGGTCGTCGCCGGGTCGATGCTCCGCGATGTGGCGGGCGAGCAGCTCGAGAAGGGCGTCGGCGAGGAAGACGCTTCGCTCGCTGCGGTACTTCGGCGGCCGAATCTCGAGTCCTATCAGGGGCGTCCGTGCTCGGCGATCGTCCTCTCACGCCCACGGTTGTAGATGCGCTCGCTCCACACGTCCCAGACCAGCAGGACCCACAGCGACGACTTCGCCGGTGGGTTCGCGCCGTGCCGACGGCCAAGCTTCCACGCCGCACCGAAGGGCAGGATCCAGCCCCACCGCGACTCCCACAACCGCTCCATCCGAGTCACGCCGACTGTCTTACCCCGCGCCTCGAAACGGCACCTCCACGCCGCGGATGCGCTAGGAGACCTTGCGCCGCTTGACGTATTCCTCGAGCGCAGCGCGGGCGACCTCCGACACTCGTTTGCCTTCGCGTGCAGCGAGCTCCTCAGTCTCGGCTCGCAGGTCCGCAGGGAGCCGGAAGGTGACCTGCGGCGAACGTGTCGCCTCACCAGATAGCGATGGTCGCCCGCGTCCGAGTTGCTTTTCGCTCTCCTCGACCAGTCGGCGAACGTAGCCCTCAGTGATGCGGCGACCCTGCCGGTCGCGGACCACCTGGCGCTTGAGGTCGATGTCGGGACCGGGGGCGAGTTCGTACTGTTCCGGCTTCTTCTTCGAGCTCATGGCCGCCTCCGGTACGAGTAAGGCATGACGTGAATGACCAGCAGATAGTCCGGCTGCTCGACCGCAATGACTTCCAACATCACACCTCGGTCGTCTCGGCCGATCCACACCATTCGCTCATCCAGTTCCGCATCTGCCGGCAGGCGGATCGGCTCACCCGCGTCGGCCATGGCGGCGAGGACGTGTGCCTTGCCGATCCGGCGCTTGCGTGCCGACTGGGTGAACTTGACCCGCCGCACCCGCCCATTATTGCAGGGCACAAACTCCGGCGCCAGCACTTTCTCGTGCCCGATTTGACGTCATGGAACGCCGGCTCTCCTGCATCCGCGTATGCCGGCGACAGGCCTAATAGTGCGCCTTTACAGAGCGCGGCGTTGAGCGGGCTATGCCGGTCGCCGACGCTTGGCCTTCGGCTTGGCGGCCTCGTCGAGGTGTTCGAGCACCCAGCGGCGGATCAGCGCCGTGGGGGGTTCATCCAGCTGCTCAGCGAGAGCGCGGAGCTCCTCGAGGCGGGAAGCGGGAATCCTTACCGCGTAGACCTGGGCCGGGTCGGCTGCCGGACGCCGGCCACGCTGTCCGCTGAGCGGGGGGAGATCGCCACGGTCTTCGGCATCGGCACGCGCCTCTGCTTCGATCGCTTCGCGCGCGAGGGAGTCCCGCAGGTTCTTGCTCATGTGTCCTCCTCGTAGGCCCGGGCCTCGGCCGGCTTCGCCGCCCATGCCGTGGCGCCCCACCATCTGCCCTGCGGCGGGTGGTCTTTCGGGGCCACGATCACGGTGACGATGAAGCCAGCAGACGGGGAGTGGCCGGTGACCCTCACCGTGAGCCTGGATGCGCTGCCTGCTGAACGCACCCATCGGCGCGGGTCCTGGCAGGCCTCGGTCGCCCATTCTGTTGCCACGTTTCGCTCTGCTCTGCCCTTTCGCTCGCTCCGTCGTGCCGGGTCGTGCTCCCCGACCTCAGACCAGTCCAGGTCTTCGAAGACGAGATCGGCATACGCGACGCCGTCGTACTCGTCCTCCCCAGCCGGCACCTCGACAGCATAATTGATGTATTACGACAATGCCAGAGCGGGCGGTGGAGAAATGGCACGTCCGGGCGACTCGTGGAGGTCTCTGTCGGCGGGTTCCGCGGGCAGGAGAAGTTGATCTTTGGGCCGTCTGTGGGCCGTGAGAGATCGGCCACCCGCGGTAATCGCCGGCCAACGGCGGACAGCCGAAAGTCAGCGTTTGCGCAGGTCAGGGGGGTTTTTCGCACTCCGCCGAGCGGATGCCGACCTTGATCAACTTCCCGCGGAGAAGTCCCGCTTCAACGTGTAGTGGGCAGATCTTCGCCGTCGTGACCACTTGGACGGCGTGTCGCGCCCACGAGTGGTTACAGCGGCGAAGATCAGCGTTGGTCCGCGAGCGCCCGCAGCTCCCCGAGGCGCGACGCCGGGATCCGCACCGCGACAGCCGAACCGTTGACCGCCGGCTCCGAGAGCGGAAGCCAGCGCTGCATTGCCGCGGGTTCTGGCGGTCAGTCGCGGCGGTCGGCGTCACCCGGAGCAGCGGGAGGGAGTTGGCCGTCGAGCTCCACCCAGGTCGGCATCGACACGAGGAGGTCCCGGCAGCGCTGGGCGACCTCGTCCGCGCTGAGAGCGGCCCGCAAGCGACCATTGGCGTGCCCTTCCAGGGTGTCCAGCCGGCGTTGCAGGTGAGCCTCGGTCTCGCGCGCGAGGATCAGCCCCGTCAACGCCTGCCGCAGGCGGTCGATCAGACCGCGTTCGATCTCATCGACGTGCTCCAGATCGCGAAGAACGCGTGTAGGCGTGGCCTCCGTCACCGTGCTCCTCCGTTGGCTCGCTGGATGCGGAACCCATCACGGCGCGTGATCTGGACGGTGACGAGTGCTCAAGTATGCGCTCACTCCCGGTGAAGCGCTATGTTCTCCGGCTCGGGCTCCTCGGTCGGCCCGACCCGGCGGCTACGGCGTCGCGGACGTCATCCGGAACGGGCGTGGCGGTGGCGTGAGTGTCGCGCGCGGACACGACTCCAGCGTCAGCCCGGCATGCCGCAATGCGTCGTTGCATAGCGACTCCACGTCCCAACCCTGGGCGATCCCGTCCGGGGTGATCGATGCACGGAAGATCGTCACCGAGTAGCGCTGCGGACTGTCGTAGACACAGCTGATGGTGCCGAGGTGGATCGCGTCGCCGGGCTCGCTGGCACCCGCCGGCCAGGGCCGGTCGTAGCGCCGCCACACGCCCGGCTGGATCCACCAGTTCCCACCCGCCCGGACGTCGTCGTCGGCCAGCGCCGCCAGGATCTGCTTGGCCGCCAGCTCGAGCAGCACCGCCGCGGGTCGGATGACCTCCGATGTCGCGAAGTTGTCCCGCTGGTTGTACGACGTCATCACGTCACCACCTCGTCCGAAGCCGGATCGCCGAGCTGTTCGGCCGTCGCGCTGCCGGGTTGGATCAGCCGGGCCAGCGCCGTGTCGAAGGCGCGATCGGCGGCGGCGGTCACACCCTGCGGGTAACCGAAGAGATAGCCCTGGGCATGCGAGCAACCGAGCTCGGCCAGCAGCTCTGCCTGGTCGGTCGTCTCCACGCCCTCGGCGACTGTCGCGATGCCCAGGTCTCGCGAGATCCCGACGACGGCACGCACGATGGCGAGCGCGCTGGGGTCTTCGAGCAAGGGGGTCACGAAACTCTTGTCGATCTTCACGGTCGTGACCGGGAAGTCGCGCAGCAGGCTGAGCGAGGAGAAGCCGGTCCCGAAGTCGTCGAGGACGATGCCGACCCCGATGTCGTGCAGCTGGCGCAGCTCGTCGAGCAGCGTGGTCGTGGCCTGCATCAGGGCTGTCTCGGTGATCTCCAGGTGCAGCTGGTGCGGCTGCAACCCGGACCGGATGAGCGTCTCCTCCACGGCGTCGAACACGCCCGGGCGCGTCAGCTGGCTGGGGGAGGCGTTGACGGCCACCCACGCACCGGCGATGCCGACGCCACCAACGCCGACCGCGGCGTCGCGGCAGGCCCGGTCGAGCATCCACCAGCCGAGGGAGCGGATGAGTCCCGTCGACTCCGCGATCTGCAGGAAGCGCGCCGGTGACAGCAGCCCGCGGTCCGGGTGCTCCCAGCGGAGCAGCGCCTCGTGCCCGATCACGTGTCGGTCCGGAAGCGTCACGATCGGCTGGTAGTACGCCCGCAGCTCGCCCGCCCCGACGGAGGCGCGCAGCTGCTCCTCCATCTCCAGGTCGTCGCGTGTCGCGATGTGGTCGACGGCGGTGTCGAAGAGCTCGACCCGGGCCCGACCCAGACGCTTGGCGCGCAGCAGCGCCATGTCCGCGCGCATGAGCAGGTCGTCGGCCGTCTCCGGCGCGCGACCGACGGCGGCACCCATGCTGATGCTGACGGTGTGGGAGTGGCCGCAGATGTCGATGGGCTCGTCGAGGGTGGCGGCGAGCCTCGCCGCCAGCTGCAGCAGGTCGTTCACGTCGTTGAGCCGCTCGCAGACGACGACGAACTCGTCGCCGCCGACGCGCCCGACCAGATCATCCGGTCGCACCGCGCCCCGCAACCGTGCGGCCGCCTCGACGAGCAGCTCGTCGCCGGCCAGGTGGCCGAGGCTGTCGTTGACGACCTTGAACCGGTCGAGGTCGCAGTAGAGAACCCCGACGTCGCGGCCGAGGTGTTCCTGCAGCGCACTCGTCAGCCACTGCTGCACGAGGAAGCGGTTGGGCAGGGTGGTCAGCGGGTCGTGCAGCGCGCGGTTGGCGAGCTCCAGCTCGGCCTCCCGTCGCTGGGTGATGTCCTGCAACTGCACGATGACGCTGCTGACCGTGCCCTTCGAGGTCGGGAGCGGCTGCTGCGGTGAGCTGCACCAGCAACAGGTCGCCGTCGGCCGTGACGAGGCGTTTCTCCACCGTGTAGTGCTGCAGCCGCCCGGCCAGCAGGTCGCGCATCTTCTCGCCATCGAGTGCCGTGTCGTCGGGATGCGTCACGTCGTTCAGGGACAGCATCGTCAGCGAGTCGGTACGACGGCCGAGCATCCGGCCGAGAGCACTATTGGCGAGCAGGATGCCGCCGTCGCGGTTGACCAGCGCGGCACCGACGGGTGAGTTCTCGAACGCGAGGCGCCATCGCTGCTCGGACTCTGCGAGGTGCTGCAGCGCGATGACGTCGTCGGTCACGTCTCGCGCCGAGACGAAGACGTACGCCGGCCCACCGTCGCCGTCCGCGGCGACCAACTTGACCGACACGTCGAACCAGACGGGGTGGCCAGCCGTGGTGTGCAGGCGGATCGTGCTGCGCGCCTGCCCGGCACGCGCGACCTGGGCGTCGAGTGCCCGGACCGTCGCGCGGTCCTCGCCCTCGAAGAGCTGCCAGAGCGGCCGCCCGACGATCTCGTCCGGGTCCATCCCGAGGATCGCGCTCACGGTGGGGCTGACCTCGAGGCAGCGGCCGGTCACGGTGAGGACGGCGACGACGTCGGCGTCCGTGTGCGGCACCTGGGCACGCCACGGCGGCGGCGCGCCCATCCGGGCGCCCGGCTCACCAAGCTCGTTCGTCGTCATCGCCCTCCCCACCGGGTCATCGGCAGGGGGCGGCTCTGCTTGACGGCCCGATCGGGCCACTTCCCCATAGTCCGGACGTCTCGCCACCAGCCGGTCGGAGTCCGGCCGAGGTCGGCGACCGGCACCGAAAGGCCCGGCGGCGCTATGCGCCGCCGGGCCCCGCGACCGGACGATTGCGGCCGCTCAACCCGCTGTCGTGCCGGTCCCGTCCGTGGTGACCGTGCCGTCCGTGCTGCCGTCGAGCTGGCGTCGGTCGACCCGTCGGTGCTGCCGTCGGTGCTGGCGTCGGTCGACCCGTCGGTGGTGCCTCGGTGCTGGTGTCCTCTGCAGCCGTGGCGTCCTCGCTGTCAGCCGTGGCGTCCTCGCTGTGCGAGGTGACGGCGGCGTGGACGTGCCGGGCCGTGAGGCCGTCCTCACCCCGCGTGCCGTTGACCATGACGTGGTCGCCGACGGCGACCTCGGTCAGGTCCACGTGCGCACCCTCGCGGGTGACCTTCGCGGTGTCGGGGACGGTGACGGTGACGCTCGTGCCGTGCAGGTCGCGCGAGCCGCCCTTGTCGTCGAGGGTGACCGTGCCGGATGTCGACCGCCGTCACCCTGCCGGTCGCGGTGAACCGCTTGGCGGCGGGCTTGCCGTGGTGATGCGCCTTCGCGGCGTGCTTGGGTGGCCGTGGCCGTGGCCGTGGCCGTGGCCGGCGGCCAGCGCCGTCGAGGCGGCCGCGGGAACGAAGAGGACGGCGCCGGCGACGGCCGCGCCGGCGAGACGAGTAGTGCGGATCATGAAGGAGTGCCTCCGGGTCAGAGGGGACGGACACCTGATGCTTCGACCGCCGGGTCCGGGGGTCCACAGGTCCGTCCGGGTGACAGTCCGCTCGCCGCCACCGCTCGCTAGGGTCGCCGCTCGTGCAGGGCGAGGGGTCTGTGGTCGTCGTGGCCGGTGCCGTGGTCGCCGGGAATCCGCCGCGCGTCCTCGCCGCGCAGCGCTCGGGCGCCATGCGACATCCGGGTCGATGGGAGCTGCCCGGCGGCAAGGTCGAACCCGGCGAGACCGAGCCGGCGGCGCTGCGCCGCGAGCTCGCCGAGGAGCTCGCCGTCGAGGCGACGATCGGCGCCCGCGCCGCGGACGACGTACCGACCGTCGACGGAGCGGGGGTCCTGCACACGTACTGGGCGAGCATCGACGGCGTTCCGCGGCCGGTGGAACACGCCGCTCTCCGGTGGCTCGGCGTGGACGAGCTGGACACCGTCGAGTGGCTCGCCGCGGACCTCCCGGTCATCGAGGCGATCAGTGCCGAGCTGGCGCGTCGTAGCCTCTCCCCGTGATCACCGCAGAACGGCGGCTGCTGCTCGTCCACGCGCACCCCGACGACGAGACGATCAGCACCGGCGCCACCATGGCGAAGTACGCCGCCGACGGCGCGCACGTGGCGCTGGTGACATGCACGCTCGGCGAGGAGGGCGAGATCCTCGCTCCCGATCTGGTGCACCTGGCCGCGGACCAGACGGACCGGCTGGGTCAGCACCGGATCGACGAGCTCGCGGCGGCGATGCAGGCCCTGGGGGTGACGGACCACCGCTTCCTCGGCGGTCCGGGGCGGTGGCGCGACTCCGGGATGATGGGCCTGGCGACGAACGACCGGGCCGACTGCTTCTGGCAGGCCGACCTCGAGACCGCCGTGGGCGAGCTCGTCCGTGTCGTCCGCGAGGTGCGGCCGCAGGTCGTCGTCACCTACAACGAGATCGGCGGTTACGGGCACCCGGACCACATCCAGGCGCACCGAGTCGCCGTCGCGGCGTACGAGGCGGCGGCCGACCCCGGCCGGTATCCGGACGCGGGCCCGGCTTGGCAGTGCTCGAAGCTCTACTACACGGCGTTACCGATGTCGTTCCTGCGGCTGGGGTTCGACGCCCTCAAGGAGATGGGGGAGGAAGCGCCGTTCGGGGTGACCTCTCCCGAGGAGCTTCCGTTCGGAGACCCGGACGAGACGGTGACCACCCGCGTCGACGCCCGGGACTTCCTCGACGCCAAGGTCGAGGCGATGAAGGCGCACCGGACGCAGATCCAGACAGACGGGCCATTCTTCGCGTTGTCCAACAACATCGGACAACGCGCGTTCGGCGTCGAGCACTACCGGTTGGTGCACGGGGTGCCCGCGGTCGACGGGCCCGAGCAGGACCTGTTCGCCGGCCTCTGAGGGGTGCCGTCACCCCGGCTGAGCCGATCGGGTGATTCCGTCACGGTCCGTAGCCAACAGGTGATAGCCGGTGCCACACTGCGGGTACAGCACGCGCCGAGAACCGTTTTCGGCAGAGTCATCCGGCAACTTGAGCCCGGTCGAGAAATTTCTTCTCCGGCTCGCCCGCCGAGATCTGCCCAGGCCGAGGGAGTTGCCGGTGAAGGACCGCCAGGACGCAAGCGTCGGAGCGCCTTTCCCGCTGCTCGCCGCCGCCGGCGACGTCGTCGTCGGCGGGGCCGGCGTGGACGTCGGTCGCAACCGCGAGGAGATGCGGCGCAAGAGGCTGTGGCGGTTCGCCGTGATGGTCGGCCTGCCGGCCGCGCTGCTGTGGTGGCGCATCGGCGTGGGGCACCCCGTCAACTTCTTCCAGATGCCGCACATCGACTGGCTCATGGTCATGCCGATCCTGTTCTTCGGCGTCCTGATCCTCGCGGTGCTCGGCCCGTTCATCTTCTTCGGTCGTTCGCCCCACGTCCTCTACCGCCCGGAGCAGATCGACGTCCGGCTGAACGACGTCGTCGGTATCGAGACGGTGAAGGAAGAGGTCATCCGCTCGCTCAACCTCTTCCTCGCCCACAAGACCTTCTCCGGCACGATGGGCGGCACGCCCCGGCGCGGCCTGCTGTTCGAGGGAGCACCCGGCACCGGCAAGACCTACACCGCGAAGGCGATGGCCGCCGAGGCGGGTGTCCCGTTCCTGTTCGTGTCCGGGACGTCGTTCCAGTCGATGTTCTACGGCGCCACCGCGATGAAGATCCGCGCGTTCTTCAAGGCCGCCCGCAAGGCGGCGCTCGCCGAGGGCGGTGCGATCGCCTTCATCGAGGAGATCGACGCCATCGG
Source organism: uncultured Actinomycetota bacterium (assembly GCA_963835405.1). Taxonomy (GTDB): domain Bacteria; phylum Actinomycetota; class Actinomycetes; order JAFAQI01; family JAFAQI01; genus CAWIFV01. Next base: position 55,459 of record CAWIFV010000012.1, read on the forward strand.
CGCCAGCCGGCGTGGGTTGTCGATGACGGCCGCGCCGGAGCTGTCCGCGGTCGCGAAGTCGGTGCAGTGCTGCGGCGCCCTCGGCTCGATGCCGGGTGAGTTCCTGACCGTGACGTCGCCGGCCGCTCCGGTGACGAACTCCTACATGAGTGAAGGTGTGGGCGGCGTCGTCAACGAGCTGCTGGTGCAGATGCAGTCCTTCGACACACCGACGGGGTGGCAGAAGCTGCGCAGCAAGGTCATCGAGCGGGTCAACTCGCTGCTGCCCACGGACCGCCAGATCGCGAAGCCGGTGCCGCCGCGCGCCAACGTGCTCATCATCGCGGCGACCAACCGGGCCGACTCGCTGGACCCGGCGCTGCTCCGCCCCGGCCGGTTCGACCGGGCGCTCACCTTCGAGCGGCCGGACCAGAAGGGCCGCCGCGCGCTGATCGACCACTTCCTCAAGCGCAAGGCCCACCACGACGAGCTGACCGACGACGAGTACCGCGACGCGCTCGCCGGGGTGACGCACTCCTACACGCCGGTGATGATCGAGCAGCTGCTCGACGAGGCACTCATCAACGCGGTCCGCCGCGCCGACACCAAGATGACCTGGAAGGACATCGAGCAGGCGCGGCTGTCCACCACCGTCGGCCTCGGGCAGCCGATCGGCTACACCGAGCACGAGAAGAAGCTCATCGCCACGCACGAGGCCGGGCACGCGACGGCGGCGTACCTCGTCGCTCCCACGCGGCGGCTCGAGGTGCTGTCCATCATCAAGCGGCGCGAGGCGCTCGGCATGCTGGCGCACGGCGACGCCGAGGAGGTCTTCACCCGCTCGAAGAAGGAGATGCTGCAGCTCATCCAGATCGCGCTCGCCGGTCAGTGCGCCGAGGAGATCTTCTTCGACGACATCTCGACCGGTCCGAGCGGCGACCTGCTCTACGCGACCAACGTCGCGGCCCAGATGGTGGGCGCGGCCGGCATGGTCGGCACGCTGGTCTCCTACGCCGCGGTGCAGGGCAGCGCCTTCAGCGACACCAACCTCGTCGGCCGGGTGCTCGGCGACGCCGAGGGCCGCAACCGGGTCGAAGAGCTGCTGCAGGAGCAGAAGGTGCTCATCAAGGGCAAGCTCGAGGCCAACCAGCACCTGGTGATGGCGCTGCGAGACGCGCTGGTCGACCGCAACGAGCTGGTCGGTCGCGAGATCGCGGGCGTGCTCGACGCCGCCGGCGGACCGGCCGATGCCGCCCGTGGCGCCGTCGATGCACCGACGTCCTCGCGGGTCATCGACCTGCGCGAGGACGTCCTCGCGCAGCCGGCGCCGCCCGAGGTGCGCGCCTGACCCGCGCACCGACCTCGCACCTTCAACGCCGATGATCGGCGTGCCCGGGGCGGGGGCCGACGCCGCTACGCTCGCCGGCGTGGACGACCCGTACGCCGCTCCCGGACCGCAGCCGTCGGGTCCCGCCCTCTCTGACGACCGGGGCCCGGGCTGGGACGTGTCCCTGGCGCCGATCCTGATCCTGCTGACGGTGCTCGGGGCAGTGCTCGGGGTCTGGGGGGCCTTCCTCGTCCCGCTGCGGCTGCCCGGCGGCGTCGAGGGACTGGCCGACGTCATCGCCTTCGGTGCCAACCTCGGCGTCGGCGTGCTGGCAGCTCGCGGCACCGGCAGCGTCCAGGCGGCGGCCATGCCCGGCGTCGGCTGGCTGGTCGCGGTCCTCGTCCTCAGCGGCGTCGCCCGCCCCTCCGACGAGGTCGTCATCCCGAGCCGGCTCGGCAACGACCCCGGGATCGGCACCGTCGGCACGATCTTCCTGTTCGCCGGGGCGGTCGGTGCCGTCGTCGCCGTCGTGCTCGCCAACCGGCACCTCACCCGCCGCGCCGCGCGCGGGCCGACCCCTCGCCTGAGCGGCCGGGGCCGGCTTTCCCGGCCGGTCGCTTCACCCAGGGGCGGCCCACGCCGACACCTCAACGGTGACCGACCTGCCCGCGACCGCGACCCCGAGCGTCGACGCCACCGCGATCCTCGCCCGGCTCGGCGCCGGCCGGTTCGCGATCGACCTCGCGCACGTCGCCGAGGTGGGCAGGCTCCCGTCGCTGACCCGCGTCCCCGGCGCCCCCGCGTGGGTGGCCGGCGTCGCCAACTGGCGCGGCCGCATCCTCCCGGTGCTCGACCTCCGCTCGCTGCTGGGCGCCACCGACGCGCCGCTGACGGCCTCCGGCCGGCTCGTCGTTCTCGCCGTCGACGCGGTCACCGTGGGTCTGCTCGTCGACGCCGTGGACGCTACGACGGCGGTGGACGGCGAGGTCGCGCCGTTCCCGGCCGCCCTCACCGGGCTGGCCGCCGACCTCGTCGCGGGTCAGCTGCCCCGCCCGGACGGCCCCGTCGCGGTGCTCGACGCAGCCGCCGTCGTCCGGCTGCGCGGCGCGCTCCCGCAGGCGCGCCGCGGCGCCTGAGCGCTTCAGCACGGGCCCCGCCCACCCGACACAACTACGGACATCCCCCAGACGAGGAGGGCTCGTGGACTTCTCCAAGCGGCTGAGCCGGGTGGCGGCCCTCGCCACCTGGGGCGGCATCGCGCTCGCCAGCGTCGGAGCGGTCGGTCCTCCACCAGGAGGACGGCGACGTCCGCCTGCACCTCTACGCGTTCCTCGCCTGGCAGGGCCTCGCCGTGCTCAACGCGCTGGCACTGACGGTGCTGCCGATGCTGCACGAGGTGAGCCCCCACGTGCGGCAGCGGATCGCCACCTACCGCGCGCTGCTCCTGCGTCAGCACGCTCGTCGCCGTCTCCGGGTCCGTCGCGGTCTCCGGCGGCGTCCGCGGCCCGTTCTGGATCCTGCTGCTGCCGAGCGTGCTCTTCGCCGCGACGACGATGCGCCAGGTCCAGTCGGTCGTCCTCGGCCTGCTCGCCGGCGGCGGTCTCGTCGCCGCGTCCGCGATCGCGCACTCCCTCGACGCGAGTACGGCGGCCTGGCTCGTCCTCGTCGTCCCGGTCTTCCCGGCCATCGCCTGGTTCAACGGCACGCTCGCGTCGTCGGTCTGGGCGATGCGCGCCCACGCGAAAGCCGAGCGCGACGAGCTCCAGCGACGCGTCGAGGAGCTCTCCCGCGTGCTCGCGCAGGCCGCCGAGGGCGACCTCGCCGTCGACGTTGACGGACGAGGCGGCGACGCACGCCGCCCTCGCAGACGCTGACCAGCGCCTTCGGTCACACGCTCGGCGAACCTGCGCTCGCTCGTGACCCAGATCCGCAGCGGCGGCGAGCAGATCGGCGCCGCCGCCGGTGAGCTGCTCGCGACCGCGGAGGAGCACGCCGCCTCCGCCACGCAGCAGTCGTCCGCCGTGTCGCGAGACGACCTCGACCATCGAGGAGCTCGCCGCGACCGCCGCCCAGATCGCCGAGACCGCCGAGGCCGTCGCCCGGTACGCCGCCGAGACGCTGCGCCACGCCGAGGACGGCCGCACGGCGGTCCAGGCCAGCGTCGGGGCGATGGACACCATCGCCACCCGGGTCGACTCGATCGCCGCCCGCACGCTCGCGCTGGGCGAGAAGAGCCAGGAGATCGGCCGGATCCTCGAGGTCATCAACGACCTCGCCGACCAGACCAACCTGCTCGCGCTCAACGCCGCCATCGAGGCGGCCCGCGCCGGGGAGCACGGCCGCGGTTTCGCCGTCGTCGCGAGCGAGGTGCGCAAGCTCGCCGAGCGCGCCCAGGAGTCGACCGGGCAGATCGCCGACGATCGTCTCGGAGATCCAGGCCGAGACCAACGCGACGATCATCGCGAGCGAGGAGGGCGCCAAGGAGGTCCGCACCGGCTCCGAGCTCGCCCGCGGTGTCGTCGACGCGCTCGAGCGCATCAGCAGCATGGTCGACGAGACGACGACCGCCGCGAAGGAGATCTCCATCGCGACCCAGCAGCAGCGCTCGGCCTCCGACCAGGTGGTCGCGGCGATGACGCAGGTCTCCGACGTGTCCCGGCAGTACGCCGTCGGCTCCAAGCAGGCGGCCGCCGCTGCTGCGCAGCTCAACGTCCTCGCCGCCGAGCTGCGAGCCTCGATCGCCCAGTTCAAGGTCAGTTGAGCCCGGCACGCGTACGACGGCGCCGGAGCCGGTCGTGAGACGTCGACAGCCCGGCTGGGTCGGACGACCTCGCCGCGCTCGGCCTGCCGACGCCGCGCGGCGGGGCGCACCGACGCCCGGCCGGCCGTGCCGCGCCCCCGGCCCCGGCGACGCCCGGCGCGCTGCCACGCCCGGCGGGTTGCCGCCCGACCTGCGAGCAACAGCTCGCCGCGCTCGCCGGCGTCGAGCTCCCCGTCGCGTCGGGAGTCGACCTCGACGACGCACCCGTCGACATGGCCGCCCGACCGGCGGCCGACGCGGAGTTCGCCGGCCGGGTCCTGCGGGTGGCCGAGCTCGTGACCTTCGGCGCGTTCGTGCTGCTCGTCGCCGCGACCGTCCTCGCCGCCCGGTTCGGCGACGGCTCGCTGCCCGTCAACGAGCTGCCGCTCGCCGGCTGGGGGCTGGCGGCGACGGTCGCCTCGCTCACCCTGGCGAGCCTCGCCGGGGAGGCGTTCGCCCCGGCGTTCCCCGTCGTACGACGGCGGTTCCTGGCCGGGGCCCTCACGGTCGCGCTGCTCGTCGCGGTCACGGGGGTGGTCGCCAACGCGGCCGGGGTCGCCGGCCCGGCGTGGGTGCTCTTCCTCCCCGTCGTGCTCGTCGCCGGCGCGGTGACCGGGCCGGCCCGGGGGCTGCTCGTCGGCGGCCGGCGCCGCGGCCGGCGTCTACGCCGCCGCGTGGTTCTCCGACACCGCTGACCATCGCCGGGGTCGGGCGGCTCGTCGTCCTGCTGCCGGCGTTCCCCGCGGTCGGCTGGTCGGCCGGCGCGCTCGGGCGGCTCGCGCGCGACGCGGCCGACCAGGCCCAGCGCCGGCGGCAGTCGCTCGAGCGCGCAGGTGCGCTCGCTGTCCGCGCTGCTCGACCAGGTCGCCGAGGGCGACCTCAGCGCGGTGCCGGCCGCCGGCGACGGTGCCGACCCGGTGACGGTCGAGCCTCGCGGTCGCGTTCGCCGACACGCTGCTGGCGCTGCGCCGCGCTCGTGCGCCAGATGGACGCGGTCACCGACCAGCTCGCCAGCCGGGCCTTCGACCTGGCCGGCGTCGGCCGAGCAGGAGGCGGCCGCGATCAGCGCGCAGGTGTCCGCCGTCGCCGAGACGACGTCGACGATCGAGGAGCTCGCGGCCACCGCCGCGCAGCATCGCCGAGACGGCGCAGTGCCGGGTGGCGCAGTACGCGGGCAGCACCCGCCGCGACGTCGACGTCGGCGTGGCCGCGGTCGACGAGTCGACCGCGGGCGATGGCAGCGGATCGCCGACGCGGGTCACCGACCTCGACCTGCGCAGCCCGCTCGCCTGCACGGAGCGCATCGACCGGATCGCCGACACCACGCAGCGTCATCGACGAGCTGGCCCGGCGGACGTCGATCCTGCGCGCTCAACGCCTCGATCGAGGCCGCGCGGGCCGGCGACCACGGCCACGGGTTCGGCACCGTCGCGGCGGAGGTCGGCGTCGCTCGCCGACCGGGCCCGCGAGGCGACCGGCCGCGATCGACGGCATCGTCGGCGACCTCCAGGCGCGAGGCCGCGGCCACCGCCGCCGCCAGCCGGGAGGGGCTACGAGGCGGCCGTCGCCGGCGCCGAGCTGGCAGCGCGACGTCGTCGAGCGCGCTCGGCCGGATCGCCCGCATGGTCGACCGGACGACCGCGGCGGCGCGGGAGATCACCGTCGCCACCCGGCGCCAGCGCGTCGCGTCGGACGCGGTCGTGGCCGCGATGGGCGGTGACCGCGGCCGGCGGACCGCTACCGGGAGGGTGGCCGCCGGCACGCGCAGGCCGCCGGCCGGCTGCGCGACCTCGCCGCCGAGCTGCCGAACCACGCTCGGCAGGTTCAGGCTGCGGTGACGGCAGCCGAAACCACAAGGGTGAGCACCGATGGCCGGCTGGGCTGACGACCCCGAGCTGCTCGCGACGTTCCGCGCCGAGGTCGAGGAGCGGCTCGCGTCGCTGACGGCCGGGCTGTTGCAGCTCGAGACCCACCCGGCGCCGCGGCAGGTCGTCGCGGCGCTGTTCCGCGACGCCCACACGGTCAAGGGCTCGGCCCGGATGCTCGGCCTGACGGGCGTCCTGCAGGTCGCCCACCGCTGCGAGGACCTGCTGGGGGCGCTCCGGGACGGGCGGCTGCCGGTGCGCCGTGACCTCGTCGACGTCCTGCTCGCCGCCTGCGACGGCATCGAGTCGGCGCTGCCCGGACTCGGCGCCGCCGGCTCCGACCCCGCGGTCGAGGCGCAGCTCGACGACCTGGCCGGGCTGCTGGAGCGAGCCCTGGCCGGTGACGTCGTGGCGGTGCCCCCCGGCGCCGCGGCACCCGCAGCGCCCGCCGCCCCCGCATGCCGCAGCCGCGACCCGCATCCGCACCCGCCGGCCGCCGACGCCGGCCCCGCCTCCTCCGCCGGCCCGCTGCGCACCGACTCGGTCCGGGTGGCCACCGGCAAGGTCTACGACCTGCTCGACGTCGTCGGCGAGGCCGAGCTCGACGCCCGGCGGGTGGAGCGGGCCAGCGGCACGCTCGACACGCTGCGCGGCGGACCACGCCCGCTGGCTGCGCGCGCTGCGCGACGCGGCCGGCTGCCGAGCGTCGACCCGGAGCGTCCGGGTCGCCCTGACCAGGCTCGCCGGAGGTGGGCGAGCAGCTCGGTGCCACGGCGCGCGGCCTGCGCGAGCTCGTCGACGACGCGCACGGCCGGCTCGCCGCAGGTCCGCGACGGCGCGATGGGGCTGGCGATGGTCCCGGTACGACCGGGTGGCGGCCGGCCTGCCGCGTGTCGTCCGCGACGTCGCCACGGCCACCGGCAAGGACGTCGCGTCTCGTCGTCGTGGGCGAGGACGTCGAGCTCGACAAGCAGGTCCTCGACGGCGTCTCCGACGCGTTGAAGCACCTGGTCGTCAACGCCGTCGACCACGGCTGCGAGACGCCGCAGCAGCGCGTCGCGTCCGGCAAGCCCGCGGCAGGCGACCGTGACCGTCGCCGCCCGCAGCGCCGGTGGCGTCCGTCGTCATCGAGGTGGGCGACGACGGTCGCGGCATCGACGAGGACGCGTGCTGCGCAAGGTCGCGGTCGCCCGCGGCGTGCTGCCGGCCGACTCGACGCTGTCCGGCCCGGCGTTGCTGCGAGGTGCTGTTCGCGCCGGCGTTCTCCACCTCGACGGTGGTCACCGAGACGTCGGGCCGCGGGGTCGGGCTCGACGTGGTCCGGGACCGCGGTCGAGGCGCTCGGCGGCACGGTCGAGTCCGGCGACCGCAGCCGGGGCAGGGCACGACGTTCACGCTCACGCTTGCCGGTCACGCTCGGCGTGCTGCGCTGCCTGGTCGCGACGCGTCGGCGACGAGCGCTACGCGCTGCCGGTGCCGGGCGTGGTCGAGTCGGTCGCGCTGCGCGACGCGCCGGTGCACGCCCTCGCCGGCGACGCCGGTCGTGGTCCGGCACGGCGCCAGCGGTGCCGCTGCTCGACCTCGGCGCCGCGCTCGGGCTGCGCCGGGCGAGCGCGACGCCCCGCGCCGCGGTCGTCGTCCGGCACGCCGACGCGGCAGGTCGCCTGGGCCGTCGACCGCCTCGAGGGCGAGCTGGAGCTCGTCGTCAAGGACCTGGGGCCGTTCCTCGGCCGGCTGCCGACTGGTCACCGGCGCCACGATCGACGGCGACGGCAGCGTCGTGTTCCTGGTCGACCTGCGGGAGCTCGCCGCCGACGCCACGGCCGGCGACCGGGTCGGCGGCCGTGCCGACACGAGCGCGTCGAGCGGGCCGCGCGACCGGCCCCGGGTGCTCGTCGTCGAGGACTCCGTCGGCGTGCGCGAGCTGGAGCGGGTCGATCCTCGAGGGCGCCGGCTACGAGGTCGATCACCGCCGTCGACGGCCTCGACGGCGCCGCACGGCTGCGCGGACGCCCCGGCGGACCTCGTCGTCTCCGACGTGGAGATGCCGGGCATGGACGGCTTCGCGCTGACCCGCACGATCCGGCGTACCCGCGGCTGGGAGCAGGTGCCCGTCATCATCATGACCTCGCGCGGGGACGAGGACGACCAGCGCGCCGGGCTCGAAGCCGGCGCGAGCGCCTACCTGCTCAAGACCGAGTTCGACCAGAACCAGCTCGTCGAGACCGTCCGCCGACTCGTCGGGCGCTGAGGAGTGACCATGCCCACCGTCGTGATCGCCGACGACAGCCCCACCCTGCGCCGCATCGTCACGTCCGTGCTGGCCGCGAAGGGCTTCGACGTCGTGCCGGCCGAGGACGGCGTCGAGGCGGTGCAGGCCGTGTTCCGCACCATGCCCGACGCCGTGGTCCTCGACGTGCAGATGCCGCGGGTGTCCGGCTACGTCGCCGCCCGGCTGCTCAAGGACGACTGGCAGACCGCGGACATCCCGGTCATCCTGCTGACGTCGCTCGACGCGGCGAGCGACCGCTACTGGGGCGCGCAGACCGGCGCCGACCGCTACCTGACCAAGGACTTCGAGGCGCCGCAGCTGGTCGAGGCGGTGCGCGAGGTCATCGCCGCGGCCGACGACCGCGCGGGGCGGCCCGGCGCTGCGCCCCGACCCGGTCGAGCTCGACCGACGACGACGTGCTCTCGCGGGTCTGCGACCTGCTCGACCGCAAGCTGTTCGAGACCTCCGTCGCGGCCGAGGTGACCGCGCTGGCCGCGACCGCGCAGCGGCTTCGAGCAGACGGTCGCCGGCGTGCTCGACGTGCTCAGGCGGTTCGTCGACTACGACCTCGCGACGGTGCTGCTGCTCGACGAGCGGACGGCGTACCTCGCGGTCGCCCGGGAGTCCTCGCACGCGCACTACGGCGAGTTCCTGACCGCGGCCGCGGAGGCGGTCGGTGCGGCGTCCGGTCAGGACGTCGCCGTCGAGCGAGCTCGACGTGCGGGTGGCCGACCCCGACGGCCATGCTCGGTGAGGACGAGGACGCGCGGATGGCGACCTTCCTGTCGATGCCGCTGCGCGGGCACGGCGGCCGCGTCGTCGGCGTCCTGGCGCTGTCCAGCGCGACGAAGAACGCGTTCGGCGAGACCGCGCTGTCGACCCTGCGCCTGGTCGAGGGGCCGGCCGCGATCGTCATCGACAACGCCCGGCTGGCAGGCGTCCGCACCCCCTGACCCACCCGCGTGATCTTCGCCGCTGTGACCGCTCTCCCGGCGTGTCGCGCCCCGGTGTGGTCGCAGCGGCGAAGATCACGCTGGGGGTGGCTGACATAGCCTGCGCCTGTGGTCGTCGCCGAGTCCTCCGGTCCGGTCGATCCGGCGGACTACCGGCACGTCATCGCGCGCTTCGCCACGGGTGTCTGCGTCGTGTCGACGGCGTACGACGGGTTGCGCTACGGCATGACGGTCAACTCGCTCACCTCGGTGTCGCTCGACCCGGTGCTCGTCCTCTTCTGCTGCGAGCGGGACGCGACGCTCCACGACCCGGTGCTCGCGACCGGCCGCTGGGGCGTGTCGGTCCTCGGGGGCGCGCAGCGCGAGGTGTCGACGTGCTTCGCCACCCGGGGACTGGCGGCAGACGAGCTGTTCGACCGGTTCGCGAGCCGGCCGGGCCCGTGGACCGGCGCGCCGCTGCTCGACGGGGCGATCGGCTGGCTGGAGTGCCGGACCTGGGCGACGTACGACGGCGGCGACCACACGATCGTCGTCGGCGAGGTGCTGGCGGTCGGCGAGGGTGCCGACCGGGACGCGCTCGTCTACTTCCGCAGCGCCTACCGGGCGCTCCCACCGGCCTGACCCCGCGCGGCCCCTTTCTCCCGCGTGATCGGCGGCAGGAGCGATGCTCAGCTGAGCGACCAGGTCTGGCCCTCGCGGCTGTCGGTCACCGCCACGCCCATGCCGGCCAGGCGGTCACGAAGCGTGTCGGCGCTCGCCCAGTCCTTCGCCGACCGCGCCGCCGCGCGTTGCTCGAGCAGCTCGGCGGCACCGGCGGGGAGGTCGGCGGCGGTGTCCGGCGGCTTGCCGACGTCGCGGACGAGGTCGAGCCCGAGCAGCCGGTCGGCCCAGGCGAACGTCTCGAACTTCGCCCCGGGCGCCACGCCGTCGTCCTTCTCCAGGTCGGCGAGGACGACGAGCGCGGTCGGGGTGTCGAGGTCGTCGTCGAACGCGTCGGTGAGCCGTTGCACGTGGTCGGCGCTCATCGCCGTCGACGGCGACTCCGCCCACTCGGCGACCTTCGCCCGCCACCGCTTCAAGCGCCGGTCGGCACCGGCGAGCGCGTCCCAGGTGAGGTTCATCTGCTGGCGGTAGCGCCCGGTGAGGAAGAACAGCCGCAGCGCCAGCGGGTCGTGCCCGCGCGCGACGACGTCGCGGACGAGCACGACGTTGCCGCGTCGACTTGGCCATCTTGCGTCCCTCCGCGAGCAGGTGCTCGCCGTGCACCCAGCGCCGGACGACCTCGTGCCCGACCGCGGCCTCGGACTGCGCGCGCTCGTCCTCGTGGTGCGGGAAGCGCAGGTCGATGCCGCCGGTGTGCACGTCGAACGTCTCGCCGAGGTAGTGCAGCGACATCGCCGAGCACTCGACGTGCCAGCCCGGGAAGCCCGGCCCCCACGGGGTGTCCCACACCATCTGCCGCTGCGGTCCGGCCGCCTTCCACAGCGCCCAGTCGGCGTGGAAGCGCTTGCCCGCGGCGAGCTCCGCCGCGTCGGCGCGATGGCCGGCGCGCAGGTCCTCGAGCCGGTTGCCGGAGATCGCGCCGTACGACGGGAACGACCGCGCGTCGAAGTAGACGGAGCCGTCGGTCCCGACGTAGGCGTGGCTCTTGTCGACGAGCGTCGCGATGAGGTCGACCATGAGCTCGATGCACTCCGACGCGCGCGGGTAGGCGTCGGCGGGGCGGATGTTGAGGGCGGCGCAGTCGTCGTGGAACTGCGCCTCGTAGAACCGCGCGATCTCGAACGGGTCCTTGCCCTCCTCGCGGGCGGCGAGCAGCATCTTGTCCTCGCCGGCCAGCTCGATGCCGGTGTCGTCGGCGAGGTGGCCGACGTCGGTGATGTTCTGCACCACCTGCGCCTGCCAGCCGTGCAGCACCTCGCCTGCGCGCAGGACGCAGGTCGTGCAGCAGGAACGTGCGCAGGTTGCCGACGTGCTGGAACCGGTAGACGGTCGGCCCGCACGCGTAGAGCGTCAGCCGGCGGCCGGCGGCCGGGCGGATCTCCTCGGGTTGCCGGGTGCGGGTGTCGGTGAGCCGCAGCACGCGCCCCACCCTAGGGGCCGGGCGGCTTCGCCCGGGACCGGCGACGGGTCAGGTCATCGCCTCCGCGGCAGGGCGAGCTGGCGGCGCCGGTGCCCGAGGCTGTCGGCCGTGAAGGCGACCAGCGCCACCCACACCAGCGCGAAGCCGGCGATGCGCCCGGCGCCGAGGGGTTCGTGCCGGAGGAAGACACCGAGCAGGAACTGCATGGTCGGCGTGAGGTACTGCAGCAGCCCGAGCCGGGACAGCGGCACCGTGGCCGCCGCCCCGGCGAACGCCAGCAGCGGGATCGCCGTCACCGGACCGGCGCCGGCGAGCAGCAGCGCGTGCCCGGCGCCGTGTGAGCGGAACGTGCCCGCACCGGTCGCGCCGATCACCAGCAGGTAACCGAGCGCGATCGGGCGCCAGCAGCGCCGTCTCCACGACGAGCCCCTCGACCGCGCCGACGCCGACGACCTTCTTCACCAGGCCGTAGGTGCCGAAGCTGAACGCGAGGGTCAGCGCGATCCACGGCGGCCGGCCGGCCTCCACGGTGAGGGTCGCGACGCCCACGGCCGCGACGCCGACCGCCGCCCACTGGGCGGCCCGCAGCCGTTCGCCGAGCACCACGACGCCGAGCGCCACGGTCACGAGCGGGTTGATGAAGTACCCGAGCGAGGTCTCGACCACGTGCTCGTGGTTGACGCCCCAGATGTAGAGGCCCCAGTTGACGGCGATGACGAGCGCGGCGAGCGCGAGGAGCGACAGCCGGCGCCGGTCCCGCGGCAACCCGCCCGCGGCCCGTCGTACGACGAGCAGCAGCAGCCCGACGAACGCGAGCGACCACACGACCCGGTGCGACAGGATCTCCACGGCGCCGGCCGGTTCGAGCAGCGGCCAGTAGAGCGGGAAGAGCCCCCACAGCAGGTACGCCGTGACCCCGAGCAGGGTGCCGCGGCGCTCGTGACTCACCCCGAGACGCTACCCACGCCTCGGGCGGGTCAGCGGACGCGCAACAGCCGGACCGGGCTCACGGCACGGCGGTGGATCTCGTTGCCTCTCAGGACCACGCGGTACCGGTGCAGCCGCCGCTTCGAGGGCGCGACCACGAAGCGGTAGTGGCCGTCCGCGTCGAGGGTGGCGCGACCCGCGCGGTGCCACCGGCCGTCGGTGCGGTGCTGGAGCACGACCCGCTCGCCGCGGTAGCGCGCGCGGGTGTGGCCGTGCAGCGCCGCGTGCCGGCCCTTGCGGATCGAGGTGCGCGACAGGACGGCCGTCAGCGGCGGGACGACCCCGACCGACGCCCGCGCGGTCGCGCCGTCCCGCTCCTCGGTCGGCTCGACCGTCGCGGTGATGACCTGGTTGCGGGTCGCGCGTATCGCGAGCGTCGCCGTGCCGTCCGAGGCCGTCACGAGCTCGGTCGTCGTCGTGCCGGTGGCCGAGCGGCGGGTGACGGTCACGGTGGCATCGGCGACCGGCGTGCGGGTGTCGGCGCGGTCGACCACGAACGTCAGCGACGTCGACGATCCTGTGGGGACGGTCTGTTCCGGCGGCGACACGGCCAGGCTGGTCGGCTGGAGGGTGGTGCCGCTCGCGGTCGCGGCCGGGCCCTCGCCGGCGGCGTTCACCGCGACCACGCTGACGGTGTGGGTGGTGTCGCCGGGCAGGTCGCTCGTCGACCACGTCGGCGAGGTCGTCTCTCCCGCGGTCGCGCCGTCGAGGGTGACGGCGTAGTGCGTGACGGGGCTGCCGCCGTCGTCGGCCGGCGGGTCCCACTGCGCCTGCAGGCCGCCGCCGGTGCCGGTGACCGTGAGCGCCTGCGGTGCGTCGGGAGCGGCCGCGGCCAGCGCGGTGACCGCGGCGCTGGGGGGTGACACCGCGCCGGCGGCGTAGGCGGTGACCGTGTAGGTGTAGGTCGCGCCGGGTGTCACGGAGTCGGTGAAGGTCGTGGTGGGCGCGGCGACCGTCGCGACCGGCGGGTCCTGCGGGGTGCAGTCGCCTCCCGCGCAGCGCGCGATGCGGTAGCCCTCGGCGCCGGAGACCGGCTGCCAGGACAGCGCCACGGTGCCGTCGCCGCCGGTCGCGGACACACCGGTGGGCTGGGGCAGCCCGCCCGACCCGGTCGGTACGACGGCGCTGCTGGGTGTGGACGCGGGTGAGGTGCCCGCGGAGTTCGTCGCGGTGACGGTGAACGTGTAGGACGTGCCGCCGGTCAGGCCGGTGACCGTCGCGGAGATGGCGGATCCCTTGCGGGTGACGGACTGCCCGCCCGGCGAGGCGGTGACCGTGAACGCCGCCGCCCGCTCGCCGCCGTCGTCGGCGGGGAGCCACCGGACGGTCGCGGCGCCGTCGCCCGCGGTCGCCGACACCGCCTCGGGTGCGGCCGGCGCGGTCACCGGCCACGGTGTCGGTGTGGTGCCGTCGGCGAACCGGGTCAGTGCGGCCGCGTCGCCGCTGAACCGGGACAGGTCGGTCCGGCCCTGGATGCCGGCCACCGACCCCGACGACGTGTACTGCCACAGCGTCCACGCGGGCCAGCCGGCCGGCGACGGCGGGGGCGTCGACTGGTAGGCCGCGAGCCAGAGCGGGTAGCGGCCGAAGGCGTCGCTGTGGGCGAGCGTGTCGGTCAGGAACGACCGGTAGCTGTAGACCATCGGCGTGCGGCCGGTCCGGGCCCGCACCGTCTCGAGGAACTGCTGGGTCCAGAGGATCAGCTTGCCGGCGGACAGGCCGCCGCTCTGCTCGAGGTCGAGGACCGGCGGCAGCGTCGCGGCGGTGCCGACATCGCCGATGACGTCGGCGAAGTAGTTCGCCTGTCTCGTCGCGGTCGACAGCGGCAGCGCCGGCCGGGCGAAGTGGTAGGCGCCGGCGGCGAGGCCGGCCGATCGCGCGCCGGCGACGTCGCCGCCGTAGTAGGGGTTGGTGTAGGTGTCGTTCTCGGTGGCCTTGACGATCGCGAACGAGTGGCCGTCGGCCGCGACCTTCTTCCAGCCGATCGAGGCGTCGTTGGGGTGTTGCCAGCTGGCGACGTCCGGACCGGTGATCGCGGACGCCGCGTGGGCGGTCGCCGGTGCCACGGCGGCGAGCACCGACCCGCACAGGGCGGTGGCGACCAGGAGGGGGAGGAGCCGGCGGCGCACCGGCGACGAGGGGGCAGGGGAGGGCAGCACGGATACCTCAGGCGCGGTCGGGACGGGCACGCGGGGACGACGGCATGTCCACCATGTCACGATCCGGCGCCCGGCGCGGTGAAGTAGGCGTAGCCGTGGTGCGCGGTGAAGCCGAGCCGTTCGTAGAGCGTGACCGCGGGGACGTTCGCGACCGTCACCTGCAGGTAGCAGTGCCGGGCGCCGCGGGTCACCGCCGCGCGCAGGGCGGCGACGCTCACCGCGGTGGCGAGCCCGGACCGCCGACGGTCGGGCGCCACCTCGACGCAGAACAACCCGGCCCACCGGCCGTCGACCGCGGCCCGGGCGACGGCGACGCACCGGCCCGCCTCCCGGACCGAGGCGAACAGGACGTCGGGATGGTTCGTCAGCAGGGCGCGGACGACCGGCTCCGGACACCGGTCGGGCTCGTCCTGCCGGTACGCCGCCGCCCAGGCGGCGTCCGGTGCGTCGTCGATCCGCAGCTCGGGGGTCGCGCCGGTCGCCGTGCGGTTCGCGGCGGGCATCGCGGGCGTGGCGGCGGCGCCGCCGCGGAGCACCGGTCCGAGCGAGGCGGTCATCACGTGGACCGGACCGGAGCGGGTCCAGCCGCGGTTGTCGAGAACGGCCGCGAGGCCCGGGGCGGCGTCCCGCGCGGGGAGCTGGACGCGTGCCGGCAGCCCGCGCGCGGCGTACCACCGCTCGACGTTGTCGACGGCGGCGTCGAGCGGCAGCCCCGGGTCGCCGACGGGCAGGGCGGAGTTGGCCCGACCGGTGAAGCCACCGGCGGCGCGGAGCAGCCACTCGCCGAGCGGCTCGGTCTCCGCGGCCCGCCAGCCCCGGGCCATGATCCGTTGCAGCTCACCGGCCCCGACCCGCTGAGCCGGGCCGGGGGGCACGACCCGCCCGGCGGAGACCGACTCGACGGTGACACTTGTCACACTGCCGTCCCGGCGGCGTACCGTCAGCGTGGACGGGGTCGCGTCGAGCAGCGTGCCGACCACGTCCGTGGGGCCGGCGGGAGTCTGCACACGGAGGCTGACGGTGTCGCCGACCTGCACGCAGGCGATACTAGGGACGGCGGGTCTTCCGCCGTGCTCTGGGCGCAGCAAACGACGTCGCCCGTCGTCCGAGGAGGGTTTACGCGTGACCTACGTCATCGCCGAGCCGTGCGTCGACGTGCTCGACAAGGCGTGCATCGATGAATGCCCCGTCGACTGCATCTACGAGGGCAAACGGATGCTCTACATCCACCCGGACGAGTGCGTCGACTGCGGGGCGTGCGAACCGGTCTGCCCGGTCGAGGCGATCTTCTATGAAGACGACACGCCGGAGCAGTGGAAGGACTACTACAAGGCGAACGTCGAGTTCTTCGACGACCTCGGCTCGCCGGGCGGCGCGTCCAAGGTCGGCAAGATCGACAAGGACCATCCGATCGTCGCCGCGCTTCCGGCCGACATCAACGCCGACAAGACCGGGCACTGACCCCCGCCGGTGCCCCCCACCCAGGCCACCGGCACCCCTTGTACCGGCACCCCTCGCACCGGCACCCCCGGCACCGGCACCCCCTGAACCGGCACCCCCGGCACCGGCACCCCCTGAACCGGCACCCCCGGCACCGGCACCCCCTGAACCGGACCTCCATGCACTGGGACCATGACTCATGCACCTGGTGCATGAGTCATGCGCCTCGTGCATGGGTCGTGGAGCGGGTGGTGGTGACGTCGTCGTGTCTTCCAGGTCATGCGGGTGATGCATGAGTCATGGTCCTGAGCGCATGGGCTCCCGGCTCCCTGGGTTCCCGTGGGACCGGCTCGAGCCGGCCGCGGCGCGCGCCCGCCGGCACCCCGACGGCATCGTCGACCTGTCGGTCGGGACGCCCGTCGACCCGACCCCCGGCCTCGTCCGCGAGGCGCTCGCCGCCGCCGCCGACGCCCCCGGCTACCCCCAGACGGCGGGCACCGAGCGGCTCCGGGAGGCCGCCGCGGGCTGGTTGCGGCGCCGGTTCGGCGCCGCGGTCCCGACCAGCGCGATCCTCCCGGTCATCGGCACGAAGGAGCTCGTCGCCTGGCTGCCGACCCTGCTCGAGAGCACGTCGGTCGGGTTCCCCTCACTCGCCTACCCGACCTACGACGTCGGCGCCCGCCTCGCCGGCGCCACCCCCCGCTCGGTCGACGCGCTGAGCGCGCTCGGGCCCGAGCGCCTCGACCTGCTCTGGATCAACTCCCCGTCCAACCCGACCGGCCGGGTGCTGCCGCCCGAGCACCTGCGCAAGACCGTCGACTGGTCGCGCGAGCGGGGGACCGTGCTCGCGAGCGACGAGTGCTACGCGGACCTCTGGTACGCCGGGGACCCGCCGGCGTCCGTGCTGTCGCCCGAGGTGTGCGGCGGGAGCCACGAGGCATTGCTGGCCGTCCACTCGCTGTCGAAGCGGTCGAACCTCGCCGGCTACCGCGCCGGGTTCGTCGCCGGTGACCCGGCGCTCGTCGCCCGGTTGCTCGAACGCCGCAAGCACGCCGGCATGATGGTCCCGGCTCCGGTGCAGGCGGCGATGGCCGCCGCGCTCGACGACGACGACCACGTGACCGCCCAGCGCGGCCGGTACGACGCGCGGCGCCGGGACCTGCTCGCCGCGCTGGCGGGCGCGGGCCTCACGGTCGAGGACAGCACCGCCGGGCTCTACCTGTGGGCGACGCGTGACGAGGACTGCTGGGCGACCGTCGACTGGCTCGCCGAGCGCGGCATCCTCGTCGCCCCGGGGGAGTTCTACGGCCCCGGCGGCCGCCGGCACGTGCGCGTCGCGCTCACCGTCACCGACGAGCGCGTCGCCGCGGCCGTCGAGCGGCTACGCTCCGGCGGGTGAGCGACCAGCCGCAGCAGCAGGCCAACATCCACATCCCCGACGAGGCGATCGACGGGACCTACGCCGACTTCGTCAGCGTGTGGCACAGCAAGGACGTGTTCGTGCTCGACTTCGCCGTCCTCAGCCAGCCGCCGACGCCGGCCCACCTCAACTCGCGCGTCGTCAGCCGGGTGCGGATCCCGCCGTCGCAGGTCTTCGAGATCATGAAGGCGCTCGAGCAGCAGCTCACGGCGTGGGAGTCCGAGCGGTCCCAGAACAGCTGAGCACCCCGCCGTGACGGTCGTTTCAGGGTCAGTTGGCGTGCAGGGCGGCGTTGAGCCCGCCCCACGAGCCCGACCGGGGCAGCGCCTCCAGCGCGCCGGACACGCTGTTGCGCCGGAACAGCAGGTTGTTCGCGCCGGACAGCTCGCGGGCGCGGACCACCTCGCCGTCGGGCAGCGTGACCTTCGACCCCGCCGTGACGTAGCAGCCCGCCTCGACCACGCAGTCGTCGCCGAGGGCGATCCCGAGCCCGGCGTTCGCGCCCAGCAGGCAGCGCTCGGCCCAGCGACACCACGGCCGTGCCGCCGCCGGACAGCGTGCCCATGATCGAGGCGCCGCCGCCGATGTCGGTGCCGTCGCCGACGACGACGCCCGCGGAGATCCGGCCCTCGACCATCGACGCCCCGAGCGTGCCGGCGTTGTAGTTCACGAACCCCTCGTGCATGACGGTCGTCCCCGGCGACAGGTGGGCGCCGAGCCGCACGCGGTCGGCGTCGGCGATCCGCACGCCCGACGGCACCACGTAGTCGGTCATCCGCGGGAACTTGTCCACGCCGTAGACCTCGAGGCGCAGCCCGACCCGGCGGGCCCGCAGCCGCGCCTGCTCCACCTCCTCGGCCGCGACCGGTCCCAGCGAGGTCCACGCGACGTTGACGAGCAGGCCGAAGATGCCGTCGAGGTTCGCCTCGTGCGGGCGGATCAGCCGGTGCGACAGCAGGTGCAGCCGCAGGTAGGCGTCGGCGGTGTCGGCCGGTGGCTCCGCGAGGCGAGCGCGACCGTCACCGTGATGGGCCGGGTGTGCACGCCGCGGACGTCGTCGCTGCCCGTCGGCAGCGCCCGGGTCGCGCCCGTCCGGCCAGCCCGCCGGCGCCGCGACCGCGGGGCGCGGGAAACCACGCCTCCGAGCACCCGTCCGCCCGCGTCGTAGTCGACGCCACCCCGACGCCCGACGCCGACTCGGTCCGGAGGCGTCACGCGCACACCCTAGGCTGGGAGCCGATGATCGACCTGTCCCTGCCCGTCGACGCGCTCACCGCCGCCCTCGTCGACGTGCCCTCCGTCTCCGGCAGCGAGAGCCGGCTGGCCGACGAGGTCGAGGCGGCGCTGCGTGAAGCTGCCGCACCTCGACGTCGAGCGCGACGGCGACGCCGTCGTCGCCCGCACCGACCTCGCGCGGCCGCCGGGTCGTCGTCGCCGGTCACCTCGACACCGTCCCGGTCGCCGACAACTTCCCGAGCCGCCGCGACGGCGACCGGCTCTACGGCTGCGGGACCTCGGACATGAAGGCCGGCGCTCGCGGTGATGCTGCGCGTCGCCGGGACGCTCGCCGAGCCGCGGCACGACGTCAGCTGGCTGTTCTACGACAACGAGGAGATCGACGCCGCCCGCAACGGTCTCTGCCGGGTGTCCCGCAACGCCGCGGAGTGGCTGCACGGCGACCTCGCCGTCCTCATGGAGCCGACCGCCAACCGGGTCGAGGCCGGCTGCCAGGGGACGCTGCGCGTTCTCGTGGTCGTGCCGGGCCGGCGCGCGCACAGCGCCCGGTCCTGGCTCGGCGACAACGCGATCCACCGCGCCGCGCCGGTGCTGGCCAAGCTCGCCGGCGTACGAGCCGCGGCGGGTGACGCTCGACGGCTGCGAGTACCGCGAGGGGCTCAACGCCGTGCGCATCGAGGGCGGGGTCTCGGGCAACGTCGTGCCCGACCGGTGCACCGTCACCGTCAACTTCCGCTTCGCCCCGGACCGCGACGAGGAGGAGGCGCTCGCGCACGTGCAGGAGGTGCTGGCGCCGTTCGAGTGCGTGCTCGACCGACTCGCGCCGCCGGGCGCGCTGCCCCGGCTCGGCCAGCCGGCCGCGCAGGACTTCGTGACCGCCGTCGGCGGCGAGCCGGTGGCGAAGCTGGGCTGGACCGACGTCGCGCGGTTCGCCGCCGCTGGGGATCCCCGCGGTCAACTTCGGGCCCGGCGACCCGAACCTCGCGCACACGCGCGAGGAGTACGTCGAGCTGCCGCTCATCGGTGAGTGCGAGCGGATCCTCCGCGACTACCTGACTGGGTGAGTGATGGCCGAACCGATCGACCCGGCCCGGATGCCGCGCGAAGGCGAGCAGCGGGCGACTCGAGCACGAGGCGACCGAGCGGCTCGAGCAGGAGCAGGCGCCGAGACGTCGCGGGCGACGGCGACGCCCGCCGGAGAAGCAGCGCGGGCCGGTGCGTGCTGCGCCGCGGCCAGGTGCAGCCGGGCGACGACCGACCAGCGGCTGCTCGACACCCGCGGCCCGTCGGACTGGGTGCACACCGACCCGTGGCGGGTGCTGCGGATCCAGTCCGAGTTCGTCGAGGGCTTCGGCCTGCTGGCCGAGCTGCCGCGCGCGGTGAGCGTCTTCGGCTCGGCGCGCACCGAGCCGGGCGACCCGGAGTACGCCGCCGGCGGAGCAGCTCGGCGCCGCGCTCGCGCGCGCCGGCTACGCCGTCATCACCGGCGGCGGTCCGGGGATCATGGAGGCGGCCAACAAGGGCGCCTGCGAGGCCGGCGGGATGTCGGTCGGGCTCGGCATCGAGCTGCCCTTCGAGCAGCGGCTCAACGACTGGGTCGACATCGGCCTGAACTTCCGCTACTTCTTCGCCCGCAAGACGATGTTCGTGAAGTACGCGCAGGCCTTCGTCGTCATGCCCGGCGGCTTCGGCACGCTCGACGAGCTGTTCGAGGCGCTCACGCTCGTCCAGACCCGGCAAGGTCACGTCGTTCCCCGTCGTCCTGTTCGGCACGGCGTACTGGAAGCGGCTGGTCGACTGGCTGCGGACGCACCTGCTCGGCCGCGGGAAGATCATCGCCCACCCGACCTCGACCTGCTGCAGGTCACCGACGACGTCGACGAGGTCGTCGACATCATCCGGCGGGCCGAGCGCGAGCGCCTCGACACCGCCGAGGCCTGACGTGGCGGTCGTCTGCGTGTTCTGCGCGTCGAGCGAGGCCATCGACCGCCGGTACGTCGACCTGGCCGCCGACGTCGGCGACGGAGCTGGCCCGGCGGGGGCACACGCCTGGTCACCGGCGGCGGCAGCGTGTCGTGCATGGGGGCGGTCGCGCGGGCCGCCCGCGCCGGCGGCGCCCGGACCATCGGCGTGATCCCGGAGGCGCTCTGTCGCGCGAGGTCGCCGACGAGCGACGCGGACGAGCTGCGTCGTCACGCCGGACATGCGGATCCGCAAGGGGGAGATGGACCGGCGGGCCGACGCGTTCCTGACGCTGCCGGGCGGGCTCGGCACGCTCGAGGAGCTGCTCGAGATCTGGGTCGCGCGGATCCTCGGCATGCACGACAAGCCGCTGGTCGTGCTCGACCCCGACGGGGTCTTCGCGCCGCTGCGCGCCCAGGTCGAGCGGCTGGTCGACCGCGGGTTCGCGCGGCCGCGGTGCACGACGCGATGGCGTGGGCGGCGAGCGTCGAGGAGGCGTTCGACCTGCTGGAGCGGCACCCGTCGCTGGTACCGCCGCCGCCGACGAGGTCCTCGAAGCCGAGCCCAAGAACCCGCCGCTTGCGTGATATTCGCGGCTACGACCACTTCGGGCCGCGACACGCCGTCGTGGTCGCGGCGGCGAAGATCTCCGCGGGGATGGTGGGCCGGCTCAGGCGAGGCCGCGGCGGGTCCGCGCGGGCGGCGGGTGCCGCGGATCGACGCGACCATGTCGAGCGCGTCCCGCGTCTCGCGCGACGTTGTGCGCGCGGAACACCCGCGCTCCCAGCCAGGCCGCAGACCGCGGTCGTCGCCAGCGTGCCGGTCAGCCGCTCGGCGACCGGCCGGTCGAGGGTCTCGCCGACGAAGTCCTTGTTGGACAGCGACACCAGCACCGGCCAGCCGGTCTCGACCAGCTCGCCGAGCCGCCGGGTCACCTCGAGCGAGTGCCAGGTGTTCTTGCCGAAGTCGTGGCCCGGGTCGATGAGCACGACTCGCGCGGCACGCCCGCCGCCACCGCCGCGTCGGCGAGGCCAGTGACCGTGTCGAGGACGTCGGCGACGACGTCGTCGTAGCCGACCCGGTGCGGCCGGGTCCGCGGCGCCGCGCCGCCGGCGTGCGTGCAGACGAGCGCGCGCGCCGTGCTCGCGCCGCGACCGCCGGCCAGCTCGGGGTCGACGCCGCCCCACGCGTCGTTGACGACGTCGGCGCCGGCCGCGAGGCACGTCGCGCGGCGACCTCGGCCCGCCAGGTGTCGACGCTGATGACCAGGTCGGGGTGCGCCGCGCGCACCGCGGCGACGAACGGGACGACCCGGCGGATCTCCTCCGCGGCGTCCACGTCGTCGCCCGGCGCCGGCCTTCACCCCGCCGATGTCGACGATGTCGGCGCCCTCGGCGACGGCCCGCGTCGACCGCGGCCAGCGCGCCGTCGTCGCGCGAAGGTCGCGCCCCGGTCGTAGAAGGAGTCGGGCGTGCGGTTGACGATCGCCATGACCAGCAGCGCCGTGTCGTCGTACGTCGTACGTCCCAGTTTCAGTGGCACGCGTGACACCATGCCGCACGGAGGTACCGATGCTCTGGGTCGAGGTCGTCGTGGGCGTGGCCGTGCTGGTCGGCGCCGTCTTCCTCGCGACCCACGACTTCGACGGGCTGGAGGAGGTCGACGTGGACCGCTCCGACCTCGGGCTGCCCGCCGAGGCGGCTGCTGCAGGCCGACGACGTCGCCCGGCTGCGGTTCCGGACCGTCTCGGGGCTGCGCGGTGCGGTGCGCGGCTACCGGTTCGGCGACGTGGACGCCGCCATGTCGCGGGTCGCAGGAGGCGCTGCGGGCGCACGAGCGGCGCGCGGCCGACGCGGCACCGGAGGCGGCGAGGCCGGCGTCCCTGCCGCGCTCGGCCCCGGTCGGCAGCCCGGGCTCGGCGGGTGGGCCGCTGCGCGGTGGTGGGCGGCTGCGGCGGCCGGACCCGTCGGTGGCCGACACTGAGCCGGGGGGCGGGGCGGAGCCGACAGCGGCCGGGACCGGGCCGGGAGCCGGAACCGAGCCGGGAGGCGGCACCGAGCCGACGCCCGCGCCGCCGCCGGAGTGAGCGGGCCGGTCAGCGGGCCGGACGGGCGTCCCCGCTGCCCGTGGGCGCTCTCGGCGCCCGACTACGTCGGCTATCACGACGACGAGTGGGGCCGCCCGTACGACGGCCCGCCGGCGGGCGCCGACCGCGCGATGTTCGAGCGGCTGACGCTCGAGGCGTTCCAGTCCGGCCTGTCGTGGCTGGTGATCCTGCGCAAGCGCGCCGGGCTTCCGGGCGGCGTTCGCCGGCTTCGACCTCGAGCGTGTCGCGGCGTTCGGCCCGGCGGATGTCGAGCGGCTGCTCGCCGACCCGGCCATCGTGCGCAACCGCGCCAAGATCGAGGCGGCCGTCGTCAACGCCCGCGCCGCCCTCGACCTGCCCGGCGGCCTGGCCGCCCACATCCGGTCGTTCGCGCCGGAGCCGACCGCCGCCGGCACAACGCCGCCCCCGCGCACGCTCGCCGAGGTGCGCAGCACCAGCCCGGAGTCGACCGCGCTGGCGAAGGATCTCCGCAAGCGCGGCTTCCGCTTCGTCGGGCCGACGACGCTCTACGCGCTCATGCAGGCGACGGGCCTGGTCGACGACCACCTCGCCGGCTGCTGGCGCCGCCGTACCCCCGAACTTTGAACATGGAATCGGACACGGCGCGCTCGCGGTGTCCGGTTTCGGGTTCAACGTTCGCGGCGGGTCAGGGGCGGCGGGTCGGGCAGGCTCGGCGGATCAGCGGCGGATCCACGGTGTCCGGTCGCGGACCGAGCGGTTGCCGGCGGCGTCGGCGGCGACGACGATCAGCCGGTAGGCCCGGTGGGTGCGCGCGTGCCGCTCCAGGTCGCCGGCGGCGGCGTAGTGCCGCACCCAGACGGTGCGGACGTGGTGGTGGCGGCGGACCTTGAGCACGACCCGGTAGCGCGCGATCCCGCTCGACGGCGCGGCGTCCGTGCCACGCCAGCGCAGCCACAGTCGCACGCCGCGCGAGGCGAGCCCCGCGGCGGCGCGGGCGACGGGCCGGATGTCGTCGGTGGCCGTCGGCTCGGTGGGAGCGGTCGTGGTCGTCGGGTCGCCCGTGGTCGTGGCCGTCGTCCCGTCGCCGCCGGTTCCGGTCGTGCCCGTCGTGCCGGTCGTGTCACCGGTGCCGCCGGTGGGTCCGTCGTGCCAGTGCCGGTGCCGTGCCGGTGCCGGTCGTGCCGGTGCCGGTCGTGCCGGTGCCTGTGCTGCCGCCCGTGCCCGGTGTCGCCGGTGCCGGTGTCCCGGTGCCCGTCGTGCCGGTGGCTCCGGTGCCGGTGGCCGCAGCGGCGGTGCCGGTGAGCGCCGTCGACAGCGCGGACCACTGCGGGCCGCCGAGCCCGGTGACCGCGTCGTAGCCCGCAGTGGCGGCGTACACGTGGTTGGTCCCGACCGTGATGTCGCGGAAGGCGCTCGCGGCCGCGCCGTACAGCGCGGTGTGCACCTCGACCGGTGTCCCGTCCGGGCGACCGGCGGCGGCGAGGGTGGCGGCGTAGATCCCGGCCTGTGTCGGCGCGGCGAGGCTGGTGCCGCCGAGCAGGTACCAGCTGCTCTCGTAGCGGACCGCGAGCCCGTGGTTGGGGGCGGCCTCGGCGGCGATGTCGGGGACGACGCGGCCGGCGGGCAGGCTCGTCGCGACCGACTGCTGCCAGGCGGGACGGGCGAACAGCGACGACACCCCGCCGCCGCTGCCGTCGCCGGGCTGGTAGTCGACGGTGCTGCCGCCCCAGGCGGTCTCGACGTAGCCGCTGGTGTCGGTGCGCAGGTCGGTGCCGCCGACGCCGACGACGGAGGGGGAGGCGGCGGGGTAGTCGACGCCGGGTGAGGTGCTGCCGCAGTCGTAGGCGGAGCTGTCGCCGGAGGCGGCGAAGACGCTGACGCCGAGGGCGCTGAGGGCGGCGAGGTCCTGCTCGATGGCGCTGATCTGGCTGCGGCCGAAGTAGGTCTCGCAGGCCCCCCACGACGTCGAGACCGCGGTGATGCGGATGCCGTCGCGGACGTCGGCGAGGATGCGGTCCCACACCGCGACACCGCCGACGGCGTCGCCGTTGGTGGTGACGTAGACGCGCTGCGCGGCGGCGGGCGCGACAGCGAGCAGCGCCTCCTGGTCGAGCGCGACCTCGATGTCGCCGCCGGAGCCGTCGGGCGTGGTGGGGGAGGCGCCGTTGACGCCGATGGTGGTGATCGGCGGCAGGGTGACACCGGCGGCGGCGGCCCAGGTGCCGAGGTCGGCGCCGGCGGGGTCGGCGAGGGCGGACCAGCCGCTGAACTGCACGGTGGCGACGGTCGCGCCCGCGCCGAGGGCGGCGAGCGGCCGGGCGTAGGCGCCGACGAAGGTCTCCGGCAGGGTGCCGCCGGGCAGGGTGTGCGGGTGCCAGCGGTGGCCGTCGGCCTCGGTCACGACCGACCGGACGTCGGCGGCGAGCCCGGCCGGTACGCCGCCGGAGCCGAGCGCCCGCTGCACGGCCGCGGCCGGCGCGGTGGCGGTGACGGTCAGCGGGCCGGTGGCCTCGACGGCGAAGCCGTGGGCGGTCAGCCACTGCCGCACCCGGGCGGCGCGGTCGGGCCCGGCGACCGCGCGGTCCAGAGCGGTACGACGGGCGGCTGGGCGGGCGTGGTGGTCGGTGGCGAGGCGGGCCAGCAGCCTCGGGGCATCGGGGCGCAGCGCGAGGACGACCGACTGCCGGTCGGCGGCCCCCGGCCCGAGGACGGTCGAGGGCGCGGTCGAACCGGGCGCGGTCGAACCGCGGCGTGGCCGAGCCGGGCGTGGCCGAGCGGGCCGTGTCGGTGGCGGGCGTGGCCGTCGCGGCGGCGGCGGGGAGGGCAAGCGTCAGCGCGACAGCGAGCCCGGCGGCACGGCCGAGCCGGGCGCGGCCGAGCAGGGGCAGGGAACGGCTCACTGTTGTTCCCTCGGCAGCTGCCGGCGCCCGCTGGACTCCGGCCGGTATGTCGCTTTCCCCCGGGGCCGCGTGATCGGCACGGTCCCCGGCGAAGGCCGTGCCGGGGCTCAGCGGCCCTGGAAGGTCGGCTTCTGCTTCGCCAGGAAGGCCTCGGTGGCGTTGCGGTGGTCCTCGGTGTGGCCGCACCGCGACTGCACCACGGCCTCGGTCTCCAGCGCGGTGCTCAGATCGTTCGTCGCGGCGACGGCCATCGCCTCCTTGATCCCGGCGAAGGCGACGGTCGGCCCGGCCGCGAGCCGGCCGGCGAGCTCGGCCGCGGCGGCGGGAAGGTCCGCGTCCGGTACGACGGCGCTGACCAGGCCCATGTCGAGCGCCTGCCCGGCGTTGACCGGCTCGGCGATCATGAGCATGGCCATCGCCCGGCCATAGCCGACGAGCCGCTGCAGCGTCCACGACGCGCCCGTGTCCGGCCCCAGCCCGACCCGGGCGAAGGCCAGGAGGAACCCGGCCGACTCGGCCGCGAGCCGCAGGTCGCAGGCGAAGGCGAGCGAGGCCCCGGCGCCGGCCGCCATGCCGTTGACCGCGGCGATCACCGGCTTCGGCATCCCGGCGATCGCCTCGACGATCGGGTTGAAATGGGTGCGCACCGTGTCGAGGTCGGTGTCGCCGGCCGCGAGGGTGTCGGCGTGCTCGCGCAGGTCCTGCCCGACGCAGAACCCCCGCCCGGCCCCGGTCAGCACGACCGCGCGCACCGCCTCGTCGCCGGCGGCCCGCTCGAGCGCCTCCCTCAGGCTCACCTTCACCTCGACGGTGAGCGCGTTGAGCGCGTCCGGCCGGTCGAGGGTGATGGTGGCGACGGCGTCGGCCACGTCGTATCGGATGCTCACGGTGTCCTCCGGTCCAGGCAGCAGTCGACGAACGAGTCGGCGCCGGGCAGCAGCCGCTCGGCCTCACGGGTGAAGTACGCCGCGGCCTCGGCGCCCGGCCAGTCCGCCGGCAGCAGGGCGGCGGGCAGCCCGGGGTCGCGGAAGAGGAACTTGCGCCACTCGTGCACGAGCCGGCTGCGGGCGGCGAACGCGTCCCGGTCGCCGGGTGTCTCCCCGGCCGCCGCGACCAGCGCCGCGGGCGTCGGCGAGCCACGCCCGGTACGCCGCCGCCAGCCCGCCGAGGTCGTAGAGGCGGTCGACCAGGGCGTCGTCCTGGCCGGCGAACTCGGCGGCGAACTCGTCGTACCGCAGCCCCTCGGCCGCGATGACCGCCTCAACCTCGACCGAACGTCGAGGCGCGACCCAGGCGGAGCCGTCCAGCGGGCGGTAGCCGAGGTAGGTCAGGCCGCGCTGCAGCCGCTCCCGCCGGCTGCGGTTGCTCGTGTGCGCGACGACGAGCATGCTCCACCGCCCGTCCCACGCCGGGTGCGCGACCCGCCCGTAGATCCGCTCTGCGGCCTCGTCGAGGCGCCGCTGCGCCCGGTCGGTGAGGCCGTACGCCGTGCCCTCGGCGCCGGGCACCCGCGTGAGCCAGCCCTGCCGGGCCATCCGCGAGACCGCCGTGCGGACCGCCGGGGCGGCGATGCCGAGCGGGGCGAGCAGCTGGATGACGCTCGAGATGGGCGCCACGCCGCCCCGCGGGCGCAGGTGGTCGCCGTAGAGGTCGAAAAGGGCGGCGCGTGCGTTCATGACCCGGCGGACTGTAACGCTCGGCGGCCGGATCCGCGCGGCCCTGACCGCTCCCTCGCGCTCGGAGCGCCGCCGCCGGGACCGGGGCCAGGGCCGGTGCCGGGGCAGCGCGGCGGCCACAGTCCCCTCACAGGCCGGCGAGGCGAAGGTCACGTCCGGCCCCGGTCAGAAATGACTACGAGGCGTAGCCCAGGGGGGTCAAATCCGGACGAGCGGACAAAATTTGACCTTTCGCCCGACGACCAGCCGTTGGCGGGAGCGTAAGAGTGGAGTAGAAGATCACTTGCCGGGACCGGCGAGTGAGGAACCGTCCAGCAGCGTGCGGAAGGGGGGCCTGGGTGTCGGACGACGTCCTCGTGCTCCTCCCGTTGCCCCGGGACCCCGTCTTCGTCGAGGCGGTCGAGGACGCCCTGTCCGGCGGCGCCGAAGCGCAGGACCTGCCCGGCGCCCAGCCGCAACGGCGCGTCGGCGCCGACCCCCGCGATTTCGCCAGCCTCTACATCCGCCACCGCTCGTCGTTCGCGCTGCACGCGCGCCGGTTCCTCAACGACCCGCGGGACGTGGACGAGGTGCTGCAGGAGGCGTTCCTGCGGCTGTTCCTCGCGATGCCCGAGCTCGAGTCCGAGCTGCAGGCGCTGTCCTACTGCCGCCGCACGGTGACCAACCTCTGCATCGACCGTTACCGCGCCGACCGGCGCCGCCCGCGCCTGGTCGACCTCGACGAGATGCGGTTCGACCCCAGCGACGAGTCGTCCTACGACGACCCGGTGCTGCGGGCCGAGGACGCCGCGATCGTGCGCGAGGCGCTGGCGCAGCTGTCGCCGATGTATCGCGCCGCGCTGGTCAAGCGGGAGATCGAGGAGAAGCCGCTCCCGCAGATCGCCGCGGAGCTCGGCGTACCGGAGGAGAGCGTCAAGCACCTGCTGCACCGCGCGCGGCGGGCGCTGCGGCGGTTGCTGGTGGGTACGACGGCCGATCCGAACGCAGATCTGACAAATATCGAGATGCTGAGACTTGCCAACGAACGGCTGGCACGCGCTACGCTCCGTGGCAGCAATGTCCTGATTGTGTTGTTTGTGATTGCCGTGACGGTGGTAGGGGGCTTCCGGGTCACGTCGCACGACCAGAGTGAGGGAAGGGGCGACTTCTTGCCGCCTGCTGTGGACCAGGGCGTCGCCGGCGCCGCGGGTAACCCCGCGCACGCGCCGACGATGGTCGAGCACCCCTCCCGTCCGCAGCCGCACCCCGCCGCCCCTCGCCACGACGGCGAGGCTCCCGCGAAGGTCACACCCGCCGTGTCCGCCACCCCCGCTCAACCGGCGCCGACCGTCCCTGCATCCCGCCCTGCACCCCATGAGTCGTGGGGCCACGAGCCGGTTGGTGGCCACGCGCCGAGCGCTCCCGCCGCTGACGATCCAGGGACGGTCACGCCATCCCCTGTCGACGACAGCTGGTACGGCGACTTCACCGGGGCGCCGCTCTTCAGCGTCGAAGGGGCAGTCACCGAGACGGCGCCACCGGCAGTGACGACGCTGGCCGCCGATGCGGAGCCGTCGACCTCCGCGTCGCGGTTCGTCGCGGCGACGAGCGCCGGGATCCTCCAGCTCGACCAGTCGTTCCCCGCGGCGGGCCCGGTTTCGATCCGGGCGAGTCTGGTCGCGGATGGCGCCACCATTGCCCTTCCGGTCGGCCAGATCCTGATCGAGCCGCACCGGGGACGTCACGGGGCTATCGATCTGACGGTGTTCATCACCATCGACTCGGTCTCTGATGGGCCGCCGCACCGTCGGCCGGCCGAGCGACGGGCCGTGCCCGCGCTCTCAGGTGTCTGTCGTGCTCACACCGGACCGCAGCAGGGTGCCAACGAGCACGTGGCGGCGGCGTGCGGACACGCCGGAGCGGACTGGGTCTTGCCAGCGCCACCCTGCCTATCGGTAGGTTCTTGTCGCTTGAAGGTAGGGCGACCTGGGGCGCCTCCATGCGTTCGTATGGAGTAGCGCCAGGTCGCCTGGCACCACTCGTCGTGATTTCTCCCGGGAGGGGGTGGGGGTCCGGGCCCGGCACTAGGTCGCGCCACCGGGCGCGCGAGCATCAGCTTTTTCTCAAGGAAGGGAACAGCATGAGGAAGACGTCCCGTACGGCGTTGCGCATGGTTGCGCTTCCCGCCGTCACGGCGACGGTGCTGTCGTTCGCTCCCGGGCTCACCGGGTTCGCGAACGCGACACCGCCGACGGGTTCGTCCTGAACCCGAGCGCCGCGGCCTCCGGCCCCGGCAACATCATCTCCGACAAGCAGGACGGCACCGACGGCACTTACGCCTTCGTCGTCCGGGCTACCGACCCCGACGTGGGCGGCAACATCGCGTCGGTGCAGATCCAGACCGAGGACGGCGACGCCGACGCGAACTTCGAAAGCATCGGCAACGCGACCCGGGTCGGCTCGACGGACACCTTCGTCCTCAACTGGGACGAGAGCGCCTACACGCCTGCAGCCGACGTCGACAACGACCCCGGTCAGGTTCGGGCGTTCGTGACCGACTCGAACGGCGAGACGAACATCATCGGTCCGATCGCTGTCCAGTTCATGGACAGCACGAGAGCGACCCGTCAAGATCACGTCGCCCCGATCAGGGCGGCTCTTTCGGCATGTTCACCACCGGCGGGAACACCACTGGTCTCATCTCGGG
Organism: uncultured Actinomycetota bacterium; assembly: GCA_963835405.1. Lineage (GTDB taxonomy): Bacteria > Actinomycetota > Actinomycetes > JAFAQI01 > JAFAQI01 > CAWIFV01. The sequence goes on from CAWIFV010000012.1 coordinate 85,272, forward strand.
CACCGGGAGCACCGGGGTCACGAGCGTCGACGTGTTCTACAGCACGTCGCCGACCGGGACCGCGCCCAACTGGACCGCCTGTGGCACTGACGCCTCGCCGACGACCAACACCGACGGCACCAAGAGTTGGAGCGCCGACTGCGCGCTCACGTCTCCGGACACCTCTTCGCAGGTGACCGCGGTCGCGGCCGTCCCCAACGGCGGCGCGGGCAGCGGTGACGCCGCGCGCGTCACCGGCTACGAGCAGAGCCTGCAGTCGTTCACGATCGACCCGACCAGCGACACGCAGTCGATCGGCTTCTGCAACACCTACGCCGTGAAGCTGCGCGACCAGAACGGCGCACCGATCACCAGCGCGCCGATCGGCGTGTCGGTGAAGGGCACTGACACTGCCGCGGCGACTGCCGACGAGCAGGACGTGATCAAGTTCGCCGAGAACCTGCCGGTCGAGGGCACTGCTTCGGACCCGTTCGGCCCGGCCGGGGCGGCGGACGAGACCGCTTACGCCTGTGACAGTGCAGGCGAGACGGACGGCGCTCCGGACGACGAGGACGGCGCATCGGCGCTGACCGAGACTGTCGTCGTGGCTGCCGGCGCTCCCAACACCAAGAGCATCTCCGGTGCCACCCAGGCCAACGGCAACTTCCGCTTCTCGCTGGCGCTGCCAGACACCACCGCCGGCCAGGATGCTGCCGGCACCTACAACATCAGTGCCTGGCTCGACGCGAATGGCAACGGGACGCAGGACGCCGGCCCGCCGGCGGAGCCCGGCACCACCGCCACCAAGACCTACCAGGCGGCGACGGTCAACACGCTGGACGCCAAGCCGGCGAACGCCACTAACGTCGTGGGTGAGAACCACACCATCACCGCGACGGTGACCGATCAGAACGGCAACCCGGTGGGCGGCAAGGCCATCACGTTCCGGGTCACGAGCGGTCCGAACAGCAACAACGACCTGGACAGCAACAACACCACGCCGACCGGTGTGATCGGGCAGTGCACCACTGCTGCCGACGGCACCTGCTCGCAGAGCTACTCGAGCACGGTGACGGGCACCGACTCGATCGACGTCTTCATCGACACGAACAGCAACTACACCGCCGACGGCGGTGAGAAGTCGGTGACGGTCTCGAAGACGTGGGTGCAGACGAGCAATGCGACCTGCATCGACGTCGAGCCGAACGACGCGACGAACCCGACCACGGCGGCGCACGCCATCACGGCGCACGTCACCGACGGCCACATGGGCGCAGACGGTGACAAGGCGGGCACCTTCGACTGCACCGGCAACCCGGTCAATAACGTCCCGGTCGACTTCACCGTCAACGCCGGTGGGCCGAGTTCGACGTTGACGCCGGACAACAACGGCGACGCCCAGCACGAGCGGGTGTTCACCGACGCCAACGGTGTCGCCAGCGTGACGCTCCACGACGAGTCGGCGACGACCGAGGGCAACAACACGGTTACAGGGGCGATTCCTGGTAGCGGGTTCGCGACCATCACGCCCAACTTCCAGGACATCTCGACAACGGGCAATGTCGTGACTAGCGGCGGCGTCAGCAACTGTGACGACTGCGTGAGCGGCCAGATCCTGCTGCCGTTCGGGTTCACCTACGCGGGTCAGACGTTCACGAGTGTCTTCGCGAGCTCGAATGGCTTCATCCGGCCGTCCGACCCGGACGGTGACGATGGCTGCTGCAGCGGCGACTCGTACCCCGACCCGAGCGCCCCTAACGGTGGCGTTATCGGTGGCTTCTGGTCCGACCTGGACACCAGCATCAGCGGTGACATCAGGACCCAAACCATCGGCGTTGCACCTAACCGGGTGTTCGTCGTCCAGTACACGAATGTGGCGTTCCACTCCGGCGCTGCCGGCGCGGTGACGTTCCAGATCAAGCTGTTCGAGGGATCGAACAACATCGAGGTCCACTACGGCCAGACGGATGTCAACTCCCACACGTCAAGCGGTGGTGTCGAGAACCTTGACGGCACCGGCGGCACGCAGTACTTCCGGGCCAGCAACGCGGACGTCAGCAACACTGCCGTTCGCTACACCCCGGCCGCCGAGACCGGTCGTCAGTCCGAGACGGTGACGAAGACGTGGGCGATCACCGGTAAGCCGACGGACATTGCCTGTACGCCGGAGACGGACCGCAACCTGCAGGGTGAGCAGCACACTGTCACCTGCACCGTGACGGACGCCTTCGGCGACGGGGTGTCCGGCCAGAAGGTCGCCTTCCGTGTGGTGTCGGGCCCGAACTCGGGCAACGACCTCGACTCGGACCCGACGACCACTCCGGGGTTCATCGCCGAGGCCACGACGGGCGCCAACGGCGTTGCCACGGGCACCTACACCGGCATCGCCAACCCGAGCACCACACCGGACACGATCCGGGCCTGGGTTGACGACAACGGCAACGGTGGCACCACCACCGGGCCCGACGCCGGCGACTCGGTGACGCATGCTGCACTGCAGGATGAGGTGCTGAAGTACTGGACGATCCAGGCCAACCTCACCAACGCCAAGATCGCGATCGACATGGAGCCGACCGGCAACGCCAACACCCCCAGTGATGTGGGCACGGCGAACAACCAGAAGTGCGATGCCAACCTCGGCGCCAACTTCGGTAAGACGCCGGCCAACGGTGGCGACTGGGAGGCGGAGACCGACGACCAGGTCAACCAGGTCGAGCGGGTCTGCGTCTCGGTCAAGGGCGTGGACGGCAACATCCAGAAGGGCCTGCCGGTCACGCTGACGTCGTCCGGTAACGGTGTTCTCACCAACGACGACGGCACGGCCACGGGTGAGACGTCGCAGACGCAGCCGATCGGGGACGACGGTTACGCCGTCTTCTTCATCACTGCGGACGTGACGGGCGACCAGACGCTGACCGCCACTGCCGAGCACGTTTCCGGCTCGGCGACCGGCGTGAAGCACTGGACGTCGTTCCCGGCTCGCAACGTCACCATCGAGAACGTCGGTGGCGACACCGCGAACGCTGGCGGCACCCACCGGTTGCGCGTGACGGTGACCGACCGCAACGGCAACCCGGTGCCGAACCAGGACGTGACTCTCACCGAGACGGGTCCTGGTCGGTTCACCAACGGGCCGTCGACCGAGCCGAGCCGATCGTCGTCACCACGGGTCCCGACGGCACAGTTCTGGCGGAGCTGATCACTGACTCCAACGAACAGGGCGACGAGACGATCACCGCAACCCTGCCGGGCAATGGCAGCCCAGCGGCGGAGTGCTCGCAGCCTGCGGACACTCCGGCCGGGGCGCCGGCGGGTAACTGCACCGACCAGGTCACGGTGACCTGGACGGCGCCGGTCAGCAACGAGCGGCCGCACATCGACAGCCCGGCTGTCAAGGCCGTTCAGCTCGGTTCGCACCGGCACACCGTTTCGGGTACCGCTGCCCCGGGTCACCAGGTGCAGATGTTCGTGAAGGGTCACGCCCGGCCGGCGGTCAAGGATGTCGGCTCGGACGGTCACTTCCGGTTCCGGCCGTTCATCAAGAACCGGTCGCCGATCTACGTGAAGGACCTGACCAACGGTCTGGCGTCCAACACCATCACGATCTACGTGAAGGCGCGCGTGGTCGTGCACTGCGACTCGCCGCGCCGGCACCGGCTCGTGTGTCACCTGCGGACAGACCCGCACGTGCGGCACACGGTCGTTGACTGGTCCTACGCGAACCGTCGTGACGGTTCGAAGGGCACCAGGGTTGGCGAGACCAACCGGCGCGGTCGTGCCGCACTGCACGTGTTCCGCCTGACCCGTGGCCACTACCACGTCAGGGCGCTCGTGCACGGCAAGCACCGGGTGCGTCACGGTGTTGGTGCAGGCGGGACATTCGTCCGCTAGCCAGCATCACGCTCCACCCGCGGGGGTGGCTCCGAAAGGAGCCGCCCCCGCGGTCTTTTGTGGAGTCAGCACGGGTGTGGAGTCAGCACAGGTCAGCGTCCGGCTGGTCCGCCACTGTCCGCTGAAAGGCAGCGGCCGTATCCGCTGTGCATTCCGCCACTTTGGCCACGATGGGCAAGGGCGGCGTGTCGTAGTCAGCCCCGTCCCGGGACGGGCGCTACCGTCCCCGCCGTGACCGCTTTGGCCGACACGGTCGATCCCGAAGGCGAGTTCCTGGATCTCTGGACCGCGCCCACGGCCGACGCGCTGCACCAGGTGCTCGTGCTGCACCCACCCGTACGAACGATGGCCGACGCGTTCGAGCCGTTCATGCTGCTGAAGCAACACCACGAGCGCGAGCCGGCGACGTCGTTGACGACTGCCGTGCTGCTGCTCACCGACCGGCGGTGGCACGGCGGCTCGTCCCGGCTGGTGGCGCAGATCGCCGAATCGGGGATCCTCGACGACGAGCAACTCGACCTCCTCGCGGAGGTCTTCGTCGCGGCGGACGACGCCGTCTACTGGACATGTCCGGACGACTGGTTCGCCGGCAGCGAGGTCGTCATCGATCTCGACGACTTCAGCGTGGTCGAGGACGCCGAACCGGTCCCGGTCGGACCCACGGTGGCGCGGCGGGAGGTCTTCCCGCCGGTACGCCGGTGGGCCGCCGGCCACAGGCTGACCCGGGAGCCCGCTTCCTGGCCGGCGTTGCGCGCCCGGTGCGACGAGCTTCCCGCCCGTGCCTCCGCCGCGGTCATGGCAGGCATTCTCGACCGCCTCGACGTCCTCGCTCCGGGTGCGCAGGCGCGGCTCGTCGCCGACGGACTGACTTGGCCGCACCACACCGTCCGCGGGCTGGCGCTGGACTACATCGCCGAGCGCGACGGCGCGGACGTGGCATATCGCCTGGCCCGCGACGACCCGAACGCGAAGATCCGCGCGCGGGCGGCCGCCCTGGCCGCGCCGGCGCAGCCCGACCGTCCCGACCAGAGCCCCGCCGCAGCACCGGGTGCCCGCCGGGCAAGCGGTGCCGACCAGCCCGCGCTTTTCTGATCGCATCGGGACGACGCCACCGGCCATCGACGGTCGAGCCGGTCCGCGACCTGTGAACCTGCGCTCCGGAATGTCCGGCGACAGTGGATAATGGTGGCCCGCACCCACTACGCGTTCGGATGCTCGTGAAAGGGGTTCAGCATGGCGGCCATGAAGCCGCGGACCGGTGACGGCCCTCTCGAAGTCACCAAGGAAGGGCGCGGCATCGTCATGCGCGTCCCGCTGGAGGGCGGCGGTCGGCTCGTGGTCGAGCTGACTCCCGACGAGGCAACCGCGCTCGGCGACGCCCTCAAGGGCGTCGTCGCCTGACACCGACGTAGAACCACGCAGCCAGCCCGGCCCCGGGGACGACGTCCCCGGGGCCGTGGCCTGTGCTGCACGTCCACGTGCTTCGAGCGGTGGATGTCAGCATTCGTCGGACAGCCGGCAGCCCGGCTCTCTACCGTGGCGACCGTGCCTGCGGTCACCGGCCTCGCCTTCGCGGCGGGTCTCCTGCTGGCGGTGGGCGCGGCCACGAAGCTCGCCGCCCCGGACTCCCTGCGCCTGGCGCTGCGCGGCGTCGGGCTGCCCGGCGGCCGCGCCCTCGTCCGCGCCGCCAGCCTGGCCGAGCTCGCCGTCGCCGGCTGGGCGCTGGCCCTCGGCGCGCGCCCCGCCTGGGCCGCCGTCGCCGCGTCGTACCTCGCCTTCACCGGCTTCGTCCTGCTCGTCCGCCGCCGCGGCGGCGCGCTGGCCGGTTGCGGCTGCTTCGGCGGCGCCCAGACGCCCGCGACCCGCCTGCACGCCGCCGTCACCCTCGGGTACGCCGTCACGGCCACGGTGGCCGCCTTCGGGCCCCGCGCGGCCGCTCTCACCGGCGCGACGGCCGCCCAGGTGCTGCCCGTCGGCACCGCCGCGCTCGTCGTCGCCGGCCTGTCCTACGTCGCGCTGACAGCGCTGCCCGCCGTCCGCGCCCTGAGCCGGGGATGAGCGCCGTGCTGCTCGCGCTCGTCGTCGCCGAGACCGTCGCCATCGCCCTGCTCGGCGTCCTGGTCGCCGGCCTGCTCCGCAGCCACGGCGAGGTGCTTCGCACCCTGCACACGCTCGGGGCCGGCCTCGAGCCCGGCAGCGGCGATCACCCGGTCGGCGGCGGCCCGGTCGGCGGCGCCGTCGCCATCGCCCTGACGCCCGCAACCGATCGCCGGGCCGGCGTGCCTGCGGCCAGGCTCACCGGCGTCACCCTGACCGCCGATGCGGTGTCGTGGGCCGTCGCCGGCACCGGCCGCGACACGCTGCTGGCGTTCCTGTCCGGCGGCTGCGAGACCTGCCAGCCGTTCTGGACCGCGTTCGGCGCGGGGGTCGAGGTCCCCGGCGGCGCCGACCTCGTCGTCGTCACCGGTGGTCCGGAGCGCGAGAGCGAGACCCTGCTCCGCCGGCTGGCTCCCGCCGACCTGCCGCTCGTCATGTCGACCGCGGCGTGGGAGGACTACGAGGTTCCCGGCTCGCCGCACTTCGTCTACGTCGACGGCCGGTCCGGCACCGTCGTCGGCGAGGGCACCGCGCCGGGCTGGCCGCAGGTGGCGGCGCTGCTCGACCGGGCGGTCGGCGACGCCCGGCAGGATTTGCGCCGACGGTCGCACCGGCCGCGCCGGTCGCGCCCGTCCTCCGACCGGCCGCCGGACGCGTCGGGTGCCGACGCCCCTGGCCGCGTCGACGCCGCGCTCGCCGCCGCCGGGATCACGCCCGGGCACCCCAGCCTCTACGCCGACCCGCACGGCACGCCCGCCGAGCCGCCACCGCCCGGCCGGGACGGCACGTGAGCCTGTCCACTGCCGCGCTTGTGGCCGGGCTCGCGGTGGCCGTGGTCGCCGCCGTGCGCTCGACCTGGTCGCCTTGAGGGGAGTCGATGCTCTCGAGCATCACCCCGCTCGGTGAGCGGGGACGGGGCCGGCCCTGGTGGCCGACGGTCGCGGCGTACGTCGCCGGCTCCGCCGTCGGCGGCGGCGCGCTGGGCGCCGGCTGCGGCGGCGCCGGCGCGCTGCTCGGCCTGGCGTCGGAGCCGGCGCGGGTGACGGCGGTCGCCGCGGCCGCCCTCGTCGCCGCCGGGCTGCACACCCGCGGCCGGCTGCCCGGCTGGCGGCGGCAGGTCGACGAGCAGTGGCTCACCGCCTACCGCGGCTGGGTCGTCGGCGCCGGGTACGGCGTGCAGCTCGGCGCTGCCGTCGTCACGATCGTCCCGGGCCTGGCCACCTGGCTGGCGTTGGCGCTCGCGGTCGCCACCGGGTCGGTCCCCGCCGGCGCTGCGGTCGGCCTGACCTTCGGGGTCGCGCGTGCCCTGCCGCTGCTCGCCACCGCCGGCGTGCGGGACGCCGCCGGGCTGCACGCCCTGCACCACCGGCTCGACCGGCTGCACCGCCCGGTCCGGCGCGCCACGGCGGTCGTGGAGGCGCTCACCGTCGCCGGGCTGGCGGTCGCGGGCCTGACCGTCGCGGGCCTGGCGGTGCTCGCATGACGCTGCGCGCGCACGGCCTGACGGTCCGGGAGCCGGACGGGTGGGACGTGCGCATCTTCCGCCGCCGCCCCGCGGACGGCGCGGCCACCCATCCGGTGCTGCACGCCGCGACCGTGCGGCTGCCCTGGGAGCGCGGCGACTACGGCAGCAACGTCGTCGACCGGCTCGGCGCGGACGACTGCTTCGTCGCGCTGCTGGAGTTCGCGGCCGCCGACGCGTCGTCGCCGCTTTTCGCCGCCGCCGGCCTGCCGCGGCTGCGGGCGGCGGATTTCCACCCCCGCCAGCTGCACCGGGTGCTGCCCGGGCAGTCCGGCGTCCAGCGCTTCTTCCACGTCGGGCACCGCGCGTTCTCGGTCTACGTCGTCATCGGGGCGCACGCCCGGCGGCTGCACGCCGCCCCGCGCGTGCGCGAGCTGCTCGGTTCCGTCGGGGTCGGGAGCCGGTCGTGAGCCGCCATCTCGCCGAGTCGCTCGCGACCTTCCTCGCCCGCCGGACCTCCCGGCGCAGCCTGCTGGCCCGGACCGCGGTCGTCGGGGCGGCGCTCGCGACCGACCCGGTCACCTACGTGCTGCGGCCGGTGTCGGCGTACCGGACGGTCTGCGGCGAGGGCGCGAGCTGCGCGTCCGGCTGGACGGCGTTCTGCGTGACCGTCAACGACGGCGTCAACCAGTGCCCACCGGGCAGCTTCGTCGCCGGCTGGTGGAAGGCCGACCGCGCGAGCGTCTGCGGCGGGGGCGCGAGGTACTACGTCGACTGCAACGCCGAGTGCGTGCACGGACGACCCGGGCGCTACACCTGCGGGTGCCGGTGCGCCCCCGGGCACACCTGCGACCAGCGCCACACGTGCTGCAACCAGTTCCGCTACGGGCAGTGCAACCAGCACATCGCCTGCTACGGCCCGGTCGTGTGCCGGACCGTGTCCTGCGTCCCGCCGTGGAAGTGGGCCAACTGCTCCACGGTCGCGGCGACCGACAACCGCACCCGAAGCCACAGCGCCCCGGAGCTGCCGCACCACTGGGACGCGGTCGAGCGCCGCTACGTCCACCTGCACGGGCACGCCTCGCCGCTCGGTGCCTCCGTCGGCCGGCGGCATCGCGTCGGGCACGGGCTGGTGCAGAACTACCAGCACGGCCTGCTCGCCTGGTCACCGGACACCCGAGCGGCGATGCTGCGCACCCGCGTCGCGCACGCCTACCACCGGCTCGGCGGACCCGGCGGCGCGCTCGGGTTCCCGACCCACGACGAACGGCCGGCCCGCAGCGGGCACGGCCGGCTGGCGCGGTTCCGGCACGGGGCGCTGTTCGTGCACGGGGAGGTGACCGCGCATGCCTTCGCCGGCCCGCTGCTCGACCGCTGGACGAGGCTCGCCGACACCGCCGTACCGCTCGGGCAGCCCGCCGGCAACGCGCACGCCGCGCACGACGACCACGGCCGGGTCGCGCGGTTCCGGCACGGGTGGCTGCTGTGGTCGGCGGCGACGGGCGCGCACGCCGTGCAGGGGGCAGCGGCCGAACGCTACGTGTCGCTCGGGCGGGAGAGGTCCGCGCTCGGCTACCCGACGGCGGACACCGTCGACGTGCCGGACGGCACGCTGACGCGCTTCGAGCACGGTGGGATCGTGGCCGGTCCGGGCACCGGCGCCTGGGACCTGTCCGCGCAGACGCTGGCCTACTGGGAGACCGGCGGCGGCGTCCGGGGGCCGCTGGGCTTCCCGACGGGTGCGACGGCGGCGGCGCCGCGCGCGGACGGCGCGGCACCGGCGGCCGTGACGCCGTTCCAGGCCGGGGTCGTCTACTGGTCGGCGGACCTCGGCGCCCACGCCGTCCGGCCGCCGATCCTGGCGGCGTACGACGGCGCCGGTGGGTCGGGCGGGCCGCTCGGCCTGCCGACCGCCGACGCGGCGCCGACGGGCGGGCCGAGCACGACGGGCGAGCCGGGCAGCGCGACGACGAGCACGACGAGCACGCAGCCGTTCGAGCACGGCACGATCACCTACGACCCGGCCACGCAGACCCGCACCGTCGGCTACACCGACGACCCGCCCCCGCCCGCCTCCGCCTGACCCACGCCCGCCCTACCGGTTCCACATCGCGTCCGCGGGTCAGTGCGGCCCACGACAGCGGCGGCAGACATGATGGGCGGCGTGCCTTTGACGATCACCGCCACCCGCGGGTCCCTGCTCCGCGCCGGCCGCGTCCTCGCCCTTCCCGTCACCCCCGGCAGGACCCGCCCGCAGGTCGGCGCCGGCGCCGAGGTCCTGGCGACGCTCGACATCGACACCAGGGCGGCGCTGGCCCGCGAGGAGGCCAAGGGCGAGCCCGGCGAGGTCGTGGCGATCCCGGTCGGGCGCAAGGGTGTCGACACCGTCCTGCTCGCCGGCGTCGGCGACGGATCGCACGCCGCGCTGCGCACGGCCGCCGCTGTCGTCGTACGGCGCGCGAAGTCCGCCGAGTCCCTCGCCACCACGCTCGCCTTCGGCCGCGACGCCGAGGGCGTCCGAGCGGTCGCGGAGGCACTGGGCCTCGGCTCCTATGCGTTCACCCGCAAGAGCGAACCCACGCCGGTCAAGCTGGCGCGCGCGGCCCTCGTCGTCGACGACCTCGCCCCCGCGCAGGCCGCGCTCGACCGGGCCATCGCCGCCGTCTCCGCCGTCCACCTCGCCCGGGACCTGGCCAACACCCCGTCGCTGGAGAAGACGCCGGAGTGGATGGCCGAGCAGGCCCGCCAGGTCGCGGCCGCGGCCGGTCTCGACGTCGAGGTGTGGGACGAGGAGGCGCTCGCCCGCGACGGCTTCGGCGGCATCCTCGCCGTCGGCCGCGGCTCGGCGCGACCGCCGCGGCTCGTCCGGCTGGAGCACAACCCGCCGGGCGCGCGCCGGCACGTCGTGCTCGTCGGCAAGGGCATCACGTTCGACACCGGCGGGCTGTCCCTGAAACCGCCGGACGGCATGAAGACGATGAAGACCGACATGAGCGGCGGCGCGGCCGTCTTCGGCGCGATGAGCGCCCTCGCCGCCCTGCAGGTGACGGTGCGCGTGACCGCGCTGGTCCCGCTCGCGGAGAACATGCCCGGAGCGGACGCGACCCGCCCCGGCGACGTCGTCACCCACTACGGTGGCCGCACGAGCGAGGTCCTCAACACCGACGCCGAGGGGCGGCTCGTCCTGGCCGACGCCCTCGCCTACGCCGCCGAGCGCCTCGCCCCCGACGTCGTCGTCGACCTCGCCACCCTCACCGGCGCGGCGAGCGTGGGCCTCGGCAAGCGGCACGGGGCGCTGTTCACCGCCTCGGACACGCTCGCAAGCGAACTCGTCGCCGCCGCCGCGACCGGCGGGGAGCGGCTGTGGCGGATGCCGCTGGTCGAGGACTACCGGGGCGCGCTCGACTCACCGGTGGCCGACCTGCGCAACGTGGCCGACCCGACGCGGCACTTCCACGGCGGAGCGATCGCCGCGGCCCTGTTCCTGCGGGAGTTCACCGGCCGGTACGACTGGGCGCACCTCGACGTCGCCGGCCCGGCCCGCGCCGACGCGGACGAGGACGAGGTCACGAAGGGTGCGACCGGGTTCGGCGTGCGGACGCTCCTGCGCTGGCTGGAGCGGATGTAGCCCGCCGGCGACGGCTCAGGTCCCGGTGATCCGGCGGACGATCTGGCGGATCTTCTGCGCCTGGGGGCCGGTGACCTTGCCGCGGAGGAAGACCCGGAGCTGGTCGTCGTCCGGCTCGTAGCCGACGAGCTGTACGCCGGGGAGCTTGTTGATCAACCGGCGGGCGTGCTCCGTGCCGTGCTTGGGAGCGGGGTGGACGAACTGCGTCTGCTTGCCGATCGGCTTGCCGCGCTCGGCCGCGGCGCGGACCGCCTGGCGGGGGCGTAGGCGCCTCGCCTAGGCTGGAGCGGTGGCCGCAGCGGAGGCAGGGGCGACTCAGGTCGTCGTCGTCGGGCTGGGTTACGTCGGGCTGCCGCTGGCGGTCGAGTTCGCCGAGGTCGGTTTTAAAGTCGCTCGGCGTCGATCTTGAGCAGCCGCAAAGTCGAGCAGCTGAATCAGGGCATCAGCTATATCCCCGACATTCCGACCGAGCGGATCAAGCCGCTGGTCGAAAGCGGCAAGCTGCACGCCAGCACCTCGTATCGTCGACCTCGCCGACGTCGATACGGTGAGCATCTGCGTGCCGACGCCGCTGCGCAAGACCAAAGACCCGGATCATGTCGTTCGTGATCGATGCCGTGAACGAGGTCATGAAGATTCGCCACGAGGGGATGCTGATCGTCCTCGAAAGCACGACCTATCCCGGCACGACCAGGAAATCATCCTGCCGCCGCTGGGAACGCGGCTTCACCGTCGGCGAGGACATATTCGTCGCCTTCTCGCCCGGAGCGGATCGATCCGGGCAACCCGACCTACGGCGTGCACAACACGCCGAAAGTCGTCGGCGGCACGACCGAGGCTTGCACCGAAGCCGCCGTCGCGCTCTACGGCGCGGCGGTCGAAAATGTCATTCGCGTCTCGACGACCGACCACCGCCGAGATGGTCAAGCTGCTGGAGAACACCTTCCGCGCCGTCAACATCGGCATGGTCAACGAGATGGCGCTGATGTGCGACGAGCTCGGCGTGGACGTGTGGGAAGTGATCGAGGCGGCGTCGAGCAAGCCGTTCGGCTTCATGCCGTTTTATCCCGGCCCGGGCTGGGCGGTCACTGCATCCCGATTGACCCGCTGTATCTGTCGTGGCGGGTCCGGCAGTTCGGCGGGGCGGCGAAGTTCATCGAGCTGGCGCGGGACGTGAACGCGGCGATGCCGGCGTACTGCGTCACCCGAGTGCAGGACCTGCTCAACGAGCGGGGCAAGGCGCTGAAGGGCGCGCGGGTGCTGGTGCTGGGGGTGGCCTACAAGGCCGACGTCAGCGACATGCGCGAGTCTCCGGCGGTGCCGGTCATCGAGGGGCTGCTGCGCAAGGGTGCGTCGGTCGAGTTCCACGATCCGCATGTCTCGTCGGTCGCCATCGGCGACACCACGCTGGAATCGGTGCCTATCGAGGCGCGGGCCTTGGCGGCCGTCGACATGGTGGTGCTGGTGACTCCGCACCGCGCGATCGACTTCGACGCGGTCGCGGCCGCCGCACCGCTGGTGTTCGACACGAGGCACGTCCTGCGTGGGCGCTACCCGAACGTCGTCCGTCTCTAGCTGCTGAGCCGCGCGTACACCTCGATCAGCCGATCGACGGCCCGGTCGAGGTCGAAGTGGGTCTCTGCGAGCCGACGGCAGCGACTCGGGGTCTCCGGATCCTCGAGCAGCGCGTCCAGCCGGTCGAGCACCTCGTCTAGATCGTCGGCCGGGTCGAGCGTGACGCCGACGCCGTGCTCGTGGACGAGCCGGCCCGCGTCGCCGAGGGCCGCGTTCACGACGACCGGCCGCCCGCTGGCGAGGAACTCGCCGATCTTGGTCGGCATCGCGGCGGTGAGGCTCACACCCGCGTCGGCCCGGCAGACGCTGAGCCCGACATGCGCCGCCGCCACCCGGGCCGGCATCTCGTCGAAGGTGACGGCGGAACGGGTTGCTCCCACGCCGGCGAGCTCCTCATCCCACGGGGTCGCACCCGGTGTCACCACGTCGAGGTGTACCCGCCGCCGCTGCTGCCAGCGCTGCACCATCCGGAGCATGAGCGGAACGTCGTAGTAGCGGTTGAGAGTGCCGGCGAGCATGACGATGACGGGGTCGGTCGCCGGCCGTCCGCTCGGCGCGAACCGCGTCGTGTCGACGCAGGTGGTGATGACGGCCGTCTTCGCGGCGAGATGCACGGCATGCCGCTGTTCGAGCACGGGGATGACGGCCTCGGTCAGGGACACAACGGCACTGCTCTGACGCGCGGCGGCGCGTTCGATCCGCCGGAGCACGCGATGCTCGGCACCGCCGTCTCGGAGGGAGCCCAGCGCAACCCGCTGGTCGGCCCACAACGACCTGACGTCCCACACCCAATGGTGCTCCTAGCGAGCAGCGTCGAGGCGGCGGCCAGATCGCTGCGCGCGTGGACGATCGCCGCTCCCCGCACCGCGCGAGCGCCGGTGACGATCCGCGAGAGACCTCCGTGGGCTCCGAGCGTCCCGAACGGATGCGGATGCCAGCTGATGCCCTTGTCGGCGAGGAGCCGCCGGAGCGCCTCTGTCGGCGCGGTCTTCTCGAACGTGTGCAGCCGCATGTCGAGGCCCCGACCGGCGAGGCGTTCGACGTAGGCAAGGACCTGGGAGGCGCCGATGCCCTCGGCCAGGGAGTCCGTCGTGAGGTACGTGACCGGGGGAAGTGTCACGCGGGACGAGCGGCCTTGCGGGAGCGGACCTTCGCTACCAGCCAGTGCAGGCCCAGAGCGGCCAGTGGTGCCAGCGCCCACAGCACTTGACCCCGGTGCCGGAACGCGGTTCCGAGGTTTCCTTGGGTGATCGCTCCCAGCGCGAGGATGCCGATCGTGAAAGCCACCGGGTAGGCGAGCACCTCGCGGCGGCGGCGCCCCGCCCACGCGCCGAGTGCGGCCAGCACGTAGAGCAGCCCCCAGCCGATGTCCTCCAGCTGGGCGAACCGCATCGTCGTGCTCGTCGGGGGCTCCCAGGGGAAGGGCCGGATGGTGACGGCCACCAGTCCCGTCGGGAAAGTGTGCAGTGCCACGGCGCCGGTGGAATCGTCGACGACGTACTGCCGACCATCCGCAGCAGTCACCACGTCGCCCCCCGCTGCCGCTGTGGTCGGCTGCGCGGCCGGCCGCGCGCTCGGTGTGGTCGCCGGCACCGGCTTCGCGTCGACGAACGATGACGAGGCGCCGATGCCCAGGTTGATTCGCTTCAACCCTAGGGAGGGTGCCGCCGTCTCCACCAGCCCGTAGCCCAGCGGCCCGAGCCCGGCGAACAGGGTGAGGCCGAGCGCGAGCACGAAAGCGCCGAGGCGGACGACGACCGGCCTGGTGATGGAGAACGTGCAGATGGCGATCAGCAGCGCCCACACCGCAATGAAGGCGGTCTGTTCGCGGAGGAAGCCGAGAGCGATCAGCCCAGCACCGCCGATGAGGCCGGCGGCGCCCAGCTGTCGCGCCGATCTCCCACGAGCGGCGATGGTGGTCGCCACGGCTACCGCACCGGCCGCCGCCCACACCATGGACTCCCGCAGGACGACTGATGACCACAGCACCTGTGAGGGGACCAGCGCCACGAGGAGGCCGGCAGCGAGTGCCCAGCCCGAGGTGACTACCCGCCGAGCGAGCCACGCGGCGACGCCGGCGGTCACCGCGCCGAAGGCGGTTGCTATCAGCTGGCCGAGGATCCGGTGCGGTCCGAGGATCCGAAAGAGGTCGGTGAGCAGCCCGCTGAACGCGTAGGTGCTGTCGTAGAGCGACTGGCCGTATCCATGAGCCCACGCGTCGGCCCCGCGTCCCGACGCGACGTACCGCGCGAGCTCGACGTATTGGCCCTCGTCCGGGATCGTGTAGCCGCCGCGGCTCCAGAGGACGAGCGCGGCGGCGAGCCGCACGAACAGCGCGACCGAGACGACGGTGACCATCGGCCGACGGGTGGCTACTGCGGCTGCCGAGCGGGCGAGCTGCCTCGTCCGGGCGACGTGGCCCGGCGACGTCCCCTCGTCGGGGTGCAGACGGCGCGCGGGCTCGGCGGTCGAGGTCATGGGCGACTGCTTCCCGATCGTCCAGCTTGTCCGCGGCCAGCCTACGTGTTCACCAGCCATGCTGGGGAGGAACACCTCGAGCGTCAGCAGCGTCCAGATCGCGTGCCCGTGGGCGGCCGGCGCGATGCTCCGCCAGCAGCGCGTCGAGTGCCGGGGCGGCGACATGCCGCCGTACCCGGGCGTCACGTGCTCCGAGCGTGCTGTTCATATAAGCCTGCAGGTCCTCGCGGAACCACCGGTCGAGCGGCACGCCGAACCCGCGCTTGGGCCGGCTGAGGATTTCCGTGGGAGCAGGTCCGCGGCCATCCTGCCTGGAGACACCGCTTGAGGCTCAGACCCGCGCGTTTCGTCCGGGGGCAGCCGGAGCGCCCAATTCGACGAGCTCGTGGTTGAGGAAGGGGTGCTCACCTCCAGGCCATGCGCCATCGACATGCGGTCGACCTTCGGCGAGCAGGTCGTCGAGTAGGTAGGTCCGGAGGTTCAGGTGAAGGAGCCGGTCCAAGCGGGGCCGCACCTCGGTGGCGTCCCATCGCCGCGGTAGTCCGTCACGTCCCCAGCGGCCCCCGCTGGGCAGCCGGGACTGACCGGTGCGGCGTCCGGGATGTAGCTGATCCACGCCAAAAAGCACGGGTAATCCACATCGGCATGGGCGCAGAAACCGCTGGACGCCTTAGCGGACACTTCGGACGGTAAGAGGCGGCCGCCCGTGGAGCCCGCGTCGCAGGGCGCGGCGAGCCTGGGCCCGCGGTAGCGGTCCGCAGCGGCCGGCAGCGAAGCGTTCGTATCCGGCGAAGAGCTCGTCGCCGCCGTCGCCCGAGAGCGCGACCGTGACGTGGTCGCGGGTGAGCTGGGAGAGGAGGTACGTGGGGACAGCGCTGGAGTCGCCGAAGGGCTGGTCGTGGTGCCACACGAGGCGCTCGACGAGGTCGACAGCACTGGGTGCGACGACGAATTCGGTGTGCTCGGTGCCGAAGCGGTCGGCCACGGCCGAGCGTAGGGAGGTTCGTCGTAGTTCGGGTGTCCTCGAAGCCGATGGTGAAGGTCCGCACCGGCTCCCTCGCGGGCACCTCGCCATCAGTGCCGACGATCGGTCGAGTCGACGCCGCCGCTCAGGAACGCCCGAGCGGTACGTCGGCGACGAGGCGCCGCTCGACGCGCTCCCGGAGGCGCGGCGGCCGTCGCGCGCCGCCTCGTCGAGCGCAGGTCACGGAGGCAACATCGCGCGCTCCGGGAACCTGCGGCTGCCCAGTAGCAGGTGAGCGCGGTGGCCGACCGGTCAGCGACGAGCACGTGCCGGGTGGCAGGCTGCGGAAGCCCCGGAAGAAGGTCTGCGGCGACGGCACGTAGCCGAGGCGAGGTACGGGGGCAACACCTCCGGTCGAGGTCCGCCGGCACCTGGGTGGGCCAGAACGGCCTTGATCTCGGAGGCGAAGACCAGGCGGCGCCGTCGCCCAGTAGTACAGCGGCTTCTTGCCGAACCGATCCCGACCGAGGACGAGCCTGCCCGTCGGGTGTCCCACACCGCGAAGGCGAACATGCCGTGGAGCCGCGACGCCACGTCGACCGGTCGGCGACTCCTCGGCCAGGTGCGCGATAACCTCCGTGTCGCCGCGGTGGGGAAGTCGATGACCGCGCTCTTCGCAGCTGGACCTGCAGCTCGCGGAAGTTGTAGATCTCGCCGTTGAGGACCGCACCGATCGTCCCGTCCTCGTTCGTGATCGGTGGGTCGCCGCTGACGAGGTCGATGATCGAGAGCCGGGTCTGCCCGATGACACCGCCATGGCTGCCGAACCAGACCTCAGCGTCCGGCCCGCGATGCTGGGGCTCTGCGAGCTGTCGCTCGATGACGCTGTCGTGGTGGAGGTAACTGTGCGTCGAGATAGCCGGCGATCCCGCACATCAGCGTCGACGGTGAGCGCGCTCCAGCACCCGAGTCGCGACCCGCGGCGCCCAGACCTGGAAGCGAATATCTCCTTGACGCGCGCGTCGGTGTGCGGAGGTGCTCAGCCTGTCCCACAGCTCGTCGTCATCGAGCAGGCGTTGTACCTGGGAGGCCCACTCGTCCTCTGAGTCGGCGTGGAGCAACCATCCGAGTCCGTCGCGCATGATGTTGGTGTTACCGGGTGTTGGCGTCACGACGGGGGCATCGTGCTTAACATGTACAGAATCGCCTTGAGTCCGCACTTGCCGCTGGCCAAGGGGTGCGCCCGGTCGACCGGGTAGAGACCCACGCGCATGGCCGCCAGAGCCTGCTCCTCGGCCGCCGGTGACCACGGTCGCGCCTCGGATTGGATTCCGGACGGGATAGCAGGATCGGCTCCAACGATGAGGGCCTCGGGCGGAGGCGAGATGCGACTCATCGCTGGGAGAGCCGCCTCGATGAAGGGCCCTGCGAAAGCGACCTGATCCAACCTACGGTGCCAGATCTCCGCTCCGTGACCGGGTAGGCGTCGGGGACATCGACCACTCGTCGGGATCAGCGATACACGCCGGCTGTGTCGGGAACACCATTCGGCGAGGACACCACTGCCGGCCCAGCACCTTGTTCGGCACTGGGCGCGCACAGCCACCGGTATTCGTCCACCGGTCGCGCGCAGCCACTGTGGGACACGCCCGGCGGTCGGGCT